>CAVYPD010000001.1:0-14058 GCA_963770275.1 uncultured Alphaproteobacteria bacterium
CATGATGGGGCTGGTGGGATTTGAGCTGATTGGGATCGCTATATCCCGAAGAATATACCGCTAGACGGCCTGCGTCCAGCGGCGGCGCCCTTGATCCCATGGTGGTGAGTCGAAGTCCGGCGATCTCGCGCCGAATCTTTGCGCGGCGCCGCAATATTCAATTGACACATCGGCCGCCAGGCTGATCATCGGCCAAGGGCAGCGGAGCACTTGGCGTCGTCACCGGCTATCGGGGCGACTTCGATCGAGTGCGGCATGCACTGCGAGGCTCGGGATAGTGCTCCCTGCCAGCGTAGATTGATGCAGTTAGCGCCAATGATCGCTATATCCGAAAGAATATTCCGGCGTCTATTAGGTATAGATGGTAACGAAATAGTGAAGGAGAAGTTGACAACCCCGCCGGTTGTGGTACTTGTGGATTAATGGCTGGGAGGTAGTCGCGCGTTTACCGGTAGAATCCGGTTGGCGCCCCCAAAAGGGGAGCACAGTCATGAAGACTGCTGTCATTTCTGCTATCGTGTTTGGCGTGTGGGTCGCGGCAATTCCGGGCAGCGCGCAAGCGACACTGCACGGCTTTTGCGACACTGTAGCGCCGTGCACCGACAACGGGACCAATCGCCCACATCGGTGAACCCGCCTGACTTCGGCTTCTCGGCCGGCGGTCAGTCCGCTGCGGGCGATCTCATGATCGACATTTCGTGCCCGACAACGTCTCGAACCCATCGACGACATACACGATTTCCGGTCCGTTGGTGGGCACTTCAACTTTCACGGCCTCGTTGTTCTCAGCCACGCCTTGGACCTCAGGCCAGCTGGACAGCTATCTTGGCATCTCCGCGAGCCCGACCAATCCGATCGGCGCCTATCTCCCTTCCGCGCAGACCTTCCAGCCGAGCGCCACCGGGTTTTTCGTTTACGCAGCCGACCTTGGGACCCAAACGCTTCCTAGGAATTCTGACGCCTCGAACTTCGATCTGTTGACACTCAATAAAGGCCTTCTTCAGGGTTCTTATGTTGTCGCCTTCCTCAATTCGACCAATGCGACCGCCAACAGCGGCGCTATCTTTGAAACAGGGGCGATGAGCACCCCCGAACCCTCGACCTGGGCAATGCTAATTCTTGGCTTCGCCGGACTCGGCTACGCCAGTTTGCGCAAGGGGAAGAGCGCGCGGTGCGCTCTATCGGCCGCCTGATCCGCCGGGATCAACGACTGTTGAAGGGGCCGCCGCGAGGCGGCCCTTTTTTGCGGCGAGTGACGGGCTTCTCAAGCCGCCTTGCGTCGCTCCACCTCCGCGTGAAACAACGGAATCTCCGTCGCCAAAGCCGCGGCGACGCTGGGCCTCGCGCGCATCCGTTCGAGATAGGCTTTCACGTTCGGATAAGCGGCGAGGTCGATCTGGGGCGTCGCCCGCGTCCAGTTGAGCACCGTGGTCAGATAGCCGTCCGCGACGCTGAAGCGGTCGAGCAGGAATTCCCGGTCTTTCAACTTGGCGTCGAGATAGGCGAGGCGCGGGGCGTACTTGGCCAAGGTCCAAGCCTTCACCTCGGGCGGCGTCTTATCGCCGAGCAGCGGCGTCATGAGACCCTTGTGAAGTTCGGCGCTGATGAAGCTCAGCCATTGCCGAAGCTTCGCTCGCCCGATGCGATCGGAGGCCGGCGGGGCGAGCTGAGCCTCTGGATATTGCTCCGCGATATACTGCAGGATTGCCGAATTCTCGGTCAGCACGGTTCCATCGTCGAGCCTCAGCGCCGGCACATAGCCGAGCGGATTGATCGCGCGATAGTTCTCGCCCGTCGTCACTGTGCGTCCGGCGTGGGTGTCGACCTCGACGAGATCGATGGCGGCGCCGGCTTCGGCGAGCGCGATGCGCGCCGACATCGAACAGGCGAGCGGGGCGAAATAGAGCTCCATGGATTCCTCCTTTGCAATTTTTGTACTCTTTCGCATATAATGTGCGCCGTCAAGAGTTTTGTTCAACATGGTACAAAAATCTTCTCCACGCACTCCCAGGGCCGTCTCGCGAGGGCGTGGCAGGCCGCGCGCCTTCGAACCGGAGACCGCGCTGGCGCAGGCGATGGATGTTTTTTGGAGCGACGGCTTCGCCGCCACCTCGCTGGACGACATCAGCGCGGCGACCGGCTTGAACCGCCCGAGCCTTTACGGCGCCTTCGGCGACAAGCGCGCGCTCTATCTGCAGGCTTACGGGCAATACCGAAAGCGTGTGAACAAGTCGTTCGCGCCCCTGTTTGCGGCGCGCGAGCCGCTGCGGGTCAAGCTGAGGCGCATTCTCACTGCCGCGCTCGATCTTTACCTCAGCGGCCCGGACGGTCCGCGCGGCTGCTTCACGGTGCTTAGCGCCGCCTCGGAGGCGATCGCCGACCCCGACCTTCACAATCTCGTCTCTGATGCGATCGACGGAACCGATCGCGCATTTGGGCGCATGTTCGCCGACGCCCGCGCGGTGGGCGAACTTGCGGAGAACGCCGATCCGCGCAGGCTCGCCCGCATGGCATCGGCGACCATTCACACGCTCTCGATCCGGGCGCGCGCCCGCATTCCGCGCGCGAAAATTCTGCCGATCATCGACGACGCGGTGACGACCATCTGCGGGGCCTAAAGCGCCTAGACGCCCGCCACTCGTTGCTTTTGGCCGCGGCGAGCCTCCGCGATTGCAAAGGGTGGCTTTCGTCGCTTGACATTCATACCGACTGGTGGGTATGTGCATTACATGAGCAAAGACGGGCTAGCAGCGAGCGCCTCAGCGAGGTCGACAAAGGGGCAAGTTCTTCCGTCATTTCGCCACTAAGGAAACCCGCGCAATCGCACTTAGCGGAACACCCGGCGCCCTGAAGCGTTGGCTAAACCCGCCTTAACGCGTCGCCTAAGGAGGAGACCACATGACCGAGCAGAAAATCACGCCCTGTCTCTGGTTCAATTCCAACGCCGAGGAAGCTGTCGCTCACTACCTCTCGATCTTTCCGAACAGTCGCATTCTGTCGACGGCCCGCTACGGCGAGTTCGCGCCCGACCGGAAGGGCGCGGTGATGACGGTTTTCTTCGAGATCTATGGCCAGCAATTCCTCGCGCTCAACGGCGGTCCGCACTACAAGTTCACCCCCGCGATCTCGCTTATGGTCAATTGCGACGACCAGGCAGAAATCGATGCGCTGTGGGAGAAGCTTGCCGAGGGCGGCGAGCATGTCGAGTGCGGCTGGCTCACCGACAAGTTTGGCGTTTCCTGGCAAATCGTGCCGCGTATCCTGCCGGAACTTTTGGGTGGCGACGCTGAGCGCGCTGATCGCGTCATGCGCGCGGTCATGAGCATGAAGAAGCTCGACATCGCGCAAATGGAAGAGGCCGCCTCGTCGAACTAGGCGAGGCGATCAATCGGCCGACACATTTCGGCTCCACAATAGCGTCTTCGGCGGCGCCGTCTCTCGCGCCGCGTCGACGTCATGAAGAACGCGACAGTCAATTGCAGCAGGCGTCCCGCGCCACTTTGAAGGAGGAAACTATGGCCAACGCGACTCAATCGGACGTGCTCGGCAAATTCGTCTGGTACGATCAGATGTCCAACGATCTTCCCGGCTCGGAAAAATTCTATTCCAAAGTCGTCGGCTGGGACCTCGCGCCCAACACGATGAACGCGCAGAAATACACGCTGCTCAAGACCGGCGAAGCCATGGTCGGCGGCTTGATGCCGATTCCCGAGGACGCCGCGAAGATGGGCGTGCGCCCGGCGTGGATGGGCTATATCGCGGTCGACGACGTCAAGAAATACGCCGACAAGGTCAAGGCCGCGGGCGGCGTCATCCATCGAGAGCCGACCGCGATTCCGAACATCGGGACCTTCGCGGTCGCTGGCGATCCGAGCGGCGCAGGCTTTCTGTTGTTCAAGGGCGACGGCGATGAGCCGCCGATGCAGGATGCCACCAAACCCGGCTATATCGGTTGGCACGAGCTCCACGGCGACGATCCGGAGAAGTCCTTCCCATTCTACTCGGGCCTGTTCGGCTGGACGAAGGGCGAGGCGATGCCGATGGGCGCCATGGGAACCTATCAGATCTTCAACACCAAAGGTCAGCAGTCCGGCGGCATGATGAGGAAGATGCAGGAGATGCCTGCCTCACAATGGCTCTATTACATCACCGTCGACGCGATCGATGCGGCCCAGGACCGGGTGAAGTCCGCGGGCGGCCAGGTGATCAACGGACCGATGGAAGTTCCTGGCGGACGCTGGATCATCAATGGCCTTGATCCGCAGGGCGCGATGTTCGCGCTGCTCGCTCCCAAGAGATAGGGCGTATTGGACCGCAGCTCGTTCAAGCCGCCTCTAGGGCGCAATGCCGCGCCCTGAAGGTTTCGGCGGCTCGCAGGACGCGGGCCGTCGGCGCGGCTCTTTCCGTCTTTGATCAATCGTCAGGAGATTGCCCGATGAGCGTTCAAACTCCGGCTCTCAAGCCAGCCGCCGAGCTTGCTCGGGTGGACCCTGTGCAGTTCCCAAACGAGAGCGCCGAGTATCGTTCCGCCCGCACCGCGCTGCTGGCGGAAGAGATCGAACTTCGCCGGCATATCGCACGCGTCGCCGCGCAACGCCGGGCGCTGCCGCCGGGTGGCCCAGTCATTGGCGACTATCGCTTCGAAGGCGAGGACGGGCGAACCGATTTCTCCGGGCTGTTCGGCGACAAAGAAACGCTCGCGATCTACAGCTACATGTTCGGGCCAGAGCGCGATCGCCCGTGCCCGATGTGCACGAACACGCTCGGCGCCTGGGCGGGCAATGCGGCGGACATCGGGCAGCGCATCGCGCTCGCGGTCGTGGCGCGCTCTCCCATCGAGCGCCTGCTGGGGTGGAAACAGGATCGCGGCTGGCGCGACCTCAAGCTCTACAGCGACCTCAATGGCGCCTATTCCCGCGACTATTTCGGCCTCCTGCCGAACGGTTCGGAGATGCCGTCCTTCAACGTGTTCACCCGCCGTGACGGAACGATCCGTCACTTCTGGGGTGGCGAGATGACGCACGCAACGGTGGACCCGGGCCAGGATCCGCGCGGCGCGCCCGACCCGGCTCCTTTGTGGACGATACTCGACTGCACGCCGGAGGGTCGCGGCGCGGATTGGTATCCGAAGCTCGAATACGTCTAGCGGTCCGCAGATTGATTGGAGGCAACGATGCGCGTGATGGTGATCGTCAAGGCGACGAACGATAGCGAGGATGGCAAGATGCCGACGCCCGAGCTGCTCGAGCAAATGGGAGCGTTCAATCAGCAGCTGAAGGACGCCGGGATTCTCGTTGAAGCGGATGGCCTGAGGCCGAGCGCCAAGGGCGCGCGCGTCGCTTTTTCCGGTCAGAATCGCTCAGTGACCAAGGGTCCGTTTCCCAACGTGCACGAACTCGTCGCCGGCTATTGGATCTGGAAGGTGCACGATCTCGACGAGGCGATCGAGTGGGTCAAACGCTGCCCCAATCCCATGTTCGGGCCGTCGGTCATCGAAATCCGGCCCCTGTATGAGATGGAGGATTTTGATCGATCAAAGTAGGGACGAAAGCCCGTGCCGTGGCAGGCTTTACGCAACTGCCTGAGGCGACAGCATAATATCAAGACGAGGCTTTAATGCTCGCTATGCACAATAGGACATAGCGAGCATTGACCGTAGATAATTTCATCTGTCGCTTGTCATCGCAGCGCCAACGAATAGCATTAGCGGTGCGACATGCCTTCGTAGCGAAGGCGGAAGCGTTCAAACGGCGCCGGGATGACAAAAGCAAAAACACCGACCACGGCCGCGTTCGTCAGCCAAAAGGGCGGTGTCGGCAAAAGCGCTCTTGCTCGGCTGTTGGCGGTGGGCGCGATCCATCGTGGCCGCAAGACCCTGCTCGCGGACTTCGATCTCGATCAACTGACCTGTGTCGAATGGGGCGCGCTCAGAATGCGTGCGGGCCTGGAGCCGGAGGTCGACACGCGGGCGTTCAAGAGCCTGAAGAAGCTGCGTCGTGACGACGGCATCGCCGATTTCATCGTCGCCGACACCCGCGGCCTCGCAGACGATCTGTCGACTGAAATCGCCGAGGATAGCGAGGTCGTCTTTCTGCCGACCGGCGTGTCGGGCGACGATCTGAGGCCCACGCTGGCGCTCGCGCGGAAGCTCGCGCGGCGTGGCGCGGAAGGACGTCTCGTGCTTGTCTTGTCGAAGGTCGGTCGCTCGGAGACGCAATTCTCGAAGGCGGTGGAGGCGATCGAGGACGCCGGCTTCGAGCTTCTCAGCGAACATTGGCCGCAGCGCGACGGCTTCCAGGCCGACCTCGATTCCGGACGCGCCGGCCGCGAGGCGCGCAACCCTTACCTGCGCGAGATCGCCGAGCGGATGGAGGAGGCTCTCTGGACGCGCACGATGAAGGCGAAGCCGCGTTGGTGACGCAGCCTCGAGGCTGCGTCATGGCTGCGCCAATACGAACAATCGTCGCGACCGCAACAAAACTCCGCCGTTGGGCAAAACTGGATAAGCCTCACGCAGTTCCTCGGCATAAAGGTTGAGAAATCGGCGACGATCGGCTTCATTGAGCGCCGCGAGGAAGGGCGCCAGTCTTGTAGCCTCCATCCACTCGACAATTGCTGCGATGTTCTCCATCACGTGTAGGTAAGTCGTTTCCCAGATGTCGACGGCGCAAAGCGGACTGAGGAGCGTGTACAGGTCTTCCATTGTTTCATTGAATGGCCGCGTCTTTGCGATCGGAAGAAGCGTCTTCGCCCACGGCCCATCGGCGGCGATCATTCGCATGAGCGCGCGGCTGGGCTCATACAAATCGTTAGGAAATTCGATTGCGAGGCACCCGCGGTCCGCGATCATGCCGACCAGCATGGGTAACAAGCTCGGCAGCGAGGGCGCGATTTCCAGCAAGCCATTCGAACAGATCAGGTCGAACTTCTGTCCTGCCCTCAGGCGCCGGGCCGCCGCGCCCTGATCAAACCGATCGAGGCCCGCTTCGGCAAGAGGATCGGTCGATCGCGAGAGGTCGAACGTCTCAATCTCGGCGTCCGGAAATCGACGCGCCAGCAGGGCCCTCATTGACCCTTGCCCTGCGCACACATCGGCAATGTGACGCGGCGCCCGAACAGGAATTCGGCAAATGAGGTCCAGCGCCCCCCTCGTTCGATGCTCCGGTACTGAGCGGATGGGCCGCTGATGAACGGAGACGCGATCATTCATTGCGTTTTCGTCGAGGTCGGCCTTGTCGGAGGAACCGGCCCGGAGGCGGGGTCGGATATTCGACGCTCTTTCAGCGCGCCTGCCAGATGCGTTCGCAATTGCCGACGAAACTCCAACATGGTGCGACTTGGAGCCCGCTCAGCAAAGCCGCCGGGTGTGACCGGCGGCTAGCGCTCAAACTGCGCCAATAGCGACGGTGATCTCAAGTCGCAGGCCTGATCGATGTGATATCCATCTTGTCTCCGGCCTTGGCGTAACTCACTGTCACCTTCTCGCCGATCTTGAAATCGGAAAGCTTCACGGTCTTGGGCGCCATGTAACTCGAGCCATTGTCGAGCGTCACCATATCCTTGGTCATGTCCAGGCTCTTGATCTTGCCAGTGGCGTCGGCCGCGTAAGCGATGGACGCCGAGCCCAACAATGCCGTCGCCAAGACGGCTCCTACCAAGATTCGCATAGGGCTTCTCCATTTGTGAGATGAAGGGCAACTACGCCAGAACGCGTAAACTCCGTGGCGTAGCTACGCCTTAGGCAAACGTAAGCACGCTTCGCCTCACGTCGCGCTGGCTGAGAAGTTAAATTTTGTTCATCGAGACGAGGCTCTGAAATCGCACTGCCCGCAGGATCGCGCGATCTCGAATTTGATTTCTTAAGATTAATCCGCCGGCCAATTTCCGGATACCCGACAAAGCGCATTGTTCCGGCCTTGACCGCGGCGGGCGGTCGCTCGCTTTCGGTATGGAGCGCCATTCGGGTTGGCGATGATGATGATGCGGTCGAAGTTCAGCCCGAGGGAGATCGTCCAGAGGCTTCAGACGATTGAGACGCTGACAGCGGAAGGCTTGCCGGTGGCGGAAGCGCTACGCACGGTCGGGATGCGCGAAGCGGAATACGATCGTTGGCGCGTCGAATACAACGGCCTGGGGCGGACGCTTGGTCCGCTGTTGTCCCCTGCGCCGAAGCCCGCGAAGAGGACGCGCCGTGCAGCTTCCGCGCAACTGCGCAAACCGCCCTTGTAACTCGCTTGTGAAGTTGAGGGTGGCTGAACAGCGCTTTCTCTGGATTGTCGATGGGCCGCACAACATGCGATGGTGCGCGCGCAGCCGCTTCGCGCCGTCGCGAAGTGCGCGGCTGCCTAAGCCCACGACATAAGGGGGTCCTTGAGTGATCTATGAGCTTCGCATTTATCGCTGTCTGCCCAACCGGCTGCCGGCGTTATTGAAGCGGTTCGAAACCAACACTCTGCGGATATGGGAGAAGCATGGCATCCACCAGGCTGGTTTCTGGACGACGGTGATCGGCGAATCCAATCAGGAACTCACTTACCTCCTGGCGTGGGAATCCCTTGCCGAGAGGGAGAAGAAATGGGCGGCTTTTCAGAGCGATCCTGAGTGGATCGCCGCGCGAGACGCGAGCGAGAAGGACGGGCCTATTGTCGCCACCCTCGCGAGTTCGATCCTGCAGCCGACATCGTTCTCGAGCGTGCGCTAGGACGTCTTCTGCTGCCGGTTTAGGGCCGCGCAGCCCTCAGGCTGCGCGGCTCCGGACCATGCGGACGATCCAGATCAACAAACAGGCGCCGATAAAGCCGAGGATTAGGTAGCCGATCCATCCGCCCGAGAGACGATCTCAAAGATACTCAGAATGGCGCTGGCGATCGCCGCGCCGACGATCCCGAGCACGATATTCATCAGCAAGCCCATATCGCTCTTCATGAATTGCTCGGCTAGCCAGCCAGCAATCCCGCCGATGATAATGGCCGCGATCCAACCAACTTCAGCATCCGACGACATGGCGCGTCTCCTCAAAACGACGTGCTGCTCTCGACCCGTCTTGCGCAGTTAACGAGAGCAGCTCTCCGTTCCAAGGTGGATCAGATCGACGCGTACAGTCAACTTGCAGTTGGCCGAAGCGGACGGAAATCGTTCTTCACGCTTGCGTGCAAGACGCGACATGAGCGCTTAAAATTTTTAGTTACCCAACGATCTCATTGCCGGAGAAGAACTGCGCGATCTCTTGCGCCGCCGTCTCCGGCGCGTCGGAGCCGTGAGCGGAATTCTCGCCCATCGACAGCGCGAAGTCCTTACGGATCGTCCCGGCCGCAGCTTTCTCGGGATTGGTCGCGCCCATCACGTCGCGATAGCGCTGGATCGCGTCCTCGCCTTCGAGCACCTGCACGACGACGGGCGCCGCGGTCATCATCTCGACCAGCTCGCCGAAGAACGGGCGCTCGCGATGCACGCCATAGAACGTCTCCGCCTGTGCGCGCGTCATATGCACGCGCTTCTGCGCCACGATGCGGAGTCCGGCCGCCTCGATCCGCTGATTGACGGCGCCCGTCAGGTTGCGGCGGGTGACGTCGGGCTTGAGGATCGAGAAGGTGCGTTGGACGGCCATGACGTCTTCATCTCTGTTCGGGTTGTTGCGGGAAAACGCCGCGGCTTATAGCGGCCGCCTGGCAGGGCGGCAAGGCAGGCGCGCAACGACGCGCCCCGCGGACACTGGGTTCGCAATCCCGTAATTCACGCATTTGGGATCGCGCATGAGCCTGAACCCGGTTTTCGGTTAGCACGGAATGGCGTTAGAAAGCGTCTCGATCCGGCGCGGAGGCCAAGCGAAACATGTCAAGATTTTGGATTCTCACGGCTGTCACATTCATTGCGACGATCACTTCCGTCCGCGCCGACGAGCAAGTTTGGACTGTGCAGAGCTGGCCGGGCGACATTGACCTGATTCCATGCAGCGCATGGAGCAAGACCGGCGACGGGGGTTGGGTCCTGACAGGCGGATCGATCAAGCTTGGCTCGGAGACCATGGCCAACATTGGGGTCAAAGGCGATGCGGCGGCGCATCACCTGGACAGGGAATGCGGGGCCAAGAAAAAGTAAAAGATGGGCCTTCTCCCGGCCGGCTCGTGGGATCGAGCCGCTGAATCCCCCGGCTAGGGCCGGCCGGAAGGAACCTGGAGGCGTCTAAGTCGGACATAGAGCGCGCCCGACCCTCCGTGTGCGCGTCCGGCTTCCTCGAAGCCGAGCACGACGGAGCGCAGATCGGACTCTCGCAGCCATTGAGGGGTGAGCCGCTTGAGCACGCCGCGTTCGTTGGGCCACCCACCAAGCTCATCGATCGCGCCGCCTTTGCCGGTGACGATGATGACCAGCCTCGCGCCGCGCGCCTGGGAATGGCGGAGGAAGCCGCGCAAAGCCTGATGCGCCTCGGCTTGGGTCAGCCCATGCAGATCGAGCGCCGCGTCGATCGTGGCGCGTCCCCGCGAAAGCTCACGCTTGAGCCGCCGTTCGATCGGGGCCAGCGGCGGCGGGGTGGAGGGCTTCGCCGGTCGGGCGGCTGGAGGCCCGGCGGTGGTCGGAGGCGGGGCAGGGGGCCGGGCGGCCCTTATCGGATTCAGCGGCATCGGCAGCGCCGCGCCCCGCCGCCGTGCGACAGAGCGCGCGACTTCGGTCCAGAGCGCGATCTCCTCGTCGCTCAGGCGCCTCAGGCGCTTGCGGGGCGGGGGCGGCGTGTCCTTCACGGCTCGTCCCCTCGCGGCAGAAGCACGACGAACTCGGCCGGATGGCGAATGGCGCCGGCGCGTGCGCCGGCCGCGTCGCCGCTGCCGAAGAAAAGGTCGGCGCGCGCCGCGCCCACGATCGCCGAGCCCGTGTCTTGGGCGATCATGAGCCGCCGGAACGACCGGGGCGTCTCATCCACCCAGGGCAGTTCGGCGTCGATCCAGAACGGCAGGCCGTACGCCCAAACCGTCCGGTCGACCGCAATCGAGCGCAAAGGGGTGAGCGGAACGCCAGCGCCGGCGACCGGGCCGAGGTCGGGATCGAAATCCTCGACAAGCTGGAAGAAGACGAACGAGCGATTGCGCCGCATCACGTCCAATCCCCGTGCGCTGTCGCTTCGCAGCCATGCTTTCAGGCTCGCGAGCGACATGGCGCCTTCGGCGATCTCGCCGGCCTCGATCAGGATCTTGCCGATCGATGTGTAAGGCAGGCCGTTGCGTCCGTCGTAGGCCAGGCGCGCGCGGGAGCGATCGTGAAACTCGACCTGCGCGGAACCCTGCACTTGCATGAGGAAGGCCTCGACCGCATCGCGAACCCAAACGATCGGGTCGCGGCGCTCAACCTCGATCTGAGCGCGATCGGCGTAAGGGACGAGTGAGTTGTCGCTGAGGCGCCTGGCGCCACTGATGTCCTTCGGAAACCCGACGGGAGCGAGGTCGAGGCCAAACGTCACGAGATCGGTCGGCCGCGCGAGGATCGGCCACCGAAACGCCTCGGTTTCAACCCTCGAAGCCGGAACGCAGGGCTCGTAGTATCCAGTCAGGAATCCCCGGCCGTTCTCGGGAACGACGCGGAAGGGTCGAAATCGAGACTCAAAAAATTGGCGCGCGTCTCGCTCGGCCGTGACGCCCGCGCAAAGCGCTGCGCGCGCGTTCGCAATCAATTCGGGCGCCGCGGACTGCGCCGGCCTCGGATGGGTTTGCGCAATCGCCCGCGCCGAGCGCTCGAAGGCGCAAAACGCCGCCTGATGGTCGTCGTCGATCCAGCCCGCGAGGCTTTCGAAATCCATAGACTCGACGCGGGGCGGCATGGGTGGTGTTGGCGCCGTGAAGCGACTTAGCGCTCTGATTCGGTCGCCGTCAGCTGCCAATTGGGATCGCGCGAGCGAACATCGCGCGCGAATGTCCACAGGTCGATATGCTCGACGACGGTATCGGCCGACCCGTCGACGACCTCGCCTTGCGTGTCGCGAGTTACGGAAGCGAGCTTGGCCGAGAAGCGCACTTGAAGTTGCGCGGTCGTGCCGAGGAGCCGAGCGCCGACAATCGACGCCTTGTCGATCGAGACGACCGTGGTCGACGTGGTGTGTCCGGCGTCGGC
This sequence comes from uncultured Alphaproteobacteria bacterium, assembly GCA_963770275.1. GTDB lineage: Bacteria > Pseudomonadota > Alphaproteobacteria > Rhizobiales > Beijerinckiaceae > Roseiarcus. The sequence continues at coordinate 12,100 of CAVYPD010000001.1, forward strand.
TCGGGCGTGGATCGCGCTCTCGAAATTGGCGAAGGCCTCGGGCGACATAAGGCTTTTGAGGGCGTCGGAATCGCCGGCGGCGAAGGCATGGACAACCATGTCGTAGGCGCCGCGAGCGCCGGCCAGAAAGGCTTCCGGCGAGAAGCTGCGATCCGTGCTGGCAATGGCGTCGAGGCCGCTCCAGACCGCAGGATCGGGCTCGGCGACCCCCTTCCAGCGATCCGCGGGGGGCTGCGAAACAGGCGCAGAAGGCGCCGCGTCTGGCTGCGCGACAGGCGCGCTTGCTGGGCCTGGAGCGCGGCGCAGCGGCGCCGCAAGCTCGCCGGGCCGGTCCGAATCCTGGCGCATGCCAAGCACGGAGCGCAGCTTCCAAGCGACAAACAGCGCTACAAGCGCAAATATGACGGTCGGTAGATCGATCTCCGGCATCGTCCTTAAGCTCCTCGCTGCCTGAGCAAAGTCACCCGGCCGCTCAACGCCATAACTAGGCGCGGCCAAGGGTTTTGGCTAGGAGCATGGGTTATCAGCCTTACCGGGTCTGAAGCTGGCGCGTCCTGGCGATCGCAGCCATTCCCTAATTCCGAGGCCCAAATGCGGCGTAAAGCGACGTGAGGCCCATAAATGTCATCGGCGTGGCCGGCGCCGGGGCGTGGGGCACGGCGTTAGCCAACGCGGCGGCGGCCGCCGGTCGCACGGTGATCCTCTGGGGCCGCGATGAGGCCCGCATACGCGCCATCATCGCCACACGTCGGAGCGACCGGCTGCCCGGCATTGATTTGTCCCGCCCAGTCGAGGCGACATCCGATCTTGCGGAGCTCGGCCGATGCGACGCGATTCTGGTGGCGACGCCCGCCCAGTCGAGCCGCGAGATCGCGCTGCGGCTCGCGACGGCGCCAGGATCGGCGGCGCTCGTGTCCTGCGCCAAGGGCATCGAGCGCGGCACGCACGCATTCATGACCGATGTCCTGGCCGACGCGGCGCCCGACCGACCCAGGGCGATTCTCTCCGGACCCTCCTTCGCCGCCGATGTTGCCGCCGGCCTGCCAACCGCGGTGACGCTCGCCTCGAGCGACGAGGACCTGGCGCGGGCGCTCTGCGACGCGCTGCGCGGGCCGACTTTGCGCCTTTATCATTCGACCGACGTTCGCGGGGTCGAGATCGGGGGGGCGGCAAAGAACGTTCTCGCGATTGCCTGCGGCGTCGCTGCCGGCCGCGGGCTTGGCGCGAGCGCGGTCGCCGCGCTCACGGCTCGCGGTTTCGCCGAGCTCCGTCGCTTTGGCGAGGCTTTCGGGGCGCGGGGATCGACGCTGATGGGCCTTTCCGGGCTCGGTGATCTGGTTCTGACCTGTTCCTCGCCGCAATCGCGCAACTTCGCTTTTGGCTTGGCGCTCGGACGCGGCGCGAGCGCGGCCGAAGCGGGCGCGGGCGGCCTCGCCGAGGGTCAATTCAGCGCGCTCGCGCTCACCGAGCTGGCGCGCGAACGGGGCGTCGACATGCCGATCGCCGATTGTGTCCAGGGGCTGATCGAGGGCTCGCTTGACGTTAAAGCCGCGGTAAGCGCGCTGCTCGCGCGCCCTCCGAAGGGAGAAGAATAGGTGGGAAGCGCTTTTGCATTTTTGACGCTCCTCACTTAAGCCTTCGTGACGTTCAGGAAACGCAAACTTACGCGCGAGTTGGCGATGGCGCATTGGCTGTTCAAGAGCGAGCCTTCGGCCTGGGCTTATGAGAAAGTGGCCGGACTTGGCGCTGCAGGCACGGACTGGAGCGGCGTGCGCAATCATACCGCCAAGCTCAACATGCAGGCGATGAAGGTCGGCGAGCAGGCCTTCTTCTACCACTCGAACGAGGGAAAAGAGATCGTTGGGATCGTCGAGGTCTGCAAAGCCTATCGGCCCGATCCAACGGACGCGACGGGCAAGTTCGGCATGGTGGACATCCGCGCGGTCCGCCCGCTGCCGC
>CAVYPD010000002.1:0-223558 GCA_963770275.1 uncultured Alphaproteobacteria bacterium
GTTAAAGGCGTTTCGCGAGGCCTTCTCAACCGCTTTTTTTGAGCCGACGCGCTCAAACCGGATCCCCGGCCCCGCGCGCGGGGCATGCCCTTCGAATTAAGTGCGCGCGACGCGGCGCATTGTCCATATTTTGCGGGTCTTGGGAACAGTCCGGCCTTGATAGGAATCTTTGAAGCATGGGGGCGCGAACGCGTCTCGGTCGAGGAGGCCGCCCATGGAAGAGATGATGATCAACGACTACGCGCGCCAGCTCATGGATGCGCATGGACAGCGGGCAATCGCGGAAGCCGCCCAGCGTGCGGCCGAGTCCGAACGGAACAATGACACCGACGAAGCGAAGACTTGGCGGCGAGTTCGAGCAGGCGCTCAAGTCGATGTGCGGGCCGATCGCGAGCTGACCCTTCATGGGTTGCGGCCCGGCTGGCATGACTTCTGCGATCTCGCGGCCATTCCGAAGACCAAACAGAGCACTGCGCTTTCAAATGGAATCCGGGTCGCGGCGTCATCCCGCGCAAGCATTCTCCATGCTTGCCGGATGCCCGCGCGCGGCAGCACAGGCGTCGCGAGCTAGCCATCGCAGCCGCCGGTGGCCGCCGGGATACTTGGCGCTGAAGAGCGCCGGTTATCGGCGCAGTTTGCCCTGCGAATCGTTCGGGGCTCACAATTACCTGCTGGCTGACACGACTTTGACAAGCGACGCGGCTATAAGGCGCGCGAGTTCGCTGTGATGGCGCCGAACACGTGCACGTCGATCGAGCTTCTTAAACTCGACCGCATCCGATGTGATCAAGGATCAGGTCTCCGCGTCATTCTTACGCGCGGTGGACTGGGACGAAGGTTCTTAGCCGCCCTGTTCAAACGCGATCTCGGCGCTGTGGATCACGAGGTTGAGCTAGGTGCAAGCTCAATAACGGGAGCGGCCACCTCTCCGAGGGCCGCATGGCCGCTCTCGTTTCTCCAAGCGCGGGTAAATTGCTCAGGTCTTTTCCCTCGTGAAACGCGTCACGCCGGCCCGCGCGCCGTCGACCGCCGCTCCCTCTTGCTCGGAAAGGAACTGTTCGGCCCGGCCGCTTGTTTAACGGCAAGAGCGAGGGTCGAGGACACAAGCAATGCCCATGGTAGCTTACAAAGTAGCGCCCGACGACCAAAAGTGGTTGGTCACCCGCGATGGCGAACCAGGCATGAGCTACGTTTCGCAGGAAGCCGCTTACGAAGTCGCGGTCTCTGAGGCAGCGGGAGATTTGCGGACCGGTCACGAGATCCGGATCGAAGTCCTTGGATCGGCCTACAACCGGCTCGGCGACAGCTCGCCGGCAATCACGGACGACGAACGGACGCAAGCCTGAAGGTTGGAGCAAGTCGAGAATTCTGAGGCTGACGTCTAGCCCTACTCGTTTGCTGCCGACACGATCACGCCTTGAGAAAGGGACCCCATCATGCCGACCACGCCGCGTCCCGATCAGCCGATACCCGTCCCTGAACCCGATGTGGTTAGGCCGCCGACTCCGTCGGAGGAGCCGCAGCCCGAGAAGGGCCCCGACCTGCCGCAACCTGGCCCGGATGTCATTGTTCCGCCAGGGCCTGAAGTGGTTACGCCCCCGACCCCACAAGAGATTCTGCCCGAACCTCCCGCGTAAGCGACGGGCTTCGTCCGCTATTTCGCCGATCGTCGCCGGTGAGGCTGCTTGCCCTCGGCTTCGTCCTTTGCCGTCTCGCCGCGACGCTCCTTTGCCTTCGTATGACGTAGGTGCTCCGCGTTCTCCTTTGGCGTCTGTTGATTGGACTCGCCTGCTTCGCTGAGAGCGATCGCCACCGCCTGCTTGCGGCTTTTGACCTTCTGCCCGCTGTTCCCGGAACGAAGCTCGCCATGCTTGAACTCGTGCATGACGCGTTCGACTGTTTCCTTCTGCGGCTCGGATTCGCGCGGCGTCATTTCTGCTCTCCAATTTGACGTGCCTCGACCCCATTTAACTTGGATCCGATCAAGCGGTTCCATTGACTTCCGGAACACCCGGCGCGGCTCGTGAGACGTCCATTTTGGAACTGAGGCCCTTGCTCTGGTTGGGCGATATCCGCTTTGGATCAAAGAATGGAGGGTTCGGGAATGAGCGCCCGAAAGACGCCGGGGATCGAGCTCCCTGACTTGTATTCCTTGCGCCATAGCGCCGCGCCCATGGAGGCGAAATCGGCGGAATCGCTGCCGAATGAGCCGGGGACATGGCAATTCGAGCCGAAATGGGACGGCTTTCGTTGCCTGGCTTTCAAGGAGGCGGGCGCCGTCGAGATCAAGGGGAAATCCGGCACGTCCTTGAGCCGCTTTTTCCCTGAGGTCGTCGCGACGCTCATGGACGTGCCCGTTCGAGCGGTTTGTCGTCGACGGCGAACTGGTGATCGAGCTCAACGGGCGCATGACCTTCGACGCGTTGCAGGCCAGGCTGCATCCGGCGGCGAGCCGCATTCGCCGGCTGTCGCAAGAAACGCCCGCGCGGCTCATCCTGTTCGACATGCTGGTCGGGCCGGATGGCTCGCAGGTCGCCAACATGGCGCTGGCCGAGCGGAGGCGCTTGCTCGAAGCCTTCGGCGAGAAGGCGTCTATCGCGGGAAAGCTCATCGTCACGCCCTGCACCCGGGATCTCAAGCAGGCGACGCAATGGCTGGACGATTTCGATCGCGACGGGAGGGACGGGGTCGTCGCCAAAAGGCTGGACGGGCTCTATCTCAGCGGCGAGCGCGCGATGATTAAGGTCAAGCGCCTGCGCACCGCCGATTGCGTGGTCGGAGGCTTTCGTTACCAGAGCGGCAGCGACGAGGTGGGCTCCCTGCTGCTCGGCCTCTACAATGCGCAGGGCCTCTTGGACCATGTCGGCTTCACCTCGACGATCGCCAATAACGAGCGGGCGGCGCTGACCCAAAGGCTGCGCGCCCTGCAGGGGCCGCCGGGTTTCACCGGGAAGGCGCCGGGGGGCCCGAGCCGCTGGAGCACGGAGCGTACCGGCGAGTGGGAGCCGCTCAAGCCCGAGCTGGTCGTCGAAGTGCGATACGACCATGTGACCAGCGAGCGGTTCCGCCACGGGACGCGGCTGCTCCGCTTCAGGCCCGACAAGCCGCCGCGCCAATGCCTGCTCGAGCAGATCGTCGCCCCGCCGCGAGCCGACAGCGGATCGTAAATACAACCATCACGCGAATTCGATGCAAGAAAAAGCAAGATAACGAAAGAAAATGAAAGCAAAAGTCCTTTCATTTCCTTTCATTTATTTTTCGGAATTGGGCCTTTTCAAAGGGTTATGAACGAAAAAAATAGAAAAATTCGTTCCTTCCTTCACTCGCGTCCCAGGTTGCGGCGCGAGGTCATAAAAACGTCGCTTGCGCCACTCGCGCGCCAAGCGTCCATCGGATCATGGCCGGTTCCTCATTGGGGATCATGATAGCGCAGATTTCTGTTTAGGGCAAGGAGAAGCGGACTCTTACAGCGTTAGGCGCTGGCGTTCCTGAAGGCGTCATGGCCGTCCCCGGACTTGATCCGGGGATCGTCCCGGCTATCCACGAGAACACTGTCCTATCGGGATAATATAAGCACCTAATAAGAGACATTATTGTTTGATGACGAGATTATCGCTGCGAGGCGCGTGGATGGCCGGCACAAGGCCGGCCATGACGATCAAAAGCTGATTTCGCCACCAATCGCGCTTTGGCCGTCATGACCGGGCTTGACCCGGTCATCCACGAATTTAGACAGTAAAAAGCCAGGCGGTCGAAGGTTGACCTAACTAATTGAGAAACTGTGGTTTGCTTCGTTATCGTAAACCGGCTTTGCACGGACTCGCGTGGATGGCCGCGACAAGCCCGGCCATGACGACTCACCGGCAGAATTCCCGAAACAACAGCGAACGCTAAGAGCCAAAATTCGCGTTCGCCGGACAACTCGGACAGCGCCCTCGCAGGGACGCCGTCCGGAACACTTCCTTCGACAAACACGTTGATCAATGCACCGGGCCCTCCCCCACAGTCTCATTCTGGGCTCTTCGGCGGAGGTTTGGCGTGAACCGGGTTATCGCAATCGGCGGATCGGCGGGGGCGATTGGCGCGATCAGGACCCTGTGCGGCTCCCTTCCCGCCGACATTCCAGCCGCGATCTGCATCGTCATTCACGTCGGCGCTCGCGGAAACAACCAACTTGCTCAGGTTTTCGGAGAACGATGCCCAATCCCCGTCGAGACGGCGGTCGATGGGCAGAGGCTTGAAAACGGCCGGGCTTATGTCGCCGCGGCCGACCACCACCTCATCGTCGTGGACGATACGATAAGGCTAGGGCGCGGCCCGCGCGAAAACCTGGCGCGGCCCGCAATTGACCCAATGTTTCGGTCTGTCGGCGTCAGTCACGGCTCAGGCGCGATCGGCGTTGTCCTGACCGGAATGCTCGACGACGGCGCGGCTGGTCTTGCGGACTTGAAACGCTGCGGCGGCGTCACCGTCGTGCAAAATCCTATCGAGGCGGTGGAGCGTGAAATGCCGCTTGCGGCTCTCGCTGCGAGCGATGTCGACTATCAGACCCCGATTGGCGAGCTGGGCGCGCTTCTCAAATTGCTCGCGAGCGAGACGGCGGGGTCCGTCCCCGCCTCCCCCCGACGATATCCGACTGGAGGTCGAGATTGCGCTCGGACGCCCAATGGGAACGGTTGAGACGGGTCGGCTCGCGGATCCCGTTGCGCTGTCGTGTCCGGCCTGTGGCGGCGTCCTGTCGCAAATGCGGAGCGCGCCGCCGCTCAGATTTCGCTGCCAAGTGGGCCACGGCTACACGGCGGAGGCGCTCGCCTCCGAGCAGGAAGGTTCGGTCGACGAAGCGTTGCGTGTGGCCCTCCGCATCGCGGAGGAGCGCGCCACCCTTACGCGAAAGATGGCGGATGAAGCCCGTCGCGGCGGCTTGCGCTTCTCGGCCGATTCCTATGAGCGCACTTCCGCTCAAAGCCGACGTCATGTCGAAACATTGCGGAAAGCTTTGCGAAGCGAGCAATGGGCGGACCGGAAGGACGTCGCGCCCCGGCGACCAACAAGCCGAGGACGAGGCGCTCGCGCCTCCCTCGAGCGGAGCCTAGCGGCGAAGGCCGCGTTAGGGGAACCCCTTCCGCAGTCAAACGTTTCCCCATGACCGTCCCAAGTGAGCGCTGTTCACCACGAGAGCCGGGACTTGCTCCTTCGCGAACACGGGGTGAGACCGGCTGACTTTTGCTAACGCCGAATGTTTCAAGGAGAAGCTTAGTAATTGTGGGCGCCATCCGGGGGGAATAGGGTGACCCAGAACGGGCGAGCTGTAGATTGCCGATGACTTGGGAGCGAGATTGGTGAGCTCTGCCTGCTGGCTTAAACGGGAAGAGGTTTGGCGTCTGACACATTCGGGTGCCTCAGCCGCTGCGACTTCCGATGAACGACGTGAGTGACGCAGCTGCCGCCGCCAAGCGATTTCCGACAGTCGGCATTGGAACATCTGCAGGTGGCGTCCACGCGTTGCAGGCGTTTTTCGAGAGCCTGCCCGATGATCTCGACGCCGCCTTCGTCGTCGTCGTGCATCTCGATCCTTCGCATCAGAGCGAACTCTCCAATATTCTTGCGGCGCGGACGCGAATGCCGGTGGCTCAGGTGACTGGCCGCGTTCGCCTCGAACCGGGCCATGTCTATGTCATTCCGCCCAACCGCCAGCTATTGGCGGCCGATCATCATTTGGCGACCGCCGAGTTCGACGAGCCGCGCTGGCAGCGGGCGCCAATCGATCTTTTCTTCCGCTCGCTCGCGGCTCAGCAGGGCGACGACTTCGCCATCGTCCTTTCCGGCGCCGGCTCGGATGGGGCCGTCGGCATCAAGGCTGTCAAGGAAGCAGGCGGCATTATCCTGGTCCAGGATCCGGACGAGGCTGAATATGGATCGATGCCGCGCAGCGCCGTCGCGACGGGGTTCGCTGATTTCGTTCTGCCGGTGCGAGAGATCGCCGCCCGGCTTCCAGAACTGATCCGCAACCGGCGAAATCCGCCGTCAGACGACCTGACGGAAACGGACGAGCAGGCGATGCAGCGCATCCTGTCCCATTTGCGCGTGCGCTCCGGGCACGACTTCTCAAGTTACAAGAAGTCGACGATTCGCAGACGCATCGCGCGCAGAATGCAGGTCCAGCGGGCGGCCACGATGCCCGAGTACCTGGTCGCATTGCGCGAAAGTCAGAAGGAGGCGCAGGCGTTGTTCGCCGACCTTCTCATCTCGGTGACGACGTTTTTTCGCGATACGAATGCCTTCGACAAGCTTGCGGCGTTGGTCATCCCTCGCCTGTTCGATGGCAAGGGCGTGTCCGATACGATTCGCGTCTGGGTTGCCGGCTGCGCCACTGGGGAAGAGGCCTATTCGATTGCGATCCTGCTGCTCGAAGAGATGAGCCGGCATGAGATCCGCTGCGGTCTGCAGGTCTTTGCTTCCGATCTCGATGATGGCGCTTTGCTGGTTGCAAGAGAGGGTCGTTATCCGGTCGCCATAGAAGCCGACATGACGGAAGAGCGGTTGCGGCGCTTCTTTACCCGAGAAGGGGATCATTACCGCGTGACTCGCGAACTGCGCGACACGGTGCTGATCGCCAGGCACAGCCTTCTGAGGGATCCGCCGTTTTCGCGCGTCGACCTCGTCTCCTGTCGAAACGTCCTCATCTATCTCGACCGAGAGGTGCAGAGCCAAGTTTGCGCCACGTTCCATTTCGCGCTGCAAGGGTCCGGTTATCTCTTCCTTGGCTCATCGGAAAACGCCGACACTCCCGTCGGAGCGTTCCGCCCCATCGACCGGGAAGCGAGAATCTATCAGCGCACTTCGATTCCTTCCGAAGTGCGCGTCACGCCCCGGACCGGCGGCGTTACATTTGGACTTGACCCGTTGCCGCCACGAACCCCGGCGGCGTTTCGCGCGCCGGTCGAGGCGGGAGTTCATCGCGAAGCGTTGGAACGCCTGGCGCCGCCGAGCGTGATTGTCGACGAGTCCTATCGGGTCATGCATCTCTCCGAGCACGCCGGGCGTTACCTGCAACCGTCCGGCGGAACGCTGTCCAACGACATCAGCGAACTTGCGCGCGAGGAATTGCGGTTCGACATCCGCGCCGCGCTTCACCGGGTCTTCGCGCACAACGAGGCGAGTCTCCACGGGCCGATCGGCGTCCGCTTCAACGGCGATGCGCGGCGGGTTTATTTGCAGATAAGACCTTTGCAGTCCGAACCCAGCGCCAGCCGTTGCGCTATCATCTTTTTCTTCGAGGGCGAGGCGCTTGGCGAGGCGTCGCTGCCTTCTACGAAAATCGATGATCAGGCGAGCGGCGAGCAACTCCAGCAACTTTTGCAGGAATTGCAGTTCAGCCAATCGCAGCTTCGGGCCTCACGAGAGGAATATGAGGGAGCGAACGAGGAGCTGCGGGCCGCCAACGAAGAGCTGCAGTCGATCAACGAGGAATATCGCTCGACCGCCGAGGAGCTGGAGACCAGCAAGGAGGAGCTGCAATCGATCAACGAGGAGCTGCAGACCGTCAACAGCGAGCTCAAGACGAAGCTGGAGAGCGTCTCGCGCGCCCACAGCGACCTTCAGAATCTGATGGCGGCGACCGATGTCGGAATCCTGTTCCTCGACGCCAAGTTGCGCATCAATCGGTTTACGCCGCCCATCTCCAAGCTCTTCAATATCGTCGACGGGCGATGAAGGCCGCTCGATCACCGATTTCACCCATCGCCTCGACTACGACGGCTTCGCCGAAGACGCGCGCAAGGTTCTGCGCGATCTCGCTTCCACCGAGCTTGAGGTGCATGGCAAGGATGGCGGGTGGTATCTCACGCGCCTCAAGCCGTACCGCACGGTCGGGGACAAAATAGACGGCGTCGTCGCGACCTTCGTCGACATTAGCGAGCGGCGCCGCGCTGAGGATGCGCTGCGGGAAAGCGAATCCAGAATGCGGATCATGATTGGCGAACTTCAGCACCGCACCCGCAATCTCATCGGCGTGGTGATGGCCATGATGGACAGGACCGCGGTTTCGGGCCAGCCGCTCGACGAATTCAGGGCGAGCTTTGGCGATCGCCTCGTGGCGCTCGCGCGCGTGCAAGGCCTGTTGTCACGCGCCGCCCCTGGCGACAGCGTCACTTTTGACTCTCTTCTTCAGTCTGAACTCTCCGCTCAATCGGAGGACGGCGGAACCGTTACGCTCGACGGACCGTCGGACATCGTGCTTCGATCCAACTCCGTGCAAGCGTTGGCGATGGCCTTGCACGAGCTTACGACCAACGCGGTAAAGTACGGGGCTCTAGGTCGACCAAGCGGTCGTCTTGACGTTCGCTGGCGGGTAGAGCGCGAAGGCGGATCGCCCTGGATTGTTGTCGACTGGAAGGAAAGCGGCGTCGAGACCGCTGAACCCGCCGCGCAGAGGGGAGCTGGCAATGGCAGGCGCCTTATCGAGGACGCCCTGCCCTATCAGTTCGGAGCTCGGACAAGTTTCGCGATCGAGCCGGACGGCGTCCGCTGCACGATCGCGCTTCCGCTCTCCGGACCTCAGACTGAGGAGATGCAAGATGGCGGATTCGGCGCTTCGTGATCGCCGCATTCTCGTGGTCGAGGACGAGTTTCTGATCGCCATGAGCCTGCAGGACGCGTTGGAAAACGCCGGCGCGGTCGTCGTGGGGCCGGCGCCATCCGTCGAGAAGGCGATCAAGCAGATCGAGTCCGAGCCGCACATCGACGCCGCGGTTCTCGATGTCAATCTCGGGCGGCATGCTTGCCTATCCGGTCGCCGACATGCTCGTCGCCAAGAACATTCCGTTCGTCTTTACTTCGGGCTATGAGGACAACCTGCTTAAGAGCCGATATTCCCAGGTCAAGAATTGCCCCAAGCCCTATCAGTTCCGGGCGATGGAGGAAGCGCTGGTCGAAGCGATGGCGCGTTCCTGACGGGCGCCATAGACGGCGCCGCCCGAAGCTTCACTGCTGAGAGACCTTATGGCGCTTCGAATTGAGGACTACGCGATCATCGGAAATTGCGAGACGGCGGCGCTGGTCGGCCGCGACGGCTCGATCGATTGGCTGTGCCTGCCCCGCTTCGACAGCGGCGCCTGTTTTGCCGCGCTGCTCGGCGGCCCGGAGCACGGACGATGGTTGGTTGCGCCGGCGGAAGACGATGACGTTCAGGTCACCCGGCGCTACCTGAACAACACGCTCGTTCTCGAAACTGTGTTCACGACGCCGCGTGGGTCGGTCTCGCTCACCGATTTCATGTACCGGCGCGATGGCGCATCCGAACTGGTGCGCATCGTGAGAGGCCTTGCCGGCGAGGTCCCCATGCGGACCGAGCTCGTCGTGCGGTTCGACTACGGGTCTGTCGTGCCGTGGGTCAGTCAGCAGGAGGACGGCCGGCTTCAGTTCATTGCCGGCCCGGACAGTCTGCTGCTTGATACAAGCGTTCAGACTCGCGGGGAGGATCTTCGCACCGTCGGCGATTTCACCGTCCGCGAAGGCGAAGAGGCGAGCTTCGCCCTGAACTGGTCGGCGTCGTTTCGCGCGGCTCCTCCGCCGCTCTCGGGGAAGGAGCTGGCGAAGGCGCATGACGATGTCCATTCGTTCTGGACCAAGTGGGCCGAGGCCTTCAAATCGTCGGACCCTTGGGGCGACGCCGTTCTTCGCTCGCTTCTCACCTTGAAGGCGCTCGCGCACTGGGAGACCGGCGGCATCGTCGCGGCCCCGACGACGTCCCTGCCGGAACAATTGGGCGGACCACGCAACTGGGACTATCGCTTTTGCTGGCTTCGGGATGCGACCTTCACCCTCTATGCGCTGATCGGAGCGGGCATCCTCGACGAAGCGAAGGCGTGGCACGAGTGGCTCTTAAGGGCGGTCGCGGGCTCTCCGAACGACTTGCAGATCGTCTACGGCGTCGCGGGCGACCGCCGGCTCGAGGAATACGAACTTCCCTGGCTGCCCGGCTACGAAGGCGCGAAGCCGGTCCGCATCGGCAACGGCGCGGTCAGGCAGCTTCAGCTCGACGTCTATGGCGAAGTGCTCGACGCTTTTTATGTCGCGCGGCGCGCGGGTCTCTCCACCAGCGATGCGACCTGGGCGCTGGAATCCGCCCTCCTTTTGCACCTAGAGAAGATCTGGCGAGAGCCTGACGCGGGCATCTGGGAAGTGCGGGGCGGCCCGCGCCAGTTCACGCACTCGAAGGTGATGGCGTGGGTCGCGTTCGATCGCGCGGTGCGCTCGATCGAGGAATTCGGCCTCGACGGACCGCTCGAACGCTGGCGAGATGTCCGGTCTCAAATTCACGCGGAAGTGTGCGAGCATGGCTACGACGCCAAGCAAAACGCGTTCGTCCAATCTTTTGGCGAGTCGACGCTGGACGCGAGTCTGTTGCTCGTCCCCATCGTCGGCTTCCTTCCGCCTGACGATCCCCGCGTCCAAGGCACCGTCGCCGCCATCGAGCGCAAGCTCGTCCGCGACGGGTTTGTGCTGCGCTATGACACCGGGACCGAAGTGGACGGCCTGCCGCCAGGGGAAGGCGCCTTTCTCGCCTGCAGCTTCTGGCTTGTCGACAATTACGTGCTGCTGGGACGGCATGACGAGGCGCGGGCGCTGTTCGAGCGCCTGTTGAGCTTGCGCAACGACGTGGGGCTGCTCGCGGAGGAATACGATCCTCATGAGCGCCGCCAGCTTGGCAACTTCCCTCAGGCCTTTTCGCATCTCGCGCTTATCAACGCGGCGCATAGTCTCAGCACCTGGGAGGGCGCGGCTCGCCTGCGCTCGCAGAAACCCGAGTCCGCTCAGGCGGACCAAACAACGAGCGCGCCTGGTTGACGTCGCGGGCCCTCGACGGGCGAACCTTACGGGCCTCGCCGTCGCCAAGAAATCACGTGCGCGGCTAAGATCTTCGGTTTATTTTACGTCCAACTTGTAACTGCTAAGGCGGAGACGCGGAACGGCGTCACTCAACTGACCCCGTCCTAGCGGAGGGAGGGTCTCATGGACGACCTTAAGTTTGGCGCACGGAACAAGCGAGGAGACTGGACGCCGAGCGTCTATCTCGCCATCGCTCCCGTCTTCGTGCTGCCGCCTCGCCCTCTCGCCTTCCTGAAATGGCTTCCCGGCTATTTTCTCCCTTGGAACCTCATCTTCGCCGCGTCGGCGGTCGCCTATGCGATGTTCGTGCTCCCGGATGTCGAGGTCATGAAGACCTTGGCCTGGGGCTGGGTGCTCAGGCTGTTCATCGTCAACTGCATTGCGGTCGCTCTGTTCTACAGCGCCTTCGAGTACCGGCTCTATATGTCGCGGGCGCAAGGGAACCGCTTCAAGTACCACGCCAAAGTTTCCGAACGACCAGAAGAACAACGCCTTCCTGTTCAAGAGCCAGAACGTCGAGGGGATCATCCGGGGATTGGGAACGGGCGTGCCGATCTGGACGGCATATGAGGTCGGCGTCCTCTATGCTTTCGCCAACGGTTACGCGCCGTGGCTCTCCTTCGCCGAGCATCCCCTCTATCTCGGAGTTGCTCGCGCTGCTCGTGCCGATCTTCCACGAGTTCCACTTCTTCTGCATCCACCGGCTGATTCACTGGCCCCCGCTCTACCGCTCCGTGCATAGCGTTCATCACCACTCGGTCAATCCGTCGCCATGGTCGTCGCTGTCGATGCATCCGGTCGAGCAGCTTCTCTATTTCTCATCCGTCGCTCATCCATGTGATTATCCCTTCGAACCCGGTGCTCGCGATCTATCAGCTGCATTACGCGGGGTTCGGCGCGGTTGTCGGCCATATCGGTTTCGACAAGATCGAGACGGGGCGCGAGGCCGCCTTCGACAGCCACGCCTACGGCCACTATCTCCACCATAAATACTTCGAGGTGAACTACGGCGACGGGCTCGTCCCTTTGGACAAGCTGTTCGGCACCTGGCACGACGGCTCGCCCGAGGCCGAAGCCCGGATGAACGCCCGATACGAGAAGCGCAAGGCGCGGCTCAACGCGGCCAAAGCGGCCGGCTGAAAGACCAGCTCGTCATTGCGACCGCTGAATCAAGCCTTGGCAAGGAATGCTGCGGGCGGCGATCCGGCGCCGAGCCTCATCCCTTGACCGCGCCAAACGAAAGCCCCCTCGCGAGGTATCGCTGCACGAACAGATAGAAGATCACCGGCGGGATGATGCCGATCAATGTGTTGACGGCGGCCGTGTTGAAGTCCACGCCGCGCGTTGAACGCGAAGCGAGCACAAGCGCGGAGAACGGAGTCGCCGACTGCGAGGTCAGCGCCGAAGCGAACAAGGCTTCGTTCCACGAGAATGCGAACACCAGAACCGAGGACACAACGAGTCCATCGAGTGACAGTGGGAGCGCAATCATCCAGAAGATCTGCCAGGGAGTTCGCGCCCTCGACTTTCGCGGCGTCTTCGATTTCCGTGCTCACGTCCCGGAAGATGTCCCGCATGATCACGACCACGAACGCAAGGTTGAAGGTCGAGTAGCAGAGGATGAGGCCAGTCCAGGTGTCGATGAGCCGCAGATAGACCAGCAACAGGTAGAAGGGTATGAGCACCACGGCTGGCGGCAGCACGCGCTGCGACAGGAACCAAAGCGTGATGTCGCTCGAGCCGATCGGAAACTCATATCGGGCCAAGGCGTAGGCCGCAGGCACGCCAAGGATCAGCGAGAGCAACGTCGTGCCGGCGCTGATCACGCAGCTGTTGATGAACGCCGTCGAGGTCTGCGGATCGGCTAGCACCTCGCGCCAGGAATTGAGCGTGGGTTGGAACTGAAGGAACGGAATGAAGGCGCCGATCTGGAACGTCTCCGATAGCGTTTTCACGGAATTGATAATGGACCAAACGAAGGGAATGGCGGTGAAAATGGCCGCCGCGACCAACAGAACGTACACGAGCAAGACGCGACCTGAAGCTGGCGCGGGTCCAGAGAATGTTGATCATCGGATCGCTCGCCTCAACTCAAGCGCTTACGCATCTGTTGAAAAAACACGGCGATGACCGCCGACGCCAGTATGAGGTACACGATTCCCATCGCCGATCCCTTGCCGAAATCGAAGAACTGGATGGTCGTCAGATAGTCCATCGCGCTAAAGGTTTGCGTGCTCGTTCCAGGGCCGCCGGAAGTCAGCGCGAAGGGAATGGCGAAAGCCTTCAGGCACTCGACGGTCCTCAGCAACAGCGCGATCGTAATCACCGGCCATGCGAGCGGCACCGCAAGATGCCACATCACTTGCCAATGGTCCTTCGCGTCAAGGGCCGCGGCGTCGTAGAGTTCGCTCGGGATGCCAGCAAGCCCGGCGAGCACGATGATGAAAACGAACGAGGTCCATCGCCAGACATCGAGAAGGATGGCGCCCGCGATGCCGCCGTAAGCCGTCGACATCCAGGGCACGTGGATGCCGAGAGCCGAGAGGGGGACGGCGATCAGTCCGCCTTGATCCGTGAAGAACGTCACCCCGAGGTAGCCGATCGCCACCTCGAGCGTGAACAGAGGCGAACCGATGATGGTGCGGAACGTCTTGGAGCCGGGCGCGCCCAAACTCACCAGCCACGCCGCGAGAAAGCCGAGGACGAGTTCGATCGGCACCGCGACGACGGTGTACACGATCGTGACCAGGATACTCTGCCAAAACTGGCCGGAGGTCAGAACGTCGACGTAATTCTGGAAGCCGACAAATCCTGTGATCCCTTCCCCCATCACATAGGATGAGAAGCTGAAGCGGATCACCGAGAGCAGAGGCAGAAACGTGAAAGCGATGACCCAGATTACAGCGGGGAGAAGCAGTGCGTATTTGAAGTAGCCTCCGTACTCGAGGCGTTCGACTCGCCGCGCCGCCAACCAGACCTCCCCCGGATTCACGCCAGTAGCTGGGCCGCCCAGATCACCGGGCGGCCCAGCCGGCAGATTTTTATGCAAACGACGCCTTGTACAGCGCCTTCTGCTTCTCGCGACCGTACCGTTCGGTGACCTTTTCCCAGGCGGCCGCGGTGGCGTCGAGCCCCGCCTTCGGCTGGACCTGGCCGCCGAGCACAGCGGAAACGTTGATGTCGAGCTCGTGCCAGTACTCGGCCGCCCCCGGTATTCGGAGGTATTCTTGCTGCAGGGGCGCGGCCAGAACCGCATAGTAAGCCTTGAGGTACTCGACGACGTCGTCTTCGTTCCACGGCGGATTGGCGCCCGTCCAGTCGCTGACTTTGCCCGATCCCATGGGGGCGATGTACTCGAACTTCATCCCGGGCTGCACGCCGGTCCAGCCGGTCGTGCAGTTGAACAAGGCGTTCTTCCTGTTCGCCATGAAGGCGAGGAAATCATACGTCGCCTCTTGCTTCTTCGACAGACGCGAGATCACGCAGTGCCAGGAACCGCCGTTGGTGTTGCCGACCTGATTGAGGTCATATTTCTTCCACTGGCCGGTGATCGGGTTAAACGCCTCCGTCGTACCAGGCAGCGGGGCAGCACCCATTTTGCCCTGGACTTTTGAGGTCTTGGGATCCTGGGCGAGTGTCGGCAGGTCGCCCCAGGTCGGCTCGGTCGCCGAGTGACCGTCGAGGAACAGGTTCCAGCCCTGGCCAAGCGTCCAGGCAATCTCCTCCTTCGGTCCGTTGGCCAGGAACTTCACGTAGTCCTCAAGCGCCCTAACATGGCCCTCCGAATTGATCAGCGGCTTCATCGTGTCGGGGTTGAAGAAATAGTATTTGTTGTCCGCCGACACGACGAACGGAGCCGACAAGGTCAAGAAGTGGAAGAAACCCTGCTCATTGACCTTGGCGTGTAGCGAAATACCCCAGTCGCTCTGCCCGTCGCCGTTCCAGTCCCAGCCGGTCTGCGGTTGACGGCCCGCTTGACTATCCCGAAGCGTCAGACAAAATGACGAGTGGTCTGTCCACTTTGAAGGACAGTCAGCTGGCCGCTTGAAGCCGACTCAAAATGGAACGGGAGGGAAAATAATGCGTGGGATCACTCGCCGAACTATGGTCAAGAGCGTCGGCGCGCTCGGAGCGCGTTTCAATCCTACAGTCGCCAACGGTCCTCGGCCGCCAACAATCCACTTCAGATTGGCGTTGTCGGCAAGGTGAAAATCCCGTGGTTCGACAATGTCGCCAAGGGGGTCGCTCAGGCCGGCAAGGACCTCGGGGTCGACGCCACGATCATCAATCCGACGACCGACGACCCAGCGGAGCAGGTCCGCGCCATCGAGGATCTGATCGCCAAGAAGGTCGACGTGATCGGCGTCATTCCCAATGACGGCAAGGCGCTCGAGCCTGTGCTCGGTCGAGCTCAAGCCGCCGGGATCAAGGTCATCATGAACGAGTCGCCGGAGCAGAAGAACGCCGATTGGGACATTGAGCTCATCCAGGACAAGGCCTTCGGCGAGGCGCATCTTGAGGCCTTCGCCGACGCGATCGGCGGCGAAGGCAAGTATGTCGTTTACGTCGGCGGCTTGACCGTGACGCTGCACAATCTCTGGGCCGACTATGCGGTCGCGCTGCAGAAGCAAAAGTATCCGAAGATGCAGCAGATCGGCGATCGCTTCGGCGTCTCCAACAGCGTGGACGACAGCTACAAGACCGCGATCGACCAGATGCAGGCGCATCCCGATCTCAAAGGATTCCTCATCTTCGGCGCCAACGGTCCGATCGGCGCCGGTCAGGCGGTGTCGGATCAGGACAAGATCGGCAAGGTCATCGTCGTCGGGCCCTTCATTCCGAGCCAGGGTCTCAAGCTCATGAAGGCGGGAGCCATCACCCGCGGCTTCCTCTGGAACCCGATCGACTCGGGCTATGCGCTGGTCGCTCTCGGCAAGACGCTGGCGACCGGCGGCGAGATCAAAGACGGCATGGAGTTGCCGGGCGTGGGGGTCGTCCAGGTCAACGCCGACAAACACGTTATCCGCGCCAACAAGCAGATCGATCTCAACCCTCAGACGATCGACAAGTGGGCCAAGATCATCTGACCTCCGACGTTCTCGTCTCGAAGCAGCCGCGCCTCACCGGTCATCCGGATGAGGCGTGCGGCGCCTCGACCTTTGACACGCTCAGCCCTCTGACCTGCTTGTCCTCAGGCGAACGCTCGTGACGGATGAATACCCTCGACGGCTCGCGGCCATTCCTTTCCCTTCAGGGGATTGGCAAGAGGTTTGGCGGAACGGTGGCGCTCGAGGGAATCGATTGGTCCGTCGATGCGGGCGAGGTGCATTGCCTCGTCGGCGAGAATGGGTCAGGGAAGTCGACGCTGATCAAGATCATCAGCGGCGTTCATGCCCCGGATCGCGGCGGCTCGATCACGATCGACGGCTCACGCTACTCGAGCCTGACGCCCCAACTGGCCAAGTCGCTTGGCGTCCAGGTGATCTTCCAGGACCTGTCGCTCTTTCCCAATCTCAGCGTGCTCGAGAACATCGCGATCGACTGCGAGCTCCGCTCGCCGTTGCTTCCCCCGCCGCGTCGCGCGATGCACGAAGCCGCAACCGCCGCGCTCGCTCGGCTCAATGCACAGCTCCCTCTCGACACCAAGGTCGGCGCGCTCCCGGTCGCGCAACGCCAGATCGTCGCCATCTGTCGCGGGCTGGCCGCCAACGCCCGGATCCTGTTCATGGACGAACCGACTGCGTCGCTCACACGACGCGAGGTCGAGCTGTTGCTCGAGAGCGTCCGCCGGCTCAAAGCATTGGGCGTCGCGATCGTGTTCGTCAGTCATCGGTTGGAGGAGATCGTCGAGATTGCCGAGCGCGTAACCGTGCTGCGTGACGGGCGCAAGGTCGGCACCTTTCCCGCCTCCGAGGTCGACGACCACCGGCTGGCTGAACTGATGACCGGCGAGAGCATCGTGCACAACGTCATGGCTCGGCCTCTGCGCGATGCGCGCCCAGCGCTCGAGGTTCGAGGCGCTTCACGCGCAGGCGAATTCGAGGACGTGTCCTTCGTCCTTCGCCGCGGCGAGATCCTCGGCTTGATCGGACTCTTGGGAGCGGGCCGGACGGAACTCGCGCTGGCTCTCTTCGGGATGTCGCTGCTCGAGCGCGGCGAAATCCTGGTCGATGGAGCGCCGCTCGATCTTCGCTCGAACCAGGACGCCGTGAGAGCTGGAATCGCCTACGTCTCCGAAGATCGATTGTCGCTCGGCCTCAATCTCAAGCAATCGATCGCCGACAATGTGGCGATTACTGTCCTGGACAGATTGGCTGACGCGCTCGGACTCGTCGCGCCCGGTCGCCGGAGCGAGTTGGCGAGCGACTGGATCGCGCGGCTCGGCATTCGAGCGCCCAACGTCGACGCGCCGGTCCAGACCCTGTCCGGCGGCAATCAGCAGCGCGTTGTGCTTGGCGAAGTGGCTGGCGACCGATCCCAAGGTCCTGATCCTCGACAGTCCGACCGTCGGCGTCGACATTCGCAACAAGCAAGGCATCTACGAACTGATCCGCGTCTGGCGGACCAGGGAGTCGCCATCCTGCTCATCTCCGACGAGGTCCCCGAGGTCTATTACAATTCCGACCGCATTCTGCACATGCGCAACGGGCGGATCGTGGGGGAATTCGTCCCCGGCGCTCGGCGATCAGCACGCGCTCTCGGACGCAGCTCTATGCGTGAGCTCCTCGAGAGCCGTCCTTGGACGCACGGAGTTCGCGTCTCGTCGGTCGCCATCCTCGCGACGGCGCTCGTGTTCTCTCTGTCGTCGCCCTATTTTTTGACGATCTCCAATTTCGTGAACCTGATCGAAGCCTATTCCGTCACGACAATTCTCGCCGCCGGCGCTTTCGTGGTCCTCGTCTCCGGCGGCATCGACGTCTCATTCACCGCGACGGCCGCCGCGTCGCAATATCTCGCGGCCTACCTCATCGCTCAGCTCGGCTATCCGGCCGCGCCCGCGCTCGCGCTCGCGGCGCTTCTCGGAGTGGCGCTCGGCTGCATCAATGCTCTGCTGACGTACTATCTGCGCGTCGTCTCGATCATCGTCACGATCGCCACTTCGAGCATTTACTACGCGCTGCTGATCTACTTCACCAATGCGGAGGAGATCTACAACCTGCCCGATTGGTGGTCAGGCCGTATCACGTTCCTGCGTTTCGCCACGGCCTCCGGAGTCGTGAAGATCACGCTGCCGATCGTCGTCATGATCGCGGTGGTCTCTGCTGACCCAATATCTGATGGCTTGGACGCGGATCGGACGCCAAGTCTATGCGCTCGGCGGCAATCCGGAGGCGGCGAGCCGGGTCGGCGTCGGCGTCCTTCGCGTTCAGATGCTCGCTTATGGCTACCTCGGATTTCTCGCCGCCGTCGCCGGATTCGTGCAGGCAGGCCGCGTCCACCAGGCGGTTCCGACAGCGATGGTCGGGCAGGAATTGAATGTGCTCGCTGTTGCGATTTTAGGCGGAGCCAGTCTGGTTGGCGGCGTCGGGTCCGTAGGCGGCGTTGTCTTGGCCGTTCTCTTCCTCGCCATGCTGCAGAACGGGCTCAATCTGATCGGCGTCTCGTCGTATTTCTTCGGGGTCGTCATCGGTCTCGCCATCCTGATCTCCGTCAGCATGACCGCTTATGCCGAGAATCGCGGCGCAAGCCGTTCGTCGCGAGGCCCGCGTGATGCGCGCCCCGCCTCCCCGTCTCGCCGAGCCGCGTCGAAGGCCGAGGCCAGCTCGATCAACTGATCGCAACTCTTCGCGACGCGTCCGACCAGTATCGCCGGTCTCTTCGCGCTGCTTGCTCTGCTCGTTGCGTCCTTCTCGTTCTTTATGCCAGCGACCTTTCCGCGCGTCACGACGCTCCAGGCGATGATGTTCCAGCTTCCTGAGCTCGGGCTGCTCTCGCTGGCGATGGCTATCCCGCTGATCTCGGGCGGCATCAATCTGGCGATCATAGCCACGGCCAATCAGGCGAGCCTGCTGATGGCCTGGATCCTGACCGCCGTCATGCCGGCCCATGCGAGCGGCGCGACGCTGGCTCTGTGGCTGTCCGCGCGCGCTCGCCGCCGGGCTCTTGAGCTGTCATCTTCGTCGGCCTGATCACCGGATTGATGGTGGCCGTCATCGGCATCCATCCGATCCTGGTGACGCTCGGAACCATGACCTTGCTTCATGGCCTGAGCATCTATTTCACCCGCGGCCGCACCTTGTCCGGCTTCCCCGACGCCTTGATCGCGATCTCCAACAAGACGATCGCGGGCCTGCCGCTTTCGTTCGTCGTCTTTGGCATCATGGCCCTCGCTGTGCATGTGCTGCTGACGCGGACCGAGCTTGGGGTGCGCATCCACATGATCGGCTCGAACCTGGAGGCGACCCGGTTCTCCGGCGTCAACACGCGCCGCGTGCAGGTCTGGGTCTATCTCATCTCGAGCGTTCTGTGCTGGCTTGCCGCGGTCATCATGATGGCGCGCTTCAATTCGGCAGGCGCGGACATTGCGCAGTCATACCTGCTGATCACGATCCTCGCGGCCATCCTGGGCGGCGTCGACCCCTATGGAGGCTTTGGCGGAGTCGGCGGTCTATTCGTCGCGCTCTGGATTCTTCAAGTCGTCGCGAGCGGCTTCAATCTCCTGAACGTCAGTCCTCATCTGGCGCTCGCTTCTTGGGGGCTGATCCTCCTGCTTGTCATGGCGGTCAAGCGCTTTGCGGGAACACGCGCCTTCATTGGCGGGATCAAACGTTCCCGCCCAAAAGCCGCGTCGGCCTTGCCACTCGACGCGCCACAGGGAGATCCGCGATGAACTGCTTCTTGATCGCCGGCTGCTGGGATGGGCGGGGACGGCGCATATGAAGCAAGACGCGCTCCATGTCGGCTTTATCGGTCTTGGCCACATGGGCCATGGCATGGCCGTCAACATCGTGAAGCACGGCTTCCCGCTGCAGGTGATGGCTCACAGGAGCCGCAACGCGATCGACGACCTCGTTCAGCGCGGCGCACGGGAAGTCTCCAGCTCCCAAGGCCATGGCGGCTTATTGCGACATCGTTATTCTTTGCGTGCCTGGAGCAAAGGAGGTCGAGGCGTTGGTGGCTGATGACGACGGGCTCGCGGCTGGCGCCAAGCCCGGACTGACTATCGTCGACTGCACGACCTCCGAGCCTTCCACATTGTTGCGCCTGGCCGGAGAATACGCGCCGAGCGGCCTCGTGTTTGTCGACGCGCCGCTCGGCCGTTCGCCGCACGAGGCATGGCTAGGGCACGCTGTCGACCATGGTTGGCGGCGAGCTCTCGACGCTGGAGCGAATCCGGCCCGTCCTCTCTGCCTTCGCCAACGACAATCCAACATGCAGGCGCGCTTGGGAATGGTCACCGGCTCAAGCTGGTCAACAACCTCATATCGCTCGGCTACGCAGCGCTCTATTCGGAGGCGCTCACGCTTGCCGTCAAAGCCGGACTTGACGCCGCGTCCTTCGACAACCTCGTGCGTTCGAGCCGCATGCACTGCGAGTTCTATGACACGTTCATCGGCTGGGTCGTCTCCGGCGACAGCCAAAGCCATCCATATGCGCTCGACGACGCCTTGCGTACGATTTCCGACGTCGTTCAATTTTCGCGGTCAGCTCGCGTGAACGGGCGCCTGGCGAGCAGCGTCCGAGACATTTACGCCGAAGCCGTGGCGGACGGATTTAGCGCGGCGATGCTGCCCGAACTGCCGCGCGCCGTCGCGCTGGCCAATGATGTCGATCTCAAGCCTATGAGCGAGGTCGCGCCGCCTTAGGCCCCCGAGCGGCGACGTTCGTCGCAGCGATCGTCGTTCGTCGTGCGCTGTTCAAAGGACGCGGGACCCCCGGATTGGAAAGGACACGCCGGGTGCTGAGTTCGATATTGCGGATATGCTCCGACATCGCTTCTGCAGCGTGATCGGAATCATGCGCTGCAATCCCAGCGGCGATTCTCACATGATCCGCCGTGCTCTGGGCGATCAGCCCTGGTTCGTTTCGCGTCCGCCGGTCAAAGTTCTGGAAGTCGAGGCCGAGATTGTACAGTCCGTAAGCGATCCGCTGGAGCACGGCGTTGCCGGCAATCTCTGACAACCTCTCATGGAGACGGGTGTCGAGAATGCGAAAGCCGACGGGATCGTCTTGCACGGACTTATGCGCCTCGATGATGCCGCGGAGATCCTGGATATCCGCCGGCGTCGCCCTCGCAGCCGCTCTTCGCGCAATCTCAATCTCGATGACCCTGCGGCTATCAAAAGCGTCGGCGAAATTAGCCTTGGTCAAGGACATGTAGAAGTCGAGGGGCGCGAGCAGCGTCCGCGCTTCGAGATCGCTGACATAGGCGCCGCCGCCGTGCAGGGAATTGACGACTCCCAACATCGACAAGGCGCGAAGAGCTTCCCGTAGGCTTGGCCTGCTGATGCCAAAAATCTCGATGAGCTCACGCTCGGGCGGCAACCTGTCGCCCGCTCGAAGGCTGCCGGTCCGAATGAGCTCAAGGATTCGAGCGACGACTTGTTGACCGATGACCCGCCGGTCGCTTGGGTCCATCCTGGCGACCGTCAAATCCGTCGCTTTTGGCCGCTTCGCCATTCCGCCCTCAAACTTCGCAGCTCGCTGAAACGGTTGATCTTCTATTGGCTTGTCTTGGCTCGCAACTATTTTGCTGCTCTCCGACACGAGCAGCCTAAGTGAGCCCTTCGCTCGCCTTAACACAAGGAGACGTCCTATCCCTCTAAACCGATGCGCGTCGTCCCCATGGTGGAATGTCTGGATTCCCGCCCGAACGCAACAGGCCAGCCAGCCTTCGCGCGCTCATCCAGACCGCCCAACACGAATGGGCCTACGCCAGGCCCTACGGTCACTCCGACCAGCGGGCCACGCAACCGCCGAGTTGGTTGCACGATTACAATTGGCGTCGACCCGATGGGGCCATCCGTGGCAAAGATCCCACCAGCAAACTCGCTCTATCCGAAAACTCCTCTTGAGGCTCCGCAGCTAGCCACTGTCTTAGCAGTGGGTCTGGCGCTTTTGGCCGGGCAGGTGTCTGCCCATCGCGGCTTTACTGCCGACAAAATTTGGGAAGCTCCTGCCTCCGAGTCTAAGGAACCACAATGACGCCATCGACAATTCGCGATCGCCTTCCCTATCAGCCAATCGTGACGCGCCCAAAACTGCGTCTGCCTGGAGGCGCACGAGTCGCGGTGTGGACGATCGTGAATGTGGAGAACTGGAATCCGAGCGAACCGATGCCGCGCACGGTCCTGCCGCCTCCCATGGGCCAGCCGCTCTTGCCGGACGCGCCGAATTGGGCGTGGCACGAGTACGGAATGAGGGTGGGGTTCTGGCGGTTTCTGGAAGTTCTCGATGCTCGTGGTCTAAAGGCCAGCTTCGCGGTGAACGGCACAGCCTGCGCACAGTACGAGGAGGCCTGTAAGGCGGCCTTTGCGGCGGGCTGGGATTTTGTTGGACACGGCTACGTCCAGCGGCCGATGCATCGGGTCGAAGATCAGCGGGCTGCGATCCGCGACACGATCGAGGCTATCCGGACCGTCACAGGTAAGCCGCCACGGGGATGGGAAAGCCCCGGCCTCACCGAAACTGTCGAAACACTGGATCATCTGGCCGAAGCCGGTATCGAATATGTTTGCGATTTGTGCGTCGACGACCAACCCGTCATGATCCAGGCGTCGCCACGGCCCATCGTAGCAATGCCCTACACGGTCGAGATCAACGATGTCGTGATCACGGCGGTTCAGGGACATCGCTCTGACGAAATCTTCCTGCGGGGCGTCGACCATTTCGATCGCCTCTACAAGGAGGGGGTCAACCAGCCTCGCGTGATGGCGATCTCGATTCATCCCTATCTCACGGGCGCGCCTCATCGAATCAAATATCTGGAGATGCTCTACGACCACATTCTTGCGCGAGATGGCGTCGTGATGTGGACCGGATCAGAGATCCTGGACTGGTACCGCGAACAGATCGGCGCGGCGCCAGAACATGCGAACGAGTGATAGTGGAAAGGACGCGCGGCAACCCGTGGTCGGCGCTGATCCTGCAGTAAAGTCTGACCAATCGGCGAGAACTGAGGCAAACCCACGCATGAGTAAAATCGTCCTGGTCACCACCGGGGGCACCATCGCTTCGCGCCACGATCGCAAAAGCGGCCACAGCGCGGCGAGCGTTGACGGCGATAGCCTGCGTGAAAGCCTCCATGATCCCTTGGACGGAATCGATCTCGTGGTCGACGAGTTTTGCAAGGTAAATTCGTTTGCCATCGACCTGCCGCTTGCCTTTCGTCTGGCGCAGCACATCGGAGGCCACCTCGCCGATCCGGCCACGACAGGCGTCGTTGTCACCCACGGCACGGACACGATGGAGGAGAGCGCTTATTTGGCCGACCTCTTGGTCGCCTCCGACAAGCCGGTGGTGTTCACCGGCGCTCAGCGCGCCGCCGACACGCACGACCCGGATGGACCGCGGAACATCGCCGACGCGGTGCGCATCGCCGCCGCCCCGGCGACGGTCGGCCTCGGCGTGATGATCGCCTTCGAACAGGAGTTCCACGCCGCGCGCGACGTCACCAAGACACACACGTCGCGGGTCGACACCTTCGCATCGGGCGAGCACGGCAAACTCGGCGAGATCGATGGGGGACGGGTGTCGGTCCACCGCCGTCCGGTCCTGCGCAAGACCTTCGCGGCGGAGCGTGTAGAAAGCCGCGTCGACCTGATCAAGCTTGTCATGGGTTCGGACGACCGCTTCCTTCGCTTTGCGGCCGACAGCGGCGCCAAGGGGATCGTGATCGAGGGATTTGGGCGTGGCAATGCTACGCCGGCGGTCACCAAGGCGGTCGCCGAAGTCATCACGGCGGACATACCGGTGATAATCACCTCTCGGTGCCCACGGGGACGCGTGCGCCCAATCTATGGTAACGGCGGCGCCCGCGACCTGGAGCGCGCCGGCGCGATCTTCGCTGGCGATCTCAGCGGGCCGAAGGCGCGGGTGCTTGCGGCCGTGTTGCTCGGCGCCGGATTGTCGAGCGAGGCGATGCGCGCGGAATTCGACCTTCTCGGCGGTTAGGGCGCGCGGCGCTCAGATCACCTCGATTATGCGGATGCCTGCCCGGATACAGGCCGGCTCAGGCCCATGTCATTTTCGGCATAGGGCGATAACGGAACGGCATTGGATCGCAATTGGCGAATGGGATCAAGTTAGGCGTCGTTGTGCTTCCGGAGGCGCTCGAAGTCGGTTCCCGACTAACCGGAACAGTGGAGGATTGTGCCGATGCGCATCGTCGACGTCCGTGAGCGGACCGTCTCGATCGCTTCGCCGATCGCCAACGCCTACATCGACTTCTCGAAGATGACCTGCTCGGTCGTCGCGGTGGTGACCGACGTGGTGCGCGACGGCGCGCCGGTGGTCGGCTACGGCTTCAATTCCAACGGCCGCTACGGCCAGGGCGCGCTGATGCGCGAGCGGCTGCTGCCGCGACTCGCGGAGGCCAACCCGGCGGACCTGCTCGACGACGCCGGCGCCAACTTCGATCCGTTCCGCATCTGGGCCGCCGTGATGCGCAACGAGAAGCCGGGCGGCCATGGCGAACGTTCGGTCGCCGTCGGCACGCTTGACATGGCGATTTGGGACGCTGTGTCCAAGATCGCGGAAAAGCCGCTCTATCGCCTCCTCGCGGAACGATTCGGCGATGGCGCACCGGACGACAAGGTCTGGGTCTACGCCGCCGGGGGCTACTACTATCCAGGCAAGGATCTCTCCGCTTTGCAGGACGAGATGCGCGGCTACCTCGATCGCGGCTACACGACCGTGAAGATGAAGATCGGCGGCGCGCCGCTCGCCGAAGACCTGAAGCGGATCGAGGCGGTGCTGGCGGTCGTGGGGGAGGGCCAGAACCTCGCGGTCGACGCGAACGGGCGGTTCGACCTCGACACGGCGCTCGCCTACGCCGCCGCGCTCGAGCCCTATGGCCTGTTCTGGTACGAGGAGGCGGGCGATCCGCTGGACTTCGCCTTGCAGGCCGAGTTGAGCGCTCGCTACGCGGCGCCACCGCCACCGGTGAGAACCTCTTCTCTCACCAGGACGCTCGCAACCTGCTGCGCTACGGCGGCATGGACCCGAACCGCGACTGGCTGCAGTTCGATTGCGCGTTGTCCTACGGCCTCGTCGAATATCTGCGCACGCTCGACGTTCTCAAGCAGAACGGCTGGTCGAATCGCAGAGTTGTGCCGCACGGCGGCCATCAGATGTCGCTCAACATCGCGGCGGGGCTGCGCCTCGGCGGCAACGAGTCCTATCCAGACGTGTTCCGCCCTTTCGGCGGCTTTGCGGACGACACTCGACGTCGTCGAGGGTCATGTCCGCCTGCCCGACAGGCCGGGCGTCGGTTTCGAGGCCAAAGAGCGAGCTGTTCGCGCTGCTCCGAAAAGAGCTGCAATACTTGACCGCAAATGATGATCCGACAATGCGCCACCGCGTGGTGGCGCGTGGTCGCCGCGCGGTGAAGCGGACGGTCATCCTTGACCACGCAAAAGAGCCAATGCTACCTTTGGTAAAGGTCAGACCAAAGGCGGTGCTCAGGCCGCGAACACGGGCGGAGCGCGAGCGGTGAGACCTCTGGTTCTCCAGGTAGACGATCTCGCCAAACGTTACGGGGCCACGGTCGCGCTTGAGGACGTGTCTTTCTCCTTGAATGCCGGCGAGGTCTGCGGCTTGCTCGGGGAGAACGGCGCCGGCAAGTCAACCCTGGTCAAGGCGCTGAGCGGCGTGGTCGCGCCCGACCACGGCGAGATTCGCCTAAAGGGTGATCGGTTCCGGCCGACGTCGATCGTGGACGCCAACCGGCTGGGCGTTTCAACGGCCTTCCAGGAACTCAGCTTGGTGCCAAGCCTGTCGGTCGCCACCAATCTGGCGCTGCCCGACGCCCCGAAGAACGCGATAGGGCTGGTGTCTGGACGCGAGTTGCGACGACGAGCGGAGGCGACGTTGGCGCAGTGGGGCGCTGCCGACATTCGCCCGAGCGACATTGTCGACTCGCTGCCGCTCGGCGTGCGCCAGCGAGTCGAGATCATTCGGGCGCTCGCCCGCAATCCCTCGGTATTGCTGCTCGACGAGCCCACCTCGGCACTATCTGATCGCGAATGGCTGTTCGGGCTCATCGACCGCGTGTTGAAGGAGGGCGTCTCGATCCTCTATATCACTCACAAGCTCGATGAGATTCGTCGTCTCTGCCGGCGCTGCATTATTCTGCGTAATGGACAGAAGGTGCTCGACCAAGCAGTTTCGGAGATGAGCAATGACGACATCTTCAGAAGCATGGCCGGGCGTTCGGCGGTCGAGCAGTTCATCGCCGCCCCCTCTTCGGCGCGCCCGCAGGACGCACCAGCGTTGGAGGCAAGCCATCTGACCGGAGAGGGCATTGAGGATATCAGCTTTGCTTTGCAGCCCGGCGAAATTCTCGGCGTCGCCGGGCTGGAAGGCCACGGCCAGGGACCCCTGTTCCGCGCTCTGGTCGGGCTGCATCCCCTGTACGGCGGGCGCATCGCGGTGGCGGGGACGGCCCGTGGGTTGCACTCGCCGAGGGTCGCTCGCGCAGCGGGCGTGGTGCTGGTGCCGGAGGAGCGCAAGACCGAAGGAATCTTCAAGGACCTATCGACCATCGCCAATATCTCTGTGCCCGTTATCCGGCGCGCCAGTCCTATGCATTTCCTGAACAAGAAGCGCGAGCGCAAGCTCGTGGAGCAGGTGATCCCGGATGTCGATCTGCCTGAGCATTTCCTGCCCTTGCCCATCACCGACCTCTCCGGCGGCAGCCAACAGAAGGCGGTGCTGGCGCGCGCTTTGGTCGTGGGCGCGCGCTGCCTGTTGCTGTTCGACCCAACGCGCGGGGTGGACGTCGGCGCCAAGCAGAGCATCTACCGCATGATGCGCGCCTTCGTGCACGAAGGCGGCGCCATTCTATTCTACTCCACCGAACTCGACGAGTTGGTGCATCTTTGCGATCGCTGCCTGGTGCTTTACCGCAACCATATCGCCGGTGAGGTGAGTGGGGGAGAGCTGTCGCAGGAACTGGTGCTGTCGCTCGCTTCCGGCCAGGCGGCGCAGGCGCAACCAATGGCGGGGGCGGCACGTGATGTCGCTCGCCACACGACTGCGCCCCGCTCGGGGGGCGGCGATCGCCGTATTGATCTACCTGGTGATGTATCTCGTTTACGCAATCAGCGAGGCGAGCGCCACCTCGGTTTTCGCCATTACCAACCTGCTTGACAACACCATTGTTCTGGCAATCGCTGCGGCCGGCCTGACGCTGGTGGTGCTCACCGGGGAACTCGATCTCTCCGCCATCGGTGTCATCGCCATCGCCAATGTCGTCGTGGCCACGACAAGCGTCGGCATCCTCGGCTGGTTCGGCTCGCTCGTCGCGGTGATGCTGATCGGAGCCGCGGTGGGGCTGCTCAATGGCTGGCTGGTGGTCGGGCTCGGGCTCCAATCGCTGGCGGTGACAATCGGCACGATGATCGCCTGCCAAGGCGTGGCGCTGGTGATTCTGGCTGCCCCGGGTGGTGAAGTTTCCGACACCATCGCCAATGGCCTAACGGGGGACATCGCCAACGTCGTGCCGGTGGCGGCGGTGATCATAATCGGCGTTCTGCTGCTATGGTTTGTCTTCGCTCGCACTCGCTTGGGTATCGCTATCTATGCCGTAGGCTCCGACGAGAATGCGGCCGGGCTTTCGGGCCTCAACGTGCGTCGCACGAAGCTGCTTGCCTTTGTGCTCGCTGGCGCCGCCTACGGCTGCGCCGGCTACTTGCTGAGCGCCCAGACCGGCAGCGGCGATCCCCGGGCGAGCAACACCTTTCTGCTGTTCATGTATGCCGCGGTAGCCATAGGGGGAACTTCATTGACAGGGGGGCGCGGCGGCGTGTTCGGCAGCGTCGTCGGCGCTGGCATCCTTACGGTGATGCAGAAAATGCTGTTCGCGCTCGGAGCGGCTTCGTTCTACACGAATGTGTTCAGCGGCATCATCATGTTGGTCGCGCTCTTCGTCGGTAATCTTTCAATGCTGCGGCTTCGTCGGCAAAGGGGGGCTGAATGGCAAAGCGCGACGCCCCGACCTTGAGCGAATCCAAGCCCGCAAGGCTTCGGGCGCGCGCTGCGTGGGCCAACCCCGAGTTGCTGCCGGTCGCCGTGGTGCTGGCCTGCGCGGCGCTGCTGATCATCGCCACCAAGATACTTAATCCAGGTTCCAGCTTGACGCAGCAGCTCAGCGCCGTGCTGGTGACCTCGATCTTCCTCGTGATAGCATCCTTCGGCCAAGGGCTGACGATCCTGCTGGGCGGGATTGATCTGTCGATCGGTGTCGTCGCAGGCCTTAGCGCGATGATGATTTCCGTGCTGACCAACGGGCAAAACGCTTCCTTGCCTTGGGCCGTGCCAGCGACGCTCGCCTTCTGCGCCGCAATTGGGATGATTAACGGGTTGGGCATCGCGCTTGCAAAGGTGCCGCCATTCATCATGACGCTCGCTTCGGGTATTACTTTTTTCGGCGTCGGGCTTGGCTTTACTTCGGGTCTCGCGCAGCAACCAGTTGCGCCGGCGTTGCAGGCGTTGATGAGCGGTCATTGGCTGGGCGTGCCGATTCCGATCTATCTGATCGTCGCCTTTGTCGTCATCGCCGCCATCTTTCAAAATGGCACCGCCGAAGGGCGCCAGCTCTACGCCATTGGCAGCAGCCCGCGCGCCGCATGGGTATTCGGCTTGCCAATTGCCGGCCTGACCGTCCTGGCCTATTCGCTAAGCGGATTGTGCGCGGGTATCTGCGGTCTGCTTCTGGCCGGCTATTCCTCGGCCGCAACGCTCGATATTGGCGATCCGCTACTGCTACCGACGATCGCGGCGGTGGTCATTGGCGGTGCACGCGTCGTCGGCGGCAAGGGGATTTACCTCGGCACATTCGCCGGCGCGATTTTTTTGAGCGCGCTGGAGACCATCATCACAGTGCTCAGTCTGTCACAAGGGTTGCGCAACATAATCGAGGGCGTCATCATCGTTGGCGCTCTGTTACTGCAGAGCGAGCGATGGGGCGCACTGCGACGCTGGAGCCACTAAGGAAAGGGAGAGATAAGATGAATAGTTTGCCAAGACGTCTCAAGACGTTACCGAGGTCCCTACTTTACTGTGCCGGCGTACTTGCGCTCATGGGGGGACTGGCGAGACCGACCTCGGCCGAGGCGGAAAATTACAAGGTGTTCCTCGACCTCAGCTATAGCGGGAACGTGTGGCAAACGGCGGCCGCGAACGGCATCAAGGCCCTGGCCGGCACGCCGCCCTACGACAAGACGGTCGAGTTCAAGACCGTGATCTCGGGCACCGACGTCCAACACCAGATTTCCGACTTGCAAAGTATGATTGCCGCGGGGGCCAATGCGATTCTGTTCTATCCGGTGTCCGGAACCGGGCTGAACCGCGTGATTGAACAGGGATGTAAGCATAACGTGCTGATGTTCGCTTATGACAGCACCGTGACGGCGCCCTGCGCCTATAATGTAAGCAGCCTGTCGGGCCGCTACGGCGCCAATTCGGCGCAGTGGATGGTCAACGAGATGGGCGGCAAGGGCGAGATGGTAATCAACCACGGGGTCGCTGGCACAGCCCTGACTGATCTGATGGACCGTCAGGCGCTGGGCGTGTTCAAGCGCTACCCCGGCATCAAGATCGTTGGCGACTTCTACGGCAACTGGAACGACGCCACGTCGCAGGAGAATGTGGCAAAGGTTTTGGCCGCCCACCCGAACATTGACGCGATTTGGACGGTCGACGGCACGTATGGCTCGTTGCAGGCGGTGAAGGACCACCGGCCCGACCGACTGGTGGTAATCTCCGGTCAATCAAACAACGGCTATCGACTGGACATCGGCGACCAGGCGTTGCAGGCGAAAGGGCTGAAGGGATTGTCAGCGAGCTTCGGCCCGGCAGATGGACCATACGCGTTCAAGGTGATGATGGAAGTACTGACCGGCAAGCTCAAGCTGACGGCGCACAACGTCGAATACCCACTGCCCTGGGTGCCGTATAATGAGATCAAGCTGTGCACCGGTCTGGCTTTCGAGAATGGCTGTAATACCTTCCCGGAGAGTAAGGTGCCTGCGCTGTTCATCGACACCGCGCTGAACGGTGACTTGCTGCCTGAGCTGAACCTGACGGCAGTGCAGAATGGCACAGCAATGCCCGGCGCCACGATCAAGCCGCTGCCTGCAGTGACGTACGCGGATAGCCTGCCGGGCGTGAACTGCACGGACTGCAAGCCTCCCGCCGACTGGCTCGAGCCGAACCGCGTGAAGCCCATCCCGGTTCCGAACTGAGCGCCTCGCGATTGGCGCCGTCTGGCGACGGCGTCATGAGATCACTCTGGCGCAGCGCCAATCTTCGATTGCAGGTCATTTGCCCGGCGAGGCCGGACGTCCTCAGTCGAATCTTGGCGCGCGCCCGCGAGGGACGGACGCGAGCGCTCTGCGAGTCATTCGCGCGGCAATGCGTGATCCGGTCTTCGGCCGTCGCGCGACGGCTGGCTTCACAGGTCCAACAACCAGGGAGAGTAAAGATGGCTAAAGAGATCGTCTGTGCGTTTGGCACGGATGTCGATTCCGTGGCGGGCTGGATTGGCTCCTACGGCGGCGGCGACTCGCCGTCCGATATTCAGCGCGGCATTTTCGCGAGCGAGGTCGGCATCATCCGCCTGCTGAACCTGTTCAAGAAATACAAGTTGAAGACTACGTTCTTCATCCCAGGGCATTCCATCGACACCTTTCCGAACGAGTGTCGCAAGATCGTCGAGGAGGGTCACGAGATTGGCGCGCACGGTTATTCTCACGAGAACCCGGTCGCAATGACGCCCAAACAGGAAGAGGCGGTCCTCCTGAAGTCCATCGAGGTCATCGAGAAACTCAGCGGCAAGAAGCCTCGCGGCTATGTCGCGCCATGGTGGGAGATGTCGGCGTCGACCGCGGCGCTCCTGCAGAAATACGGATTCAAATATGATCACAGCCAGGGCTATCGCGACTTCCAGCCCTTCTACGCACGGGTCGGCGACAGCTGGACGTTGATCGACTATTCCAAGCAGGCTGAAGAGTGGATGAAACCCCTTCAGCACGGCAAGGAAATCGATCTCGTCGAGATCGCCGCCAACTGGTACGTCGACGATCTGCCGCCGATGATGTTCATCAAAAAATCGCCGAACAGTCACGGCTTCGTCAATCCTCGCGACATCGAGGACCTGTGGCGCCAGCAGTTCGACTGGGTCTACCGCGAGATGGATTATGCGACGTTCTGCTTCACCATCCATCCGGACGTGAGTGGTCGCCCGCAGGTCATCATGATGCTCGAGCGGCTGATCGAATACGTCAACGGCCACAAGGGTGTTCGCTGGGCGACCTTCGAGGAGATCGCGGAAGATTTCCGGAAGCGCTATCCTTTCAGCGGCAAGGAACGCCCCCCGGTCATCTGACGGACGACGAAAGCGGACAGCGGCAGCGATGTGTGCGAATTGCGGGTTTCCGGCCGCACAGGGCCATTGGACGGACGCGGGCGCAGGCAGCGCCTTCGACCGCATTCGCGGCCGGCTGCAACGGGCTCGCATCCTCGCCCCAGTCCTCGCCTCTTACGGCTTGACTGTTCATGACGACGGGTCGGGTTCCGGTTTCATACTGGCCAACCGGACCGGCCATCAGGTGATGGTCAACACTCTGAGCGAGCTTTGGGAGGCGGCCGAGCGGATCATCGGCCGGCCTGTCGATCCGCTCGACCCCCGCTTTGCCGACGAGGCGCCGACGCCTTGACGAGCGATCCGCGCGAAGGTCGGATGCGGCTCACGATTCTCGGCGGCTTTCTCGGCTCCGGCAAGAGCACGTGGCTGCGCCATCATCTCCACCATGGCTTGCTGCGCGACGCCCTGGTGGTTGTCAACGAAGCCGCCGACGCGCCGGTGGATGACGCTCTGCTGATCGGCTCGACGCGGCTGCGTGTTCTCGCGGGCGGCTGCGCCTGCTGTGAGATGCGCTCGGCCCTTGTGACATTGCTTCGCGACATCTGCGACGATCGGGTGGGAGGGGACGCGTCCGCGCCGAGAATCGACAGCATCGTGCTCGAAACCAGCGGGCTTGCCGAGCCGGGCCGCATCGTCGACGCCATAGTCGCAGATCCCGTCCTGCAACATCACATCGTGGTGGGTGAGATCATCGTGACGGTCGACGCCCTGCATGGGCTCGCGCAAATTCGGGACGAAGATCTTGGGCGTCGGCAGATCGAGACCGCCGACAGGCTCGTGGTCACCAAAGTGGACGCCGCAGAGCCCGAGCGCTTGCGCCGGCTCATTGCGACTCTTGGCATCCTCAACCCAGGCGCGACCGTTGTCGGGCTCCGTCATGGGCTCCCCGACCGATCTGCCGGACGCCTCCGGCGTCGATCCCGAGACCCTGCCGATTGCAGGCACGGTAGCGGGACACCGGCGCCAATCGGAGCCGCTGCGCTGGACCTCGGCAACACCCCCGACTGGCCTGCGCTCACGGTATGGCTCAGCGCGCTGATTCACGCCCGCGGCGACGATATCGTGCGGATCAAGGGGATCGTTCGGACACCGCGCGGCCGCATCCTGCTCCAGAGCGTCCGCAAGGTCGTCCAGTCCCCGGAGATCCTGGCCGACGAACCCGCGGCCGCCGAGAACCGGGACGGCTTGCTCGTCTTGATTGGGCGCCGGTTCACGGCTGGCGAACTGGTTCGATCGTTGAACGCCTTTGGGATTGGCGGGGCCGTCGCGATCGAAGCCGGAGCCGCGTCTGCAAACGCGCGTCGGCCTGATCACGGAGATCGATGAATGAACCGGGCGTGAGCGCCCGCCCGTGATGGGATCGGAAGGCGGACGTCGGGCGGCGCAAATCACAGAGCAAGGAGTTGGAGATGAGCGGCAGGATCATCGACCTGACGGTCACGTTGACGAACAATATGCCTGCGCACAAATTTTTCCCGAAGCCAGTCATCGTACCTCATTTCGGGCACGAAGAGTTTCGCCAATGGAATCTCGGAATCCCTGGCGATCAATTGGGCGGCGCCACCACTTACATCGGCATGGTTGATCATGTCCGCACCCATGTCGACGCCTTTTTCCACGTGCGTGAGGACGGCGAGACGATTGATGAAATGCCTTTGGCCATGTGCATGGGCAAAGCCGTCTGCCTGGATCTGACCCACATTCCAGACCTTGGAGAGATCGATGTCCCCGATCTTGAAGCAGCGGAAGAGAGCCAATGTGACTATCGACGGGCACATCGTGCTTCTTAACACCGGACTCCATAATCGCCACTTTCCGACTGAAAAGTCGGTGTGGAGCAACCCAGGCAACGGACGATTTGTTTCCTAATCATCGAACGTGTCGGGATCGACGCGTTTCGCACTATGAGTGGCTTTGAAATCTTGAAGAACTAGTCGGAAGGGGGAACTTCTCCTTTCAAGGCCTACCACTTAAAATTCATCGCGGTAGCGGCTCGCCCGTCCGCGCAATAGCGACCATTGACTAAGCATCGGTTCTTGATCGGCGCCTGGGCCATTCAGCCGGTGACAACCGCCCAGCGGTCGGCATAGGACGGTACGATGTCTAGCGACTTCGACTATATGAGCGCGACGTCTCTTCGAAAGCTCATCGTCGGAAAACAGATTTCGCCGGTGGAGCTCGTCGAGCGCGCTCTCAGCAAGGCGGCATCGACCCAAACCGACTTGAACTGTTTCTTCGTAATCGATGCCGAAGGGGCTCGCGCGGCTGCGAGACGAGCCGAGACCGCGATTGTTCAGGGAGCGCCACTGGGCCTTCTGCATGGGCTCCCAGTCTCGGTGAAAGACCTTATCGCGGTCGGTGGTCTTCCGTATGCTTCAGGCTCCCGTGCGAACGAGGGCAACATCGCACCAGAAGACGCTCCAGCAGTGAAGAGACTGAGAGCAGCCGGCGCCATCATCATCGGAAAAACAACGACGAGCGAATACGGCTGCAAACCGGTCGGCGACAGCCCTTTGACTGGAATCACGCACAATCCTTGGAATGCCGCCAAGACGCCGGGCGGCTCGAGCGCTGGGGCGGCTGCATCCATTGCCGCCGGCGTGACGCCATTTCGGATTGGGAACCGACGGAGGCGGATCAATTCGGATCCCTTCCTCCATGACAGGCCTCGTCGGGCTTAAGGGGCAATTTGGGCGTGTTCCAGTGTGCCAACCTCCGCCACTCCAACGCTCGCGCATGTTGGGCCAATGGCCCGGAACGTCCGCGACGCGGCGTTGCTGTTTACCGCGATCGCCGGATACGACGCCCGCGATCCTTCGAGCGTCTCGGAGCCAGTTCCCAACGTCCTAGCGGCCTGCCGGTCATCTGTTGCGGGCATGCGTCTCGCATGGAGTCCAACGCTAGGATACGCGGAGCCCGATGAGGAGGTCGTCGCACTTTGTGAAAAATCGGCCCTTATGCTGGAGGATATGGGATGTATCGTTGAAAAAGTTGATCACTTCTTCGACGAGGATCCGGCACGTCTATGGACTGCTGAATTCTACACTGGAGTCGGTACGCGGCTCAGGAATACGCTGAACAGGAAGCGCGAGATCCTTGACCCCGCCGTCAGCGATATCCTTGATGCGGCTCTTTCACAAACGATGCGTGACTACTATGAAAGCGTGTTTGCACGCCACGCCTTCTATAGCGACGCTCTCAAAAAGTTTGACGATCATGACGCGGTCCTTTCTCCCGTCATACCTGTGTCCTCGCTTGACTGTGGTCTGAACAAGCCGGCCCGCCTCGCACATCGAACTTTGGTCTCCTGGGTCTATTACACATACCCGTTCAATCTTTGGGCTTTCCCTCTGGAACTCTCTGCGCGGGTTTGGCTGGCGACGGAATGCCTGTCGGGCTCCAGATCGCCTGCCGGCCGCGCGGTGAATCTGATGTCATTCGTCTGGCCGCCGCATTGGAGGCAGCCCAGCCGCCCGGCTACAATCTCATTCACAGGGGTAATTCTTCGAGCCGCCCCTGACCGTGGCAACTCTGTGCCATGCGCAGCCCATTCCGATATTTCAACAGCTTGCCAGAAGTGATCCGTCTGGTCGTAACGATGCACCTGCGGTCCCCGCTGTCGCTGCGAGACATCGGGGATGCCTTGGCGGAGCGCGGGATCGACGGCCCATGATGCTTGATCATCTTGGCCACAAAGACGCCAGCCGAGCGATAATGCAAGCCATCGAGACGACGCTGAAGAACGAGGCCACGCGTACGCACGATCTCGGCGGCAAGGCCGACACGGCAACGTGCGGCAGGGCTGTGGCCGCTGCGCTCGATCAACCGCAGGGACGGTCTTCGCGTCGTAGGATATTCGGGAAAAGACGGTGTCGATCGCCTAAAACGTCGATTTGGGTCGTCCACTATTGTCTAGGTGAAAGTGCCCCGCAGCTCCAGGAGATGAAATGAAAGCGTGAGCCTCCGTCGCTAAAATTTCGGAGGCGAATTGGTCGTGGCAGCTCAGTATCGTCCGACAAGGAGGCCACCGTCTACCACCAGGACCTGTCCAGTGATGTAGCGTGCCGCATGCGATGCGAGAAAGACTGCAACATCGGCGACGTCTTCTGGCTCGCCCGCTCGGCCAAGCGGTATGAATTTCGCCGCTGCTTCCAGTCCAGCCGGACCAAGGGAATGTTCTGTCGACAGCGCCTGAGCAGTTCGGATGTAGCCTGGCGCAATACCGTTGACGCGGATTTCATCCCGGCCCAGTTCAACAGCAAGGCCTCTGACAAGACCCACCACCCCGGCCTTCGCCGCCGAATAATGGACGTGCTCGTCCCACCCATAAGCCACGCCCATGATCGAGGACAGCGCGATAATGCATCCCTTGCGATTTCTGCGCATCGCCGGTGCGGCCGCGCGCGCAACGCGGAAGACGCCGTTGAGGTCAATGTCGAGTGTGGACGCCCATTTCTCGTCGCTGAGCTCGGCGAGCGGGGTCTTATGGGCGATGCCGGCATTGGCGAGGACGACGTCGAGCGCTCCGTGCTTCCTTTCAATGTCCGCAACAACGGTATTCGCCTGCTGCGTGCTCCGAACGTCAAGGGAGTGGAATTCCGCGCTGCCGCCGCCGCGCTCCAACTCATCTGTCACTTGGCGGCCCTCCTTTTCGAGAACGTCGGTTACGATCACATGATAGCCGGCTTTGGAGAATGAGTTGGCGCAGGCGCGACCGATGCCAATCCCACCGCCAGTGATAACGACGACCTTCTTATCCATCTTCGGTTCCGTGCTCCTCTATAGACATACTATTCGATATGGTTTGTGTCAGACGAAAGGCCGGCAGCGTCTCGCCATGGTAGCTTCAGCCCATGAGCACCCGTTCCGTTATTTCAATAGCTCGCCTGAGGTCATCCGTCTGGTCGTGATGATGTACGTACGATTCCCCGTCGCTGCGCAAAGTCGAGGATTTGTTGGCCGAGCGCGGGATCGATATCGGTCATGAGACCATCCGGTTCTGGTGGAACCGCTTTGGCCAATGTTGGCCGCCGAGATTCGCAAGAGACGAGTCGCGGATATGCGCGGCTATCCGCATTGGCGCTGGCACTTGGACGAGGTGTTTGCGAAGATCACGGCAAGCTCTACTATCTTTGGCGCGCCGTCGACCATGAAAGCGAGGTGTTGGAGGCTGGGGTCACCGCGAAGCGGGGCGCTGAAGCTTCTCAAGAGGATTATAAAGAAGCACGGCCGACCGCGGACGATCGTCAACGACCGGCTTCGGCCCTACCCAGCGGCAATGCAAGAAATTGGCGCCGCGGATCGCCATGAGGTCGGTGAGCGCCTCAGCAATCGCACCGAGGATTCACACAGCCGTTTCGGCGACCCGAACGGGCGATGCAGCGGTTTCGAAGTATGAAGACGCTGCCGAAATTCAGTTCAGTTCGGTTCAGGCCGAGGTACATAATCATTTCAATCAGGAGCGGCCTCTCATACCGGCAGGTTTACAAAGCAGAGACGCTCGATCGCATTGACGGAGTGGAGCGCCCTTACAGGGTAAGGCGTCGCTTGCGAGCGGGCGTGTTGCGCTACGCGTCGGCGGATGCGGTTACTCTGACGACGCCTTCTCAACGGCACGCGGGCCGGGAGAAGATGGCGTCGCCAAACTCTGGGCGGCCAATGGGGAGGGGAGGTTGGCGATGACAGCTGAAGCCACGCTCGAGGAGCGAGCGCGATGAGCCGACCGCTCGATCATCTCACGGTTGTTTCGCTGGAGCAGGCGATAGCCGCGCCATATTGCACACGTTTGCTGGCCGATCAGGGAGCCCGCGTCATCAAGGTCGAGCGTCCCGACGGCGGCGATTTCGCACGCGCTTACGATAATCGCGTACGTGGCCTCGCTAGCCATTTCGTTTGGACGAACCGTTCTAAGGAGAGCCTCGCCGTCGACCTGAAGGATCCGGGCGCTGTCGAAGTTCTTCGCCGAATAATTGGCGGCGCGGATGTTTTTGTTCAGAACCTCGCGCCGGGCGCTGTCGAGCGCCTCGGCCTCGCCCCCGCGGCGCTTCGGGCGGCTAATCCGAGGCTCGTCACCTGCTCGATCTCAGGTTACGGCGCAGGCGGCGCGGCCGGGCAACGAAAGGCCTACGACCTCCTGATTTAGGCCGAATCCGGATTTCTCTCGGTGACAGGCACGAGGGAGCACATGACGAAAGCGGGCATCTCGATTGCCGACATCGCCGCCGGCGTAACCGCATATCATTCCATTTTGGCCGCCCTCGTTCATCGCGACAAAATCGGGCGCGGGGACCATATCGACGTCTCAATGCTTGAGGCCATGGCCGAGTGGATGGGTTTCCCTATGTATTTCGCCTTCGACGGAGCGCCTCCCCCTCCGAGGAACGGCGCCGGCCACGCAACTATTTATCCCTACGGCCCCTATGAAACGCTTGACGGCATCGTATTTCTAGGGCTGCAGAACGACCGCGAATGGATTCTGTTCGCCGAGGCGGTGCTTCGGCATCCTGATCTCGCCGCCGATCCTCGCTTCAAGGGCAATGCCGCTCGCGCCGACCACCGCGAGCTCCTGGAACCGATCCTTGTGGGAATTCTCTCGTCGCTCTCGACTGAAGAGGCGACCGCGCGCCTGGAACACGCGGGCATCGCCACCGCGCATGTCAATGACATGGCAGCCCTCTGGTCTCATCCCCAACTTGCGGCGCGTGACCGCTGGCGCCAAGTGGGCTCGCCCGTCGGGCCGCTCCCGGCCCTGAAGCCGGTCACCGGCGACGGATGGGAGCCGCGGCTCGACCCGGTTCCGCGTTTGGGCGAACACACAGACGCGATCCTTGCCGAATTCGGCTTTGCCCACGTCTTCGAAGCGACGAAAGGGACATGATCCCCAACCCCGACCGCCATCAGGAGATGCGCGAGGCTCTGCGCGAACTCTGCGCTCAATTCCCGCCGGAGTATCACCGTCGGCACGACCAATCTGCGACCTACCCTGTCGAGTTCATCGACGCGTTGACCAAGGCGGGTTGGCTCGCGGCCATGATCCCGGAAGATTATGGCGGGGCTGGCCTAGGCCTCACCGAGGCGACGGTTGTGATGGAGGAGATCAACCGCTCGGGCGGCAATGCGGGTCACTGCCACGGCCAGATGTACAATATGGGCACTTTGCTGCGGCATGGCTCGCCGGTGCAGAAGGCGTTCTACCTGCCGAAGATCGCGAGCGGAGAACTCCGCCTGCAGTCGATGGCCGTCACCGAGCCCACGACCGGCAGCGACACCACGAAACTGAAGACAACTGCCTTCCGAAAGGGCGATCGCTACTTCATCAACGGACAGAAGGTGTGGATAAGTCGAGTCCAGCACTCCGACTTGATGATCCTGCTGGCGCGAACGACGCCCGTCTCCGACGTAAGAAAGAAGTCGGAGGGCCTCTCGATCTTTCTGGTCGACCTGCACCGGGCAATCGGCAACGGCCTTTCCGTGAAACCGATCCGCAATATGGTCAATCACGAGACCAACGAGCTTTTCTTCGACGATCTCGAGATTCCTGCCGACAGCCTGATCGGCGAGGAAGGCAGGGGCTTTCGGTACATTCTAGACGGCCTGAACGCGGAACGTACGCTTATCGCGGCCGAATGCATCGGCGACGGCTACTGGTTTGTCGACAAGGTCGTGGAATACGCCAAGGAACGGATCGTGTTCGACCGCCCCATCGGGCAGAATCAGGGAGTGCAGTTTCCGATCGCGCGCGCTTACGTTAATGTTGAGGCTGCCAACCTAATGCGCTTTGAAGCTGCCAAGAAGTTCGACACCCGGGAAGAGTGTGGCGCGGAGGCCAACATGGCGAAGCTCCTCGCCGCCGACGCGTCATGGGAGGCGGCAAACGCTTGCATCCAGTTCCACGGCGGTTTCGGCTTCGCGCCTGAATATGACGTGGAGCGCAAGTTTCGCGAGACACGACTTTATCAAGTGGCGCCGATCTCGACCAACCTCATCTTGTCCTATGTCGCCGAGCATGTTCTCGGCTTGCCGCGTTCCTTCTGAGTTTGGAGTTCATCGGCGCCCGAGCTGCCGGTTGCCGTGGCGTATCTGCGCAGTCGAAAATGTGCGGCTGAACCCGTGGGAAATTGAGCCGAAGAAGGCTCGAGCCCTGGTCCAATCTTGGGGGCTTCGCCGATGCCGGCTCTCTTCCACGGCAACCTCATACGCCGATCGGCATGTGCTGCGCGGAGCGGACGACCGGTCGCGGCGCCGTCAGTTCCTTCCA
Organism: uncultured Alphaproteobacteria bacterium; assembly: GCA_963770275.1. Taxonomy (GTDB): domain Bacteria; phylum Pseudomonadota; class Alphaproteobacteria; order Rhizobiales; family Beijerinckiaceae; genus Roseiarcus. The sequence goes on from CAVYPD010000002.1 coordinate 39,735, forward strand.
CTTCGACAGCGCCTGGTTGACCGCCGGGAACGGGCGCCGACGCACCTGCTTCCCGCGGCCTGGACGCGGCTGATCGTTCCTGCCGTAAGACCAGACGACTTCGCCGCGCGACAGGGTGTATCGCGCAAGGCCGCTGACCTCCGTGCCTTCGAAAACGTTGTAGTCGATGATCGATTTCTGGGACGACGCCGAGATCGTCTTGGACAGCTTCGGATCAAAGACGACGATGTCGGCGTCCGCACCGGGCAGGATAGCGCCCTTCTGCGGATAGATGTTGAGGATGCGCGCGATGTTGGTCGAGGTGACCGCCACAAATTCGTTAAGGGTGAGCCGGCCCGTTACGACGCCCTTCGTCCACAGAACCGACAGACGGTCCTCCAGCCCGCCGGTGCCATTCGGAATCTTGGTGAAGTCCTTAAGGCCGGTTCGCTTTTGCTCCGTCGTGAACGCGCAATGATCTGTGGCGACGACCTGTAATGAACCGGCCGCCAGGCCCGCCCAGAGTGAATCCTGGTGGCTCTTGTCGCGGAAAGGCGGCGACATGACGCGGCGCGCCGCGTGGTCCCATTCCTTGTTGAAATACTCCGTTTCGTCGAGCGTCAGGTGCTGGATCAGCGGTTCGCCGAAGACCCGCATGCCTTTCTGACGCGCCCGGCGGATCGCCTCGTGAGCCTGTTCGCTGGAGGTATGGACGATGTAGACCGGGACGCCCGCGGCGTCGGCGATCATGATGGCCCGATTGGTGGCCTCACCCTCCACCTCCGGGGGACGAGAGTAGGCGTGAGCTTCGGGACCCGAAAGGCCCTCGTTCATGTATTTCTGCTGAAGCGCCGCGACGATATCGCCGTTCTCTGCGTGTACGAGCGGCAGGGCGCCGAGCGCGGCGCAACGTTGGAACGATGCGAACATCTCGTCGTCATTGACCATCAGCGCGCCCTTATAGGCCATGAAATGCTTAAAGGTGTTGATGCCGAGATCGACTGCTTTGGCCATCTCTTCGAAGTGCTTTTTCGACCACCCGGTGACGCACATGTGAAAGGAATAATCGGACGACGCCTGACGCTCCGCACGGGCTTCCCATTGCTTCAGCGCAGCGAGCATGCCGTCCGGGCCGGGAATGACAAAATCGACGACAAGCGTCGTGCCCCCGGAGAGCGCCGCGAAAGTGCCGCTCTCCCACGTCTCAGCTGCTGTGGTGCCCATAAAGGGCATCTCGAGATGGGTGTGCGGGTCGATGCCGCCCGGCATGATATATGCGCCTTCCGCGTCCAGCGTCTTGTCGCCCTTCAGATTCTCACCGATCGCCGCGATCTTCTCACCCTCTATGAGGACGTCCGCCTCATAAGTTCTGTCGGCCGCAATGATTGCGCCGCCCTTGATGACCGTCGACATGCTCTCGTCCTTTCGCTCTGGCGGATACTTTGGATGCGTTGAAGCGCTGTACGTCAAATTTCGGGTGGGGGCGTTGCCCCCTTTCGTTCGACGATGAATTTGTAGGCACCGGGTTCGCGGTGGCGCGCGAAGTCGAAGATCGTCTCTCGGTAGCGCTTACCGAGATCGAGATCGCAGCGCGCGGTAATGACCTCGTCCTCGAGCGAGACCGCCATGGCGACTATCTCCCCGGATGGCGCGACGATGACGCTCTGCCCCACCATGTTCGACCCTTCCTCGACGCCGCATTTGGCGGCCCCGACAACCCAGGTTGAATTCTGATACGCCCCAGCCTGCATGGAAAGATGGTTGTGGAACTGGGTCAAGCTGTCGATGTCGGCATGGCCCGTGTGGTCGTAGGGCGTGTTGTAGCCGAGCATAACCATTTCGACACCCTGAAGGCCCATCACTCGAAAGGTTTCTGGCCAGCGGCGGTCGTTGCAGATGCACATACCCATGACGCCGCCGAAGGCGCGCCAGACCCGGAAACCATAGTCGCCAGGCTCGAAATAGCGCTTCTCGAGGTGTTGATGCTTGCGGTTCGGCTGCGGCTCCGAGTAGCCGGGGAGATGGACCTTCCGATATTTGCCGACTATGGCGCCGTTCCGGTCGACGAGGATCGAGGTGTTGAACCGGCGCTTCTTATTTCCTTCATGCGCGAGTTCCGCGTAGCCGAGGTAGAAACCGACGCTGAGTTTCCTGGCTTCTTCAAAGAGCGCTGCGGTCTCCGGGCCCGGCACCTCCTTCTCATAGAAACTGTCGAGCTCGGCTTCGTCCTCGATCACCCAACGCGGAAAGAAAGTCGTTAGCGCCATTTCGGTGAACACTACGAGCTTGGCGCCGCGGCCGCTGGCCTCGCGCAACATCGCGATAAGCCGAGCGACCGTCTTGGCGCGCGTCTCGTTGCGGCTGATCGGCCCCATCTGGGCGGCGGCGGTGTTGACGATACGGGACATATCATTCTCCCTTTTTTCCCGCCCGTTGCGGGCGTTGGTCTAGCCACTGGCGGAGCGGCCCTTTGTGCGTGATCAAGCGTCCTATCGCGGCGAAGAACGGGTGGGCGGCTTCCAGGTCCATCTATTGCCGCGAACCATGCGGCTCATTCCCTCGACCGCCCCGCTTCGCGTCGCCCGAAACCGTGCGTCGAGAAATGGTGCGCCGAGCTTCGCAAGTTCCACCCGGGTTCTTTCTCGGGTCTGCATCCGGGCCGAGGAGCTCATTTCAACAACTAACCCCCCGAGAATATGCTGCGGCTGCGCCGCCAAAGAGCACGTTGCAATCTTGCACAATCTCTCATGCCGCCGCCGGAAGCGGGTCGAACATTCCGCTCAAAACGATTTCGAGCCCAAATCCTATGGTCTTGCCGTTGCGATAGGCAAAGGCGATCTCGATCGCCGTACGGACTGCTATTTCGGGGATATCTGTCAAACGTTCCTCCCCTGGCGCGCTGGCTCGTCATGAGGTTCGATGTTTTCCTCGCGCAATCTTGAGTGCGACGAGGTATGGTACTGCCCCAGTCGAAGCGGCCTTGCGGCATTACTGCGGTAGTTGCAGTTCTTACTCGCTTGCGACGTCTATCCCGCGAGGTCGCCGCCGGCGGCGCCAGCTCACACGTCGGGCGGCAATCCGTCACCCGTACGAATAGGTGTTCTGCCTCTCTGCCTGTCTCTCTTTCATTCCCATGGCGATTTAGCCGTCAGTGCTCTCACTCCTCTCACTCCTCCGAGTAGGGCTTCTGCGCGTTGTTCGACGACGCCGGCGACGCTGTTCGGCTGGAGCTCCGCCTTCTCACCAGGTGCCCTCCCGACGTGAATGGGATCGCGATGGAGACCGGGGTGCCGATCGTTGGCGCCGGACTGAGCGGGGCCTCGAAGAGTTCTCCCCGCGGGCCCCTCAGTCGCGCCATGGCGCCGGACGCGCTTTCGACCGTTCCGGCAAGCACGTTCTGCCCGCCCATGAAGCGCGCCACATAGGGAGTCGTCGGTCGGTTGAAAATCTCGTTGGCGGTCCCCGCCCGGTCGATCCTGCCATGGTCCATCACCACCACGGTGTCAGCCAGGGCGATCGCCTCCGGCTGCGTGTGGGTAACATGCACGAAGGTGATGCCGAGTTCCGCCGGAAAGTCTTCAATTCGCCGCGCATCTGCAGACGGAGAAATTCGTCCAGCGCCGAAAGCGGCTCGTCGAGGAGAAGAACCCTGGGGTTTGTAATCAGCGCGCGGGCGAGCGCAACGCGCTGCTGCTGGCCGCCAGAGAGCTGAGCGGGCATGCGATTGCGGAGATGGTCGAGCTGGACGCGCTCCAGCATTTGGTGCGCACGTTTGCGACGCTCGTCCTTCCCGACGCCACGCATCTTCAGATAGAAGGCGACGTTGTCGAGAATGGTCAGGTGCGGGAAGAGCGCGTAGTTTTGGAACATCATCGCCGTGCCGCGCTCGACCGGCGCTTTGCCCACGACCATCTGGTCACCGATATAGATCTGACCCGAGGTCGGCGTCTCGTGACCCGCGATCATCCTCAGGATTGTCGTCTTGCCGCAGCCGGATGGCCCGAGAAGGCAACAATAGGAGCCGTGCGGGATCGTCAGGTTGATGTCCTTAACAGCATGCGTGTCGTCAAACCGTTTGGTCACGTTGACCAGTCGAATTTCGCCCGACGCCTGTGCGTCTGACTTCGGTGCCGACCTGGGATTTAATGTAAAGCTCATTCTCTGTTCGATCGCCTTCGTTGGATAATGACGATCGAGCCGAGGGCCAGCGCGATAACGACGAAGGAGACGACCGTTGTGACTGTGCCGAGCGCGTACAGCGCGGGCGACGTGACGTTGGTCGTCATCGTCCAAATCTCGAGGGGCAAGGTGTTTTTGGTGCCGACCGTGAGCCAGCTTCTTGGGAACTCGTCGTAGGAAAGAGTAAATCCGAAGAGCGCCACCGCGATCATGCCTGGGAAGACGATCGGCACGACGACGTCCTTCAGCGTCTGCCAGCGGCTCGCGCCAAGATCGTAGGCCGCTTCCTCATAGGACGGATTAAGCCTCCCGAGGACCGCGAACATGATCAAGAGGCCGAAAGGCAGCGCCCACGACAGATGTGCGCCGAGCGCCGAGGTGTACCAGGACGCGGACAGGCCGAAATCGCGAAAGGTGACAAGCGTGCCGATCGACAGCACCAAGCCCGGCACGATCAGGCTTGCGATTGCGGTGTAGAAGATCAGTGACGAGCCAAGGAAGCGTCGGCGCAAGGCGAAGCCGGCTGATACCGAGATGAGCACCGTCAGCACCATGACCATCAGCGCCAAGGGCAGTGAACGGGAGAAGGCGCCGACCACGTCGCCAACGCGGCGCGGGTTGAACAGTTCGTCAAACCACATCAGCGAAGGGTCGCGAAGTGGAAAGACGAGCGACGCGGACGGCCCCTGAAAGGAGAGGATAAGCACGGCGATCATCGGTCCGTAGAGAAAGACGACGAAGAGAGCAAACAGTGTCGCCAGGACGTAGAAAGTCCAGGGCCGGGGTCCGTAGGAGAGGTTGGTCGCCATCAGCGCACCAGTTCCTTGCGCACGTCCACCAGCCGGAAGATCGAAGCGGCGATGAGGAGCACGATGACGAGGAGGATCACGGCATTGGCCGCGGCGCGCGGATAGTTGAGAAACTGCAGGTCGTTGAAGATGCCCGAAGTAGCGGAGCCGGAAAGGCCGCCGCTCATCACGTTGACGACGAAGAAGTCACCCATCACAAGCGTGATGACGAAAAGGGCGCCGAGGGCGATGCCGGTCTTGCAGAGCGGGAGCACGACGTTCCAGACGACGCCCCAGCGGCCGGCGCCCGCATCGATCGCGGCCTCGAGCAGCGACTTGTCGATGCGGGCCATCGAATTGAAGATCGGAACGATCATGAAGAGCGTGAATAAGTGGACGTAAGCGACGACCACGGAGAAATCGGAGTAGAGAAGCCAGTTCAACGGCTGGTGGATGACGCCGGCGCCGATGAGTGCGCTGTTAATCAGCCCTTCCTTGCCGAGCGCCGGGCGCCACGAAATCATGCGGATAATGTTCGACGTCCAGAACGGGATCGTGCACAGGAGAAAGAGCCCGATCGCTGTCACCAGGTTGCGGACGTGAAAGACAAGGAAATACGCGATCCAGAACCCAAGGCGAAGGTGATGATGAGAACGATCAGCGTGAACTTCACCGTCGACAGGTAGAGCGACCAGGTCGTCGGGTTCGAAAGCAGGTCAACGTAATTCTTGAGGGTAAAATCCGGGACGATGCCGACCAGCATCTGGTAGCGAAAGAAACTCACCGCGGTTACGAGGGCAACCGGGACGACGAAAAACATCAGTAGCACCAGGGCTAGCGGCGCAACCTGGAAATAGCTTGCCATCGCTCGTTTGGTGGCTGCGTCAGAAGGCACAGGCGTCATCGATCTGTCCCGAGAAACGACACTGACAGTTGCTGAATTCGGGAAGGGGACAAAAGGCCCCCTTCCTCTGATCATGACTTAGGCGGCGTTGAGCTCGTTCCACTTGGCGTAGAGGAACTCGGCCTGGTCCATAAGGTTGTTCCAGACCGCGACCTTCGAGAAGCGTTCTTCATAAGAACCGCCATCGCGGACTTCGCCGGCCGAGTTGGTCTTCTCGCCGGTCGGCGTGGTGATGTCGGCGGTGGCCGCCTTGCCTTCGTAAAAGAAGCCTCGCTCGTTCGGCGTAAGGGCCGCCTTCGCCGACTCGACGTTGGCGCTGTAGTAACCCTGCTTGGCGATGAAGCCGCCGACCCAGCCGGAATTGTACCAGTTGACGTATTCATAGGCCGCGTCACGTTTGACGCCGTCGAGATGCGCCATGAGCGCAAGGCCGTTGCCCCAGCCGCGATAGCCTTCCTTAAGCGGCTGGTATACACACTTGACGCCCTGGCTCTTGACCGCGGTGACCGCGGGCGACCACATCGACTGAATGACCACTTCACCAGTGGCCATTAGATTTACGCTCTCATCGAACGTGTTCCACAGGGCGCGGAAGTGACCGCCCTTCTTCAGCTGGATCAGGCGCGCGATCGTCTTGCTGAGTTCGTCCTGTGTTGGGTTTCCCTTGTCGCCGTACTTGATCTCGCCGGCCGATTCTAGCGCCATCATGGCGTCCATGATGCCGTTGGTCGGGATGTTCTGGATGGCGGCTTTGCCCTTGAAGTCCGGCGAGATCAGTCAGCCCAGGTGGTGATCTGACGGCCGGCGAGGTCGGGGCGGACGCCGAGGGTGTCGGCGTTGTAGACGCTCGGCACGAAGGTCGCGAAGGCTGTCTTGTCCTTGGCAAAGGTCTTCGCGTCGATGCCGTCGCGGTACATGAACTTGATCGGCGCGTCGCCTTGGCGGGACACTTCCTTGCCCGCGAAAGTGCCTTCCGTATAAAGCGGCGTGAGCTTGCTCCAGTCCTTGATCTTCGCGATCTTGGCCGCTTGGGTAACGCCCTGCGGCACTGCGATCTTGGTCTGCCAGATCTCCATGACGACGATGTCGATCGACTTCGGATCGTTGACCATGCGGTTCAAATGACCGGGATGGTCGACGACTGACATGTCGATCTTGAAGCCAAGATCCTTGCTCGCCTGCTTGGCGATATCAGCAATGGTCGAATAGGACATGCCCGTGTGGACCAGGGTGACGTCCTTGATGTTCTGCGCCCACACAGTGGGGAAGCCCGTGACAGCGGTCGATCCCGCGATCGCGGCGCTACCCTTGAGGATAGTTCGGCGCTAAACCTGTTTCTTGAAGAATTCTCCTACCTTTTTCATTGTTAGTCTCCTCCCGTTGTTCGCTCCGTTGGACTACCTGCGAACTCCTCGCCTTTGCCTTACCACATTTGCTCGCCGTAGTGAAACGCGACGGCTTCTTTTAACTTGGCGTAGCGCCGCTCCGGATGCGACGCGGCGGTTCCCTTAGCGTCCACCACATCGCACCATTTCCGCGTGCAGTTTCCGGGTGGCTTCTGGGTTCAGACTCCACCCGTATCCGTCATCGACTTCGACAAGCACGACGCCGTAGTCATTGCGTGCATGGTCGACGGTGATAAATCCGTCAAGCACGTCGTCGAGCACCTTTTCCGGATCTCGCTCCAGCGGATCGCCGTACCCGCCGCCGACGGGCGAGTAGTAGGTGATGACGTCGGCGACGTCGGTCCGCAGGCCCGAAAACTTGGCGGGCTGAGAATGCACCTCGCCGATCGCCGTCTTCCTAAGTTCGACCTTGCCGCCGTGACCCGGCTTGCCGCCAAAGACGCCCCGGGGCTCGTCCTCGTGACGACTCAAATTCGTGGGTCATGAAACCGGGAGTGAGATACGTTGCGACTTCACCACGCCGGCGCCGCCGCGGAACTTGCCGGCGCCTGGGGGCACGTCGTCGCGCACCTCGTAGCGGTCGCAAATCAGCGGCAAATGCATGCCGAGGCCCTCGAGGGGATTATTGCGCGTGTTACGCATCAGTTCCTCGATCGTGTCTGGCCCGTCCGACATCGAGCGACCGCCCATCGCCGCCTCGTTGACCTCAAGGAAGACCCAGTAGTCGCCGTTCGGTCGCACGCCGGAATAAGAAGCGAACGAGAGAACCGCGGCATTGCCGGCAGTGCATTTATCCGGCACGACCGGCGCCATCGCCTTAATGATCAGGTCGACGACGCGCTGGATCTGGCTGAAGCGCGCTTCCGCGGCCGCCGGCGCGATAGGGTTGAAGATGCAGCCGAGCGGCGCCGTGACCTTTACAGGCCGGAAGGAGCCCTCGTTCTGAGGGATATATTCGGCGTGGGTATACGTTTCGAGAAGCAGGGCTTGGAAAGCGGAGTAGCACGCGACCTTGGTCGATCCGTCGAAGGGCACGTTGAAAGCTGTCGGCACCTGCGGCGACGAGCCAGTAAGGTCGACCTCGACATCGTCGCCCCTGACGCGCACGGTCACCTCTATCGGCAGCGTGACGCCACGGTTACGGCCGTCATCGTCAAGAAACCCTTCGGCGACATAGTCGCCGTCGGGATCTTGGCAATCTCGCGCCTCAGCATGCGCTCGGTGTAGTCCATCGACTGACGCGTAGCCTGAATCACCTGATCCTTGCCATAGGTGCTCATCAACTCCTGGAAAGCGCGATCGAGCAATCCGCCACTTGTGTTTGCCTCCGCGCATTCCCGCCAACACGCCGCATCTGCCTTACAACATGAGCCAGACCGAGCCGGCGACTGCGGTCATTTCGCGCACCGATCCCAACGAGCAGGAAAGCGTCGTCTTGCTGCCCGAGCTGGGACGCGATACGCCGGTAAGGCGCCGCCCTGCGATAGGTTGGACTTGACGGCGCGCTATCCGCGCCAGACACTTGGTTCGTTTTTTAAATCCAAATTTTCTGCGCCGCGAAACGCGGGTGAAAAAGATTGCATAGGGAGACGCGCAATTGCCGCTCACAAAGGCTCAGCATCTCGATCCCAACACTGGGCCGAAGCGCATTCTCGCGCTCGACGGCGGGGGCATTCGGGGCGTTCTCACTCTCCAGTTCCTACAGGCGATAGAGTCCCTGATCAAAAGGCGGTTCGGCGACAACACGCTGATGTGCGATTATTTCGATCTCATCGGCGGAACCTCGACCGGATCGATCATCGCCGCGGGGCTCGCTTGTGGCATGACGGTCGACGCGCTGCAGGAGCTCTACCGGGACATCGGCGCGGGCGTCTTCCAGCCTGGAAGAGTAACAAGACGCCTTCCTGAGTGGCTTCAGGGAAAACTCGCTCCCAAATTCCCTTCCAAGCCTCTTCAGGCGGAGCTCGACAGGCAGCTTGGCGCGGACACGACGCTTGATAGCGCCAAGATTCGCACCGGCCTTATGATCATGACGAAGCGGCTCGACACGGGGAGCCCGTGGCCCCTGAACAACAGTGGGCGCGGAAAATACGCCGCGCAGGACGGAGCGTTGCGACTAACCCAAATCGTGCGCGCCAGCACGGCCGCTCCGACCTATTTCGCGCCCGAAGAAATCGCGATCCACGCTCGGGATGGCTCCGTGGTCGACGGCGTTTTCGTCGATGGCGGCGTCACGCCCTTCAATGATCCGGCGCTGCAGCTTCTGATGTTGGCCGCGCTGCAAGGTCATGGCTTCACCTGGCCAACTGGCAAGGATCGGCTGCTGATCGTCTCCATTGGCACCGGTCAGTACAAGGAGCCGCGGTCGGCTGTGGCCGTTGTTGGCGACCCTACGGCCTTACAAGGCATCGCCGCACTTCAATCGCTCATGGACGATTGCGAGCGAATGAACCGCGCGCAGCTGCAATGGCTGACGAACTGTCTGACGCCCTGGATCATCGATCGCGCGGTCGGCGACATGAAGCTCGATAGCCAAAGCGGGCCCCAGCTCGCAACCTATGTCCGCTACAACGCGATCCTCGAGCAGGCGTGGCTGAAGACCGAGCTTGGCGTCGACCTCGCGGCGGACAAACTCGAGCAGATCCGCAAGATGGACGACCCGTCGAACATGGATGATCTTGTCGGCCTTGGGCGGAAGGCGGCCGCGAAGCAGGTCAAGCCCGAACATCTGCCGGCGACCTTCGACCTCGATAAGACGCCGGTCTGAGACTTCAAGCGGAGCAATGGCATGCCCGAGTCGAGTCCCCAGCCCCGAAAGGTCGTCCTATTCAGCGGCCACATGATCGACGCCCCCGGCCGCGAGAAGCCGCGTTTTCCGCCCGACAAGGAGCCGGTCGCCGGGCAGGCGATAGCCGGCGCGTTGGCGGACCTCCATGTCGGCCCGGATGACCTTTGCATTTGCGGCGGCGCCTGCGGCGGCGATCTGTTGTTCGCGGAAGGCGCGCTCGCGCGCTCCGCCCTGCTCGAGATCTACATCCCTTTCGAGGAGCCGACCTTCCTCGAGAAGTCGGTCGATTTCGCCAATCGCGACTGGCGCGCGCGGTTCTTCGCCGCAAAGGCGCGGTCGGCGCTCCATGTCGCGCCCCGCGAGCTCGGTCCGTTGCCGGAGGGCGAGGATCCCTACGAACGCGACAATCGCTGGATGCTGGACGCAGCGCTGCGCTTCGGCGCGGACAAAGTCGACTTGGTCTGCTTGTGGAACGGCGAGGGCGGCGACGGACCGGGGGGCGCGCAGCACATGATGGAAGAGGTTCGCAACAAGGGCGGCCGCACGGTCTGGCTCGACACGACGAAGCTTTGGGGCTGAACTGGTCTTAGATGCTTGTTCAATTCCTAACGTGGGGAGGCGAGGATGGCACTCTGCTTCATGATCATGCCCTATGGACGGCGAGCGACCCAGGTCGAACCGAGCAGCAACGCGCCGGCGAGATCGATTTCAACGCGCTTTGGGACAAAGCGTTCGCCCCAACCATCCAGTCGCTCGGCTACGATCCGGTGCGCGCGGATCAGGACACCGGCGCGTTGATCATCAATCAGATGATCGAGCGGCTCTATTTTGCGGATCTCGTCCTGGCCGACATGACGATCCCGAACGGCAACGTCTACTACGAGGTCGGCGTCCGACACGCGGCTAAGAAGATTGGATGCGTCCTGCTCGCGGCCGACTGGTCGAAGCAGTTGTTTGACGTCGCGCAGATGCGGACCGTGCGTTATCCGCTCTCTGATGGAGCAATGACGGAAAACCGACCGCCAAAGCGGTCTTAGGACGCGATCACGAAAGCAATTGAGAAGCGCAGGGGCGTCTCGCCGATGCATGAATCGATCGAGGGATATCCGTCCGACGTGAATCCGCGGCAGCCCGTCGACCATGAAGGACGTGATGGCCGCGACTTGCCGCTTTCCAGGGCGAAATCTCGCGCTGTGCGCGTCTTGCCCCGGTCAGACTCGCATGGCGCGCGCCAAGGAGCTCGTCGACGCAGTATTGGAAGCCGCCGGTCACGCCACCGACTGCGCTTACGCTACTGCTTCTCATGAAAGACAGCGCGGCAGAACGCGCCGACTGGAATTGGATCACCGATTTCATCGGCAAGCTACCAGCGGACGTCGCTGAGCAGGAAGAGGTCCGCGAAGCTAAATGCGTTCGCGCTCTCGAACGCCGGCAAACCCATCGACGCGATCGCAAAGCTCGAAGCGCTTAATTGCTATCAGGCCAACGCCGGAGCGCCTCGGGCTGCTCGGCGGTCGATACAAGCGGCTTTACGGTGAAAACGGCAACGCCAACGCGAACAGTCGCAGTATCTGCGCAAGAGCATCGACGCCTATGAACGCGGCATGGAGCTCGATCTCAACCAATATTACTGCTCCAGCAACCTGCCGCGCCTCTACCGCCAGCGGAAGCGAAAGGCGAGACGAACTGCGCGCCCATCCGTCGCGCCAGGTCGTTGTCGCCGCATGCGAAAGAGCCAGAAGACGCAAGGTCGCGGACGAGTGGCTGAACGCGACCTTGCTCGGCGCCGCATTCGACGCGCACGATTGCGACAAGGCCGATGACCTTGCCGCGGAAGTCGCCAGCGAGGGCGCGGCGAACTGGCAAATTGAAAGCACGCTGGGCAGACCTGAAGCTCTAGCGTTTCACAGGTTGAAGACAAGGACACCCGTGACCGTCTGCAGGCGACGCTCGAAACGCTCCAGATAGCGTAGCTCGACATCCAGCCGGCGCCTTACGGCTCGGGTAAATCCGACGTCTTGCGGCCCGGCCTTACGCCGCGAGCTGTCTCAGCACGTAGGACAGAATGCCGCCGTTGCGGAAATATTCGAGCTCGTCCAGCGTATCGATGCGGCAGATGAGCGGGACCGCTCAGCGCTTCTCCGCCGGCGCGCCGGATCTGAGCGTGCAACGTCTGGCGCGGCTTCAAAGTCTCGCCGAGCCCGTGGATGGTCACGGTCTCGTCGCCCTTGAGGCCCAGCGTTTGCCAGCTCGTTCCTTCCTCGAACACCAGCGGCAGCACGCCCATGCCGACGAGGTTCGAACGGTGGATGCGCTCGAAACTCTGCGCGATCACCGCGCGCACGCCCAAGAGCTTGGTGCCCTTGGCCGCCCAGTCGCGCGATGAGCCGGTGCCATATTCACGGCCCGCGAACACGACCAACGGAACTTTCTCCGCCTCATAACGCATGGCGGCGTCATAGATCGCGAGACGCTCGCCGGACGGCTGCACGAGTGTGAAACCGCCCTCGACCACATTGCCTGTCTCGTCCTTCACCATCTGGTTCTTGATGCGGATGTTGGCGAAGGTGCCGCGCATCATCACTTCGTGGTTGCCCCGCCGGGTGCCATACTGATTGAAGTCGACCGGGCGCACCTGATGTTCGACGAGATATTGCCCGGCCGGACTCGCGGCCTTGATCGAGCCCGCGGGCGAAATGTGATCCGTCGTGATCGAGTCGAGGAATAAAGCCAGGATGCGCGCGTTCTCGATGTCGGCGACCGGGACCGGCGTTTTGGTCAGCCCTTCGAAATAGGGCGGCTCCTGCACATAGGTCGAGCCGATGTCCCAGGCGTAAGTCTGCCCGACGGGCGCTTTCACCTTGCGCCAGTTGGCGTCGCCGTCGAACACGCTCGCATATTTGGTCTTGAACATCTTCGCCGAGATGGTCGCCTCGACGAATTGCTCGATTTCCTCTGTCTTGGGCCAGATGTCGGCGAGATAGACCGGCTTGCCCTGCTTGTCGGCGCCCAGCGGATCGTGGGTGAGATCGATCTGCATCGAGCCCGCCAGGGCGTAAGCGACGACCAGCGGCGGAGACGCGAGGTAGTTCGCGCGCACGTCCGGGTTGACGCGGCCCTCGAAGTTGCGGTTGCCGGACAGAACCGCCGCCGCGACGAGGTTATGCTTGGCGATGGTCGCCGAAATCTCGGGCGCAAGCGGGCCGGAATTGCCGATGCAGGTGGTGCAGCCGAAGCCGACGATGTTGAAGCCGAGCTTGTCGAGCGGCCTCTGCAGGTCGGCTTCCTTGAGGTAGTCCTGCACCACCTGACTGCCCGGCGCGAGCGACGTCTTGACCCACGGCTTGACGGTCAGGCCCTTGGCGACCGCATTGCGGGCCAGAAGCCCGGCGGCCATCATGACGCTTGGGTTGGAAGTATTGGTGCAGGAGGTGATGGCCGCGATGACGACGTCGCCGTGTCCGAGATCGTAGTTCGTCCCTTCGACTTTGTGACGCTCGGCGATCGTGTCGCCCTGCCGGAACTCGTTGGTCATGGCGGCCGCGAAGCCGGCCTTAGCTTCGGTCAGGACGACGCGATCCTGTGGCCGCTTCGGTCCGGCGAGCGAGGCTGTGACCTCGCCGAGGTTGAGCGCAAGCGTATCGGAATAGACGGGATCGGGGCTCAAGCGCGTACGGTAGGCGCCCTGCGCTTTGGCGTAGGCCTCGACCAGGGCAAGCCGCGCAGGCTTGCGGCTGGTGGTTTTCAAATAGGTGAGCGTCTGGGCGTCGATCGGGAACAGGCCGCAGGTCGCCCCGTATTCGGGCGCCATGTTGGCGATCGTCGCCCGGTCGGCGACCGTCATTGCATTGAGACCCGAGCCATAGAACTCGACGAATTTGCCGACGACGCCCTTCTTGCGCAGCATCTGGGTGACGGTCAGCACGAGATCGGTCGCGGTCACGCCTTCGCGCAATTCGCCCTCGAGCCTGAAGCCGATCACCTCGGGCAGCAGCATCGACAGAGGCTGGCCAAGCATGGCGGCTTCGGCCTCGATGCCGCCAACTCCCCAGCCAAGAACGGCGAGGCCATTGACCATCGTCGTATGGCTGTCGGTGCCGACCAGCGTGTCGGGGAAGGCGACCTCGACCGTCTTGCCGTCGCGTTTCTCTTTCGCCGTCCAGACGGTTTGCGCGAGATATTCGAGGTTGACCTGGTGACAAATGCCGGTGCCGGGCGGCACGACGCGAAAGTTGGAGAACCCCTGCTGGCCCCATTTCAGGAACCGATAGCGCTCCTGGTTCTGTTCGTACTCGCGCGTTACGTTTTGGCCGAGCGATTTGCCAGTGCCGAAATAGTCGACGACGACCGAATGGTCGATGACAAGGTCGACCGGAACCAGCGGATTGATCTTGTCGGGATCGCCGTTGAGCGCGACCATGGCGTCGCGCATTGCGGCGAGATCGACCACCGCCGGCACGCCGGTGAAGTCCTGCATCAGCACGCGCGCGGGGCGGAAGGCGATTTCGTGCTCTGCCTTGCCGCGATTTTCGACCCAGGCCGCGACGGCCTCGATGTCTTCCTTCTTGACGGTGCGCCCGTCTTCGTTGCGCAGCAGGTTTTCGAGCACGATCTTAAGCGAGAAGGGTAGCCTTGAGGCGCCAGCGAGCCCGTTTTTCTCCGCAGCCTTTAGGGAATAAATCTCATAGGTCTTCGCCCCGACGGTCAGTGTTTTGCGGCACTTGAAGCTGTCGAGGCTGGCCATTGCGGGCGCTCCGGACGAGGCGTGAGGGACGGGGAGGGCTTATAGATATAATCCGCTGCGCGGGCTACACAAACCGCTGTCCTACGCAAGGTTTGAGCCGGCGCCCGTCTTAAGCGGAGGTAAAATTTGGTTGATCTTCAAGGGCGCGTCGCGCTCGTCACCGGCGCCTCGCGCGGCATCGGCCGGGCGATCGCTTTGGCGCTTGCCGAGTCCGGCGCGGCGGTCGCCGTGAATTTCCAGACGCGCGTCGAGGAGGCTGAGGCCGTCGTCGGGCAAATCCGTAACGCTGGCGGACGGGCGATGGCGATCCGCGCGGACGTGTCCGTCGGCGCGGAGGTCGCGGATATGGCGGCGCGGATCGCAAGCGAACTCGGCCCCGTCGATGTGTTGGTGAACAATGCCGGCGTCGCGGTCACCGGGGTCCGCGAGGAGGATTTCGATCGTGGGATCGCCGTCAATCTGAAATCGGCGTTCCTGTGCACGGAGGCGGTCCTACCGGCCATGAGCGCGCGTCGCTGGGGGCGGATCGTCAACATTTCCTCGGGCGCGGCGCGAGGGCCGGGGCTCCTCGGCGTTGTCTACAACGCCTCAAAGGCCGGGCTCGAAGGCCTGACACGCGGCTATGCCTCTCGGACAGCGAAAGACGGAATCACCGTGAACGCAATCGCGCCTGGTCCGACCGACACGGAGATGGGGGCGCCTTTGAAAGCCGGCGGCATCGAGGCCCGCATTCCCGTCGGACGCATGGGACAAGGGGAAGATGTGGCGCAAGCGACCGTGATGGTCATTGGCAACGGCTTCATCACCGGGCAGACCATCGCGGTGAATGGCGGGCTCGCGTTTCTTTAAGCCTGTTTGGGCTAGGGAGAAGCTGGGGCGTGCGAGCACGAGCCGCTTCCGCGCAAAGTGCGCCCGGACGGAGACCCAATGCGGCTGAGAGCCTGGGACCTGACGATCGAGCGCGGGGGGCGGCGAGTCATCGCCGAACTCTCGTTCGAAGCCCCCGCTAGCGCGGCGCTCATCGTGACGGGTCCGAACGGGGCGGGAAAGACCAGCCTGCTCAGAGCGCTCGCCGGCTTCTTGCCTATTGAAGCCGGTGGCTTTGCGCTGGACGGCGGCGATGGCGAACGCACGGTCGGCGAACAGGCGCATTATCTCGGCCACGCTGACGGAGTTAAGGCCGCGCTGACCGCCGGCGAGAACCTCGCCTTCGCGGCGGCAATGCTGGCCGGCGATTCCTCTCGGAAAGCGCAGCTTGCCGCGCTTGCAGCGCTCGGTTTGAGCCATGTGATCGATTTCCCGGCGCGGCTGCTGTCGGCCGGACAGAGGCGTCGCGTGGCGCTTGCTCGCCTGCTTGTGGCGGAGCGCCCGCTCTGGCTGCTCGACGAGCCGACGACCGCGCTCGACGCCGCCGCTCAAACCGCGCTTGCCGCTATCATGCAGGCGCATCTCAAAGGCGGCGGGATCCTCGTCGCCGCCGTCCATGCGCCGCTCGGGCTGGATGGCGCGCAGGAGCTGAGGCTTGGCGCGATCGAGCGGGCGAGCCTATGACGACCCCGTTCGCCCTCACCGCTAACTCCTCTCTCCATAGGGCGTCCGGAGGGACTCGATGGGCTACGGGGAGAGGGGCGCGCTTTGCCTTCTCCCCCAGGGAGAAGGTGGCCGCGTGTAACGCGGCCGGATGAGGGTCTTTCGATGACCGCCGCGCTGGCTCTCTTCGTCCGCGAGTGGCGCATTGCGCGGCGCATCGGCGGAGGCGCGTCGGTCGGGGTCGTGTTCTTCCTGATCCTGATCGCGGTCATGCCGTTCGCGCTCGGACCCGACCTCAATCTGCTCGCGCGGCTTGGGCCGGCAATTCTGTGGGTCGCGGCTTTGCTCGCCACCCTGCTCGGGCTGGACCGGCTATTCCAGGCCGATCACGAGGACGGTTCGCTCGACCTTCTCATCAATGGGTCGCCGCCACTCGAAGTTGTCGTGCTAGTGAAGTGCGCTGCGCACTGGACCGCGAGCGCACTGCCGCTCGTCGTTTTGAGTCCGCTGTTCGGGCTCATGCTGGCGATGGCGCCCTTGCCGCTGGCGCTCGTAGCCGCGACGCTCGCGGCCGGCACGCCTGCGCTGACGATGATCGGCGCGATCGGGGCGGCGCTCACTGTCTCGCTTAGGCGCGGCGGCCTGCTCATGGCGATCCTCGTCCTGCCGCTGACGATTCCCGTGCTGATCTTCGGCGTCGCCGCGGCGTCGGCCGCGAGTGGCGGCGGGGCGCCGTTCCTGAACCCGTTTCTTGCGTTATGCGCGCTGTCGCTCGCCGCCATCGCCCTCGCGCCCTTCGCCGCCGCGGCGGCCCTGAGGCAGGTCAGGGAATGACGACGAGCGCCGAAGTGCGATCGTGATCATGAGTTCAAGCCGATCGAAATATATCGTCTGCTCCCCATGGGACGCCAAACCGTTCGATTTGGACATCTTCACATGGCAGGACAAACCGGATGGCTATTTCTTCAATTATTGGGTGCGAATTTTCAAGGAATTTGAAAAGAGCTCGTCACTGAGCGGCCTTACTTTTTATTTGATATCCAATCATATTCTCGTCGACGAGCTGCCGTCCTATGGGGACGACGTCGTTGCGGTCATCCGAAGCGACGAAGAGTGCTGGACCCCGCCCTATCTGAATAGGGTTCGGTACGTCTTCAAGACTTACGGGTTCGAGCCCTGGTGCGGCGCTTCGCTCGGCGAGCAGTCGCCAGCCTCGGTGATGAAATGCATGAGGGACTGGGGATACTGGAGCTGGCGCTACTTGTCCCGTTTGGCTCGGAGCGGTTTCTCGCCCAGGAACGGCGACAGAAAAATGGTGCTCCCGCTAGGTTATGCCCGGCAAACGGATCTACCCGGAAAGCCTTTTGAATCGCGTCGTTACCTGGTCGGATTTCTCGGCAGCATCGAAAACCGAGCCTATCGGAGGTTTTCGCCCAAGAGACTGGTCGCGACTCCGAAGGCTATTGCCCGCTCGCGGATGGCCTATTCCTTGCAGAAGTTGGCCGCTTGGGCGCCGGAGAGCGTCTTCTACGGCACAACCGCGTCTTTCACGGAAAGCACGATGACGGGCGCCGGCGATCGCTACACGGAAATCATGGCCGACACGAAGATCGCACTGGCGCCGCGCGGATCTTCCGTCGAGACCTATCGCTTCTTCGAAGCGATGCGGCAGGGCTGCGTCGTGATCTGCGATCGGCTTCCGCCACACTGGTTTTACGTCGGTTGCCCAGCGATCCAGATTGACGACTGGAGCAACCTGGAAACCGAGGTGAAAGCGCTGTCAGCCGACCCTGAGCGCCTGGCGGACCTGCACCGCAGATCATTGGCCTGGTGGGATGAAAAGCTCTCCGAGCGCGCCGTCGCCCAGGTCATCGCGACATGTCTGGAG
This sequence comes from uncultured Alphaproteobacteria bacterium, assembly GCA_963770275.1. Classification (GTDB taxonomy): domain Bacteria; phylum Pseudomonadota; class Alphaproteobacteria; order Rhizobiales; family Beijerinckiaceae; genus Roseiarcus. The sequence goes on from CAVYPD010000002.1 coordinate 57,941, forward strand.
GGGCCGAGCGGTCAGAAGTGACGACTCCTGATGGCCGAACTGAACCGCCGCTCGTCTTATTTCGCGGCCGTTCCCGCAGCCCGCGGCATAACCGTTGCGGGTCGTCATCTGTTCGCCGACGTCCTTAAAGGTCTTGTCGTCGTCGCCGAGTTGAGCCGTCGGCATGCAAGTGGGATCGCAGGCGTAGGAAATTCTGGAGCTGCCGCTCTGCAGGAGCAGCACGCCTCTCGACGGGAGAACCTGGATTTGCTGCTCCTCGACGAGAGATCCGGCGGCGTCGATCGCGATGAGGTTCGTGTGGCCAAAGCCTTTGCCGGTGATGACCATCGTATTGTTGTTCTTGAGCATGGTCACGTCCGCGATCATCGGGTTTCCGACGATGAGCGTCGCCGTGCCTTGAGGCAGTCTGGCGATCTTCGCCTGGTCGAGAACGACCGCAATCGTGCTCGTGTCGGCGCGCGCCGGCGACGCGCCGGAGGCGAGAACGAATGCGACGGCAAGCCAAAGGCGCGACGACATCGGAGCCCTCTCGAGGTCGGGAGACTGAGGGCCTATTTCGCTCGCCAATGATGAAGAAAGCTTCAACATCCAGAGCGCTTCCGTGCGTCAGGCGGCAGGGAAAATCGCCGCTCCCTCGTCAGCCGAGCTCACTGCGCCGCGAAAGACGCCGAACAGTTCGCGCCCCACGCCGACATGGGACCCGGAGAGGTCGGCTTCGGCATGCGGTCTGTGCGCCCAGACATCGTCCGCGACCAGGACGTCGAGTCGGCCCGCCGGCGCGTCGAGACGAATGACGTCGCCGTTCCGGATCTTGCCGATCGCTCCGCCCGCCGCCGCCTCCGGCGTCACATGGATCGCCGACGGCACCTTGCCCGAGGCGCCCGACAGGCGCCCGTCGGTGACCAGCGCGACCCGATGTCCGCGGTCCTGCAGCACCCCGAGAGGTGGCATCAGCTTATGCAGTTCCGGCATGCCGATGGCCTTCGGTCCTTGAAATCTGAGGACCGCGACGAAGTCCCGGTTGAGTTCGCCGTTGCGGAACGCAACGTGCAATTCCTCCTGGCTGTGAAACACCCGAGCGGGCGCTTCAATCGTATGACGGTCGGGCGCGACGGCCGAAGTCTTGATGACCGCCCTGCCCAGCGGTCCTTCCAGCACGCGCAATCCGCCGTTGGGCTGAAATGGATCGCTCGCCTCGCGCAACACGTCCCGGTCGCCGGACTCGGCGGCGGCTGGCGACCAGGCGACCGCGCCTTCGGCGTCGAGGCGCGGCTCAACCGCATAGGCCTCGAGCTCGCCCCAGACGGTCTGCGCGTCGCCGTGCAGAAGCCCGTCGCCAAGAAGTTCGCGGATCAAGAGGCCCATGCCGCCGGCGGCATGGAAATGGTTCACGTCGGCCTTCCCGTTCGGATAAATCCGGGTCAGCAGGGGCGTCACTTCCGCAAGGTCGGCGAAATCCTCCCATCGGAGCGCGATGCCCGCGGCGGCGGCCATCGCCACCAGGTGAATGGTGAGATTGGTCGAGCCGCCCGTCGCATGAAGCCCCACGACGCCATTGACGATCGCCCGCTCGTCGATCACGCGTCCGATCGGAGTGAACTGATTGCCGAGCGCGGTGATCTCCAGAGCCCGCTTGACGCCGAGCATGGTGAGGGCGTCCCGCAGCGGCGTATTGGGATTGACGAAGGAAGAGCCCGGCAGATGCAGGCCCATGATCTCCATCAGCATCTGGTTGGTGTTGGCCGTGCCGTAAAAGGTGCAGGTGCCCGGCGCGTGATAGGCCTCGGCTTCCGCCTCCAGTAAATCGGCGCGGCTCGCCTTGCCCTCGGCGTAGAGCTGGCGGACTTTCGACTTCTCGACATTGCCGAGGCCTGAGGGCATCGGTCCCGCGGGCAGAAACACCGCCGGCAAATGGCCGAAAGACAGCGCGCCGATTATGAGGCCAGGCACAATCTTGTCGCAGATGCCGAGATAGACCGCCGCGTCGAACATGTCGTGGGAAAGGGCGACCGCAGTCGACAGCGCGATGACGTCGCGCGAGAACAGGGAAAGCTCCATCCCTTTCTCGCCCTGGGTGACGCCGTCGCACATCGCCGGAACGCCGCCCGCGACCTGGGCTGTGCCGCCGACGGCGCGCGCCGCCTCCTTGATGAGATCGGGGAAGCGCGCATAAGGCTGGTGGGCCGAAAGCATGTCGTTATAGGCGGTGACGATTGCGAGATTGGCTCCCGTCCCCTCCCGCAACGCCTCTTTGTCGTTCGCTCCGCAAGCGGCGAAGCCATGGGCGAAATTGGCGCAACCGAGGCGCTTGCGCGCTGGGCCCTTGGCGACCGCGGAATCGATCCGCCCCAAGGTAAGCCTGACGGGACCGGCGGCTCCGCTCGACGATGCGGTGGGTCACTTCGCCAACGCGAGCATTGAGTTGGGTCGTCATGCGAATCGTGCCTCCTTGATCCGGCAGGCGGGCCGTCACCCGTTTCTGGCGGAAAGACACGCAAGAACAAGGCCGAGCCGATAAGGACGTCAGAAACGACCGCCGCCGGCGTCGGCTTTAGCGTCAAAAGCCGGCGAGTTCGTGGACCATCTTGGTGAAGCGGCGCCGCTCGTCGTGCGTCAGATTGGCCGTGGCGACATCGAGGCCGTCGTCTTTAAGTCCGGCCGCCTTGGCGAAACTGTTCCAGGCGGCCGCCTTGGCCATGTCTTTGGGGAGCGCTTCGCCGGTCGACATAGAGATGAGCGACTCGGTTCTGCGCGATCGGGTTGCCGCGGGACGCGGCGGTGAGGAGGATCTTCGCCGCCTCGGCCTCGTCCTTCTTCACGCCCTCGCCGTTGAACAGCATGATCGCGTATTCGACCTGGCCGGCGACGATGCCGTCGTCGGACGCGCGCTTGAGCCAGTGAGCCGCCTCACCGATATTTTGCGGCGCCCCTTTGCCGTCGCGCAGCATCACGCCGTATGAATAGGCCGCGTCGTCGTCGCCTGCGTTCGCAGCGCGCAGGAAATATTGCGCCGCCTGATTATAATCCGGCGTCTTGCCGTCCAAGCCCTGGAGCGCCATCACTCCCAGATTGTAGAGCGCGCCAGGATGATTCTTGGCCGCGGCGCGCTCGAACTGCACCTTGGCGGCGGCCGGATCTTTCGCCACGCCATTTTCGCCTTGAACCAGCAGCGCTCCGAGTTCGTATGCCGCCTGGGGATCGCCGAGATTGCTGGCGAGGCGGTACCAGCGCGAAGCCTCTTGATTGCTGCGGGCGACCGCAGCGCCATCGCGATAGATCTCGCCGATCAGCGTCATCGCCGCCGTATCCTTGGGATTGGCGTCAAGGCGGCGTTCAGCCTCCAGGAGGGCGTAAAGGAAATTGCCGCGCTGATAGGCGCCGAAGGCCATATCCGCCGGCACTCCATCCGCTCGCGGCGGCAAGGGAGGCGGCGCGGTGGTGGGAGGGGCAGCGAGGGTTGAAGGACTCGCAAGCGGCGAGGTGACGCCGAGGGCTGGCGTTTGGGCCGAAGGCGACGCCGGCTAAGCTCAGCGTCAATCCCAGGACGAGCGCAATCCGCTTCATGGCGTTGCGACACCCACGCTAGCGACCAGCCCGTGGGCCTCGCGCACGGCCGCCGCTGGCGAAGAACTGCCCCAGATGGCGTCGCCGAGCGCAACGAAATCGGCGCCGGCCTCAGCCAGCGCCCCAGCCGCCGCGATCGTGTCGGCATAGGCGACGCACGGCGTCTCGAAGATCTCGGCCCACCAGACGACCCGTTCGGTGAGCGACACCAGCGACGCCAGGCCCCTCGTTTGCGCGCCTCCGTGCGGCTCCCCGAACATCACGTAGTCCGCTCCCATTTCGCCTGCAGTCATCGCCTCGTCGCGCGTGCGCAAGCGATCCCGCGCCGACGATCCGTTCCGGTTTCAGGCTCTCGATCGCCTCGACAAGATCCTCCCCGACGCCCGCGACATGGACGCCGTCTGCGCCAAGTCGGGCCGCCAACCGGGCGTCCTTCTCAATCAAGAGCGCACAGTCGGCGTCCCTGGCGGGACGAAGGAGGGGCGCCACGATCGCCTTCGCATGGGCCTCGGAACCGGGCGCGAAACGGACGAGCGCGCAAGCGATCGGCGCGGCCTCGAGCGCCTCGGCGAAAATCTTGCCAAAGGCGTCGGCGTCAGCGGCCGACAGAAGGGGAGTGACGAGATAGAGCGAGCAGCGGGGCGAGTTCTGATGGGTCAACGGCATGAGCGGCAAAGCGGAGCGGGGACGGAGATGTCACCGACCATTGCGGCCAAATCGCGGTCGAGGCAAGCTTTAGAAATGGATCGTCGCCCGAATGCCGCCTATCGGAACCCGGGCCGAGCGAAAGGCTCTCGGCCGGCTATGGGGAGAACGCGGCGCGAAGGCGCTCGACCTGCGAGGCGACCGCGGATTGCGCTTTGACCGGCTCACGCGAATGCGCGACCACCAGGCTTTGATCAAGATGCATCACCCGCTCCTGAATGCGCATCGAGCGCTGACTGAGACTGCGCAGGGTGGGCGGCAATTGTTCCAAGATCTCGGGCCTGTAGCCGTACTCCTCGCGGGAAAGCTTGACGCGCACGCGTTCGGCTCGGGCTTCGCTTGAGGTCAGTTCGCCTTCATTGACCGCACGCTGGAGCAAAAGCCAGGAGGCGACCTGCATCAGACGGGTGGTCAAGCGCATGCTTTCGGTCGAATAGGCGAGAGCGGTCGGGCGAGGAAGAGCGCTCGATTCCGCTCGCCCCGGACCGTCGAGGTAAGCCGCAGCCTCTTCGACGAGCGTCATTCCTTCTCGAAAGAGGTCTTTGAATGCGCTGGACGAGGCAAGACGATGAATGAACGGAATCGCGTTCGAAGGCTGCGAGGTCGCAGCAAAACTGCGCTTCGGTCCTTCGTACTGATGACCCATACGCCCTCACTCCCGTCCCACCGAGGCGAGGCTGCGTACACAGCCGCCGCGCCTTTTGGAGCCGCGGGCGACCATAGCGCCCGCGCAGCGCCTTCGGCTCATTTACCATTGAGCAAGGTTAACCGGGAAGTCCACGGCTCCGCAGGCGGATAAAAAAAGCCGCCTGACGGCGGCTTTCAAGGTGGGGATATGGGAGGAATTCACTAAGGAGAAGGCGCCCATTCAGACTGCTGTTGGGCTATGAGATTCATAAACAATAAGGATTAAGGGCTTCTTAACGCAGCCTAACGAGATCGCGACGGCTCAAATCTTGAAGACCGAGGCGGCGGCCGCGCGCGTCGCTTGACGCGCCTCGATCGCCTTCTCGAGGCGGTCGATCTCCGAGCGCAACAGAGCGATGCGCTCCGAAAGCTCAGGCGCCGACAAGTCGTCGATGTTCTGACCTATCTCGTGAGCGACGGGGGCTTTCGGCTTCGGCGCGAATACGGGATCGTCATCGAACGCAGCCATGCTTCCCGTTCTCCATCGTCAGGCGGCGACGATGAACCCGCCGCCGAGCACCCGCGCGCCCGGGTCGACGGAATCGTAGAAAACACAGGCTTGACCGGGCGAGACGCCGCTTTCGGGCTCAACGAACTCGATCTCGCCCGTGGGCATGAGCAGGGCGGGAGCCGGCGGACGCGTCGAGCGAACCCGCGCGGCAATCGGCAATCCGTGCGACGGCAAGGCGGTGATTGCGCCCGGACCGATCCAATTGACATCACGCAACCGAAGCCGCGCCACCGCAAGAGAAGCGCGCGGGCCGACGATGACGCGCGCATTGGGCGCGTCGAGTCCCACCACATAGAGCGGCTCGGCCGCCGCGACGCCGATGCCGCGCCGCTGGCCAATGGTAAAGTGAACCACGCCGCCGTGCCGTCCGAGAACGCGACCGTCTGCATGAACAATCTCGCCGGGGACGGAAGCGCCCGGAATCAAGCGCTCGATCATCTCGGTGTAATGACCAGACGGCACGAAGCAGATGTCCTGGCTGTCGGCCTTCTCGGCATTCACCAAGCCAAATTCGCGCGCCAGTTCGCGCACGCGCGCCTTCGGCATGCCTCCCAGCGGGAACCGCAGCCGCGCGAGTTGCGCGCGCGTGGTGGCGAACAGGAAATAGCTTTGGTCGCGGTCAGGGTCGGCGGCCCGGTACAAAGCTCGTCCGCCGCGCCCATCGTCGCGGCTGACGACATAGTGGCCGGTGGCCAGGAGATCGGCGCCGAGATCGTTGGCGGCGTCGAACAGATCAGCGAATTTCATGTGCTGATTGCAGGCGATGCACGGAACCGGGGTTTCGCCCGCGACATAGGATCGGGCGAATGGCTCGATGACCTTCTCGCGAAAGCGCTCCTCGTAATCGAGCACATAATGGGGAACGCCGAGCCGCGCCGCGATGTCGCGCGCATCGTGGATATCCTGTCCCGCGCAGCACGCGCCTTTGCGGTGCGTCGCTTCGCCGTGGTCGTAGAGCTGCATCGTGACGCCGACGACGTCGTAGCCTTCGGCGGCGAGCAACGCCGCCGTGACGGACGAGTCGACCCCGCCCGACATCGCGACGACGACGCGGGTTTCGGCGGGCGGCTTTTCGAGCCCTAAACTGTTCAGTGCGCCGTCCAAAGGCGGCGCGAGCGATGGCGCAAGCATCTCGAGCTTTTGCCGGCGAAACGCCGGACCACTGGTTTATCTCGGGCTGTCTCGCCCGATCCGGCAAGGCCATAGCCCAAATCCAGCCGCCCCCGCCATAGCGAGACCGGGTCGCCGCCGCAGATTAGAATGTGTTCAAGCCCGACTAGGAGCGGGCTGACGGCGCCGGCTATTTACTTCTCCGCGAGCTTGTCCGCGAACAGAGCCGAGCGTCTTGGCGTAGACCGGGGCCGAGTTCCATTGGAGCAAGGCGTTGAAGTTCGGCTGGCCTTCATCCCAACCCGCGCCCGGGCTCCAGCCCTTCGAGCGCAGGAAATTCGCGGTCGACGCCAGCGCGTCGGCGGGACTGGAAATGAGATCGCCGCCGCCTCGCCCCGTGGGCGTTGACCGCGTATTTCAGATAGGCCGACGGCATGAACTGGGTCTGGCCGATCTCGCCCGCCCACGCGCCCCGCTGTGATGGGCGCAAAAGACCGCGCTGGACAAGCATGAGCGCGTCGATGAGTTCGGCGCGATAGATTTGCGCCCGGCGGCAATCGTAGGCGAGCGTCGCCAGCGCGCTGAACGTGGAATAGCCGCCCAAACCGGCGCCGAAGTCGGTTTCGAGGCCCCAGATCGCCACGACGACCGGCCCGGGCACGCCATAACGCTGTTCGATTCTCTGCAACGGCTCGGCATAGGCAAGCATCATCATCTTGCCCTTCTTTATCCGGGCAGGCGTGACGTGGCGCGCGGAGAAGGCGGCAAAGTTCGAGCCAAAGTTCTGGCCGCGATCGTGCGCTGCGACGGAAGGATCGAACACAACCCCGTTCAGGGCCGAATCGACCACCTGCTGGGAGATGCCGTTGCTCATCGCGACTTGCTTGAATGACGTGAGCCATTCGTTGAAGCCGGCCGCGCTGTCTCCGCAATCCGCCGCGCGCGCCGACGCAACGCCGATCGTCGCGGCCGCGACGATCGAAAACAATACGCTCTTCCAGACCCTTAGTCGCATTCGCCGCCGCTCCAGAAACATCATCGTGGATTTGGAAACCGCTAAACGCAAAACAGGGTTGAAAGTTGGCGGCATAGGACCCTTCAAGGATTATCGACTCGGGCGAGCGGGCGTTGGCCCCGCCCATACGCAGATCACCACACAATTCTGGTTAGGTATCGGTATATTTTTGTAGCGGTGGCTTAGGCAAATCTTAAATCGCTTCGCCTATTGTCGCTGAGGTTGTGTGACATGCGTCTGAGTGAGAGTCCAATGAGTGAAACGCTGCGGCCGAGAGTAAAATACGTGATCGGTCCGGACGGTAGTCCCCTGACAATCGCCGATCTGCCGCCGCCCAGCACGCGCCGCTGGGTCATTCGCCGCAAGGCGGAAGTGGTCGCCGCCGTTCGCGGCGGTTTGCTGTCGCTGGAAGACGCCTGCTCGCGCTACACGCTGACGGTCGACGAACTTTTGAGCTGGCAAGTCTCGATCGATCAGCATGGCTTGGCTGGACTTCGGACGACCCGCATCCAGCAATATCGGCACTAGCTCGTCTCGACTCCGCGGCTCCTTGACGAGGAGCCGCGGAGCGCCGACGTCAGCGCCTCACGGCATAAGCTGGCCGCCGTTGACCTCGATAATCTGCCCAACGACATAGGCGCTGAGCGCCTCCGAGGCGAGGAACAGGTAAGCGCCGACGCATTCTTCGGCGGTTCCGAGGCGAGCGATCGGAATCGTCTTGCGAATGGCCTCCAAGGCGTCCGCGTCCGTATAGCGCTCATGAAACGGCGTCATGATCACGCCGGGCGACACGGCGTTGACGCGGATCTTTTTGCCGATCAGCTCCTTGGCGTGGCCTTTGGTAATCGTCGAGACAAAGCCTTTTGCGGCGGCGTAGATAATTGCGCCGCCGGCGCCGCCGTTTCGCGCCGCAATTGAGGTCGTATTGATGACGAAGCCGCCCTGACGCTCGAGCCAGGGCGTGGCGGCGCGTGTCACCCAGATAATTGAACGCGCGTTGAGATCGATCACCGCCTGCACATGCTCGTCGCTCGCCTCGAGCGAGTGCACCCGCCCGAGCATGAGGCCGGCATTGTTGATGAGACCGTCGAGGCCGCCGAATCGGCTCGTCGTTTCGGCGACAATTTGCGCGCATGCTTTTGGGTCGGCGACATCGCCCTTGACCGCGAGCGCCTCGCCGCCCGCGGCCTTGATCTCGCTCACAAGCGCGTGAGCCTTGTCCGCGCTCGAATGATAACCGATGGCGACACGCGCCCCCTGCTCGGCGAAGCCTCTGGCCACCGCCGCGCCGATGCCGGTCGAGCCGCCGGTGATGAGAACAGTTTTGCCGGCAAGATCGGGAATGACGAGGCGAGAAGCGGTCATCAGGGCGCCTTCTTGGCTGAGGTTCGATTGCGGTATTTTGGCTGGTCGTCGCGCAGGTAGAGACCGGCCGATCGGGCGTCGATGGACGCCCGCGCAGCGCAACGTCGACGCTAACCATCCTAACGCGCGGACGCCTCGAACGCGCAAATCCTGGATAGTCGCGGCTGCGACCCTATATAGGCGTCGTCACTCGCGGAGGGCCAGGAATGACTGAATCGCGCAAGCTGGCGGCAATTCTCGTGACGGATATCGTCGGCTACTCGCGGCTGGCGGGCGCCGACGAGGATCGGATCTTGGCGCGTTTGCGCACGCTGAGGAGCGACCTGATCGAGCCGACGATCTCCGTCCATCGCGGACGTGTGGTCAAGGGCACGGGCGACGGCTTCATCGTCGAATTTCGCAGCGTGGTCGACGCAGTACGCTGCGCGATCGAGCTGCAGCATGGACTCCTGGAGCGCAACGCCGGCCTGCCGCCCGAGCGCCGCATTGAGTTCCGGGTCGGCATTCATCTCGGCGACGTGGTCGAAGAGAGCGATGGCGACCTGATGGGCGACGGCGTCAATATCGCCGCGCGTCTCGAAGGAATCGCGAAGCCCGGAGCGATCTGCCTGTCGGAGGACGCCTATCGGCAGGTCAAGGGGCGTCTCGATCTCATGGTCAGCGACCTTGGCCAAACTGAACTCAAGAATATCGTCGAGCCGATCCGGGTCTATTCGCTCGAGGTTGGCGCCGCGGCCCAAGCCAGCCCCGCGCCAAGCCCAGCCCCCGTCGAGAAGCCGGCGCCGCCGCGCTTGTCGATCGTGGTGCTGCCATTCACCAGTCTTGGCGTGGATCTCGAGCACGAGATGTTTGTCGACGGCGTGACCGAGAGCCTGACGACCGACCTCTCGCGCCTCAACAATGCGGTTGTGGTCTCTCGCAACACCGCCTCCACGTACAAAGGTAAATCGGTCGACGCCAAGCAGATCGGCCGCGATCTCAACGTGCGCTACGTTCTTGAGGGAAGCATTCAGCGCGGCGGCAGCCGGATGCGCATCAATGTCCAGCTCATCGACGCCATCACCGGCAACCACTTGTGGGCCGACCGGTTCGACAAGCCGATGGGTGACTTGTTCGACATGCAGGACGAGATTGTCTCCCAACTCGCCAATCAGCTGCGTCCGGAACTGCTCGCCGCCGAGGCAAAGCGCGCCGAGACGGTGACCGACCCCGATTCCGTCGACCTCTATTTCCAAGGCGTTCAGTGGTTCAGCAAGGGTGGGCCCGACAACATCGAGCGCGCTCGCGGCTATTTCGAGCGCGCCGTGGCGCTCGATCCGACCAACATCGACGCCCTTGTCGGCGCGGCGCGCGCCGACGTGCTGGTCGGCGCGATCTACACCACCGAGCATCGGGCGGAGCGCCTGGCTGACGCGGAAAAGCTGCTGATCAAGGGCATCTCGATCGCGCCGCGTAACTATTGGGCGCATATGTGGCTGGGCTTCGTCCAGATCCAAACCAATCGCGCTTCGCGTGCGATCGGCGAATTGGAGCAGGCGTTGTCGCTCAACAGGAACCTTGGCGCGGCGCATGCGTGGATCGGACAAGCGAAAATCACCATGGGCCGCGCCGAAGAGGCCGAGGCTCACGTCGACCAGGCGTTTCGGCTATCGCCTAATGACGCGGTCGCCTTCATGTGGACCCACGTCCGGGGCCTCGCCAAGTTCCACCTCGGAGCCGACGAGGAAGCGGTCGCGCTCTTTCGCCGCTCGGTCGACGCCAGCCGGAATTATCCTCTGAACCATTTCTACATGGCCGCCGCGCTCGCGAATCTCGGCCGTCATCGATGAGGCGCAAGCCGAAGTTAAGGCTGGGCGGGCGCTTGCGCCGAATTACTCGATCGCCCGATTTCTGACCATGGCGGAGAGCGACAACCCAACCTACCTCAAGCAGCGCGAGCGCATTCTCGAGGGGCTGCGCAAAGCCGGGGTTCCGGAAAAATGACCTGAGTCGCGGCTTGTCGCGGCGGACCGTCCACGCGGCGCGACCTCGGCAACGAGATCGTTGCCGGTCTTGAGAGGGTGAGCAGTCCTCGCTTGCCGGATGCGGCGACTTGCGCCAAGGCTTCCGCGTGGCGCGGCGGCGATCCCCACTTCGTCTTTTGGCGCTTGGCGTCGTCTGGGCGGCGCTAGCGCTTTTCGCGCTCTTCATTGTCCTCGTTGGTCTCTATACATTCGTCCGGCCGGTCTCGACGCTCATGCTTGCGCGCATGGTCGAGGGCAAGAGCTATCAGCGCATTTACGCGCCGCTGAAGACCATCGCGCCGGTCGCCCTCGCCTCGGTGGTCGCCTCGGAAGACGCGAGCTTCTGCGACAATGATGGCGTCGACTGGGGCTCGCTCCGCGAGGTTCTGAGCGGCGCTGGCAAACACGGGCCGAGCCGAGGCGCGTCGACCATCACCATGCAGACCGCGAAGAACCTGTTTTTGTGGCCAGGCCGCTCCACGATCCGCAAAGGCATCGAGATCGGCATGGCGCTCGTCATGGGCGAGGCCTGGTCGAAGGCGCGCACGCTCGAGATTTATCTCAACATCGCCGAATGGGGCGACGGGATCTACGGGATCGAAGCCGCGGCGCAACACTATTTCCACAAGAGCGCAAGTCAGCTCAATCCGCGCGAGGCGGCGCTGCTGGCGACCGCGCTGCCCAATCCGATTCTGCGCAATCCCGCGCGACCCACGCCGCTTCAGCGCCGGCTCGCCGGCAGCCTGGAAGCAAAGGCGCGCGAGGGCGCGGAACGATTGAACTGTTTGCCGCGCTAGCGCCGCGGGGGCGACGCGCCGGCCTTGTTTTTTGGGACCCCAAACGGAGGCTCAGCCGCCTACGACGAGACGTCAATCGTGACATCGTAGCGTTCGACCACCGACCTGTCGCCCTCCCACGGGCGCCAGCGCTTGAGCCTGACGGTCGTCGAGCCGGGAGCTTTGGCTTTGAGCGTCCATTGCGCCTGACCTCCTGCCCCAGGGGCATTCGACGCCGGCGCGTATTCCGACTGCGAGACGTCGACGAGATGCGAATCCGCCGCGTCGACCGCCCAGCGATAGCCTGTCGACGGGTTCTCCGGCAGACGAAGCGTCGCTTCGGCGCCGACCTTGAGCGCGATCCTCTTGCCGTTGTCGGCCGCGGTCAAAACCGACGTCACGCTCGCCTCCGTTGCCGATGCTACGCCACCAGCCCCGCCGATCGATAAAACCATCGCCAGTGCGCAAGCGACAAGCGAGCGAGGTCCGAGCTTGGCCCCTCTGAAACGCGCGGCGCTGTCGATCACAACGGTCGGACCGGTCTCTCGTTCCCTACGACAGGATTTTGGCGGGCCTCGGCGTTTTTCGCCGCGGCCCGCCAAGGTCGGTCTTGCCGCCCGATCACCCGACGGAGCTGATCGTCCAGAAATCCGAACAGTTCGGGCTCGTGATGAATTCGAACGGCATCATGAAGTAGCCGGCCTTGCCCCAGCCCGGTCCCCATGAATTGCGCACGATCATCATCCGGCTCGCGGTGTCGTAGCCGACCGCCATGACGGCGTGACCGCCCAGCTTCTTTTCGTTCGGCTTCGGCATCGGCATGACGCCGGTTTGGGCGACCGTTTGCGATTCGAAGCTCTCATAGACCGTGAAACCGAACACATATCCGAAGCCCGAGGCAAGGCAGCCCTGCTGCTGCGCCAGCGTCGGCACGAGCCGTTTGTAATGGATCGCGCGGTCAAGCTTAGCGTCCGAATAAGCCTTGGCCGCCGGCTTCTTCGTGAACTTGGAAATGTCGTAGGGCCAGTCTTTCTCGGGCGGCGCCCCGATCTTGGCGACCGACTTGATCCCGTCGCGGATCTGCGCGCCCGCGTCCTCGGCCACCGTGCCCTCCATCACGCGCTCATTGTAGTAAATGAACAGGCGTGACGGAACAAAATCGGACAGACTTTGTTTCTTGCGGTCGAATTCGAGCAAGCCCGCGATCGCATTCGCCGTGCAGCTGCCAAGTTGGCCCTGATCATAGACCGGCGGGCAGTGCGGGCGCAGGTCGACCGATGCCGGGAGGCCGTGGGCTGACGGCGCCGGCGCTGAATAGACTTGATCGCGATGATCGGGCAGGTCAGGCGTCCACCCGAACCGAGCCTGGGTCCGATGCGTCACCAAGCTAAGCGGATCGACCACGCGATGTGGTGCCGGAAGATCAGAATGCTTTGTCATAATGGTATCCCTTCAAATCAATATTGTGAGCGTCCCAAGGTGGCGGCCCGAAATACCCTTCGTCATAAATTTTAGACTATCTCAAAAATAACCTAGACGAATAGATTTCGCGTCGTCAGTACCAAGCGGCCGTGCGCACAAAAAATGCGCAAGTCAGCCGTGCCCGTCAGATTGGCACACAATGGTCATCGGCGCAACAGAACAGCGTTGGGCCGCGCCGGGACGTCGCGCCATTGGCGGGAGGACAGAAGGCTCCTATTGTCTCGCCCTTTCCAAACGAACAGAGAACAAGCTTATGCTGGCGACATTGCGCACGGCCGTCCTTCTTGCCGCTTTCGTGGTTCTGTCGCCGGCGCATGCCGCTTCGCAGGATCCCGATCTCATCTTCCGCAAGTCGACGACGTTCAAATTGTTGACGCCGAACGACAAGCTTGCCGTGTACGGCATCGATGACCCGCTCGTTGACGGGATCGCCTGCCATTATACCATTCCGGAAAAAGGAGGCATCTCCGGCGCTTTGGGCCTCGCCGAACAGACGTCCGACATTTCTCTCGCCTGTCGCCAGTACGGCCCGATCAAGTTCAAGGACAAGTTCTCGCAAGGCGACGTGGTGTTCAGCGAGAGCCGATCGCTCTTCTTCAAGAAAATGCAGATCGTCCGCGGGTGCGATACAAAACGGAATATATTGGTCTACATGACTTACAGCGACAAGCTCGTCGAAGGCTCGCCGAAGAATTCCACATCAAGCGTTCCGATCGGACCCTGGGGCGGGGCGAACGACATCCAGAAGTGCTCGGATTTTGTTCGCTGATCCTGGAGGTCGTCGTTCAATCGTCGGCGGCCAATCTGGCGCGGAACGCCTCGACTTCAGCAAGCGGAGCGCCCGCGCATTCGGCGCTCGCAGGAAACGATTTTGCGTCCACCTCCGCGCGAAAGCGCGTGAGCGCCTGCACACGCTCGTCACGCACGGCCTGATGCTTGGCTGCCAGATTGCCCCAGCTGCGCGCATGGCGGGGCGGGCGGCTCGATTCGCCGCAGATGTCGGAGGTGAAGAGAAACACCACATCCGCGTCCGGGCCGGAGCCGAGCGATATGGTGACAAGCGACGTGCGACGATGGATCTCCGCCATGACGGGCGCGGCGATCAGTTCGCATTCGGCCGCGAAGGCGCCAGCATCTTCGAGACGCTGGAACCGATCCCAGAGCTCAAGCGCCTCCGTCGCGCTCTTGCCCACGGCCCGCACGCCGCCGACCCAGGTGGACTTGCGCGGCACGAAGCCGAGATGACCGACGACCGGGATCTGCTCGTGCGCGAGAGCTCGCACCGTTTCGCTGCCGCGGCTGGTCAGCACCGCATCGGCGCCCCCGGTGATCGCCGCGAAGGCGGTGCGCAGAATCTCGTCGGCGGTCACAGCCTCGGCGAAGCCGAGCGCCGCGGTGACGAAAACGCGCTGCGAGCCCTCGCGCACGCGCCCGACGTTGGCGGCGCGGCAGACGACCATTTCAACACCGGCCGCTTCGGCTGCCGCCGCCTCGTCCGCCGTCTCGGCCGTCACCTGAGCCGCTTGTCTGCTAGCGCTTCTCAGCGCGCGAAGACCTGCGACGGTTTGGGCGCGCTCGACATCGCGACCACCGAAATCGAAGATGCGCGGCATCAGCCCTTCTTGAGCTTCTTGGCGTAGTAATCCGGGGCCTTGACGCCGGGTTTTGAGAACCAGGCCGGCACGTCCACGCCCGAATAGAGCAAGATATTCCCCCAAGGATCGAACGCGCCGGTGCGCACGATCACCTTGGCCTTCGCCGCCATCTCGCCGAGGATCGCCTCGTGCTTCACCGGCGCGAAGTTCAGCGTCGCCGAAGAGCCGCTTGATCGTCGCGAGCAGCGGCGCGTTGTACTCGGGCAAAGTGTCCGCATAGGAAAGGCGCTCCACGATCAGGGCCTCGGAAATCGGCGTCAGAACCGTGGCGAGATCCGGCACGTCGGGCGTGATGGCGAGATCGATGCGCCAGGCTGACGACGGAATCGGAAAACCCGCGTCGCAGACGATCATGAGATCGCCATGACCCATGGAGGCGATGGCGTGCGAAAGTTCGGCGTTGAGCAGTCTGTTGCGATTCACGTTGGCTTTCTCCAGATGGAGTTCTGAGCTTCGGCATAGAGTGCGTCGGCGCGGGCGCGGTCGGGAAGGCTTGGGACAACGCCGAGCTTCGTGCAGGCGATGGCGCCGCAGACCACGCCGTATTTCACGGCGTCCACGACGCTCCGCCCTTCGGCCAGCGCAACAGCGAATCCCGAATTGAACGCATCGCCCGCGCCGGTCGTGTCGACGACATCGACGGGCACAGCCGGCACCATCACGTCGAGGTCGTCGGCGAGGATCAGCGCGCCCGTGCGCCCGAGCGTGACGACGACGGTGCGAACCCCGCGCTTGCGCAGCTCCGCCGCGAGCTCGCGCGACGAGCTCGGATCGTGGGCCGGGAGGCCTAAGAGAATGCGCAGCTCGCTCTCGTTCGGCGTCAGGTAGTCGACGTTGGCGAAGATCTCCGGGGGCAGCGCCCGAGCCGGAGCGGGATTGAGAATCGTTCGCGCGCCATGCTTGCGGCCAAGCTCCATCGCGCGCGACGCCGCTGCGACCGGAACTTCCAGCACCGCCATGACGACCGAGCTCTCGGCGATTCTGCTCTCGGCCGCGTCCACGGCGGCGGCGTCCATAAGCTCGTTCGCGCCCATGTCGAGAATGATGAAATTCTCGCCCTTCTCGTTGAGGATGATGAAGCCGACGCCGGTCGCGCGCTCGTGGCGCACAGTGAGATGGGTCGTGTCGACCGCCTCAGCGGCGTAGAGGTCGGTCGCGATGCCCGCAAGCTTGTCGGTCCCGATCATCGCCACGAGCGCCGAATGCGCGCCAAGCCTCGCCGTCCCGACCGCCTGGTTTGATCCCTTGCCGCCCGGCCCCATGTCGAAGTCGGAGCCGAGCATCGTCTCGCCGAAAATCGGCAATTTCGGCGCGCGCATCGTCAGGCCGACGGCGAAGCTTCCGACGATGGTGATTTCAGGCCCCATGCCAACCCCGAGAGCTATGACGCCATTGCGCGGCCGAGGATCTCAGCCTCGGTCATGGCTTCCCCGCGCAGCTCGCCCGAAATCCGGCCGCGTCGCAAGACAAGAACGCGCTCGGCGTTCATGAGGAGCTCCGGGACCTCCGAGGAGATCAAGACGATCGCGACCCCTTCGCTCGCGATCCCGCGAAGTATCCCGTAGATCTCGGCCTTGGCGCCGACATCGATGCCGCGCGTCGGCTCGTGCAGGATGAGCACGCGCGGATGCGTGACGAGGCTGCGGCCGAGAATGATCTTCTGCTGATTGCCGCCCGAAAGGGTGCCAAGCTTCTGCCCAAGGCGCGCGATTCGCGCGTCGAGCCGCGCAACTTGCGCGCGCGCCTCCCGGCGGATGGCGGCGCGCTGGAGCACGCCGGCGACGGAGAAGCGCTTGAGCGACGCCGATACGACATTGTCGGCGACCGTCATGGCGAGAAGGCCGCCCGCCCCGCGCCGGTCGGCGGGCACGAAGGCCATGCCGCAGCGGATGGAGGCGAGCGCGTCGGCGGGCGTCTCCGCGCCGTTGATCGCAACCCGGCCCTCGCGCGGGCAAAGGCCAAACAGCGCCTCGCCAAGCGCGTCCTTGCCCGAGTCCGGCAGGCCGCCGACGCCAAGAATCTCGCCTGCGCGGACCTCGAAGCTGACGCCGTCAAGCCCCGGCGCCTTGAGGTCCGTCACCGACAGAACCACAGGATTGCCTTCCGAACGCGCGGCCGGATTCATGCGCCAGGGCGGCACGTCTCCGAGGTCCCGCCCGACCATCGAATGGATCAAGCGCTGCTCGGACAGGTCCTCGTTGTCCAGCGTCTCGATCGTGCGGCCGTCGCGCATGATCGTGACGCGATCGGCGAGGTCGAGCACCTCGCGCAGGTGGTGAGAAACATAGATGACCGTCACGCCTTCGGCGCGCAACTGGCGCACGACGTCGAACAGGCGCTCGCTCTCGCGACGCGACAAAGCGGAATTGGGCTCATCGAGAACAAGCACGCGGGCGCGCTGGCGGACGGCGCGCGCGATTTCGACGAGCTGCATCTCGGCGACCGAGAGCCGGCTCACGCGCGTGTCCGGATCGAGCGAGTCCATGCCAAGACGTCCGAGCGCGGCGCGAGCCTCCGCGCGCATCATCGCGCGAGGCACGAGCGAGGCGACGGGCCGGCGCGCCATGTCCGACATGACGACATTCTCGGCAATCGTCATCGTCGGGCAGAGGGCGAGCTCCTGATAGACGACGACGATGCCCGCGGCGCGACTGTCGAGCGGCGAAGCAAAATGCGTCGCCTTGCCGTCGACAAGGATCTCGCCTTCGTTCGGCTGAAGATCGCCCGCGAGGATATGCATGAGCGTGGACTTGCCGGCGCCGTTCTCGCCAACGACGGCGTGAACTTCGCCGGCCCGAAAGCCCACGTGGATGTGATCGAGCGCAAGAACGCCAGGGAACCTTTTGGTCACCCCGGCGATCTCGACGATATGCGGACTGGACGTCACTTGCGGCCGGTCTTGGCGGACGCCCTACTTCTTGGCGACCTTGTCGATATTGTCCTTCGTGTAGATGCCAACGCCCGTATCGACGCTCTCGATCGGCTTGCCGTTCAGGAACTGCACGAGAAGGTCCACGGCCTCAAAACCCTGTTTCTCGGGGGCCTGATCGATCGTCGCCTGGACGTCGCCGCTCTGGACGAGCTGCACCGTCTGATCGAGGAGATCGAAACCGACGATCTTGATCACGCCCGTCTTCTTGTTGCGCTGGACCCACGTGCCTGCGGCCGGCGTCGAGCAGCATTCCAGCGAAAGGATCCCGGTCACGCTCGGGTCGGCAAGCATGGCGTTCTCGATCTCGGAATAAATCTTTTGCGGATCGCTGCCGGTGTTCAGCGTCTTCACCACCTCGATGCCGGGGAAGGTTTTCAAGCGCCTCGCGCACGCCCTTCTCACGGTCCAGCGACCACTGGGCGGCGGCGTCGATCGTCGTGATCATCACCTTGCCTTTGCCGTCGAGCACCTTGCCCATGAGCTTGCCGGCTTCGCGTCCGGACTGGACGAGGTCCTGGCCCGCGAAGGCGAGGCGTTTGCTGTTCGGATTGTCGGTGTTGTAGGTGACGACCGGAATGCCCGCCTTGAGAACGCG
Source organism: uncultured Alphaproteobacteria bacterium (assembly GCA_963770275.1). Classification (GTDB taxonomy): domain Bacteria; phylum Pseudomonadota; class Alphaproteobacteria; order Rhizobiales; family Beijerinckiaceae; genus Roseiarcus. The sequence continues at coordinate 76,341 of CAVYPD010000002.1, forward strand.
GTCGATCACCGGCCCCAGCGCGTCGCTCGAAACCGACGAGATCGCGAGGCCGTCCATCTTGCCCATGAGCGTCTCGATCTCGTTGATCTGCGCGTTGGCGTCGGAGCCGACCGGCCCGATGAATTGCGCGTTCACCTTGTCGTCGGCCGCGCCCTTCACGACGCCCGCCTTGATCGCGGGCGCGAACTCGTTCGAGACGTCGTGATAGGACACATAGATGTCGAGCGGCTTGCCCGAGGCGACCTTCTCCTTGATCCGGTCGGCGAGCGGAAAGTCGCTGACTTTCACCGGCCCGTCCGCTTTCGCCGAAAGCGGCAGAAGCGCCGCCGCCACGACCATAAGAGCTGCAATCTTCATATTTTTTCCTCCCACTTCTTAGTTTGAAACCAACGCCTCACGCCGTCCGGCGCGTAGACCACTTGTCGATGCCGACCGCGATCACGATGACGAGGCCGATCATGAATTCCTGAACGAAGGGCGAGACGCCCATGAGCACGAGCCCGTTGCGCATCACGCCGATGATGAGCACGCCGAGGATCGTGCCCAGGATCGTTCCCTCGCCGCCCGACAGCGACGCGCCGCCGACGATGGTCGCGGCGATGACGTCGAGCTCGAGACCGAGGCCAGTCCGGCCCGCCTGCCCGCTCGGCAGAAAGGCGAGGCTCAGAATGCCCGCGAACGCGGCGAGCGCGCCCATCAGGACGAAGGCCCAGATCTTCACCGCGTTGACATGAATGCCTGAAACGCGCGCCGCCTTGGCGCTGCCGCCGACAGCGAAAATGCGAAAGCCGAAGTTCGTCATCGACAGGATGAACCACGCGATCGCCGCAACGATGACGAAGAAGACGAGCTGCATCGGAACGACGCCGAAGAGATAGCCCTGCCCCATGAACTCGAAGGCGTTGAGCACGCTCTCGGACGCGCCGTTGCGGACATTGACTGTGACAGGCGCGCCGTTGGTCAGGATCAGCGCCGCGCCGCGCACCATGCTCAGCATGCCAAGCGTCGCGATCAGCGAGGGCAGACGGCCATAGGTCGAAAGCAGGCCGTTGATGAGCCCGATGACGCAGCCCGCGACCACGCCAAGGCCGACCGCCGCGAACAGCGGCCAGCCGGCGCAGATCAGCATGCCGCTGGCGAGGCCGCAAAACGCGTAGGTCGAGCCGACCGAGAGATCGACCTCGCCCGCAATCAGGACGAAGGTCATGCCGACGGCCATGATCCCGAGCAGCGAAATCTGCCGCCCGACGTTGAGCAGGTTCAGCGAGGTGAGAAAGCCGCCGGTCGCGAAAGTGAGAAACAGGCATAAAGCGAGGAGGGCCAAAAAGACCCCCGCCTCGCGCGCCCACAAGAGCTGCGACAGGCTGAACGACCCACGGGTTGGAGCGCGCGCGCCGCTCCGAACCACATCGACCATACGCATTCACTCCCGATTTCAGACGCCTCGAGACGTCTCTATCTTGCGGCGACCGGCTGCCGGGACATCTTTGATCAAGCCGGCTCCAGGCTCCGCTTCAGGAACGAGCCGGCGGGGACCTTCTGCAGCGGCTCGTAATTGCCATATTCGCGCACGCGCTTGAAGGGCGCGTTCTCGACCGCATTGTAGGAGCAGATGTAGCCCCAGCGATAGGTGTCGGAACGGTTGGCGTCGGAGCGATGCAAGAGATTGCCATCGAAGACGAGCGCGTCGCCCGCTTCCATTTCCGCGTATTCATGCTTGAAGCGCTTCAGCGCCGCTTCAAGGTGCTCCTGCTCGACATTCGTCTGGTCTTTTTCACGAATGTGATTGAGGCGACCGAGCTTGTGCGAGCCCTTCAGAAGCTGAAGGCAGCCGTTTTCCTTCGTCGACTTGTCGAGCGCGACGTAGATGCTCATCATTTCCGGCGCGAGGCAGCCATAATTGTACCAATAGCCGAAATCCTGGTGCCATTCCCAGGCGCCGCCCTCCTGGGGCTGCTTCATCGTCATCTTGTGGCTGTAGAGGTAGATCGGCTTGCCGACCGCATCTTCCGCGAGATCGACGAGCCGCTCGTCGCGCGCGAGCAGACCGTATTGGTCGTCCTCGGCCTTGGTCCACATTTTGAGAAGCGTCGTCTTCCCGTCCTTGTCGCCCTTGGACATGACGGCGCCCTCGCGGTTCTCCCGCTCGAGCTGCGCCCGCGCCGTGTCGCGGAACCGTCCAACCTCCTCGCGGCTGAGAAGGCCTGAGCGAAGGATATAACCGTCGCGGAGGTAGGCTGCGGTCTCTTCCCTGGTCATGGCGATCATCGTGGTCTCCCTTCGCCGTTCTTGTCGTCTTCATTTCGAGCCCGGTCGGGCTTGCGTGAAGGGACGATAGGCGCGCGCCGGCGCTCGGCCAATGGACAGACCGACCCTCGCTTTTGTATAAAACGCGCATGGGCCTGGAGACCGTTTTCGCCGAGAACCTGCACTATGTCCCCGACGCCGTCTGGCCCCAGACCGCCTTCACGGTGCTGCGCGCGGGAAAGGTCGCCGCGGGCGCGACCTATGGGGTGCGACGAGCGAGTCAGGTCGGGCAGGACGTGCTGTTCTGCCTTTCAGGGTCCGGAGCGGTTGAACTGGGCAGCCGACGAGTCGAAGTGCAGGCCGGCGAAGTGGTGTGGATCGCCAACGAAGCCCCTCACGCGCATATCGCGGACGCGCGCGATCCCTGGACGCTTCTCTGGTTCCGCTTCGACGGTCCGAACCCTGCGGCCGTGCGCACGCGCCTGTTCGGCGAAGGGGTCCCGCGGGTTGCGGCAAGCGACAGAGCCGGCCTCGTCGCGTGGTTCGAGCGGCTGTTCCTGGTGTTGAGGCGGCGGGACCGCAACCTCGATTTTCATCTCAATCAGCTGGTCAGCGAGTTCTTCCTCTTGATGGCCCGCTCGCTCGCCGCCCCGGCCTCGCGAGACGCGTCGGATCCGCTCAGCGCCGTCGTCGCCGCGGTGCGCGCCGATATCCGCCATTCGTGGAGCGCAACCGAGATCGCCCGTCTCGGAGGATTGAGTCCTTCGCAAACCCGGCGGCTGTTTCAGAAGACCTTGCGGGAAAGTCCGCGGCGCTGGCTCATCCGCGAGCGGCTAATCGCGGCGCAATCCCTCATGATTCGCGAGAACGCGCCCATCGCCAGCATCGCGGAGGCCTGCGGGTTCTGCGACGTGTATCATTTCGGCCGCGAGTTCAAACGCGTCGTGGGCGCCTCGCCCGCCGCATGGCGGCGGACGGAACTCGGCGCGAGAGACATGTCGCAAACGCCAACCCGGCGCACAGCCGACCAGCGCAACCGGTCGACCTAGCGCGCCGATTCTGAAGTTCCGCGCATTTCATCCCAACGCCCTCGTCCTGAGGCGCCGCGAAGCGGCCTCGAAGGACGCTCCAGCACGCGCCGGTCCGGCGTTGCCTTCTGGAGCATCCTTCGAGACGCGAGACTTCGCCTCGCTCCTCAGGATGAGGTGGTGGGTTCGCCATGTCAGTCGATGTTCACTGTTAATCGAACGAACTTCGAATCCGGGACACTAGCCGCGGGCGCCTGTTCGGAGCAGAGCGTCACCTCACCTTGCGTTTGCCGAACGTCGGCTGCACTTCCGGGATCGGCGGCATCTGCCAGGTCCCGGTGATAGGGATGCCGGTGTCACGATTGATCATGACCTCGATCACGGTGGGCACGTTCGATCGGATCGCTTCGCGGTAAGCGTCGCCAAACTGATCGGGGTGTTCGACGCGGATGCCGCGGCCGCCCATCGCCTCGGTCATCTTAACGAAGTCAGGATTCCATAGCTTGCCGGTCTGTTCGTTGACGAAGCTCGTCCCGATTTCCCGGCCGTCGTGGTAGGCGCGCTGCAAGTCTCGGATGGTGCCGATCGCGTAGTTGTTCTGCAAGACCCAGACGGCGGGAAGATTGTACTCGACAGCCGTCGCGACAACATGCGGCATCATGGTGAAGCCCCCGTCGCCGCAAAGCGTGACGCAAGGCGAGTTGGGACGCGCGAGCCTCGCGCCGAGGACGCCGGCGATGCCGAAGCCCATCGCCGCGAAGCCGCCCGCCGTCAGATGTGTGCCTGGGATCTTCGGCTTCCAGTACTGCTCCGACCATACCTGGCAATTGCCGACGTCATCGACCATCACAGTGTCGGGAGGCGAAATCTTGTTCATATCCGCCATCATCCGGCGCGGCTCGATGGGAACCTCGCTCGACCGCTCGAAGGGCTCGCAGAAATTGCGCCAGTCGGCCCGCCACCCGTCGATCTCCCTCTGCCAGGCGCTGCCGTAACCGAGGCGCACGCCCTTGGCGCGGGCAATGCGCGCGGCCTGGGCGAGGAACGCTTTGGCGTCGCCGACCAAGCCCATCTCGACCGGATAATTGCGGCCGATCTCCTCAGGGTCGATGTCGACCTGGATGAGCCGCGTCGGAGGGATGTTGTAGACGTAGCCCTTGATCCACGACCCGGTGTGAAGATCGTTGAAGCGCGCGCCGATGGCGAGAATGACGTCCGCATTGCGCGCGGCTTCGGTGGCGGGATATTCGCCCCAGACCCCCGCGACGCCGAGGTTGAGCCGATGATCCGCCGGGAGAACGCCCTTGCCCATGAACGACGTATAGACCGGCACGTCGAGCTGCTCCGCCAGGGCGCGAAGCTCCTCATAGGCTCCGGCGACGCGCACGCCACCGCCCGCCAGGATCAACGGTCGCTGCGCCCCGGCAAGAAGGCTCAGCGCCTTCTCGACCGTCTCGTCGGCGACCGTGGTGCGCCAGTTCACCGGCTGTCCGTGCGCATTGGGTTCCGGCGTCGAGACAGGCGCGGTCCTCATGTAGAGATCGTAGGGCATGTCGAAATGCACAGGTCCCGGTCGCCCCGTCCGCATCAGCGTGAAGGCGTCCGGCAACGCCTTGCACCAGGTCCTCGACCTTACGGATGCGCCACGATTTCTTGACGACCGGCGTGAACATCGACGACATGTCGCCGTGGTAGCGGTAGTCGTCCTGCAAAGCGCCGGTGTCGAACTGGGTGGTCGGAACATTTCCGGTGATGACGAAGAAGGCCGAACAGTCGTAAAAGGCGTTTGCCACCGAAATCATCAGATTCATTGGGCCCGGGCCGGTTGAGGCGTAAACGGCGAGCGGCTGCCCTGTCAGGCGAAAATAGACGTCCGCCATGAAGCCCGCCGTCTGCTCGATCCGCGGCGAGATGTGGCGGATGCGATCGGTCTGCTTGTAGATCCCGTCCAGAAGGCCGATGGCCCCATGCCCGGCGTAGCCGAGGATATAGGGCACCTTTTCCTTGACGAGATATTCGGCAATGATATCGGCGCCGCGCGTCTCGTTGGAGCCCGCGGCGTAGCTTGTGAGCCCGGGCCGCATCCCGAGAGAGGAAGAGATCGATCCCGCCGGCCGCGGTCGATCGAGTTCGTATGATCGTGACCAATCACTCATCAACCATCCTCCCTTTTGTCCTCGCCGCCGGGTCTGACCGCCAGCGCGTCGGCCGCCGTCAGAATGTCGCCGCCATCTCGGCAAGTCGCTGATGGGCGCGCTCGCGCGCCGCCAAAATCGGCTCCTGCGGGCCCGTCGTCGGCCCAATCAGGACGAAACGCGTGTCGCGGATTCCGACAAAGCGCAGCGCCTCGCGCAGGTATGGGCTCGCCATATCGATCCGCCCGCGGTTCATCCCGGTCACGAAGTCGCTGCCGCACGCGAGAATCACGAGGGTCGGGCGATCCTTGAGGAGGGGAATATAGCCAGTCGCCGGATCAAACCGGAATGTGAGCCCAGGCTGGCTCACCAGGTCGATCCAATGCTTCAGCTTGTAGGGGATGCTGAAGTTCCACATCGGGGTCGAGATCAGCACGCGATCCGCGAGCGAAAAGCGCAGCGCCATGCGCTCGATGACGGCGAAGGCGTCGCGCTCCGCCAGGTTGAAGGCGCGTCCGCTGGTGATGGCATATTTGGCCTCGAGCGCCGGGCCCTCAAATTCAGGCAGGCGCTCCCGCCAGACGTCCATCACGTCGACGTCCCAGTTTGGGCGCACCTCCTGAAAGCGCGCAACGAATGCATCCGCGCCCGCGGAAGACGCCGCCTCCTTGCGCGGCGAGCATTTGAGATGAAACAGTTTCGGCACGGGATCCGCCCTGTTCAGCCGAGCGCCCTGATGACGGCCTCGGCGTTTGTGACGACGGCGACATTCTGCATCGCGAAGTCGATCGAGGCGCGGTGCCACGCCGCGTTCATCGTCGAGCAGCAATCCTCCGGCACGACAATGAAGTAGCCCTTATCGGCGCCGGTGCGCGCCGTATGCTCGACTGACATGTTCGTCCAGGCGCCGGTGTTGATGATCATGTCGCGCCCTTGAGCCCGGAGAATGGTCTCAAGACGCGAGCCCTCCCAGGCGCTCATGCGCATCTTCTCGACCGTGAAGTCGCCGGGTTGAGGTTCGAGACCGCTGACCGGCGCCGCGCCCCAGCTGCCCCGCGTCATCGCCTTGCTGTCGGCGATCCCTTCGAACAGCGGCGCGTTGAGCGTCAATCCTGGCGCGCCCGGCTCGACGACGAACCAGACGTGGATCACCGCGACGCCGCGCGCGCGCGCCGCGGCGGCCAGACGACGCGTGTTCTCGACCACGTTCTGCTCGCGGGCATGGGCCGGCGCTCCGGACGAAGCGAAGGCGCCGCCCTCGCCGATGACGTCGTTTTGCATGTCCTGAATGATGAGCGCGCAACGCTTGGGGTCGAGCGTCAGGTTTTGGGCGAGCGACGGCCGGGATGACGACGGCTGGCTCTCGACGCTTTGACTTGAGCGAACGGCGGGCGCGGCGGTCGCCGACCTCGCGTTCATGTAGGGCTCACGCCGCGGACCGACCTTGGTCTCGATCCGATAGACCGAATGGGTGGCGGTCAGAAACAGAGTCCGGAATTCAGGTCCGCCCCAGGAAAGATTGGAGACGAGCTCAGGCGCGCGCACCTTTCCCAAGAGGTCGCCGGAAGGCGCGTAGACCCACACGCCTCCGGGCGCTGTCACCCAGACATTGCCGCGATGGTCGCATTTCATCCCGTCAGGCACGCCCTGCTCGAGCGACGAACGAACGCCAGAGGCGAACATGCGTCCGTTCGACAACGAACCGTCTGCAGCGACGTCGAAGACGCGGATCAGCGTCTGCACCGTATCGTTGACGTAGAGGCGCTTCTCATCCGGCGAAAAGCAGAGGCCGTTCGGCTGATCGAACAGGAGGCGATCGACGAGCAGTTGCGGGGCGCCGCCGCCCGGCGGGACGCGGTACACGCCCTGGAAGCCGAGCTGCCGCGGACGCTCGACGCCATAGCCAGGCATGCGTCCATAATAAGGATCGGAGAAATAGATCGAACCGTCGGAGCGGACGCAGACGTCGTTAGGGCTGTTGAGCTCCTGACCGTCGAAATGGGACGCGAGAACTTCGCGCCGTCCGTCCGGCCGTTCGCGCACGAGCGAGGACGTCGCGTGCTCGCAGACGATCAGGTTGAGATCGGCGTCGTAGGTCATGCCGTTGCATTTGTTCGAAGGGCGGCGCACTTCCGCGACGCCCCGTGCAGGGTCCCAGCGGCGGCGCACGTCGGCCGGCATGTCCGAGAACAGAAGATAATGGTCGACCGGATGCCAGATCGGACCCTCGGTGAAGGTGAACCCGGTTCCGACCTGACCGACCGGCGCATAAGGATCGATCAGTTCCTCGAATTCCGGCCGCAAGGTCGCATGCGTCATCGCAGGTGTTCCTTCGTTGGCGCTCAGGCCGGGAACCAGTTGCGCTTCGGCAGCGTCTGGACGATCGGACCGGGCACGGAATCCTGCAGCCGCGCCACGACCGTCCCGTGCTCGACTTTGGCTGGGCGATCGTGCACCGGCAAGATGAAGCTAGCGTTGGCGAGCACCTTCTTGATAGCCGCCTTCTCGGCGCGCTTTGTCGTTCCATGGTTGCCAGTGGTCCGCGGCTCGCCGTCATTGTTCTCACGGAACGGCTCCACGACCTGGTCGTTGATGTCGTAGAGGACGTCGCCGCAAATCGTCGCCACGCCCTCGGCGGTGTGAACGTGGATGTTCATCGACCCTTCGGTGTGCGCGGCCGCCGCCTCGCAAAAGACGCCGGGCATCAGTTCGATCGGGCCGCTGATCTCGAGGTCGAGGAAGCGCAACGCGCTCTTGGCGTGCAAGCGGTCGATCAGATGCTTGATGTCGGGCGCAGGGTATTGGGGATGCATGAGGCCGGAGACCGAATATTCGAGCTCGCGGCGATTGACGACCACGGTCGAATTCATGGGAAAGAGATCATCCTTGCCGGCGTGATCGATGTGCAGATGGGTGTGCAGCACGAAGCGGACGTCGCCCATGCGCACGCCGTGCTTGGAAAGCTGATTCTCGATCATGTTCTCGTGGAACTGCAGCCCGCGCATGCCCAGCGACTCCATGATCTGGTTCGAGCGGTAGCCGGTGTCGACCACAATCGGATAAGCGCCGCCAAGGATCAGAAATCCAAGCGTCAGCACGCGGCGCGTGCGCCCGCAGTCGCGACCAAGGACAAGGAAGCTCGATTCGAGCTCGATGTCGCCATAGTCGAGAATCTTGATTTCCAGCGGCATAATTCCCTCCCAACGTTCGTGTTCCGTTGTGCGCTCTAAGGCGCGATTCGATAAACGCGCATTGCCGTGTCGTGCAGGATCGCCTGTTGTTCCTTGGGCGCAAACGACGCCACCGCGTCCCTGTGAGCTGTCAGGAGCTCGGCATACGAGGTCCAGAGCTTCTCAATCGGAAAGTTCGAGCCGAACAGGCACCGCCCCGGGCCGAACACGCCAACAGTCTCGCGAACCACGTCGGCGACATGCGCCGGATCATTGCGATGCAGGAAGGTGCCGAGCGCCGAAAGCTTGGTGGTCACATTCGGGCACGCCGCGAGGCGGACCATGCCTGCACGCCATTCCGCGCGTCCGGCGGGCGAAAGGTCCTCGAGCATACCGGCGTGCTGAAGCACGAACGTGACCTTCGGGCACGAATTCGGCAAGATCCGCCGCACTCGGCCATTTGCGGCGCAAACACCTGCAGGTCGAAGCTCAGGCCATAGTCGGCGAGACGGCCGACATTGCGTTGGATCCTGGAATCCGCGGCAAGGTTAGGCCGCGACGCGAAGCGGTATTGTGGGTTCTCGTGCCAGTGCAGTTGCATGCGCACGCCGCGCACGAGGGGATAGCGCGAAAGCCGGTCGAGCTGGGGACGCACGTCGTCGGCGCTGACGTCGGCATAGGCGACAATCGCGTGCGGCCAACCCGTTTTGTCAGCGGTCCGCTGCACCCAGGCCGCCTCGTCCTCATAAGCCTCGGGCGCCCAGTTGGTCTGGACATAGACCGACTTGACGACGCCAAGGCCGTCGAGGTCGGCGCGAAATTCTTCGATCGGATAGTCGCGCCGGATCGGCTCGTAAGGCCCGAAAATGCGCGGCTGCATAGGCCCCATGAGCCAGGGAAGGTCGGCCTGCCGCCAGATGTGGTGATGGCCATCGACGACCGGAATCACGCGGCTCTCCTGCGCCCCAGCGACAGGACGTGATTGACGATCGCGGGCGTAGACCCGCCGTCAACCATGTCGTCGACGAAGGGAAAGATCGCGACCAGCGCCTCGGTGCGCGGACGGAAGTCCCGGCCAACGGCGAGCGGGGTCAGCCAGCTCAGCCGCCACGCGCGACGCGAGAGCCTCGCGACGGCGTCGGCGAGCGCGGTCGGATCGCCGCGCTCGAGGCCGTCCGAGACGATCAGCGTAACGGCGCCGCGCGCGTAGGACGAAAAGCGCGGCACAGCGAGAAACGCCTCGAGCGCATCGCCGATGCGCGTGCCTCCGTCGAAGTCGCTGACGATATGAGCCGCGCCGGCGAGCGCCTGCTCGCGTCGCTTGAGCCGCATGGGCCGTGTCACCCGCGTGAGCCGGGTGCCGAACGTGAAGACCTCGACCCGCGGGCTCGCCTGGACGAGCGCATGGGCGAGACGCAAATTGTCTTCGGTGCGGGCCTTCATCGAGCCGGAGACGTCGATGAGGAGCAGCGCTTTGCGCGGCCGCATCCGGCGCTTGAGGCGCGAGAGCTTGATGATTTCGCCGTCATTGCGGGTCGCGTCGCGCAGGGTGCGGCGCAAGTCGACGACGGCGCCTCGCCGCGCCCGCGAGCGCCGGTAACTCACCCGCTTCGGCAGACGCCGAGGCGGCTTCGCGCGCCAGACGGCGCAAAGCTTCACCCGTTTCGGTCGGGCCAAAGCGGCGTTCAACAAGCGCTTCGGCGCGAGTCGCAGCCTGACCGGATTCATTCGATTCTTCGGCGCTGATCGGTTCGTCCGCCCCGCGTCGATCTTCCTGGACGCGAACAACATCATCCTCTTCGCCTTCCGGCAGGTCCTGCCCTTCGGCGCCGAGGAAGTGTATGTCGAACAGCGCGTGATAGGCGGCGTGACGCTCAGGCGGCGGGGCCAGGGTTGCGAGACCCGCCCGGCGGATATCATCGGGATCGCGCGGCCCCAAAAGGACAATCGCCGAGAGGAACGATTCCGTTTGCTCCGGCGCGACGGCAAAGCCATTGGCGCGCAGGATCGCGACAAAACCGATGAGCGGCTCGACGGCGCGCGGCGTCGGCGCGATCTCGCTCATGCGATCGACTCGGCGAGCATGGCGTCGAGGCGCCCGGAAACGTAGGCGAGGTCTTCCTCGTCTTTGAGCGCGACGCCGATCGAGCGCTTGAACGCGTCCGGCCAGCGCGCGCCGCCGCGATTGAGCAGCGTCGCGGCCTCGGCCCAGTCGACCAACTCGGAGATGCCAGGCGACTTGCTCAACGGCTCGCGCCTGAGTTTGCCGACCGCAGCGACGACGGCGCGCGCCGTCGCCTCCGCAACGCTCGAGGCGCGCAGCATCACGATGCGGGCCTCACGCTCGGCATTCGGGTAATCGATCCAGTGATAGACGCAGCGGCGCCTGAGCGCCTCATGCAAGTCGCGCGTACGGTTCGAGGTCAAAATGACGATCGGGCGCTCTGCGGCGCGAATCGTGCCACGCTCCGGAATCGAGATCTGGAAATCGGACAGGAATTCGAGCAGGAACGCCTCGAACTCCTGATCGGAGCGGTCGATCTCATCGATCAGGAGGACCGTCGAATCGGGCGAGCGCAGCGACGCCAGCATCGGCCGCTCGATGAGGAAGGGCTCGCCATAGATGTCGATGCTCTGCTCACCGGCTTGCCGGATCGCCAGCATCTGGCGAGGATAGTTCCACTCATAAAGCGCCGAGGAGGCGTCGATGCCTTCGTAGCATTGGAGCCGGATCAGGCGACGCGCCAGCACCGCGGCGACCGCCTTCGCCGCCTCCGTCTTGCCGACGCCGGGAGCGCCCTCGAGCAGAAGCGGCTTGCCGAGCGCAAGCGCGAGATAGGCGACGGTCGCCAGGCCCTCGTCGGCGAGGTAATAGGCGGAGCGAAGCGCCCGCTCGAGCGCTTCCGGGCTATCGATCCCGACAATGTCAGCCCTGATCGCCATCGTGAGCGTCTAGCGCCGCGCCTGTGGCCGCGCGCCGCCTTGCGCCTTGATCGCGCGCAGCACCTTTTCCGGCGTGATGGGCAGTTCGTCCATCCTGACGCCAACGGCGTTGAAGATCGCGTTGGCGATCGCGGGCATGACGGGGTTAGCGCACATCTCGCCCGGGCCCTTGGCCCCAAAGGGACCGTCCGGGAGCGGGACGTTCGAGGACACTGATGTCATGGGGGCAAATGTCGCCCGGCCCCGGCATCAGGTACTCGACGAAATCGCGCGGCCCGTGGCTTGGATCCGGATAGTACGGCTCCGGGGTCTCGTAGAGGGCGTGGCTGATGCCCATCCAGGCGCCGCCGACGAGCTGTTGCTCGACCAGGCGCGGATTGAGAGCCCGACCGAGTTCGTAGGCGCTGTCCATCCTCACCATCGCAACTTCGCCGGTTTCGTCGTCAACCTCGACTTCGGCGACGAGACAAGCGTGGGCGTAGCAGGTCGCTGGCGACATCTCTCCGGTTTCCGGATCGACGTCGGACAGGGGAACGAGGAAGATGCCGCGTCCTGATATCGTGCGCCCCTGTCGGAATTGCGCGGCGATGGCGACATCCTTGGTCGAGATCGATCGGTGCGGCGCGCCTTTGACGTGAATGTTGCCGCGCCCGTCGGTCTCGAGGTCGGCAACGTTGACTTCAAGCTCTTCAGCCGCCGCCTCCATCATCACGCCGCGAGCTTCGCGCGCCGCGGCCATGACGGCGTTGCCCACTCGATGCGTCCCGCGCGACGCGAAACTGCCCATGCAATGGGGGCCGGTGTCGGAATCGGCCGTATCGACGTAAACGTCCTCGACCGGCACGCCGAGCGTTTCCGCACAGATCTGGCGTGTCACCGATTTCATGCCCTGGCCGAGATCGATCGAGGACAGCGAGACGGTGAACTTGCCGCTTGGATTGGAATGAACAAGCGCCTGGCTCGGGTCGCCGCCGAGGTTCATTCCGATTGGATAGTTCATTGACGACATGCCGCGTCCGCGGAGCTTGGCCATCTTATCTTCTCCTGCCGCCGAAGACTGACGAGAACCGGATCGCGCCGTGTGACGGGCGCGGCCGCAGGCTGTGTTGGCGGGGGCGGGGCCGGAGGCGGCGGCCGGATCGGCTCCACGGGAGGCAGCGCGGGACGGTCGTAGACTGTGCGTTGCTGGCCAGGGTCGGCTGACGAGAATCGGCTCCCGCGCTGGCGAGGGCGCCGGCACTGCGGCGCGCTGTCCGCCAGCTTCCTTGACCGACGACATGCGCTTAAAGGCGTCGCGAATGGGCCACTTCGCCTTCTCCGCCGCGACTTGCACGCATTCGATAAGCGCGGTGTTCTTCGCCTCGCGTCGATGGGCTTTCATGTCGCCGTCGCGATAAGCGTTGATGAGGCGGAACTCCATCGGGTCGATGCCAACAAGATGGGCGAGCTTGTCCATCTGGCATTCGATGGCGAAATCGACCGCCGTGACGCCGAACCCGCGCATCGCCGTCGCCGGCACCCGATTGGTGAACACGCAATAGACGTCGGCGGATACATTGGGGATCGTGTACGGCCCCGGTAGGTGCGCGGCGCATTTGACCACGGCGTAGCTCGACAGGCGCGTATAGGCCCCGCTGTCGAAATAGCAGCGGAACTGACGCGCGATGATGCGTCCGTCGCGCGAAACCCCGTCCTTGATGAAGATGCGCTCGGCGCCGCGCGGGGCGCAATAGATCATCTCCTCCTCGCGCTCGATCACGTAGCGGACCGGCCGTCCCGTCAGCATCGCGCCCAGAATGGAGAGCGGTTCGGTGACGGTGTCGACCTTGCCGCCGAACCCGCCGCCAACCGTGCCGCCTATGAAATGAAGCTTGTTCGAAGGCACATCGAGAATCTTGGCGCAGGTGTCGAGGGAAAAGAACAGGGCCTGGGTCGAGGTGTAGACGACGTAGCGCCCGTTGGTGTCCGGCGCGGCGATCGAGCCGTTCGTCTCCGTGTGCGCCTGCTCGATCGGCGACATCTGATAGCGCTGCTCGAGAATGTGGTCGGCTGCGGCGAAACCGCGCTCGACATCGCCGAAGCGAAGCTTCTGATGGTCGTAGATGTCATGGTAGGTGAACGTGTTCTTGGGGTAGGTCTCGTTGACCACCGGCGCCCCAGGCTTGATCGCCTCCTCGACGTCAAAGACCGCCGGCAGCGGTTCATAGTCAACGCGGATCTTGGCCAAGGCCTCGAAAGCCTCACGCTGGCTGTCGGCGACGACGGCGACGATCGGCTCGCCCTTGTAGCGAACCTTGTCGACGGCGAGCGTCGGCTCATCGTCCTTGCCGAAATTGATCAGGCTGAGCAGCGTGTTGAGATTGTGCGGCACGTCGGCGCCACGGATGATCCGGCGCACGCCGGGACTGCGCTCCGCTTCGGAGAGGTCGATACGGCGGATGCGCGCATGAGAGTGGGGGCTGCGCAGGACCTTGAGATGCAGCATGCCCTGCAGCTTGTGGTCGTTGAAATAAACCGAGGTCGCGGTGACATGGCCGAGCATGTCCTGCCGCTGCGTCGGTTTGCCAATCTCCTTGAGATTGTCGTCGCGCTCGTCGGCAAAAATGTCTTTGCGCAGTTCAAGCATAGGTCACCCTTTCAGGCGCGCCGTTCGGTCCGCCGCGCGGCGGCGGCGAGAACGGCGTTGATGATCGACTCATAGCCAGTGCACCGGCAGATGTTGCCGGAAATCGCCTCGACAACTTCGACACGGCTGGGATCGGGGTTGCGATCGATGAGCGCCTTCGCGGCCATGAGCATTCCCGGCGTGCAATAGCCGCACTGGGCGGCGAAATTGTCCATGAACTCCGCTTGAAGCGGATGAAGCTCGGGGCCGGTCTTGAGACCATCGGCGGTCTCGATCGATTTGCCGGCGACCGTCTCCGCGAGCGTTATGCACGACAGCACGGGTTCGCCGTCGATCAGCACCGTGCAGGCGCCGCAGCCACCCTGCCCGCAGCCGAACTTGGGTGAATGATCGCCGACTTCGTCGCGCAAAGCCGAAAGCAGGCTCATGCCTCCATCGACGAAGATCGCCACCTCGCGGTCGTTGTGTCGAAATTGGAGCGGCGTCTTTGCCATGCGTATGTCTTTCTTCAGCCGTCCTGCCCGAGCAGCAGCCGTCGCAGATGCACGCCGACGACTTCGCGGCGATACCACGCGCTGGCGATCGCGTCGTTCGCCGGCGAAGTTCCCTCGGCGGCGGCCGCCACCGCCGCGGCGACGCCGGCCTCGTCGAGTGTTTTGCCTTCAAGCGCCCGCTCGGCGGCCTTGGCTCGAATGGCTGTCGGCGCCATCGCGCCGTAAGCGATGCGCGGGCCCGAGACGCGTCCGCCGACCGCCGAGAGGGACACGGCGATCGACAGCACGGAAACGCCCTTCGGCTTGACCCGCGCCACCTTGCGGAAGCGGAACGCTTCGGGACTCGACGGCCGGTCGCAGGTGACGCTGAGGACGAGCGCGCCCGGCGATCGGTCGCGGCTCGCCAGAAATTCCTCGAGCGCCATATCCCGCGCGCCATAGCCGCTCATGACGGACACCGTCGCCTCGAGCGCAAGCAGCGCGACAGCCAGATCGCCATAGGGCGCAGGGGCGAAAAGATTGCCGCCGACGGTCGCGTTCGTGCGCACGGCCGGACCGCCAATCAGGCGCGCAGGCGCATGCAGAAAGGACAGCTCGCGCTCTCGCAAGATCTGAGACAAGGTTACGCCCGCGCCGATCGTGATGCGCGCGCCGCTGGCTCGAATCTGGGTCAGCGAACGATCCTCGAGGCGCACGATCGTGGATATCGACACATCGCCTTCATTGAGCGCCCTCATCACCAGCGTGCCGCCGCCGATGTAGCGCGCGGAGCGGTCGGACAGCGCAGCGGCCGCTTCGGTCGGCGTGGCGAAGGTCTTCACTGTCACCGGCATCGTGAACCGAGCGCTTTCATGGAGACTCGCTGAGGTGCTTGCGGATGGCGTCGAAACCCGCCTGAAAGATCCCGTCGCTGACCAAGTCGGTCATGGGCTTCTCGTCCCCGGGACGGGTGGTGAAGCGCGACTCCCAATGCCAGAACGTGCGGTCGCCATCGGTGACCGGCAACAGCCGCACGTGGGCGACATAGTTGAACAGGGGAATCGGGGTATCGAGCAGGCAATAGCTGAAGCTCTGCTCAAGGTCCGAGAGCGCAAGCAATTGCTCGCGCAGCTCAGAGCCGTCGGCAAGCTTAACGCGGCGCACGCAACCGATGCGATCCGCGCTCTGGCTGCGCTCGATGGCGCTGGTCGCGAGAGCAGGGTGCCAGCGATCGAAGCCGTTGAAGTCGCGCAGCACGCCCCAGACCTGGTCGGCCGAGGCGTCGATGATCGTGCTCCTGACTACGTGAGCCATCTCTATCCGCCGAACGCCCGTTTGAGGGCGTCGAACCCACCCTGAAACACGTTCCCGCCGATGTTGGCGATGAGCTCGCCTTCCCGCTCGGGCGCGCAATCGAATTCCGCCGTCCATTCGGCGAAAGTCCGTTCGCCGTCGGTCACCGGCGTCAGACGCAACGTCGCGACATAGTTCTCGACGCCCATCGGCGATTCGAGGATCCCGTAGGTGCAGAACATGTCGTAGTCGGAGAGGCCGAGCAGCTTCTCCCGGATCCGGTCGCCATTGCGCAAGCGGAAGTCGCGTACGCAGCCGATCTTGTCCGAGGGTTCTCCGCCTTCGATGCGGCTCTCGGCGATCGCCGGGTGCCAATTCGGCATGCCGTTGAAGTCGCGCACACGGGCCCATACCCGGTCGCTGCGGCCGTTGATTACGCTGGAAACAAAAACGCGCGCCATGGGCCGGCTAGCTCCTCTTGCGGGGCGCAGGATCCGCCGCTCGCGGGAGGCGGCCCGTCAGCCTCCTTTTTTGGCGCCGTATCCTTGCGAATCCCTTGCATGTCGCGCGCTTCGCGAATGAGGCCGGGCATTCGTGCAAGGCTCCCGCCTTCGACGCCGATATCGGCCAGGAGCGAATCGATGAGGGGCGCCTGCACGCGGTAGCGAAGGGCCGAGTCGATCACTTCGTCGGTTGCGCTCCGCCCGCCATTGCCTCCGGAATTGCCGCCGTTCAGGCCATCGACCTGGAGAATGCGGATGCCCTCGATCTTCTCCATCGGCTTCACGCTTTCGCGCACGATGCCTTCGATCCGGTCGAGCAGCTTGCGCCGGAACAGCGAGTAGCGCGCGGGTTCGGTCAGCACGTTCTCGGCTTCGTTCAGGAGCCTCTGCGCCTCGGCTTCGACGGCTGCGCGCACCCGCTCGGCTTCCGCAGCGATGCGCGTCTCGTCGGCCGCCTTCTCGGCCAGCAGCACTTCGATTGAGCGGCGCCGACGGGCGACCTCGGTGTCGCGCACCGTGACGACCCGCTCCTCCGCTTCCGTGGCGCGGGCTTTCGCAATCTCCGCTTCCGCTTGCGCGGCCGAGTGTTCAAGGGACTTCTGATAGAGGGCGATCGCCTTCTCCATCAGCGCGGTCTCGACGACCCTCTCGCGCTCAACCTCGAGCTTGCGCAAGTCACGTTCGCGCGTGACTCGCGCTTCGTCGATGCCGCGGTCGGAGGCGATTCTGGCGCGCTCGACGTCCTCGCGGGAGGCGATCTCGGCCTCCTGCAACGCCTGCAACCGCCCAATCTCGAGTTGCTCGATCGAGCGGCGCCGTTCAAGCCGCGCGGCGTCCAAGACCTGTTCGCGCTCGACGTCGGTCTTCTCGATCTGTTGCTTGGCGGCGATCTCGGCCTGCCGCACGAGACGGTCGGCGCCGATGCGCTCGGATCGCTTCGAGGAGAACGCGATCGTGCGCTCCTCGTCGGCGATTTCGATCGCCTGCTTCTGCTCGATGTTGAGCACTTCGCGCGTTTTTTGAGACGCGATGCGGTCGGCTTCGAGGGCAAGCTCGACGCCAACGCGCTGACGCTCCACGGCGTCGCGGCGCCTCAGCTCCGCCGCTTCGAGCGCTTCGGTTCTCGCGATCTCGCGGCTTCGCGTGTCCTGATCGGCCTCGATCCGATCGGCCGCGACGGCCTTTTCCTGCGCGATGCGGGCGGCTTCGATCGCCTCGCGCGCTTTGATGTCCGCCTCCTCCAGCGCCTGCGTGCGAACGATCTCCCGCGCTCGCACCTCCTGGTCCTTGGCGATCCGGTCCGCCTGGATCTTCCGGTCCTGAGCGATACGGGCCAATTCGACCAGCTCGCGCGCGGCGATTTCCGCCGTCTCGAGATTCTCGTTGCGGGCGATCTCGAGCCGCCGAGTCTCCTGATCGGCGGAGATCGTTTCGGCAGTCGTCGCTTTCTCCTGGGCGATGCGCGCGGTCCGCGTCGCCTGGAGCGCCGCAATCTCGGCTTCCTCGATCGCCTGCCTGCGGGCGATCTCCTCGCCTTGGGTCGTTTGCTGGCTCTCGATGCGGGCCAGCGTAATGGTCCTCTCCTGCGCGATCCGGGCCGCTTCAATCGTCCTGCGGGCGGAAATGTCGGCCTCTTCGAGCACCCGATTGCGCGTGATTTCAAGCGCCCGGACGCGCTCTTCCTGAGCGATGCGGGTCGCCTCAGTTGCTTCGCGCGCGGCGATTCCAGCTTCCTCGATTGTCTGATTGCGGGTGATTTCGAGCGACCGGGTGCTCTGATCGGCGGCAATGCGGTCCGCGGCCAGCGCCTGGTCGCGAGCGATTTTTGCCCCCTCGATCGCCTGGTGAGCCGTTATCTCGGCCTCTTCGATTGTCCGGGTGCGCGCGATCTCCAGCGCGCGGACCCGCTCGTCGGCCGCGATCCGCTCTGCGTTGATGGTGGTCATCTGCACAATTCGCAGCTTCTCCGTCGTCTCCCGCGCCGAGATCTCGGCCTCGTCGACCGCTCTCGTCCGTTCGATTTCACGGCGGCGCGTTTCCTCCTCGTTGACAATCCGCGATTCGGTCACCACGCGTTCTTGAAGGATACGGGCCTTCTCGACGATTTCGCGCGCCCCGATCTCCGCTTCTTCAACAGCGCGAGCGCGCTCGATCTCGGTGTGGCGCACTTCGCGTTCGGAGGCGATGCGGGCCGTGTCGACGGAACGCTGATTGGCGATCCGCGCCTTCTCGATTCCCTCGCGCGCCGAAATCTCGATTTCCTCGACCGCGCGCGTCCGCTCGATTTCCTTTTGCCGGACCTCGCGCTCGGAGGCGATGCGCGCTTCGCTGATCGCCTGCTCGTTGGCGATACGCGCTTTTTCGATCGCCTCACGGGCCGAAATCTGCGCTTGCTCGGCTTCAGTCTCGCGCAAAGCGCGCTCGCGGGCGACCTCGGTGCGCTGCACCGCGCGTCTCACTTCGATGTCGCGCTGTTGAGCCAGGCGAGCCGCTTCGCTGTCGCGCTCGATGTCGAGGGCCTGCCGCTCGGCCTCCAGATTGCGCGTGCGGATCTTGATCATCGAATCCTGTTCGATGTCGTTGCGCAACTTCCGGCGGTCCTCGATGTCCTCCATCAGCTTGGTCAAACCCTCGGCGTCGAACCGGTTCGAGGGATTGAAGAACTCGAGGTCGGTCTGATCGAGGTCGGTGATCGCGACCGACTCGAGCTCCAGACCGTTCTGGGCCAGCGCCTCCTGGGCCGCGGCTTTGATGCGAGCAACATAATCGCCACGTTGCTCGTGCATCTGCTCCATCGTCATCTCGGAGGCGACCGACCGCAGCGCGGAGACGAACTTGCCCGACAGAAGAGCGTGGAGTCGCTCAGGCTCGAGCGTGCGCCGCCCAAGCGTTGCCGCCGCGATCGCCACCGCCTCTCGTGTGGCCTGGACGCGGACATAGAAGTCCGCCTCGATATCGATGCGCATGCGGTCGCGGGTGATAAGGGCGCCCCCTTTTCGCGCACGATCTGCATCGGCAGCACGTTCATGTTGACGGGGGTAAAGTCGTGGATGAACGGCAGGACGAAAGCGCCCCCGTTGATGACGACCCGCTCGCCGAGAAAGCCGGTGCGCACGAACGACACCTCGCTCGATGAGCGATGATAGAGCCAGTTGACCACATACACGACGACCACGATGACGATGATCGCGATGATGAGCCAGAGGATCAGATTTCCGATCAAGAGCCCCGACATTTTCCCATTCCTCCCTTGCGTCCCGCTCTTCCTGGCGTTGCCCTGATTATCATTGTCGGCTGATCGATTTGAATCGGCGGACCTGCTCGGTCAGCGCGGTTTCGACCGGCAAGCGCTCCATGGAAGAAGCGCCGTAGAATCCGTGACAGGTCTTGGTGGACTTCATGATGAAGTCGGCATCGGCGGGTTCGGCGATCGGACCGCCATGGGCCAAGATGAGAATGTCGGGCCGGACCTTGATCGCGGCGGCGGCCCATGAGTCGATGAGCGCCGGACACTCGTTCAGCTTGCGCCCTGTCTGGGCGCCGATGGCGCCGCCCGTCGTCAAACCGAGGTGGCAGACGATGATGTCAGCGCCGGCCTTCGCCATCGCTTCCGCCTCGCCCTCATTGAAGACGTAAGGCGTGGTCAAGAGATCCTTCTTGTGCGCGGTCGCGATCATATCGACCTCAAGGCCGTAGGACATGCCCGTCTCCTCGAGGTTTACCCGAAAAGTGCCGTCGATGAGACCGACTGTCGGAAAGTTCTGCACGCCGGCAAATCCGAGCGCTTTGATCTCGTCGAGGAAGACCTCCATCCGGCGGAAGGGGTCGGTGCCGTTGACGCCGGCCAGGACCGGCGTGCGCCGGACCACCGGCAGCACTTCGCGCGCCATGTCGACGACGATCGCATTGGCGTCGCCGTAGGCGAGCAAGCCCGCAAGCGAGCCGCGCCCGGCCATGCGATAGCGGCCGGAATTGTAGATGACGATCAGGTCGACGCCGCCCGCTTCCTCGCATTTGGCGGAAAGCCCGGTGCCCGCGCCACCGCCAACGATCGGTTCGCCGCGCGCGGCCATCGCACGGAATTTCTCCATCAACGCCGATCGGGTCAATGCGGTCATTCGCGCCCCCCAGCGCTTCGCCGCGCCCGCGTCTCGCCGTGCAAAGCTCGAAAGGCCGCGACAATTGTGCTTGCGAATTCGGGATCGTTGATGTGCCGCTTGACCCGGATCAACTGCCGAGTGGAGGTTTGGCGCACCGTCCGCTCGAGCGCCGCGAACAGCGCGGAATCGGCTCGGGGGTCATGAAACGCTTGACCGGGTTGATCGAGCGCCGAAACGCCAAGCTCGGGCAGGAAGAAGCGCACCGGACCATCCATCAGGTTCAGCCTCTCGCCGATCCACTGGCCGATCTGTTCGTTCTCGGCCTCGGTCGTGCGCATGAGCGTCACTTGGGGATTGTGCGGGTGCAAATGCCGGCCCTTATAAGCTGGCGGCACGGTGTCGGGCGGGCCGAAATTCACCATGTCGAGCGCACCGACCGAGCCGATGTACGGCGTGCGGGTCCGAATGATGGCGCCGAAGCGATCCTCGTCCGCCGGCAGCACGCCGCCCATGAGCATGTCAGCCACTTCGGTCGTCGTCACGTCGATGACCGCGGAAATGGCGCCGGAATCGATCAATTTCTCCATCGAACGGCCGCCTGTGCCGGTCGCGTGGAACACCAGGCATTCCCAATCCGCCGCCAATGCCGCTGCGATCTGCTGAACGCAGGGCGTCGTCACCCCAAACATGGTCAGTCCGACCGAGCGAACCGCGAGGCGGCGCGATCTCGCCGCGCCAACCTCTCGTTTTGCCTCGAGGCGGGCCTTCACCATCCCAATCAAAGCCTGAGCGCCATTGGCGAGCACTTGCCGAGAGATTGAGTTCAGGCCCTGAACGTCAGTGACCGAATGCATCATCGTGATGTCGGTCGGACCGACATAGCGACTGACGTCGCCGGAGGCGATCGAGGAGATCAGCAGCTTGGGCGCGCCGATGGGCAAGGCGCGCATCGCCGGCGCGACAATCGAGGCGCCGCCGGACCCCCCTGCGCTGATAATGCCCGCAATGCCGCTTTGGCGCTTGATCCAGGTCTCGAACGCTTCCGCCATGGCGGCGACCGAAGCGCCGCGATCTTGGGCGAACACCGCCGAGCCGCCGCGGCCATAGTTGAGCGCCACCTCTTGCGCAGTCACATCGCATGTCGCGGGCTTGCCGCTCGTCGACACGTCGACAAGCCGCGTCCGCAACCCGCTTGCGACGATGAGGTCACGGATGAAGCGAAGCTCAACGCCCTTCGTGTCGAGCGTGCCGGCGACGATGACCACCGGCGGCCCGGAGGGCAGCGCCACGGCGCTGGGTATCGGCCCGGCTTCGATCCTTCCGGGACCAGCCGAAGCGATGCGAGCGGCCGACTCGATGCGCGCGTTGGGCGCGGGTTGCGACCAACGCGTGGGCGGCGCCGGGTTCGAGACATAGATCCGGATCGGCGCGCCTGACGCCTTCGCCGCGCTTGCCGGCTGAGGCGCGGATTGGCCCGGCTGCTCGGTGGGGTGGTCCGGTTCGGCGGCGTCGGAATGGCGGCCAACGCCCAACAGGCGCTGCTGGAGTTCGCGGTCGGCCGCCAGCCGGCGCGACTCGATGATGCGATTGACCCGCCCGTTGACCATGATGGCGACGTTTTCGGAGATCGTCGTCGCCACGCCGATGTTCTGCTCGATGACGAGGATCGCCATGTCGGTTTCCTCGCCGAGACGCAGCAACATCTCCTCGACCTGCGCCACGATCACCGGCGCAAGACCCTCGGTCGGCTCGTCCATGATCAGGAGATGCGGATTCGTCACCAACGCGCGCGAAATCGCCAGCATCTGCTGCTCGCCGCCGGAGAGCTGCGCGCCGCCGTTGTTTCGGCGCTCGGCCAGGCGAGGGAAGGTGTCGTAGACGCGCTCGGCGGTCCAGGCGCCGCGCTCGCGCGACTGCGTCATCCGCAGGTGCTCGTCGACCGTCAACGAGCGCCAGAGCCGCCGCCCCTGCGGCACGTACCCAACGCCAAGGCGGGCAATTCCCGCGGGGGCAAGACCCAGCAGCTCCTGGCCACGCATGCGGACCGTGCCGCTTGAAGCGCGGACGAGACCCATGATCGCCTTGCAAAGGGTGGTCTTGCCCATGCCGTTGCGGCCGACGACCGATAGCACGCCGTGGTCGAGCGTCAGGTCGACGCCCTGCAGCGCATGCGAACGGCCATAGTAGACATTCAGGCCCCTGACCTGGAGCAGGAAATTGGCCTCGGAGCGACGCGGCTCAGCCATGCCCGCCTCCAAGGTAGAGTTCCTGAACCTCGGGATCGGCCTCGATCTCCTGGGGCGAGCCTTCCTTGAAGATCCGGCCATTGTGCATCATCGTCACGCGCTCGACCACGCGCAGCGCGACGTCCATGTCGTGCTCGATGATGATGTAGCCGATATGCGCGGGCAGCGAGGAGAGGATCTCGATGAGCTCGGCCCGTTCCGTCGGCGAAAGCCCGGCCGCCGGCTCGTCGAACAGGACGAGGCGAGGGGCGCCCGCGAGCGCCAGCGCAATCTCGAGCTGACGCTGCTGCCCGTAGGCCAATTCCGCCACGAACCGGTCCTTGATCGGGGTCAGATGGACCGCCTGGATGAGGGACTCGGCCGCATTGACGAGCGTGTCATTGCGACGCGGCCGAATGAACGAGTAACGGCCGCGCGAGACCCCGCGAACGGCCAGATACACGTTGTCGAGCACGGTGAGGCCCGGGAAAAGCGCCGAGATCTGGTAGGTCCGGCGCAATCCGCGGCGGATCCGCTCGTAGGGCGGAAAGAAGGTCACGTCTTCGCCGAAGAAGCGAATTGTTCCCGAGGACGGCGGAAAGTCGCCGGTGATGCAGTTGAACAGCGTCGTCTTGCCGGCGCCGTTCGAGCCGAGGACGGCGCGCCGCTCGCCCGGCCGGACCGTGAGCGAGATGTCCGTCAGGGCGGCGAGAGCGCCGAACAGCCGCGTCACGCCGCGCAGCTCGAGCGCGTTGGCGGAGCCGACCGTGGAGAGACGCTGTGCGACGCTATCCATGGCCGCCGCCGGTCGATTGTGCGCTGGCGAGCCGCGACCGCGCGCGATTGCGCCAGCGGGCCCATAGACCAATGATCCCGTCCGGCGAGAAAAAGACAATCGCCAGGAACCCGAGGCCGATCAAGAGCCGAAACCGGTTGCCGTCGAGGCCGAACGCGACCAGGACGTCGAGCGCAAAGGTCTTCAGCACCGCATAGATCAGAGCGCCGATGAAGGCGCCGATTGGATTGCCGATCCCGCCAACGACGGCGATGACCAGGATGTCGATCGCGGCGGAGACGCTGACCGTCCCGGGCGCGATTTCGCCGTAGCTCCAGACCAGGAGAATGCCGCCGAGCGCCGCGATGACCGCCGCGAACACATAGGCCGCGATGCGGTGGGCGGTCACGTTGAAGCCGAGCGCGGCCATTCGCCGAGGGTTGTCGCGAATGCCCTGGAGCGCAAGCCCGAAGGGCGCCCGGGCGACATAGGAGACCGCGAGCCAGCAAAGGAACGCGACGCCGAGCTCGAGATAATAGGAGGGTATCGCGTCGCGCCAGTCGACGCCCAGAAAGACCGGCGTCGGGATGGCGTTAATGCCGGTGTGGCCGTTGAAGATCGCGTAATTCTGGTTGGCGAAATAAAAGAACGCCGCCGCGATCGCGAGCGTGATCATGATCGTGTAGATGCCCACGGTGCGCACGGCGAGCGCGCCAATCGCTGCGCCGACAATCATCGAGAGGATGAGAGCCGCCGGAACCGCGAGCCACCACGGCCAACCGATTCCGCCCGGCACCCCGTTAACGCCGAGGATCGCAACGAGGTAGCCGGCGAAACCAGCGATCGTCATCTGCGCGAGGCTCACCATGCCGCCGTAACCGGCGAGGAACATCAGGCTCAGCGCGATCGTGCCGAGCATGTACGACCAGCCAAAGATCTGCGTGAGCACAAAACTGCTAGCGAGCACCGGCATGATGAGGACAACGACGGCGACGAGGACCGCCGCGGGATTGATATTCTGCAGCCATGTGGGCTGCGAGGCGGCCCTGGACGCGCCGCTCGCGCGGCTCTCGGCGAGCGCCATGGCCTAGCGCCCCACCAGAAGGCCCTGCGGCCGCACGGCCAGCACGAGCACCATGATCAGGAAGGTCAGAACGATCGCGTAGGTCGGGAAATAAGCAAGCCCGATCTGCTCGGCGAGGCCGATGATGACCGCGCCGAGCGCCGCGCCCGGAATCGAACCCATGCCGCCGACAATGACCACGATCAACGAAGCAAGCAGGAAGCGCGTGTCTTCGCCCGGAGACAACGATTGGAAAGTTCCCCCGACCACGCCGGCCATCCCGGCCAAGCCCGCGCCGAACGCGAATACGGTGACGAAGACAAGCTGTATGGGCACGCCCATCGCGGACAGCATATCGCGGTCGTCGACGCCGGCGCGAACGATCATGCCAATCCGGGTGCGGTTCAGGACCAGCCACATCCCGAGCCCAATCACCACCGAGGCCAGGAAGATGACCAGGCGAACGATCGGATAGGACAGATAGACCGCCTCGCCCGATGACTTGACCGCCGTGATCAGGGGCAAGTCCATCGGCCCGCGAAGCCATGTCGGGGTTTGAATCTGGTAGGAATTTCCGCCGAATCCCCAAAGCATGAGGTCGGCGAGCACGATCGAAATCCCGATCGTGACAAGCGTCTGGCGAAGATCCTGCCCTTCCATCCGGCGAAAGACGGCGACTTGAAGAATGACGCCAAGGACAGCCGCGACGATGAAAGCGACGACAAAGCCGAGCAGCCACGAGCCGGTGGCGTCGACAGCCAGATAACCAAAGTAACCGCCGAGAAGGTAGATCGAGCCGTGCGCCAGATTGACGTTTCGCATGAGGCCGAAAATCAGGGTGAAGCCGCTGGCGACGAGGAAATAGAGGCCGCCTAGCGTGATCCCGTTAAGCACGGCGTTGAGGAAGAGCTTCTTTCTGCCGAAGATCGCCTCGAAGCCCGAGGACCAGGGCGCGAACACGAGCCAGATCGCGCCAATCACCAGAACGGCGATGATCAGCGACCAGATCGGACGGCGCGCGACGAACTGATTCATCGACAGCCCTTCGAGCGGGACCGAGAGATTGCCGAGGACGTCGCGGCGCCGCTCAGCTCTAGCCGCGTTGTCGTGAACTCCCCGATCACAGCGAAGCAAAACCTCCCATCATTGCGTTCAGGCAGCCTATCCGCTTTCGGCCCCGCGCGCTTGATCGACAGTATGATTTCCTGCCTCGCCGACGCGCCGCTAGTGCGCGTTGCAATTAGATCGAGCCGCTTTCCCACCTGACCTCGTCCTGAGGAGCCGCGCAGCGGCCTCGAAGGACGTTCCACTATGCGCGAGCGAGAGACGCCCACGAGAACGTCCTTCGAGACGCGCCTGTGGCGCTCCTCAGGACGAGGGGGTGAGGAAACCAAAATGCAGCGTCCTCTAGAGGACATGGGCGACCCGGCGGTATTGCGTCGGCGCCATGCCCACATTGGCGGCGAAGAAGCGCGTGAAGCCGCTTTGCGAAGAGAAACCCAGATCGTAGCCGATATCGGCGACGGAAGTCTCGCTGCCCACGAGTTTATCGATCGCCTGCTCCATGAGCAGGGTGTTGACATAGAGGTTTGGCGTGAGCCCGGTCTGCGTCCGAAACAGTTTGTAGAAATGCGGACGCGACAAGCCCGCGCCGCGCGCCACCGCGTCGAGCTCGATGTCGGCGCCGAGCGACTCCTCCATCAGCCGCATCGACTTGCGCACGCGAAAATCGACGGCCTGACCCGATAGACAGCGACCCTCGCCCAGATCCATCTGACGCCAAGACTCCTCGTAGCAGGCCTGAATCAGGCTGCGCAGCTCGCAATCGAGGGCCGTGACGCGCTGGCCCGCGTACACGAGAGCCGAAACGCACCGAATTTGCGCGTCAAGCGCCGGCGTCCGAGCGAATTCGGAGCGGCCGAACCGAAGCAGGGTCTCGCCAACGCCGGAGCCGAACCAATCGGGGTTTACGTAAAGGACGAAGAAGGTCGAGCCGTCGTCGAGGTCCCCTGGGACGAAGTTATGCGGCTCCCATGGGCTGACGGCGACCACGGACTCGTTGGTCGCTCGGCAAGGAGCGCCCGACACGAGCACGCCGTCGTTATCGCCCGACAGATGAAAGATGAGATGCCCTTCGCGATGCGCATGGATGTTGAAGGGACGGTTCAGATTATAGATCACCGCGCGGCCGAATTGGCCGTGGACGGCCGCGACGGCCCGGCTCATCTCTGCTCCTCCTCCCGATTTGTCGCGTAAATTACGACAAGGTTCAACAGTTGGAGCGGATTTGCAAGCGCGAAGCTGGGCGACTTCTCGTCGCCCAGCCGCCTGACAGATTCAGTACTTCTTGCACTCCGGATTTGTCCGGCTCGGCGGCCCGATCTTAACGAACACGTCTCGCGGATAGCCTAGCGTCTGGTGGACGTCGGGAACGATCTTGACGACCTTGCTGACGAGGCCGCCCTTCCCGTCGTCGGCCACTTCGGTGACGAAGTTCGTGCCGATCGCCTGGCGGTCCTCATCGAGGCTGATCTTGCCGTTCGGCGCGTCGATCGTGAGCCCTGCAAGCGCGGTCTTGAGCTTCGACTGATTGTCGCTGAGGTCGCCATTGACCTTGTCGAGCGCCGCGTACAGCGCCATCGTCGACCCATAATAGTTGGTCGCCAGCAATCCGGGGCTCGGCAGGCGCTTATCGGCGGGAGTCGCCTCCTGATAAAGCGTCACAAAAGCCTTCCAGCCTGGATTGTCCCAAGTGTCGGCCATGCCGCTCGACGCGATCGTGCCGAGCATCGCGTTCTTCGCGTCGCCCTTGGCCGAAAGGACGGTCTGGTCGACCATGATCGACCCGCCCATGAGATGGGCCTTGCCGCCGGCTTGCGCGTACTGGTTCAAGAAGTTGACCGCGTCAGCGCCGCCGAGGCCGAGGTAGATCGCATCGACGTCATCGGGCAGCGCCGCGATCGTCGAGGCAAAGTCCTTCGTGCCGAGCGGCACCCACTGGCGGTTCGTCACCTGTCCGCCTGCGGCGCAAAATTCCAGAACGAGGCCGAAGACCTGCGTATAGACGAAGGAATAGTCTTCGCCGACGGTTGCGATCTTCTTGTAGCCCTTGGTGTGATAGGCATAGTCGCCGAGCCCGGCCGACCATTGCGCGCCGTCCATGTTCCAGCGGAAGAAATTTGGCGACGGATCCGGGAAGGTTGTCTCCTGCGCGCCCGAGGCGGCGTTGATGAACGTCAGCTCCGGATGAGTCTTCGAGAAGTTCTTGACCGCAATGCCTTCATCGCCGGACAGCGGCGAAAGAAGAATTTGCACATGGTCCTGTTCGATGAGCTTCTTGACCGCGCGCACCGCCGAGTCGGGCGTTGCGTCGGTCGAGGCGATGACAAATTCAAGCTCTTTGCCGCCCGCCTTGGGGCCGTATTTCTTCACCGCGGCGTTGAAACCGGCGATGCCGTCCACGCCCAGGATCGTATAGGTGCCTTCGAGCGTCGCGGTGACGCCGACCTTGATCTTCTCCTGCGCCCAGGCCGCGCTCGACAGCAAAATGCTGGTGAGCGCCACGGCGCCGATTCCACCCTTCAACATCATTCTTTTCCTCCCAGTTTAACACTATGGCGTCCAGGCGCGCGACGACGCGCTCTTGGACGACTTCGTCGCCGTTCGCGCCGAAGTCTCCCAGCCGACACGAACATCAGCGGCAAGGAATGCCGCATCAGTGAAGCGGAATATGTTGGACTTTACAAGCTGTGAATTTGTGTGCGCCGCAGCGCATTCATCACTTCAACCACTGCGGCGACGACTCGAAATATCTCACTGAATATAACGATCGCGCGACTGTTCCTTCGCGGTTCAACGGATACACTGGTCCGCAAAGCCTGCGGGAAGACCCTTGGGGCGAAATGCTTCCGAAACAGGTCGATTTCCGTGAAAAATGCGATTGTATTAGACCGGCTGGATCGAACGCGGACGTCACTCCATTCACTTAACGGACGACAGTCAGAACGGACGTCCTCCTTTGCGCAGGCCCAGCGGCGAATCCTGACGAGTGTCCTCGGTCGCGCCGGAGACCAAGGTCATTCCGAACTTGCCTATTTTTCTTGTATTAAACAGAAATCGCTGCTATAGTCCTCGGCGATGAGAAACTGGCCAACGGCGATCGGGGCGCGCGATGCGGGGTGGCGCGAGTGAGCGGTTTGCGGCGATTGCCCACAACCCGCGACGCGAGTTAAGTCGGAAAAGAAATTTTTTATTTGGATTCGCCGTAACCCATTGAAAAGCCCCAATTCGGCCAAAGGAATCCAAGGAAATGCAAGGCTTTTTCCTTGGTTTTCCTTGGATTCATTTGGATTGTCTTGGATCAAACTCGCGCGCTGGTTGCATCCATAGGCGCGCGGAGACCAGCAAGTTTCAGACCCCGGTGACGAGGCTGTCGATCCGCAGCGGCAAATCACGCAAGCGCTGGCCAGTCGCGTGATAGATCGCGTTGGCGAGCGCCGCTGACGTCCCGACGATGCCGATCTCGCCGATGCCCTTCACCCCGAGTGGGTTGATCAGCCGGTCCTCCTCCGGGACCATGATGATGCGAACCTCGCCGACGTCGGCGTTCACCGGGATCATGTAATCGGCCAGGTTTGTATTGACGTAACGGGACGTGCGCGGGTCGATCTCCGTCTGCTCGTGGAGGGCGGAGCCGATGCCCCAGATCATGCCGCCCATATACTGACTATGGGCGGTGCGCGGGTTCAGAATTCGGCCTGAGGCGAAGGCCCCAACCATCCTGGGCACGCGGATTTCGCGGGTTCGCGAATGAATGCGCACTTCGACGAACTGCGCGCCAAACGCGAACTGGATTCTGTCCTTCAACCGCGCGCCGCCCATAGGCATCGCCGCGCCCCTATACAGAGCCTGGACGCCATCTTTGGCCACGCCATGCGGCACCAACTCCGCATAGTCTTCGAGGGCCCCCATCCCTCGGTCTTTCATCGCCGCGATAACATCGAAGGCCGGTTTTCCGTCTTGCCCCAGCCGCACGCGAAGAGAGTCGCAAGCCTGGGCGACCACCGTGCAAATGCTGGCCGTCGAGATCGACCCGCCGGCCACCGGAGCCGGCGGTAAATCGGTGTCGCCGAGGGAGACCGAAACCTTGTCGATGGGGATGCCGAGCCCCTCGGAAGCGGTCTGCGCCACGACGGTATAGAGGCCGTTGCCGATCTCATGGCCGGCTGTCTCGACTAGCGCGCGGCCGTCTGAAAAGACGCGGACGCGGGCCGTCGCCGCCGCCATCTGCGTCGGATAGGCGGAAGCGGCGCATCCCCAGCCGACCAGCCAATCGCCGTCGCGCGTCGACCCCGGCGTTGGATTGCGCGCTTTCCAGCCGAACGCGTCTGCAGCTTGATCGAAGCAGGTCATCAGCGCGCGACTGGTGTAGGGCAAACCTTTGATCGGTTCTGTCTGCGTGTCGTTGACGCGGCGCAGCTCAATCGGATCCATGTTCAGCGCAACGGCGAGTTCGTCCATCGCGCTTTCGAGAGCAAAGAAATAGGGCGTTTCGGCTGGCGCTCGCATAAAGCCGGGCGTCGCGCGGTCGGCGCGCACGATCGTCACATTGCTGGCGACGTTCGGGCAGGCGTACATTCGCGTTGAAGCATCGGTGCCGGCTACCGCGTAAGGATCGGCTCGCGACGTCACCTCTGAGCCTTCGTGATTGAGCGCCTGAAGCTTGCCGTCATGGGTGGCCGCGAGCTGCATCCGCTGCCGCGTTTCGGCCCGGAATGTCGCAATCGTAAAGCCCTGTTCGCGGGTGGGCACGAGTTTCACCGGCCGGCCCAGCCTGCGGGCTGCGATCGCGATAATCGCCGTCCGTTGGGTGAGGCCGCCTTTGGAGCCGAAGGCGCCGCCGACATAGCGGCTGATAACTCTGATTTGACTGGGCTCGATGCCAAGCTGGGCCGCGAGCCCGTTTTTGATCCCGTAGACATTCTGGCTCGGTTCATGGACCGTCAGCTGCGCGCCATTCCAAACGCATTGGGTCGCGAATAGCTCGATCGGGTTGTGGTGCTGAGTCGGAGTCGAATAGCTGGCGTCGATTTTGACGGGAGCGGCTTCATAGGCCGCCGCGAAATCCCCGACCTTGGGATCGTCGTGTTTCTTGTTCTGCTCAGCGAGCTCCTGTTCAAGCGTCCCTTTCGAATCGAATGTTCCCGCCGACGGCTGCTCCTCGTATTCGACGCCGATTTGGGAGGCCGCGTCTTGGGCGACTTCCAGCGTTTCGGCGAGCACCACCGCGATCGTTTGACCCGCGTAGGCGATCTCGGCGGAGCCAAGGGGAACCACGGAGTTCGAAGCGGGACCGCCCTCGGTCGCGTATTTGACCTTGCGGATGTCGCCGCCGATCGTCTGGTAGGTGAGAATGTCGAGCACGCCGGGCAGAGCGCGTGCGACCTTGAGATCGAAAGATTTGATGCGCCCTTTGGCGATGCGGCTTGAGAGCAGGTAGGCATAGGCGACATCGGGAAGCGCCATATCC
This sequence comes from uncultured Alphaproteobacteria bacterium, assembly GCA_963770275.1. Taxonomy (GTDB): domain Bacteria; phylum Pseudomonadota; class Alphaproteobacteria; order Rhizobiales; family Beijerinckiaceae; genus Roseiarcus. The sequence continues at coordinate 107,451 of CAVYPD010000002.1, forward strand.
GCCGCATAGAGCGCCTTGCCCGTAACTTTGGCGCGGGCGTCATACCGGGGAATGGGTTGGCCCATATTGCCGACGGGCGCGGGAGCAGCTGGATCGATCATCTTCAGCCCTCCAGTTCGGCGGCCTGCAGCAATGCGCGAACCAAGGTGGATTGGCCAAGCGCGATCTTGAACGCATTGTGGACTCGCGGCCTTGCGTCCGCGAATGCAGCTCGAGCCGCGGCTTCGGCGACCGTCTCGGTCAGGACTTTCCCGGCGAGCACGTCCTCCGCCTCCCGCGATCGCCACGGAATGGTAGCCACCCCGCCAAGAGCGATTCGGGCCTCACGGACCTTTGAGCCAACCATTTCTATCGCCACCGCGGCGGAGGCGAGAGCAAACTCATAGGACTGACGATCACGGACCTTGAGATAGAGCGAGCGCCGCGTCCAGGGCCCTGCCGGAACATTGAAGCCGGTGATGAGATCACCCGGCGCGAGAGCAGTCTCCACGTTTGGCGTTGCGCCCGGCAATCGATGCAGGCCGGCGAACGGAATGGTTCTGACGCCGGAGGAGCCTGCGACGGAAACCGTCGCATCGAGGGCAATCAGACTTTGGGCAAAGTCGCCGGGATAAGTCGCGATGCAGTCGGGACTGCCACCAAGGATTGCATGCTGTCGGTTTAAACCGTCCAATGCAGTGCAGCCCGAACCAGGGTCGCGTTTGTTGCATGCGCTCCAGGACGTATCGCGGAAATACGGGCAGCGGGTCCGTTGCAGCACATTGCCGCCAAGCGTCGCCATGTTGCGAAGTTGCGCGCTAGCGGCAAGCTGCAAGCTTTGAGAAATGACGGGATAGGTTTTGACGATATCCGGATGGTCGGCGGCGGCCGACATCTTGACCATGGCCCCAAGCCGCAGGCCATCGGGTGACAAGGAGATGGCGTCATGGGCGCTGGCGAGCGCTCCCAGATCCACGACCTTGGCCGGCCGCATGACGTCGAGCTTCATCAGGTCGATGAGCGTTGTGCCTCCAGCCAGATATTCGACTGGCGCCCGGCCCTGGACCAAAGGAAGCTGCGCGAGCATCGAAGCCGCCCGAATTGCGGTGACTTCGCTCGAAGGGCGGTCATAGGCAAAAGCGCGCATCGCTCAACCCTCCATCTGGGCTTTAGCTTGGGCGACTGCGGAGACAATGTTCGGGTAAGCGGCGCAACGGCAAAGATTGCCGCTCATGTATTCGCGGATCGCATCGTCGTCGCCCGCGTGGCCCTCCTTGACGCAGCCGATGGCCGACATGATCTGGCCCGGCGTGCAATAGCCGCACTGGAAGGCATCGTTGTCCACGAAGGCCTGTTGCATTGGATGAAGCGGTCCGTCCGCACGCGCCAACCCTTCGATTGTGCTGACCTCATGGCCTTGGGCCGTGATGGCGAGCGTAAGGCAGGACAGGACTCGCACGCCGTCAATATGCACCGTGCAGGCCCCGCACTGGCCGTGGTCACAGCCCTTTTTTGTTCCGGTGAGCCCGATATGCTCGCGTAGGGCGTCAAGAAGGGTCGTCCGGACATCCAATCCAAGTCGATAAGCGTCGCCATTGACCGAAAGGGCGACCAGAGCCCGACTGTCGCCGGGGGCGAGCGCCACCGGCTCGGCGAAGGCCTCGTCGAAACGGGCTCCTACAAACGGAAGGGCTACGGTGGAGACCGACGCGCCGAGAAAACGACGTCGGTCGACAGATTGTGGTTCATCGCTGCGTTTGGTCGGCATGGACGCCTCCACTGCCTGAAAACGGTCCTTGAGCCCGCGAGGGCACATCCCGGGGCGCATATCGCCTAGGGACGCTGTTCTAAATGCCGGCTTATCCTAAGGTGTTCCAAAATCGTTTCGGCGCTCACGTCACGAGCGCGTGAGCTGCCGTCGGCGAGGGAAGGAACAGGGCTGGGGCTTTCGCTTAGCCATGACAACGTCGTCGAGCATAGCGGGATGCTCGAGGTGGCGACCGACCTGGCGAGTAAATTCACCAATCTTGATCAGCGGCGTCGCCAAGACTTGACGCTGCTCGCCAAGTTGGACAGCGGGCAGGAAAATTCGAGCCCCACAAGTTCTCGAAGCTGCTGCGACTTGCATCCAGGTGTTCGATCTGCGCCCATAGGGGCTGGCAGCAGCCCAGACATCGCCGGCATGATCGCGGCAGCTTGTTAGGATTAAGATGGCGGAGGGATTGGGTGCGCACGATCAAAGGACCAGCGCTGCTCATCGCACAGCTTGCGAGTGACCGCCCGCCATTCAACACCCTCCCCGGGATAGCGAAGTGGGCTGCGAGTTTAGGCTACGTTGGGTTGCAGCTCCCGAGCTCGGACACCCGGTTCCTTCGACCTCCACCGTTGTGCTGAAAGCCAGACCTATGCCGACGAGATTACGGGAGTTTTGAAGGAGCATGGGCTCGACGTCACCGAGCTCGTGACCGCCCTTCAGGGGCAGCTGGTCGCAGTCCATCCTGCCTATGACGCATTCTACGACGCGTTCGCGCCGACGAGCCTGCGAGGAAACCCGAAAGCGCGTCAGGCCTGGGCGGTCGAAGAGATGAAGATCGCCGCCAAGGCGTCGCAGCGCCTTGGTCTCAAGCTCGTGCAGACGTTCAGCGGTTCGCTCGCCTGGCCTTATGTTTATCCATGGCCGCAGCGACCGGGGCATCTCATCGACGCGGCGTTCGGCGAACTCGCCAAGCGTTGGACGCCGATCCTCGACGCCTTTGACGCAGCTGGCGTTGACATTGGGTTCGAGCTGCACCCTTGCCAGGAGGTTTTCGACGGGGAGACGTTCGAACAATTCCTGGCTGCGGTCGGCAATCATCCGCGCTGCGCTATCAATTATGACGCAAGCCACTTCATCAAGCAGGGACTGGATTACGTCGAGTTCATCGACTTCTATCACGAGCGCATCAAAGGCTTTCACGTGAAGGACGCCGAGTTTCGACCGACCGGGAAACAGGGCTTCTATTCCGGATATCAACCGTGGCTGAAGCGCGCTGCCCGAGATCGCTCGCTCGGCGATGGCCAGGTCGACTTCAAGCAGATCTTCTCGAAGTTTGCCGAGTATGATTTCAGCGGCTGGGCGGTCTATGAGTGGGAAGATTGCCTCAAACATCCTGAAGTTGCGGCCGCTGAAGGCGCGCCCTTCATCGCGGCTCACATCATCCGCGTGACGGACAGGGCGTTCGACGATTTCGCAGCGACCGGCGCGGAGAGTGATGTTGTGAGCCGGATATTGGGGCTGACATGAATTGAAGAGCCGGAAACCTCGAAAGACCCGGCACCCTATGTTTCAGGCGGTTAGGCGCGAATAGGCCGCCGCCAGGACAAAGATGATGGCGCCATAAAGGATCTGTTTGATCGGCTCAGGCGAATCGAGAAGCGTCAGCAGTCCGTCGAGCACGGTCAGGATCAGAGCGCCGATGATCGTGCCGGAATAGCCGCCGCTGCCGCCAAAAATCGATGTGCCGCCGATGATGACCGCCGCGATGGAAGGCAGGAGATAGGTGGAGGCCAAACTGAGATCGGCGGAATTGGTGTGGCCGACGAGGACAAATCCGGCGAGGGAGGCGAGAAGCGCGCAAATCACGTAGTCGATAAAGAGGAGCCGCCACACGCGCACGCCGGCCAGCCGACAGCCCTCACGATTGTCTCCGATCGCATACAGCAAACGGCCGAACCCGGTTCGCTGCAGCGTGATCAGCACCAGCGCCGCGATCGGCAGCCACAGAAACAGGTCGAGAGGAATGAGGCCGCCTAAACGGTCGGACCCAATGGCGTGGATGAAGTCTGGCACGATCGAGCGCGAGGCCAATATCTTCTGGCTGTAGACGATGATGATTCCTTGCGTCATGAGCCCGGTGCCGAGCGTCATCACCAAGGGCTGAACGCCCAAGAGAGCGATCCCCACGCCATTGATCGCGCCCACCACCAAGCCGAGGCCAAGCCCAATCGCGACCGCCGTCAGATTGCCGAACTTCAGAGCTGTGGTCGTCATCAGGAACGCCGAACCCATCGAGACGCTGACGACCGATAAATCTATGCCGCCGGTCAGCATCACCATGGTCTGACCTGCGGCGAGAATACCGAGCGGGGCCGCGAACAGGAGCGTGTTCGACAGCCAGACGGGATTGACCGTGCCCGGCTTCATGAGCTCGACCGCCGCGATGAAGAGCAGGAGCAGCAGGATCAGGGCGACGATCGTATTCCGCTGAAACCAGAAAAGAAGGCTGCGAGCCTCCCAGCGCCTCGACGGCGTCGACGCATCCGACGAACCGCTCATCTGCGGTTTCTCACTATGGTTGCGAGCCCGCCGGCCATCACGACGAGAACGATCAATGTTCCCTGGATGACTTGGCCGAAGTTCGGGTCGATGTTCAGAAAGATCAGGTCGGCGGGAATGAGGGTGAGCACAAAGGCGGCAATGACCGGCCCCACGACCCCGCCGCGCCCGCCCGTCAGGCTCACGCCGCCAATGACCACGGCGGCCAATCCGCTCAGCGTGTAGAGAACGCCCGCATGCGGAGAGCCTATGCCTGTCGTCATCGTCAAACCGAGTCCGCCAATGGCGCTGAACAAGCCGCCGAGGACATAGGCCATGAGCCGGGCGACGTCGACATTCACGCCGCTCCGAAACGCGGCGATCTTGTCGCTGCCGGTGGCGTAGATGCGTAAGACCCGTCCTCGACATGCGAACCGGGATCCAGACGAGCGCCACGGCTACGACAAGCAGAACCAGCGAGTTGGACAGCCACTCGGTGACCAGAGTTCCAGTGCCAAGATTGGCAAACTCGGGAGGGGCGCCTCCGCCCGGCTTCTCGAGGATCGAGCAGCGCGACGCCGCCCCAGATAAAGCCGCTTGTCAGCGTAACGATGACATCCGGGACACGAGAAACGATGACGAGCAGCCCGTTGACGGCGCCTATGGCTGCGCCAGCGGCCAAAATCGCCAGGGCGAGCCAGAGAGATTGGCCGAAGTTAGCCTCATTCATCGTCCGCGCCGCGAGGACGTTCGCCACGGCCATAACGGATCCGATCGACAGGTCGATTCCGCCCGAGATCACGACCACGGCCTGAGCAGCCGCGGCGCACGCCAATGGCAACGCCGCCATTGCGAGGGATTGCGCATCGAACGAATCGAATCGGGGATGGATCGCGACGGTGGCCATCAGGAAGACGATCAAGAGCACCGGCATGCCGAAGAGCGCGGGATATCGCACAATTGCGTCCCAGATTTTGTCGATAAGCCCGGAACTTTGGGCTGGAGCCTGGACGCTCCGAGGTGACTTGTCGGCCACCTCTGCTATCGCGCCTGCTCCGCTTGACCGGACGCTGGCGCGCGGGGCCGCACCCATGGCGGGAGCGACCTCGAGCCCATGTGCGGCGCGAAGCAAAGTTTCCTCGTCGGCTTCGCTAGCCGGCATCTCGGCGACGATTTCGCCCCCGAACAAAACAATCGTCCGGTCGCACACCAGGGCAATTTCCGGAAGCTCGGACGTGAACAGAAGCACGGACGACCCGGCGTCGGCCATCTCGCGCAACAACCGATAAATCTGATGCTTGGTGCCGATGTCGATGCCGCGCGTCGGATCGAAGCAAAGCAGGGTTTGGAATCCTGTCGCAATCCATCGTGCGATCACCACCTTCTGCTGGTTGCCGCCGCTCAGTCGGCGCAATTGGGACTCCGCTCGGGTGTCGATCTGCAATCGCTTGACCGCGTTGGAAACGCGATCACGCTCGATTCGGGCGTTGATGAGGCCCCATTTCGACGGCTCGCGTACGAGCGGCAAAGCCACATTCTCGTGGATCGAGCGCTGCGGCAGAAGCGCCTGCAGCCGGTTCGCCGGGACCAGCACGAGACCTGCAGCGATTGCGTCGCCAGGATGATGAAGCTTCAGCTTTCGGCCGTAGGCCGCGATCTCACCGCCGTCGTTACGGGTCACTCCAGCAATACAGTCGAACAGTTCCTGCTGTCCCTGACCTTCGAGCGCGGCGACTCCGAGAATCTCTCCCGCCCGCAGGCTGAAAGACACGTTCTTGAGCGTATGGCCGTAGCAAAGATCGCGGACCTCGAGAGCGGCGAGATCGTCGTCGCCGCTGCGAATTTGCCGTTGCGCGGACTCCGAAGCGCGAACCTTCGTTGGATCTAAGCCGAGCATAAGCGAGACGATTCGCTCTCCGCTTCCGGAGGCTGTGTCGACGACGCCGACTGTTACGCCATCGCGCAAAACCGTGGCGCGATCACAGAGCGCGCCGACCTCCGCCATGCGATGAGAGATAAAAATCACCGAATTGCCGCGCTCGCGCCAACTGCGCATAACCGCGAAGACGCGTTCCGTCAGGTTTGCCGGGAGAGCGGCGGTGATCTCGTCGAGGATAAGCAGGGTCGGATTGGAGGCCAGCGCACGGGCCAGATCGATGAGGCGCAGAACTGGATACGGAATGTCTCGCACCAGCGCATTCGGATCGAGGTCCTCTATTCCAAGGTCGCTAAAGTAGCTCCGCACTTTTGCGAGTGGGACATCGGCCAATCGCATGTTTTGGCCGATTGTCAGGTCGGGGACGAGCGCGGGATCTTGATAGACCGAGACGATCCCTGCGCGGCGCGCTTCGGCGGGCGAGCGAAACACGCGCGTCGCGCCGTTGATCGTTATGGTTCCGGCATCCGCCGGGTGAACGCCGGTGAGGATCTTCACCAGCGTGCTCTTGCCCGCGCCGTTGGCTCCCATCAACGCGTGGATCTCGCCACGGACCAGACGCAGCGTCGCTGACTTGAGCGCTACGACGGCGCCGAATCGCTTGGCGACATCTTCGGACCTCAAGAAGAGGCGCGGAGTCGTTCATCGGGACGGCCCCACGCCCGCTCCCAGCCCGTTCATGACCGCCCGAACCATTGCTAGTAAGGAGCCCGATTGGACGACTGCAATACGATCAGAGAGCTGCACCGGCGTTCGCATGACGACGAACGCCGACGCTAACGCCTGCTATTCGCCGGGACCTTTGCAGTCCTTTTCCTGTGCTGCCGTGAAGTGACCATAGTCCTTTTCGGGACCATAGATAGGATCGGTCGGCGCAACGTTCGGGTCGTAGAGCTTCTTAAGGATCTCCACATTTGCGTCGGTCGTGTTGTCATACGAGGCCGTCGGAACGGTGGTTACTTTGTCGCGAGGCTTCTTTTGCAGGACATCGAGGGCGACGACCAACCCAGCTGCGCCGATCGCGGGTGAATTCGCTACGGCGACGCCAGCCAATCCGTCCTTCCTGTAGTCGATCAATTGCTTGATGAAGCCATTGTTGTCGGCGCCGACGAACGGCACAAACGGCTTATTTGCGGCCTTGATCGCCTCGATCACTGTATAATCGATTCCAGATGTCCAGACGCCATCGAAATGCTTGCCCGAGGCCAGCATCGCCGACATCTGCTGCGCAGCCTTCTCGTTGGACCAATCCATGAAAGTTGTCGCGACGATCTTGATCCCAGGATAATCCTTGAGCACAGCGTCGAAGCCCGTCTGCCGGACGCCATCGCCGGGAGCTCCATCGATCCCGCGCATTTGATAGACATCGCCCTTGCCCTTCAGCTGGTCGAACAGCCATTTGGCGCCGACCTTGGCGTAGGTCACCTGGTCGCCGGTCACGATGTACGCTTCCGGAGCGCTGACGGGTTGGTCCGCGGCAACGACGACGATCCCCTTGTCGGCTGCGGCCTTGATGACACCGTTGAGCGCCTTTTCGTCCGACGGGTTTATGATGATCGCATTGACGCCGGCCGAGATCAGCGTGCGCAGGTCCGCGATCTGCTCGGAAGGCCCCGCCTCGCGATTGGCAAGAATGACCTTCGAAACCAAGCCTGAGGCGAGGGCCTCGGCTTTGATTGAGCAGACGAACTCCTCGCGCCAGCTGTTTCCGATATGAGTGTTGGAGACCCCGATGACGAACTGCTCTGCGGCGCTGGCGCTGCCGGCGGCCGCCGTCGCCCCTGTCGCCGCGAGCAGAGAAAGCGCGGCAATGCCTCTAAGGTGTTTCATTTTTCCTCCCACGTGATCTTACTTATGGCCGGTACTGTGACGCGAATCTTATGCCAGTGCAATTTCCCTTGCGACAAAGGGGTAGAGTGGCCGGATCGAAACTCGGAACTTCGGCTACAATCTGGACGCCAGATTCCCAGATCCAGGGCTCGCCTTGCGCGGCCGAGGCAGCAACGACGAATGGCTACCGGGCAAACTGCTTCAAAAGCCGGTTCATTTTGAGGTGTTGGCGTGGCGCTCAGACAAAGTCTGGCGATATCGTCGACTGTTTGGTGCGCGAACTTAGTGGGTGCGCGACCAGTTGGGTGTGATGGAAGTGACGTCTGGAATGCGGCGTCCGGGGGCACGTCAGAAGGATCAGGCTTGGTGAGCGCAGCAAGAGCACGCCAAGGTGGTGGTCCGAGCGGTAAACGGCATATACTAAGATTCCACTCGGTGACGACGCCGCCTCCTTACGTTCATCAGCTTATTCACAAGTCATCGAGTTGTTTGGTGCCCCTAGCCGGAATCGAACCAGCACTCCTTGCGGAATCCGATTTTGAGTCGGACGCGTCTACCAGTTCCGCCATAGGGGCCCGCGCCAAGCGCACGGGGCCGATATAAAACGCGGGACGGCGCAGGGTCAATGCGTTCAGCTTCGCGGGCCAAGCCCTGCGCGTGGACGGCGGCGCCGCAAGTGCGTACAAGGCCGCTGCACTGCGAAGGGCCTACATGTTCAATTCGCTCTACCCCCGCGTCCGATCCTTGGCCGAAGGCCCTTACGCTGAGCGCGCACTGGCCGTGGTCGCCTTCGCGGAAAGCTCGTTTTTCCCCATTCCGCCCGACGTGCTGCTCGCTCCGATGGCGCTCGCCAATCCGAAGCGGGCCTGGCGCTACGCCCTTATCGCGACCGTCGCCTCAGTAATCGGCGGCATGCTCGGCTACGCCATTGGCGCCCTGCTCTACAACACGGTCGGGCAGTGGCTCATCCACCTCTATGGCTATGGCGCGAAGATCGACGCGCTGAAAGCGACCTACGCGCAATGGGGCTGGCTCGTGATCCTCGTTAAGGGCGTAACCCCGATCCCCTACAAGCTGGTGACGATCACGAGCGGGCTGCTCGGCTATAATTTTCCTCTGTTCGTCGCCTTGTCGGTCGTTACGCGAGGCGCGCGATTCTTTCTCGTCGCCGGCGCGTTGCATTGGTTCGGCGAACCTCTGCGCAATGCGATGGAGCGCAATTTCGCCGCAGTTCTGGGCGCATTCGTCGCGATGGTCGTCGCTGGCTTTGTGATCGCGATCAAGGTGTTCTGATGACGCTTGCGGAGACCATGCTGCCGCCCTCACAAGAGACCAGGGCGGTTTTGATCGCGGCGGCGTCGATCGCCATTCTCGCCGCGGTCTGGATCCTTCAGGGGATGGGCTACGCGCCCTGCGAGCTCTGCCTCACGCAGCGCTACGCCTTTTACGCCGCCATTCCGCTCGCGCTCCTAACCTCGCTTGTCGCCGGCCGTTCAGCCCATGGTCTGGCGCGAGCGGGCTTCGCGCTTCTTGCTTTGATCTTCGCCGCCAGCGCCGCACTCGCCGCCTACCACGCCGGGGTCGAGTACCATTGGTGGGCCGGGCCGACGGCATGCACTGGCGGTGTCGGTTCCCTCGATGTCAACGACCTCGTGAACGCGCTGAACTCGGTCAAAGTCGTGCGCTGCGACGAAGTCCAGTTGCGCATCGCCGGACTGTCGCTTGCCGGCTGGAATGTTGTCGCCAGCGTGGTGCTGGCGGTTTACGCGGCGCTCGCCGCGCGGCTTTAGCGACGAGGGGTGCGTCCCGATGCCGCCCTTACTTAAAAAAAGCCTCAGCGCAAAATCTCGACCATCAGCACCCACGCACTCAACACGACCGCGATGATGCCCGAACGTCGCCCGCGAGCGATCCAATAGAGGCTGGGTCGGACGCCCTCGAGTGCGAGCGCGCCTCCGCCGACGAATGCCGGGCTGAAGCCGGTGGTGCTGACCGCCCGCATACCTCGCTCCCAAGCGTCCTTCCGGACGCCCCACGCGCGGGCCTGGAATACAATCGGCGCGACGACCATGACGAGGCCAATGAGAATGACCTCGGCCTCCACAGCAAGACCGGCTGCTCGGGGATGAGCACGAGGCTTGTCACAGTGACCGCGCCAATGGGACCGATCAGCGCCTCGCCGGCGCGAGTCGGCAGACGGGCGAACGAGAGAATTCGCGGCAGATTGATCGAGATCGCAACTACGACCAGACCGGTCAGCATCGCTAGAGCGGCAAGCTCAGCTGAGAAAAAATGGCCGATTCGGGCGCGAGCGGCATCAGCGAAACTCATGGCCCGAGTGCGCTCTTAGCGCATGTTTCCCGTGTGCCCGAGCGAATAGCGCCCGGGCTGCGGCCAGAAAGTCAGCCCGTGCGGCATGCCGCCGACGGCAATCGACTTCACCGAGCCGTCGTCGGTGTTGAAGGCGTAGATGGCGCCGTCATAGCGTCCGGACAGCCAGAGCCATTTGCCGTCGGCGGAAAGATTGCCCATGTCCGGACTGCCGCCGCCGGGCACGGTCCAATTGGCGACCACTTTCCGACTCGCAAAGTCGATCACCGAGACGCTGCCAGGGCCCTTTCGCGCGCCGCCAAGGCTGTGGGTGCCGCGATTGGTGACATAAAGCTTCGTCCCGTCGCGGCTCGGATAGACCCCATGCGCGCCGACGCCGGTCTTGATGAAGTCGATCTGCCCGAACGAATCGCCGTCGATCACCATAACGCCATCGCCGATGAGGTCGGCGATGAAGAAGATCTTGCCGTCTGGCGCGACCCTGATGTCCTGCGGCATATGGCCGGGAGTCAGCGGGAGCGTCTCCACCAGCGTGTGATGGACGAGATCGATCTTGGCGAGGGAATCGTTGAACTCGCAGGTGAAGATCGCATACGAACCGTCGGGCGAAAAATCGGCGTGATTGATCCCGGCGCATTGCGGCGTCGCGATGTAGCCCTGAAGCGCCATCGTATGGGGATCACGGAACTCGAGCCGCCGCAGCGCCTCGGCGACGACGATCGCCGATTTGCCGTCTGGCGTGAAATAGATGTTGTAGGAATCGGGGACGTCGACCACTTTGCCGACCTTGCCTGTCCTCGGATCGATCGGCGCGACGCCGCCATGGCCGCCGCGCGCGCTCACATCCGCCGAAACCCAAAGCGTCTGCAGATCCCAGGACGGTACGATGTGCTCCGGACTCGGCATCGCGGCCAAGCTGTCGATGACTTTGAACGTCTCCGGATCGATCACGTCGACCTTGCCGGTCACGAGGTTGGGCGAATAGACCCGCGACGGCTGACCCGCGACGGCAGGACTGAACATGCCGACGCCCGCGCCGGCATAGACATTGTGCGGATCGACGGGCGCCGGCATCGACAGGTTTGCTGGCGGCAGGAGAATCGGCCGCTCGGGACCAAGCTGATAGGCGGCAAGAGCGATGAAATCGGCCGCGGTCCGGCCTTGCTCCAGAACGTTGCTACAAACGTACGCGCAAGCGGAGCCCTCGACGCACGCGTTCGGAATCGTGAACGAGTGCGCGCTTCGCAGTTCGAAGCCGGCGCCGACTGCGATCGCTATCGCCGCGACGGCGGCCAAGCCGTTGCGAAAAGCCATTCTTCTCGCCCTTTCCCCTCGAGTCGCCAGCCGGGCAACGACTCGGCGCAACCCGAGAAGCGAAACTGCAACCGCAACAATGACTGTTCGATGAACAGCGCGCCCGAGCACCGCAGCCCCGGCGGCGGCTTACGTCGGAAATCGACGTGCCCGTGTGAATCGCCGTCGATCCCATGACGCCGTCGCCTCTGAGGTCGGCGATGAGGACGATCTTGCCATCGGCGCCTATTTCGCGGGGCGAGCGGGTCTCTCGCCTTTGAGGCGCACCATGATGATTTTCGGATTTTCACCGATACGCTCGATCTCCGCGATGCCGGAAGCTTCGACCAGATTGGAGAGACGCGGAAAGCCGTAGTTGCGTGGGTCGAAGTCCGGAGACTGCTTAGCCAGATGCGCGCCGACGCGGCCAAGATTGGCGCGTCCGTCTTCGTCGGCCGAGGCCGTCACAGCCTTGGCGAGCATATCGAGCGCCGCACGATCCAGAGGTGTTTTCGCCGGCGCAGGTCTGGCCGCCGGCGCCTTCGGCGCGGCGGCTGCTCCCGCCTCCTTCCGTTCGCCAGCCACATTCAGCACGTCGAAATAAACGAACTTGTCGCAAGCGGTAATGAAAGGACGGGGCGTCTTGCGTTCCCCAAAACCATAGACGGTGACGCCCTGCTCACGGATGCGGGCAGCGAGGCGAGCAAAGTCGCTGTCGCTCGAGACGATGCAGAAGCCGGAGAAGCGGCCGGTATAGAGCAGGTCCATGGCGTCGATGATCATTGCGCCATCGGTCGCGTTCTTGCCGGTCGTGTAGGCAAACTGCTGGACCGGCTGAATCGAATGTTCGAGCAGGCATTCCTTCCAGCCCTTCAGGTTGGGGCCGGTCCAGTCGCCATAGACGCGCTTGACGCTCGCCACGCCATAATTGGCGATCTCGGCCATGAGACCGACAACGATCTTGGGCGACGCGTTGTCGCCATCGATCAATAGCGCCAGTGTTCCAGAATTATCCGTCGCCATCGCCATCGTCTCCGTTCTGCTTGCTATCCAGTGGATTTCGCCAATCGCGCGCAGCCGTTCGGCGGCCCGCGATGGCGCTTGGAGGCCGCATCGATTATGTGAAGGCCATGACCCAGCCCCATCGCCCGGTCGGCCCCGGCGACCACGTTTTTCTCATCGACGGCTCGTCGTTTGTCTTTCGCGCGTATTATCAGTCGATCCGCCAGGATCAAAAATACAACTATCGCATGGACCGCCTGCCGACCGGCGCGATTCGGCTGTTCGCCACCAAAGTGCTGCAGTTCATCCGCGACGGGGCCGGAGGTTTCAAGCCGACCCATCTCGCCATGATCTTCGACAAGACGGAGAATTCGTTCCGGCGCGACATCTATCCGCAATACAAGGCGCATCGGAAGGACCCGCCGGACGAACTGGTGCCGCAGTTCCCGCTGATGCGCGCGACCGTTTCAGCCTTCGGCATGGTCCCTATCGAGCAGAGCCGGTACGAGGCTGACGATATCATCGCCACCTACGCCCGACAGGCGCGCCAGGCCGGCGCCGACGTTCTCATCGTCTCGGCCGACAAGGACCTCATGCAGCTCGTCGAACTCGGGCGTTTCGATGTACGACCCGGCTTCGGGCCAAGCTGGCGTCGCCGGCTCTCGCGAGGAGCGGCGCTTCGGGCCGGCTGAGGTGGTCGAATATTTCGGCGTCGGCCCGGACAGGGTGGTCGACGTCCAGGCGCTCGCTGGGGATTCAACCGACAATGTGCCGGGCGCGCCCGGCATCGGGCTCAAGACCGCGGCTCAGCTCATCACCGAATACGGCGACCTCGAGACGCTGCTCGCCCGCGCGGGCGAGATCAAACAGCCCAAGCGCCGCGAAGCGCTGACCAATCCCGACACGGTCAAGCTCATCCGCGTTTCGAAGCAGCTCGTCACCCTGGATCGCGACGTGCCTGTGGAAACGCCACTCGAGGCGCTCGCAACGCCTGAGCTCGACGGCAAGCGGCTCGTGTCCTTTTGCAAGGCCATGGAGCTCACGACGTTGACCCGCCGCGTCGCCGAGATCTGCGGCGTCGACATGGGCGCGATCGACCCGGATCCGCGTTTTGTCGGTCCTGCGGCATGGCCGGGCGGTCAAGGCGTGGCCCTTTTGGAACGCGACGGAGACGTGTTGGCGGATGGGGTGTCCGTAAGCCCGGCTGCTCCCGCTTCCGCGCCCGCGCCACGCGCGCCCAAAGTCGCTTCCCAGGACGCCTCGCCTGCCGACCTCGCCGCCGCGCGTGCCAAGGAGGCGCGCGCGCCGATCGACCGTACGGCGTACAAGATCGTGCGGACCGCAGCCGAGCTTAGCGAATGGATCGCTCGAGCGGAGGACGAGGGCGCCGTCGCGGTCGACGTCGAGACGAACTCCGCCGATCCGCTGCAAGGCGACCTCATTGGCCTCTCGCTGGCGGTCAAGCCGGGGGAGGCCTGTTACATCCCCATTGGCCATCGGACCGGCGCGGCGGATCTCTTCGATGGCGCGGGACTCGCGCCCGACCAGATCGCGGAAGCGGAGGCGATCGCGCTTCTGAAGCCGATGCTCGAGTCGGCCGGTGTCCTCAAGGTCGGCCACGAGATCAAGTTCGACATGCATGTGCTGGCGATGCGCAACATACGCATCGCGCCGATCGACGACGCCATGCTCCTCTCCTACACGCTGGACGCGGGCGCCACCGGCGACGACCACAGCGTCGTTACGCTCTCCGAACGCTTTCTCGGCCACAAGCCCATTCCCTTGAGCGAGGTCGCGGGCTCCGGGCGCAACTTTCTCGGGTTGGCGCGCGCGTCAATCGAAAAGGCCTGCGAATACGGAGCGGAAAAAGCGGACCTCGCTTTGCGTCTGCGGCGCGTTTTGCAGCCGCGCCTCGTGGCCGAGCGGATGACGACGGTCTACGAGCGGCTGGAGCGTCCGCTCGTCGAGGTTCTGGCGCGCATGGAGCGGCGTGGGATCGCGATCGACCGCAACATCCTCTCTCGCATGAGTGGCGAGTTTTCTCAGCGGATGGCCGGGCTCGAGGACGAGATCAATCGGATCGTGGGCGCCCCCTTCAACCCCGGCTCGCCGAAGCAGCTCGGCGATATCCTGTTCGGCCAGATGGGCCTGCCTGGCGGCAAGAAGACCGCGACCGGCGCCTGGTCGACCACCGCGAGCGTGCTCGAAGACCTCGCCGCTGAGGGCCATCAATTGCCGGCGCGCGTGCTCGAATGGCGCCAGATCTCGAAGCTCAAGTCGACCTACACCGACGCGCTGCCGGGCTTCGTCAATCCCTCGACCGGCCGCGTCCACACGGCCTATGCGCTCGCCTCGACGACAACCGGGCGCCTGTCGTCGTCTGAGCCCAACCTACAGAACATTCCGATCCGCACCGAGGAAGGGCGCAAGATCCGACGCGCCTTTGTCGCGCCCGAAGGACGCAAGCTGATCTCGGCCGACTATAGCCAGATCGAGCTGCAGGCTTCTCGCGCATCTCGCCGACATTCCGGCGCTCAAGCGCGCTTTCGCAGACGAACTCGACATTCACGCCATGACCGCTTCCGAAATGTTCGGCGTGCCGATCGAGGGCATGCCGAGCGAAGTGCGGCGGCGCGCGAAGGCGATCAATTTCGGCATCATCTACGGCATTTCGGCCTTCGGCCTCGCCAATCAGCTCAGCATCGCGCGCAACGAGGCGGGCGACTACATCAAGAAATATTTTGAGCGCTTCCCCGGCATCCGCGATTACATGGAAGCGACGAAGAAGATAGCGCGCGCCAACGGCTATGTGACCACTTTGTTCGGCCGCAAGTGCCACTATCCGCGCATCAACGCCTCTAATCCTTCGGAGCGCGCGTTCAACGAGCGCGCCGCCATCAACGCCCCCCTGCAGGGTACGGCCGCTGACATCATTCGTCGCGCGATGGTCCGTATGGATGATGCTCTTACGAAAGCGGGCTTGAGCGCGCAGATGCTGCTCACGGTCCACGACGAATTGGTGTTCGAGGCGCCCGACGATGAGATCGAAGCGACCTTGCCAATCGTCGCCAAAGTGATGGTCGATGCGCCGGAGCCGGCGGTCAAGCTGCATGTGCCGCTGAGAGTGGACGCGCGCGCGGCGCAGAACTGGGAAGAGGCGCATTAGCCTCCCGAGTTCAGCCTCGGATGGCGCATCGCGAGCGCTGGGCCGCTCCCCTCTCCGTAGGGGAGAGGGGTTGGGGGTGAGGGCCCAGCGTCAGTGCGAAGTCCCTCATCCGACCGGCTTCGCCGGCCACCTTCTCCCCCGGGGAGAAGGGGCGCGCGCGTGACCAGCATCGCTGATCGTTACCGCGCGCTCGTCTCTGAGCGCAGGTTCGAATCCGACCCCGCTCAGACGAAGCTTGTCGGCAAGCTCGACGCACTTGCCGTCGAATTGAGAGGCTACAAAGCTGAGGGAAAGCCGAGCGGCCTCTCATGGCTGTTCGGCGTAAAGCCTGCTGAGCCGCCGCGCGGCCTTTACATCCATGGGCCAGTCGGGCGCGGCAAGACGATGCTGATGGATATGTTCTTCGACGCCGTCGAAGGGCCACGCAAGCGCCGGGCGCATTTTCACGCTTTCATGGCTGATGTGCATGCGCGCCTCAATCTCTGGCGCCAAGCGCGTAAGCGCGGAGAGGTCGCAGGCGAGGACCCGATTGCGCCCGTTGCCGCGGATCTGGCGCGCGAAGCTTCCCTGCTTTGCTTTGACGAGTTTTCGGTGCGCGACATCGCAGACGCGATGATTTTGAGCCGGCTATTTACCGCTCTCTTCGCCGCGGGCGTGGTGGTGGTCTCGACCTCGAATGTCGCGCCGGACGAGCTCTACAAAGACGGGCTTAATCGCGCGCTGTTCCTGCCGTTCATCAGTCTAATCAAGGAGCGGCTCGACGTGGTCGAGCTCAACGCGCGCACCGACTACCGTCTCGAAAAGCTGCAGCGCGCGCCCGTCTACTATACGCCGCTGGGGCCAAAAGCAGACGCTGCGCTCGACGCGGCGTTCCTGACGCTGACCGGCCACGAGCGCGGCGAGTCGGCCCACATCGAGCTTCTCGGCCGCCATCTCGATGTGCCGCAGGCGGTCGATGGCGTTGCGCGTTTCGATTTCGACGCGCTTTGTCGCCGCCCGCTCGGCGCCGCCGATTATCTCACGCTTGCTCAGCGATTCCACACTCTCGTGCTCGACCACATCCCCGTGATCGCCGCGAGCGAGCGGAACGAGGCGAAGCGCTTCATCATCCTCATCGACGCGCTCTACGACATGCGCGTCAAGCTGATCGCCTCGGCGGCGGGCGAACCGGAGACGCTCTACTCCGGCGTCGGCGGCGCGGAAGCGTTCGAATTCGCGCGCACTGCGTCGCGGCTCTTCGAGATGCGTTCGGCCGAATACCTCGCGCTGCCGCATGGGCGCGAAGGGGGTGCGCAGGCCGGCGATCTTGGCGGCATTGCAGAGACGTGAGCGCTCGCCGCGTACGCACCTTCCTGTCATACTCGCGAAAGCAGGCATCCGGACCGCAGGCGTGGATCTCACGAGCTTACGGCGGCCAGCGGACGGCTCCCCCGCTTTCGCGGGGGTGACAAACTTTGACGGCGGTCGCTCCCGTGGATGGCCGGGACAAGCCCGGCCATGACGGCCCGAAAATTTGCCGCTCAAGCGAGCTGCGCGTAACCCATCGCCGCCGCTTCGCGCTCGATGTCCATCACCCGATCATAATCGGCTGGCGTCGCGGCCCGAGCGCCCGCGAGCCCGAGCGTAACGCGCGTCTCGGCGAGGGCCGGATCTGCGATGCCAGCGAACAGCGCCTCGCGAACGGCGTCGATCGTCGGCGGCGGAAGGCTGGCCGAAGCAATGAACGGCAGACAAGGCAAGAGCGGGCTCTCGGCGACGATGGCGACCCGCCCAATGAGCTCGGGGCGGCCGCGTCCAAGAAGCGCGAAGCTCACGCAGTCGATCGACGCGAGATCGGCTTGGCCGTTGTCGACTGCGGCCACGCTCGCCTCGTGCGAGCCCGTCACGACAATCGAGGAGAAAAACGCCGCCCCGCCTGCGATCGGAGCGATCATTGCGCGGAACAGATTATTGCCGGTGTTGCTGTCGTGAGAATTGAGCGCAGCGACCGCGCCTCGAAATTCTTTGAGCACGCAGCGTGAATCGCTCGCGCGGCGGATGATGAAGCTTCGATGCGACGCATCTTCGCAGCCGGGAAACGAATATTCCGGCGCCGCGATCAGGACTACCGAGTCTCTGAGTTCGGTGATGTATGGATAGCCGCATGTCTGACCAAAGATCAGGGCAGGATGTCGCCAGAGCGCGGCGAGTTCACCGCTTCGCGTGAGCCTCGTCGGCGATTGAACGCCGGCCTCCGCCAGACGGGCGGAAATCGCCGCCCATAGCGCGTCGTTGGCCGCGGCGGTCCACGGAAAATCATACATGGGCAGGATAGCGATTGGCGCTTCGCCGCTCACGCCGCCCGTTGGTCCCAACCTGGGTGAATCGGGCGGTGGTGGGATGTCAGGAGATAGCGTCGCGCCACGTCGAAATAGCTGTTGTAGACAAGGCCGCCGTTGCGCTCGATCAGGGCTGCGCGATTGAGGCGATAGAATTTCGGGATTTGATACCAGGGCAGCCTGCCGCGCAAGTGATGCGCAGCATGCAGGTTGTTGAACAGGAAAAGCGGCCCGAGAATTCGAGCGTTCTCGACAATCGCTGTTCGCTTGCCCACCTCCTGCTCGGCGCGATGCTCGGCGAAGGAGCGAACCACGGCGAGGCTCAAGCCGGGATAGACGAAGCACGCGACATACACCCAGAACGGCATGCCGCAGACGCCAAACACCCAGATGAGAATGACCGCGCATTCGAGGAGGTGCCGCACGACGATCGCGCGCGTGTTGCCCTTGCCCCGCCAGACGTCGCGAGCCAGGCCGCGAACGAAACGCGAGATCGTCCATGCCGGACCGAGGATCATACGCCCGAGAAGGGTCGACTGCGCGGCAACGAGAGCACGCCCGAGCGCCCCGAGCGCGCGCCACTGTCCGTCCGCCCAGTAATAGCTCTCCGGATCATCGAGCGGATCGGTGAGATTCTCGTCCCGATGATGGGCGAGATGGGTGGAGCGGTAGATCGAATAGGGCAGCCATAGCGACAAAGGCCAGCGGCCGATCAGTTCGTTGACGCGGCGATTTCGGGTCGGATGGCCGTGAATTGTTTCGTGCTGCAAGTTCAACTGCCAGGCAATGATCCAAGCGCCGAGCGGCGTCAGAACCCACCACGGCAGATCGCGGTAGAAAAAAGTGGTCAGCAACCACAGACCGTAGATGGCGAAAGCAAGTAGGGCCGTCGGCCATTCGAGGCCGCGTCTAAGCGGTTTGAGCTCCACGAGTTCCACGAGCAGCGGTCCCTCAACTGACGCGCAGCGAATCACCAGCCTGCAGTGATGATAACTTAAGCGTCGCATCTATAACTAGTTCACCATTGTATACTAAATCTATAGACATTAGTCAACAGAGTGCGCGCCCGGTCCGTTAGGCCGGGATGCGGAGTTCTCCGACGCCCACTGTGAAGAGCCCCAAACGGATACGCTTCGGCCCAAACGCAAAAGCCACGAAGCCAGCCCAATAAGAGTTACTGCACGCGAATAAGCTCAATGGGTTACGAGCGGTTCAAATAAAAAAACTCTCCTCGTAGACCCTTGCCGACTTATCCGATGCGTATCGCTTTTGCTCCCTGGGATGAGATCCACGCTAAATCCGACAATCAGAAACATATAACACCAGCTTCGGTTTATATCAAGCTCCGGTCGGCTAAGAATTTTGCAGGGCGTCAGTTCAAGCGCGACTTATCGTTGTTGGGGGATCCTCGCGCCCTTAAGTCACGCGGAGCGCCTCGGGCGCTCACGCGCCGCGCGCCGCACCGTTCGCCGTCGCCAGCGCGCCGGGCACGAGTTCGCAATAGAGGAGCCGCTCGGGATCGACCGGTCCGGGTAGCGATAGTTGTCCCTTGGGAGCGCGTTTAAACCCCATCCGGGCATAATACGGCTCGTCGCCGACCAGAATCACGAGCTTCCAGCCGCCGGCCTTCGCGGCCGCCAGCGAACTCGTCACGAGCGCCTCGCCGATCCCCCGGCTGCGGAACACCGGCTCGACGATCAGCGGCCCAAGCAACAGCGCCGACGCTTCCCCGATGACAATTGGCGTCATGGCCGAGGCGCCGACCAGGAGCGTGCCGACCCGCGCGACGAAGCTCAGCGTCGGATCGGCCGGCGTTGTTTCGCGAATGCGGTAGGCGGTGCGCGCGAACCGGCCAGGGCCAAAGACGCGCTCGTTGAGGCGCTCGATTGGCTCCGCGTCGCCGTCTGTCGCCGGCTCCAAGATGAGAGGGAGGTCGTGCATCACCCCCGTTTAGCACGTTAGCGTGGAGCCGCGAGCGGCCCGTCGTCAGGCGCTCGCGACATTGGAGTCGCGCCAGGCGCGCTCGAACGGCAGGCGCCACGCGTGGGGCGCGATCAGCTGGTAGATCGCCTGCGGCCCCCACGTGGCCGGCGCATAGACCTTGACCGGCGGGGGCGATTCGAGAAGCGGCTGGGAGACTTCCCACAGCCTCTCGATGCCCTCGGCCGAACAGAACAGCGTGTGATCGCCGCGCATGGCGTCAAGAATGAGCCGCTCGTAGGCCTCGAGCACGTCGCCCCCCAACCCGGTGTCGCGAATCGCGAATTGCAGGCTCTGCTTGTCGAGCCGCATTCCGGGTCCGGGTTTCTTGCCGTAGAAAGACAGCGACACCTTCGACTGATCGGCGAGATCGAATGTCAGGTGATCCGGCCCTTGCGATCCAACGCCGGAATCGCCTGGGAACATGCTCTTCGGCGGCTCGCGGAAAGCGATCGAAATGATGCGCTGGCCTTCGGCCATACGCTTGCCGGTCCGCAAGAAGAACGGCACGCCCGCCCAGCGCCAATTATCGATAGCGCACTTGAGCGCAATGAAGGTCTCGGTGTCCGATTCCGGATCGACGCCCGGCTCCTTGCGGTAGCCTATGAACTGACCGCGCACGACATTGGCGGGGTCGATGGGCATCAGCGAGCGGAAAACCTTGTTTTTTTCCTCGCTGATTGGCCCAGGCGCTAGCGAAGTCGGCGGCTCCATCGCCATGAAGCCCAGAATCTGGAAGAGATGCGTCACCACCATGTCGCGGTAGGCGCCGGTCTGCTCGTAGAAACCGATCCGGTTGCCGATATCGAGGGTCTCCGGCACGTCGATCTGCACATGATCGATGAAATTGCGGTTCCAGATCGGCTCGAACAGGCCGTTGCCAAACCGAAAGGCGAGGATGTTCTGCGCCGGCTCCTTGCCGAGGAAGTGGTCGATGCGGAAGATCTGGTCCTCGGCGAACACCTTGTGCAGCGCGTCGTTGAGCGCGACTGCGCTTTCGAGATCGGTGCCGAACGGCTTTTCCATAATGATGCGCGATCCCCCGGCGAGTTGGGCCTCGCTCAGCATCTTGATCGCCGACAGCGCGGCATTCGGCGGCACGCTCATATAGTGGACGCGCTGGGCCTCCTCGGCGAACGACTTCTCAGCCCTGTTGACGGCATCCCTGAGAGCGCCGGCGCCGGCCGCGATCGGCACGTAGTCGAGCAGCGCTTCGAACGCCGGCCAGGCCTCCTTCTTAGGGTGATGGGCGTGTTGCGCGAAGACGGCGTCGCGGGCAAGGGCGCGGAAGGCCTCCGCGTCGAGCGCGTCGAGCGATACGCCGATGATCCGGCATTTCGAGATAAAACCGGCGCTCACCAGGTGAAAGAGGCCGGGCAGCAGCTTCTTGTGGGCGAGATCCCCGGTCGCGCCAAACAGGACGACGATCTGAGGCAGCTTGGGGCCGACCCCTGCAGGTATTTTCGCCATTCCGTTCTCCGCCCTCGCCCTTGCATTCGGCGGCTCGGCCGTAGGCCAGTCTCGCGACAGAAACGCGACAGACCAAAAAGTCAGCGAGCGCGCGATGTCATCGCCGCAATCTAAGGCTTGCCCACCCCTCGAGCTCGATCCGCTCGGCGAGGTGAAACCCCTGAGCCCGCCAGGATGCTAGCACGCCAGGAACATCAGCAAGAAGCAGGCCGGATACGATGGCGTCGCCGTCCGCGCTGATGACCGCGGCGAGCGAAGGCGCGAGCAGCCGCAAGGGCCTCGCCAGGATATTGGCGAACACGAGGTCGTAAGGGGCGGCTTCGCGCAGCGCGGCGTTCTCGACGCCTCGCGAGACGATCGCCCGGCAAAAAGCGCCGACGCCGTTCAGCCGAGCGTTGGCGTTGGCGACGGCGACCGCCACGGGATCAATGTCGCCGAGCCAGACTTTGCGGCGCAGGGCTTTGGCGGCGGCGATGGCGAGCACGCCCGCGCCACAGCCGACGTCGAGGACGCGCTTCGGCCGTCGGCGCTTGAGCAGGCGGTCAAAATGCATGAGACACCCACGGGTCGTGCCATGATGGCCGGTGCCGAAGGCGAGCCCAGCCTCGATCTCGATCGCCACGTCGTTCGGCTGGACTCGCGAGCGATCATGTCGCCCATGAACAAGAAAGCGCCCCGCCCGCACGGGCTTGAGGCCGGCCAGCGAATTGGCGACCCAGTCGCGCTTCTCCGTCATGCCGAAGGTCGCCGCGCTAGCGGTGGTTTCGTCTGCGGCGGCGGCGATCAGCGCCCGGATCGCCTCTTCATCAGGTTCTGAGCCGAAGTAGGCTTCCATGAGCCACGCCCTTCCCCCGCCCGGCCATGGATCGTCGGTCTCGAACGCGGTCGACGCGGCCTCGGCCGGCTCGAAGCTCTCGAAGATCAGGTCGGCGACGGCGCGGGCGCGGCGCTCGTCGCTGACGAGGCGCATCATGTGGGCGGCGTTGTTCGGCGGCAGGCCTTCGAGCATGCCGAGCCGATTACTCCAAACGCACGCAGACAGCGAGCAGCCAATCGCCGCCAAGGGTGGCGGCTGCGCGCAATGGATACAACCCGTACGCGAACCCCTCGGCCAAGGCGGCGCAAATAAACGTGCTTAAACGCTACTAAATGGGAATAAACGTTAGTAAAATAGCTAGCGTTTACTAGCGTTTATATTTTTTTTTCGAATCGGGACTTTTCAACGGGTTACAGTCGATTGGAATAAAAAAAATCTCGGCTCGCTCTCGACGGCATCCGAGGTTGTGCCTGACGCGTCCAAAGCATCTCCACTCTCCCTCCGCGGTGCGACGCATCCGTCCTGACTCAACGAGGCGAATTCAAGTGTATATCACAAACTTCTGGTTAACGCAATAATTGCAGCCGTCCATTTCTCGTCCCACAATCTGCCGTGCCCGTCGAACCCCCTCCCCTCATCGTCGCAACCCTCACTTTCCTGCTCGCCGGTTTCGTCAAGGGCGTGATCGGCCTCGGGCTGCCGACCGTTTCGATGGGCTTGCTCAGCCTCGTGATGGCGCCTGCGAAGGCCGCTTCGCTCCTGATCGTGCCGTCCTTCGTCACCAATGTCTGGCAATTGGCGGCCGGGCCAAATTTCGGCCGGCTGGCTCGCCGGCTTTGGCCCATGCTCACAGGCGTTGTCGTCGGCACGCTCGCGGGAACGGGACTGCTGACCGGAAGCCACGCAGGGCAAGCAGAGATCGCGCTCGGCGTCCTCTTGATGCTTTACGCGCTGCTGGGTCTCACCTCCGTGCGCTTCTCTGTATCCCCGGCTGCGGAATGGCACCTCGGTCCTCTGGTCGGCGCCCTCACGGGCCTCGTAACCGCCGCGACCGGCGTGTTCGTGATCCCTGCAGTGCCCTATCTCGGGGCGCTGAACCTGGACAAGGACAACATGATCCAGGCGCTCGGCTTGTCCTTCACCGTCTCGACCATCGCGCTGGCCGCCTCGCTCGCGGCAGGCGGCGCGTTTGCGCTTGGAGACATTGGCGCTTCAACCTTAGCGCTCGCGCCCGCCCTTCTTGGCATGGCGGCTGGCGGCGCGGTGCGCGGCCGATTCAGCGAGCAGACCTTTCGGCGCGTCTTCTTTGGCGGATTGCTGGTGCTCGGCGCGCACCTCGCGTCGAGGGCGGTGCTCTGAGGCGAGCGAGGCCGCGCACGACGCGCTATCGCAACGGTCTATCGGGTATTCAACCCCTGCCAGAAGTTAGTCTCAAAGCCCGCATTTGTTTCAGCTTCCTGCACTCTCGCGCAAGCTTTGGCGCAGTTCGGGCACGCTGGCCAAGTCTCGAGTTTATCGCGCGTTGTCGTTTGTGTCGAAGTGTGACCGACGTCACACCATGTGTTTGGTTGCTATGCCAGCTTGTGTGCTCCGCGGCCTGCCCGTGGTGCAAACATTGACAGGGCGGCGAGGCGATATTTTTCCCAATATTTTGAAGACGAATTACTCTGTGAGGATTGCGACATGGCGGATTCATCTTCCCGAGGCTTTAGCCAGGCGGTGATTTGGTCTCTAGCGGTGGCTGTGCTGATCACTGGCCTCGTTTGCTTGGGATTGAGGGCGTTCCTCTCCCCGGCTGAAACGAGCGGGACGGCCCTTATCCTCGGGCTCTTTGTCTGGGCGGGCGCTGCCGCCCTTTGCGCGCTGGGGCTGAAGGTTCTCTCCCATGGCCACGACTTCTGGGTGGCGCTCGCCGCGATGTGGCGCCCGCTTGCGCTCGTTGTCGTGGGCGCTTTCCTACTGTTCTTCAACGATCAGGGGCGCGAACTCGGGGTCAGCCTGATGATCGATGGCGAAGGTTGGTTCCACCTCATTTTTCTGTTCGTAGCTCTGTTCCTGGCGCTGCTCTACTGGAGCCTCAACAGCTGGCTCAGCGCGAGGCTCGGGGTCCGGGCGGCGCTCGACAACGGCGTGCTCGGCGTCGTCCCGACATATCCTTTGCCAGAGAAACCGAACGCGCGGGTCGTCAGCGGAGATGAGCGGTGGCTTTTCTGGCTACCAAGACTGCTTGGCGTCTGCGCGCATTTCTTCGCCGCCGTCAACTTGGCGTTCGCCGCCTGGAATCAACAAGCTTTCGTCCAGGAAACGCTGTTCGTACGCCTGCTTGCCTGGACGGCGCCGGTCGTCATCGTCGTATTCACGCTACTGGTCTACATCTTCGATCATTACGCGCTCTCGGATCGGACGGCAGGCGAAAAGTCGGCTCCGGCCCGCGTCGGCTCGCTCGCCGCAGCCGCGTTGCTTCTCCTCGCCATCGCAATCCTGGCCTTCGTCAAGTTCCACTCCGATTCCGCCGTTTGGGCCCGCTTTTTGTGGGGAACATTCACGATCAGTCTGTCGGCTTTCGGTTTCCTGATCCTCGTCAGCTTCCTCAAGCGAGGTAAGCCGCTCGGGCGCGACGCCTCAGTGGCGGATCGCACGGAGGACAATCGGATTGAGGGCGAATCCATCGTGCGCTGGACCTGTTGGCTTTTCCTCCCCACCCTGGTCTTCTTCCTGCTCGTGTGGTTCCTGGCGCCGTTGGTCGGGCGCGCCTTGGGCTCGATGGTTGTTGCTTATTTCGCGCTCGGAGCCGTGCTCGCAACGATCAATGCCTTCGAGCTCGCGATCGCCTCGTTGGTCCAGCGCAATATGTTCGGCAAAGGCGCGAAACCTCGCGTCGTGGGCGCCTACGTCGTCACCGCGATCGTTGCTTTGGGCTTTCTGAATGCGTGGCTGCATCCGTTCCATCGGGTGCGTCGCTGCGACGGCGGAGACTGCGTCGCCCGGGCGT
The DNA here is from genome assembly GCA_963770275.1 of uncultured Alphaproteobacteria bacterium. Taxonomy (GTDB): domain Bacteria; phylum Pseudomonadota; class Alphaproteobacteria; order Rhizobiales; family Beijerinckiaceae; genus Roseiarcus. The sequence continues at coordinate 132,859 of CAVYPD010000002.1, forward strand.
CGGCCGCGGCCTATGTCCATGAACCCGATCGCAGACCGAGCGTCGAGGCTGCGGCCCGAGCGTGGTACCAGCAGGCGAAGGCCGCTTTCCTGCACGGCCCACGGCGGGCAGATGGACGAGAACGCGCGCGTGCCGATGGTGATCGTCGCGACCGCCGGCGGAGGCATCCGGGCCGCGTACTGGACGGCGAAGGTGCTCGAACAGCTCAAGGAAGACCTTCGACCGAATGGCCTGCGTCCCTATCTGTTTGCGATCAGCGGTGTCTCCGGCGGCAGCGTTGGCGCGGCGGCGTTTGATGCGGCTCTGGCGCGCAGCGACGAGAGCGGATGCGACGAATCCCCTTGTTCGCTGGCAACGGATTTCCTGAAGGATGACTTTCTCGCGCCGACGCTTGCAGCCGGAGTTTTCAAGGACCTTCCCGCAAGCTTCCTGCCCGATCTCTGGCAGGACGATCGCGGCACGGCGCTGGAACAGGGGTTCGAGCACGCGAGCCGCGGTGAACTAACAAGACCGTTCCTCAGTCTCTTTCCGTATGGAGACAAGACATCTCAGTGGCGACCGATTCTGCTGCTTAATGCAACTCAAGAAGAATCGGGCAAGCGGATCATCACCAGCCACGTCCTGATCGAACGCAACGTCTTCATCGACGCCCTCGACGCGCTGCACGTGCTTGACAGCGATGTGCGCGCGAGCACGGCGGCGCATAACAGCGCCCGCTTCTCCTACATTTCGCCCGCGGGCAATCTCGGCCGACGGAAGGACCAGCTGGCGCGTTCGAAGGGCTGGCCGACGGACTGGGAGAGTTTGAAAACGGCCTTGAGTGCCTGGCTGGCGGAGTGGAACGGCTCGGTAATCGACGGGGGCTATTTCGAGAACTACGGCGCCCTGTCGGCACTCGAACTGGCCCGTCACGCAAAGGCGACTCTTGACGAGGAAAAGGCGCAAGTGAAACTCGTGGTCCTGATGATCAGCAGCGATCCGGATCTCGCCAAGGCGCATCCGGTTGTCCGGATCGAAGAGCCAAGCGGGATGACGTGCGTGGTGAGCTCCACGGAGCGCGAGCCTGGGAGTCCACCCCAGTCTCCGAACTATCTTTCCGTCGATCCGGGACAGGTCGCGAACGCATGGTTGAACGAGCTGGTCGCGCCGCTTCAGGGCGTGGAGGCCGCGCGCGAGGCGCACGGGAATAGGGCCGCCGCGGATCTTGCCCTCGAAATCTGCGGAGAATTCCGGCCGCAAGGCGCGACAGCCTCGCCAACCATTGCTTCGCCTTCATCGATCCTCCCGACCTCCTTGCAGACGCAGGCGGCCGCCACCGCGGATCAAGGCAAGACCGTGGAGATCACGGACAAGGCTGTCACGGCTAAACCCGACGAGCCCTATTTTGCCCATCTCGCGATGTGCAGAGCCGACGACCAAGGGGATGTGACGGTCCAACCCCCGCTCGGCTGGGTGCTTTCGGAGGCGACCCGGCACGGGCTTGACGATCTGGTGACGCGATGTGGGAACGGGGAGCAGCTGATGCAGCTCGAGGCGGCTCTCGGCGGACCAGCTCAGCGGCAGGCCGCCGTGACCACCCCACGCAAATGACGGCGAATGCGTCGAGCGGGGGCGCGGTAGAAAGGATTGCGCTCTGCCAGCCGGCAAGGGGACGCAACCACCTCCAGAGGGAACCTATCCGGCGGACGGAGTGCCCAGTCTCATCCCGGATCTTGGCGGTGTTGGCGCACCCGAGCTTCCTGATGCGACCGCGAATTTCACGGGAAGCGGCTCAGTAACCGGAGCGAGGAGGCGCTCTGAGCGCGCCGCCTACCACCTGAAACGGTGCTGCGGCCACTGCCCCGGGCGCATTGAACCGCGCGGCGAATGGCGAGCCGTATGCGTGGGTTGTCGCGTGGCTCGGCGTGGTTGTGCGGGTCGCCGAAGAGCGCCGCCGTGCCGCCAAACGACCGAGCCTGCGGGGCTCGCGTTTCGTTTTCATGAGGATCAGGGGCGTGTCACAATAGACATCGGCGCCGCCTTCAGCCCACAGAGGCGGACATCGAATAGGTCGAGCGCGTTTGCGCCGGGGGACGGCGGCGCGCGCGTCGACGGCTGGTCGACGCCCCCTTGCGCCTGCGGGCCGAGCAGATCCTGCGGCGCGCCCAAGGGGGTCGAAAGGAGGTTTCCCAGTGACCGCAGCGCCGCGCCTGATCCGCGAGGACGACTTCGTCGCCAGCATCGCCGACGCCCTTCAATATATCGCCGTCTATCATCCTCCGAGCTTCATCCGGGCGCTCGCGGAGAGCTACGCCCGGGAGGAAAGCCCGGCCTCTCGCGACGCGATGGCCCAGATCCTCATCAATTCCCGCATGGCCGCCTTCGGACGAAGGCCGATCTGTCAGGATACCGGCGTCGTCAACGTATTCGTCAAGATCGGCATGGGAGCCCGGATCGATAGCGAGCGGCCCGTCGCGGACCTCGTCAATGACGCCGTGCGCCAGGCGTACACCCATCCGGACAATCCTCTGCGCGCCTCCATCGTGCGCGATCCGATCATCGGCCGGATCAATACGCGCGACAACACGCCGGCGGTCGTTCACTTCGACATGGTGGCCGGCGATGAAGTCACCGTGACGGTCGCGGCAAAGGGGGGCGGCTCTGAGAACAAGGCCAAGTTCGTAAACCTCCCGCCCGCGGGTTCGGTCACGGACTGGGTCGTGCAGACGGTCGAGACGCTGGGGGCGGGTTGGTGCCCGCCCGGACTCCTCGGCATCGGGGTTGGCGGCTCCGCCGAAAAGGCGATGTGCATGGCCAAGGAGGCCTTGATGGAGCCCATCGACATGGCGGACCTCCTGCGGCGAGGACCGTCGTCGCCACTCGAGGAAATGCGGATCGAGATCTACGACAAGATCAACGCGCTTGGCATCGGGGCGCAGGGCCTCGGCGGCCTGACGACCGTGCTCGACGTGAAGATTCGCTCCTTCCCGTGCCACGCCGCCTCCAAGCCGGTTGGACTCATCCCTCAATGCGCCGCCGACCGTCACGTCACTTTCAGCCTCGACGGGTCAGGCCCGGTCGCGCTGACGCCGCCCGACCTGTCGCTCTGGCCTGAGCCGTCGATGGGCGAACAGGCGGCCTCGGCTCGGCGGGTGGACCTCGATTGTTTGACGCGGGAGGAGGTTGCGACATGGCGAGCGGGCGAAACGCTGCTCCTCTCAGGACGCCTGCTGACCGGCCGCGACGCCGCTCACGCGCGACTCGTGTCCATGATCGCGGAGAGGCGAGCGGCTGCCGGTCGACCTCAGGGATCGCGCGATCTACTACGTGGGCCCTGTCGCCGCCGTGCGAGACGAGGTCGTCGGACCGGCTGGCCCGACGACATCGACGCGCATGGACGGGTTCACCGAGACGGTGCTGGCGGCGACGGGCCTCCTTGTCATGATCGGCAAAGCCGAGCGTGGCCCAGCGGCGGTCGAGGCTATCAAGCGACACGGCGCCGCCTATCTCATCGCGGTCGGCGGCGCGGCCTATCTCGTGTCCAAGGCGGTCAGGTCGGCCCGTGTGCTCGCTTTCGCCGACCTCGGCATGGAGGCGATCCATGAATTCGTCGTCGAGAACATGCCGGTGACGGTGGCGGTCGACAGCAGCGGAGCATCCATCCATGAGACGGGCCCCTCGCAATGGCGGCGGCCCGTCATGACCCGGTCAGGAGTCGCCTTGTCGACGGGCCAAGCTCCGGCTGCGCCGAGCCAAGTCGCGAGGCGATGAGGACATCTGTCACAGCCGACCGCTCGACATCGAAGTCGAGCAGGCCGGCTTTTGACGATTTCATTTATCCGATCGCACCCGAGCTTACTGATGCGACCGCGTATTTCGCCGGAAGTGGCTCAGTAGCTGACGTGCGCAGGCGGTGGCGCTCCGAAAGCGCCGCCCACCACCTGGAACGGTGCTCCGGCCACTGTCCCCGCCGCATTGAATGGCGCAGCGAACGGAGCGCCGTACGCGTAACCGCCCGGGCCGCCGAAGAGCGCCGACACGCCGCCCAACACGCCGCCAACGACCCCCTCCACGATCATGCCCGCGCCGGTAAAGACTCCCCCGACGGCATAGCCGGTTCCACCCACAACATTGCCGACAGCCGACACAGGCCCCCCCACGGGCCCCCAGCCGTAGCTCGGGCTCTGCACGACCACCGGTTCTTGCGCGTGAACGACGATATAACGACCCTCGTGAGCGTGGTGGCGATAGTGCGCGTAATGCGTGTGCGCGTATGCGTAATGCGCGTGCGCGTAGTGATGATGCGCATAGTACTGTTGCGCCGATGCTGGAGTGGCGATGGCGAACGCCAGCGTCGTCGTCCCGACCGTCGCCGCCAGACAGAAGAAGAGTGCTGAATGGCATGAGACCAATTCCTTTAGCTTGGTGAGCCCGCTATCGTTCAAAATCGAGTTTTCGAGTTTTTCCGCTGACTAGGTAATCCGAGCGGGCGCCCAAGATCAAGCGAGCGATCAGAAGAGGCCCAGCGGTTTTGGTTAACGCCGTCGCGGAAAAGTTCTGCATCATCCTTGCTTCGTCCTCGAGATGAACGCCATAAACCCCCGCGGCCGGCATCCGTTCCATCTCCATTCATCCCTGTCTCCGGCGCGGCTCAAACAGCCCCGCCGATATGTGGCGGATACACAAACGTCATTCCGATTCCAGTTGACGACCCGAGAACGAAGACGACCTTTTCCCCGCCGTCCTGAGGGATCAGGCGCAATATGTCCGCCCCAATTGACGCGTAGGATTTGATGGAGGGAGAGGCCGCCCGCCTCCATTATTTCGCACCGAGCGGGAACGGAGACAGGCGGACCGCGTTGAGTCTTGTGGCGGGAACGGAGGCACAAGCCGATGTTCGCAATGGGAGAGAAACTACGGGCGCTGCCGTCATGGCGCGAAATAGACGTCTTCGCCAAATGGCGGCTGCACTGTCTGACCGAAATCGAGCAAGACGAGGAGCATTGCCTCGACGCGATGCTCCATTGGCGAGATCCGGCGGAGAGATCGAGAATCATTCGCTGCCGGCGCCACGCCTTGGTTGACGACAACCCGACGTCGGGTTGAGCTAGGTCCTGCCTCTGCGCAAGCGCAGTCCGGAGCCGCAGGCTGCGTTAGCTGAGCCAATGCGCGAGTTCTCGGCCATGCGGCCGGCCCTCCGCGATCCACATGCCGTACGCGTTCGCGAATGCGATGGTCGTCCAGCGAGGTGGCGAGCTCGATTGCGGGCGAATGAGCGGCTGATACGGCCAAGGCGCTTTTCTTGCTCGATTTCGCTTTGCTGCTTGGCGTCTTAGCCATGAGGAGCCCCTTTGAGTTCAGTTCTCGCTCCGCCGTCCTTTAGGAACTCAGGCGAAAAGTCCCTGAGCATGGTAATAATAAGTGACGGGCAGGGCGGCGGGCGCCTGACAGGAAGCCGAGAAGAGGCCGCTATGACCCTTAAAGTGCAGGCGCTTGACCATCTGGTCGTCCAAGTCTCCGACCTCGAGGTCTCTGCCAGCTGGTACAAGCGGGTGCTCGGGATGACGCGAGAGGACGTCCCGCCAGCGCCTGGGAAGCCGCCACGGACCGCGATGAGATTCGGCCGCCAGAAGATCAACCTGCGGCCAATTGCCACAAGCAAGGAAGATTGGTTCACCGCCGACCACGAGGCTGCGGGCAGCGAGGACCTGTGCTTTCTCACCGACGCGACGCCGGATCAGGTCGTCCAGCATTTGCGGGCCGAGGGCGTCGCCATCGTGACTGGCCCCGGGCCGAGACAAGGCGCGCTGGGCACGCTGATGTCCGTCTATTGTCGCGATCCGGACGGCAGCCTGATCGAGATCGCGTCCTACCTCGAAGAATAGCCAAGTCCGATCGGTTATTTTATCCCGAGACGCCCAGAGGGTGCGGGCGGATAATGGCGCGTCAGGCCGCTATCGCCGATCCCCGCGCTGTGAGATAGGCGGCGCATTCGTTCACGGTATTATATTCCCACAACAGCGTTGGCGGCAGTTCGACCCCGACTTCCTCTTCGATCTCCATGGCCAGAATTACGGCATCGATGGACTGCAAGCCGTATTTCGACAATGGCGCGTCAGGGTCCATGCTGCCCTTTACCCTGAGAGCTTTCGAGATGCGCTCAATTAGCCACGCGCGCATAGCCTCCAAGTCCTTGGCCATCTCATACTCCAATTTTTCCGCAGCCATGCCCTGTACTTGCGGCAAAAGATAGGCGGTCAGCGCTGGGTTACGGACCCTCGCGCCGTGTGGTTTAGCGAGGCTCGGGTCGGCGGGCCACTTGCTGGGCCAGCGGAGCAAGGAGACCGAGATGCTTTAGCTTGCACTCATGACGTCAAGATGATGCCGCCTCCAGAGCCGTATCGCGCCTTTCCACGGCCCCCTTCGACACCAGCGAGCCCTAGAAGACTTTGCCCGACGTGGCCCGAGGCGCGGCGAACTTCCAAAACCAGCGATGGGAGGAGGTGACCTTTTCGGGGACGCCCCCGCCGACCACGTACCGAGCGAGTGTGATTTTGACAGCATCGATTAAGGCGCGAAGTCAGAAAGCGAAGATTGAGGGAATACTGAATGGTGATCGCCGCGACTGCCCTACGGGCCCTCTCGATCTGAGATCCGCAGGGATCTGCGTCCGACTGCGGCGCGCGACAATTGACGCTCCGACCGACTCTCGGATCGAACCGTCTTTCCGCTCATGACGTGACGGAACCAAAAAAGGTTACGCGCGTTCACACGGCGAGCTGGCGGAGACGCCGTCGAGACCTGGAGGACGCATCGAATGCCCGGAAACCTTATCTATTATGCGCTTGTCCTGATTGTCATCGCCTTGGTGGCGGCGCTGTTGGGATTCGGCGGTGTCGCCGGCACCGCTATGAGCGGGGCTCATCTCCTCCTTTGGGTGGCGGTCGTCATCGTCATCGTGGGCGTTGTGTTCGCCCTCATACGCAGAGCTTAAGCTCTGCGCCGCGCGGTCGCCCCCGACCGCAGCGTGCGCCACAAGCGTCCGGCGGTGTTCCTCTCGTTCCTTTCGGGACGAGAGGCCCCGTCGGTCCCGCCTCCGATAGAGGAAACGTTATTCATACAATTATCGGCCTCGGCGTTTGAGCGTTCTCGCGCTCATTGAGGCGCCCCCATCGGAATGCGAGTCTGAGGCGCGCCTGGCGACAGGGCTTCTTCCTTGTCGGGCATTTCCTCGAAATGCGCGCATCCATTCGGTCCGCAATGGAACGCCGAATAGGCCCCGAGAGATGGACGATTATAGATGACGACCCGATCGGTTGACGCCTTGTCTGACGACTCTGACGTCCATGCTTCCGATCAGGCTTCCGTGCTCGTCGAGAAAATCAATGTTCGTCCGGCCGAGACGTTGGGGGATAAGGACCGCGCTTTTGTCCGTGCGTACGACCAGATCGACGATGTCTGGATCGGTTATGGAGATCTTTCCGAACGGGCGCTCACTGTGAATGGTCGTTGAGAACCCTTGGGTGAGCACCATCGTTTGTTTCGAGGGTCGCTCGACCGAGAGCGGCGTAGTTTGATCCGCGAAGCACGCAGGCGTCGCGAACAAAAGACCCGCATAAAAGGCCGCAAGGTAGAGTGAGCGCCCGATTGCTACTTGCAAACCGTCTCTCGGCCGCCGCTCAACCATTGCCATCGCCCCGCTGGGTCCCACCGCGCACCGAGGAATTATTCTGACACGATCGTGGTCCACCAGCCAACCGTCGCCTTGGACCTATGCGATTGCGGTCTTGCCGAACTGACGGGCTCGGCGAGCCGGTCAATTCATCCCCAGCGCGGCCAGATAAAGATCGAGGACCGTCTCCTCTTCGATTCGGCTGTCGCGGTCTTGTTTTCGGATCGAAACGATCTTTCGCATGATCTTCACGTCGAAGCCGTTCGCCTTGGCCTCGCCGTAGACATCCTTGATGTCGCTCGTGAGCGCCTTTTTCTCCTCTTCAAGGCGCTCGATCCGCTCGATGAACGCGAGCAGATGACCGGCGTTGACTTCGCTCGAACTGATCGTATCCGTATCCGGTGCTTTCGCCATGTTCATTCCCTGACCTCGACCCGTTTCGTGGAGGGCGACGGATCGCCCCGAACGTCACTTCAGGTCAAGTTACGGAAGAGGGTTTTCCCCGACGATGAGTCGTCGTCCGCGCGCGACTGCCAAAATCCGCAGGCGCGCGTGACTGCGGATCGGCGATGATGGGCGCCAACACGCGGCCGATGCGTTCGGCCCACGCGACCGCGCGGCTCCTTTCGGCGATCAGGTCCTGCCTGATCTCGATGAGCACATTGGCCAATCCACGCGAAGTGGCGATCTCGTCGATCGTGTCGCCGGCCAAGGCGCCGTCGTACGGCTCGTTGTCGCCGACCTCATCAGCGCGAAGATCCGGTTCCGCAATCAGCGCTTCGATCAGCGGTTTCGGAATTCGCCCATCGCGATCCCACAGGACGCCGATCTTCCACGGACGAGCAAGCGAGCGCATGACGGGCGTGAACGAATGGATCGAGATGAGCGCCGGCGGCTCGCCGGTCGCCATCATCGCATCGACCGTCGCCGCGACCTCTTGCCGATACGGCGCCCAGAATTGCGCGCTACGGCGGGCGATCTCGGCTGCGTCGATGTAGGCGTTGCCCGGCACGATCGCGCCGTCGGAGTAGCGCATGACCAGCGTCGGATCGTCCAGGCCCCGGTTCGGATCGATGACCAGACGGGAATAGGTCGATAGAACGGCCGGCGCGCCGAGCATTCGCGCAAGAGCGCGGGTCACTTCGGCGGCGCCAATGTCATAGGCGATGTGGCGGTCAAGCGCTTCACTGCGACAGGCCGAGCGTGCCGTAACCGGGAGGAATGGCGTTCGAGGCATGATCGCAGATGATGAGCGCGCCGCTGTCGAGCGCGCCAGGAATTGCCTCGAAGGCGGGATGAGCGATCTCGTCCATCCTCGGATCGACCTGAGCCGTCGGTCTCACTTACGCGATTGTTCGTATTTAGCCAGCGATCGTCGCGCCGCCATCGATGACGATGGTCTGTCCGGTCATGAACGATCCGGCCTTCGAGGCGAGGTAGACGGCGGCGCCGGCGATTTCGTCCACTTCGCCAATGCGCCCGAGCGGCGTCCTCGCGTTGACCGCCTTCAACGTCTGCGGGTTCTCCCACAACGCGCGCGCGAAATCGGTTCGGATCAGGCCTGGCGCAATGCAATTGACGCGGACATTGTGCTTTCCCCATTCGACCGCGAGATTGCGCGCCAGCTGAATGTCGGCGGCCTTGGAGACGTTGTAGGCGCCAATCACGGGCGAGCCCTTCAGGCCGCCGATCGAGGAGATGATGACGATGGAGCCGTCGTTGCGCTCCAGCATGCCGGGCGCGGCCATCTGGATCAACCAATGGTTGGCGAGGACGTTGTTCTCGAGAATCTTGCGGAATTGTTCGTCCGAGATGCCGGCCATCGGCCCGTAGTAGGGATTTGACGCCGCGTTGCACACCAGAATGTCGATCCGGCCAAAGGCCTTGTTCGTCTCGTCGACCAGGCGTTGAAGATCGTCCTTGGACGAAATGTTGGCCGGGATCGGTTTCGCCGCCTCGCGCCCTCGCGCGCGATTGATGGCGGCCGCAGTCTCGGCGCAGGCGTCGGCTTTGCGCGATGAGATGATGACCGTCGCGCCATGTTCGGCCAGTCGTTCGGCGATGGCGCGGCCGATGCCGCGCGAGGAGCCGGTGACGATCGCGACGCGCCCGGTCAGGTCGAACAGACTGGTCAAGATTTCCTCCCGATGGGCAGCACGCCGCTTCGACGATGGCATTGTTTGCGGCGCCGACGCTAGAGGCGAAGGACCGGTAGTCCGCACACTTTCCGCACCCCACGACAAAGGGCGATCAACGAAAGCAGGGAGCGATGTTCCAAGCGAACTTCTCCGCATTGCGAGCGGGTGCGCCTTGCGATATCAAACATCTATCCGATGCACGAAGAGTTCGTGGTTGGGTAGGGGGGCGTCAGATCTCTACGTGCGGCAAGAATGCAGTGGTAGAAGGATCTGGTCTCGTCGTCCGGCATCGAGGCTCCGACCTGTGGCTGAACAACCACGCCGGTCGATCGTTCGCTGCTTTTTAGACGAGGTGTCGGGCTTGGAAGCTCACGCTGTGAACAGCGACGGCAGGGAAACGCTCTGATGCCATCGGCCGTCCGCGCCAATTCTTCGCTTGGCGCAGTTCAGGTCGCAATTTCCCAGTGGCCCGCACTCAATCGCGCAATGCCTGCGCTCGTAAGCCTTATCGTTCTCTTGACGATTGCGGGCGCGCTCATCCCCTCATTCTTACTTCCAGCGCGGTTGCTTCTGCTCGGCCAGCAGGTCGCGCCGCTGGCCTTGGTTGCGATAGGCCAGACGCTCGTCGTGCTGATGGGCTGGATCGACCTTTCCGTCGGCGCGGTCCTGACGCTGAGCCTGGTTCTCGGCGCCGGGATCGCGCGCGGCAGCAACGAGGCCTTGCCGATCACGGTTTTTGCGTGCCTCGCAGTTGGCGCGGCGATTGGAGCGGTCAACGGGCTTTTGGTGACGCGCCTGCGTCTTCCCGCGCTGATCAGCACCCTGGCCACCGCGACCATCATCGACGGCGCCTCCTGGGTTTACACGAACGGGGCGCCCAACGGGTCGATGCCAACGATCTTGCAATTCGTGGCCAACGGAAAGTTCGGCATTGTCCCGGCAGCGGATCTGTTCGTAGGCCTCGTCTTTATAGCTGTTCTGATCTTGCTTACCCGCACCGTATTCGGACGTCGTCTTTACGCCACCGGCGCGAACCCTCGCGCGGCGCGGCTGGCTGGAATAAGCATCGACCGAGTAACCGTGATCGCCTACATTTTCTGCGGCGTCCTTGCCGCAGCAGGGGGGTTGCTTCTTGGCGGATATATAGCCGTCGGCACGCTGAAGGCTGGTGATGGATACGTGCTCAATTCGCTCGCGGTCGTGCTCATTGGCGGCACCAGCCTTTCGGGCGGCGAAGGCGGAGTTTTCGGGACCCTGGTCGGGGTGGCGATTCTCGCCGTGCTGACGGCGCTCCTCGTTCAGCTTAGTGTGCCCATAGCGCTCCGATCGGTCCTTCTCGCGATCATCGTGATCGTGGGCGCTATTCTTCAAGGGAGGCGAATGGCGAGCTAATAGCGTTTCGCGGGCGTGATGCCCGATAGAGGAACCGCCGTTGGCCTCGCGGCCCGAAAGCCACGGCCGTCCACTGACGCCGAACCAACACACCAAAAACGAAAACCGACAACGCAAAGAAGAGGGAAGGGTACGCCATGACAATCAACAGTAAGCACGCAAAAATCTCTCACCGGAGGATCGTCGGACTCGTTGCCGCGGCCATGCTCGTCGCGACGTCCTTGGGCGCGACGGCCAGTCACGCGGCAGAGAAGAAGCCGCCATTCGTGATCGGGGTGTCGAACGATTCGGTCGCCAACCCGTTCCGAGTCCAGATGATCAACGAGATCAAATACTATGCGAGCAAACATCCGGAGTTGATCAAGGATCTCATCGTCCTGAACGCCGGAGAAGACACCAACAAGCAGATCTCTGACGTTCAGGACCTGATTTCGCGGGGCGTTGACGGCATCGTGCTCTCGCCCCACTCCAATACGGCCTTCGCTTCGGTGCTGAAGGACGCAAAGGACAACAACATCCCGGTCGCCACCTACAATAACAACATCACCGAGGGCGCGGACCTGGTCGTCGCGCAGGTGACTCCGCCCTTCAAGGAATGGAATCGCCAGACAACGGAATGGCTCGCCAAGGCGATGGGAGGCAAAGGGAACATCATCGTGCTCCGCGGCATTACCGGAACGCCGGTCGACGGCTACGAATGGGACGGCGCCAAGGAGGTTCTGGACCAGAACCCGGGCATCAAGGTTATCTGCAGCGAATACGCCAACTGGGACTACGGCGCGGCGAAGACGGCGGTCCAGAACTGCCTCGCCAACCATCCCGAGGTTAACGGCGTCCTCTCTTTCGGGGACTCCATGACCTGGGCGGCCGGAGAAGTGATGGCTGCCCAAGGCTATGACATCACAAAAATCCCCATGATCGGCGTCGGCGGAGGCAATGGCCCGCTGAAATGGTGGGCCGCCAATCCGAAGGTTCAGTGGTACGTCATCGGCGACCATACCGACGTCGCCGTCTACGGCACCCTGGACGTGATCAATGCGCTGACCGGCAAAACGGGTGAGAAGGTCGAAATCCCAACGAAGGTCGTCACCTCCGAGACTCTCAAGGACTTCGTTCAGCCCGACCTGCCCGACAACGTCTGGCTCCTCGGCACGCAGCTTCCGCCCGAAGAACTTAAGAAGCAGGCGACACGCTAGGGCTATCGCCAAGATTTCGCGAAAAACGAACGCTCAGCATTGACGACCAGTCAGGACTCCACGCCCGACCGCGCGGCGCAATCCGCGCGGGACCGGGCTGAGAAGGTCTCCACAGCTTCAGGCGACGTCCCTCTTCTGGAGCTGCGCAACGTCACCAAGGCGTTTGGCGCGACCATCGCGCTCCGCGACATCGATCTGAAGTTAGAAGCAGGGCAATTCCACGCGCTTCTGGGCGAGAACGGCGCGGGTAAGTCGACCATCATAAAAATACTCGCGGGCATCCATCCTCCGACCCGCGGCGAGATGCTGTTTGAGGGCGAACAACTTGAGGCGCCGACGCCCGCGTTGCTGCGCTCCATCGGACTCCATATTGTTCACCAGGATTCTTCCATAATTCCGGGCCTGACCGTTGCCCAGAACTTCGCCCTCGGGCAAGAGCCGATCGGCGCTCTCGGCTTCATTCGACGCGGGCGGGTGCGCGAAGAACTGATAGCGCGCAGCAAGCGCTTCGATATCCGGTTCGACCCGGACATTCCGGCGGAGCGGCTCAGGATCGGCGATCGCAAGATCCTCGAGATTTTGAAGGTGCTCGACGAGAAACAGAAACTCCTGGTCCTTGATGAGCCGACCGCCTCTTTCACCACGGAAGAGACACGGCGACTGCTCGCCATCCTCGCCGAGCTGAAAGCTCTCGGAACCGCGATCCTCTATGTCACTCACCGCCTCGAGGAGATCGAGGGCATGGTCGACCGCGTGACAGTCCTGCGCGACGGCTCAAAGGTCGGTGAACTGACCCGCTCGGAAGCCAACCATGAGCGCGTGGTCTCCCTTATGGTGGGCCGCGACATTGGCCAGATGTATCCGCATTCTGCGTCGCCCCCGAGCGAGGTGTTTTTCTCCGCTGAGCGATTGCAGCGCGCCGACGCGTTTGAGGATGTGACCCTCAATGTCCGCCGAGGGGAAATCCTGGCCCTTGTGGGCCTCGCGGGTCAAGGAAGCTTCGAGGTCGCGCGCAGCATCGCGGGCCTTTATCCGTCGGACTTCGGCGAGATCCGGATGGACGGAAAACCGATCAGGGTGCGCTCTCTTCGCGACGCGCTCGCAAATGGCATAGCCTTCCTTGCCGAGGACCGCGCCGACACGATCCTCCGGGTGCGCACGGTGCGCGAGAACCTCGCGCTTGGCGCTCTCAAAACGTGGTCGCGCATGGGCTTCGTCGATACGCGGCGAGAGGTGGATGAGACCAACCGGCTGATCACCGCGCTCTCGGTGCGTTGCCGATCTCCCAACGCGCTTGCCGAATCCCTTAGCGGCGGCAACCAGCAGAAGCTTGCGCTCGGCCGGTGGCTCGCAGACAAGCGCCGGCTCCTCGTCCTCTTGGACCCGACCGCGGGCATCGATGTCGGCGCGCGAGCCGAGATCTATAAACATCTCCGAAATTTCGCCGACGACGACGGCGGCGTGCTCATCGCCACAAGCGATTTGTCCGAAGCGCTTGGCCTGGCGGATACAATTGTTGCTTTTTACCAGGGCCGCCAAGTGGCGACGTTTACGCGCGACAGTCGGAGTGAAGAGGAGGTTCTGGCCGCTATGACCGGCCAAAGGCTTGCGAGAGAGGCAGCGTGAGCCGGTTCAGCCGGAGAACGGTCGGGCCGATCGTGCTTCTCGTGGTCGGCGCGCTTCTCGCCTATTTCCTGGTGCCGCGCTTCGGGACCCGCATCAATATCGGCTACTTCCTTTTGCAGTCGGTACCGTTGCTCCTGACCGCCGTCGGCCAAACGCTGGTCATCATGACCGCGGGGATCGACCTCTCGGTCGGCGCCTCCGTCACCCTGGCGGGCGTGATCGCCTCGCTCGTGATGGATCCGGCGAACGGCGGCAGCGTGCCGTTAGCGCTTGCCGCCTGTGTTGGCGCAGCGGTTGCTGTCGGTCTCGTCAATGGACTTCTCATCGTTCGCTACAACCTTCCGCCATTCCTTGCGACGCTTGGGATGACCTTCTTTCTCGCGGGCATGAATCTCTATCTTAGGCCGGTGCCGGGGGGTCACATTGCACGATCGTTTCAGGACGCCGCTACGACGCGCTGGGGCGCTATCCCGGCCACCCCAGTCGTGACCCTGATCGTCCTGTTCCTCATAGCCACTTATGTCGACAGGTCGCGGTTCGGCCTGCGGCTCCGCGCGGTGGGATGGAACGAAAAGTCCGCGCGGCTTGCGGGGGTCTCGCTTGGTGGGATCAAGGTCGCGGCTTACATCGGCTCAGCGCTCCTTGCTTCGGCTGCGGGGCTGTTCATCGCATCGCGCACGGGCAGCGGCGATCCGCTGGTAGGAAACACATATCAGCTCTCGAGCATCAGCGCGGCCGTGCTCGGCGGCGTCGACTTGTTTGGCGGGCGGGGCACGATTTGGGGGGCGATTGCTGGCGCGCTGCTGCTCGCCATGATCGGCAACGTCCTCAATCTGCTGGGTGTCGTCGCCTACTGGCAGTGGATCGTGCAGGGCATCATCCTACTCCTCGCCGTCGCCCTCTACGCGGTCGAGTTTGGGCAAAAGCGGGAGCACTCAATTGGCGTGAACTGAAGCCCGAAAAGCAGGCCCGGCAAGCGCGTTAAGCTGCTTAACGGAGGCCTTTAGCGCCGGAACGCTTCCTCCGTTGACTACGGCGAGGCAGCTTCTAGGATTTGGACATGCCGCTATCTCGGCGGAGACGCTGCACAAAGCTGCAGGTTGCGGGAGGATCCCTTGGCGACAATCTCGACGGACGCCATCCGCCAGTTCGACGAACAGGGTTTTTATGCGCCAATACGCGCGTTGAGCAATGGCGAAGCTGCTGATCTACGCGATCGCCTGGAGGCTTTTGAGACCGCCAACAGCGGATTGACGGGGGGACTTCGCAACAAGCCGCATTTGCTTTTGACGTGGCTGGACGAACTGGTGCGCCATCCCGGCGTTCTCGACGCGGTCGAGCAGATGATCGGCCCCAACATTTTGGTCTGGGGCAGCAGTTTCTTCATCAAGGAACCGCGCAACCCGAGTTTCGTCTCATGGCACCAGGATTCCACATATTGGGGATTGGAGCCGCCGGATATCGTAACGGCCTGGGTGGCCCTCAGCGAGAGCACTCATGAAAACGGGGCGATGCGGGTTATCCCTGGATCGCACAAGCTGGACCAGGCGCCGCACCGCGACACTTTCGCCGCCGATAACTTGCTGAGCCGGGGGCAGGAGATCATGGTCGAGGTGGATGAGAGTCAAGCGGTTGAGCTGCCGCTCCAACCCGGTGAGATGTCGCTGCACCATGTTCGCCTGATCCATGGGTCGGAGCCTAACCCGTCGGGCAAGCGTCGGATCGGTTTCGCCATTCGCTACCTTCCAACCTATGTCCGTCAGGCGGTAGGCGGGCGCAATTCAGCGATGCTTGTGCGCGGAGTGGACACATACGGCCATTTCGATCCCGAACAGCGTCCGGAGTTCGACATGGCGCCCGGCGCCCAAGCCCACCATGCCGAGGTCATGGCTCGGACGAACCAAGTCCTGATGCGCGATACGCCGCTCGTCGCGCCTTAAGCGGAGCGACTGGGCTGCCGCGGGCCTAGTTCTCCAGATCGCTGAGCCCGCTCCTAACGGGGTGCGACTAGGGGCGGCAGAAAACCTATTTCCAAAGGCTCAGGAACTTCGCGCGGTAATCGACCTTGGTTCCGAACTCGCCGCCCGGCGGGGGCAGATTGTCCTTGGTGATGATCGCGAAAGGCGTGCCTTCGCCGTGCGGTTCGATGAGGGGCTGCTTATTGAGGACGCGGATGGCCTGATCGACTTGGGCCCAGCCCATGTAGAAATTGTCAAAGGCGGCGTCCGCGACCTGGACACGGCCCTGGCGAATGAACTCGATGTTCTGGGCTGAGCCGACGATGCTGACCAGCTTCACCTTGTCCTGCAGACCGGCTTGCACGATCGCATTCACCATGACGGCGGCCGCGGGATCGTAAGGCGCATAGACCCAGTCGACATCAGGATGGGTCTGAAGATAGCCGACAACCATCTGACCGACGGAACCGACCTGTGAAGCGGTCATCTTCACGATGTCCGATACCTTGCAGCCCGGACATTGCTTGATGACGTCCACAAACCCCCTCAGGCTTGCAACGGAGGATGGATATTCATCGTCTTCGTAGACGACGACATTGGCCTTGCCGCCGGAATCCTTGACCGCGAATTCGCCGAGGCCCCGTCCAGCCGCTGGAAAGTCGGTCCCGACGTCGGCCACATATTTGAGGCCGCCGTTCGGCGGCGTGATGACCGGATTGGGGGTGTCGGTGCCGGCCGAACTGGACACGACGGGCACGCCCGCCTCTTTTGCTTTTGAGAGGCCGAGTTGAATGAGGTCGGGGTCGAGCGCGGCCGTCAACAGCAGATTGGCGCCCGAAGAGAGGGCGTCGAGCATTCCGCCGTTTTGCTTTTCCTGAGTGCCAGCGCCGTCATAAACGGTGACCGTCCATCCGAGCGCCTTCGCCGCCTCCGCGGCGGCGAGCGCCGGGGCGTAGCAGCCGCGGAACTGGGCGCCGCACGCAACCACCCCGACCTTGATGTCTTTCGGCGCCTTGGCCGGAACAGTCGGTCCGGGCCAAGCGTCATCAGCGCGCGCGACGCCCAATCCGCACCACACGACCGAGCTCACCAAGGCGGCAAGCGTTGCGGCGCGTCGCAAACCAAGGCCAGCGCGGCGGACTGTCAACTCCTGCTCACCAACCCTCACAGCGCGCCTCCAGACTTTTCTCTCGATAAAAATGAGCGTGACAGCCAAATGTACGAGTGTCAACGACCGCCGGGACGGTTGTCGATTTTCTGTGGAGCGCGTGGAGTTTGGCGAAATTCCAAGTTGGGCTCATCGGCTGGCGTCCAGGCTCGGGACACAGCCTTCTCTGAGCCACCGCACCGGAAGCTGGCCGAATGTCGCTTCCAGCACATCACGGGGGAAGCCTGAGCGCCGTTCAGTTCTTGATTTGGCGGCTTTCCGCCCTGGCGGTGACGACCGCGAGCAGGAGAACGGCGCCATTGAAGATCGGTTGGGCCCAGAACGGCGCGCCGAGCAGGTTCATTCCGTTGAAGCCGACCGCAAGCAGGATGATCGCGACCACAATTCCCGGAACATTGTAATAGCCGGGCCGATAGGTCGTGACGCTTAAGAAGGCGGCCGCATAGGCTGGCAGGAGGAGTTCCGGGCCGAAGGACGGATTTCCGGCGCCAGTCTGGCCGAGCGCGAAGATCGCGCCAACGCCCACGAGGAGACCGGCCACTGCGAAGGCGGTGATCTTCATCCTTGCTGTTGGAACGCCCGCGAGGAACGCCACGCGCTCCGATCCGCCGATCGCATAGAGGCGCCTGCCGAACGGCGTGTGCTCGAGCACGAGGAACATGATCAGGGCGAGCACGAGCGTCAGCCACACGGAGACGCCAAGTCCGAGCCATCGACCCTGTCCGATCGTGGTGAGGAGCTTTGGGATCCCTGAGAACAGCACCTGCCCATTGCTGATGCCGAGCGTGACGCCGCTGAGCACAATTCCCGTTCCAAGCGTCGCGATGAACGAACTGATGTGCAGCTTGACGGTCAGCAACCCGTTGATGAGTCCGACCAGGACGCCGGCGATCAGCATGCCGGGAATGACGATCGCCGCCGTGAATCCCTCCTCGCCGAGAAAGGCTCCGAACATCGCCAAAAAGCCGATCATCGATCCAAGCGAAAGGTCGAATTCGCCGACGATGAGCGGCATGGTCGCCGCGAAACACATGCAAGTCACGACGGACTGGACGACAAGGAGATTCTGCCAATTCCTGTTGGTGAGGAACTGCGGGCTTAGAATCGAAAACACGATGATCAGCGCAAGAAGCAGCGCGACGCTCGCATAGCGAACGAGCACAACGTCGACGAAGCGGCGCACAGGCCCCGCTTTCCGGGTTTCGAACGCCGCGCCTCTCGGGGATTCGGTCCGTGTGGTCGCCGTGTTCATGCGTAGCACCAACGACTGATCGCCTGATGACTGAGTTCGGCGCCCGTGAGGGACCCGGCGATCACGCCGTCCTTGAGGATGAGCACGCGCGAACACATCGACGCAAGCTGCTCGGGCTCGGTCGAGAAGAATAGAATGCCGAGGCCTTCGCTCGCCGCGTCGCGCAGGAGCTCAAAGATCGTTTGCCGCGCCCCCGGATCCACGCCGGACGTCGGGTCGTCGAGCACCAGCACCGCAGGACGCAGGTGCAGCCACTTCGCCAGCAGGGCCTTCTGCTGATTGCCGCCGCTCAGCGTCCCGAACAAAGCTTGAGGCCTGGGAGGACGGACATCGAAATCGGCGATGAGGCGGTTCACCACCGACCGCTCGCGGTCGTTCCGCCCCCAGTAGCGGTCGAAGGCCGGCAGCATGAGGTTCTCGCCGAGCGAGAGCGTGCGTACGCCGCCGTCATGCGCGCGGTCCCCTGGCAACAGAGCGATTCCGGCCGCCATGGACGCGCCCGGGCCGCCGCTCGGCGCAAGCTCGCGGCCAGCGACGGAAATGCGGCCTCCCCGTCGCGGCCGCGCTCCGCCGAGGATCAGTGGCAGCTCGCCGATCCCGGCCTCCTTGAGACCGGCAAGGCCCAGAATTTCCCCGGCGTGCAGGGTGAAGGTGACATCGGCGAGCTGTTCGCCCTCGAGACCCTCGACCTCCATGAGCGGTTCGTCGGCTCCGCGAGCCGCCCGGGCCCCCACGCTAAAGTCCGACCAGAACCCGCTGAGCACCGACGTTCTTGGTGGCGCAGACGCGCGTTCGACTTCAGAAGAGCCAACCATCATGGCGATGATTGCGTCGTCGTCCGCTTCGGCCGGGCTCCCGACGTAAGCAACCTTGCCGTCTCTCAGCACGGTCATGCGGGAGGCTTTGCTCCTCACTTCGGCCAGCCGATGCGTGACCATCAGCACGCTCACTCCCGATTGCGCGAGCGCCGCAATCTTTTCGAGATAAGGCGCGGCTTCGTCGCGCGGCAGCGACGCCGTCACCTCGTCGAGAATAAGAAGCGTGAGCTCGCTTGGCGCACGATCGAGTGCGATGACGAGGGAGACGAGCGCCCGCTCGGCCGGCGTCAGGCGGCCTGCGAGCATGCGAGGATCGATGCGAACGCCGGAGCGTTTGAACATCGCGTCGATTTCGCTGTGAAGCCGGCGCCATTGGACGAGGCCCGAGCGAGTCGGGTAGCCGCGATAGAGAGCGATGCATTCGGCGACGCTCGCATTGTCGATCAGCGGCGCCTCCTGGTGAACAATGGCGACGCCCAATTCGGCCGCATGCTGAGGCGAGAGGATCGCGGGGATGCTGCGGTCCTTGATCGTGATGGAGGCGTGGTCGGGTTGGTAGACGCCGCTCAGGATCTTGGCGAAGGTCGACTTTCCGCTGCCGTTTGCGCCGAGCAGCGCATGGATCTCGCCATCCGCGACGGAGACCGCGACATTGTCGAGAACACGGACCCCGGCGAAGGACTTGGTGACGCCCTCTACGGCGATGGCCATCAGCGCGGCCGCCTGGAGCAAGGCGCCTGGTGGCTCGCCCGGCGACATGAAGCTTTCGCTCCAAGTCCGGGCGTCCAGCGCCGCGGCGGCGAATTCCGCCTTCTCCTAACCATGGCGAACCGCCCCCGGCAATTTTTCTCGACAAAATAGAGTGTGGCAGCGCTTTGTTCGGCAGTCAACGCGATGGGTCGATATGTTCGCCCTCTGATGATTTCCTGGCAAAGGGCGTCCGACCTGGGCGCTTTCGTCGGTAGGCAGCGGTTCGGACTAGGGATTACCGATATTATCCCTCGCTTGCCCGATTGCATCGACACAAGTAGATGGTTCCCTCGGAGGCGACCAGATGAACACAATTCTCCCGACAACGCTCGTCGGCAGCTATCCCCAACCCGATTGGCTGATCGACCGCGGTAAGCTCGGCAAATACGTGCCCCGAGTCCGGGCGCAGGAGCTCTGGCGGGTCGGCGATGAATGGCTGGATCAGGCTCAGAACGACGCGACGCTTCTCGCGATCCGCGATCAGGAAATCGCCGGGGTCGACATCTTGACCGACGGCGAAATGCGACGGGAGAGCTATTCCAACCGGTTCGCAACCGCTCTCGAAGGCGTCGACATCGAAAATCCGGGGACGCGCCTTGATCGCACCGGCAAGCCCAGCACGGTTCCACGCGTTGCCGGGCCTATCCGGCGAAAGCATGCCGTTGAAGTGCGCGACGTGGCGTTTCTGCGCGCCAATACGACCCACAAGATCAAAATCACTGTCCCCGGCGCCTTCACGATGGCGCAGCAGGCGCAGGACGATTTCTACAAGGATGAGAAAGCGATGGCGATGGGCTATGCGGCCGCGCTCAATGAGGAGATCAAGGACCTCTTTGGCGCCGGCGCCGACATCGTCCAGATCGACGAGCCTTACATGCAATCGAGCGCCGACAAGGCGCGCGAGTACGGCGTCGAGGTGATCAATCGCGCGCTCGACGGCGTCACTGGCCAGACCGCCCTGCACATTTGCTTTGGCTACGGCGCTTTGGTCAAAGGCCGGCCGGACGGCTATTCATTTCTGGCGGAGCTCGAGGACTCGTCGGTCAAGCAGGTTTCCGTCGAGACGGCGCAGTCGAAGCTTGATTGCGCGGTTCTGGAGAAACTGCCGAGCAAGACAATTATTCTCGGCGTCCTCGACCTCGGGACACACGAGGTCGAAACGCCGGAACTCGTCGCCGAACGCATTCGCCGCGGCCTCGCGCATGTTCCAGCCGAGCGACTGGTGATTGCGCCGGATTGCGGCATGAAATACCTGCCGCGCGACGTCGCCTTCGGCAAGCTCAAGGCCATGGTCGAAGGCGCCGCGATCGTGCGTCGCGAAGTCACGGGCTCTTGAGCCGCGAAAAGCGCCTCAGAACGCGTTCTTGAGGATGCCGCCTTCGACGCGCAATGCCGCGCCATGGGTGCCGGAGGCGGCGGGACTGCACAGATAGACGACCAGGTTGGCGACTTCCTCGGTCGACGCAAAGCGTCGGGTGAGCGAGGTTGGACGCACGGTGCGGAAGAACTCGTCCGCATATTCAGCTTCGCTTTTGCCGGATTCGGCGATGCGTTTTGTCAGGCCCTGCGCCAGAGTCGGGCCGGGGATGACCGAGTTTACGGTCACGTTGGACCCGACGAGCGTCTCGGCGATTCCCCGCGCCACCACGATATTGGCCGCCTTGCTGACCCCGTAGTGGATCATCTCGACCGGGATCTGCAGCGCCGATTCGCTTGAAACAAACACGATGCGGCCCCAACCGCGCTCGCTCATTTGCGGCAGATAGGCGCGCGTGATGCGAACGCCGCTCATGACGTTGATTTCGAACATCTCGCGCCATTCGTCGTCCGTGAGGTCAACGAAGCTTTTGCGCACATTCACGGCGCCGAGGTTATTGACCAGGATGTCGACGGAGGGGACCGTCCGTCTTACTTTTTCGGCGCCTTCCGCGGTCGCGAGATCCCCCGGCGCGGGCGAAACCGTGGCGCCCGGAAGCGAGGATCTGATGCGGGCGATGGCGCTGTCGACGCGCTCCGAGGTGCGGCCATTCACCCAGACATGCGCGCCGGCTTCCGCCAGTCCCGTCGCGATGGCCAAGCCGATGCCGGCAGTCGACCCCGTGACCAGGGCGACTTTCCCCGAGAGATCGAGATCCATGTGAGGGTCCTGTCACGGAGAAGGGATCACGCGCAGGAAGGTTCGATGCCGAGAGCGGCGCGCTCAGGCGCGTTTACACCGATAAAAAACGCAGGTAAAGCAATTATGTCGACCAAACCGCCCGTAATGGCCTACCGGCGCGTTGAAACGGCTGAACGCGGGGATGATCCCATGAACCTGAAGATTCCGGAACTGGACTTCAGCGCGACGGCTCAGGCCCCTTATCAGACTATTCGCGACGACATCATCAACGGCAAGCTCCTACCCGACGAGAAGCTGAAGATCCGCGACCTTCGACTGCGGTACAACACCGGCTCGAGCCCGCTGCGCGAGGCGCTGAGCAAACTGACGGCAGACGGGTTTGTCACGCGCACGGAAAACCGCGGCTTTCGAGTCGCGCAGGCGGACGTCGCCGGCTATTCCGATCTTTTGAACGCGCGATGCTGGATCGAGAGCCTTGCGCTGCGGGAAGCCATCGCGAGCGGCGGCTCCAATTGGGAATATGGGGTGCTGATCGCGGGATATGATCTCGACAAGGGATACCAGCTTCTTGACGAGGATCAGGGCATTCCCAATCCGGAATTCGAGCGTTTGCATAAGCGCTACCACGTGGCGCTGATCTCCGGCTGCAACAACAAGGTTGTGCAGGACATCTGCTCGCAGCTTTACGACCACGCGACCCGTTACCGCTTGTTGTCGCACGTGCGGCTGGACAAAAGCGCACACGCTGCGCGCGCGGCCGAGCATCGAGAGATCACCGCGGCGGCGCTTGCGCGTGAGGTCGAACGTTCCGTTGAGCTCTTGTGTGCTCACTACCGACGGACGGCGACCTTGCTGAGTTCGGACGGCGGCGTTGGCGCCAAGAAGCGCGCCCTCGCAGAGTGAAGTGAAGGCGTGAGCTTGCCCGTCGAAATTCGATTTGACTGGGTCAGACGTTCGATAGGAACGGCGCGAGGTCCCGGACGACGGCGCCGCGCACGATCGGAACGCAAGCGGCTGGAAAGTCCTGCACGATCGTATGTCCCGCGTCCCGCAGCCGGCGAATGAACAGGTCGAGCTTCGCCAAAGCCGCCGGCAGATGGTCGTGCAGAACGATCAGCGCTTCCTCTTCGGTGGCGCAGGCCTGAAGCGCGCGTTCCACCCAACCCTCGGGATCGTCCCAATCGCGCGGGATGACGTTCCACAGGACGCACGTGAATTTCTGCTGGACGAGGTAGTCGCGGGCGGCGCGGCTCATGAGACGGCGGTCGAGATGGCCGCCCCCGCCAAACGGGCGGAAGAAGCGGTCAGCATGGGACAGCGGGCCGATAAGGCTCTGCGCGGCTCCGATTTCCCGTTCGGGCGAGTCAGGTCGGCGATCCTCTCCCAGTGGGGTCGTGTGCGTCATCGAGTGATTGCCAATCCAGTGCCCAGCGTCGTGCGCCCGTTCAGCCTGACGGCGAAGCTCAGGCTTCCGTAGTTTTTCGCCGACGACGAAAAAGCTCGCTTTCACGTTGTGGCGCGCCAGCACCGCCAGCACGCCTGGAGTGATCTCCTCATTCGGGCCATTGTCGAAGGTCAGGGTGACGCGGCCCATTCTTTTCCTGTCTCGGCGGCTTGGATTGGCTCACGCCCAGCGAACTCGACGTTGGCGGATCGGGGCGGGAGTTACCGATAATGATCCATTTCCTCCGGAGATGACGATAAAATACACCGGTATTGCCGCGTAAGTGTCCGAAATTCGCCTTGTGAAGCTGGACCCATTCGGACACCACGCTACGAAGCAGTTTCTTGTCAATAGCCGAAGGTTCTGGTATGATCTTCCCAATCGCCGCACCAAGCCGGAGCGGGCGCGGAGAAGGAGGGGTTCCGCCAGCCTGGAGCCAAAGAAAAGATTTTTTACTTGGATTCGCCGTAACCCATTGAAAAGTCCCGAATCGGCCAAAGGAATCCAAGGAAATCCAAGCCTTTTTTCTTGGAATTGTTTGGATTTCCTTGGATTTATTTGGCGCTCGGCGCGTGCCCGACGGCTGGTGAGGCTCGCGGCGACCCCTCGCTCCAGGGGCACGCAAGATTGACATTCGCTGATTTATGTCGATTTTGGGCAAACGTGGCATATTGTCGATGAAACGGGCGAGTTGGCCGATTTTAACGACTTGCGCCGGCGAGTCGGATGCGGAGGAGCAGTACATGGCGCAGGGCAATCCCCAACGCATTGTCGACGCCCATATCCACTGGTTCCGAAGGGACAATCCTTACAAACACGACCACGGCCGCGACTATCTGCCGGACCATTATCTCGCGGATGCGGCCGGCTACAACGTCATCGGCGTCGTGCATATCGAGGCGCATTGGGACCCGAAAGATCGCGTGGGCGAGACGCGATGGGTCCGGAGCCTCGCCAATGACGGAAGCGACCACGGCCTCCTGAAGGGGATCGTCGGCGAAGCCGACATCGCGTCGGATGATGTCGAGCGGGAGCTTGAAGGCCATGCCGCCGATCGCAGCGCGCGCTCGATCCGGCACGTCGTGAACTACCTGCCAGGGCCGCATGCAAACTGGTGGGCCGACCAGGGCTACAAGGCGAAGCCCGGATGGGTGCGCAGCCAGGATTATTTCGAGAACCCTAAGTTTCTCGCCAACTTCCACAAGCTCGCGCGCTATGGCCTCGGCTTCGACTATATGGCTTTCCCGAACCATATGAAGCCGATGGCGAAGCTTGCGAACGCGAATCCGGGCGTCACCGTCTATGTCGAGCATACAGGCATGCCGTATGACCATACGCCCGAGGGCCTCGCGGTCTGGCGGGAGGGCATGCGCGCGCTCGCGGCTGCGCCAAATGTCGTCTGCAAGCTATCGGGCCTCGGCAACACGGTGCCGAAATGGACTGAGGAATCGATCCGTCCCTACGTCCTCGAAGCGATCGACATCTTTGGCGTCGACCGCTGCATGTTTGCGTCCAATTTCCCGACCGACGGCGCCTTCAGCACGATGCGCGCGGTGTGGGAGGCGTTCTTCTCCTTAGCGAAGGCCTTCACCGCCGAGGAGCGCGACAAGCTGTTCGCGGCCAACGCGATCCGACATTATCGTCTGCCTATCTGATTCACGATGTGAGGCGACTATCGCATGCGCGAGCTAGGGTTATATGTCCAAAGGCTGACCGAGAGGTGATCTTACATGACGTTTTTCGACCGTTAATGTTCAGTTCGACGTCAGCAGCGAAACGGTCCGTGAGAAATTCTGGCGTTCAGTGCCGCCATAGTTCAGGCGAGAGCCGTCCAGCTTGATTTCAAGCAGCCGTTGAGCCCCGACACCCCGCTTCGCGGGCCATGGGGGGCTGCTCATGTCAAGGGATCTTAAGGCCATCAGGCTTGATGAGGCGCGGCGCCCGAGCGAGCCGCGCCTCTATTACGGTCAACGCGTTATTCGTCGCAGTTCACGGATTTGCGAGTGGCGCTGCTGCCATCGCCGCGAGTCGTCGTGACGTACATCGTCGAGCATAATACGGCGCCTTCGCGGGCAGGGGGTTCCAAACGCGCGGTGCGATGTTCGGCAGGGGCGCTCGCCGCATGCAACGGGACGCCTGGCGTCAAGACGACCTCGCGCGCCAAAGCCGTTCCGGAAATAAAAATCAGAGATACGGCAGATATTAGGAATGTTTTCATAGTTGCGATCCTCGGTTGCTTGCCAGACAAACTTGTATGGTGAGCAAGAGGTTTCCGTCGGCGTGCCGAGATGGTTAAAGAACTGTCAACGAAACGTAGCGTCTGGAGATGATACTCGGCGAAAACGCAGCTCAAGCGGCGCTCGATGCCGATGTGCGCTATGTGCGTCTCGTGCCAGCCGCTCTTAATCAACGCAGCTTCAGGTCAGGGGGCGCGGCCGCTCATGGTCCGGCAGATAGACACCGCAGGTGCTCATGCCGTGTCTGGGACGCGCCCCGACCTGTCAGCGGCAATCAGCGCCCGCCCTTTTGATAGTAGACCTGCAGCGCCCTTTTGGCTTCATCCTCTCTAATCTCGATCTTCACATATCTATCTTTCAAGTAACCTTCGTTACGCTGGTTCGGCGGTAGATCCACCTGGCTCGCGTCCGACTTGCCCCTGTCGTTGACAATGATGACAGGATTCGCATCTATCATGCCTTGGAAGCGTCTCTGCACGTTCTGTCGCCGCTTCTGCGACAGGTCGAAGTCCAGGAGATCGTTCCCTGTTTTGCTGGCGTGTCCCTCGATATGGATCGGCAGGGAGCCATCCTTGATGACAGGATAGAGTTCGGACGCTTTGACGGCGCTGACCCAATTCATAAGGGCCACGAGATCTTCATTTTTCTTGATATCGTCGTCGTTTTTGCTGTCCGTATAAAAAGGTTGTATGAAGTAGAGCGGCTTCAATTTTATCTCGACGATCGGCGTGAAGGTGGGCGCCACCACGTCCAATTCGATCCAGACGCCGCCCACCCGGAAACCACCGTCCGGAGTGGGTGGGATTCCCGGCGGCGTATACGAAGGCCCGCCAATAATTGGCAACTGAAATGACACAGTACTGGCTTCGCCAGGCGCGGACTTGAGACTTAACTGCGGAACGGCATAGGCAAACGGCCGCACGGCTCCGACTTGGTCCTTGGACTGCACCTCATCGCATAAGCCTTGCAAAAGTTTGAAGCCCCGTGAAACGGGCATCGTATATTTCTCGGACGGCCCGAAAACCAACTGATCGTTCGAATAGTTGTATGGCCACTCGCACCCAAACCAAAACATGTCGCTCTCTACTTCTTCGGGCATCTGTAGGTTCATGGGGAGGTCTATTGGCTTAAATAGCCTGTAGTTCACATTAATGTTGAGTTTGACAACGCCGCCCTTGGAATGAGGTTGAACACCCTCTTTCACTTTGCCCGTAAGAGGCGGGGTCTGCCGGTGGAAGGTGGCGCCTGGAGCGCCAAAACCATTGTCCACTTCCACGGTCGCCATCCACTTGATATAGGATTCTTTTGTGGAGAACCCAGCGGGGATCGTAATCAAGTTATAAGTCATCGGAGCACCTCCAGCTGAACACAGAAACACCCCACCGTCACCGTATCGGACGTGTCCCACGATCAGCGGGTGGGTGGGCCGGAAGAAAATTGAACTGTTTGAACCGCGCGCAGGTACGACCTCTGCTTCCCGTCAGTCGAAGGGCGCTTCCTCGACATCAACGCGCGTCACAAAATCTATCCGCGTCATCGCGACGGCGACGTGACCGCGGTCACAGATCGAGCGCCGAGGTTACTGTTTCCGAAATGTCGACTTGGGTGATGCTGCGGCTTTGTCGGGGCCTTATCGGCTCAGGACGAAGCCTGCGGGGGGCTTTGCAGGCCGAAAGCGTCCGCACCCGAAA
Source organism: uncultured Alphaproteobacteria bacterium (assembly GCA_963770275.1). GTDB lineage: Bacteria > Pseudomonadota > Alphaproteobacteria > Rhizobiales > Beijerinckiaceae > Roseiarcus. Next base: position 160,299 of record CAVYPD010000002.1, read on the forward strand.
TTGCGAAGCGATTTCGCGGCCGTCCTGCGATGGTGGGCGCACACAGGCTCGAACCTTGGACCCGCTGATTAAGAGTCAGCTGCTCTACCAACTGAGCTATGCGCCCATCGCATCCGCCGCACGGCTTCGCGCGGCAAGGGCCGGCGTTTAGCAAAGGCGCGTCAGCCTGTCCAGCGCAAACGGGCGCTTAAGTTGCACCCGGCTGCGCCGGCTCCGACGGCTTTAGTTTTTCGCTTTGTCGACCAGCTTGTTCTTGCCGATCCACGGCATCATGGCGCGCAATTTCTCGCCGACCTCTTCGATCGGATGGGCGTTGGCGCGGGCGCGCATCGCCTTGAACGAGGTCTGGTTGACCCGGTTCTCCAGCATCCAGTCGCGAGTGAATTTGCCCGACTGGATATCGCCGAGCACGCGCTTCATCTCGGCCTTCGTCTCGGGCGTGATGAGGCGGGGGCCCGTGACATACTCGCCGTACTCGGCGGTGTTGGAGATCGAGTAGTTCATGTTGGCGATGCCGCCCTCGTAAATGAGGTCGACGATCAGCTTCACTTCGTGCAGGCACTCGAAATAGGCCATTTCCGGCGCATAGCCGGCCTCGACCAGGGTCTCGTAGCCGGCGCGGATCAGTTCGACGAGGCCGCCGCAGAGCACCGTCTGCTCGCCGAACAGGTCGGTTTCGCATTCCTCCCGGAACGACGTCTCGATGACGCCAGCGCGGCCGCCGCCGATCGCCGAGGCGTAGGACAAGCCGACATCGTGCGCGTTGCCGCTCGCGTTCTGGTGGATCGCGATGAGGCAGGGCACGCCGCCGCCGCGCTTGTATTCGGATCGCACCGTGTGGCCGGGGCCTTTTGGCGCGACCATCAGCACGTCGAGATCGGCGCGCGGCTCGATGAGATTGAAGTGAACGTTGAGGCCATGGGCGAACATGAGCGCCGCGCCCTGTTTCATGTTGGGCGCAAGCTGATCGCGGTAAATCTCGGCCTGGAGTTCGTCCGGCGTCAGCATCATCACGATGTCCGCCCACTTGGCCGCGGCGGCGACGTCCATGACCTTGATGCCTTCGGCCTCTGCTTTTTTTGCGGAAGACGAGCCGGGCCTGAGCGCGACAGCGATCTCCTTCACGCCGCTGTCTCGCATATTGAGAACATGCGCGTGGCCCTGGCTGCCATAGCCGACCACCGCCACTTTCTTCGCTTTGATCAGATTGAGATCGGAGTCTCGATCATAATACACACGCATGAGTTGTTCAGCCTTCGCGAAACGCAGCTTTGCGGAAATAGTGACGTCAAGCGTCGCCACGCCGGATGGGGGTTTCTAGTGAATGCGTGAGATGCGATCAAGCGCGCCCTGAAAGCGCGCCCTGACAGACTGGCCTGTTCGGTTTGGCCGTCAGGACAATGTCATAGCTGATGGCTTAATAGCGTCGGGCGCCTTATGGTTAGGCTCGCGTCCCGCGAAGGAGCGGGGTCTTGTCGCGGAGGGGTTGGCAATGGGCATCTTTCATCGGTTGCGAGCGTTCGCTGTTCTGGCGCTAATCGCCGTTTCGGTTTCGGCCTGCGGCTACAACGTTATTCCGACCAAGCAAGAGGCGGCCAACGCGGCCTGGGCCGAGGTTCAAAACCAGTATCAGCGCCGCGCCGACCTCGTTCCCAATCTGGTCGCGACCGTTCAAGGCTTCGCCAAGCAGGAAAAGGACGTCTTTGTTCAGGTCACCGAGGCGCGCGCCAAGGCGACCTCGATCCACCTCGACGCCAACGACCTGACCGACCCGGCAAAGGTCAAAGCGCTGCAGGATGCGCAAAACGCGCTGTCGGGCGCCCTCGGGCGACTGCTCGCGGTCAGCGAAAACTATCCGGAGCTCAAATCGAACGCCAATTTCCTTGCGCTGCAATCCCAGCTTGAGGGTACGGAAAATCGGATCGCCGTCGCCCGCCGCGACTACATCGCTTCGGTGCAGGACTTCAACACCACGCTCAGGACTTTCCCAAGCGTGCTCTGGGCGCAGACGGTGTTCCGCTCGATCAAGCCGCTGGTTCCGTTCACTGCCGATTCCGAAGCCCAGGCGGCGCCGAAGGTGAAGTTCTAACCGGCCCAAGGGAGAGCTTGCATGCCGCGCCTTTGGCCGCGGGCGTCGTTCGTCTGGCCGCAGGCGTCGTTCGTCTGGCCGCAGGCGCTGGTCGTCGCTCTCCTCGCGGCCCTGTGGGCCAGCGCGGCGCTTGCGGCGGCCAACTTTCCCCCGCTGACGGGAAGGGTTGTTGACCAGGCGAACATCCTTTCGCCGGTCACGATCGCCGATCTCGAGCGCAAGCTCGCCGATCTCGAACAGAAGTCCAGAATTCAGCTCGTCGTGGCGACCGTGCCTTCGCTTGGCGGCGAGGAGATCGAGCCTTACGCCAATGGGTTGTTCCGCGCCTGGAAACTCGGCGAGGCCAAAGACAACAACGGCGCTCTCCTTCTGGTCGCGCCGAAGGAGCGGCGGGTGCGCATCGAGGTCGGCTACGGCCTCGAAGGGACGCTGACCGACGCTGTCTCCAGCATCATCATTTCCAACGCGATTGCGCCGCGATTCAAGGCGGGAGATTTCAACGGCGGGGTCACGCGCGGCGTCGACGACATCATCACGACGCTCTCAACCGACTCGGCCGAGTGGAAGCCGAAGCCGGCCGATATGCGCGCGGAACATGAGGCTTCCCTGCTCGACACGCTTGCGCCGTTTCTCATCTTTCTCTTCATCATGTTCGTGATCAGCCGCATCAGCCGGCGAGGAGGCGGCGGCAACGTCATCTTCATTCCGATGGGTACGGGAGGTTTCGGCGGCGGGTTTCGTGGCGGCGGCGGCTTCGGCGGGGCGGAGGATTTGGCGGCGGCGGCTTCTCTGGCGGTGGCGGGTCTTCCGGCGGCGGCGGCGCCTCGGGAGGCTGGTGATGATCCTCGATGCCGAGGCGGCGGCGCGCGTCGAGACCGCGTTCGACACCGCGCAACTCGAGACCCGGGCGCCGCTCGTCTGCGTGCTCGCCGGCGCCTCCACCTCCCTGGACGCAGAGTTTCTGCTCGGCGCCTGCATCCTCGCCCTCGCGACGCCGCTGCCGCTGCTTGTGTTCACCAACCTTTCCGCCCACCGCATCTACGTCGCTCAGCTGCTGGTGGCTATTCTCGCCGCCGTGCTGGCCTCGCTGCCGCCGCTGCGGCGGTGGCTTATCCCGAAGCGCCTGGCGCGCTCGGCCGGCCACCGCGCCGCGCTGGCGCAGTTCGTCCTGCGCGGGATCGACCGCTCGCGTTGCGGCGCGCTCATCTATGTGTCGCTGGCCGAGCATTACATCCGCATTGTTCCAGCCGAGGATGCGGCGCGCGTCGTCCCCCAGGCGCAATGGCAAGCCGCCGTCAATGAGGCGCTTGGACCGCTCGCCGCCGGAGAGACGGAGGCCGCGCTCACCGGGCTCGCCGCAAGCTGCGGCGACATTCTCGCGGCGCACTTCCCGCCCGGGGAGCCAGTGGATCCGGCGAAGCAACGGTTCCACATCGTTTGAGCGGCGAGGCGACCTCGCCGAAGCCGGGCTCAACTCGCGCCAGGTCGCGGTCAGAACGCCGCTAAACGCTGTCGCAGCTTGAGATTCCAGCCGTTCTCCACTAGGAAAGGCTGAGTTTCGGGACATTGCGGGGAACGCAATCATGCCATTTGGCCGGTGCTCGATCGGACGGCGCGTCCTGTTTGGTTTCGCCGCCGCGCTGGCGCTCGGCGCCGCCTCGGTGCAGGCGACGCCTTACCTCGTCGTCGACGCGGACAGCGACCAGGTGCTGATGGAGAACGAAGCGACCGCTCCATGGTACCCGGCATCGCTCACCAAGCTGATGACGGTCTATGTCGCCCTGGACGCGGTGCGAAGCGGCAAACTCACGCTCGATACGCCGCTCGTCATGTCGGCTCGCGCGGCGCGAATGCCGCCGTCGAAAATGGGGTTCCGGCCCGGCACCCAGGTGACCCTCGATAACGCGCTCAAGATGCTGATGGTCAAGTCGCCCAACGATGTCGCGGTGATGGTCGCCGAGGGCGTTTCGGGCTCGATCGAAGCCTTTGCTGACGACATGAACGCCGACGCGCAGCGGCTGGGCCTGCATGAATCGCATTTCGTCAACCCCAACGGCTTGCATAATCCCGCCCATGTGTCCTCGGCCCGCGACATGGCCACCATCGCTCGGGCTCTGTTGCGTGAGTTTCCAGATCATGCCGATCTCTTCAGCATCGGCGCGCTTCAGCTCGGCAGGCAATACATACCCAATCACAATGGTCTGCTTGGCCGCTATCCCGGCGCCGATGGGATGAAGACGGGCTTTACCTGTCCGGCCGGTTTCAACGTGGTGGCGAGCGCCAACCACTCTGGACGGCGATTGATCGTGGTCGTGCTCGGGGCGCCGTCGGCGAGATCGCGCAATCAGGAGGCGGCGGACCTCTTCGACCGCGGCTTCGCCACGGGCGGGGGCAGTGGCTCGCTGGAATCGCTGCCGTCGGGCTCAGGCGCCGCGCCCAACATGCGCGCCGACGTTTGCCTGCATCGCAACGCCGCCGCGCTCGCCGCGGCCGAGGACGACGGCATTGCTCGAGCAGGCTCAGGCGGCGGCGGGATCAGCGGGACGCAATGGGGTGATCCCCACCCCCTTGGTAGCGCTTTTTGCTCCAGTCGCCGCGCACACCGAACTCACCTATGAGAGGATCCGCTTCGATCCGGTGCCCGTCTACATTGGCCCGGCGCCCGGGTGGAAGGGGCCGGCGCTGGGCGCCCGTCGGACGACAACCGAAACGGCAGCCGCGCCGGGGGGCGCCAAGACCATCTCCGCTGACAATTCGTCCACAGCCGCGACGACGACGCCTGAGGGAGACGCGAGCGCGCCCATCCAGACTTCACCCAGATCCAAGCACAAGCCGGCTCGGCATTCCGAGAAAAGGACGGCCGCGCACAAACCGATCAAGAGCGCGACCGAAAAATCCGAGAAGAAGGACGTATCTACCAACTGAATCTGAGGTCGCCTGGCTAAACGCAACGGCTGGTTACAAAGCTTTCAACTATTTGTGATCCTACTTGTTTGCTCCGATCATCAACTGGTCGAAGTAGGACAAAGTAATTTTTTACAAAATGCCTTGTTTTGGCCAGTTTGTCGTCAAGCGCATGCCGCAACGGGCGGTCATATTGAGACAGTGCCCCGTGGAATCGGTTCGCGGTTAGCTCGGTTTTCTTGCCCCCCAGCCCCCGAGCGCCAAGACGGACCGAAATACACTCCACGAAGGCTAGCGGATCGGCGGGCCCCCTCCTAGCCGATCCGCTTTTTTTGCCCGCCGCGCAACGTCGCGGATGTCAGTCTCCGAATGTGACCGCTTTATAGGCCCACCGCTTGAGCAGGTGATGGGCGATCGCCATCGGGCGTCGGAGCCATTAGGCCGTCCGGGTGGCGGCGTTCGATGAGCGCGATCGCCTCATCGCGGCTGAACCAGCGAGCGTCCTCCAACTCGACGCGGTCGATCTCGAGGCTTCGGCTTTCCGCTTCAGCAAAGCAGCCGATCATCAATGAGGCGGGGAAAGGCCATGGCTGCGAGGCAAAGTACTGGACCGCGCGACAGACGACAGCCGCCTCCTCGCGGATTTCGCGCCTGACAGCGGCCTCGATCGTTTCTCCAGGCTCGACGAAACCGGCCAGCGCCGAATACATGCCCTTCGGGAACCTCGGCTGGCGACCGAGCAGGCACGCATCGCCATCGACCGCAAGCATGATGACGACCGGATCGGTGCGCGGGAAGTGGATCGCTTTGCATCGAGGGCAATCCCGGCGCCAGCCGGCCACGGCGACCTCAGTCGGCGTCCCGCAATTCGAGCAGAAGCGGTGGCGCGCGTGCCAGTGCATCAAGCGCCTTGGCCGCCGCCAGCATCGCCGCCTGGTCTTGCGGCACAAGGCCGCCCATCGCGATCGAACGCAGGTCGACGAGCTTCAGGTCCTCGCGATCCGGCACGACCAAAATCCGCCGATCGAGAAAGCCGTCGCTGGTGTCCGCGCGCTGTTCGACAGCCTCGTCAGCCAGCAGAGCGATGAAGATTGGCGCGCCGCCCGGCGTGAGGCCCAGGAACGCTTCGACTTGCGCCCCGCCAAGCGCCTTGATCTCGCTCATCGGCAAGAGCGGATCGAGTCCCTTCTCGGCATTGCGCAATAGGGGCATGTCGCGAGCGATCAGGAGCGCACGCGCATCCTCGCGGGCCCGAAGGCTGGCAACCTCGACCGGGTCCTCACGTCGATAGGATCCGCGATCAAACCAATCGACGACATAGCCCAGGCCTTCAAGAGTCGCCAAAGCTGATCTCCCTTCAGCGGCGTTGAGCCGGATTGGCGTGGACGGAAACCCAACTCGAAGCGCGGCGAGGCTTGCTCAACGATAGCGCGCCTTGAGGCTCGACACGCGTTCGGCGTCGTAGTCGATGATGCAGCGCAGACGCGGATCGCCGACCTTCGCGTCCATGCCCGATTCGAATGGCGCAACGTCCTGACATTCCGAATCGCGCCACGCGACCCATTGCCCCTGCGCGTCATTAAGCGCGCGACGCCAACGCGCCTTCTGCGAGGATAGCAGGCCCGGGCGGGCGTCAATCGATTTGATCGCCGCCTCGACGGCCGTCGCAAGCTCCCTGTCGGACCGATCGGAGCTGGTTCTCAGGCAGTCGGCAAGCTCACGGGCGCCAATTTTGGCGGCGTCGCAGGCGGCTTGCGAGGGATGCGCACCCTCGGCCTGGGCGAATGGGCAAAAGGCGATCACGGCGGCGGCAAAAACAAGAGGTCGCATGATCACCTTGATCACCCAAAAGGACATGAAGAAGCGCGTCACAAGCTCGACGCGACGCGCGCGGGGCCGCTGAGATAATCCCCGATACGCTCGAGCGCACGCTCGATATTTTCGAGCGAGTTGGCGTAGGAGAGACGCAAGTACCCCTCGCCATAGACGCCGAAGTCCGGGCCGCCGATCGTGGCCACGCCCGCATCCTGCAACAGCGCCGAAGCGAGCGGCTTGGCCTTCCAACCCGTGCGGGAAACGTTGGGAAAGGCATAGAACGCGCCTTTCGGCGTCGCTGCACGAACGCCAGGAAGACGGTTGAGGCCGGCCGTCACCGCCTTGCGCCGGCGATCGAATTCCGCGCGCATGGCGCCGACCGAGTCCTGCGGGCCCTTCAGCGCCGCGATCCCGGCGAACTGCGCCGACGCGTTGACGCAGGAATAGGAGTTGACCGCGAGCTTGCGCGCGACGTCGCGCCAAGGCTTCGGCCATACGGAATAGCCGAGCCGCCATCCGGTCATCGCGTAGGTCTTCGACCAACCGTCGAGCAGGATGAGCCGATCGCGGATCTCCGGATAGGCAAGCAGCGTCTGATGCGCGAGGCCGTCATAGGTGAGCTGGCCGTAGATCTCGTCCGACATGATCGCCGCGTTCGGGAAGCGCGCGAGGCCGGCGACGAGCTTGTCGATCTCTTCTTTCGGGGTGACGCCGCCGGTCGGGTTGGCGGGCGAATTGAGGATGATGAGGCGCGTCTCTGGCGTCATCAGCGCCAGCGTCTCTTCCGCCGAGAAGGCGAAGCCGTTCTCCTCCCGCATGGGGATCGGAATCGGGCGCGCGCCGGTGAACTCGATCATCGAGCGATAGATGGGAAAGCCCGGATCGGGATAGACAATGTCGACCCCCGTTTCGCCGAACATCTCGATCGCCATGAACATCGTCACCTTCCCGCCGGGGACGATCATGATGAGATCGGGCGACACTTCGGCGCCGAGGCGGCGATGCAGATCCTCCGCCACCGCCTCGCGCAAGGGGGCAATCCCAGTTGCGTCGGTATAGCCGTGCTCGCCGTCGCGCAAAGCTTTGACGGCCGCCTCGACGATATGCGGCGGCGTTTTGAAATCGGGCTGGCCGATGCCGAGATTGATGATGTCACGCCCTTGGCGCTGCAACTCAGCCGCCCGCGCCAGCACGGCGAAGGCGTTTTCCTCGCCGATGCGCTCAAAGGCGGCCTTGATGGCGGTCACTGTCTTTGTGTCTCCGGGGGTGGGGGCTCCTTTTGGCAAAGCCGGGCCCCGGGAGCAAGCAGAAGAGAATGGCGGCCGGAGAGTGCCGCCTCTCAAAAACGCGGTGCGCCCTACCCCAGCGCCCTTTCCATCACGCGCCTGAGCCGCGCGCCGAAGGCCGCCGGGTCCTCGACGCTCGCGCCTTCCATGAGCCGCGCCTCATCGAGCACGAGCCAGGCTGCATCCTCGATCAGCGGCTTGTCCGCGCCCGCCTTGAAGCGCCCGGCGAGCGCCAGGGTCAGAGGGTGAGTGGGGTTGAGCTCGAGAATCGGCTTCGCGCGGTCGCCGAGCCGCCCGTGCGCGGCGAGCATCTTTTCGAGCTGCCGGTCGGGACCAAAATCGGGCGCGATCAGACAGGCGACGCTGTCGGTCAGGCGATCCGATGCGCGAACCTCGGCGACCTCGTCCCCGAGCGTCTGCTTGAAGAAGGCGAACAGCGTCGCGACTTCGCCGGACGCTTCGGCGGGAGCATTCGCCCCCTCGGCGAGGGCGATCGACTTGATGTCGGCCGCGCCCTGGCTCACCGACTTGAACGGCTTGCCGTCGAATCCCGCAGCCGTCGAGACCCAGAACGCGTCCACGGGATCCGCGAGAAGCAGCACTTCGACGCCTCGCGCTTTGAACCCCTCGAGCTGGGGGCTCGTCGCCAGACGCTTGGCGTCATCGCCGGTGAGATAATAGATCGCCGTCTGGTTCTCGCGCAGCGAGGCGACATATTGCGCGAGCGTCCGGTCACCCGCCGGGTTGGTCGTGGTGACGAAGCGGGCGATCTTGAAAACGCCGTCGCGGCGTTCCGGATCCTCGTACAGGCCTTCCTTGATGACCGAGCCGAAATGCTCCCAGACCTTGGCGAATTTTTCTGGCTCGGCCTCGGCGAGCTTGCCGAGTTCCTGCACCACGCGGTTGGTTACGCCCTTGCGGATCGCCGCGAATACGTCGCTCTTCTGGATCAGTTCGCGCGAGACATTGAGCGGCAGATCGGCGCTGTCGACCACCAGGCGCACGAAACGCAGCCAGCCGGGAAGGATGTCGGCGTCCTCGGTGATAAGGACCCGCCGTACATAAAGCTTGTTGCGCCCCTTTCGCGCCGGATCGAACAGGTCGAACGGGCGCGAGCCTGGAATGAAGGCCAGCACCGTATATTCGTGCCGGCCCTCGGCGCGCCAATGCAGCGTCAGCGCCGGCTCGTCGAACTGGCCGGAAAGCCCGCGGTAGAATTCGGTATATTGCTCCTCGGTCACCTCGGATTTGGGCTTGGTCCAGATCGCCGCGCCGTCGGCGATGCGACGCTTCTCGGCGCCGAGTTTCTCGATGAGATCGATCGGCACCGCGACCGCGCCGGAATGGTCGCGGATGATCCGCTCGAGCGTCCGCGGCTGGAGGAATTCCGGTGAGGCGTCGTTCAGATGAAGGGTGACGCTGGTTCCGCGCCTCGGCGCGGATTCGAGCGGGAGCGGCGCGATCGTGAAAGCGCCTTGGCCGTCCGACGTCCAGCGCCAGGCCTCGTTCGTCCCTGCCCGGTGCGTATCGACCGTGACTTCGTCCGCGACCATGAACGACGAATAGAAGCCGATGCCGAATTGCCCGATGAGCGAGGAGGCTTCCTTGCTGGCGTCTTCCGCCGCAAGCTTGTCCAGGAAGGCCTTGGTGCCCGAGCGGGCGATCGTGCCAAGCCCTTGGGTCAAGTCTTCGCGGGTCATGCCGACGCCGTTGTCCGAGAAGGTCAGCGTCTTGGCGTCGGGATTGATGGTGATCTCGATCGCGAACGGGGCGCCGTCCTCGATCAATTCAGGCTTGGCGATTGATTCGTAGCGCAGCTTCTCGCAGGCGTCGGCCGCATTGGAGACGAGCTCGCGGACGAAAATCTCCCGGTCGGAATAGACCGAATGGACCATGAGATGCAGCAGGCGCGAAACGTCGGCCTCGAAGCTCTGCGTGCTGGCGGCTTCGCTGGTCGGGGTCTGGGCGTCGGCGGTCAAGTGAACCCTCTCGAAGAACGTTGGACGTGAAAATCCGGCCGAAACGGCGCGGCGCAGCCGATATCGGGGCGCGGACGCGTCGATGCAAGCCCGAAATCAGGCTCTTATGGGCGGAAGCGTTAAGGCTAGGGCGGTCAGGCCGCCATCTGGCGCGTCAGCCGGTGGTGTCAGGCGCAGGCGCGCAGCAAGGAGGCCGGTGCTTCAACCTAGCGCGGCCGGCCCGCGCTGCAGGGGTAGGCGGCAGCTACCGTACGGGTCGTCGATTTGAGACGAGAACCAAGAATTAGGGCCTCATCCGAATTTGCTCGCCATAAGTTGCGATAAAGCCAGCCACGAACAAGATGAGCGTAAACCCGAGAAAAATGTCCGCGCTATCCAATAGAGGGGACAGATATGTGCCAGTCATTTGACGGCCTCCCGGAGATAATATTCATCAGCTCCACGTAATACGCACGATATTGGATAATGTTCCCGACATAAACGATTCAGTGAATTTAAAGCTGGCCCTGCCGCCTTCGACGAGCGTTGGTCGCGAACCCCCGCCTTCGAGGAGGCTAGCGCGTCGGCGTCGATAAGCGCCAGGTTTGCCTGCTCGGAGCGCAGCCTCGAGCAACCCGATCGAGCGCGTGACAAATTGGACTCCGGAGCGCGATAGTCCGCCCTCACATCGCAACGTTCGGAGGCGACTTTGGAATGGGCCACGCAAACAGGTCGGCACGCCTTGGGGACGCTGTCGTTGCAATCCGGCGAAAGCCTGCCCGGAGCGGAGCTGAGCTGGAAGACCTATGGGACCCTCGCTCCGGCGCGGGATAACGTCATCGTTTATCCGACCAGCTATTCAGCGCACCACACGGATCTCGAGCAGCTGATCGGACCTGAGGGCGTGTTGGATCCGACGCGATGGTTCATCGTGATTCCGAACATGTTCGCCAACGGACTGTCATCGAGTCCGTCCAACAACGATCGATTTCCTTCACTGGTGACGACGGCCGACAATGTTCGCGCGCAACAACGTTTTCTGCGCGAAGCTTTTGACGTCGACCGGGTCGCTTGCGTTTATGGCTTCTCGATGGGGGCGCAGCAGGCCTACCACTGGGCGGCTCTTTTTCCGGAACAAGTCGAGCGAGCCATCGTCGTCTGCGGCAGCGCGCGCACGTCGGTTCACAACCAGGTCTTTTTGCGGTCGCTACTGGCGACGCTGGAGGCGGCCCCTGAGCATATTGGCAAAGGTCGTTTCTCCACGACCCCGACGAAAGCTCTGCGCGCCTTTGCGCGGATCTATGCGGGCTGGGCGATGAGCCAGGATTGGTATCGCGCCAACCTTCACCTGACGGGCGCCGGCGCCGCCAATCTCGACGATTTCCTCGACAATAAATGGGAGCCAGGCTTCACGCGCCGAAAGGCGGAGGATCTTTATGCCCAGGCCGCCACCTGGATCGCTTCCGACATTAGCGCCAACGAACTCTATAAGGGCGATCTCGCACACGCCTTGCAGGCGATCCGAGGGCGCGTGCTTCTGATGCCGGGTGCGACCGACCTGTATTTTCCTGTCGCGGACAACGCCCTCGAAATGGCTCATCTCGCGCGGGCTGAGTTGCGGCCAATCCCGTCGATCTGGGGACATGTGGCCGGCTCGCCGTCGCCCGATCGTGAAGATTTTTCCTTTCTTCGCGCCGCTGTTCGCTCCTGGCTCGAATGACGCTGGGGATTGGACGTCGGACAAATCGCACGGCAGCTGGCGCTGCGACCGTCAGACCGTCGTCTGGCGCACCCGTCGGTCATAGTCGTCCGCGAGCGCGCGCAAGGCAGCCGCGCCGTCTCCGGAATAGGAGGGCCCGTGCATGAGGGCGAGCGTGCGGGGGGCAAGCGACGCGAGGCCTCGGATCGTGCTTCCCATGGCCGGATTGAGACTCGAATAGCGGAACAGGTCCTCCGTTGCGATCGCGGGCCCGACGATATCGTCGGAGGTGAGGGCGGGCCCATCGCCGAGCTGGGTGAAAAGGTCGCCGCAGAGTAGCGTGCCTGTGCTTTCCTCGTGCAGGACGCCAGCGTCCCATCCGTGCGGGATGTGCGGCGTGTCGATATAGCGGACGCGCTTTCCGCAGCCGAGGTCGACGACTTCCTTATTGGCCAGAATTCGCGGAGCCCGGTCGGCCATGTCGTTGAGGGAGACGAGGGCGCCGGTCTGCCCATGCATGACCTCAGCGTGCGGGGCGGCGGCGAGCCATTCGTTCATCGCGCCGCACTCGTCGGCCTCGTAGTGGCCAAAGCAGATCCACCTCAGCTTCTGGACCGAAAGGACCTTCTCTGCAGCCGCGAGAACTACGGGAAACATGCGCCTGAGCCCGGTGTGGAAGAGCAGGGGCTCATCGCCGAGGACGAGGAAATGATTGTAGGTAAAGCCCGCGGGCGGCGCGATGTCCCGGACGTAGGCCGAGATGCGATAAACGCCATCCGCGATCTCGTCGACCTTGGCTTCCATCTCGCCCTCCCTTTGGTCCGGTCTTCTGGCAGAGCTCCAGGCCAGACGTCACGCGTTCTCTACTCGATTTTCGCTGGCCGCGCTTTCGAGTGCTTCACCCTGGCTATCGACGAAGTATGGAATCTACTTTGGAATCCGCGGGTTCATCGACGCGGCGCTCGCTTCTTCGAAGCCGGCCAGGCGCCGATGGCCGTGTCGACGATCTGATGCAGCTCTCTTCCTTTCGCGCCGCTCGCAGCCTCAACGGCCATCCCGCGCATCACTGCGACGATGTAGCGCGCCAGCGCCTCGGGGTCGGCGCGCGCAGGCAAATCGCCCTCCGCGAGGGCGCGCTCGAGCCGCTCGCGGATTGCCTCCCTGAGCCGCGCTCGGCGGTCGCGCGTTTCCCGCCGCACCGGGTCGCTTTCGTCGGAGCCGACGAGTGCTCCATGCACCATCAGACATCCGGGCGGGTTCGCCGGATTGGCGTGGAAGTTGGCCGCCCCGCGCAACAGCCCTTCGGCGACTTCGCGCGCCGTCGGAAGCCCTAGCGACCCGGAAAGGAATTCCGCCGTCCCTTCGTCGTAGCGGTCCAGAACCGTGCGGAACAATTGCTCCTTGTTGCCGAAAGCGGCGTAGAGGCTCGGCCGGGTGATGCCGAGAGTCTCGGTGAGGTCCGAAATCGACGTCCCTTCGTAACCGTTCCGCCAGAACAGCAACATCGCGCTGTCGATGGCCTCGCTCTTGTCGAACTCGCGCGGCCGCCCGATCGGGACGAGGCTACTTTCTTCATCCAAGGATCGTGACATGACTTGACTCTGGGGGGCGGCAGCTTCTATACCGAGTGGTATAGAAGTGCAATGCGTATCTCTTCGTGTCGGCTCAATTTTGCGTGAGGGAGGGATTCACTATGACCAAGCTCAGCATGGACGGAACGGACCCCGCGACCTGGGATCCCGCTCTCGACGGGGTTTTGGCGTCGCCGGAGAATCACACGGTTCTCTACGAGGACGAGGCGATCCGGGTCATCTCGGTGAGTATCGCGCCAGGCGCGATCGAAAAGCCGCACCACCATTGTTTGCCCGCCGTCTTCGTCGTCGATCGGCTGGTGAGCGTGCACGACTTCAACGGCGCGACCGGAGAGGAGATCCCGCTGCCAATCCCCAGAGACGCGCCGCTGCCGATCATCGCGAAATTCCTGCCTCAGCCGCTCCACTATGTCGAGAACCGCGACAAGAGGCCGTTTCACGCGACCCGGATCGAGTTCAAACATGGATTCCCGACGGGATCTTAGCCTTTACTTTGACATCCCTCCGGCACGCCTGCCTTGCGCATGTCTTCAATGAGCCGTCCGCGCCGGCGTCAGCAAAACGCTCGCATGGCGCCCGTGCCGTCTCTGAAGTCGGACGGCCTAGGTGAGCTTGACCCATTTCGCGGCCTTGCCGTTCCCTCCGGTCTTGCAAAAGTACAGGTCGCCGGCGCTGTCGACGTAAAATTCGTCGGTCAGGCGAGCGCCTGTCGTGGGCGCGCCCTGGCGATCTGAATGCCGTCCAAAGTCGCATCCAGTTGTTCGACCGCAGTGGCGTCGGATCGAGAGGGCTGGACTATTGGCCCGCGGAGGTGACGCGCCAGACGGTATTTCCCACGTCATCGGCAATCAGAAGCGCTCCCGTCTTGTCGAGGGCGAGTCCGACCGGCCGTCCGCGCGCCTTCCCGTCCGCGTCAAGAAAGTCGGTGACGACATCCTCGGCTTTCCCATTGGGATGTCCGCCGCTGAAGGGGACGAACACGACCCTGTAACCGTTGAACGTGGGGCGATCCCAACTTCCGTGTTCGCCGACAAACGCGCCGCCGCGATATTTCTGCGGCAGGCTGTCGCCAGTGTCGAAAACGAGGCCAAGCGGCGCCACGTGCGAGCTTAATGCGTAATCGGGCGCGATCGCCTTCTCGACCAGATCCGGGCGCTGCGGCTGCACACGCGGATCCAGGTGCTGGCCGTAGTAGCTGTAAGGCCATCCGTAGAATGCGCCGTCTTTCACCGAAGTCAGGTAATCGGGGACCAGGTTTGGGCCGAGTTCGTCGCGCTCGTTGACGACGGTCCAGAGCGCGCCGCTCTCCGGCTCGAAGGTCAGTCCGTTCGGGTTGCGCAGGCCGCTCGCAAAAATGCGCCACCGCCCGGTCGCGCGTTCGACTTCCCAAATCGCAGCCCGATTTTTCTCCGCCTCGATGCCGTTCTCAGTGATGTTGCTGTTGGAGCCGACGCCGACATAAAGCAGCGCGCCGTCCCGGCTGGCCGTCAGGCTCTTGGTCCAGTGGTGATCGATCGGGCCCCCCGGCAGCTCCGTCAGCGTCACGCCTTCGCCAGAGATCGTAAGGTCGCCGTCATGGTACGGATAGCGGACGATGGCGTCGGTGTTGGCGACGTAGAGATCGTTACCCACCAAGACCACGCCGAAGGGCGAATGGAGATGGTCGAGAAAGACCGATCGCGTGGGAGGCTTACCCCCGGCTGGATCGTAGCGCAGAAGCGTGATGCGGTTGCTCGGTCCGGGGTCGCCGCCTGAGGTCACCATCTTTTCGATGAACCGCATGACGATGTCTTTTGGCCGGGTGATCGGCTGCGGCGGGGGCGCCTTCGATTCGACCACCAGCACGTCCCCGTTAGGAAGGGTGTAGAGCGAGCGCGGGTGCTGAAGGTCGGCAGCGAGGGCCTCGATCTTCAAGCCTGGGGCCACTGTGGGCGTCTCACCGTTTTTCCAGCCAACGACCGTCGAGAGATGCATTGGCGGAAACAGATATTGCTGGAGGTCCGGGAGAACCGGATTAGGCCCAATTTGGCTTTGAATGTCGAAAGGCTCGTCGGCATAAGCCGCAAGCGTCAGCGCTGATGACGCGACGAGGGCCATTGACAAGAGTTTGAGGGCGGATTTCATTCGGCCACTCCCACCCGATGGCCATAGACCATCGAGCGCCCCATCCAGGCGGTGAACATGAGGATCAGCACGCATAGGGCGGAAAGCGTGAGGCCCCACGGCACGACAGACGTCCATGCGTCGCGCGAATGAACGAACATGTTGAGCGTGGCCAGGATGAGCAGCACGACGTTGCCGATCGCGTGCGGCCAAGCCGGCTTTTGAGCCCGGATCGACCGACTGCCGAGAAAATCGATCAGTCCGAAAATGGCGGCGAGAAAGCCGAACGATCACGCCGACGGTCACCAGCCACGCGGAAAAATTCGCCCACATCATCTCCGCTGACCACCAGTAAGTGAGGTCAGTCAGAAGCACACCGATGAAGCAGGCGATCGGAATCGGCACAAGCATCGGGTGGATGGGTTGCCGGAAGATCCGCGCTGTGGAGCGCGGGTTTGCAAGAGACAACGGATTCTCTCCATAGGCGGCGCCTTGGATGGGGACGTTCTTGAACAGCAGCGAACGACAATGGTTCCCGCGCTGGCCGGTAGACCGTGCCGTCGCCGATCACTTTGTCTTGAGAACGCCGCCGCCGACGAGGCGTTACGCGGACCTTAGCGCAGACCGAACCGAGCCGGGCGGCCGGCCGTTGATCCGCTTGAAGGCTCGGCTGAAGGCCGCTTGCGAGCCGTAGCCAAGGCGATGAGCCGCGACGTCGATCGGCATACGATCACGACCGATCCACTCGGCAGCGAGCCGCATGCGGAGCTCGGTCAGGTACCGTAATGGCGTCAAACCGGTGACCGCGAGAAACCGCTCCGCGAAGATCGAACGCGAGCTCCCCATCTCCGCTGCCAGATCGGCGACCGTCCAGTCCCGCCCCGGGTCGCGGTGGACGGCGGAAATCACGCCGCCGAGGCGGGGGTCGCGCAAAGCCGACACCCAGCCGCTCGCCTCGCCGCACCCCGACTCGACCCAGGCGCGCACAATGAAAGCAGCCACCACATTGGCGAGATGAGCCAGGATGCCGGCGAAACCCGCACGTTCGCCACAGGTCTCACGCTCCATGGCTTCGAGGATCGGCAGGATCTCCGGATAGCGCTCCGACAACATGCCGACGAACATGGCCTCGGGCATCAGACCGATGAGCGACCCCATCCCGCCCAGGTCGAACTCCATGCAACCGCTGAAGATAAGTACATGGCTCGACGGGCATTCCCCGACCTTGCAGGCCGTCAGCGCGCTGACGCCCTGGCAGATCGCCGAGGTGGTGAACGCGGTGACGTCCCTGCATCTCAGGTCGGGTTGCGACACGACATCGTGCGTTCCGCCGCGCGGGAGCAGAACCGCGTCCCCCGTATCCATCTGATGGACTTCGTCGCCTTGACGTAAGTAAACCGGGCCGCGGGCGACGAAGTGGAAGTTCGCGCGGCCTTCCGTGGCCCCGAACCCAAGGCCGAAGGGTGGCGATAGTTCGATCCGCCGATATTCGACGCCGGTCAGGCGCATTCCGGCCAGAAGTTCATTCAACGGATCTAACGACGGTCTTGCGATCGTGGAGATTTCGGACGAGCGATCAATCATATCGGAGTTTGTGGCATAGCTCGTCCGAGCCGTCTACCCTAGGGTGGGCGGTAAGAACCAGCGACTCGCCAGGACCTTCGATGAACCAACCCTTACTCAGAATCGACGAAGCGGCTGCGCGAGCAGCGCCGCCGGCCGACTTGCCTGCGGTTCACACCAACGATCGCAATGCGGGCTCCGGCGACCCCGCCTGGGCCGCGGTGGGCGCGTTGGCTCTGGGCGTCTTCTCCCTCGTCACTGCCGAATTCCTGCCGGCAAGCCTGCTCACGCCGATCGCGGCCGATTTCAGGATCAGCGAGGGCGCGGCCGGACAGACGGTCTCCGCGACCGCCATCGTCGCACTGCTCTCCAGCCTCTTCGTCACGGCGGTCATACGGAACCTGGACCGCCGGACCCTGATGCTCGGCTTCACCATCCTCTTGCTGATCTCCAACCTGATCGCGGCTTTCGCTTTCAACTTCCCCATGCTGCTCATCGGGCGCGTGCTGCTCGGCGCGGCGCTCGGCGGTTTCTGGACGATGTCGGCGGCCCTGACGATGCGTCTCGTGCCCGAGGAATCCGTGCCGCGAGCCTTGTCGATCATCTTCAGCGGCGTCTCGGCCGCCACCATTTTTGCCGCGCCCCTCGGAATCTACATGGGCCATCTTTACGGCTGGCGCGCCGTGTTCCTCATGGCGGCGGGCCTGTCCGTGGTCACGTTGATCGCGCAGGCCGCGACCTTGCCCCGGATGCCCTCCCTGGGATCGGCAAGGCTTGGCACGCTGGTCGAGGTTCTCAGACGACACGGTGTCGCGGTCGGCATGCTCTGCGCGATGCTGGTCTTCACCGGGCACTTCGCCTTCTTCACCTACTTGCGGCCGTTTCTCGAATTCACGACGGGCGCCGGCGTTGCGATGATTTCCGGCGTGCTGCTTGGATTTGGCGTCGCAAACCTCATCGGCACGATGCTCTCCGGCTTCCTGCTGGAGCGCAGTCTTCGGGTGACGCTCGCGTCCATGCCGCTCGTGATGGCCGTCATTTGCGCGTCTCTCGCGACGTTCAACAGCTCGCTGGGGCTGGATCTCGCGCTCATTACGCTGTGGGGAATGGCGTTCGGCGCCGTGCCGGTCGCCTGGTCGACGTGGCTCACCCGCACCGTTCCCGACGAAGCGGAAAGCGCAGGGGGTCTGCTCGTCGCCGCGGTGCAAGTCGCCATTACGATCGGAGCCGCAGGCGGCGGCGCGATCTATGATTTCAAGGGAGCGACCGCCGTCTTCGGAGCGAGCAGCGTGATTCTGGTAATCGCTGCGATCATGGCCCTGTTCGTCGTGCCGACGCGGGCCGACGAGACCTCTTGAGACTATAGGAGCGCAAATTCGGGGATAAGCCGCCTCTGAACGGTGCGACACGCTCCAGCCGATCGGCCGGGTGAACTCCTGGCGACGCGTCCGTGGCTCTTTTTTGTGGCGTCATTCGTCTTCGCTCTTAGACAAGAAACGGAGCGAACCCATGAGCCTCAAGGACAAGATCGTCGTCGTGACGGGAGGGAGCCGAGGCCTGGGCCTCGGCTTGGTCGAGGTCCTCGTCGATCAAGGGGCCAAGGTCAGCGTGGTCGCCCGAAGCGCAATGGACCTTGAGGCCGTCAGGGCCCGCCTGGGCGTCAAGACGATTTCGGCTGACATCACAGATGAGAAGGCGGCGAAGCAAATCCTTGTCGAGACGCGCCCGGACGTTCTCATTTTGAACGCCGGCGCGACGCCGCGAATGGGGCCGATCGATGAGCTGAGCTGGGAGGACTTCACCAAGCCCTGGGACACGGATGTGAAAGGCGGCCTCTATTGGCTGCAGGCCGCATTGAATCTCCCGCTCGCGACGGGCGCCCGGGTCCTGGTCGGCTCGAGCGGCGCGGCCCAGCAGGGCTCGCCCCTGTCGGGCGGCTACGCCGGAGCCAAGCGAATGCTGTGGTTGATGGCCAAATACGCCAACGGGATCGCCGAGCAGAAGGGCCTCGGGATCCGGTTTCAGGCGATCGTTCCGATGCAGATAATCGGCGGGACAGGGGTCGGTGGGGAAGCCTCCAGATCGTACGCCCGCGCCGCTGGGATCGAACCTGAGGCCTTTCTGGCTCGGTTTGGCGCGCCCATGCCGCCGCGTCTGTTCGGCGAGCACGTGGTGCGGATCCTCAACGACCCTGAATACGACACGGCGATCGCGCTCGGGCTAAAAGGCGATGTGGGGATCAGCGTGCTCGAAGGGAAACCGGCTTGAGCCACGAACGGCCAACAGGCGGCGTCGATCAGTCGGAATTCCTCGCTCTGGTCGGCGACCTGCGGCCGGAGCTGCACCGGTATTGCGCCCGCCTGACCGGTTCGGTCATGGACGGCGAGGATGTCGTCCAGGACAGCTTGGCCAGCGCCTTCGTGGCGCTGAAGACCCTGGAGGCGGCGCCGTCCATGCGCGCCTGGCTGTTCCGCATCGCGCACAACCGGGCGCTCGACCTCCTGCGCAGCCGCGCCCTTCGCGCGGCCGAGCCACTCGAAGCCGCGGCGGAGACGCCAGATTCAGAGGCTGCCGACCCCTTGGAAGCCCTGATGCGCCAGGAAGCGGTGAGGGCGGCCGTGTCGCGATTCGTCGAGCTTCCCGTTGCCCAGCGTAGCGTCGTTGTCCTGAAGGACGTTCTCGGCCATTCTCTCGAAGACATTGCCGCTCTTCTCGACACCACGGTCAACGCCGTGAAGGGCCATCTCGCGCGCGGCCGGGCGAGGTTGAAGGCGATCAACGCGCATACGCCGCCACCAGCCGTTGACCGCTCTCCATCGCCGGAGGTCGCGCGGTTCGTTGCGCTGTTCAACCAACGCGATTGGGAGGGGCTGCGCGCACTGCTCGCGCAGGATGTCAGGCTCAAGCAGTCCGCGCTCCCTGTCCGAGTGGGCGCGGCGGACGTCGGCATGTTCTTCACAATCTACGCCAAGATGGATCGAGTCTCGTTGAGCCCGGCCTGGATCGAGGGACGTGAAGTGATTGCAGTGTTCGAAGATGGGGCTGATCCAAAGCCGAGCTACGTGATGTGGCTCGAGTGGCGGGAGGGCGAGATCAGCTTCATCCGCGACACCCGCTATGTGCGCTACATTCTCGCCGACGCGGACTTGAGGCTAGACAACAACGCCGCGCACTGACAGCGGCCTTTCCTTCACGGCGCATCGGCAAGTTCAGCGTCGCGCGTTGGCGATCCAACCGGCGAAGCGGCCCGGGTTGTTTCCGGCAACTTCGCCAGAAGCTGCTGCAACGTCACCTTGGGTTGCCCGGGAGGGCTAATCGCGATGTGTTTCGATCTGAGGATTTGGTCTGTGATCTCAAATCCGAGTGAGCGGTAACTCTCAAACTGAGATTCAGTGAACCACTGATCGGTTGTTGTCTCGTGTGGAAAATCCGAGTGAGCGGCCGCATAGCTCGCGATCCCGGCGGGCTCGGTCCCATGCAGGGCCGGTTTGATGTAGAGGATCGTTCCATTGCTGCTGCCGTCGCCGTCGGCCGCCTTGTAGTCGATGAAGCCCATGGCGTGGTACGGGAGGATGTGTTGCGGCTCATCGATGCCGGCGCGTGGAGGACGGTTCCTCAAGTCTGGCAGGCCTGTGAAATCGATGCGAATCCCGAGGTCGATGTAGATCTTGCGAATGGCATTGCCGAGGTCATTGAACGCGAGGTGGGCGTCCTCGCCGGCGTCGACGACCACAATGAACCGACACCTCCGCCGCACCATCTCGTAGAGCCCAAGATCCTCGAAATGGCCGCCGTCCGAGAGATAGACGTACCGTTTGTCGTCGGTCGTCAGGCCGAAAGCTTCCTGGAGCAAGGGCTTAATCGCAAAATCGGGTCCCTGGGTCGCGTACGAATCGTTCCCCTGCGACCCAGGGTTTCCTAGCCACCAGCCAAGCCTGACATTGAAGAACGCGAGCAAGAGCGAGATCGAAGGCGAAGAATAGTAACCCATGTTCGGACTGACGGCGGCGCCGGAAATCGCCATCGCGGTTCCGAGCGTTATACCGCCGGTATCTTTCCCGGCATATTCAGAGCTTGGGCGAAAGCCTTTGAGCGCGCTGCCGCAGTGCGAGGGGCTGACGGTGAATGGCTCCGCTTTGCGTTCCTGCCAGGCGAGCCGTTTGGCCTCGACAACGTTGAGCGAGATGTTGACCACATGGAAGAGGCCGAAGGTGTTCTGTCCGTCGGTCGTGACCTGTGGCGGCCATAGTTTTTGGACGTGAATATTATCGCTGTCGTCAAAGCCGGTGAAGCGATCAGGATTTCGCGCCTGACGCGCCGCGCCTAGGTAGCCCCGAACGAGTCGATTTCGGTAGACCGCGTGCAACGAGAAGCGGTTTATGTTCACGTTCTTCGACGCGATGACTTCGACGACCAACGCGACAGCCGCACCCACCACGAGGTAGAGGACGATAGTTAGAGGTGTTGGAGGGGGATTGTGAAGCACGTGCAGCAGGGTGTCGCCGAACATAAGAAGGTCGAGCGCGATTGATGCGCAGACGATCAGCGCCGCGATAAAGACGGGACCGGCGATCGACAGCAGGAGATTGAATACGAAAGTGGTCCAGCTCTGACGGTTGTCGTCGGTTGTCGCCGATGTCTTGCCGCTCATGCCGAGAAGCGCGGTGGCGATGCCGGAGACGCCTCCGAGCGCGGTGATGTAACGGCCGAGATCATAATGAAAGGAATTCTGATAAGCGAGATTGCCGATGCCCACGGATAGAAATGCGGTGACCGCCCAGCCGATCGCAACTGCGCTTATCCAGCCGGCGGCGCGCCCGAGCCATTCCCGGTCGCTGTCCGAGTCAGGTTCGTAGCTGACCAGCCCGACGAAAATCATCTCGGCGATGAGCTGCGACATCAGCACCCAGGGAATGCCGAATATGATCGGCAGAGAAAGTTTGAAATCTGTCCGCTCGACATATGGCTGCAGGAGAGCGAACAGATATGCGCCAAGCCCGATGAGGGCGCCGTAGACCAGGCCGGAGGCGACCCACAGGGCGAAGTCCTTGAGAGAGGGGCGGACGGGCCAGCCGGCAATCCATCCAACAGCGAAGATGATTGCCCCTACGATGGCGAGGGTGACGAGCACGACATCGCGGCCGCTGGTTTCAACCCAAGCTGTTCCTGTCTGCGAACAGAACAAAATCGTAAAGGCGATGGCCGAGAGAACGCTCCACACCAGATCGCGCTCGATGAACGTGCGTTGACGGATGTTATTGGGCGACGCCGTGGGCGGAACACCCTTCAGAGGTTTCGGAGGAGATTCACGGCGAACCGGGCGATGCCGCGTCGTAAAAGCCTGGGCGACGATCAGCGACGCGGCGCCGATCAGACCGATTGCGCCGACCAGCCACCAGTCATTCTGCTCTCGCGCGACAGCCACGGATGCGGTCGCGATGAATTTGATGCCGAAAAGCACCAGGCAGAGCACCGGCAGGATGACGAGCCAGTTCAGCAGGAGATTGCGGGCGTAGAGCGCGATTGCGGTCCACGCGTCCGCCGAACCGATCCCGACGCGCGGGGTGAGATAGTTACTGTAGGCGCGCAGCCAGGACACTTCAGGCGGCTCGACGTCGGGGCCATCGGGGCGACCGATCAGTTCGTTTCGAACCTTTCGGAAATCGTCATAGGAGCGCCAGGCCGAGAGCCAGGAGCCGACGTACCCGCCCCCGGAAACGGTCGATAGATAGTGAAATCTGCCGAGAAGAGCGTCTTCTGGTGCGCCTAAATGTCCCTGGTCGGCGCGCACGGTCCCGCTCCTTACGTCGAAAGCGGCCAAAGCCTGGATCACGCCGAGACAGAACGTCGCGCTTCGAATGCCGCCGCCCGAAAGGCAAAGCGCCGATCGATTCGTCTCATTGAGCGCGCGGTAAAACTTAGCGCGACGGCGGCTGTCGGCCTGCGTGGCGCTATCTTGGTCCCCGTCGCGTACGTCCGCATCCTTGTACGTACGTCTGCGCTCCGATGTCTGTCCCGCCTCCTGCTCGCTGGCCGCTTCCTTCAATCGGTCGGCGAGTTCCACCCCCAGGCCGCCAATCGCGACGGCCTCCTCGGCCAGCGCCTGCTCCATCGAAAGTGGGCCCATCGGACGCTCCCCTCCCTTGTTTTGCAAATCGCCTGCCGGCACCAGCGGTCTGTCCGACTGACGTTCTTTGCGCTAACGCAATTCGAGCGCTTCAACAGTGACGCTCATCACATCAGCGCCGCAGTATTCCGCTGACTTCCGCAACCTCGCCAGATCGTAGGAGGGCGAGATCAGCTTCATCCGCGACACCCGTTATGTGCGCTACATTCTAGCGACGCGGACTTGGAGCTAGACCACAGCGCCGCGCGCTGACGCGCACGCTTTCTCTTTCGCATAATTGGTAATTCCGAGAGGGTACGTCGCCCATTGGCCGTTTTGGTCACCCACTCCGGTCAGGCGTGTATGATCTTGTGCCTGCGGCGCAGCGCGACCGCGCCGAGTCCGGCGAAGCCCGTGAGCATCATCGCCCATACGGAGGGTTCGGGGACCAGGGCCGCGGCATCTCCGTAAACAAGTGTGTCGACTGTGTACGAGCATGTTGGCAAGGCGCCACAATTGCCGTTGCCCGTGCCCGGGTCGCTGACAGGGCTGATCACGATGCTGGTAAAGGGCGAGCTGTCCGTGAAGCCGATAAACTGTCCGGTCTCTGTGTTTGGAAAGACGTCCAGGAGACTCGGGACAACAGAATTGGAACCGTCGTTTACCGTGGCCGAGTAGTCGCCTGAGTTGGAAGCGAAGGTATTTATGTCCAAAGCAAATGCGGTGACGGGGGACGAGAACACAATCGTCAGCGTCTCATCAGCCCCTAAGAAACCTAAACCTATTGACTCCGAGCCGAGGCCGTTGGGAGGAGTCGACGTTAGAAACGAACCCGTTACGAATGCGGCGCCCAAGGAAGGCGTGTAGGTCACCCCGTTCACGGTCACAATCGTGCCGACCGGAAGGGAATCAAAATCCTGGCTTGAAAGCATCGCGGACGAAAGGGCCGCCTGAAACGCAGTTCGGCTAAACTCGGTGATCGTCGACGCCGCGGCTATCTGCGAGCACCCGGCTGAAGCGAGCGCAAGCAGTAGTGGAGCAATCCGCATGACATTCCCCCTTGACGCGGCGGCTTGGCCCGCTTGGGCTCTCCAAGCGGCCGCAAGAAACACAGCGTAAGCAGGAAATCAGACACTGTTGCCTGTCGGCAATCCGTAGATCTACCTAGGTGCGTCTTGCTGACGGTCGAAGCCTAGCGGGATCATTCCGTTTGGAGGGCGCGATCATCACGAGATTTGAGGGCGGCTCCTCCGGAATTGTCATGCATCGTTGACTGGCGGCGCTCGGCGTGCAGATTTTTCACGACAGTCACGAGAAGATGTCCATAAAAATGCAACTCCCTTTGGTTTCTCTTTTAGCGGCGCCTCTCGTCTTGGCCGCTACGACCACGGTCATGGCGGAGAGCCAACTGCTTCCCGACCGGGATACCTGCTGGGAACGCATTTATGATGACGCGCATCTCAAGGCCCACCCGAGGCAGCAAGTCGTCCGGATCAGGCTCTTCCACCTGCCAAGCCGTTGGCCGCAGCCGGCGTCGGGAGTGACATTCGTCGCACTGGAGATGAATTTGCGAACGCGCACTCATGGGAGCGATGCGTTCGACTACAGTCTCGGCGGGTTCTGCAAGCCGAGCCCTGATGGGCTGCGCTGCGAGCCAGAATGGCATGCGGGTAGCTGGCGGATCGAACGCGGGCCGAATGGATCGCTCATCGTCCGCAACGATGACATCACCGTCAATCCGTCCTCATCGGCTGCGGAGGAGCGGTCGGAAGACGCTGTGACGCTGAAGGCCACCAATGACGAGGCGGCCTGGCGCGTGCAACGGATGTCCGGACCCTGCAATTATGACGCGAGCCCATCGACGTCCGCAGCTCCGCCACTTCATTAGCGAATCGGTCGCCATTTTTAAGGCGCGATTGGGTTTCCACCCTAAAGCCCGGCGATCAGCTTCTTGAGGAGCGCGTTCAGCGTTTCCTGCTCGGCCTGGGTCAGCGACAACAAGAGCCGCTCCTCGTTGGCGACATGGCGGCCGATCGCCTCGTCGATCAGGCGCTTGCCAGGGTCAGTCAGCACAATCAGTTTGCCGCGACGGTCCTTGGGGTCGGGGCGGCGCACCACCAGCCCGGCGCGCTCCAGCCGATCGAGGCGGTCGGTCATGCCGCCCGAGGAAATCATCGCGGCTTCGTAGAGCTGGGTCGGCGACAGCGTGAACGGCTCGCCCGAGCGGCGCAGGGTCGCCAGAACGTCGAATTCGCCCGCCTGCAGCCCGGCCCGGGCGAAGAGCGGATTCATATGCTCGCGCATGACGCGCTCGGCGGCTTCGCTCAGGCGGCCGAAGATCGCCATCGGCAGCGTGCGCAAATCGGGTCGCTCGCGGGCCCATTGTTCGACGGCGAGATCGGCGCGATCCATGTCGAGTTTATCTCGATGAAAAGTCTCTTGACATCAAGAGACATTGTGGATACTCACTCTATGGCGAGATAATGTATCACGACATGCGCTGAAAGGAAAGGGGAAATCAATGAGCAAGATGATTTTTGTGAATCTGCCGGTGCGCGACCTGAAGGCGTCAACCGCGTTCTATACAGCGCTCGGCGGCGCGCTGAACCCGCAATTTTCGGGCGAAAAGTCGTCGTGCATGATGTTTTCGGACACGATCGGCGTGATGTTGTTGACCCACGAGCACTATCGCCAGTTCACCCAGCGCCCGATCGGCGATGCGCGGCGCGAAAGCCAGGCGCTGCTCGCGCTGAGCGTCGATAGCCGCGACGCGGTCAACGCGACACTCGCGCAGGCGACGGAACGCGGGCGGCGGCGCCGACCCGAACCCGGCGCAGGATCACGGCTTCATGTTCAGCCGCAGCGTCGAGGATCCGGACGGCAACGTCTGGGAGATCATGTGGATGGACCCGGCGGCGCTCGCCAAAAGCCAGCGGGGACGTAGCCGGGCTTTTATTTTCGGGGCGTGAGGCGGCCCGTTGGCTCGCTCGGCGCCGAGCGGAAGGAAATGGCGCCGCAAGCCCTTGGAATCGCGACGAAACGCGGAAGGAATTGCGCGCCGTCGGCGCGCCGGAAAATCCGCCCGCGTCAGCTCTCCGACGTGGTCAAGGCCAGCGCGTGCAATTCCCCGCCCATCCGGCCCTTCAGCGCCTCGTAGACCATCTGGTGCTGGCGGACCCGGCGTCTTGCCCTTGAAGGCGGGGGTCACGACGGTCGCGGCATAATGGTTGCCGTCGCCGGCCAGATCCTTCACCTCGACCCGGGCGTCGGGAAACGCCTCGCGGATCATCGTCTCAATCTCGGTTTGCGACATGGCCATGGGCGTTGCGCTCCTTGATAGCTTCGAGCGGCGTGCTCCTCCTCGCCGGCCTCCGTTTCGAGCCGCGCCACGACGTCCTCGGCGGGCTCTGAGGCGGCGATCGTGACGCCGTCGGTCATGAGGATCAGGCAGTCCGTCCGCGTCCGACGCATTGATGGCGACCACGCGCTCCGGCCGAATGTAGGCGAAGCCCTTGACGGTTTTTACGATGATGAACGGGATCATGGATTTGCCCCCTGAGGACGGCTCATATAGGCCGGCAGCCAACTTTCATAGGCTTCGCTCAGCGCCGCAAGGGCGAGCGGAGCCGCGCCGCCAAGCCTCAACGTCTGGCCTCCCGTGGCGCCGATGCGCGAAAGCGGAACATTGAGGCGCTTCGCCTCCTCGGCGAGGGCCGCGCTTTCCGTCGACGGCGCGGTCAAAACGTAGCGGCCCTGATCCTCGCCGAAGAAGAACGCATGGCTCAAGCCGCTCTCCGCCTCGACGCTCGCGCCAATCCCCCCCGCCATCGCCATCTCGGCCAGCGCCACGGCGAGGCCGCCGTCGGACAGGTCGTGGACAGCGCTGACCCTCCCGCCTCGGATGAGCGAGGCGACAAATTCGCCGTTGCGGCGTTCGGCCGCGAGATCGACCGGCGGCGGCGCGCCCTCTTCGCGGCCTGCGACCGTCGCGAGCCAGGCGGACTGGCCGAGCCAGCCCGGCGCTCCGCCGACGAGCCAGATGTCCTCGCCCGCCGCCTTGAAGGCGAGGCTCGCCGTTTTCGCCACGTCCTCGACGAGACCGACGCCGCCGATCGCGGGCGTCGGCGGAATGCCTGAGCCCATCGTCTCGTTGTAGAGCGAGACGTTGCCGGAGACGACGGGGAAGTCGAGCGCCCGCGCCGCCTCGCCGATGCCCTCGATGCAGCCGACCAGTTCGCCCATGGCCTCGGGCCGCTCCGGATTGCCGAAATTGAGATTGTCGGTGAGCGCGAGCGGACGCGCGCCGACCGCGATCAGATTGCGCCACGCCTCGGCGACCGCCTGTTTTCCGCCTTCGCGCGGATCGGCGAAGCAATAGCGCTCGGTGCAGTCGGTCGTCAGCGCCAGGCCCTTGGGCCCATCGCCGAGCCGCACCACCGCCGCGTCGCCGCCCGGCCCCTGAACCGTATTGCCGAGGATCAGCGTGTCATATTGCTCGTAGACCCAGCGCTTCGAGCAAAGATCGGGCGAAGACAGGAGCTTGAGCAGCGCCGCGTCGGTCGGCATCGGCGCCTTGATCGACGCGGCGTCGAGAACGGGCGGGCGCGGGTTCCGGATCCACGGCCGGTCATAGAGCGGCGCCTGGTCGCCAAGCTCCTTGATCGGCAGGTCGGCCTTGACCTCGCCGCCGCGCCTGATGACGAAGCGGCGCGTGTCGGTGGTCTTGCCGATGATGGCGAAGTCGAGCCCCCATTTGCGGAAGATGGCCTCGGCCTCCGGCTCCTTTTCGGGCCTGAGCACCATCAGCATGCGCTCCTGGCTCTCGGAGAGCATCATCTCATAAGCCGTCATGCCGGTCTCGCGGCACGGCACGTGGTCGAGGTCGAGGTCGATGCCGAGATCGCCCTTGGCCCCCATCTCGGCCGCCGAGGACGTCAGCCCCGCCGCGCCCATATCCTGGATCGCGATCACCGCGCCCGGAGCGCATCAGCTCGAGGCAGGCTTCCAGCAGCAGCTTCTCGGCGAAGGGATCGCCGACCTGCACGGTCGGGCGCTTCTCTTCGGCGTCCGCCTCGAAGGCGGCCGAGGCCATGCTCGCGCCATGGATGCCGTCGCGCCCGGTCTTCGAGCCGAGATAGACGATCGGATTGCCGATTCCGGTCGCGGCCGAAGTGAAGATCGCGTCCCGCCTGGCGACGCCGACCGCCATCGCGTTGACGAGGATGTTGCCGTCATAGCGCCGATGAAAGCCGGTCGAGCCGCCGACCGTCGGCACGCCGAACGAATTGCCGTAGCCGCCGATCCCCGCGACGACCCCCGCCACCAGACGCCGGGTCTTGGGATGATCGGGCGCGCCGAAGCGCAGGAGGTTGAGCGCGGCGACGGGCCTTGCGCCCATGGTGAAAACGTCGCGCAAAATGCCGCCGACCCCGGTCGCCGCGCCCTGATAGGGCTCGATGAAGGAGGGATGGTTGTGGCTCTCCATCTTGAACACGCAGACGTCGCCATCGCCGATGTCGATCACGCCCGCGTTCTCGCCCGGCCCGTAGATGACATGCGGGCCCTTGGTCGGCAGCTTGCGCAGGTGAAGGCGCGACGACTTGTAGGAGCAATGCTCGTTCCACATCGCCGAGACGATGCCGAGCTCGGTGAAGGTCGGCGTCCGGCCGATCAGCGCGACGAGCCGCGCATATTCGTCGGGCTTGAGCCCATGCGCGACGGCGAGCGCTTCGTCGACCTTGGGTTCGGTTTCGCTCAAAGGCCTGCGGTCTTTCAGTCTGGGGGAGACGCTTGGCCTTTAGCCTTGCGCCGCGACGACCTCAAGTCGGCTGGGTCGGACCGGATCGCGAAGCGCAAAGTGCAAAGGTCAGAAAACGGGGTAGGCTCTAGCCCAAAGGCGGTTGTGAAGACGGGCTTGCCGGCTCTGGCAGCGGATCAATTCTTTCAATCGTTTAGGTGCCTTTTTCTGTCAGTCCCTCCAGACGTTTGCGCGCCGGCCGAGCGGCAGGAACTCGAACACGATCCACAAAATGAGGCTAACAACAAGCGCGTAAATCGTAGGCGCCGGCGCGATCCAAATGCTGCCGGAAATGGCGCGAAACTCGGGAGGCAACGCAGCGAGCACTTGCTGTCCGCACGTGTACCAGGCGTTGAGCCCGTAGAGAATCGTTCCTGCAATCGCCGGGCGGCGCGGTGTTGCGTCGGAACGGATGATCGGGTCGGGCACCATCCTCAACTCCGCGTGGTTCCGCACGTTGCTCGCCGTACATCTCGGTATCAGCCCGACATACATCGCGCGAGTACTGGGCGAACATGACAACAGCGAGGTGTTGCACTGGTCGGGCGCGGCGGCCGGCGAGCTATCGGTGGCGGAAGTCGCCCGCCAGATGGGACGGCAACTGACCGACGCCGATCGATGCCGCATCGATACCGGGGTTCGCCGCGCCGCCTATGCGATCATCCAGGCTAGTCTCGTATAGCCAGCACCGCCTCTCGGCCAGAAGTAGCCTCGTAACGACGCACGGTCACGTCGACATTTAGCGAATCGAGTTCGACGCCGTGGCAAACTCGGCCGGTCCATCCGGGCGACAGTTAGATCTTTCGCTTTCGGCCTTTTTGCCATTGTCCACTCAGGTTCGGCAGCTTTGCTCAACTTTAGAGCTTCTGTCGGGGTTCTCCAGCCAGCAATTGTTTTCAAGACGCGCAGCCGGCGTCAGTTGGTGCCCCATCTCAATCCTGAACCGGACCTTCGGTCTACGACCCCAGTCCCCTCTCGCCGCTCGATTGATGATCGAATGCGCCGCCCGAGACCCTTTCGATGCGCCGCGACGGCTTTATAAGCAAATTCGTATCAGTTCGTCGCAATCCAGTGGCTAGTCCCGGCGAATGGGTCAGCCGTAGAGTAGCTATGGGGCCGAATATCCCGCTGACGCTCTCGGCATTGCCGGAGCGATAAAATCAAAATGGAGGGAACGCGATATGAGGTTACGAGCTGCTCTGGCCGCTGCCACCGGCGCGCTGATCCTAGCGGCAAGGCTTGCCGGAACCGCCAACGCGGAAGCCGTGTGCAGTCACGATATACGCGTGCTCGCGCAACCGCGGGACGGTCTGACGCTGCTTGAGAAATACAAGGACGAGTTCAAGGGTCTCTCGGGCGCGTCCTTCAACATTGACTATCTCAATGAGAACGACCGCCGCGCCAAGTCACGCGCTGACGCTTCGACCGTCGGCAAATATAACGTCTACTACGTCGACGAGGCCAATGTCGCGCTGTTCGCGAAGTCCAATTGGGTCGCGCCGCTGCTCGACTACTATCCCAAGGATTACGACTTCGCCGATTTTGATCCCGGCCGGCAGAAGGTCGCGACCTTCGAGGACAAGGTCTATTTCGCGCCGCTGACCGGGGGGGGCGATCTGCTCGTCTACCGCAAGGATCTACTCGAGAAGGCAGGCGTCAAGGTGCCCACGACTCTCGACGAGATGATGGTCGCTGTGCAGAAGCTGCATGACCCGGATCATGGCGTCTACGGCATCGCGCTGCGCGGCCAGCGCGGCTCGGGCGCGAACGTTTGGCGCTGGATGCCCTATTTCCGCGGCTTCGGCGGCAAGTGGTTTGATGGGAATACGCCGGCGTTCGACGGCGAGCCAGCGGTAAGGGCGACTCAGACCTATCTCGATCTCTTCAAATATTCGCCGCCCGGCACCAAGACAGGCAGCTGGGACGAGTCCACCGGCGCCTTCCTCTCGGGCCAGGTAGCGCTGCTCGTCGAATCGACGCCGCTCTCGGGCGAGGCGATCGATCCGAAAGTGTCCAAAGTCGTGGGCAAGGTCGGCTATGCGCGGCCGCCGTCGCCGCTAACCGGTGGCGGTTACGCCCACGGCCTTGCTATCGGCGCGAAGGCGAACAAGGACGACGCCGCGAAAAAATGCGCCGGCTTATTCATCGCCTGGGCGACGTCGAAGGAGAACGAAAAGCGCCGCCTCGACGAAGGCCAGTTCGGCGAGCTGAATCGCACGAGCATCATGACGAGCGACGAGTTCAACCAGAAGTTTGGCGCAGACCTAGGTCAGGCGTTGGCTGATACGGCGAAAGTGACAGCGGTCAATTTCTGGCAGGATCCCGAATGGCCGAATCTTGGCGACCATTGGGGCATTGAGCTCGAAGAACTCATCGTTGGCACGCGCACCGACATCAAAGGCTCGTTGGACGAACTCAACGCTTACGCGAAGGGACTTGTGGCCAACCGCAAGTAACATCGGCTGAAAAGAGCGCCCTTCCGCGCTGCGGAGGGGTGCCGCCGGAGTTCGGAGCGGCTCGCCCCAACCCCTATGAAAATTCGCACGAGTTTGCCGATCGTCTTCACCGTGCCGACCATGGCGGTTCTCGCGATTCTGGCTTTTGTGCCGACAATCGACGCGATCAACATCGCTTTGCAGAACCGAGAGCTTAGCAGTCCCGACAGCGTCTATGTCGGCTTCGCCAACTTTCGCGCCCTGGTCGACGACCCGCGCTTTCTCAATTCAGTTCGGGTCTCGATCGAGTGGGAGATTCTTACAGTGATCGCCACGATGGCGGTCGCGATTCCTCTCGCCGTTCTCATGTTCGAGACGACACCGCCCAACGTGCGCAATGCGCTCTGTGTCCTGTTCATCGTGCCGGCGCTCTTGCCCCGAGTCTCCGCGGCGTTCGTCTGGCGCTTCGCGTTCCATCCCCTGTTCGGTCTCGCGGTCTACCCGCTCAAGCTGATCACCGGCCATCCGGTTGACCTACTCGCCGATCCGCACACCGCCATGCTCGCAGTCGCGGTCGTCGACGTATGGCAATGGGGCCTGTTGTTCTCAGTCATCATCGTCAAGCTTCTGGAAACGTTGCCGCTTCAGCCGCTCGAAGCGGCGCGCCTCGATCATGCGCGGACGTGGGAGGTCTACGCCTATGTCGCGTTGCCGATGCTGCGCGGGGCGCTGATCAGCCTCGTGTTCGTCAAGATGATCGAATCCCTGCGCGCCTTCGATCTGATCTACGTCATGACGCGCGGCGGTCCGGGCATTACTACGGAAACGCTCGACATGTACGCCTTCTCGCAAGGCTTCATCGAATCCGGCCGCATCTCCTATGCTTCGAGCATGGCGGTGCTGATGATGATCGCGACGACTGTCGCCTTCACTGTTCTCTGGCGGCGGGTGCGGCGTTGGCAAGAGGTCTGAGCCGACTTGCGGCCCGCATAATTATAGCGATGGTCGCGGCATCAGTGGTAGTCCCGATTCTGTGGACGCTGCTGAGCGGCTTCAAAAATCGTGTCGACATCGTCACGCCCACGCCGATGCTGTTCTTTACACCGACGCTCGACAATTTTCTCTACGTGCTCGAACGTGATAGCGTTCGCGCGGGCCTGATCAACTCGGTCATCGTATCCGGATGTTCGGTGCTGATCGGCGCCGCGTTTGGGCTTCCCCTGGCTTACGCCGTAGCGCGATATCCGATGCGCTTCGCCAACGACATCCAGTTTTTCGTATTGTCGCTGAGATTTCTCCCGCCGGTCGCGATCGCCATTCCGCTCATCGTCATCTGGCTCGACGTCGGTCTATACGATACACGCATCGCGCTCATCGTCACCTACAGCCTGCTGACGCTCGCGACGACCATCTGGCTCGCAATCCCGGCGTTCAAGCGCGTTCCGAACGAGATCGAGGAAGCTGCCTTCGTCGATGGCTATGGGCCTTACGCGATCTTCTTCCTTATCGCGCTGCCGATTGCTTGGAAGTCCCTCATCGGCGCCATAGTGTTCTCCTTCGTGCTCGTCTGGAACGAATTCCTTATCGCGCTGATGCTGACGACATCCGACGCCAAGACGCTTCCGGTTGTCGCCTCCGAGATGACCCAGCTCGGTCGCGATGTGCCATGGGGCATTCTTAACGCCTCGGTCATTTTGCTATCGCTGCCGCCGCTGCTGTTCCTCGGCGTACTAAGCAGCTTCCTGAACTCCGCTCTCAAAACCAGAAATCAAGGATAGTCCCATGCGCGCGCTTGTTCTCGAACGGAAGCGAGTCCTCTCTCTTCGCGACATCGACCTTCCCACGGCGCTCGGCCCGGACGATGTCCGCATTAAGCTACACACGGTCGGCGTCTGCGGCAGCGACGTGCATTACTACACACACGGTGGAATTGGCGCTTACATCGTGAACAGCCCCATGGTGCTTGGGCACGAGGCGTCAGGCACAGTGACAGAGATTGGCGTTAACGTGCGCTCGCTTGCCGTCGGCGATCGGGTCTGCATGGAGCCGGGCGTTCCGAACTTCCGCTCCAAGGCGACGCGACTCGGCGTGTACAATGTCGATCCAGAGGTCACGTTCTGGGCTACGCCGCCGGTTCACGGATGCCTCACAGGCTCGGTCGTCCATCCCGCGGCCTTCACCTTCAAGCTTCCCGACAATGTCACGTTCGAAGAGGGAGCGATGGTCGAACCCTTCGCTGTGGGCATGCAAGCGGCGACACGGGCGCGCATCAAACCAGGTGACGTCGCGGTCGTGCTCGGCGCCGGCCCTATCGGTATCATGGTCGCTCTCGCCGCGCTGGCCGGAGGCTGCAGCAAGGTTCTGCTCAGCGACATCCACGAGCCTAAGCTCGACATCGCCAGCCGCTATCCAGGAATCATCCCGGTCAACATCACCAAGTGTGATCTCCTTGATGCGGTGAAAGGCGAGACTGGTGGCTGGGGCGCCGACGTGGTGTTTGATGCGAGCGGCGCAGCGAAGGCGATCGAAGGGTCGGTGAACATCGCCTGCCCTTCGGGTGCGATCGTGCTTGTCGGCATTCCCGTCGAGCCGGTAGCACTCAACATTCCGGGCGCGATTGGCAAGGAATTGCGGATCGAGACCGTCTTCCGTTACGCCAATATGTAC
Organism: uncultured Alphaproteobacteria bacterium; assembly: GCA_963770275.1. Taxonomy (GTDB): domain Bacteria; phylum Pseudomonadota; class Alphaproteobacteria; order Rhizobiales; family Beijerinckiaceae; genus Roseiarcus. Next base: position 194,313 of record CAVYPD010000002.1, read on the forward strand.
GAACGAGCGCTGAATCTCATCGGCTCCGGCAAGGTCGACTTGAAACCGCTAATTTCCTCAACCTTCGACTTCGAGCGCTCGATCGAGGCGTTCGAGCGCGCCGCAGAGGGGCGCCCGGCCGACGTCAAGCTCCAGATCGACATGACAAAAGCGGCCGCCTGAACTGATGGCTGAGCTTTCGTTCCGCAACATCTCGAAAAGCTATGGCAACACCGAGGTCGTCGCCGGCTTCAACCTCGAGGTGAGGAACCACGAGTTCATCGTCTTTCTCGGGCCATCGGGCTGCGGCAAGTCAACGATTCTGCGCATGATCGCGGGGCTCGAGGAGATTAGCGGGGGCGAACTGAAGATCGACGGACAGGTGGTCAATCAGCTCTCGCCGCGCGACCGCAATATTGCGATGGTGTTCCAGAACTACGCGCTCTATCCGCACATGTCGGTGCGCGACAACATCGCGTTCGGCCTCAGGCGCATGAAAATCGCGCCCGACGAGATCGACCGCCGTATCAGGGCGGCGGCCGTGACGCTGGGACTCGAGCATTTCCTCGACCGCAGGTCGACCGCGCTTTCGGGCGGCCAGCAGCAGCGCGTCGCGATCGCTCGCGCCATCGTCAAGACGCCGGGCGTCTTCCTGTTCGACGAGCCGCTCTCCAACCTAGACGCCAAGCTGCGCAACCATATGCGAGTCGAGATCGCCAGATTGCATCAGCGGCTCAAAACCACGACGGTTTATGTCACCCATGACCAGCTCGAGGCGATGACGCTCGCCGACCGCATTGTCCTTCTGCGCAATGGCTTAATCGAACAAGTTGGTACGCCGCGCGAAATCTTCGAGCGCCCGGACAGTCAATTCGTTGCGGCCTTCATCGGCACACCGGCGATGAACTTCTTTGAGGTCGACGTGAACGGAAGCGAACTCACCGCGGCGGGCCGCAATGAGCCGGCGCTCTTTATTGATCGCGAACGCTTCGATCTTGACGACTCGAAGACGGTCGTCGCCGGCGTCCGGCCCGCGCATTTCCGCGCTGCGAGTGCGTCCGACACCGTTAACGTCATCGATGGCGATGTCGACCTCATCGAATTTCTTGGCAACGACGCTCTGATTAATTTCAAGTATGCGGGCGTCGAAATCGGCGTTCTCCTGCCGGCGCAACAATGTCCCGCGGTCGGCGATCACGTGCGCATGACGTTCTCAAATGATAACCTTCACGTTTTCGACAAGGAGACTGGTCGCTCGCTGGCGCGGAGGCAGTAGGGGGAAGGGAAATGGCGAGGAAGAAATGCGCGGCTCGACCGCCAGATTTCGAATCAATTGTCACCGATCCTTCGCAATCGTTCAAATGGCATCAGCACGATTGTCCGAGCAACATCGCTCGCTGGAACTATCACCCCGAATATGAAATTCACCTCATCACCCGCACGCACGGACGACAGTTCGTCGGCGACTATATCGGTGAGTTCAGCCCGGGCAATCTCGTGCTCACGGGCTCTAATCTACCGCACAATTGGATGAGCGATCTCAAGCCCGGCGAGGTGATCGAAGGGCGGGACATCGTGATTCAGTTCGCCCCCGATCTATTGCGCTCACGGGCCGATGTCTTCCCGGAACTCGCCAACCTCGAGTCATTCCTGACGGACGCCCTCAGGGGCTTCGAGTTCTTCGGCGACGCGGCGCGGCGCGGCGCCGATCTCATGCGGCGTATTGGCGTGGCGCGCGGATTTCAACGCCTGGCGCTGTTTTTTGAGCTCATCGATTTGCTTGCACGCACGCCTGAGAGGAAGATCCTTGCTTCCCCCAACTATGCGCCCACGCTCGAGAAGGAGACGCTCGGCGTCGTGCATAATGTCATTTCGTATATCGTCGACAATCTCTCGGGGACGGTCAGAATGTCGGAGGCGGCCACGATCGCCGGGATGAAGCAATCCGCCTTTTCGCGCTTCTTCAAGAAGAACACCGGCGCAAATTTTGTCGACTACTCACGAAAACTGCGCATCGGCCGCGCCTGCAAGCTGTTGTCGGACACTCGCCGCCCAGTCACCGACATCTGCTTCGAGGTTGGCTACGCAAATATCTCCAACTTCAACCGCCATTTCCGCAAGGAACGCGGCGTGACGCCCTCACAATACAAGCGGCTCTTGAATCTGCGCGCGACGCCCGCCTCGCTGTCCGGCTGAGTTCTCGCTGTTCGCGAGATTTGAGCCACGTAAGCGCTAAAATTCGTGGCGGAGCAAAGGGGAATGAAATGATGGACATTGCCGCTCTGGGGCGTGCCATCACGAATCGCGAGGGTTTTTATCGCCCGGGAAACCGGGTCGGTTTGTCAGGACTGGATGGTGGGACGTTCGACCGGCCGTGTGCTGGGAAGGCCAAGTGGGCATCCTTTCGTGCCCCCTATGGGCGAACCGAGGCGGAAGCTTCGCGAAAAGGCCGATTTCTCTCACGACCGCGCGCACGATAGGTCGATCTGAGCACCGCGATGCCGGGAGCACGCGCGTAACCCGGTTTCGACCCGGAGCAGACGCTTCTGCAAGCAACGCGACCCATCCAGCAGCCACTATCAGCCTTGGGATGCGAGCCCACCCCGCTGGCAGCCCCCGTAGAAATTGGGCGCAGCGAATTCGCCTCTATTTTTCGCGGCTGTCCCATTCAGCTCTTGACGTTTCGCGAGGTTAGCCATGACCGATACCACGGCCCGTCCAGCCCCCACGAGCCTGAGGACCGCCAGCGTTGTCGTCACAGGTCAGACGAGCCAAAAACCGAAAAGAATATCTAACGCGTCCGCCGATGGTTGTGAGATTCGGTCGCAAATGCTGCTGGAGGCGAGGCTAGCGTTTCGCGATGGCGATTTCTCGTGCCGCATGCCGTCAGATTGGGCGGGGACGGAAGACCGAATTGCCGAAGCCTTCAATCAAGCCATCGCCCATGAAGATCGTATTTCCCGCGAGGTCGAGCGTTTGAGCATCACGGTCGGTCAGGATGGTCGCCTGAGGCAACGCATGTCGCTGCCTGATGCGATCGGCCAGTGGGCGGCGAAAGTCGAGTCCATCAACACTCTCATCGACGATCTCGTGCGCCCTACTGCCGAGATTGCGCGCACTATTGGGGCTGTCGCCAAGGGTGACCTTGGACAATCCATGGAGTTGGAGGCGGACGGGCGCGGGCCTCAAGGGCGACTTCCTTCGTTCCGCGAAGCTCGTGAATACTATGATCGAGCAGCTATCGGTCTTCACGTCGGAAGTAACTCGCGTGGCGCGGGAGGTCGGTACGGAGGGCAAACTCGGCGGTCAGGCTCATGTGAAGGGCGTCTCCGGCGTATGGAAAGACCTCACGGATTCTGTCAATCAGATGGCCGGAAACCTCACCGCTCAGGTGCGCAACATTGCCGAGGTGACGATCGCGGGCGCGAACGGCGATCTCTCCAAAAAGATCACAGTCGAACGTGCGTGGCGAGATTCTGCAGCTCAAGGAGGCCACCAATACGATGGTCGATCAGCTTCGATCGTTCGCCTCCGAGGTGACGCGCGTGGCCCGTGAGGTCGGCATCGATGGACGACTGGGCGGACAGGCCGTGGTCCCCGGCGTTGCTGGCACGTGGAAGGATCTCACCGACTCGGTCAACGCAATGGCGACCAATCTGACGACGCAGGTTCGCAATATCGCGACAGTGACCACCGCTGTGGCCCGCGGCGATCTGTCACGCAAAATCAATGTCGATGTGAAGGGCGAGATTCTGGAGTTGAAGGAAACCATCAACACCATGGTCGATCAGCTCAACGGCTTTTCGTCCGAGGTGACTCGAGTGGCTCGCGAGGTCGGGACCGAGGGCAAGCTCGGCGGTCTGCGCGGACAGCTTGTCCGGATCGAAACGATGGCCGCTGCTCTGAGCGACAAGGCCGTCCAGCAGCTTCGATGATCCGCATCGCCATCAGCCAAGCCGCTTTCGACGCCATCGCTTCGACGCTCGCACTTGGCAGCATGAATTTTGAGAACAAGACCGACGAGCATGGGCAGCGTCTGATCTGGCCTGACCGGGCGGTGGTTGACCGGCTGCGCGCCATACGCGACCGGGGAGAGTTGGAGCGACATAATCATGCGGACCGCGGGGGCGGGAGGGCAGAGTCGATGGTTGACAGGTACAATGAGGGCAAGGCGCTCGACGCCGTTCTCCGGTTCATTGAAGCCCGCGATATCGCGCGTCGCAAGGACGATGGGCGGTCGCCGACGACCCCAAGGACCCAGACCCGGACCCGCTGCGGCGAGTTCGACTACGTCTGCACTATCGGGCAATTGCTTTATGCGTTCGAGCACACCCGTATCGAGCCCTTTCCCCAACCAAATCAGGTTATCGGACCACAACCAGAAGCTCCTCCATCCGATCATCAAGCGTTTCGATCATCGAACAAATCAGACAAAGCGGGAGGTTTGGGACTTTTACGTTCCCGTGGAGGCTTCCGCGGCCGTGAACGACGTTAGTCTGGTGCAATGCGCCCTCATTAAATGGATCGATGCGAACTGGACCCGCATTCCGGTCGCCCCGCGCTACGGGCGGCACGCCAGCGCGCTGTTAGGGGAGTCCGTCAGTGAGATTCCGTTTCCGTTTTCTCTGCATAGGACGATCTCGCCTGTGGACGACAGTGCGCTCTGCGGCAGGTTCTTTTTAAGTGCGGTTGCGCCCGACAATCTCGAACAACAGCGAGCGGCGCGATTGCAAACAGCGTGCGAGCGCAAATCTCCGAAGCTGGCCAAGTGGAAGCAAGACTCGGGCGCGCGAACGGTCCTAATCCTTGAGGAAGACGATCTGTGGTCAACCAATCATTTCCGGGTTGCCGACGCATTGGTTCCAGCGGAAGCGACCACGCCCGATGCGCCGGACGAGGTTTTTCTGGTGAGCACTGGTCTTGTCAAAACATGGTGGGTGATCAGCCTTCGTGGGACGGTGATAATCGACGGGGAGCCGAATCCCCACAGTGAATTCGATCCGAAGGAACTCAAGAAGCTCACGTGGCGCTGAACGCGACAAACGAACGCGGCGAGCGATACGTGTGGCTCGACCATACCGTCGTCGCCCGCCGCCCGCGCAGGGAAATGCTGAGGAACCGCCCATTTGCGACACACCTACCCTCAGGTCATGCCATCCCCTGCAGACGGTCCGCCAACTGATTCAGCCCCCAATCGCGCGCAAAGGTCGATGCTGAGCTCCATGTCGGCTGCTGATCGGCGAGCGAGGGCAGCGGCGCTGACGCATCCATCGTCGCGATCAATCGATAAAGGCGGAGCATCTCGGCCTGAGTTTTAAAGAGACCGGCCTCAAGGACCCCATCAAGCGTGCCGTACCGTCGCACCAATTGAGCGGCGCGTTTTGGCCCAACCCCGGCAGCGCCAGGCAATTTGTCAGACGGATCGCCTCGAAGCGCAATGAAGTCGGGCACTTGGTTTGGATCGACGCCGTATCGTTGCCGGACCTCCTCCGGCCCGATGCGCGCTATTTCTCCGCCTCGCGAAGGGTACAGGATCGTTGTGCGCGACGAGGCGAGCTGAAAAGAATCCCGATCGCCGCTCGCCACTAGGGCAGAGTCGCCGGCACGCTCCTCAGCAGAAACTGCGGCGGCGAGAAAGTCGTCCGCCTCGTACCCTGGGGCTTTGGCGTTCGCGAACCCAAAAGCAGTGACAAGTTCGGGCAGGACGTTCAGTTGCTCGATCAGATCATCATCGAACTCTCGCCCGCTCTGATAAGCGGGAAACATTTCGTGGCGTTTCGTCGGCGCCTCCAAGGTGTCCCAGCCGACGATGACCGCGCGCGGCCGCTCGTCCGCGTAGAGGCGCAACACGAAGTTCGCGAAGCCGAGGATAGCGCCCGCGCCCTTGCCGTCGCTGCGGCGAATGGTTTTCGGCAATGCGTGGTACGAGCGATGGGCGAAGGAGTTGCCGTCAATCACCAGTAGCGGGCGACCCGAGAGTTCGGACTGACCAATTCTCGCTGGACGCCTTTTCCGTCCTGTCCCATCGCCGGTCCGATGGGTCGATCGCTCCGTTTTCGGCGCCGCCCTCGTCCCTGCCGCAATTCTTCGGCTGCTAGCCTTTCGAAGCGGAACGTCGCCGCGGTCTGGTCCATCCCGAAGTCTTGCCCACACGGGCACGTGGTCGCTAGCGTCCGCCATTCCTCGTATTTGACGATCGACGCCGGCGCTTTGTAGGCGCTCCGTCAAAGCGGAACTCAGCAAAATGTGGTCGAGACGCAGACCGCCATCGCGCTCCCAACGCTTCCGCATGTAGTCCCAAAACGTGTACATCGGCTCTTTGGGATGGAGCGCGCGAATGGCGTCGGGCCGCCTTGATGGTCCAGAAATCCTCCCTAGCGAAACCTCCAACTGTCTCAAAGGCGCTAACCGCGGACAGGCTTTTGAACCAACCATCGCTTGATATGACCGTGTTCTCGTAATATGGTATTACGGACGAAGGGCGAAGCCCTTGTGAAAGACGTGAATTTTTGCCATCGAGTTCTGATAACAAAAAGAGAGCGTAGAAGGCTCCCGTTTCATTTGGCTGCGCTAGACAGCCTGAACAGCGGAGGAAATCATGAATATGCTTCTGAAATGGCTTCCCGGCGTCGCACTTGCGGGGATCGCCGGAGCGCTGTCCGGAGTGGCGGCGGCCGACGATGCCGCGAGCCTTATGAAGTCTCGCCTCGGCACAACTGAGGCGAGCGCGGTGATCGCGGACGCGTTCGCGCGCGCCGCAAAACCGGTCACTCCGGAACTGCGCGCGAAGGCTCTGGAGTGCTGGAACAATAACGGCTGCGACACGGGAACAGGCGGAAAGATCAAAGTCGCATACGCTGACGGATTCGGCGAGAATGTATGGCGCCGTGTCACCGCGATGGAGTTCATCCAGCAAGCGCTCACCTATCCGGAGATCGGACATATCCAATACTCGTCTGCGCGTGGAGACGTATCGAAGGCGATCGCGGATATGCAGGCCTATACCTCCCAAGGCGTAGACGTAATTGTCGTATTCGCCGACGCGGGCAAGGCGCTCGGCCCCGCCATTCGCGAAGCGAAAGAAGCTGGAATACAGGTCGTGCTTCACAACGGCACAGAAGCGGGATCGGCCGGAAAGGACTACCTGACTAATGTCTCCGAGAACATCTGCCAGATGGGCAAGGAGTTTGTGAAGGCAGTTCTCGTGGGCAACCCGGATGCGAAGACTATCGTCGCCCTCGGCGGTACCCCAGGAAATCCTCTGAGCGCCACTTGGCAGGGCTGCGCTGAAAAGGAGGCGGCCGAACATCCCGGCGTCAAGATCGCCGCCAAGCTCGATACGAGCTGGACCCAGGAAGGGACATTTAACGCAGTCTCGGCAGCGCTTTCTCAACTCGGAAAGGTCGACGGCTACATCTACGAATATGCCGACGGATTCCGCGGCGCTGTTCGGGCCTACGACACGGCCAAGAAGCCGATGGATTTCGTCGCCGCGCTTCGCACCGACGAGCAAGGGCTGTTCTGCGACGGGGAAGCGGCCAACAACCCGAACTTCAAGATCTTCTATTCCTCCGGGCAGAACTTCCAGTCCCGCATCGCACTGACCGCCGCGATGATGGCGAAGGCGGGTCAATCCGTTCCGCCGACAATCGACGTGCCCTTCTCCATGAAGCCCGGGCTCAAAGGCATGTGCAATAAGACGTTGCCGATGGAAATCTCGGTTTCCTCGCTTGTGGATGGCGACACGCTTGTGAAGATGTTCACAAAGTAAGGCCACGGGCGTCAACAAAGATGGCCGGCGGGAAACCGGCCATCTAATCGGCCGGCGTTTGGGGATAACCACGGTGGCGGACGTCGTTCTCAGAATGGAAGGCGTGTCCAAGACCTATCCCGGCGTTCGCGCGCTCGACCATGTGAGTATCGACTGCAAAGCCGGCGAGGTGCATGCGATCCTCGGAGAAAACGGATCGGGCAAGACCACGCTGATGAAGATCGCGAGCGGTGCGATTGCGCCGGATGACGGCGTTGTCGAGATCGGCGGCGCCGGGCTTACCGCCGCCGATCCGCGTCTTGCCCACCGCCTCGGACTCGCCACCGTCTATCAGGACGACTCTTTGGTTCGCGAGCTTTCTGTCGCGCAGAACCTCTTCCTTGCGGGGCCGCCCGGCTCGGTTTCCTTTTTGACCATGTATACTTGGGCGCGCGAGCAGTTGCGGCGTTTTGGAGTAGACATAGACCCGAAGGCCACGATCGGCTCGCTTTCGCCCGCGCAGCGGCAGTTCATCGAGATCGTCAAGGCGCTTCTCTCCAATCCGAAGGTGCTGCTTCTCGACGAGCCGACGTCGACGCTCGACATTGATGGCGTGCGCAAGTTGATGGCGCTTGTCCGCGAACTGACAGCTGCGGGTACGGGAGTTATCTACGTCAGCCACCGGCTGCCGGAGATACTCGAACTTGCGCAGCGCGTAAGCATCCTGCGCGACGGCGTTCATCAAGGCACATTCCCGATCACGGCTGACGTTTCCGAGCACAAGCTCGTGTCGCTGATGGTCGGCCGCGACATCCATAGCGAGTATCCACCGAAGCCCGCTTCGATTTCCGGCCGAGTGGTTCTCTCAGTGCAGGGCTTGTCGGGCGAAGGGTTCTCCGACGTGAGTTTCGACGCCCACGCGGGCGAGATCCTTGGGCTCGCTGGCGCAGAAGGCAACGGTCAGCGGGAAGCGATCCGCGCTATCGTCGGCCTTGAGGAGGCTCGAGGGCATATCGTCTGCCAAGGGGTATCGGTGGATGGATCCTCGCCGAGGACTGCGCTCGCGCGCGGCGTCGTTTTTCTGAGCGCAGATCGTTCCGGAGAGGCCATCTTTCCGGATCTTGGCCTCGAGAAGAATATGATGCTTTCGCGTCTCGCCGACTTCGCCCGTCTTGGTTTCCTTTCACAAGGCAATGAGCGCGAGAGCGCTACGCGCATGGTGTCCGACTTCACGGTCGTAACCACCAGTCTCGACAAGCCGATCAGCGGACTATCGGGCGGAAATCAGCAGAAGGCAGTCCTCGCCCGCAGTTTCCGCTCGGGCGCGAAAGCGGTGCTGATCGACGAGCCGACGCAGGGGGTCGACGCAAGCGCGCGCTTCGAGATCTATCAAGCGGTTCGTGACAATATTCGAGAAGACGGGGCCTGCGTCGTGAATTCGTCCGATGCGCAGGAGCTGGCCGGCATCTGCGATCGTGTGCTTGTCTTCTCCCGGGGAAAGATCCTCAGGGAACTCAGGGGCGCAGAGGTTTGCGAAGAAGAGATCGTCTCGAGCTTCCTGACCGCTCGCGGCGCCAAGATCCGCAAGGAGGATTTTGAATTGGCGGGCGCCTCGCGCCCTTTATCGGGAATCATCCGGTTTTTTGTTCATGGCAGTGAGACATGGTGGGTGCCGCTCGCTTTCCTGTCGATTCTGACAATTCTCGTCTTCGCTTACGCGGCGTCGCGGAGTGGCGTCTTTCTTCGGCCGATCAATCTTCGGCATATGCTTCAGTCAACATGTCCGGCCGCGCTCGTGGCCATGGCGCAATTGAACGTGCTGCTTGTGCGCGGGCTGGATGTTTCGGTCGGCTCGTTGATGAGCCTGACTGTCGTCGCCGCCTCGTTTCTCATTGCATCGGACGTGTCTTTTCCGATGATGGTCGTAGGGGCTTTGTCATGCCTGCTGATCGGCGTGTGCGTCGGCTTCGTCAATGGCTGTCTCGTTCGCTATGCGCGGATCAACGCCATCATCACGACGATCGCCATGCTCAGCATCCTGCAGGGGGCCGCGCTGATTGGAAGGCCGACGCCAGACGGCGCCATAGACTCTGGCTTTGCAGAGGGGCTTAAGACGCACTTCGGCTTCCTGCCGATTGCGGCGGTCGTTCTGCTGGCGTTGGCGATTCTTGGTGACCTCTGGCTGCATCGGTCCCGCGGAGGTCTGGAGGTCAAGGCGACAGGCTTTCGCGAAGAAGCCGCTCGCCGCAATGGGGTAGGCGTCGATTTCGTTCAAGTGCGCGCCTACGTCCTTGCAGCCTTGATGGCTGCCGCGGCAGGGCTCATGCTGGGCGCGGAAGTCGGCGTCGGACATCCGACGGTCGGTGAGAACTTTCCGCTCGCGAGTATCGCGGCGGCGGTCCTCGGTGGAGCGGCGCTGGCAGGGGGACGCGGCTCATTCACAGGCGCCTTCTTTGGCGCGTTCTTCTTCACGTTGATGATTAACGTCATCTCCATTCTAGGGCTCAGCTCAGCAGTCGGGATCATCGCAAGCGGCGTCATGACCTTAATGGCGATCTTTTTTTATTCGGGTCTCGCAGAGATTGACCGGCTCTTTCGTCGAGTTTTCGAACATAAACGCGCACCGCTTGTCTCAACTCCAGCGGAATAGAGCATGTCCAGTCCCCATGCGACGCGCCGTGGTTCGAGGCCAGACATGACAGACGCGGGGACGAAAGGCGCAACTTTTCCGGGCGCGGTTCGGATTTCGCCTCGCCGCGCGGGCTTCCAGTTCCAGATGCGGTTTGCTGCGATCTGGATTGCTCTTGCCGCTCTACTGGCGATCGGACGGCTCTTGCTCCCCGCAAGCGTCGAGCTTGCGACCCTCCTTTCGATTCTCCCGTTCGCGGCTTTCCTGACTTGCGCGACGATGGGGCAGACGATCGTCATCATGGGGCGGGGAATTGATCTGTCGCCGCCTTCGATCATCGCTCTTTCGAGTACTACACTTCTCGGCGTGTCCGGAGGCCACGACGAGAGGATGTGGCTGGCGATTGGCGCGGCCTTGGTCGCGGCGCTTGCGGTGGGAGCGATCAACGGCTTTCTCGTTGCCGTCCTCAAGCTCAACGCGCTCATCGTCACATTGTCGACGGGCGCGATCGTGACCGGGCTTACGCTCTGGTACCGGCAAAGCCTCGCCGCGGAATCGAAAGTGCCGGCGACGCTGTCGAATTTTGGCGGCTCTTGGTTCTTAGGAGTGCCGAGCAGCGTGTGGATCGTTGCGATTATGACGATAGTAATCCATATCCTTATCAAGAAAACCATCGCTGGGCGCCGGTTTGAATCCGTCGGCGCCAATCCTCGCGCAGCTCACGCGACCGGCGTCGAGATCGTTCGTTATCAAAGCGGCAGCTTCGCTATCGCGGCGCTGCTCTACGGCGTGACTGCGATTCTCCTTTCCGCGTTCATTCGCAACCCGACTCTCGAAGTAGGAGGACCTTACTTGCTCGAGCCAATCGCGGCGGCGGTCCTCGGGGGTACGGCAATCAGTGGGGGCATCGGCAACATGTTCGCGGTCGCCGGAGCTGCTATGTTTCTCGTGCAGCTCGATCACTCGTTAAAAATGTTGGGCGTTCCGACCTCTTACCAGCTCATCATCCAGGGTGTTGCGATCGCCCTCGGCATGTGGCTATCCGAGGCGGGTCGAAACGTCGGCCGCAGATATTAGAGTAGTCTACCAAGGCCGAAGTCCCGCGCGCTGATTCCACAGGCGACACGGTGTCGCGGCTTCACCGACCTTTCGAACAACGGTGCAAGGCCACCTTATTCTTATGGTCCGCGGAGACGAACGGACAAAGAGAGGCCGACAGGGCTCGCTCACTGAGCGAGATAGCCGCCGTCGATCACCAGTTCGGAGCCGGTCATGAAGCTGCTCTCGTCGCTTGCAAGGAAAAGACAACCGTTTGCGATTTCGCGGGGCGTGCCAGCTCTTTTCATGGGCGTCGCCGCGACGACAAAGGCGTTCACCTCCGGCGCCTGCGCTCGAGTCAGCGGCGTGTCGATGAAACCAGGATGAAGCGAGTTCACCCTTATGCCATCAGAGACATAGGTGATGGCCGCGTTCTTCGTCATGTTCCGCACGGCGCCCTTCGTGGCGTGGTAAGCGTGCGCGCCGGGGACCGCGGCGTTGCCCCAGATGGACGAGACGTTGATAATCGATCCGGCCTTCTGGCGCTGCATGGCGGGGATAACAGCGCGCATTCCGAGAAACACGCCGGTTTGGTTGACCTGGATGACCTTCAACCAGTCTTTCATTGTTAGGTCGTGCAGCGGAGAATAGGCGATGATGCCGGCGTTGTTGACGAGGACGTCGATGCGTCCGTGCTTGCTCAGGATCCCGTCGATGGCGTTTGACCATTGGCCCTCCTCGCCCACGTCGAGAACGATACCCTCGACTCTGTCGGGATAGACGTTGAGCGGATTGCTGGTGCTACCGGCGATGACGGTCGCCCCCTCTTCCGCGAACCTCTCGACCACGCCGAGGCCAATTCCCCGCGATGCGCCCGTGACCAGCGCCACTTTTCCCTCCAGCCTCATATTTCCTCCTGGCGATGTTTTGCCGCACTGTCGCGCCGACTATATTACGGTATTACCATCATACGTCAAATATTCTGAGGAAGGGACCAGATCTTCCGCGGGCAAGTTCGGAAGGTCGCTGGCGGAATACGAGCCATTGACTGCTGCCCGGCCAAATTCACCTACGGCGGGAAGTCAGGAGATCCAGGCCATCGCAAATACCGCAATCGCCCTTCCCGCCTAGACTAGCGCACCCACCGAAGAGCGAGCACGAAGCCGTCAGGACGCTAGAGCCGTACTTAGTCGAGCGTATTCAATAATCGCAAGGTCGGCCGAGATCACCATGTGATGTTCGCAGGCAGCCCAGGCCGCGGTCGGATCGCGGTCCTTCGCCGCGGCGTCGATAATTGCTTCGAGCTCGCGAATTGACGGCTCGGTGCGCGCCTCGTTTAAAAATGCGAACCGCCGGAACATTGCGATGCGAGCGTGGATAGCGTGAAGCTGCTCTGTCAGCACTTCATTGCACGCGCCCTTGAGGAGAAGTGCGTAAAACTCCGCCTTAATCGCCTCGCGGCTCTCGACGTCGCCGTTCCGATACTCCTTGTCTAGCCGATCTTTCAGCTTCAAGAGAGCGCGGCAATCTTGCGCGCTCGCGTTTTCAGCAAAAAGCTTACCAACTAGCGCTTCGAGCGTAGCGCGCACGATATAGATCGCGCGGATCTCCGAATCTGAGAGGATTGTGACAATCGGCCCAAGATTCGGCCGAACTGTTATCAGGCGCTCTGATTCCAGCTGACGCAGCGCCTCGCGGATCACCGTCCGCGAGACGCCGTAGCTTTCGCACAACATCGTCTCAATAAGACGCTGACCCGGGCCGAGCCTTCCGTCCACAATATCTTCGCGAAGGGCGCGAACGACCTGTTGGCGAAGCGGCGCGGCTGTCCGCGCAATGGTGGATGACGTCACCATCCGAATCCTCGATTGATTAGGTCATACGATACTACGATCTCAATTCTAGACCGAGACTTCGCCATGAGCGCAGTCTGCGGCTCCTCACATTAACGGGTCGACAGAGGCCGAGTGCAACCGGCTCCATCGTTCAAAATCACGGCTGAGTCCACCAGCTGCGATCGTCGTCATATCCGCGCTTGAGCAGCGCGGCTACGGCTTCTTTGGTCATGGGAGCCGGGTTGTTCAAGACAAGCCGACTGGCCTTAAGCGATTGCTCGGCGACCTGGCCGAAGTGGTCGGGGGTGAGGCCGATCGCTTTGAGTTCGAGCGGCGCGCCGACTATCGCCAGCAAGGCTTCGATACGCGCGATACCCGCATGCGCTTGCTCGATTTCCGATTCCCCTTCGCCCGCCGCGCCGAGCACACGGCCGATCTCGGCGAACTCGGCCGTGCAATACGGAAGATTGAAGCGCATGACATAGGGCAGAAGCGCGCCAACTCCGAACCCGTGCGGAGTGTGACTAAAAGCCGCGATCGGGCTCTGGATCGCGTGCGCCGCTGCGGTTCCCGTGGTGTTGATCACCATGCCGGCGCAATAGGCCGCGAACATCACGTCGGAACGTGCGTCGAGGTTTGAGGGGTTCTCGACCACCTTGGCGAGCGACTTGTTCATCAACTCCAGCCCCTTGACGCAGAAGATGTCGGTGATCCGGTTCTTGCCGACATAGATCTTGGTTGCAAGTTCCTGGGGCGTCGGGTTCTTCGGACGCGCGGTGAAGCCTTCGACGAGATGCGACAGCGCATCGGCAGCCGTCGCGGCCGTGAGGCCGCGCGGACAGGTCAGCGTCAGCTCCGGATCGATAATAGCCGCAGTCGGTTCGATATGGGCGTCGGTTATCGCCATCTTCATGTTGGTTTCATCGTCGAAAATGACGGCGATGCTTGTCACTTCGGCACCCGTTCCGCCCGTCGTCGGCACAGTGATAATCGGCAGACTAGGGCGAGGTACGCGAAACTCGCCGTAAAAGTCGCGGACGTCCCCGCCGTTAGCGAGGACGACTGCGACCGACTTGGCGAGGTCCAGACAGCTGCCTCCGCCCACCCCGACGACGACGTCCGCTCCCTTGCCGCCGAAAAGAGACACCGCCTCCACTATGTTGCTTCGCGGCAGATCGGGAAGCGCTCTGTCATAGACGGAGGTTTTGACGTCTTGCTCGGCCAGGTTAGCCAGGAGGCCTTTGAACTCGGGAGTCTGGGCCATGCGCTCATCCGTCACCATCAGGGCATGGCGACCAAGACCCTTCGCAATCAGACCGAGTTGCCGACGCTGCCCAGGGCCAAACAGGACCGTCTTTGGCTGCCGCACGAAGCCGAGGCCCAATCGGTTTTCCATGCTCACGAAAATGGCCTCCTAGAGATCGCCGACGGTGACCGCCATATACTTCGGTTCGAGGAACTCATAGATACCCTCGTGGCCCGCTTCACGCCCGATGCCGGAGGTCTTGACGCCCCCGAAGGGCGCGGCAGGATCGGCCATGATGCCGCGATTAATCCCGACCATCCCGAACTCAAGCTGCTCGGCGAAAGCTACTGCACGCGTGAGGTTGCGGGTGAACACGTAAGACGCCAATCCGAAGGATGAGGCGTTGGCGAACTCAAGCGCCTCACGCGCGTCGGCCACCGGGAAGATCGTTGCAATGGGCGCGAACAGTTCGTTGCTGCACATGATCGCGTTCGGCGAATTGAAACGGATCACCGTCGGCTCGAAGAAATAGCCTGGGCGTTGGACGGCCCGGCCGCCTGCCAGAACTTCCCCGCCGGCGCCTTTGAGCTGGTTGATCGTATCGTAGAGCCGATCCCTCTGCTTCGCCGAGATCATCGGCCCGACGTCGACGGGTTCCATTCCGTCACCAACTTTCAATTGGCGTACCTTGCCCACGAATTTCTCTGTGAACTCCGGCTCAACCTTATGGTCAACAATGATCCGGTTCGCGGCGACGCAGGCCTGCCCGGCATTGCGAAACTTGCATATGATCGCCTGGTCGGCGGCCAGATCGATGTCGGCGTCGTCGAGCACCACAAAAGGCCCATCACCGCCAAGCTCCATCGAACTGTTAACGATATTATCGGCGGCGAGTCGCAGGAGAATGCCGCCCACGCGCGTAGACCCTGTGAAGCTGACCTTGCGCAGACGTCGGTCTCTAAGCAACGTCTCGGAGATCGCCGAGGACGTCGTAGTGTGGATAAGATTCGCCACTCCCTTCGGGAAACCAGCCTCGTTAAGAATCTCGATAAACAGCGCGCAGGTGAGAGGCGTTTCCTGCGCGGATTTGGTGATTGTCGTGCAGCCGGCAGCGAGCGCCGCTCCAGCTTTTCGCACGATCATCAGCAATGGAAAGTTCCAGGGCGTAATCAGCAGGCAGGGTCCGACAGGCTGGTGGCCGGCGATGACACGAAATCCGCCATTCGAAGAGGTCGCGTATGTCCCGTGTAGGTGGGCCGTCTGTTCGGCGAACCAAAGCAGGAAGTCGGCAGAGAGATTGAACTCGGCCTTCGCTTCAGTAAGAGGCTTGCCGCTCTCGAGCGTCATCGTGCGAACGATCTGGCCCTCACGCTCAAGCATCAGGCGATGGGCAGTGTGCATGAGGCTCGCGCGAGCCCGTGGCGTAATGCGCGCCCAGCTTGGCTGGGCGCGAACAGCGGCGTCCAGCGCGCTGGTCGCATCATCGGCCGAGCCGTTCGCGACTTCCGCGATTAGCGAGCCGTCCGCGGGGTTGTGCACGGGAAAGACGCCCGCGCCGTTACTCCACGCGCCATCGATGAACAGTCCCGTCTGCGGAAGCGAAAAAGCAACGTTCTGGAATGTCACGAGCCGCTCCGTTTGCTAGCGCCGGATCCAAGGGTCTTTTGAACGTTTCCCTGACCAGGAATCGCGCGTCCTGTCGTCACGTATGACTGTATTACGATAATATCACTGACGCAATGGCAGCGGGGCGGGTCCCAGCGGTGCGCGAGAGCAGTTGAAGTCGAGTTCCGTTACCGAAAACAAAAACCTTGCTCCCGACCTCCCCGGCACTAAGGTGTGACCTTGACTGTAATACGGTAATACCGTATGCGCGAACCAGAAGCCGAAGGCCGTCCCCGAAAGTGATCGAAGATAGGCGGTTGCCTTACCCAGGGAGGTTGCATGACGGTCCGAAGAACGCGAGGCTTGGCGATCATCGGGGCGTGTGGTGCGGAATTTCAACTCCCGCGTTGGCACTCCTGAATCAAACAGCCGCCGCGGCCGGTCGGTCCGAGCAATCAAACGAGGAGGAAACTGTGAGCAATATCGAGACCGCGAAGAGGGAGCCGCAGAAGCTGGATGCGCTGGTCATCGGTGCTGGGTTCGCTGGCTTGGTTATGCTTCACAAGCTGCAGAACAATCTTGGGCTAAATGTCCAAGCAATTGAAAAAGGCAGCGGCGTAGGAGGAACGTGGTATTGGAACCGGTACCCAGGTGCCCGTTCCGATACCGAGAGTTGGGTGTATTGCTACAGTTTCGATCATAAGCTCTACAGAGAATGGAAGTGGACGGAGCGATATCCGCGCGAGACCGAAATTCGCGCCTATCTGGAACACGTCGCGGATCGGTTCGACTTGCGCAAGAACATCATTCTATCGACAACAGTCACATCTGCCCACTTCAATGAGAAGACAAATCGCTGGGACGTCGAAACCGACAAGGGCGACCGCATCTCCGCGAAGTTCGTCGTCACAGGCCTTGGCATTCTTTCTGCCCCGAACAAGCCACCATTTCCAGGCGAAGAGCGCTACAAGGGTGAGGTGCTCCACACAGCCCGGTGGCCCAAGGAGCCGATCGATTTCACGGGTAAGCGCGTCGGCGTCATTGGTAACGGTTCAACAGGCGTGCAGGTGGTGACCGAGCTCGCCGCAAAAGTGGCGCACCTCACCCTGTTCCAGCGCAGCGCGCAATACTCGGTGCCAGCCCGCAACCATCCTCTAACGCCCAAGTTCCTCGAAAAGATCGCCGAAGATCTTGACGGATATTTCAACCGCGTCCTGAACACCGCGACCGTATTCGACTTCGACGACGCCAAGCACGGCGCCATGGACGTCTCGCCGGAAGAGCGGGAGACGGTCTTCGAGACCGCCTGGAACTACGGAGGCGGTTTCAACTTTATGTTCGGCACGTTCAACGACATTGCGACCAATCTCGATTCCAATGCAGCCGCCGCTGATTTCATTCGCCGCAAGATCAAGACGATGGTCAAAGATCCGGAGAAGCTCGAGATTGTCCTGCCTACAGATCTCTATGCGCGCAGGCCGCTCTGCGACAACGGTTTTTACGAAGCTATCGACCGCGACAATGTCACGGTGCTCAACATCCGCAAGAACCCGATCGTCGAATTCACGGAGCAGGGCATACGCACGACCGCCGGCGAGGTGGCGCTGGACTATGTGATCTTCGCGACGGGCTTCGACGCGACCACCGGCAATTTTGTGAGGATCGACTTTAAGGGACGAAACGGCGTTTCGATGAAGGACCATTGGGAACAAGGGCCGCGGGCCTATCTCGGCCTGTCCGCAGCGGGGTTTCCAAACATGTTTGCGCTCTATGGACCGCCCGGCCCTTTCACGAACCAGCCGCCGGCGATTGAATGGCAGGCCGAATGGGTGGCCAAAGCGATCAAGTATGCCAACGAGCATGGCGTCGACGTCATGGAGGCGACGCCGGAAGCGGAACAAGCGTGGCTCGACGAATGCAGGCGCATCGAGCAGCTGACCCTCTTCCATAAGATCGATTGGTGGGTGTCGGGCGCAAACATTCCCGGTCGGGTCAAGGCCGTCAACTTCTATATGGGCGGCTTTGGCGAATATATAAAGCACGCTGACGCATGCGCAAAAAAGGGGTATGCCGGCTATAAGCTCTCCACCGAGAGGGCGGACGCTGCGTAAGGCAGCAACCGGGGCTGGCGCAATCTACCTCGCGAACGACGCTCGATTCCAACACTGCCGGTGAGGGACGTCCATCAATGACGGAGCGAGGCGCCGTAGTCACCGGCGGAGGCCGGAATATCGGGCAGGCGATCGCGCTTCGTCTTCAGGAAGATGGTTTCCGCGTCATCATCCTCGATATCGTCGAACCCGAGGCGAAGAGCCTACAGGCCGACGCGAGGGTGGTCGATCTATCTGACCGCGCAGCAGCGGAGCGGGCCTTCGCCGACATCGCCGGGTCGCTGCCGGTGAAGGCTCTCGTCAACAATGTTGGCATCGTCACTCCGGCGGCGTTCGATGAGGTCAAGATCGACGACTTCGACAAGCTGATGCATCTCAACGTGCGAACAGCCGTCATTGCCGCGAAAGCGCTTGTCCCCGCGATGCGTAAGCAGGGCGGCGGTCGCATTGTTATGAACACGAGTCGGGTTACGCTCGGAAAAATCTCTCGCACCCTCTACAGTGCGTCGAAAGGCGCGATGCAAGCTATGGCGCGCACTTGGGCCCTCGAACTGGCGCGCGATGGCATCACCGTGAATTGCGTGGCGCCGGGCCCGATCGCAACGTCCGTCTTCTGGAAGAACAATCCACCAGATTCCGACGAGACGCGGCATTTGGTCTCCTCCGTTCCAGTTGGTCGGATGGGCACGCCGGAAGACGTCGCCAACGCGGTCAGTTTCTTCTGTGACGAGAAGGCGAGTTTCGTTACGGGGCAAACTCTCTTTGTTTGCGGAGGCGTCACGGTCGGGTGACCCTGACCGCGCAGCGATCTGAAAGAATTGCCGGGCAGATTCCCACTTGCGGCGCTGGTGTCGATGCAGACCGAAGTATCTCTTACCGTCAAACCCGGGGATTGACCGCCTGGGAATGGAACCGGAAGGTGCCATCGTCAACACGCACAAGGTCACCCAGTCCTGGGTACGGGAAGTGGTATCCGTGATAACGGATTCCCTCGGAGACAACTTTGGAGAAGATCGCGGTCTTAGCGTCGGCGCCTTGCTGCGGGTTCGTGTCGTAATCCATATGGAAAAACCACTCCGGATGGTACGGATCGAAGATCTGATGGTGCGCGACGTCGCCGGTAAAGACGACCTTCTGTCCTTCGCTTTCGAATATATAGGCAACCATGCCCGCCGCGTGACCGGCGACGGAAAAGGTCGACAGGCCCGGCGCTAAACTGTCACCCGCGTTGAAGAGGTTGAGTCGGTCGCGGTAGGGCGCAACGGCCTCTAAAGTGCCTTTGGTCCAGGAGGCGCGGAAATCGTTGCGCATGAGATTGCTCTCGTCTGTCCACTCCGCCCAGTCGGCTTCGGCGCAAAAAAGTTCAGCGTTGGGAAAGGCCTTGCCGCCATCAGGATTGATGAGCCCGAAGGAGTGGTCGGGATGAAGATGTGTCATCAGCACCGCATCAACTTGACCCGGCAGAATTCCGGCAGCTGTGAGGTTTTCCATCAGCCGACCCATCGTGTCGCCGAACATGGTCGACGTGCGGCCCATCCCTGTGTCTATGAGGTAGAGGCGATCCCCAGTGTTCACGACGACCGGGTTGAGATCCATCGGAATATGATCGAGCGGCAGCAGATGAGCTTTCTTAAGTCGCAGCATCTCCGCCGGATCGGCGTTCGGAAAGATGCCCTCATAGCTGTGATGGATATAGCCGTCCCAGAGCGCCGTGCATTCCAGTCCGCCCACCCGAAATCTGTGCCAGCCAGGATTTTGCGTCCCCTGAAATGGAGCGCTCATGGACTTTCCTCCCGCAGCCTTTCGTCAGCGCCCGCACGGCGGCTCCGCCAGCGGTTTGCGCAATGTCGTAATACTGTAATATCATAAGACGATCTGCGATCAAGGCCAGCTTGTTTTGGGGGGAGAAAAACGCGTGATGACGAAACCCTGCGTCATATGCGTCGCCATAACAGGATCATTGCCGAAAAAATCCGACAATCCAGCGGTGCCGGTGACGATCGCGGAGCAGGTAGAAAGCACACAGGAGGCGTTTGAAGCCGGCGCGACGCTCGTGCATGCTCATATGCGCGACGAAAACCAGAACCCGACATCCGATCCGGAGCGCTTTGCTCATTTTAAGGAAGGAGTTGAGCGGCATTGTCCTGGCATGGTGATTCAGTTCTCGACCGGTGGCCGTGCCGCTTTCGGAAAGGAAAGAGGCGCCATGCTCAGCCTGAGGCCTGATATGGCCTCGCTTTCGGTCGGATCGAACAATTTCCCGACTCGCGTCTACGAAAATCCGCCTGATCTCGTCGACTGGCTCGCCGGGGAGATGCGGAAGTTCGAGGTCAAGCCTGAAATCGAGGCCTTCGATCTCAGTCATATTTTTAAGGCGGCGGAAATGAACGCCGACGGACGCATTCCGGGCGAAGTCTATATTCAGTTCGTCATGGGCGTGAAAAACGCGATGCCGACCGATCGCGCGGTGTTCGACTTCTATGTCGAGACAACGAAACGTCTGATGCCCGATGCCGAATGGTGCGCGGCTGGAATCGGCCGCAATCAGATCGTTCTCAATGAATGGGCGGTCGCCGCGGGCGGACATGCGCGCACAGGGCTCGAGGACAATATCAGGCTCGACAGGGATACGCTTGCGCCCTCGAACGCCGCGCTCGTCAGGCGCGTAGTCGAACTATGCAAACGATATGGCCGTCCGGTCGCTTCGCCGAGCCAGACCCGCGCTATTCTCGGCATGCCGTCGATCGGCGCGTTTGCCGCCGCTCGTCAGAATTGACCCGGCGTCCCCGCTCCAGTCACTACGTGGATCGCCGACCCACGTAACGCCGTCGAAGCCATGCCCAGGCCGGTCACGAAACCTGTACTTGCGCTCCAACAGAAACGATTCTCACGCCAAAAAGGCTCCGACAGCCTCGCGATCACGTGCTCGGCGTCGGCTGGCTGGAGCTTGAGCGTTTTCGATGGCTTTGATGCATTAACGGGGACGACGTCAGGGGTCCGCCTGGCAACCGATACGCCTCACTAACGTGCTTAGTTCCTCGCGTGTCCACCGTATGCGCCTCGTCGCTTATAGGAAGCGAAAATCCTCGGACACGCTAGCAAATTCCAACCCACGCGTCGCAAATCAGGTCTCAACAGGATCTAATGCATAGACGATCCCGAGTATCGCCAGTACGCCTGCCGCGACATCGCGCAGCGCGCTTTTGGGATATTTTGAACGTGCTAAAAGCGTCATACCCTCTGCAGTTGCGGTAAGAAGGCGGGCTACCCGCTGTGCGTCGATCCTCTCATCGATCTCACCCGATTCTTGTCCTCGACGGACGGTGTCGAGGAAGACGGCTTCGATCCGGTGGAATTCGGTCGAGATGTGGTCCTCAAATGCGTGATGCGACTGTCGGCATTCGACAACGCTGTTGGCGAGCAAACAGCCGCCGGGAAGATGCCGGTCGACGATCTGATCAACCTGTCGATCGAAATAGTCCGTAAGAGCCGCCTTGGCCGAGCGGTTGTCTCGCAGCGCGCGCATCAGGTGGTCGTTGTACTTGACGGCATAGCGCTTAAGTACCTGGAGAAAAATGGCTTCTTTGCCGCCGAGGGCCGCGTACAAACTAGTCCGATTGAGGTTGGTCGCCGTCTCAAGATCATTGATCGTGGTGGCTGCATATCCCTTGCGCCAGAACACTTCGACCATCTGGTCAAGTGCGCCGTCGAGGTCATAGCCTCGCTGTCTAGCCATACCGAACCTCAGTTCCAACTTTTGAGCGGCTGAATCACAGCCTGACTTGCGGATACGCTTCCGCGACGCGGGCGTGATTGCACTGCATTCAATATAGATTCGGCCATAGTGAGTTGACTCGAAGCATGTTGCGCGATTATGTACCGACTGGGACAGAATCCAACAAGCCCCTTTGGTTGCAACAGGAGGAAATCCAATGTCTCGCCTTTCGCTAGCGCCGATCGACGGAAACGTGTTCCAGAGAGCGATGGGGCTTCGCCCGGAGATCATGAAGGCGTGGTTCGACCTTGATGCCGAAATCCGATTCAGAGGCGAATTGGATCCCTGGTTGAAGGAGGAGGTGAGGCGAAATCTCGCGCTCGGCATAGGATGCGAGTTCTGCTCTTCGCTGGGTGCGCCCGCTCCAGAGAAGTATGATCGCAAGGCGTCGTTGGCCGTCGCCTTTTCGCAGCTGATCTTCGACAATATCCACGATCTCCGTGCGATCGATGACGATCAGTTTTCGGTGTTGCGGGAAGAATTCAGCGAGCCTGCGATTGTCGAGCTAATTTGTTGGGCGCTGTTTCTTGTCGCCGCGCAGGGTTTTGGGGCGATCATGAAGGTGCGGCCCGCCAATGCCATGGAAGTCAGCGATTACAACGATTGGAGGGCGGCGGGGTCGGTCGAGGCTGCCTAGAATCCGCATATGTATTCGATCTCGGGGGGGGCCGTCATCGAGGCGTTCGGCTGAGCCGTCGGCGAAGACTTCGTTTATCTCGGCTGTCCTTCCTGGCGTCTTTGCCACCGGGGAAGGACACGAGCGAGGTCCCCCCGCGACCTTGATGTGGCCATCCTCGTCGAGCTCCAACTGTCTTGCCAACAGATTAGACTCCCGGAGGTGGCCGATTGCGAGAAATGCGCCCTCGCCGGCGAGATCCACGCTTCGCCGGCATTAGATCTGCCTCACCGGGTACCCCCGACGGCGGTGGCACCCATGGCGACGATAAGCACGCATGGTGCTATGATCTCGTCGCCGAGCCGAGGCGAGCCGATGATGTTCTCCGGGATCCGTGGCCAGATGAGTTCGTGGCCCAAGCCTTAAAGTCGCGAGCTCCGTACTTTTCAGCCTGCCTTCGTAGGTCGCCCATCACCTCGGGACTAAGAACACCAATAGGATATCCGATAAATTTCTCACCTCGCTCGTCTGCTGCAGGAGTGCGCCCCAGGCGGGACAGGCCACGACCGAGGGTCGAGATCTCCTCGCGTGCGTAGATCGCAGCAATCAGTCCATCCGGACCGCGGCCGACAATGACCAAACTCTCTCCAGGCTTCACGCGGCCTGGCTATGGATGAACTTCTCGTACCCGACCATCTCATCGGACGTCGCGGGGTCGAGCTTGACCAGCGCGCCCAGCAAGTTGGAGCCGTATTTGAAGCAAAGCCAAGCCAACAGCTCGACAATCTCTTCATTGGAGAACTGCGTGCGCAGCGCTTCGAAGGTCGAATTGTCAATCTGAGTATAGTCGGTTGCGATTTGGTTCGCGAGGGCGACCGCCAGGCTCGTCCTTGGGTCGGAATGGCCGTTTGAGGGCTTTCCTCCAACCGTCGCGCAGAACGCGCAACCGACATTTTGGGCGAGGGCGCGCCGCGCTTCCTCCTTTACATCAACGGACACTTTTGATGAGGCGCCGAGCATGGCCTTGTCCAGACCCGCCCAGGCAGCAAGGATCTCGGGTCGATTTCCAAGCATGCGGTAATAGGGGTCCGCGTCGATACTCGATAGGGTTATACGCGCCATCATTTTCCTCCTTGAGTTTTGACCTGAAAGGTCATTGAGCTGCGAGCGCCCGCGTTTCCGCGAGGAGATTGGCGTAGCTGACCATCCCATTGAGCCGCATGACCTCCACGCCACCGCGAAATGCGATGACGGTCGGCAAGCTGCGGACGTTGTGGGTTAGGGCTGCGTCCGGACCCTCCTCCACATTGAGCGTCACGATTTCGACCACATCGCCCTGCTCGACCCGGAGTTTGATCATAGAGGGGGCCATGAGACGGCAAGTCCCGCACCAGGGGGCCCAAAACTCGACCAATAGCGGCTTTCCTGATTCGGCGATCAGGGCATCGAGATCCACAGGGAGCACGCCGAGGTCCGCGAGACTGCTCATTGCTTCCTCCCACGCTTCGTCAAGCGATACCGGGCAATCGGTACCATTTGGTACGCTTATTATTCTCACATTGAAACTATTTTCTGTATCGCACGGTACCGATTCGCGTTAAGGGATGGAGGTAGTCCGCGTAGCGCGCCCCGGTCGGTGTGAAGTCGGCAATCAGACGCCTCGCCGCTAATCGGGGCGACGATACCAAGTCATATCGACGGCCCGACGTGGGCCCAGCCCCGCATTCCGATGGATGGTGATGGTCTCGGGCCGGGCGGTCAGTTTCCGCCACGCGTCGGTGGCTGCGTCGACAATGGCGTCGTAATCCTTGAAGACGGTGTTTGAGATCCAGTTCTGGCGAAGATACTGGCAGACGTTCTCGACCAGGTTCAACTCCGGGGCGCGGGAAGTCGGGAAGATCGCGTGATGTTTTCGGGCATGTCGAGCTTGTTGGTGATGTGCCATCCGGCCCTGTCGAGAAGCACCACGGCGTGTGCGCCCTTGGCGACGTTGCTAGAGATCTCGTCGAGGTGGAGTTGCATCATGTCGGTAGCGGCATAGGGAAGCGCCAAGGCTGCTCCGAGGCCCCGCTGGGCAGATTACGCAGCACCCCACAGCGCCGATCAACCGATGTTGGCGAATGCGCATAATGGCTAAGTCGTTTGCCGTTCGCGAGCATGATCCACTCTACGTTAACGAGGCCTTGCTAATCTGATCTAACTCCGGATTAAGAGACCATCACCTTGGAAACCGACCTCTATCGACCAGTAAAAGTTCATCTGGAAGCGCTCGGCCTGGAGGTCAAGGGTGAGGTGTGCGGCTGCGACCTCGTCGCCCTTTCCGAGGGCTCGCCCGAACTGGTCGTGATCGGCGAGATGAAGCAGAGCTTCACCCTCGAACTGGTGCTTCAAGCCGTTGATCGCACATGCGCCTGCGACGAGATCTGGCTCGCCGTCGCCGCCTCCAAGCGGGGACGCGGGCGGGAGAACGACGCCCGGGTGAAAAAGCTTTGTCGATTTTTGGGCTTCGGCCTTCTCGCCGTCACCACCGAGGGCCGGGTCGACGTGTTGGCGGCGCCGGCGCCATGGAAACCGAGGCACGACGTCAAACGGCGTTCACGCATTGTCGAGGAGCATCGTCGCCGCAAGGGGGATCCCGTCGTGGGAGGTTCGACACGGGTGCCTCAAATGACCGCCTATCGCCAGCAGGCGCTCGTTGTGGCCAACGCGCTTGCCAGCACGCCGAGCCGTCCGCGGGACCTTCGGATATTGGCTCCAGACGCCGCCAAAATCGTTCAGGGCAACGTCTATGGTTGGTTCGAGCGGATTGAGCGTGGACTTTATGGGCTGACCTCTTCTGGTCGCGTCGCCATCGTAACATGGGCCAATCATGTTTCCGCCGCGGCGAGCGCTTAGGTCTTGCGGCTCCCCCTCTGAGAAGACGAATTGCTTGCCTTTATGAAACTGAGTTCGATGACTTCTTGCGCCGATCGGCACAGTACCCGACCAGGCCATCGGCTCACATCCCGCCGCACGCTTCAGGTCGTGAGAGACGAAGCGTTCCGGACGTGGCGAGCCGCCACCGCGGACTGAAGTTCAGCGGGCCTTCAAACCCCCGCGCCGCGGCGATCCAAGTTAATGTGACAGCGCCCATCGTACTGCTCGAGACCGAGGCTTCGCAGCCACGACGCAACGTCCATGGTCCGCTCGGGGTTGTAGGCCGGCAGCTCCTCGTATGCTCGAGTGGTAGCGAAAGCAGGGGGAAACGAGCATGCAGACCGACGCAAATCCGCTACCCATATAGCCAGGCGCTCTATCGGAGCAGGCGCAAAGCTAAGGTTCTTGTGTGCGTTTCCTTGTGTTAGCTTGCAGACGCCCTTGCCGTTGCAGGGTCCGTTCAATGAAATTCGGGAGGAAGCGCGATGACGATGGTGGTCGTAACCCACGCGGTGGGCGATATGGAGACTTGGGTCAAGGGCGGTGAACACCGCAAAGCGGTGTTTTCGAAGTTTTGCTCGAACCATCGGATTTTTAAACACGCAGAGACAAACCGTGTCTCGATCCTTTGCGAGAATGTCGACCTCGCCAAGATGCAAGAGACGATGGGCGCTGCGGAAACCGCAAAGGCCAAGGCTGCAGACACAGTTATCGACCCGATCGATGTCTACATCGAGGTTGCCGGCGGCAAATGAGGCTGCCGCCGTCATGACATATCATTCTGACTAACGGTTTCCTCCTCCGGGCAGCTCTCAGCCCAAGCGGCGCCGGGCACGCCGAGCGTGAACGGCCTCACCGAGGAGCTGCTCCTCCACTATCCGAACAAAGGCCAATCCCAATCGGCTGTCGCCGCGTGCGGTCTTCACCGAATCCTTGCGCAACGCTCATCGGTGGCTGGACGACCTCGCTATGGATCCCAATCAGACCATCGAGTTGATCGCCGCAAGAGAGGGCAAAAGCGAACGCTCAATCCGCATGACGTTGTCGCTCGCCTTTGTCGCCCCGCTCATCGTGGCCGCAGCGCTTGAAGGCCGCCTGCCGCGCGGATTTGGATCCAAGCGCTTGATGGGTTTGACGATGGTCTGATCCCACCAACCGATCGCGCTCGGCCTCAAGGTTCCGGCTTAGATCCGATTGACCGTCCAGAAGTCACGACCACCGCTTACCAAAATCGCGATATCGGAATACGGTTTGACGGATCCCGCCGCCTTTCGAAAGAGACGTCGGTCGATTTGGGAAACGGAATTTTTGGCGCTAGAGACTGACGGGCGTTCCAGCCGCTCCACCGACGCGAACGAAAGAATCTCGAGCGCAGACTGCGTTTAGTTCCGCCAAGCCACTGAAATGACGTCGAGTTTCTCAAATCCGGAAACCACCGCGGTTTGGCAGGACTGTCTGGTGGTGGAGGCAGTCTCGCCAAACCGGTCTCAACCTGTTATCGCGGGAAAAACAGGGTGAAATTCGGGTTTCGTCCTGTTTTCGTGCTCGTTCAGTTCTTGAATTTGGTGTGGTAGCGAAAGTTAGCGGATTTTCTAGGCAACGTCCTAACAGGTGAAAAATCGTTCGAACAGGACAATAACAGCAACAAATATGCCCAAAGCAGGCGAAGCGGCTTCTAAGCCAAACAACGACATTGTTGAAAATGCCCGGGCGGCCGCGGTGTCGCCCGAAGAAGTTGCCGAGCCCCAACGGTTTTGGATCGAAGACAATGAGGATCCTTACTTCAAGGCCCTGATCGCTCGCGACCTTGAGAAGGGCATGGGCATGGCCAAGAAGTACGCCGATAAGCTAATCGGAGATCCCTTTTGGCCGATTGGCCTCTGTGTCGCCTGGGTGCTTGGGAGAGATCCGTCCGAGGCCGCGCAGCTTTATGCGCGACGCCGACTGGGGATGAGTGTCATTCACGTCGATGATTGGGTTCGTGCACGGACATCGCTTCTTCGCGCCTTGACGCGAGGCAAAATCGAAGCGCTAGGCGTTCGTCCTGACGACGATCAACGGCTTTCAATTCCGGCGCATGAATGGATCGATCTGAGGATCCAACAAAGAGGACCTCATGACGAGGTTAGACGTGCGGATGGCTCGATCGCATACCGCGACGTCAAGGTTGCATCCGCAGAGATGCGCGCCAGTGGCTGGCTCCAGAGGCGCCAGGGAAGCAGGCAAGCGAAGCCGGAGAACCGCCAGTTGAAACGCCGGCGATGAAGCGGGCGCGCGACCAGCAGGAAAACGACCTCGCATGTCTGGAAGCGCTGAAGGAACGCATGCGCGCCAATCCAAACAACCCCGTCCCGAAAAGGAAGTTACGGCTGGAATTCCGCGAGGTCTCCGGACGCGCTTTCCATCAACAGTTTCGTCAAGCAGTTCGCGAAACCCAATGCCTTGCCTGGAGCAGCGCAGGCCGACGCAGCCAGAAAAGGGACGCGAACTGATTGGCCGCGCACGCGATTCGTACTCATCCCGTCGATTCTTACGCGCGCTCCAATGGGAAGCGCTATTGAAAGCGTCCTGCGGCGATTGCGTGAACTCTCTCGGCTTTTCTTGCTCAATAATCGCCGCGGGTGAATTGACGCGCCGAAGTTAATCGCGCCCGGCTTTTATGGGCCTCTAATTTCTCTAATTGGAGCGGTCGGACCTTCCCGTCTGACCGCCGCTCAAGAATCAGCGTACGGTCCTTCATGAAATGGAGACCGTTATGGCCATACCGCAGCAAATCCCCATCCCTCGCATCGAGACTATCGCCCTCGAGTGCCTCAAGCCCAACCCCCGCAATGCTCGCGCTCACTCCAAGCGCCCGATCAAATTGATCGGCGACAGCCTGAAGACGTTCGGGCTCATTAACCCGATCCTGATCGACAAGAACGGCATGATCATCGCCGGCCACGGACGGCTCGCCGCGGCCAAGCGGCTCTGTATGACGGAGGTTCCGGCTCTCCGCATCGAGCATCTCCGCGAAGATGAGATGCGCGCCTATGTCCTTGCGGACAACCAGCTCGCCACGCTTGCGGGCTGGGACGACGACATCCTCGCGATCGAGCTGCAGCACCTGACGGAGGTCGTTGTCGACTTTGATGTGACGGTGGACGGGCTTCGAAATGCCGATGATCGATCTCATCATCGAGAAGGCGAACGCGCCGAAGCCGGAGGACGAGGTTCAGCCAATCGACCGCACGGGCGCAGCTGTAACCCGCCCAGGCGATCTCTGGCGCGTCGGGCCGCACCGCATTCTCTCTGCGCCGACGCCTTGAAGATGGCGAGCTACGCAACGCTCATGGGCGACGAGCTCGCTAAGCTTGCCTTCGCCGACCCGCCCTACAACGTGAAGATCGCCGGCTTCGTCAGCCAGAGCGCCCGCCTGGCGCATCGCGAGTTCGCGATGGCGGTCGGCGAGATGACCGAGGACGAGTTCATCACCTTCCTGAGGAGCGCCATCGCCTGCGCCCGCCGCTTTAGCGTTCCAGGCGCGGTGCAGTTCTGGTGCCAGGATTGGCGCCATCAGTACGAACTTCTGACCGCCGCTCGGGCGGCGGGCCTCGAACAACTCAATTGCTGCGTATGGGTCAAAGACAATGGGCGAATGGGCGGCCTGTATCGGTCACGCCATGAGTTCATCGGCGCGTTCAAGGTTCCGGCGGCCTCTATCGCAACAACGTCGAACTCGGCAAGCATGGCCGCAACCGGACCAA
>CAVYPD010000003.1:0-191142 GCA_963770275.1 uncultured Alphaproteobacteria bacterium
ATGGTCGTTCCTAACAGCGATGCATGGCGTCTTCGGGTCATAGAGGTTGTAAGGCGGTTTTGGCGTGGCTGTCGATGAAGGTCAGCTAATAAATACGTCCGACCTCTTCATGTTGTCGACGCAGCAAAGTCCCCCGCCCGCCTCGGCGCCCGTAGTTTGGCTCGCCTGCTGGTTGCTCTTCGGAGGAGCCCAAAGGCACAGAAGCCTAGCGCGAGCAATGACCACGTGCTGGGCTCCGGCACAACCGTAACATTCACGCTATTGTCAACCAGATTGGCAATTAACGTGTTTGGCATGCTATCAATAAAGAGAGCTATTGGTATACCTAGCGGATCGCTTAACCAGAGGTCAATTGTATTGTCGACGACATTAAAGATATTTGTTGTAGGAATGTTGTTGACAACGGTCACCATGGTTCCAGTTAGCGTGGTCATCGTCTCAACGAGACTAAAGCTGTTATCAACGAGGTTCAAAAGGTTTGTTACTGGTTCGTTATCAATAACGATGGACTGCGATGTAGGGGTGAGCAAGACTGCGCTCTGTGAAGATGAAAGGGCGTCTTGCGGGCCGGTCGTGACATTGATACCATTGTCAACGAGATCGTAAGTTAGTGTTGTCGGCGAGCTCTCGATGTAATTGATCGTAGGGGGGTGTGGCTCGGGAGTCAGGTCAACGAAGTTGACGCTGTCGTCGACAGCACTATCGATCGTCGTTATGGGGTTGCCATTGATAGAACCGGTGACCAATGTGTCAGAAGGGCCGAGTATGTGCACATTAATAGTGTTTTCGACCAGATTGTGAATGATGGTCGTGGGCGCGCTGGCAATGACGTTTATCGGCGTTTCCCCCGACCCACCGTGTATCTCCTGCACAGCAACGCTGTTGTCGACGACGTTGTATATCGTCGTTACAGGGGCGTCGTAAATAAAGACGTTGATCGGCTGAACGTTTGGCGTGCAGGAGAAGACCGCTCCACTGCTCGCTTCGGGACATATTGCGGCTAAGGCGACGGTGCTTCGACAGACCGCTGAAAAAACGGCCACTGCGACGACCGATCCAAACATTGCATGCTTAGCCGCCATCTGTAGTCCCCCTTGTCTGTTCTCTTCATTTCTCCGTTTTGGCATACCGATGTTACGAATTCGGGTAAAAATGTCCATATTGGTGAAGCAACATCCGCTCGGCAAAACCCGGAGTGGCCGGCCGTCCGCTGACCGTAGCGCCGAGGCTCCGATCGCTATAATTTACCTGTCCATTCAATAGCTTACTTGATGACGTCGTCCAAGATGGTTGACAATTTACGGCGCTGCTTTCGCGGCATTATACGTTAGGCTCGCTTCATTAGACTTTAAGCTCGATACCTTGAGTTCACCGCTTGGTCTTGGCTGGCCTTCGATGTCCAGAGCCTCGAGACATATTTGCTCGGCAAAACCCGGAGTAACCGACCGCGCCGCGGAAATCAGGGCAACGCGGTGCGAAACGCCAGCGCATCCCGCCTTCTTGGCGATTTAGCAGAAGCCCGACGCAGGCGTGGCGACGCGGAGGGATGCGTTCGGAGGCCTATCCTGAGCCGGTCTTCCTCAGCGGACGGTGGTCGGGGCGAGAAATACGTCGTTGGGCGGCACCCTGACGCGAATGAAGCTCTCCGTGAGGGCAGGGCAATCCGTCGCCCTCAGTTTCTAGGGCCACCTGCTGTGATGTGCACCAGCACTCACGTTTTTACACCTCCTCGACCCCGAGCAGACATTCCCTGCTGCATGGCCCACCCGTCAGCTATGGAACTTCGGAAACAGGATTGGGAGACTTTTTGCCGGCAAAATCTGCTGCGGAAATGCTATTGAGGTGTTGCTAGCGTGGATGATGTGGAGGCACGAGCGGGTAGCATCCTGCATTCCTGCAGACCTGAACTTTAGTTGGTGGACAGCAGTGTTAGCAAAGACCGAGTCTTCTCCATGATTTTGATCGGGAAATTGAACTGCTTGCCAAACTTTACGATGGAATACATAGGAGAAGCCGTAACCCCATCTGCCAGGCATTTGACCGTTGTTCGACATGGCCGAAGGCAGGTCGGCCGGCGAGAGCCGGAAATGTAGCGGGAAATCCCTCTCAAGGTCCCAATATGCGAATACTTTGTGCTTTGGTTGGTAGAGAAAAAACCCGAACAGTTTCACAATGTCTGCGTTTTGATCGCGCATGAGCGAAAGCATGCTTTCGACGTAGTGCGGCGCGTAAAAATCATCGTCGTCGAAATGCACAATCACTTCCCCATTCGCTGCATCGCACAAGTAGTTGCGCTTGGCGCCAATACTCATCTCCTGAGGTACATGCACGTATCTAACGCGCGGGTCGTTGATTGCGTCGAACAGTGCCGCACGTTGCGGACTGTGATCGTGAACGAGCCATTCAATGTCTTGGACAGACTGAGCACCGACGCATTCCCAGAGCGCCGGTAAGAATGTCTGACGATTAAAGGTCGGGGTGATAATGCTGGCCTGCGGCATAAAGCAAGCTCCGTAGATTGTGGGCTGGCGGCAGTCATAGCAATATCGGCTAGACGAGCGCGAGTAACTAGTCGGCTTTAAGCTGAGGAGCCATGCCCTTCAAAAAAAGACTGAGGCCTTCACGTGCTTGCTTAAATCCCAGATCAGGCCGTCCTTTCACGGAGGCGATTTAAATAGGGCGCGCCATAGATCATATCGCCTACGTGGCCAATCGACTCGTCAATGATGGCCCAAATCTCGTTTCCAGGCGTGCGGTGCCAACGTTTACAGAACGAGAAATCTTCACCTATCAGAGCGCCATCTTCGCGGGTCATCTCACTGAAGAAATCGTAAAACGGGCCCTTAAAACCAATCCTCTCCGCTGTGTCATCTGGCAGTGACCGTGCCATCCCAGCGGCGATCAGGCTCTCGAAGGCGCCGCGCTCGATTACAGAACAGCCTAGTGCGATACGGTTCACGCGACACATGCCGTCGGTCACCTTTACTTGACGGGTTCCTGGCTCAGACGCAGGCTCCAGGGTGTAATCCAAAGCCAAGGCAAAGCGGTTGGCCTCAGAAAGCTCCGGGTGCCGCGACGCGACCGCGAAAGCTTGCCAATTCATCCGCCGCGCCGGATAAGCAGCCGCGACTACTGGCTTACCAGAGCGGATCAGGCGGCAGACGACATGGCCATCGAAAACCATGTCGCTGTCAATCATAGCTAAATGGGTGAATTGAACCTGACTCAGGAGCGTATTGGCAAAGTAGTTTCTAGCTATAGATACATAGCAGCTATCAAGCGTCACAAAGGTTGTGTCCCAGCCGGCGTTCTTCACAGCCAGGACGACCTGAACTAGTGTGGCGGCGAAGCGCGATTTGACGACTCCTCCCGTAGTTGGTGTGGCAATCAAAACGTGCGTCATTTCTTTGCCCTCCCAGACTAGTAAGGGAATCTTTGTCTTCACCTCCCGATGGGGGATACGCAGACAACCAAGCTTCAGACGAGACTGGATCCGTGGTATAGTGATCACGACGGAATGTCACGCTTGAGCGTCAACCGGAATTGAGCCTGTTCGATGTCCTCGCCGGCGAAGCCTAGGCGCTCCCGGAAGACGGCGCGTCGAGGGTTGAAGGGATGGTGGCCAGGGGCGGGCTCTTCGGTCTGACCTGAGCTTCCTTGTTAGGTGGGTTAGGCGATTTGCGCCCGCTACCTTCACGGCATTGTACGTTCAGCTCGCTTCATTGGACTTTAAGCTTGATACGTTGAGCTCCGCCTCGTTGGACTTTTGGCTCGCTTTTCCACTTCCGGCTCGATCCTCCTATCCTTTAGTGCCGACTAGCAACGGACGGTTGTTGATCGTTTTTACCCAAAAGACCTTTAGTAAGGCCCCCTCCCTTAGCTGTACCATAAGAAACTGTGAGCCGCTGCTTGGGGGCGTAGCCCGATCGCAGAAGAGCTTGCGAACACAGAGAGGACATTAGCTATGTACGAACTTATTGAACTGACAGAGTGCGAGCTCGATGCCGTGTCTGGCGGCAATCCCTTCAGCATTAACATCAGCGCCTCACTCTCCTCAATCAGTGCAACCGTGGCCGCGGCTTTCGCAAATAGTTCCGCCGTTGCGCAACAGAACAGCGTCGACAATAGCGTCCACATCACTGGACCGTAAGAAAGGACATTAGCGATGTACGAACTTGTTGAACTGACAGAGTCGGAGCTCGATGTCGTGTCTGGCGGCAACCCGTTCAGCATTAACATCAGCGCCACACTCTCCTCAATCAGTGCAAGCGTGGCCGCGGCTTTCGCAAATAATTCCGCCGTTGCCCAACAGAACAGCGTCGACAATAGCGTCCACATCACTGGACCGTAAGAAAGGATATTAAATATGTACGAACTTATTGAACTGACAGACGTGCGAGCTCGATGCCGTGTCCGGCGGCAACCCTTCAGCATTAACATCAGCGCCAGCACTCCTTCCTCCAATTACTGCGAGCGTGGCCACGGCTTTCGCCAATACTTCCGTTGCGCGCGCAATCAAACAGCGTCGACAACAGCGTCCACACGTCTCTGGACCGTAAGTAAAATTCCCTCCCGGCAGCTGCGGTTGCCGGGAGGGATCCTTTGCCGGAGGAGTATCCGGCTGCAATCCTGTTCGTTGATAGAAAGGGGAGAGTACGTAATGGAACACTTACTTTGCGAACCTGTCGAACTGACAGAGCTAGAGCTTGACGCGGTTTCCGGGGGCAGCCCGTTTAGCATCTCTGTCTGGTCCTGCTGGCTCGGGCGTCAATGTTCACCAGACGGTCACGATTACGAGTGCACCCACCACTATCATTCAGAATGGCGTTGACAACAGCCTTCACATTGGGATGTGAAATAACGTTTTTAGATCGGATTCAGAACTGGGGTGAGTCCCTCCTGGCAGCGGTGGCGTCGGGAGGGATCTTTCTTAAATCGCAATTGCCAGAGAACTGTCGCGCGGACCCGGCTGGGATGCAGAAGTCATGACAGACATAGCCACCACGCCACGAACAGGCATAGCCACCACCCAACGAAATCTGTTCCGACCGGAGTCGTTAGAGGCTCGTGGGCTAGCGTGGCAAGGCCGCGCAGTGTTGCCGCTAAGACTTCCGGTCGTCTTCACGACTTTTTCTTCGGTGGCGCTCGCGGCAGCGGCGGCGGCGTTGCTGATCTTTGGCGGCTACTCTCGGCGCGTCGATATGGAAGGCGCAGTCCTCCCGACGACGGGGGTGGTCGCGATATCCGCGCCGTCACCGGGCCGCGTTGAAAGGCTTGCAGTGCAGGAAGGCGAGGCCGTTGAGAAGGGCGCACTCGCTATACACCCTGGACTTGGACACGGCCACGAAGGATGGGGGCGCGCAACAGCGGATCATTGACGCGCAAACCAGCGAGCGCGCGATGCTCGTACAGGAGACCCAGCGCAAGAACCAAATGAGCGAGACGGCAGAAAGGGAGCTGCTTGAAAAGATTGAGACTCTAAAGAGCCAAAAATCGCAGACGGAAGAACAGATCAATGTTCAACAAGGTTTGGTAACCAAGGTCGCCAATGACTATAATCAATCCAAGCATATTATTTGGCAAGCATATAGTCACGGTAAGCGAATTGAACACGCGCCGGCAAGAATGGATGCAGGCGCTGGCGAGACTGCAGGATCTTCAAAGCAGCGACATGCGCGCTCAAGGTGAGCTGAAAGAGGCCCAATACCAGCTCGCAACCACTCGACACACCAGGGCCGACGAGAACGATGCGCTGAAAAGCAAGATGCTGGAGATCGATGAAAAACTGGCGAACGCCGAGGCCCATCGCTCGATCGACATTCGCGCACCGGATGATGGCGTGGTCACATCGATTGTCGCTCATCCGGGCCAGACCGTAAGCGCCGGCGCGCCGATGCTAAAGATCGTGCCGAGCCATGCGTCGATGCAGGCCGAGCTTCTGGCCCCGAGCAGCGCTGTCGGCTTTATCCGCGAGGGCGGGCGTGTGTTGCTGCGTTACAGCGCCTTTCCCTATCAGAAGTTCGGTGGGTATTTGGGCACGGTAACGGCCGTCTCGGACGCAGCGATCAGTGCGGAGGAAGCAAAGCTCTTTCTGGGCGGGGAGGCGCCTACCAAGCAGGCGGGGCCATTTTATCGCGTTATCGTCACCCCCGACAGCCAGTTTGCTAGGGTTTATGGCGAGGAACGCAAGCTGCCTGCCAACATGCGGGTGGAGGCCTACGCGCTGCTCGATCGCCGAAAGCTCTACGAATGGATCCTCGAACCGCTTTACGAAATCGGTCGCGCCGCCCATGGGCTCTAAACGGAAAGTCACATGACGACTCACCGACCGCATGCTGCAAGCATCGACGATTGTACTGCGCAAAACCCCGCTCGTTCTACAGACGGAGGCCGCCGAATGCGGCCTTGCCTGCCTCGCGATGATCGCGGGACGTTACGGCCACCGGGTTGACCTGCCTGCACTGCGACGGCGCCATAATGTGTCGGTCCGCGGGACCACGCTGCACGATCTGGTCGGGATAGCCTCGACGATGCGGCTCGCCACTCGGGCGGTGCGCGCCGACCTGCCGCATCTAAAGCGGCTGCGCCTGCCATGCATGCTGCATTGGGACCATAACCACTTCGTCGTGCTCACCGCGGTCGGCAGGCGCCGCATGGTCATTCATGACCCGGCTGTCGGGCGACGATCCGTGCCGGTGCAAGAAGTCAGCAAGCGGTTTACCGGCGTCGTGCTCGAAGCGTGGCCGACCGATGGTTTCGAGCGAAAGACGGAACGGGCCCGCGTCCGGATCTGGGATCTGCTTCGGCGCAGCCATGGATTTGCCGCTGCAGCGACCCAGGTGCTCGTGATGTCGTTGGTGCTGGAGGCACTGGGCCTAGTCGTCCCGATTGGCTTCCAGTTGGTCCTGGATGAGGTTGTCGTCTCGAATGACCAGGATCTGTTGACATTGATCGCGCTTGGTCTCGGACTGGTGATCGTCTTTCGCGCGCTGATCGACTTTGTGCGCAATTGGGCCATCATGGTTGCGAGCTCGAGTCTAACATTGCAATGGAAGATGAGCTTGTTTCGGCACCTGGTGCTGTTACCGCTCAGCTACTTCGAACGCCGGCATGCAGGCGAGGTGGCCTCGCGCTTTATCTCGATCGACAGGATCCAGCAGACGCTAACCACCGCCTCGATCTCCCCGGTGGTCGACGGCGCCATGACGTTCGTGCTGGTGGGAATGATGTGGCTTTACCAGCCGCCGCTCGCCCTGTTCGCGATCGCGATCACGTGCCTCTACGCACTGATGCGCGGCTTGGCTTACCGCCTCTACCGTCGGGCCAACGAGGAAGCGGTCGTTTATGCTGCGTACGAGAACTCTCATTTCCTCGAATCGCTGCGCGGGATGGCAAGCATCAAAGCGCTGGCCATTGGTGATCGGCGCCAGGGCGTCTGGAACAACTACCTTGTCGATCGGGTGGCGGCCGACTTGCGGGTGGGCAAGATCGACATGATCTTCGCGAATCGTCAAGCAGCTTGCTGTTCGGACTGGACCGCATAGTCATCATCTACTTTGGCGCCCGCGCGGTCATGGGAGGCGCTCTCTCGGTCGGCATGATGGTGGCCTTCCTCGCTTACAAGGATCAATTCTCTCGGCCGCGTCGGCAGGCTGCTGGACACGCTCGTGAGATTGGGCACGATGACGGTGCATGGCGAGCGGATTGCAGACATTGCGCTTGCAGAACCGGAGCAGAGCGATTTCAGCCAGCCCGCTGCGGCCGCGACGATCCTCAGCCGCAATGTCGGGCTCAGTGCGAGGGGGATCAGCTTCCGCTACAGTGACAACGAGCGCGAGATTGTCTCTGGTTTCAATCTCGACGTCGCGCCCGGCGAGTGCGTCGCGCTTGCCGGGGCTTCTGGGGCAGGGAAGACGACTGTGCTCAAGATCCTCGCAGGCCTGCTGCGCCCCACCGCTGGCGCAGTGCTCATTGATGATGTGCCACTGCAGGCAATCGGGTTCGACGCCTATCGCGCGCAGATCGGGTGCGTGCTGCAGGACGATCGCCTGTTCGCCGGCTCGATTGCCGAGAACATTGCCTGCTTTAGCCCGTCGGTCGATCCGGACCGCATCCGCGAGGTGGCGAAGCTTGCGGCCATACACAATGAGATCTTGCACATGCCGATGGGCTACGAGACATTGGTGGGCGATATGGGCAGTTCGCTTTCGGGCGGGCAGATGCAGCGCATTGTGCTGGCGCGCGCGCTCTATCGTGCCCCGCGCATCTTGCTGCTCGACGAAGCGACTAGCCATCTCGATGAGGAGAACGAGCGGGCGATCAACACGGCTGTCCGCCTCCTCCCCATCTCTCGTGTGATCGTGGCGCATCGGCGATCCACGCTCGATATGGCCGATCGGATCGTACCGATCTGGCCGTCAATGGTCGATGGCCGGTTTAGACCCCGCCTGGAGGGAGCGACTGACGCCCGATGAGGAATGCGGTGATTTCCATGGGGCTGATTGACGAAAAAAGGTTCACCCGTGAATGCATCACCCAGAGTCTGCAGACGCTCGATGACCGGCTCCGGATAAAAGGCTTTCCGACTTGTGACGAGTGTCTTCAATCCGTGGAAGATCAAGATCTCGTTGTTTATTACCTAAGGGAAGATCCCTCACAGTGGGACAAGAATAGTCAGAAGCTAATCTCCTTTAGACAACTGCTCAGCATTGTGCCGGTGATCGTTCTCTCTGATATCGAAGACCAGAATTCGTTGGCGCAAGTATTCGAAAGCGGAGCCCTCGGTTGTATCCCAACTGACAATGCAGCACCCGAACAAATAATAGAGATTATCGGGCTTATATGCCTAAAGAAGTAATTGGCATGGCTATCAATAAAGAGAGCAATCTGTATATCGTTCGCATGGCTGAAGGCTGATTTTGTTTGTTGGGTGTACTGTCAACATCGTCGATTAGAGATCCACTTATCGTGCTAATCGTCTCACCGAGCTTTTTCGACCAAATTATAAACGGTCATGGGGCGCACTATTAAGCGCCTCGGGTCCCTGGTCTGCGTTTAGCGCTATCGCGCCGTCACTCGCCTGATCATTCCAATGCGTCCGTGGGGCCAAGTCCGCCAAACTGGTGGTTACGATGAGGCAGACTTCACCCGTCGAGCCAACCCCCGAGATTATAGTCCGGGAGAGCGGGATTATAGTCCGGGAGAGAGGGCCCCGGCGCGACCATGCCTCTGGCGCCGGCGGGCGAAGGTCCTGCCACCAAGGACAAAGGCCGAAAATTTTCGAGAGTATAGGCTCGGCACACGATTTGCGTCCGATTTGTAACATTCAACTTCTTCATGATCCTGCCGATATGAACTTTCACGGTGCTCTCGCTTAACCCCAGCTCGTACGCTATTATTTTGTTGGCTTTGCCTACCTTTAGTCGATCGAGTACGGCCAGTTCGTTGTGAGTAAATTCATTGCTCGAGCCCAGCTCTGCTGTTGGAACGTCTCCCCCGTTCTTGGACAGAGACAAGCTGCTGAGAGGCACAAATACTCCCCCCACGAAGACAAGCCCGATAATCTCTATTATCTGTTCGAGCGTCGTATTGTCAGTTGGGATAAAACCACGGGCTCCGCTTTCGAATATTTCTGCTAATAAATTCTTGTTTTCGGTATCAGAGAGAATGATCACCGGGATAATACTGAGCAATTTTCTAAAGGAAATTAGCTTCTGGCTATTTTTGTCCCACTGCGAGGGATCTTCCCTGAGGTGATAAAGAACGAGATCTTGACCTTCCGCGGTTTGAAGACACTCGTCACATGTCGGAAAGGCTTCTATTCGGAAGCGCTCATCGAGCGTCCGGAGGCACCGGATAATACATTCGCGGGTGAATGTTTTTTCGTCAATCACCCCCATGGAAATTACTGAATTGTTCATGGGCGTCAGTCCCCCCTGCCGGCTGGATTTAAACTGACCGTGGCGGCATACGCGGCGTTAATCTGCCAACCGTCATCCAGCGTGTCTCCCTACTTTTTTCTGGGGGCTAATGTTGCCTTCCCCCGTCTCAGCGCCAACCCTCCCAACGAAAAACCGTATCCGACGGTTCGCGCACTGTCTTCCACCTCGGTGAAGACTTCACCCCCAACCTTAGCGGAGAACCCTTCTTTATGGCGCAGGATGGCATAGAAATCAATTGACACATTTGGGGAGGATTCAGTCGACGCTCACAGCTCCGGCCAAGATCATCAACCCTGCCGTGCTGTATGATGTCTCTAGAACGCTGCGCGGGCGATGAGCGAAACTCAGCATCTGCAGCCCCGGCATGCTGCACCATTTTAGGTCCCACAGGGTCGCACTGAACGTCCCCCAAACGCGGTAGTGAGTTACCGACGGCCACCACGGCGTGGGCGAGATCAGTCCTTGAAAATAAACGCGTCAAATTCGCTTCACCTCGCTTAACGAAATCGAACGCCGCGCCAAACACAATTCCCTGAGAAGGGGTTAGCAGAAAACTCCGAAGCCGTCTGTGATCTAGATCACACTCCACCACATCGGTAGCGGTAATTATTTGTATAGTTTTGTCTATCCTAGTCAATTACGTGGGACTACGCAGATTAAACAGTGTGTGCTTTGTGATTTGTAGGCCTTCCATGAGCGTCGAGCAATCGGTGAAGGACGCTGCGAATCTGGCGCGGAGACGCTTTCGGCCTGCAAGGCGGCGGCCTTTTAGAGCCATCAGCATTTAGGCTGAGGCATAAGCTTCGCCAGTGAGATCGTTTGCGCATTTGTCTGGCGGGATGGTGGTGAGGGCTTTGGCGAGAGCGTCGGAGACGGCGTCGAGGGTTCGGGGCGCGGCTTTTCGGACGAAGCCTTTTGATCTTGGCGAAGATGGAAGGCGCGGAAGTCAGTTTCTGATCTTCGGACCGGACCCAAGGAGCCCAGATCGACAGTCCTGTCAGCAGAGGAAGAGGCCGTCGTCGTTGCCTTCCGAAGGCATGCTTTGCTGCCGCTCGACGACTGCCTCTATGCCTTGCAGCCCACCATCCCGCATCTGACCCGCTCGTCGCTTCACCGGTGTCTGCAACGCCACGGGATCTCCCGGTTGCCCCAGGTCGAAGGCGAGGCCTCCGCCAAACGCAAATTCAAGGCCTATCCGATCGG
Source organism: uncultured Alphaproteobacteria bacterium (assembly GCA_963770275.1). Lineage (GTDB taxonomy): Bacteria > Pseudomonadota > Alphaproteobacteria > Rhizobiales > Beijerinckiaceae > Roseiarcus. The sequence goes on from CAVYPD010000003.1 coordinate 11,145, forward strand.
CTATTTCCATATCGACATCGCCGAGGTTCGAACTGCGCAAGGCAAGCTCTCCCTCATCGTCGCCATCGACCGAACGTCGAAGTTCGCCTTCGTCGAGATGCACGAGAAGGTGGCGCGCCGCACCGCAGGGGATTTCCTGCGCCGCCTGACCGCCGCCGTCCCTTACAAGGTCCATACCGTCCTCACCGACAACGGAACCCACTTCACCACCCCAGGCCATACGAGTTCGGCCGCGCCCGACATCAAGGGCGCCCTCGAGGCTGGAGAACTCGTTTGGGCGCACGCCTTCGAATACGCCTGCGCCCAGAACGACATCGATCATCGGCTGACAAAGCCCAAGCCCCCGTGGACCAATGGGCAAGTCGAAAGAATGAACCGCACCATCAAGGACGCGACCGTCAAACGCGACTTCTACGAGACCCACGACCAACTGCGAGCCCACCTGCAAAACTTCGTCGCCGCCTATAATTTCGCGCGAAGACTCAAGACCCTCAAAGGCCTCCCTCCATACGAGTTCGTCTGCAAAGCCTGGACCTCAGAGCCGCAAAGACTCAAACTCAATCCGCTCCAGCAAATGCCGGGACTAAACACCTAGCCCGCGCCAGATCCGCACATTCCAACGGCGTGAATGCCGGCACCGCGACTTGGAATCAATACTACTCGTGTTTTGCCATCAAAATCGGATCGCTAACAATTCCAAATTCATCCGAAAATAATAAAAGAGTTGTCGCAATTTTATTAGCTGCGCTACAATCGCCGCGAGGTTCTTAGGCCGAGCTCGTTGAGGATTGATGCAGCGGCAGCAAGGAACTGTGGGAACCTAAGCGCGCTTAACCGTCTCAGCTCGCCCGGCGAGGAAAGTGACATGCGACGCTACGACCATCGGACAAAGGCCGCAACTGTGGACGCTCGCTGCGGCAACGCTCGCCGACGATTGGGCAGCGTGTTGAAAACTTGCATCCAGCTGGCGGATCGAGTGGGCTCGGCAGATCACCCCTCAGGATAATGCGCTCGCTCGGCCCGGCCCCTCGGGCGCGTGGCGCCGGAATGGCTGAGAGCAGAGCCTCGGTATAAGGGTGAGCCGGGCGGTCAAAGATGAGATCGGTCGGCCCTGTTTCGACGATGGACCCGAGATACATCACGGCTGTTCGTGTGGAGACATGGCGCACCACGGCCAAGTCATGCGCGATGAAGATGTAGGTGAGTGACAGGCGCTCGCGCAGCTCCGTAAACAGATTGACGATCTGTGCCTGGACAGAGACATCGAGGGCGGAGACAGGCTCGTCCGCAACGATGAGGCTGGGCTCCATCGCGAGCGCGCGGGCAATGCCGATGCGCTGACGCTGGCCGCCAGAAAATTCATGCGGATAGCGCTCCAAATAGCCCGCTGGCAGGCCGACAAGATCCATCAGCTCCCTGAGCCGCGCGGGAATATCCGCACGCGAGCGGATCGCGTGGACGTGCAGCGGCTCGGCAATGAGATCACCGACCCGGCGACGAGGGTTCAGCGAGGCGGAAGGATCCTGAAAGATCATCTGCATGCGGCGGCGGAACGGGCGGAGCTCCCGCCGCGACGATTTCGTGATGTCCACGCCTTCGAATCGCAACGTTCCGTCATCGATGTCGTAGAGACGCGTGAGGCAGCACCCGAGGGTCGACTTGCCGCAACCGGACTCGCCGACCAGCCCCAGCGTCTCCCTTGGTCGAACGGTTAGCGACACGCCGTCGACCGCATACAACGCCCGGCCGGACGCCCGGCATGATGGTCCGGTCGACGAGGTAGCGTTTGGTCAGCCCTTCCGCCTCGACAAGGGGGACGACTGTGGAATCTGCGCTCATTAGCTCAAGCCGCCCGATCAGAGGATGGATTAAGGACCTGCTCGCGCAGGCGAGGGCGATCGCTTGGATCGATGAAACAAAGCGCTGCGTGCTCGCCGTCTTCGTGGCGAGGCGGGGTTTCGGCGCATGGCTCAAAGCGAAAACGGCAGCGCGGCGCGAAGCCGCAGCCTTTCGGCAAGGCGGTAAACGCCGGCGGCGTGCCCGGAATGGAGGCCAGCCGCACAGGGCGTTCGCCATGCAGCGACGGAATCGAGGCAAGGAGGCCCCACGTGTAGGGGTGCCAGGGGTCCTCGAAAACGACGTCCGTCGGCGCCCGCTCGACGACACGGCCAGCGTACATGACCAGCACGCGGTCGGCCATCTCGCCCACCACGCCCATGTCGTGGGTAACGAGAATGATCGACAAGCCGAAATCGAGGCGCAGTCGGCGGAGCAGTTCCAGCACCTGCGCCTGCACGGTCACATCGAGAGCCGTCGTCGGCTCGTCGGCGACAAGAAGCGAGGGATTGCATGATAGCGCCATGGCGATGACGGCCCGCTGGCGCATGCCACCGGAGAGCTGATGCGGATAGAGATCAAGCGCCTTTGCCGGATTGGGCAAGCCGACCTCGTCCAGCAATTCGGTGGCGCGACGGCGGGCAATTGCGCGCGACAAGTTCAGATGGACGCGAATCTGTTCCTCGATCTGCCACCCGATCGTGTGCACGGGCGTCAGTGCGGTCATCGGATTCTGCGATATGAAGCCGATCTCGCGACCGCGGATCCGGCGCATCTCCCGCTCTGGCAAGTCAAGAAGACGACCGGCCGCGGAAGGTCACGGAACCCTCGATCTCCGTGTTGCGGCGGTCAGTCAGTCCGAGAATGCTCAGCAACGCGACGGTTTTGCCCGAGCCGGATTCGCCCACAATAGAGACAATCTCACCTTCGCCAACTTTGAACGACACATCGGTGACGACCTGGACCAATGCCCATTCCGTCGCGAACGATACGGTGAGCCCGGCGACGTCGAGCAGCGGGGCCGGCTTCTGGGATGTTGCATTCATCGCCCGCTCCTCACGCGGGGATCGAGGGCCGCGTAGGCGATGTCGACAAGCGCATTGGCGGCTACGACAAAGAACGAGGCGTAGATGACCGTGGCGAGTATCACCGGCAGATCGAGGCTCTGAAGAGCGACATAAGTCAGCCGGCCTATACCATTAAGACCAAAGACCACCTCCGTCAGCAGCGCCGCCCCGCCCACCAGCGCGCCGAAATCGAGGCCGAACATCGTGACAAACGGGATCAGCGAGGTGCGCAGGGCGTGCCGGAGCATGATGCGCAGCGGGCCCGAGGCCCTTGGCCCGCGCCGTGCGGATGAAGTCCTCATGATAGGTTTCAACTAAATTGGCGCGCAGAACCCGAGCATAGATCCCGATATAGAGCACCGCCAGCGTGAACCACGGGATGACGAGCGTCTTGAACCAGGGCGCGAAGCCATCTGAAAGCGGCTTGTAGCCCAGGCTCGGCACCCAGCTGAACAGGATGGTGTCGTGCAGCCGACTCTGCGAGAGCAGGTTCATCACCTCGCCGAACCAGAAGACCGGCATCGACACACCGATGAGCGCAAGCCCCATCAACCCTTTGTCGAGGAAAGTATCGCGGGACGCCGCGGCGACCACGCCGAGAACCAGCGCCCCGACGACCCAGAGCACGGCGGCGCCTAGACACCAGCGCCAGCGTGATCGGCGCCGCATCCATGATCTGAGGGATGACGCGCTGGCCGCGATTGGCGAAGGAGGTGAGATCGCCCGTGACGAACAGGCGTTTCATCAGGAGCGCGTACTGCACCGGCAGCGGCCGATCGAGGCCGAAGTCTTTTCGGACCGCCTCAAGCGTCTCCGGGGCGGCGTTGCGGCCGGCGATACGGGCTGAGGGATCGGCGCCAGGCGTCGCGAAGAAGATCAAAAACACGACCACGCTGATGCCGAACATGACGAATAGCATTTGCGCGATGCGGGCTACCACGACCGCGATCATGGGTTCACCGCCGCAGCCCGGCACGGGGATCGAGTGCGTCGCGCACGCTGTCGCCCAGGAGATTGAGCGCCAGCACGGTGATCACGATCGCAAAGCCTGGCGCCAGGGATACGGCGGGACGCGTGTAGAGGAGCCCCTGCCCGTCCAGGATGATGGTGCCCCAGCTTGCATCGGGCGACTGCACGCCCACCGACAGGAAGGAAAGCGCCGACTCCGTGGTGATGTTCAGCGCCATCATCAGCGGGATGTAGACGATCAGCGTGGTGGAGACGTTCGGCAGGATATCGCGCATCAAGATCCGCCAGGTCGGCATGCCGAGACCCACGGAGGCGAGCACGAACTCGCTGTTGCGCAGCGCCAGCACCTGGCCACGCACCGGCCGCGCCACATAGGGCACGTAGACGAGGCCAATGATCACGATCGGCAACATCAAGCTTCCTGAGCCGATGCGTGATCGAGCCGATGATGATCGGCTTGCTGATCAAGACGATGGAGAGTGAGATAGCGAGGAGATAGACAGGAAAGGCCCAAAGCACGTCGAGGATGCGTGAGAGCACCATGTCGACGCCGCCGCCCAGAAATCCCGCGGTGACGCCGATGATTGCCGCCAGGATCAAGCAGAGCGCTGTGGCGGAGCCGGCGATCATGAGCGAATTGCGTCCGCCGTAGAGCAGCCGAGCCGCCACGTCACGGCCCTGCGCGTCGGCGCCCAGCAAATAGGGGCCGCGCCAGGTCGGCCCAATCGGCGTCACGCCGAGGCCGCGGCCCTCGGTTGAAGGCTGCATGACCGCGACGCGCTTGCCGCCGATCATGATCTTGCCGCTGAGGTTGGAGCGGAACGGGTCCGTCTGCGACACCAGGGAAGCGTAGAGGGGCGCCGCCAGGCAGGCGACGAGGATTACCAGGAGCACAACGCCGGCTCCAAGCGAGGTTCGGTCCCGGCGCAAGCGCCTGAAGGGCCTGCCGCCAGGGCCCGGCGGGACGACCAGCGACCGAAGCTCCGAGACCTTCACCCGCGGCCGACGTCTCCGGCTGTGCGAGCGCCTTCGGCGACGCACCTCCGCTGATCACGGCAGGCTCACTTCACCCAGGAGAGAGCCGGGAGCCAGTAGAATTGGTTGGAGAAGGTGAAGTTGCCCAGACGCTTGGAAACGAAGTCGACGTGCTTGGGTGTGAAGAGCGGCGCCCATGGCGCCTTCTCCATGTAGGCCTTGATCAATCTTGGCCCATTCGACGTTGGCGCCGTCCGGGTCGGTCAATGCCAGCTTGAGCGCCCTGTGCATGCGCTCGTCGAGATCCTTGTCGCACATTCCACCGATGTTGATCGAGGAGTCGCTGCCGGGATGGAAGCTGTCACAACTCAACAGCACGTTCAGGAAGTCGGAAGCCGCAGGATAATCCTGGTACCATTGCGCAATGCTGATCTGCACCTTGTTGTTGGTGTTCTGGATGTAGGTGAACTGGATGTCCGACGACATTGATTTGACGGAGGCCTCGTAACCGAGATCTTTTAGCACGCCTTGAATGTAAGTTCCCACGCTCTTGGAAACGTCGGAGTCGTCGGTAATGATCGCCACCTCCTGGCCCTTTGTTCCGGACTCCTCGACCAGCTTTTTCGCCTTGTCTAGGTCCGGCGCCGACCAGGTCGTGCCCGGATCAGCAGTGTATAGACAGCTGTCGACGTGCCCGGGGAAGCCCGGTGGCAGGATTTGACAGACGGGCGCAGCAAGACTTGCGCCCGCCGAAGAGGGTGACAAGCTCGTCGCGGTTGACCGCATAGTTCAGCGCCTGGCGCACCCGCACGTCGTTGAACGGCGGCAGGTTGACGTTGAGCGGCGCATACCAAACCGCCGTCAGCGGGTTCACGTGCAGCTGGTCGTGCGTTCTTGCTGATCTCAGCGAGGCGATCAGGCGGCGGCGGGTCAAACATCCAGTCGGCGTCACCGTTCTGGATCGCGGTAATGGCGTCTTACCTCCGTCAGACCGAATTCGTAGGAGATCTCATCGGCGAAAGCATCCGGCTGGGCGTCGGCGCTCCATTCTTTGAAGTGGGGATTGCGCACGATGTCGATGCGCTCGTTCGGATTGTAGCTCTCGATCGTGTAGGCGCCGGTGCCAGGGATGATGTCTGTGCCCATGTCCTTGGCCGGCGTCGCCGCTGGCAGGATCGAGGCGTGTGGCACGGCCAGCTTGTACATGAACTCCGGGTCGGCCTGCGTGAGGTGGAAGGTGATCGTGCCAGCCGCTTCATCTCCGACCACGCCTCCATCGAGCGTGCAGCTCGCTGGCGTCTTGATGCAGGCGTCCGCGCCGACAATGCCGTTGTAGAATGTGCCGGCCGTCGGACCGCTAATCTTGAAGATGCGCTGGAAGGAGGCGACCACGTCCTTGACCGTTACAGGGTCGCCGTTCGAGAACTTGACGCCCTTGCGCAGCTTGAAAACGTAGGTCTTGCCATCGTCTTGCGGGGCAGGCATCTCCTCAGCTAGGTCGGCCACCACCTTAAAGCCCTCTGTGCCCTGCCCCTTCTTGAAAGCAACCAGGCCGTCGTAGATCGCCTGGTAAAGCTGCCAGTATTGCAGCGTGTAATTGATTTGCGGATCCATCGTGCCGCCTGCCGCCTTGGCGACTGCGCGGATGGTGCCGCCGCGGTGCTGCGACATCAGGGCGGCGCGGTCGTCCGCCGCAGCGCTAGCTGGCGCAAGGGCGGTTCCTGTAACGAAGAGTTGCCAGGACGATCACGGCTGAGAAATTCTTCATCGGCGCATCTCCCTTGCGAAGTCATTACTGGCGCGGGCTTTTGCCCGTTCGGCCTGTCGCGCGCTCGTCCGTGTCCTCTTGCGAAATCGCCTGCTGTGGCAGCCCTTCTTTCAGTCATGCGTGCCCTAGAGCGCGACGTGAACAGGTGCTAACATACCCGAGCCCTCGAACAAGTCCAATGCACACACGGAGTTTAACATCCCGGAGCCTATGGCAAACTTGAAAGCCGGCCGGCGCCGAAGCAGCGTGAGTTGGAGGAATGGTGGCGATCAGGCGCCCGAGTTCGAAGTCATACCGGAGCCGAGGACATTGTGATGGCCGGGCCTGAGCCGGAGCAAAAGCCGGCACAAGACGTTCGGAAGACGATAACAATTCTCTTCGCCGACATCGTAGATTCCTCACGCCTTAGCCTCACCCTCGATCCGGAGGCGCTCCGGAACCTACTCGCCCGCTACTTTGACGAAATGAACTCCATTATCCAGCGGCACGGTGGGACAGTGGAGGGGTCCGCCGGTGACGACATCATGGCCGTGTTTGGCGTGCCGACGCTTCACGAGGATGACGCCCTGCGGGCTGTATCCGCCGCTGTCGAGATGCGCGATACGCTTGCGACACTGAACCATGAGCTTGAGACGGTTTGGGGCGTTCAACTGGCTCATCGGATTGGCCTCAACACTGGGGAGGTCTTTACTGGCGTCAACAGACAGGGACATCGATTCGTCACTGGCGAGGCTGTGCGTGTCGCCAAGCGTCTCCAGGAGGCTGCGGCTCCCAACGAAATCCTGATTGGAGAGGCAACCCATAAGCTGGTGCGCCGCGCCGTTGTTGTGGAGTCTGGCAGCCCGCGCGCGCTCAAGCACGGCGAGACGTTCCCTGCCATTATCGTGGTGAACGTCATTGCCCGCGCCACCGGCTTTCAACGCCGCTTCGAGGCGCAGTTCGTCGGACGCAAGCGCCAGCGCGCGATGATCGAGACCATTTTTGGCGACTTGGTCAGCACTAGAACCTGCCACCTGTTGACCGTGCTGGGCGAGGCGGGGGTAGGAAAATCGCGGCTTGTTTCGGAAGTCGCCGGAAGCCTTCCAAGCGAGACGATTGTCGCGCACGGCCGGTGCCTGCCCTACGGCGAGGGCATTACCTATTGGCCGCTTGCGGACATTGTCCGGGAGATCACGCGGGCGGCGGGCGGGGACCCCGGCAAGCAATCCGTGGCGGCGATTGCAGAGATCCTCGCTGGACACGACAAGGCCAAACTCATCGCCGAGCGCGTAGCTGAGTTGCTCGGGTTCGGAGAGGGAGAACCAGGCACCCGCGAGGAGACTTTCTGGGCCGTCCGGCGACTTTTCGAGGTGTTGGCGCGAGAACGACCGCTGGTGATCGTGGTGGACGACCTCCACTGGGCCGAGTCGACATTCCTGGACCTGATCGAGCATCTCGTCGATTTCTCGCACGGTTACCCCATAATGGTCGTCGGCACGGCACGACCAGAATTGCTCGATACGAGGCCCGGTTGGGGAAGCGGGAAGCCAAACGCGACGACGATCGCGCTTGAACCGCTGAGTGAAGCGGAATCCCGCGAAATGATCTCAAATCTGCTCGACCGACTCCCGCTATCACCCGCGGTCGAGTCGAGGATCACTCGCGCCGTCGACGGTAACCCGCTGTTCACGGAAGAGCTCGTGGCAATGCTCGTTGATGAAGAGCTGCTCAGGCGCAATGAGGAGGGCTGGGTCGCGCGCTCGGATCTCTCCGAGCTGCCCGTCCCGTCGACAATTAACGCGCTTCTCGCTGCCCGCCTCGAGGGTCTGCCGTCCCTCGAGCGCGCCATCCTGACCGCCGCAGCAGTCGAGGGCGCAGTCTTCCATCGGAGCGCCGTCAGTGAGCTCGCCCGCCCCGCGCTCGACGCACTCGAGGACGGCTTGCTCGCGCTCGTCCGCCGGGATCTGATCCGCCCGGAGGCGCCGTCCTTCGCCGGCGAGAACGCCTATCGCTTTCGTCACGTCCTGATCCGCGACGCCGCGTATCGCTCCGTGCCGAAGAACGCGCGCGCCGACCTGCACGAACGCTTCGCCGCTTGGCTCGAGCTAACGGCCGCAGACCGGCTACGCGAGTTCGAGGAGATCGTCGGCTATCATCTCGAACAGGCCTTTCAATACCGTATCGCGCTCGGTCCGCGCGACGTGCTTGCGGCGTCGCTTGCCGCCCGGGCGTCCGAACGGCTCGAAGCAGCCGGGCGGCGGGCGCTTGTCCGCAGCGACCTGCCGGCGGCGATCAGCCTGCTCGAGCGGGTTTCCAGGCTCCTTCCCACCGATGATCCACAGCGGATCGCGGTGCTCGCCGAGCTCGGTGCGGCGCTGATCGAGAGCGGCCGACTGACCGATGCCGCGCAAGTGCTCGACGAGGCGGAGCGGCTGACTGCCGCCGCCGACGACGACCGCGTTGGCGTCGCATGTGCTCGTCCAGCGGCAGTTCCTCCGGCTCCTCCACGTCGAAGAGGACGGGATGAAGGAGGCGGCGCGTGCGTCGCGTTACGGTGATCCCGGTCTTCGAGCGCCTCAAGGATGATCTCGGCCTGTGCCGCGCACGGCGGCTCGAAGCGTTGATTTACTGGAACGAGGCGCGCGCAGAGGCGGCAGGCGAAGCGTGGCGACGCGCGGCCGCGCATGCTCGCATGGCAGGGGATCGGCATCTGCACAACGAGATCCTGACTTGGATTGCGTCCTCGCTCTGGTTCGGTCCGACGCCTGCAAGCGAAGGCATTCGCCGTTGCGAGGCAATGCGCGAGGAGGTCCGCGAGAGCCCGGAGTCCGACGCGGCGATCCTACGTCACCTGGGCGGTCTGCACGCGATGGTTGGCCGCTTTGACCTCGCTAGACAGTTGCTTGCAACGAGCAATGCAGTCTACGCCGACTTAGGGCTCACGCTCAACGCAGCGACCTCCCAGAACGAAGCCGTCATCGAGCTAGTCGCAGGGAACCCGGCTGCTGCCGAGTGGAGCCTGCGTAACGGATATCGCGCGCTCGAGGAGATGGGCGAACGATGGTTCCTATCGACAATCGCCGCCTTCCTCGGTCGAGCGGTTCTCGAACAAGGTCGCGATGAGGAGGCCGATGATCTTGCGAAGATGAGCGCTCAACTGGCCGCGAATAGCGACGTGCTCTCGCAGATCCTTTGGCGCGGCGTTCGTGCGCAGGTGCTAGCGAGGCGCCAGCTTGTCGAGGAGGCCGAGAAACTCGCTCGCGAAGCCGTAATGCGCGCCGAATCGACAGACTTTGTTAACCACCGGGCGGATGCACTGGTCGACCTGTCGCACGTGCTCGAGGCCTCCCGCCGATGCGACGACGCGGTCGCCGCTGCGTCCGGAGCGCTGCATCTCTACGAGCTGAAGGGAAACGTGGTCGCCACGGCCGCGACCCGACTCCGCTTAGGCAAACTCGCCAAGACGTGACAGCGCCCGGCGGGCACGCGACGTGCAGGGCTCGACACCCTGTCGGTGAGCTGTCAGCTCCGTGATATGCCAGCGTCACCGGACCATCGGCGGAGCTGAAAGCTTCCCTTGGGTCGCCTCTACTGATGATCCTTGCCACCCTGCGCCGCCTGACCTTGCTTCGACGGGACGGAGCCAAATATGTGCTCCTTGGATTCCCCGTTCTCCATTCTGTTGATCACGTCGTCGGCTTCCGTGACCGCCTTGTTGACCTTAGTTTGCAAATTCTTAAGGAAGAGCGTTTCCTTCTTGTAACGCTCAAGAAATTCTTTGTCGTCGACCATTTTCATCCCTCCATTCACCCCTCGCTCGCCAATTACAGCGAACCGCTAATACAGTTCGACTATCCGAACCCAATAATCGAAGTCGTCGGTCCCTGTAGCGTTGTTGTGTGAAGCTATGAGGCCAATGCCCAATGCCAGCCCGGGCTGGAAGCTCCCGTTGACCCACCCCGGCGGAATGCCGTCTGCAGTCCAGTGAGTATACCCCGGCTGCCAACCCGCCGTCTGAGAGGTGCGTTGACTGGCGCCCGTGCCGCTCGTCGCGACGACCCCCGTGCTGCTCTGCACAACCCAAGCCTCGACCCATCTGGGTTCAAAGCCTTTGTCGAGTTCCATCGGACCCTGCGGCCACTCGACCCGAGACGTGCCGTAGTTAATATTCTGATAATAATCCCAATTACCACCTGGCATGACACATCTCCAATCGCTGCGGGCGAACCTCGCCCTGAACATGTAACAAGAGATTAAACAGGATTAGCTATGTCATATTTCTTCAATTCGGCTGATGTGATCTTGCGTGCATGATACCTACTTTTCTCGCCTAGATTGCATAACGTCAACAACCATAGTCTCTAGACAGCGGCACAAAGAAAGCTAAATAACCCACGTCACAACTATTGCCCGCCAAAGGTCTTCTGCAGAGTCGCGACAGAAACGTGCGGCCAAGTCAAATTGTTGACCGGATTCGGTCCAAGAACAGGAAAGTTCAGAAAAACAGTTTGAACATATTGGAGCTGCAGGAACTGGGTCGGCGCTGAGATTTCTTCGATCCAGAACGTTGCGAACATGGTTGCGGCGTCGGCATTGGTTTGCAGGAACGGGATATTTTCGATTCCCCCGCCGGCCCCCTGGACATTCTCAAGGATGTCTTTGGGCGGCGGCCGCACTCCGCTGCTCGGGATCGGCTGCTGCTGCAGCAGACTGGGGACCGTGGCGATGTTGATCACGACCATGCTGGAAATCGTTTGGCCAGAGAGAGCAGCGGTCAGAAGTTTGGTCGGATCGAGAATGACGTCCTGCATCGGAACGCCGAGGATCGTCGTAGGCAACGCGATGGGAGGGGCGTTTCCTGCGGGCGTCCGAAAGTTTACCGACGCTGGCGTGAGGTTAAAGAGATCGTAAGGAGGGAATCCGGAAAGCGTGCCCGGCACAGGCATCCCCTTACCTGTTCCAGGGGGCGTCGCCGTCAGCGGGAAGGCGTCTTCAACGGGAAAGGGCGCAGTGTTCACCGCAGCGAGTTTGTCGGGATCGAACGGATTTCCGTCAAACGGATCCAGCTTGATTGCCGAGCCTTGCGCAAGCAGGGAATTGCCGTGTGGTATGTTTCCCATTCTGGCGACGCTCTGGACGCACCCGTTATCTTGCGACGGCACATGAATCCAGATGCCGGGCTCGATGTGCAGTGCGCCGCCCGTCACCGTGTCGGTAATTTTCTGAAGATAGGTCAAGCCGAAAAGCTCGATGTCATCGACGGCGAAGCCGCGGTTCGGGATCGTCGAGGAAATCGGCGTGAAACTCAGCGTCTCGAAAGTCTGGTTCAGTTCCAGGAAGACAGGTGAGCCCCCCTCCTTATCCGGCCGCCCAATGAGGTTGAAACCAAAGCCTTCCCAAGTGCCGGCGAGCTCTGCGAGAAATCCGAGATCGGCCGTAACCTGCGGACGGCTGCGCCCCATACGTATCGATGGAATCCTTGAGGCATGATGAGAATCCTCTGCCAGAACTTTTTAGAAACTTTTTTTGCTCAACAAAAAAACCGCGATGCTTCGGCGGAGAGCGGCAGGGAGCGACCGACAGTCTTAGCTTTACGCCCAATGCATCGATACAAACGCCACCACCCAGTCACAAAATTATTCGCCTTCGCTGTGATCTGGATCACACAATCGACAGTTTGGATCAATTTAACCGACGGATGTCACGCAGGTCGGCCGGGCGCTTTGGCAGGCCGCAGAATCAGCAGGGGATAATCCTGCGTCTCCGCCGTGGTGGGCGTCGGCGAAAGATGAAAAATCAGACGCTGTCGCCCAAGGTCACCGACCCAAGTCACGGCAACGCCCTACGACGGCGCCGTCGATTTTTGATCGTCGGCCCTGCTATTCGAAACCGAACTTGGCGCAAAAGGCAAACCTAGGCTCAGGACTCATTGATCAGAGCCAAAAGGCGACGGCTGCGGCGATACAGATTGCCGACAAGTAGGTATGGGCGCAGCGGTCGTATCGGGTGTGGATGCGCCGCCAATCTTTGAGCTGTCCGAACATATTTTCGATCCTGTGGCGCTGCTTGTAGAGGAGGGCGTCATAGGGGATGGCGACCTTCCGATTGGATTTCGATGGGATGCAGACGGCGATGCCGCGCTTTGCGAGGGCGGCGCGGAACCAATCCGCGTCGTAGCCCTTGTCGGCGAGAAGCTCCTTGGCCTTGGGCAGGGCGGGCAACATCAGCGCCGCGCCCTTGTAGTCACTCATCTGCCCCTCGCTTAAGAGCATGACAAGCGGGCGCCCACGGCTGTCGCAAACCGCGTGCAGCTTGGAGTTCAGGCCGCCTTTGGTGCGCCCGATACGTCGGGGAACAGGCCCTTTTTTAAAAGGCTTGCAGCCGTGCGGTGCGCCTTTAGATGCGTGGCGTCGATCATGATCCGCTCCGGTTTGCCGCCCTTGGCCGCCAGTTCGGCGAAAATCTTGTTGAACACGCCGAGGCGGCTCCAGCGAACAAACCGATTGTAGATTGTCTTGTGCGGGCCATAGTCGCGCGGAGCGTCGCGCCAACGCAGCCCGTTCTTGATCACAAAGACGATCGCGCTGACGATCCGCCGATCGTCCACCCGCGCAATCCCATGCGAGAGTGGAAAATACCGTTCAATCCGACGCATCTGAACCCGCGACAGCAAAAACAAATCAGCCATGGCGAAGCCTCCCAACCTCCGCCTATAAATCAGCCATTCCGCACCCAAGCAAGAACTTTAATAGGTCCTGAGCCTAGGCCGCGAACGTAAAGATCGACACCGCGCTTGACATCTTGCCGTTGTTTAATGTGACAAATTGTCGCTACGCCATTATGAAGGCGACAACTTCGAAATCATATAAGACGATTGTGGTTGCACGAAGATAGAGAATAACGATATAATTTGGATAAATCCTTCCGATGGGCAAGAGCGAGATGGGATCTCCGGCGCCGACGCAATTGTTGGACTCGGGCTGTGTGGGCTTTCGTTGGTGGCGGGTTACTACCGTATCGCCGGCGATCCGATGCAGCTGAGACATCAACTCGCTCTGACCGGCCGCAAGGCGCAGGCTGAGGATGTCGTTCGCGGCGCGAATGTCCTTCAACTGAAGTCGCGCATCCTTCGCGGGGTGACCGCCAAGCGTCTCGGCGCCATTCCTTTTCCGGCTATCCTAAGTCTAAAGGATGGTGGTTTCGCCGTCCTGGGCGCGGGTTCGACCAAGGGAATGGCGAGGCTGGTCGATCCAATCGCCCGGACAGCGCAAGAGTTGTCGCTGGAGGACATAGCGGCGCTGTCTTCAGGCGAACTGATCCTGATCACGCGCCGATTTCGCGGGGTGGGGGTCGATCCCACCACATTCGGGTTCCGCTGGTTCTGGCCCTCGATTCTACGTTACCGCCGCTCGCTCGCCCATGTGCTCGTCGCGTCGCTGTTCGTGCAATTGTTCGCTCTGGCGACGCCTATCTTTTTCCAGCTGGTCGTCGACAAAGTGCTGGTTCACAAAGGCGTCTCGACGCTGATCGTGCTGGTGATCGGCATGGTGACCCTGGGCTTGTTCGAGACCATCCTCCAGTTCCTACGCACCTATACGCTGAGCCACACCACCAATCGGATCGATGTCGAACTGGGCCGGCGGCTGTTCCATCATCTCTTTCGTCTCCCCCTTGCCTATTTTGAGACCCGCCCGGCCGGGCAGACGGTCGCTCGCATGCGCGAGCTCGAGACGATCCGGAGCTTTCTGACCGGACAGGGCCTGACCTCGTTACTCGATCTTGTCTTCACGCTGATCTTTTTCGTCGTGATGTTCATCTATTCGGTGAAGCTGACCCTGGTCGTCCTGGCTTCGATACCGGTCTATGTCGTCATCGCCAGTCTCATTCGGCCGGTGCTCCGCGAACAGATCAACGAGAAGTTCAACCGCGGCGCCCGGTCGCAGCAGTTCCTGGTCGAGTCGATTGTCGGCGCTCAGACCCTCAAGGCGGCGAGCGTCGAGCCAATGATGCAGGCGCAATGGGAGGAGCGGCTGGCGGCTTACGTCCGCACCTCCTTCGACGCCGGCGTTTCAGGAGCGCTCGGGCAGAACCTCATCCAGTATGTGAGCAAGATCACGACTGCGTTGATCCTGTTTGTCGGCGCGCAATCGGTGATCGAAGGGACGATGACGGTCGGCGAACTCATCGCCTTCAACATGATCGCGAGCCAGGTGGTGCAGCCGATTCTGCGGCTGTCGCAACTGTGGCAGGATTTTCAGCAGGTGCAGGTGTCTGTCGCGCGTCTGGGCGACATCCTCAACGCGCCGCCCGAGCCGGTCCCGCAGAACCTTCTGACCTTGCCGCCCCTGCGGGGCGCGATCGAGTTTCGCGACGTGACGATGCGGTACCGACCCGACGCGGCGGACGCGCTACGAAAAGTTTCGCTGTCGATCGAGCCCGGGGAGGTGATTGGCGTCGTCGGCCCGTCAGGATCTGGCAAGTCCACCCTCACGAAGCTCGTCCAGCGCCTGTATAGTCCTCAATCGGGTCAGGTGATGCTCGATGGCGTGGACATTGCCCAGCTCGATCCCGGCTGGCTGCGCCGGCAGATCGGGGTCGTGCTGCAGGAGAACCTTCTTTTCAACCGCACCATCCACGAGAACATAGCGCTTGGCGACCCCGCCATGCCGCGTGTGATGGTGATGCAGGCGGCTCGACTCGCTGGCGCAGACGAATTCATCGCTCAGTTGCCGCAAGGCTACGACACGATGATCGAAGAACGTGGCGCCAATCTTTCGGGCGGCCAGCGTCAGCGTATCGCGATTGCGCGGGCGCTCGTGACAAATCCCCGCGTTCTCATTCTGGATGAGGCGACCTCTGCGCTCGACTATGAGAGCGAACGGATCATTCAGGACAACATGCGTTCGATCGTGCGCGGGCGCACCGTCATCATCATCGCTCATCGCCTGGCGGCGGTTCGCCCCTGCTCCCGGATCGTGGGAATGCTAAGAGGCGAGATCGTCGAGGTCGGCGGGCATGAAGAGCTCCTCCGTCGCGAGGACGGACTCTATGCGCGTCTTTGGGCGCTGCAGTCCGACCATATGAGGGCGCCAGCATGAACGAACGCGCTGCGCCGCCAGCGGCTCCCCCGCCTCAGCCCCGGCCTTCGCGGCCGCTTCCTCCCGTGATTACGGGGCGCGATCGCGAATTCCTGCCGGCCGCGCTCGAAATCCTCGAAACTCCGCCCCCTCCGCTGCCGATCGCGTTGATGGCGACGATTAGCGCCTTCGCGCTGGCGGCGCTGGTGTGGTCGTATTTCGGCCGGCTGGACGTCCATGCGACAGCCCCGGGCAAGATCGAGACAGCTGGCTACGCCAAGGTGATCGAGCCGCTTGATCCGGGCAAGGTCGCTGCGATCCACGTCGAGAGAGGCCAGATCGTCAAGGCCGGAGACCTGCTCTTGGAGCTGGATCCGGCGGAGGCCGACGCCGACGCGTTGAGCGCGCGGAATACGCTCAACGCGAGTCTGGCCGAGATCGCACGGCGCCGTTACGCGATCAACGCCGTGCGAGCCGCTGAGATCGAGGTTCAGACTGCGCAGGACCGTCTTGACGCGCGCGGCAAGGATGATGCTCCGCCGGGGGCGGACTCCGGCTCGGTCGAAAGTCTCGCCGGCCAGGCCGAATTGAAGATCGCCTGGGACGGGGCTTTGCCCGAACAGTTCCAGTTGCGGGAAGAAGCGGTGCTGCGCGCGGATCTCGGTCAGCTCTCCGACGCGCTGAAGGCGCTCGACAGGCAGATGGCGGAAAAGCTGGCGACCCAAAAGCGCCTCAACATGAGCATCGCTTTCCAAAACAAGCTGATGGAGACCTTAAACCAGCGCGTCTCGACCAGGCAGCAGGCGATCGACCTCAACGTTGGCACCAAGATCGATCTTTATAACGCCAAGGAAGAGCTGGAAAAGGATCGAGGCGGCGCTCGCGTCCGACCAAGGCCAGCTGATTGAAACCGACGCGGCGATCAGATCGGTGCGCAGCGAAAAGGCCAAGACGGTCTCCCAGTTCATCGCCGACAACGAGAACAAACTCGCTGACGCGGCGCGCAAGGCGGACGAAGCGCGTCAGGCGCTCGCGAAAGCGGACGCGCGCCTCGCTCGCACCCGGCTTTATGCGCCGACGGACGGCGTGGTCCAGCAGATGGCCGTCACCACGGTCGGCCAGGTCGTCACCACCGGCCAGCAGCTCGTCGTGCTGACGCCGATCGGCGGCAAGCTTCAGGTCGAGGCGCTCGTGGCCAATCTCGATATCGGCTTCGTCAAGCCCGGCCAGGACGCGGTGATCAAGATTGACGCCTTCCCGTTCACCCGCTTCGGCGCTCTGCACGGCAAGGTTGTCAACATCGCCTCCTCCGCCATCGCCGAGCAAGACGCAAAACGCGCTTTGGCCAACGCGACGGCGACGGCCAACGTGGGGCCCGAGGCGCCGACCGCCCCCGGTCAACCCGAAAGCTTTGTTTTTCCGGTGACCGTGTCGCTCGACGAAAGCGCGATGAAAATCGACAACGCGACCATCCCATTGACCCCGGGCATGACCGCCACCGTCGAAATCCGGACCGACTCCCGTCGCGTGATCGACTACTTGCTCTCACCCTTGGCCAAAATCGGATCCGAGGCGTTGAGGGAGAGGTAGACGGCCAATTCTCACGGGCCTCGTCGAGTTTCTACTCGAACGATCGCAATCAGGCTGGCTTCAGGCGCCGAGAAGCGGCGTACGCCGCCCGCGCCTCGCGAAACGACAAGAGCCGCCGCGTTTCCTCGTCCCACAGCGTCAGACGAACGCAAACGAGGCTTTGCCACAGCGTGAGTCGGCCGACGTCGCGGAGCTCGGGATAGGCGCGCAAAATCTCGGGAAGTCGATAAAAGGGAACGCCGCTCGACAGGTGATGCACGTGATGCACGCCGATATTGGCGCTGAACCAACGCAACGGCAGCGGCAAGTCGTAATGCGAGCTGCCGTGCAGCGCCGCTTCAGGCTGGCTCCAGTCCGTCGCCTCGTCCCATGTCGTCGCCTCGAATTGATGCTGCACGTAGAACAACCAGACGCCCATCGTCGCGGCCAGCACGACGATCGGCACATGGACGATGATGAACGTCGTGAAGCCCATGCAGAGGATCAGGAGACCGGCCGCAAGCGCGATCCCAGCGTTGGTGGTCATCGTGCTGACCCATGGCATGGCGCCTTTGCGCATGAAGCCGAAGGGCAGCCGGCTCTCGATCAGGAACGTATAGGCCGGGCCCGAGCCCGAACATCACCAGCGGATGGCGATAGAGCCGATAGCATAAGCCGGCCGCGCCAATCGCGGGCAAAATATTCACGCACCGTCAGCGTCTTGATGTCGCCGATGCCGCGCCGGTCGAGATTGCCCGATGACGCGTGATGGATCGCGTGGGAGCGCCGCCAGAGATCGTAGGGCGTGACCGTCAAGACGCCGAGCGCTCGGCCGACCCAGTCGTTGGCGTGCTTGTTCGGAAAGAACGATCCGTGCCCGCAATCGTGCTGGATCAGAAACAGGCGAATGAGCAGCCCGGCGGCGAGCGGCGCGAGCGCGAAAGACAGCCAGAAAAGCCCGTGGCTCGAGGCGAGCAGCATCGCGGTCCAGACCGCGACAAAAGGCGGGAAGGTGACGACGAGCTCGAAGATTCCGCGCGCCGCGCTCGGTCGGCGGTAGACCACGAGCGCCTTCGCCCAGTCGCGCGCCGACCATACCGCGCTTCTCGTTTCCGTCACCGACATCCTGACCTCCGCCCGATATGCGCTTTGTAGAAAAGCGTCGTCGAGCGGGTGGTCGACTGCGCCGAGTGAAGGATCAATCGATCCTCATTGAGATTCATAGACAGACGGGCGTGAAAAAGCGATGACAATTCGCTCAGCAGGGCTCGCGAAACTCGAGCGACGCCAAAAATTCCTTGCCGTTCTCAAGAGTCTGGCTCGAATAACCGCCAATCGTCATAACGCTTCGTTATTGCTACGTTTGCCGGCGACTTCAGAGCGTCGAGGGTTCGATCCTCTAGTGAAAAGATTCTGTAACACTGGATTTCTGTCTTTTGGAAAGACCCGAAGCGATTTTTCCGCTCCACCCAAATGATCTCTGAGACGCCGCTGACGCGCTCTCAACGGTTCAAGCGCTGGCGCACTTCGGAAGCCGCGTCCTAGGATCGAACAGCACGAAGTGATCGTCCGCCGATCTCGCAGCCGGCGCGCAAAAATCAGGGAACAGCCCATGCCGCTCGTTCGCATCGATCTCCGCAAAGGCAAGCAGGCTGCTTATCGCGCGGCGATCAGCCGCATCGTGCATGAGGCGCTGGTCAGCGTCGGCGTGCCGAAAGACGACCGCTTTCAGGTGATCAGCGAGCACGATTCCGAGAATTTCGTCTTCGATCCGAACTACCTCGACATCCGCCGCACGCGAGGACCTGGTGATCATCCAGATCACCTGGAACGAGGGCCGGACGGTCGAGCAGAAGAAGGCGCTCTACAAGGCGATCGCCGACGGGCTCGCGGCCACGCTCAGCCTCCGTCGAGAGGACGTCTTCATTGGCCTCGTCGAGGTCAAAAAGGAAAACTGGTCGTTCGGCAATGGAGTCGCGCAATACGCCTGAGCTACTGGCAAATGCGGTAGCTGCCGCTTGAGCCGTGCTGTTCGATATCGAGATGCATGTTGTTGGCATGGAACGCGTCTGCGCCGGGACCGAGAACGGTCGTGAACCAGCCGCAAGCCGCCGTCCGGATCGCGCGGAAGTAAGACGCTTCGTCCGCGCTCGTCTGCCTCTCGACCAGAACCCGCCGCTTGTCGGCGAGCGTGATCGCCACGAAATCGACGGCCAGGCCCTTGGCGTGAGCGCTGATCTTGGCGCCGGCGATGCGGTCTTGCGTCCGGCAATCATAGCCGGGCCCGGTTTCGATCTCCGCGACCTTGGCGTGCAGCGTCGCCTGGCCAAGCGGCGCGACGATGAGGCGGACATAATCGGCAAGCACGGTCGCGAATTCGCAGGCGACGAGCGGGCGGTCGGGCAGGCTCACGGCGCCGCCGTCCGCCATGATCGATGATAGCCGTACCGGCGCGTCGATCCCGCACCCCTCGCCCGACGCCGGCGGCGCCGTTACAGCCTCCGCGCTCGCGCCGTCCGCAACGAGTTTCGCGAGGCAAGTCGAAGCGGCGTCGCCCTTCGGGGCAAGAGGGGGAGGCTCCGGGGGCGCTTTTCCAGGCGCGCCGAGCTCTGGGGGTCGCGGAGGCGGCAGCGGCGGCTCGTCGGCCACGGCTCTTACCGACGCGGCGGAGACGCCGAGTGCGAGGGCCGCTAGCGCCAACACCAAGCAGCGCGCCCTCGGGATTGAAGGCTCCGTCATCGGAACTCCGGGTGACCATTGATGATAGGATAGGCGCAACCGCTACGGCCTGAACCCCGGACTTGGCCGGCGGCCAAGAAATCTAAGCGAAAACCCGCTACCGCGCTATATTGCGGTGGGCCTTGCAGCGTCAGACGCCGATCGGTGACCGGACCGCCCGCGCAAAGGAGAGCCTGATGGTTTGCTTCTCCTGCATTTCGACCAAACGATCGTCCACCTGGTCGTCTCCAATCCGTTGGAAACCGCCCACGCGGTTCCGCGTCATCGTCGCGGTCGCGGCGTTCGCGCTCGCCGGCTGCAACGCCAATCAGGAGGTCAATCCCGCGTCGCGGACGGTCCCCGGGGTCGTCGCCGGCCCCGACTTTCCGGGCTACAATGCGTATGATCCCACCAAATACGCGCAGACGAGCGGCTTCTACGCAGGCGGTAGCGGTGGCCGTTGAAGCGGGCATGGCTCCGATGGCCCGTGCGCCCCGTTCGCGGGTCCTCATTGGCGGGTCGTTATCGAAAGTCACGAGCGCATTGGCGGCCGGATAGTCGTCGGTGAACGGATGCTGAGCACCGATCGGGCCGAAATTTACCGCGGTCGGCGAACTCACGTTCGCCTCGACCGGCCCGCTTTCCTCCCCGGAAGCGAATTCGTAAGGCAGGCCGTTTCCGGCCGAGGAACGAAGGCTCGTCGTCGATATGCATGTGGAGATGGGGCTCGGCCGAGCTTCCGGTGTTGCCGACATGACCCAGGATCTGGCCGGCGCGGACGGTGTCTCCGACCTTGACCGCCACGGTCCCGGGGCGCATGTGCGCGTAGAGCACATACCGGTGGGGGGCGATCTCCACCACGACGTGATTACCCGCCGCGTTATTAAAGTCGATCGGGATGGCGTAACGTCCCGAGTGCGGCACATTCTCCGGCGCGCCGTCCGACATGGCCACGACCTTGCCGTCGGCGACGCTATAGATCGGACGATCGTAGCAGAAATAGCTCTCGTTCTTGTCCTCTGGACCCTTCCACGTCGTGGTCACGCCGCCAATCGTTTGGACCTGCACCCAGTCGATGGCGAAGCGCTGCGAAATGTAAGGACGCCCATTGAGGATCAAAACGGCGCGGCGATGGGCGGCGTCCGGCGCGTTGCTCACCGAATCGCCAGCGATCCATTGCCCGCGCAACGGCGCCCCGACCACGATCGGACGCTCGCTCGACACCGCAAGCGGCGCGAGCGGCATTTCGTGCGCCTCGCCCTTGTCGTCGAGCACGCTGAGCGTATGCGCGATCGTGGGCGGCGCCTGCGCCTTGCCGAGGTCGAGCATGAGGAAAACGATCGCGCCGCGCCCCGGCTCGATCGTGCGATTGGCCGCGCCCGCCGGCTCGCCCTGAAGGCCGAAACGCCGGATCATCCCCTCGAGCGCGGGCCCACGAAAGGTCGCCGCTGTCTCCCCCGCCTTCGCCTCGACCGCATCAAGAACGTAAGCGGATTTGGTGTAGTTGACGATCTGCATCTCGTAGACGAGGCGCGTCGACCCGTCCTGCACGATCGGCGCGGGCTCGGCGAGAAACGACACCGCAAGCTGCGGAGGATGCGGATCGGCGGCGAGCGCGGGCATTGCGACGACGAGCAACACAAGGGCGAGCAATCGCGCAGGGGCCATGGCCATTCTTCCTCAGGCGGCGAAGCTGGAGTGACTGCGACCCTATCCCATCACGGCCAAGCTTGCGCCGCCCCTGCGGCTCATGCGTAGGTGGCCTCTCGGCTCGAGGCATGGGCAATATCCGTTTCAAAAGTGAAGCAGCGTGACTTCGCATAACGACCCGCTGATATCCGCTCCGGAAGGACTGGCGCCACACGGGGTGGGGAAGCTGGTGCGCGGGGAATGGTTCTTCCTTGTCAGCGCAGCATCTGTCGCCGCCTTCGCGCTGTTCGAACCGCAGCTTTATTCCCGGCTCGACAATCCGCTGATCCTGACCGCGATTCTTGGCTGGCTGTTCAGCGTCGTGCTGTGGTCGTCTCTCGCCGTCGTTCGCCACGCTGAGCACCTCGCCGAACGTCTCGGCGAGCCTTATGGAACGTTGCTGCTGACGCTCACCATCACCGCCATCGAAGTCGTCGCGATCTCGGCGGTGGTGCGCCATGGCGGCCCCAATCCGACTCTGGTGCGCGATACGCTGCTCGCCGTCGTCATGATCATCATGAACGGCATGGTGGGGGCGACCCTGCTTATCGGGGGCATCAAGCATCGCGAGCAGACGTTCAATCTGCAAGGGGCCAACGCCTATCTCAGCGTTGTCCTGCCCCTGGCGACCTTCGCCCTGATCATGCCGGACTTCACTGAAACGACTCCGGGTCCGATTTATTCGGTCACCCAGCAGCTCGTCCTGGTGATCGGCTCGCTCGGGCTGTACGGCGTCTTTCTCGCTCTCCAGACCGGTCGTTATCATGGCTACTTTGCCCCCGCCGCCGAGAGCGAGGTGGAGGCGCATGAGTTCGTGGCGCCGCTCTGGTTCTCGACCGTCATGATGGTCGCCTACATGGCCGCCGTCGTCTTTCTCGTCGACCAATTCGGGCCGCCGATCGACTATCTCCTTGAAACCTTGCAGGCGCCCGCGCCGCTCGGCGGCGTCTTCATCGCCACCCTCGTCGCCGCGCCAGAGTTGATCGGGGCCGTGAAGGCCGCGCTGGCGAACCAGATGCAGAGAGCCGTCAACATTTTCCTGGGCTCTGTGCTGGCCACGATCGGACTGACGATCCCCTCCGTGCTGATCCTCAACCACCTCTTGGACCGGCCAATCGTCCTCGGCGTTGAGCACGCGGACCTCGCGCTTCTCATTCTGACGCTCGCGGTCAGCATGATCACCTTCACCAGCGGACGCACGAACATGCTGCAGGGCGTCGTCCATCTGGTGTTGTTTGCGGCTTACGTGTTGCTGATCTTTCAGGCCTAGGGAGGGATGCCGGTCGCCGAACGGCGATCGCGCACGTGGTGGAGACCGCAGCGGCCCGGTCTTGTTCCGATTTGCGCTTAGGGTCAGGCGATCGCGAGGACCTTGCGGCGTCTGCGATAGGCGATAAGGCCAAGGCCCGCGAAGCCGAGGCCCATCATCGCCCAGGTCGCGGGCTCAGGAGCGCCGGGGACACCGCCGGTCAGCGAGACGTCGTCGAGGAGCGCAACCGGAGGAGCGCCCTGTGGGGTTCCGACCGAAACGAAGCTCAGGAGTTCCGATGCCGATGTCGCCGTGAAGTCGAAGGATGCCATCATCCAGCCGGTGAAGCCTTCCGACGCGACATTCTCGTTCGAAGTGCGCTGGGTGACGCCGCCCAGCGAGACATCGATCTCATTGGTGGTGGCCCCGGTCCAGCAGTCCGGGCAGTTGAACGGGCCGCCGGCGCCGTTGACGAACTGATATTGTGTGGCCGCCCAGTCGAAAGTGAGATGGTACGTCTGGCCCGCCGTAAGGCCCGAGATCATTGGGCTCATCGTCTGCTGGGCGCCGCCTTTCTGATCTCCGTCGAAGGCGACGAAGTTGCCTCCCCCGGGCTGGCCGTCACGTTCGCGCTCGACCAGAAACCGAACTGAGCATTGTCGTGGCGGGTCGCGACGTCGCTCGGCGAAGCAAACAGGATGTTATTGGAATCATTGTTGGACGACGTGGTCCAGTCGGTCAGATTTCCGGCGTTGTCGCTCAGGAAGAAACTGGGGCTCGTATTTCCGGTTACGTCCTCGAACCCGCCATTGGCGACAAACTGCGCCGCGAATGCCGGCGCGGCCGCCGCCGGGGCGAGCGCGGCGACCGCCGCCACGGACAGACAGTTTCTCATGTTTCGCATTGCCGATTCCTCCTTAGACTAAATAATAATTTAACTACCATTCCGTAACTGTAATGCAGTGCCAAGGTAGTTCTACCTATGCCGGTTCGGCGCATTGGACGGTGGGTGCGCGAGGAGCATGGCCGGGGCTGCCGTGGCCGTCGCTGGCCCGTCCCAGTCAAATTGATAGACTTTGTCAATTTTCGGAGCCGACAGATTTGCGCCGGCTCGCTGTCTCCGGTAAGCACCGCGCCCCTCATCTGGACCAGACGATCATGGACGCCGTCGCGCGACCGCTGGAAGCCGCAGCTGCTAGCGGCTCGTTGAAGCGCGAGCTCGGCGCGACTCTTGCGCTCGGCTGGCCGATCATTCTCGCCAATGTCGCGATCTACGCGATGACCGTGACCGACTTTATCATGCTCGGCCGGCTGTCGCCCCGCGCGCTCGCCGCCGGCGCACTCGGCTTCAATCTCTTTCAGCCTGGGATGGTGCTCGGCATCGGTATCGTTGCGGCGCTGTCGCCGATCGCCGCGGCAAAAATTGGCGCCGGCGAGAGCGGCGAAGCGCTCAGGCGCGCAACGCATCAGTCGCTCTTGTCAGCGGCTGCTCTCTCTCTCGTCGCTTGGATCTACCTCTGGCAGACCGAGCGGATTTTGCTGGCTATCGGCGAACCGGCCGACCTTGCGCGAGACGCCGGAACCTACATGCGCGGCTATCAGTGGAGCCTGCTGCCAAACCTTCTGTTCATCACGGGCCGCTGCATCTTTTCCGCGCTTGAGCGGCCACGCCCGACGCTGATCGCCGGCCTGGCCGCCGTGGCCTTCAACGCCTTAGCCAATTATGCCCTCGTGTTTGGCAAGCTTGGCATGCCAGCGCTTGGGATCATCGGCTCCGGCGTTGCGACCACGCTGTCGCAGAGTTTGATGTTCCTGATCCTGCTCGGGGCCTCATTTGTAGAGCCGCGACTGCGGCGGCTTCGACCGTTCGCCCTGCCCTGGCGCCCGGCTCGGCGCGAGTTCTTCGCGCTCTGGCGGCTTGGCCTGCCGATGGGCGCGATGATCATCGCGGAAGTCGGCGTGTTCTCCGCTGCGACGATGGCGATGGGCCTGATTGGACGAACGGCGCTCGAAGCGCATACCGCCGCCTTACAGATCGTGTCGATCGCCTTCATGATCCCGCTTGGTTTGGGTCAAGCCGCGATGGTTCGGGTCGGCCTTGCCTACGGCGCGAACAACGCCCGTGCGATTGCGCACGCCGGCTGGTGCGCCTTCGGCCTCACGCTCCTCTATGCCGTCTTGTCAGCGACGGCGATGATCGCCGCGCCGCGCCTCTTGATCGCGCCCTTCATAGACGTCGGCGCGCCCGAGAATGCGAGCGCCGTTGCGGTCGCCGTCGCATTGCTCAAGGTCGCGGCGGTCTTCCAGGTCGTCGATGCGAGTCAGTGCGTCCTCGCGAACATGCTGCGCGGGCTGCATGATTCGAAATGGCCTTTCGTCATCGCGGTTTTCGGATATTGGGCGATCGGCGCGCCGATCGGCCTTGCTCTAGGCTTCTTAACTCCGCTCGGCGGGGTCGGTGTATGGATCGGGCTTGCGACGGGCCTCGCTGTCGTCGCCGTCCTTCTGTTGTGGCGCTGGGTCGGCAAGGAGCGCCGGGGTTTTGCGGTTTGACCGCAAGTCCCGCGCACGACCACAATGTCGTGTGGCGTTTGAACGGGGTCATCGCAGGCGCATGAGACCGAGAAGGAGATTGCCTTCATGACCGAGATCGCTGAGCCCCTCATCCTCGACGTCGACACCGGCATCGACGATGCGTTCGCGCTCCTCTACGCCTGCGCGCATGGCGGGGTGCGAATTCTTGGCGTCTCCACGGTAGTCGGCAACGTCTCGCTCGCGGCGGCGACGCGCAACACGCGAGCGGTTCTCGCGCTTGCGGGACGAGCCGATATTCCCGTCTGGCCGGGCGCCGCGACCGCGATTTCCGACGCGGTGAAGGACGCGAGTGAAATTCACGGCACGACCGGCCTTGGCCATGCAATTTTGCCGGAGCCGGAGGAGTCGTCGGACGCGCTGCATGCCGCGGATTCGATCATCGCCGCAGCGCGCTCCCACTCCCGACGTCTCATCCTGTGCGCAGTGGGGCCGTTGACGAATATCGCGCTCGCCGTGATGCGCGAACCCGAGCTGCCGCGCCTCGTCAAGCGGTTCGTCATCATGGGCGGCGCCTATTCCGATTCGGGCAATGTCACGCCCTCGGCCGAATTCAATATCTGGCACGATGCGGAGGCGGCGCGGATCGTCTTTCGCGCCTTCGGCGGGGTCGGCGCTGCGCCGGTGATTGCGATCGGCCTCGACGTCACCCGCAAGACGATCATCGACGAGAGCGACGTCGCGGCGATCGCCTTGCGCATCGCCGGCAAACCACATGGGGCCAAGCTGACCCGCTTCCTAGAGGACGCGTCGCGCTTCTATTTCGAGCGCATGGAAAAAATGCTGGGCAAGCGCATTTTCACCATGCACGACCCGCTGGCGGTCGCTGTGGCGCTCGATCCGACGCTGGTCGAAACGCGCCGCGCGGCCGTCGACGTCGAGACCACGGGGCGCCTGACGACCGGCGCGACGGTCGTCGACTGGCGCGGCCAATGGGGTCGCCTCGCCAATACCGAGGTCGCCGTCGCCGTCGACGCTGAGCGCTTCCGCAGGCTGTTCTTCGACGCAATCGCGCGCCTGGCTGAGGGCGCGGGCGGCAGCTAGGAGCGGGCCGCCTCTCGCAAGGTTATCTGCGGGGGCGCGAAACCGCCGAGCGAACATCGCGAACGGCTGGAATGTCTTCGCAAGCTTGGCGCTTGTGTTTTCGCTTATAGTCGTTCTATCTTTGTTCTGCCTTACTTTTTGCACGCATAAGGAGCGGCGCCTCCTTGATCCGGATTGAGCCGCGGTTCGCCGAATTGGCGGCGATGACGAATTTTTCGTTTCTGCGTGGAGCCTCGCATCCCGAGGAGATGGTCGCGCGCGCCGCCGAACTCGGCCTCGCCGGGATCGGGATAGCCGACCGCAACTCTCTCGCCGGTGTTGTGCGCGCGCATACGTTCGCGCGCGACAACGTTGAGGCGATGGCGGCCACGCGGGTTGTTCCCGGCGCGCGTCTCGTATTCATCGACGGCAGCCCTGACGTCCTCGTTTATCCAAAACATCGAGCGGCCTATGGCCGGCTCTGCCGGATTCTGACTGAGGGCAACTCGCGTGCGCCCAAAGGCGAATGCTGGCTGATCCTCAAGGACCTTCTGGACCACGGCGAAGGCCTTCAGATCGTGGCCCTGCCTCCTTCTCCAAAAGGCGATGGCAAAAGCGTCCCTCTCCCACAAAAAGACAAGGAGAAGCTTGGCTACAAGGAGATGGATGAGGGCGCTGCTGTCGCCCGTCTGCGCGAGGCCTTCGGCAAGCGTCTTTGGATCGGCGCGAGCCTAGTTTATGGCGAGGACATGCGTGGCAGGATGGCGCGGCGCTCGGCGCTCGCACGCTCTGTTGGCGCTCCATTGATTGCGACCAACGACGTGCTGATGCATATTCCCGAGCGGCGCATGCTCGCCGACGTCGTCACCTGCATTCGCGAGAAAACCACGCTCGAAGCCGCCGGGCGCCTCACGCAAGCCAACGCCGAGCGCCATCTCAAAGCTCCTCGCGAAATGGCGCGGTTGTTCGCCGAAGCGCCTGAGGCCGTCGCCGAAACCCTCCGCTTCCTCGGCGGTCTCGCCTTCAGCCTTGACGAACTCAGGCATTGCTACCCGGAAGAGCTGCGCGAGGGCCATGCAACGCCCCAGGAGGCGCTCGAAGCTTTCGCATGGGAGGGCGCAGAAGCGCGCTATCCGGACGGCGCTCCGGAGCGCACGCGTGAAGCGCTCAAGTACGAGCTCGCGCTGATCGCCTCGCTCGATTACGCGCCATACTTCCTCACCGTGCACGACATCGTGCGCTTCGCGCGCTCGAAAGGAATCCTTTGTCAGGGCCGCGGCTCGGCGGCCAATTCCGCGGTCTGCTATTGCCTCCGGATTACTGAGGTCAATCCGGCGAACTTCGATCTTCTGTTCGAGCGATTCATATCGCCTGAACGGAACGAGCCGCCGGACATCGACGTCGACTTCGAGCACGAGCGACGCGAGGAGGTGATTCAGTACATCTACCGGCGTTACGGTCGCGAGCGCGCTAGCCTTGCCGCCGCAGTGATCACCTATCGCACACGCTCGGCGATCCGCGAAACAGCCAAGGTCTTCAGCCTTTCGGACGACGTCATCGCCGCTCTCAATGGGACCGCCTGGGGCCAGGAGACAACGCCGATCGGCGAGGATCGCGTGCGCGCGATCGGCCTCAATCCCACCGATTCGACGCTGAAGCTCGCGCTTGAGATGGCGAAGGCGCTGATCGGCTTTCCGCGTCATTTGACCCAGCACAGCGGCGGCTTCGTCATCACCCGCGACCGGCTCGACGAAGTCGTTCCGGTGATGAACACGGCAATGAAAGAGCGCACGATGGTTGAATGGGACAAGGACGATCTCGACGCGCTTGGCCTTCTCAAGGTCGACGTGCTGGCGCTCGGCATGCTGACAGCGTTGAGCAAGGGCTTCAAACTTCTCGACAAACATTACGGCGAGCGGCTGACTCTCGCGGCCATTCCCTCCGAGGAGCCGTGCGTCTACGCGATGATCCAACGCGCCGACACGATCGGCGTGTTTCAGATCGAAAGCCGTGCACAAATGTCGATGCTGCCGAGGCTCAAGCCGGCCAATTATTACGACCTCGTAATCGAAGTGGCGATCGTGCGCCCCGGCCCGATTCAGGGCGATATGGTGCATCCTTATTTGCGCCGACGACAGGGCGTCGAGGATGTCTCCTATCCTTCAAAGGAGCTTGAGGCCGTTTTGAGCAAGACGCTCGGCGTGCCGCTGTTCCAGGAGCAGGCGATGAAGATCGCCATCGTCGCCGCTGGCTTTACGCCTTCGGAAGCCGACCAATTGCGCCGCGCGATGGCGACGTTTCGTCGATCCGGAACCATCCAGACGCTTCAAGAGAAGATGATCGAAGGCATGGTGACCAACGGCTATCCGCGTGAGTTCGCCGAGCGGTGCTTCCATCAGATCGAGGGGTTCGGCGAATATGGCTTTCCCGAGAGCCATGCGGCGAGCTTTGCGTTGCTCGTCTACGCTTCCTGCTGGATGAAATGCCGCTACCCCGATGTCTTTGTCGCGGCCATGCTGAACGCCCAACCCCTTGGCTTTTACGCGCCCGCCCAGCTTGTGCGCGATGCGCGCGAGCATGGGGTCGAAGTGCGCGAAGTCGACGTGAACCTATCCGATTGGGATTGCACGCTAGAATCCTCATCCGGCGCCCTAGCCCGTCGTGAGACGGGCGTTCTTCCGAACGCCCAACAGCGCCACCTTCTCCCAAAGGGAGAAAGAAGACCCCCCTCTCCCTCAGGGAGAGGGGTTGGGGGTGAGGGCATCCACCCTCGCCACGCCGAGATGGCGCCTGACATCCGCACGACCCATGCGGTGCGCTTGGGTTTCAGGCAGATCATCGGCGTCAAAGAAAAGGACATGCTCGAACTCACGGATCGGCGCGGCGAGGCTTATGATTCGGTGCGCGATTTATGGCTGCGCAGCGGATTGAGTTCGACCGTGCTGGAGCGGCTTGCCGACGCCGACGCCTTCCGCTCGCTCGGCCTCGACCGGCGCCAGGCGTTATGGGCGGTGCGCGCCCTCGACCGGGTCGGCGACCAGGACGATCTGCCCCTATTCGCCAGTCGGCCGGGACGCGAGATGGAGCCGGACGCGCGACTGCCGCCGATGCCGCTTGGCGCACATGTGGTCGAGGATTATCGGCGCTTATCCTTGTCCCTCAAGGCTCATCCCGCCTCGTTCCTGCGCGCGCGCCTCTCCGCGCGTGGAATCCTGCGCTCGGAAGCGCTGCATTCGGTCAAGAACGGCGAGCGCGTCACGGTGGCTGGGCTCGTGCTGGTGCGCCAGCGGCCCGGCACCGCCGCGGGCGTCATCTTCATGACGCTGGAGGACGAGACAGGCGTCGCCAATATCATTGTCTGGCCGAAAATCTTCGAACGCCTGCGCGCGATTGTGCTCGGCGCGCGCTTTGTCGCGGTGACCGGCAAGCTGCAGAGCGAGCAAGGGGTCATTCATATCGTCGCCGAACGCATGAACGACCTGACGTCGATGCTTGGGCTTCTGTCGGAGGCGGGCCAGACGATCAACACTCTCGCGCACGCCGATGAAGTTCGCAGGCCGCAAATGACCATGGCGCAGAAGCGCCAGGGCAATCGCTTCGCTGGGCCGCCACGTCTTGATGATCCGCGCGCCAAGCCGCCTTCTCCGCCGATCGAGACGACGGATGTCGCCGAAGCCATGCCCGCTGGGCGGAATTTTCGTTGACGTCGGCGAGCCGAACCGCCTAGCTCGCGCCTTTCAAAATCTTGAGAACTCCATGGCGGCGTATGCGGGGCTGGCCTTTCTATCGTTCCTCTGGGGCTCGTCCTTTCTCTTGATCAAGATCGCCTCGCGCGCTTTCGATCCCCTCGAGTTCGCCCTTGCGCGCGTGGCCGTCGCGGCGGCGGCGATGCTGCTTACGAGCGCGCTTTCGGGCAAGGTTTGGCCAGGATCGCGACCGGGACTATGGGCCAGGCTTGTCGCCCTGGCGCTGATCGGACAGGTCGTTCCTTTCCTGCTGCTGGGCCAGGCCGCGAGGCTGACGACGAGCGCCGACATGGCGCTGATGATGGGCGCCCAGCCGATCTTCGTCTTTCTTTTCGGCCGCTTTTTGGGATCGCGCGACCGCTGGACGTGGCTCGCCGCCCTTGGCCTCGGCATCGGCTTTGCTGGGGTCGCTGTGGCCTTCTGGTCGCCGGGAGCGGATAGCGGCGCCCATTCCGTGCTGGGGCGGGCTTTCGCTTTGGCCGCCGGCGTCTTCTATGGAACAGGCGCAATCCTCTCCGGGGTGGCCACGAGAGAAATCGGCGCTGTCCGAGCGGTAACCGCCTCAATGACGATTTCGACATTCGTGCTGGCGGTGATCGCGCTCATCTCGGGAAAGCTCGAGCTACCCATGACGCTCGCCTCAATTCCCTTGGCGCCGATGCTTGCGATGGGCGCGCTCGGCGTCTTCAATACGGCGCTCGCCTATTATGCCTATTTCCGGCTCGTTAACGAGGAGGGCGCGACCTTCGCCAGCCTCAACAACTACATCGTGCCCCTGATCGGCGTCATTGCTGGAGCGGTCGCCCTCGCCGAACCTGTGACGTCCTCCGCCTGGGCTGGGCTGGCGCTTGTGCTCTGCGGCGTCGCCCTGACCGGGAAGTCGCTGCGGCCAGCGCAAGCGCATGTAACCCGTGCGGCTGCGAGCAGCGCTCGCTCGAATTGAAGAAGGTCGAGGCCTTCATCCCGCCCTCATACCTCTCTATCGGCTGATTATCACAGACCCCTCGAAGGGCAGGCAATTCAAACAGCTTAGAGTTACTTCCTTATATTTAAATATGTACATATTCGGGCTACCGCGGGGATCAAGTCCCGGAGGAAAAGCTGCGCCGCGGACAGAAAACCGCACTCAAATCATTGAAAATATGAAGTCGCAGTCAGAACTGCAGAGCCGCCGCGAAGGGCTCGCGCGCGGGCGCCTTGGCCAAGATTTCTAGCCCTTACCTTTGAGCGCATCGGCGAGCGACATCCTCGCCGATCCAGGCTCGAGCGGCTTTGGCTGGCTTTCATGCGGCGCCCAGGCTGCGAGCCAAACGAGATCGAAGGTCGCGCGCAGACGCCCGTCCGGATCGGCGAAGCGCTCCGCGTAAACGGCGGCGGCCCGCAGCAGAACTTCGCGACGGAGCGGTTTGCGGCTGCGCGCCTGCAGCGCGTTCGTAGCCCCCATGGCGCGAAGGTCGGCGAAAAGCGCGAACACATCCGGGTAGCGGACGACCGCGCGATCGAGATCGACGACCGGCAACGCTAAGCCCGCGCGCTGCGCGAGGCCCCCGAGAGCGCGCACGTCGACGAAGGGCGCAACGCGCGGCGACGCGCCGCCAAGAATCTCGCTCTCGGCGATCGTCAGGCTTTGTCGCAACTCGGTCAGCGACTCGCCCCCGATCATCGCCACAATCAGGAGACCATCGCCTTTCAGCGCGCGCCGCATCTGGATCAGCGCGCCCGGCAGATCGTTCACCGTCTGCAGAGCAAGCAGCGAAACGGCAAGATCAAGGCGGTTGACCGCGGCTGGAAGGCGCTCGAGGTCGCCGACGACCGGCAGAAAATCGCCGGTCCCAAGGCTCCCCTCGGTCGGGGCGAGACGAATGATGCAATCTACCTGTCCGGCCGCCGCGAGCGCGGCTGCGCCATGCGGGCCAGGCGAACCGAAATCGACGGCGAGGGCGAACCGCCGCTTGACCAGCGACAACCGATCGCCAAGGTCTTCGGCGGCCCTCACAAGCAAGAAATCCGCCTGAGCCTGCCCACGGGCGCCAACCGAGGCGCGATCGAGGCGCCGATTGATCAAACCTCGATCGAATATCTGCGGCGGCGCCGGATCCGACATGGGCGCTTCTTATGCGCCAGGTGGCCCCTCGCGCAAAGCTTCTGTTCGCGCTAGCTTGCACCCATGGACGTCTCTTCGGCGCTGGACACGAATGAAGCCCACGACTCGCCTTGGGCGCACCGTGCTGGCGCGCTCGCCTTCAGCCTGGCTCACGCCGCGCTCGATGCGCTTTATCCGCCGACGTGCCTTGCCTGCCGCGCCGCCACGGATAGGCATGGGGCGCTATGCCCGCGCTGCTGGAGCACGATGCGCTTCATCGAGCGGCCCTTTTGCGAGCGGCTCGGCACGCCGTTCGAGCAGGATCTCGGCCAAGGGCTCATCTCGCCACAGGCGATGGCCGATCCGCCGGCCTTCAGCCGGGCTCGGGCGGTGGCGAGGTTCGAGGATGGGCCGGCCCGCACGCTCGTGCATCGGCTCAAATATTCCGACCGCGCGGAGCTTTCCCGGCCAATCGCCAGTTGGATGGCTCGCGCGGGGGCCGACATTCTGGCCGACGCCGACCTCCTGGCGCCGGTCCCGCTGCACGCCTTGCGGCTGTGGCGCCGGCAGTTCAACCAAGCCGCCGCATTGGCGACGGAAATCTCGCGGCAAACGGGAAGGCCGTGCAATCCTGGCCGCGCTACGACGCATCAAGGCGACGCGCAGCCAGGTGGGTTTGAGCCGAACGCAAAGGGCCGAAAATGTCCAGGGCGCGTTCCGAATCGCCGAGAGCGCGGTGGTGCGGGACCTCAATGTCGTGCTGGTCGACGACGTTTTAACCTCGGGCGCGACCGCCAACGCCGCTTCCAGAGCGCTATTGAGGGCGGGCGCGAAGCGGGTGGATGTGCTCGTCTTCGCGAGGGTTGTTACAGCCGCGTGACTGCACATATAGTAGTGGAGAATTCGCGAATTGACGCGTCAAGGATCTCTCAAGCGTGCCCCCTGTCGTCATCTACACGAAGTCCACTTGTCCCTTTTGCCACATGGCCAAAGCGCTACTGCGCGATAAGGCGGCTCCGTTTGAGGAAATCGGCGTTGATGGGGACCGCGCGGCGCAGGCGGCAATGGCGGCGAAGGCCAACGGGCGCTGGACGGTGCCGCAGATTTTCATCGGCGACACACATGTCGGCGGCTGCGATGATTTGCACGAGCTCGAGGCGACAGGCGAACTCGATGCGCTTCTGGCAGACTGAACGATGATCAAATATGCGCTCGGCTGCGCCGAAGGACATGCATTCGAGAGCTGGTTTCCGGACAGCGCCGCCTATGACAAGCAACGTAAGCGTGGCTTTGTCTCCTGCCCCGAATGCGGCTCCACCCGCGTCGACAAAGCCATAATGGCTCCCGCCGTCGTCGGCGGCGAGCGTGCGGCTCCTGTCGTGGCTTCCGAGATCGTCGCCGATGATCGACGCCGCCAGGCGCGCGAGTTCTTCCTCCGCATGCGCCGCGAAATCGAGGCCAATACCGACGACGTCGGCACGAAGTTCCCGCAGGTGGCGCGAGCCATCCATCTCGGCGACGAGCCGGAGCGCGCGATACGCGGGCGCGCGAGCCTCGCGGAGGCCAAGTCTTTGCTCGAGGACGGCGTCGGCGTGCTGCCGCTGCCAATGCTGGAAGACGAGCTCAACTAGTCTGCCGGCGCTGGCCGGGACCTCCTGCCGCTCGACGAGCCCTTCAGCCGGCCACGTTAGGGATCGCGTCCTGGCGATCGACCCGCTACTTCTCGGACAGACGGAATTCCTGCGCCTCGATAATTGTCGTGCCGATCATCGTCCGCACCGAGACTCGGAAGGGGATAAGCACGTGGTCGCTGGCGATCGGCGCGAGCCAGACTTCGAGGTCCTTGTTATCGGCCATGAACTTGGTCGCCGGCCGGTCGCGGCTATGGCCGGAGATCGGGACGTAGCGGGCCGCGCAGACCGCGACTGGGCCGTCGTAACCCTTCGCCGACACTGTGCGCTCGCCGACGTAAGTGAGGTTGACGTCGAACCGCGTATAGCCGTCAAAGATCGACACCGTGCGGTTGCATGCGGCTGGCGACAATATTGGCCCCGAGGCTGGCGCCGGCAGGATGACCGCGCCGACAGGATCGACGACGCCGCGCTTGTCGCCGGGTCCAAGCGGAACTCGGTCCGGCTTGTCCTGGAATGGCGGCGAGATATCGATTCCGGTGACGGCGTTGCCGGCGAGCGCCATGCGAATCGTGCGCGTCATGTTCGAGCTTGAGGCGATGGTGGCGAAAGTCGCTGGCGACACATGTCCCTGAACAATCGCGCCCTTGCCCGCAGAGGCGCCGTGCGCATTGGTGAAGAGCTTGGCGAGGCCAGTCAATTTGGCATCGCCCGCGATCGTGTAGCTCGTCGGGGTGAGATCCGCGTTAAGGTTGACGGAGCCGATCGGAAGGCCAACCAAGGACACGCGATACGTCGCGTGCAGCACGTCGGCGCGGGCGCCCACGGTCCAGACGAGCGCAGCCGTCATCCCGAGGGCTGCCAGCCGCAAGCGGCCCTGAGGCGATCGCAGCGCCATCGTTTCGAATCTCCAGCTTCGGTGTTTGCAGCGCATTGAACGGCGATTGCGCTTAAATTCCGGCGCCGATGCGCCAACTCACAGGCAAGCCCCGTCACCAAAAAAGTCATCCCGGGCCACTGTCAAGGCCTTGCGGCGGCCCCGCGCACCGACTTAACATCCCGTCCATGGTCGAGACGGTCATATCCATCCGCGCGGCGCGTCTCGGCGACGAGGACGAGATCGCGACCGTGCATGATGCGGCGTGGCGCGAGGCCTATCGGGGCGTCATCCCTGGCCGGGAGCTCGAGCGGATGATCGCGCGTAGGGGCCCGGAGTGGTGGCGGCTCGCGATCGCGCGCCGGACGCCGCTGCTCGTGCTCGAATTCGGCGATTCCGTCGTCGGCTATATCAGCTATGGGCGCAACCGGGTTCCAGCGCTTGGCTATGGCGGCGAGATCTTCGAACTCTACCTGGCGCCGGAGTGCCAGGGTTGTGGCTTCGGGCGGCGTATGTTCGACGCTGCGCGCAAGGATCTGGCGGGCCATGGATTATCGAATCTGGTCGTCTGGGCGCTGGCGGACAACGACCGGGCAGTTGGGTTTTACCGCCGGCTGGGCGGCCGGGTCCTGCGCCGGGCGCGCGAGACCTTCGGCGGTCAGCAGCGCGATCGAATTGCTTTCGGCTTTGGCTGAATGTTCGCCCGCCCCTAAAACGGGAATGACGCGCCGTCGATTGGGAGGACAAGCGTGAACCTGAACGCTCTATCCATCGGCAAGAATCCTCCCCACGATGTCAACGTCGTTATCGAGGTGCCGATCGGAGGCGAGCCGATCAAATATGAAATGGATAAGGAGAGCGGCGCGCTTCAGGTCGATCGATTTCTCTACACCTCGATGCGTTATCCAGGAAATTACGGCTTCATCCCCCACACGCTCTCGGGCGATGGCGATCCCTGCGACGTGATCGTCGCCAACACCCGCGCGATCGTTCCCGGCGCTGTCATGAGTTGCAAGATCGTCGGCGTGCTGATCATGGAAGACGAAGCGGGCGGCGACGAGAAGCTGCTCGCCGTACCGTCGGCAAAGCTGACCAAGCGCTATGCCCACGTG
The DNA here is from genome assembly GCA_963770275.1 of uncultured Alphaproteobacteria bacterium. Taxonomy (GTDB): domain Bacteria; phylum Pseudomonadota; class Alphaproteobacteria; order Rhizobiales; family Beijerinckiaceae; genus Roseiarcus. The sequence continues at coordinate 47,105 of CAVYPD010000003.1, forward strand.
AATGACTATTCGGACTTGCCCCCGATCACGATCGAGCAGATCGAGCACTTCTTCGCACACTACAAGGATCTCGAGCCCAACAAGTGGGTCAAGATCGTTCGCTGGGGCGACGCGAACGAGGGACGCGCTCTCGTGATCGAAGGCATCGAGCGAGCGAAGAAGGCGAAGGGCGGGGAAATAGCCAAGAGCTGAACTGCTCACATAATACGAGTCTGCCGGCGCCAAAGCTGGCCTTCGAATAAACGATCTAGGGAGGAAACGACATGCGCAAATACCTAGGGCTCGCCGTGGCAGGGCTGGCTGTCGCATTTGCCGGGCATGCCGCGGCGGCCGAGAAACTCAAGATCGGCTTTTTGCCTGGGGTCGTCGATCCGTTCTACCAGGTCATGCAGCTCGGCGTGGAAAAGGCGGCCAAGGATCTCGGCGTCGAGGTCGTCACCCAGATTCCGCCGACCTGGGGCGTCGCGGCCCAGACGCCGCTTCTCGATTCCATGATCGCGCGCGGCGACCTCAACTACATCATCACCGCCGCGACCGACAAGGATCAGATGATCGGCCCTCTCAAGGCCGCCGTTGACGCCGGCATCAAAGTCATCATCGTCGATAGTTACATTGGTGACGGCGACTACGCGAACGGCCCGGTCAAATTCCCGATCACCTACATCGGCTCCAACAATACCGAGGGCGGCCGCATCGCCGCGCGGGGGCTGGCCAAGGCGATCGGCGGCAAGGGAACTGTTTACATCAATTCGACCAATCCCAACGTGAGCTCGGTCGAGGACCGCGAAAAGGGTTTTAAGGAGGCGATGGCCAAGGACTTTCCGAACATCAAGGTGCTGGGCCCCGACTACAATCTTGACGACCCGAACAAGGCGACACAGCAGACGGCGGCGGTGCTGGCGCGCGAACCCGATCTTGCCGGCGTGTTCGGCACCAACGTGTTCAGCGCGCAAGGGGCGGGCGCCGCGGTCGTCAACGCCGGGCTCGGCGGCCACGTGCAGGTTGTCGCCTACGACGCCACGAAACAGGCGATCGAATTGATGGACCAGGGCGCGGTGTCGCTGGTGCTGGCGCAAAAACCATTCGACATGGGCTATATGGCGGTGCAGTTCGCCGCGGCCGACGCCGCCGGCGTCACCAGCCTTCCGCGCCGCGTCGAGACCGGCTTCGCCATCATCGACAAAACGAACGTCAAGGACCCTGCGATCGCTCGCTTCATCTACCAGGTGCCCGGCAAATAACACCGCTTGCGTTCTCTTCTCTCGCGAAATCTGTCGAAAGACGGTCGTCTCTCGACACCAGACGCGGGAGAAGAGCTTGCCGACGGCCCAACTCTGGGCTGGCGGAGCGCCCCGTTTGACGAGGGCCTCTAGTTCTCGTGCGGCAATCTCAAAAGACCGAGGAACTTGCTAGTGACCGAACGCGCATCGAGGCTCACCCTCACCCGCGCGTCCGCCGCTCACGCCGGCGTGCGCACCCGCGCTCAGCGCATCGCCCTCTTTTTCAGCCGCGTTTGGGCGTGGGCGTTCCTCGGTCTCATGGTCTTGTTCTTCGTCATCGCGGTGCCGTTGACGACGGGGGGATCGGTCAATTTCCTCACCATCCGCAATTCCCAGAACATTCTGGTCGCGATCATTCCGGTGCTGCTGCTCGGGCTCGGTCAGACATTCGTCATCATCGCCGCCGGCATTGATCTCTCGGTCGGCTGGGTCATGAGCCTCGCCTCGGTGCTCGCGGCGCTGGCGCTGCGCGCCGCCTTCAATGCCGGCGTCCCGCTTTTCCCCTCGGTCCTCATCGGCCTCATCGCCGCCCTCGCCGGCGCAGCGGCGGTCGGCCTTGTCAACGGCGTCATCGTTGCAAAACTGAAGGTTCCAGCGTTCATCGTCACATTCGGAACCTCGTTCATCGTACGCGGCATCGCCTATCTCATGAGCGAGAACACAACTGTGATTGGCTTGCCGCCTGGCATCCGAGCCTACGGCAACGACGCGCTCCTTTACTACATCCCAGGCGAAGGCGGCGGCATCTATTTCCTTCAACGGCCGGAAGTCAGCGGCGAGCTTCTCCGCCACATGGACATCATCCTGCCCTATCCGGTCGTTGTGACGGCGTTCGTTGTCGCGTGGGCGATCTTCCTGCTCCACAAGACCCAGTTCGGGCGCCACACCTACGCCATCGGCGGGAGCATGGACGCCGCGGTGCGCAGCGGCATCCCCGTCGATCGCCAAGTCATTCTGATCTACATCCTGTCGGCCGCGACATCCGGGATCGCTGGCTTTCTGTCGACGCTGCGCTTCACTGCGGGGTCGGCGGTCATCGGCGATCCCTTGCTCCTAAGCTCGATCGCCGCCGTCATCATCGGCGGCGTCAGCATGTTCGGCGGCGCGGGAACCGTGATCGGCACGGTGATCGGCGCGCTCATCATCGCGGTGCTGACGACTGGGCTCGTGATGCTCAACGTCGACGCTTTCTGGCAGTTCATTGTCGTAGGAACCGTGGTCATTGTCGCGGTGCTGATCGACCAGTCGCGCGACCTCATCATTGGCCGCACGCGCGGAGGCGCTGCGCAATGAGCGAGGCCCTGCTCTCCGTCCGCAACCTGACAAAAATTTTCGGCGGCCTCGTTGCGGTCGACGGCGTGAGTTTCGATGTCGCACGCGGCGAGGTGGTGGGCCTGCTCGGCGACAATGGCGCGGGCAAGTCGACGCTCATCAAATGCATCTCCGGCGTCCACGCGGCCGAAGACGGCGAGATCGTCTTCGACGACAAACCGGTTCAATTCGCAAGCCCGATGGACGCGCGCCGCGCTGGGATCGAGACGATCTACCAGGACCTGGCGCTCGCCAACAATCTCGACGTCGGCGCCAACATCTTCCTCGGCCGCGAGGTCAAGACGCGCCACTTGGGCGGGCTCGTTCAGACACTCGACGACAAACATATGCGCGAGCGATCGCGGCAGACGCTCGAATTTCTTCAGATTCGCTTCCCCAGCATGACCGCGCCGATCGAGAAGCTCTCGGGCGGCCAGCGCCAGGCGGTGGCGATCGCACGCGCGGTCTATTGGGACGCTCGGCTCATGATCATGGACGAACCGACCAACAATCTCGGCGTGCCCGAGCAGCACAAGGTGCTGGAACTCATCCGCATGCTTAAAGGCCGGGGCGTGCCGGTGATCCTCATCACCCACGTGATGCCGGACGCACTCGCCGTCACCGACCGCATCATCGTCATGCATCGCGGTCGAAAGGTCGCCGAGAAAATCACTGCCCGCACCAACGCTGAGGAGCTGGTGCAATACATGGTCGGCGCGCGGGAGGATGTGGCGGCCTGAGAGCGTCGAGCGACCGAGGATCGCCACAACGTCGCCCGTCGGATCCAGGGCTGCGCTCGAACTCGATGTTGGAGAGGCTCTACGGTCTGCGGATTCCGCGGGTGAGGTCAGCCGCTAGCTAGGGGCTGAAGGTCGTAGCGTTCGAGAAGAAGGCGCACGATGGGCAATTCATGTGACGCTATAATCATCGGCGCCGGCCCGGCCGGCTTGGCCGCGGCGGCGGCGCTTCGGGCGCGAGGCCTCAACGCCGTAATCCTTGAAAAGTCCGATGCTGTCGGCGCCGTCTGGCGGCGGCATTACGACCGCCTCCATTTGCATACCGACCGAGCGCGCTCCGGCCTGCCGGGCCTGCCGATACCGAAGGCTTACGGCCGCTATCCCTCGCGCGCGCAGGTGGTCGAATATCTTGAGACTTACGCCGCAAAGTTCGCTCTGAAACCGGTCTTCAACGCGCAGGTTCGCGCGATACGACGTGACGGGCCAGCATGGCGCGCCGAGGCGGGCGAGAACTCGCAGACCGCGCCGATCGTCGTCGTCGCGACCGGCTTGGCCGACTATCCCTGTTCGCCGAACTGGCCGGGGATGGAATCGTTTGTCGGCCCGGTCCTGCATTCGAGCGTCTATCGCAATTCGGCCCCTTTCTCCGGGAAACACGTGCTGGTCATCGGCTACGGCAATTCCGGAGCAGAGATTGCGCTCGACCTCGGCGAAGCGGGCATCGATGTGGCGCTCGCCGTTCGCGGCCCGGTCAATGTCATCCCGCGCGAGCTCTTCGGACTGCCGATCCTCGCCTGGGGCCTCACCGGCCGATTGTTTCCCTCGCCAGTGGCCGACAGGATCAACGCGCCCCTCCTTCGGTTCGCGACCGGCTCGATCGAAAAGCTCGGCTTGAAACGCTCTCCCAAGGGACCGCTCCAGTCCATCGAGGAGGACGGGCGCGTGCCGCTCATCGACGTCGGCACACTCGATGCGATACGCGACGGACGAATCAAGCTTCGCGGCGACATCGCAAGCTTCGGTCCGCGAGAGTGTCGAGTTTCAAGCAGTCGCCCGCCGAACGCTTTGACGCGATCATTCTCGCGACTGGCTTCCGGCCAGATCTGCGGGCGCTGCTGCCCGACGCCAAGGGCGTGCTGAACGGAACGGGAGCGCCGCTCGTCAGTGGCCAAGCGACAGCGGAGCCTGGCCTTTTCTTCTGTGGCGCCATTCCCTCGGCCCTGGGGCAATTGCGGCAGATCGGCATCGAGGCAACCCGCATCGCTGCCGCCGCGGCGAGGCCTAGGCGACGCGTTCGTCTCTTCGGCGGTCAACTTCGAAGCTCGCGCCACGATGGCCGAGCCGTCATTTCTTCATCTTGAGCGCGCCGCCGTCGAAGGTGGTCACCATCGCTTGCATCAACCCGTTCTTGGTGATGTAGGCATCCGAGCCCCGATATGGTTCGGCAAGAAAGTCCGCAGTCGCGACCCACTGCGTCGCAAATGTGTCGCCTATCGTGGTGCTGTGCTCGACCTTGAAATTGATGCCCTTCAGTCCGCCGTCCTTCGAATCCTTGCAGAACCCGGCGAACATTTCGCCGATTGCTTTCCGCCCTGCGACGACCGCGCCGCCGGGCAGGTTGATTTGCGCGTCGTCCGGATATTGGGCGACGATGCGGTTCCAGTCGCAATGATTGAGCGCGTCCATATGCTCGTCCAGCACTGCCTGAGCCGTGGCTTGGCGCTTGATTTCCGGCAACGCCGACTGCGCGATCGCAATCGCAGGCGCAGCAAGCGCAAGACCCATCCCCGCAAGCAGAATGAACTGATGCCTCATGTCGTCCTCCCAAGATATTTTTAGCGCGCGATCGCAGGCGAGATAGACCGCGTCAGAGACGCCATGACCCGGCCAAACGCCCCAACCCGCGCATCGACGAGCGTAGTCCAGGCAAAATACGCCCGCAAGTTCGCCTCGCTCTGGTTAACCCCCGACCAGCTCCTCGACCCACAGCCGGAACCGTCTCGCTCGCAGGGCCCAAGCGCTGCTCGTCGAACAGGTCCGCGTTGTCGGCCGCCTCGAGGTTGATCTCGCAGGTGCGCAAGCCATAGGCCCGCGCCTCGGCGACGAAGCCGGCAGCGGGATAGACGGCGCCTGAAGTGCCGATGGCGACGAAAAGGTCGGCCTTGCGTAGCGCCTGGTCGATCAAGTCCAAGGCGAGCGGCATCTCGCCGAACCAGACCACATGGGGACGCAAAGCACCGGCGTCGCCGCAGTTCGGGCAAACGTCCGAAATGGTCAGGTCATCGAGCCACGGACGGACCACCTCGCAGCGGCCGCAGCGGGCTTTTAAGAGTTCGCCATGCATGTGGATGACGCGCCGCGAGCCCGCGCGCTCGTGCAGATCGTCGATGTTCTGCGTCACCAGCGTAAGACTGTCGCCGCGCTTGGCGAGCGCGTCCTCGAGCCGCGCGAGCGCGAAATGCGCCGCGTTGGGCTTGGCGTCGCGCAGGTTTCGACGACGCAGATCGTAGAACGCGAGCACCGTTTCAGGATCGCGGGCGAAGGCTTCGGGCGTCGCCAGCTTCATCGGGTCGAACTTCGCCCAGATTCCCTCGCCTCTCTTGTCGCGAAACGTGCCCAGCCCGCTCTCGGCGGAGATCCCGGCGCCGGTGAGGACGAAGATGTTCTGCGGCATGGCGGAGGCGTCCTAGCGTCGTCCCGCTATAGCATCAGCAAGGCTTTTATCTTGGCCCGAACCTCGGCGACCACTCGCGGCTCCGCAGCGCCCTTGCGGACAGCTCGACGAGCGCGCCAATCGAGGCTCCTGATCTGGTCCGCGAGGATCGCGCTTGGCGGCCTATCGCTGATTACGACCTCGAACACATAGCCCTTAATCTTCGTCGTCATTGGGCAGCAAATCGCCATCCCCCTCGCGCCGTTGTATCGGGCCGACGTCAATACGAGAGCCGGGCGCCGTCCCGACTGCTCATGGCCAGCTTGCGGATCGAAGTGCAGCCAAACGATGTCGCCAGCGTCGGGAATGTAGCTGCGCTTCACCACATCTCACGGCCCTGGGGCGTCCCGAAGTCAGCCTCCTCCGGAAAGGTTTCGGGACGCATCTGATCGAGCAGCGCGTCCAGTTCGTACGGCTCGGCCTTGATCGGCTCGATGACGATGCGTCCGCCTTCTTCACGAATGTCAACGGCCTGGTCGACGGCGATCGATGACGCGGCCAACACGGAGGCGGGGATGCGCACGGCGGCGCTGTTGCCCCATTTCTTGACCTGCATCTTCATAGCGGAATTCCTTCGCGGGCCAGCAAGTTGACGGCGCTCAGGAGTATATACAATGTTTATACGAGCGTCAACGAGTACGGCTACCGCCCGTGCAGCGCGAGCGCGATCTGCACGAGGGCGGCGATCAGCTCGAGAACGATCAGGATCACGATCGCCGCTTCGAGCCGCGTCGCGCGGTCAGCGTCGATGATGTCGGTTAGCGCCTGCGCGGTGTCGCCGATAACTTCCAGCTTGCGCTTGAGAACGTCGGACCGCTCGTGCAACTCATATTCGTCCGTAAGGCGCGCGTAGAGGCGCTCAAGCTCGGGGTGGTCCCACAGTATGTCCGGCTTCTCCTCGACCGCGACGCGGCCCGAGACACGATGCTGGGCGAGCAGCGCTTGGCCAATGAGCCTCAGCATCGCGCGGCGGCGAAATGGCGGCCTGCCGGTCGCCGCGAGCTTGGCCGCAAATGGCTCGATTACGTCGAACACCGCATTGACCTCGCGTTCGTCGCGCGCCAGCGCCACCGTCTTGGCCAACGCGTCGGCGATCACCAGAAAGCGTGGCGGCGACAGGTTCTTGATCTGGATCGGCCCGCTCGAGGACTTCTGCTCGTCGCCGTCGGGCGCGATTTCGAGCACCGCCGTCTCGTCATCGCCAAGCGCCCTGAACCCGCTCACGCGCGATCGCAGTTTCGCCAGCAGGTCCTCTTCCTCGAGCGGGCTCAAGCCAACCATCACAGCAACGCCGAAGCGAAACAACGCCGCCATGCCTCGTTCGCCGACGCGGAAGGCGAGTGGCAGCGACGAGATCATGTCGGGTCGCTCGAGCCCGGCGGTGTCGATGCGCTCGCCGACGATGAGCGCGCGCGCAGTCAGGCGCGTCGGAGCCGTCGCAGGCGAGATGTCGGTCATAGGCACAGTTTAGGGCGAGGCGTGCGCCACCGCCAGCCACCCGAGCGTCCGAGTGGCGAAGCAGGACGCGGGACGCTGTCCGAACGGCCTCTTTCCCGATAGATTGGCGGGAAGTCTGCGCCACACGAACACGTTGGGAGAAGTAGCCATGGACAACCGCAACGACGCCCGATGGCGCCTCGACGGCGTCCGCGTCGTCCGTTCGAGCGAACTCGACATCAACACGGCCCAGACGCCTGGTATGAATCGTGCGGCGGCAATCACCCACGCCCGCGCGGGGGCGGAGAAGCTGTGGGCAGGAACCGTTGTCATCCACCCCAAGGCCAAGACCGGGGCGCACCACCATGGGCCGGTCGAAAGCGTCATCTATGTGGTCAGCGGACGCGCCCGCATGCGCTGGGGCGACCGGCTCGAATTCGTGGCCGAAGCCGGCCCGGGCGATTTCATCTACGTGCCGCCCTTCGTCCCGCACCAGGAGATCAACGCCAGCGACGAGACGCCTTTGTCCTGCGTGCTGGTGCGCAGCGGCCAAGAGCCGGTCGTAGTCAATCTCGACTTGCCTGGCGTCGAACCCAATCCGGAAACGGTCGAGTGGGTCGACGACCTGCATCCGCCGCGCAGCCACAACTGATCAGCGGCGCGCCAGCGGCAGCAGAGCCGCCGACCTTCACAAAGGCCTATCGCAACGAGCGCTCATGGGCATGCCACCCGTCCGAGCAACGTCGCTTTTGGTCTGACGGCGCCTTTGTCGAGCGCAAACGCCTGTTCAGTCAACTCGGGCTCCAGGCCGCACCCCGCTGTGCTTGGCCAGGCACCTTCGATCTTTGCTGTTCAAAGCCATACCCCGGGGGCAGATCGTAACTTCCGTTTGACCATTCTGGCGATGAACTGTTCCGCCGCTCCCAGCGCCCCCGCCTCCGCCCGCTCCCGCCGCGCCGCCGCCTGCTCCGGCCGCAGCTCCAGCGCCGCCCCCGCCAGCTCCAGCTCCGCCACCGCCCGCTCCGGCCGCAGCTCCGGCGCCTGCGCCGCCACCGCCTGCTCCGGCCGCAGCCCCAGCGCCTCCCCCCATGCCCGCGTAAGCCGCCGGCGCCGCCAACACTAGGCCGAGAATCAGGATTCCGCTCGAAAGCGCGCAAACGAATCCGCTTTTCTTTTGGGGATAGAATTGAAGGAAGGCGTGCATGGCAAATCTCCTTCAGTTGGAATGAGCTGCCCAAGAAACACACCTACGATGAAATTATTCGAGCGCCCCTTCGCCTCCCACGCGACACTGATCCACGAGATTCGGGTGCGATAAAAAATCGAAATGAATATAGCTTCTGTGGCATTGAGAGAGCCCTTGGGCGCTCTCTCGCGGGCGCACCGGGAGACGGTCCTGCGCGTCTAAGGCGAGGGGGCGTTGGTCGCAGAGCGTAGGCGAGGCGCGTTACCGGCGCAGAACCGGATGCGCCTCGCGGCGCTGCCACCCAGTGCGCTCGAGTTCTGGGATCAGATGTTCCTCACGCGGAAAGCCAACGCAGAGGTAGCCGATGAACGTCCAGGCGCGCGGAACGTCGAGCGCCTCGGCGATCGCGCCCGGATCGAGGATGGACACCCAGCCGACGCCAAGGCCACGGACGCGCGCGGCAAGCCAGAATGTGTGCAAGGCGCAGACCGCCGAATAGCGGCGCGTTTCCGGCATGGTGCGAGCGCCAAGGCCATGGCCCTGCTCGCTTACCTCGTCGCAAAACACCGCAAGCTGTGTAGGCGCATCGTTAAGGCCCGCAAGCTTGAGTCTCGCGTAAAGGGCCGCCCGCTCACCAGCGTAGGCGCCGAGCGCGTCACGGTTGGCCGCCTCGAAATTCGTCCGGATGGAAGCGCGACGCGCCTTATCGTCAACCCGCACGAAGCGAGTCGGCTGGCAATTGCCGACCGAAGGCGCAAGCGCCGCGAGGTCGAAGAGCTCGGCCAGCGTCGCCTCGTCCGGCGCTTCCGGACGGAAATGGCGGACGTCGCGCCGCCAGGCCAGAAGCTCAGCGAAGTGCGCTTGGAACGCGGCGTCGAACTGGGGCGCTTCGCTGAGGGCATGGGCCAATTCCGCCATCGCCGCTCCTCTGTCCCCGAACGTTGGGTCTCGGCTCGTCCGGCATAACGCCCGAGGCGCCGTCCGCAAGGAAAATATCCATCCCTTGCGCTTCGCCCGCTCTGTCAAGGACGCGCAGCGGAGAGGGCGAGGTCATCGCGTGGGTAGTTTTGCCGATTGCGCGATGCGTTCGAGACTGGAAAGGTCCGCTTCGTCCGGGGCGGCAAGCCGTCCGACCAACGGCTTTAAGGGGTCGCTGAACCCGTGACGAATTGGCGTGCGCGGCTTGATCTCCCAGCCGCGCACGCTTTTTGGAAGCGTTCGCGCCGGCGTTCGTCGCGTTCAATTCAACGAGCCCGCGGAATGAAGCCGGGCACGCCGGTCCCCACCACGGTGTTGAACCGGACATTCGTCTTTATCTCGTCTCGAATCTCCTGCATGGCGTCCTCAGGCAGGGCCGAGATGTCGAAGTTCGCTTCAATATTGTGAGGTTTGGTCGAGGTGGTCAGGAACGCCGTGCCGCGTTGCACGGCCCAAGCCAGCGCAACTTGGGCCGGCGTCTTCTGGACACGCTGCGCGATACTTGTGATCACAGGGTCATCCAAGAGTTTCGGATCCATGGCGTGTCCCAACGCGGCAAAGGCCAGCAAGACGATGCCGTGCTCCCGACAGAAGTCGAGCAGCTCCCATTCAGGGAGATACGGATGGGATTCGACTTGCACCACGGCAGGCTTGATCCGCGCAGCCGCTACGATCTCCCGCAGCTTCTCCAGATTAACGTCCGACAGGCCGATCGACTTGCACTGACCCTCATCGACGAGGCGCTCGAGCGCTCGCCAGGTATCGACCAAGGTCACCCCGGAATCATAGATGACCTGACCGCGCTCGTCCCTCGGGTCCTGCTCGTCGCCGGGTTGAAAGGCGAATGGGGTGTGGATGATGTAGCAGTCGACGGTATCGATTTGCAGTCGCCGGCGGCTACCGTCAAAGGCGGCCTTCACCCGCTCCGGACGATGATTGGTGTTCCAGAGCTTCGTGGTGACGAACACATCCTCCCGCCGGATCGCGCCCGCCTTGAACACCTCTTGCATCGCCTCGCCGATTGCTTCTTCATTGCGATAGCGTTCAGCGCAATCGAAATGTCGGAATCCCACTTCCAAAGCTGTCTTCGTCGCCTGTTTGGTCGCGACAGGATCGGGGATGAGCGTGCCAAACCCGACCGCGGGCATTGCGCCAGACCCGTTGTTAAGCGGGATCTTTGTGTAGCGAAGCATATCGGGCGTCTGCATGCTCATACTCCTTCGTCCGAGGCTGGCCGCCGCGTGAGCGGCGGAGGGTTCGAGGCAGTGTTCGGCATCCGACCTTGCAGGGCGCACGGCGAATATTCTCTCATGCCGCCCAGCGAACTCCGTTCCCTTTATCGCCCGCGGGCGCTCGGGATCGCTACATCGCTTCGCTGGCCTTGACGAGGATTCTCCGCGGGGGCTCAACAGTACGCGGCAAAGTGCTCAATTCTAAATCTGCAATTCAGATCATCAACTTATCAATATGTTACGTCACCACAAAAACAAATTGTTTCCGTAAAGCAGAATTAAGGGTATAGTTTCCGTTTTCGCCGCATTGGCGGCGCCGGAGAGCCTCATGACTGACGATCCCGCACCTTCGATGCCCGACCGCGATCTTCGAGCCCAACGCCGCGCGCGGCGTACGACCAGGATCGCGCGGCGGGAGCGCTCTTTCAACTTGCTGGCGTCAGGCTACACTTACAGTCAGATCGCAAAAATGGTGCGGACCAGCGTCGCGACGGTCCGGCGTGAAATCGACCGAGCACTCGCCGAACGGCGGCTCGACGAACCAGAGCGTTTCGCCCAGGTGCAGGTCGCGCGGCTGATCAAGGCGCTGAGACTTGCCGAGGCTGCGGTCGAGCTCGGCGAACTGAAGGCGGTCGCGACCTATTTGCAGATCGTTGCGGCGCTGGACCGCTATCATGAGCTGGGGAGAGGGAGACCGACAACCCGCCGCACGATCGACGCACAGCCGCTCGCCCTGCCCGTCCCGCCCAAGGCGCTGACCTACGCCGCCCCGCCTGCTAGCGACGGGCCGTCCGCTCTCGACGAGGCGCGCGCCGACGCAGAGGAGACTCAACGCTAACACCCATGAGGGCCGCGACCGTGCGCGCGCCCCGAGTTGCAGAAAAAGAGGCTTAAGCCCTTGAAATCGCATCGACGCGCGCAAAAATTGCAGGGGTGCGCTAAAGCGCCCGCACCCGTGCTTTCGCCGCTTTCTCAAGCGTAAGCCGATTACGGAGCGGCAGGCCGAAGGCCTCGGATTCGATCTCGAATACGTCGCCTTTCTGCGTCTTCACCCCGTCGCTGAACGACAGGGTGGCGGTGCCGAAGAAATGGACGTGGACGTCGCCTGGGCGCCGAAACAAGCCATATTTGAAATGATGCGCCTCGAGATTGGCGATCGAATGCGCCATGTTCTGTTCGCCCGACAGAAACGGCTTTTCCCAGATGACTTCCTTGCCCCGCCGGATGCGCGACATGCCGTTGATGTCCGCGGGCAGATCGCCAACCAGCAGCTCCGGGCCAACGCTTGCGGGCCTGAGCTTCGAATGCGCGAGCCACAGATAGTTCTGCCGCTCGGTGATGTGATCGGAGAACTCGTTGCCGAGCGCGAACCCGACACGAACGGGCAAGCCAGCGTCATCGATCAGGTAGATCCCGACGATCTCCGGCTCTTCGCCGCCGTCGAGCGCGAAAGCGGGGCTGGGCAAATCGCCCTCCGGAGCGGCGAGGGATGAACCATCGCCCTTGTAAAACCATTCGGGCTGGGCGCCGGTCTCGCTCTTGGCTGGCTTGCCGCCTTCGAGGCCCATTTTGAACATGCGCATCGAGTCGGTGAGCTTGGACGGATCGGCGAGATCCTTGTGCATCTTGTCCCGTCCCTCCGCCGAACCCAGATGCGTGAGGCCCGTTCCGGTCACGACCACGTGCGCTGGATCCTTGTGATCGATCGGCGCGAGCACACGCCGCTCTTTCAAGGCGCGAGCGAGCTCGACCGGCTTGCCGACTCCTCGATCCGCAATGAGCTTGCGGAGCGAGACGCCCTCGGCGATCGCTTGGCGCGCGAGGTCGACCGTCGTGCGCGCGCCCTTTGACCAACCGGCTCTCGCCGCGCGCGGTGACCGCAAGCGCTCGCTTCCCATTCTCGTCGATGAATTGCGCCAGTCTCACGCTTTTGCCCCTTCTTCAGCGCCGGAACTCAGGCGCGTTTCAATCAGTTCGAAGATACGCGGATCGGTGAAATTGCTGGCCGCGAATGTCGCGCCCGCCTCGATCAGCGTTCGCGAATCCAGTGTCGTCATCATGCCCACCACAGCGAGGCCTGCGGCTGCCGCGGCGCGAACGCCCGACAGCGAGTCCTCGAAGGCGACCGAATGGGCCGCCGACGCGCCCGTGCGCTCAAGCGCTGTCAGATAGGGCAAAGGATCAGGCTTGGAACGCGCAAGCTCGCTGCCAATCACAAGGATCGGCAAACGCTGCCCGATCCCCAACGCCGCGAGAACCTTCTCGGCATTGGCGCGCGGCGCGTTGGTGACGACTGCGCGCTTGAGGCCGCGCCGGTCGGCAAAGTCGAGCAGCGCGAGCGCGCCTAGAATAGGCTCGAGCGCGCCCAAATTATCTCGGTAGTCCGCTTCCTTGGCGTCCAGGGTCGCGGCCTGCTCGACGGGCGACAAATGCGCGAGGTAGCGACTCGCAATCATTTCGTTGGACGCGCCCATGATCTTCGCGGCGTATTCGGCATGATCGAGCTCAATCCCATGCGGCGCAAACACGCGCTGGAACGCGACAAGATGCTCGGGGTCGCTATCAACCAGCGTTCCGTCGAGATCGAACAGCAGAGCCGTTTTCATCTCGCGAGGCGCCTCCGGCACATCCGCATTGGCGTTCCCAATATCCTCGCGCCGTCGATCCGCAAGGGAATCGACTCCCTCACATTGTCGCTCCGATTTGCCAGGGGGCGAATTCCGCATCGCCGTATCCCAGGAGTTCCGACTTGGTCCGCTCGCCCGAAGCAACCGCGAGAACCTTGTCGAAAATCTCCTGCGCCCTTGTCCGCGATCGAAACGCCGTCGACGACGTCGCCGCAATTGATGTCCATGTCCTCGATCATCCTGCGATACGTGTCGTTGTTGGTGGCGAGCTTGACCGACGGCGTCGGCTTGCAGCCGTAAGCCGAGCCGCGCCCGGTGGTGAAGCAGAGGACGTTGGCGCCGCCTGCGACTTGCCCCGTCGCAGACACCGGATCGTAGCCCGGCGTATCCATGAACACGAAGCCCTTGGCCGTGACCGGCTGGGCGTATTCATAGACTTCGTTGAGCGCGGTCGTGCCGCCCTTCGCGGCTGCGCCAAGCGACTTCTCGAGAATGGTCGTCAAGCCTCCGGCCTTGTTTCCGGGCGAGGGATTGTTGTTCATCTCTCCGCCGTTGCGCGCGCAATAATCTTCCCACCAACGGATACGCTCGACGAGCTTGTGACCGATTTCGGGCGTCGCGGCGCGCCGTGTCAGCAAATGCTCGGCCCCGTAGATCTCTGGCGTCTCCGAGAGAATCGCGGTGCCGCCGTTGCGCACCAGGATGTCGACTGCGGCGCCGAGGGCGGGATTGGCGGTGATGCCCGAATAGCCGTCCGAACCACCGCATTGAAGCGCGAGGGTCAGTTCGCTCGCGGGCGCCGGCGTCCGATCCACATTGTTGAGGGCGGGCAGCATGGTGCGGATGTGATCGACGCCGGCCGCAACCGTCTTGCGCGTGCCGCCAGTCGCCTGAATCGTCAGGCTGTGGAACGAGTCGCTTTCGACGATCCCGTACTCCTCCTTCATGCGGCCGATCTGAAACACCTCGCAACCAAGGCCCACCATCAGGGTCGCGCCAATGTTGGGGTTTCCGGCATAACCCCATTGCGTGCGCATGAGCGCGTCGAATCCCTCGCCCTTGGCGGCGATGCCACACCCTGTGCCGTGGACGAGCGCGATGATGCCATCGACATTCGGATAGTCGGCGAGCATGTCCGAGCGCTCGACCTCCTTCGCGATCAGTCGCGCGACAGTCGCGGAGCAATTCACCGAAGTCAGCACCGCGAGATAGTTACGCGTTCCGACCTTGCCGTTTGCACGCCGATAGCCCTGAAAGGTCGGCTGCTCCTCAACGGGCAGGATGTTCTCGAGACGCGTATCCTCGCCAAAATGATAGTCGCGCGCGAAGTCTTTGACCGCGCAATTGTGCTCGTGCACCCATTCGCCCGCGGCGATCGGCCGGGAGGCGAAACCGATGATCTGCCCGAACTTGCGGATCGGCGCGCCTTCTTCGACCGAGACCACCGCCATCTTGTGGCCCTTCGGAACGCGCTGGCGAGCGGCGACGCCTGACGGTTCAGATCCAGCTGAAATGTCGTCAATCGCGATGATCACGTTGTCCGAAGGGTCGAGGCGCAGAGCGCGTGGCGTGGTCATGATTGTCGTCTTTTGGTTACGTGGGTTGGTCTTATGGGGAGAAAAGTTCTGGCTGTCGCTTGGCGAGATCCTCGAGCCGCGTGGCCGTGATCCTGAGGTGCTGCTTCATCGCGTCACACGCGGCGGTCGGATCTTCGGCCTCGATCGCACGCGGCGATCGCGGCGTGCTCGTTCAGGCTGGCGCGAAGCTGCTCGGACGTAGAACATAGTCAGTCTGCGCGTTCTTTCCAGATGGACACGCAGAGACTCGAGGACATCGGCGGAGCGCGCCATCCCTAAGCCGGCGGTCAATATCTGATGGAACGCCACGTCGAGTCGCGTAAAACGTCGCTCGATCCTTCTCGGCGACCGCCGCGACTTCCTGCCTGAGGTTGGCGGCGAGCGCATCCTTGTCGGCGCGCGTCATCCGGCGCGCGGCCTCGGCCGCGATTTCCCCCTCGAGCGCGCTGCGAATGAACAGACGCTCGCGCGCGTCATTGAGCGAAATTCGCGCGACGAACGAGCCGTGCTGCGGCGCAACGTCGACGAGACGATCGTAGGCCAGGCGGCTGACGGCGGCGGAAACGGGAAAGCGGGAAACCTGGAGTTTTTCGCACAATCCGGTCTTGTCGATCAAACTCCCGGGCTCGAGCGCGCCGGAGAGAATCGCTTCCTTCAATTCGCCGTAGACGGCGTCCGCCTTCGAATAGGCGCCTTTTGTCAAATCCTGCCCGCCGCTCAAAGCGAAGCGAGACGCTTCGCCTCCTCCCGCTAACATGTTAGAGGCTAGAGATGCGGCGCGGCCCCGTCAATCCTCAGACGCCGCGCAAGAGGACGCCCATGCCGATGCTCGACCTGCGCGAGGAAACCACGCTGCCCGCGGACGGCTTCGCCGGCGCTCTGGCGGCTCGCGTTTGGCTCCCGGACATGAGCGGCCCTTCGGTCGTCGCGATCAGGGAGAAGGGCGTCTTCGACGTCAGCGCCGTGTTTCCGACCATGCGCGATCTTTGCGAAACGTCGTCGCCGGCCCAGGCGCTGCGTGCGGCAGAGGGTCCGCGCATTGGGGCGCTCAGCGACATTCTCGCTCACACGCCCCGCGATAGCGGAGGGTCGAACAACCCGCGTTTGCTCGCGCCCATCGACCTGCAGGCGATCAAGGCGGCGGGCGTCACCTTTGCTCAGTCGCTCCTCGAGCGCGTGATCGAAGAACGGGCGCGCGGCAGCCGCGAAGGCGCGGCGAAGGCGCGCGAGGAGATCGTGAGCGTTCTGGGCGATGATCTCAGCACGCTCAAGCCGGGCTCGCCCGCGGCGATGCGGCTCAAGGATGCGCTGGTCAAGGCCGGCGCCTGGTCGCAATATCTAGAAGTCGGCATTGGCCCCGACGCAGAAGTGTTCACCAAGAGTCAGCCGATGTCGGCGGTCGGAACGGGCGACGACGCGGGGTTTCACAAGGCCTCCCTCTGGAACAATCCCGAACCCGAGGTCGCGCTCGCGGTCGCCTCCAGTGGGACGATCGTCGGCGCGACGCTCGCAAACGACGTCAATCTGCGTGACGTCGAGGGACGCTCGGCGCTCCTGCTCGGCAAGGCGAAAGACCAGAACGCGAGTTGCGCGATCGGCCCGTTTTTGCGCTTCTTCGATGAGACCTTCACGCTTGACGACGTGCGGAAGGCGACAATCTCACTCGTGGTCGAAGGCGAGGACGGCTTTCGTCTCGAGGGTGGCTCGTCGATGGCCAAGATCAGCCGCGATCCGAGCGATCTCGCCGCGCAAACCATCGGCGCGAGCCACGCCTATCCTGACGGTTTCGTCCTTTTGCTCGGCACGATGTTCGCTCCCGTGGCCGATCGCGGCGCTCCAGGCATGGGTTTCACGCACAAGACAGGCGATATCGTCACGATCAGCGCAGAGAAACTCGGACGGCTCGTCAATCGCATGCGGCCATGCGAAGAGTGCGAACGATGGACCTTCGGCATTGGAGCGCTGATGCGCAATCTTGCCAAACGGGGCTTGATTTAGGCGCCCACACACCAGAAATTTAGTCGTTGACTTAGGGACAGAGCATGGGCGCGCACCAGAACTTTATCGCCGGAGAATGGGTCGACGGTTTGAGTGTCACTCGCGACATCAACCCATCGAACACGAACGACCTTGTCGGCGAATACGCGCAAGCCGACGCAGCACAGACGAACGCCGCGATCGAGGCTGCGCATGCGGCGTTCCCGGCGTGGTCGCGGACGACGCCTCAGGAGCGGCATGACATTCTGCTGCGAGCCTCGACCGAAATCCTCGCCCGGCGCGAGGAGCTCGGGCGCCTGCTCTCGCGCGAAGAAGGCAAGACCCTTGCGGAAGGCATTGGCGAGGCGACCCGAGCCGGACAGATCTTCGACTTCTTCGCTGGCGAAGTGCTGCGGATTCCGGGAGAGAAGTTCGCCAGCGTGCGGCCGAATATCGACATCGAGATCACGCGCGACCCGCTGGGGGTCGTCGGCATTATCGCGCCGTGGAACTTTCCGCTCGCAATCCCCTCCTGGAAGATCGCGCCGGCGCTCGCCTATGGCAACACGGTTGTGTTCAAGCCCGCGGATCTCGTTCCCGGCTGCGCCCACGCGCTCTCTGAAATTATCGTCCGCGCCGGCGTTCCCAAGGGCGTATTCAATCTCGTCATCGGGCGGGGTTCGGTGGTCGGCCAGGCCATCCTCGAGCACAAGAAAGTCGACGCGGTCACATTCACAGGCTCGGTTACGACCGGCGCCAAGGTCGCGGCCGCCTGCGCGAAAGCCATGCGACGGTTCCAACTCGAAATGGGCGGCAAAAATCCACTTGTCGTTCTCGCCGACGCTGATCTTAAGAATGCGGTCGAATGCGCGGTCAACGGCGCCTATTTCTCGACCGGGCAGCGCTGCACCGCGTCGTCACGCCTCATTGTCGAGGAGCCGATTTACCGGCGCTTCGCGGATGCGCTCACGGAGCGGATGCGCGGACTCGTCGTCGACGACGCGCTGAAACCCGGAACACACATCGGGCCGGTGGTCGACGCATCGCAGTTCGAGCAGGATCTGTCCTACATCGGGATCGGCCAAGGCGAAGGCGCGAAGCTGGCGCTCGGCGGAGAACGGCTCAATCGAGCCACCCCCGGCTTCTATATGGCCCCTGCCCTCTTCCTTGACGCCGACAACACGATGCGCATCTCCCGCGAGGAGATCTTCGGACCCGTGTCGGCGATGATTCCGGCGCGCGATTACGATCACGCCTTGGCGATCGCCAATGACACGGAGTTCGGCCTGTGCGCCGGCATCTGCACCACGAGCCTGAAGCACGCCTCCCACTTCAAGCGCAATGTTGAAGTCGGCATGGCGATGGTCAACCTGCCGACGGCAGGCGTCGACTATCACGCGCCATTCGGCGGCCGTAAGGCTTCGAACCTCGGGCCCCGCGAACAGGGGCGCTACGCGGCCGAGTTCTATACGACCGTGAAGACCGCCTACACGCAGCCGTAAGCGGGCGGACGGCGGCTCGCTGGGACGATAACGACGATGATCATGATCTCCGGCGAGGCGCTGATCGATCTCATCCCCGATCCGGTCAAGGCCAACGCCTATGACGCTGTACTAGGCGGCTCGCCCTACAACGTGGCAATTGGGCTGGCTCGGCTTGGCGCCCCGACCGCCTTCATCTCGCGCCTTTCCGCGGACGGGAATGGTGAAGCGCTCGCCGGCGCCCTCGCCGCGAATGGGGTCGACCTGAGCTTCGTCGCGCGCGACATGCGCCCGACGTCACTCGCCTTTGTTATGCGCGGCACCGCCAAGACGGGCTCGCGCTATTCCTTCTACCTCGATGGGACGGCTTACGACGGCCCGTGGCCGTTTCCCGCCGAATGGCCAAGCGCGGCGCGACACCTGCACGTTGGATCCTTCGCCGCCGTGGAGCGCCACGGACAGACGGTGGTCGAAGCGATGCGGCTTGCGTCCTCGCGCGCTACCGTGAGCTTCGATCCCAACATCCGCCCGTTTGTGACCCCAGACCGCGAGGCAGTCGGGCCGCTGGTGGAACGCCACATTTCGCACGCTCGCGTCGTCAAGGCGAGCGAGGAGGATCTCGAATGGCTCTACCCCGGTCGCGGCTTTGAGGAGAGCCTTGCCTTGTGGGCGAAGGCTGGTCCGCGATTTTGTGTCGCAACGCTCGGTGAGCGCGGGGCCCTCGCAATGCTCGGGAAGGAGCGGATCGAGGTCCCAGCGCCGCAGGTCGAGGTCGTCGACACTGTCGGCGCGGGGGACAGCTTCATGTCAGCGCTTCTATCGGCGATGGACCGCGACCACGCGCTCGGAGCCGAGGCGCCCACGCCATCTCGAAGCGAACTCGAAAGGTGGCTCCGCTTTGCGGCGGCCGCCTCTGCAATCACCTGCACACGCAAGGGCTCAGATCCGCCGACGCTCAAGGAAGTCCAAGCGGCGCTGGGGGCATGATTGGAAACCTGCGTTAGCGCTCACTAAGTAAAGGAACAAAGATAACGAACGTTGCCGGCGCTAATCGACTGGTCTAAAATCGCAATCGTACACGAATAGGAATCAACCTTATGGCGTCGAGCGACGCTCTGCCTGGTTCGCGTCGTCCGCGGCCGTTGTCACCACATCTGAGTATCTATCGCGTGACCATGACGATGGCGATGTCGATCGCCCACCGGATCAGCGGCGTCGCTCTCTATTTTGGCGTCCTGGTGCTGGCCTGGTTTCTCATCGCCGCCTCGGCAGACGCCTCGGCCTTCGCCGTCTTCTCCGAGTTTATCGGATCCTTCATCGGGCGCGTCGTCCTGTTCGTCGTGACGTGGGCGCTCTTCCATCACCTCGTCGGGGGCTTTCGTCATATCTTTTGGGACGCGGGCTATGGTCTCGACGCGCCATTGCGCGATCAGATGGCGTGGGCGACCTTGATCGGAGGCTTCGCGTTGACGGTTCTCGTGTGGATTATCGGCTTGGCGATTCGGTAAGGGGAAGCACGCGATTGGCCGATCACCCAAGCGATCTGCGCACCCCCCTCAGCAGGGTCCGGTTTCTTGGCTCTGCGCGCATGGGAACGAACGAGGCGTGGCTCATTCACTTGACCTCGCTCGCGCTCGTGCCCCTTACGATTTGTTTCGTCTGGCTGATGCTCGACCTCTTGCGCAAGGACTACAATGGCGTGCGAGCGGAACTCACGCATCCAATCCCGGCAATCCTGCTGCTGGCTTTCATTTTCGCCGGCATTGTCCATATGGAGCTGGGTATGCGCTCCGTCATTGTCGACTACGTCGGCGGTCGGTTGCGCGCTTGGGCGCTGGCGGCCAACACCTGCTTTGCCGCGCTTCTGGCGCTCGCCTGCCTCTACGCGACGTTGCGGGTCGCATTTACCTGAGCAAACCTCAAGAAGACGGACATCCATGGCGACCAATGGCTCTTCGATGCAGAGCGCGCCGGCGCTCGGAGGCAAGGCCTATCCGATCACCGACCACACGTTCGATGTCGTTGTGGTTGGCGCGGGCGGCTCTGGCCTGAGGGCGAGCGTCGGCTGCGCCCAGGCCGGCTTGCGCACGGCGTGCATTTCGAAAGTGTTTCCCACGCGTTCGCACACCGTCGCGGCGCAGGGCGGAATTTCGGCTTCCCTCGGCAACATGGGGCCGGACGACTGGCGCTGGCATATGTACGACACCGTCAAGGGCGCGGACTGGCTCGGCGACCAGGATGCGATCGAATACCTCTGCCGCAACGCGCCCTCCGCCGTCTACGAGCTCGACCATTGGGGCGTGCCGTTCTCGCGCACCGAAGAAGGAAAGATCTACCAGCGCCCATTCGGCGGCATGACGACCGACTATGGCAAGGGCATCGCGCAACGGACCTGCGCCGCCGCCGACCGGACTGGCCACGCCATCCTGCACACGCTCTACGGTCAGGCCCTGCGGGCGAAGTGCCAATTCTTCATCGAATATTTTGCGATCGATCTCATCCGGGACGCCGAGGGCGCGGTGCGCGGCGTCGTCTGCCTCAAGCTGGATGACGGAACGATCCATCGGTTCCGCGCCCAAACGACTGTGCTGGCCACCGGCGGCTATGGCCGCGCTTATTTCTCAGCCACTTCGGCTCACACCTGCACCGGCGACGGCAACGCGATGGCGCTGCGCGCGGGCCTGCCGCTCCAGGATATGGAGTTCGTGCAATTCCATCCGACCGGCATCTATGGGGCCGGCTGCCTCATTACAGAAGGTGCGCGCGGCGAAGGAGGCTACCTTATCAATTCGGAGGGCGAGCGCTTCATGGAGCGTCACGCGCCGTCAGCCAAGGACCTCGCCTCACGCGACGTGGTCAGCCGCGCGATGACGATGGAGATTCGCGAGGGCCGCGGTGTCGGCAAGGACAAGGACCACATCTACCTGCACCTCGACCACCTCGACCCCAAGGTGCTGCATGAACGGCTACCCGGTATTTCCGAGAGCGCCCGGATCTTCGCCGGCGTCGATCTGACCAAGGAGCCGATCCCCGTCCTGCCAACCGTGCACTACAATATGGGGGGCATTCCGACCAACTATCACGGCGAGGTTCTGACCAAGATCAACGGCGATCCCGACGCGACCGTGCCGGGACTGATGGCGCTGGGCGAGGCGGCGTGCGTGTCGGTCCATGGCGCGAACCGGCTCGGTTCCAATTCGCTCATCGACCTCGTCGTCTTCGGCCGCGCCGCTGGCTTGCGCGCCGCCGAGATGCTGAAGCCCGGCGACAAACAACCCGAGCTCGCTAAAGATAGCGCCGATTTCGCGCTCTCCCGGCTCGATCGGTTCCGCAACGCGAAGGGCAAGACTCCGACCGCGGCGCTTCGCCTCGATATGCAGCGCGTGATGCAGGATAATTGCGCCGTCTTCCGAACCGGCGAAGTTCTCACCGAAGGCAAGGAAAAGATTCACGCCGCTTGGCGCGCCGGCGCCGACGTCTCGGTGACGGACCGCTCGCTCATCTGGAACTCCGATCTCATCGAGACGCTTGAATACGACAATCTGATCGCTCAGGCGGTGGTGACGATGGAAGGCGCTCTTAACCGCCTCGAGAGCCGTGGCGCGCATGCGCGTGAGGATTACCCCAAGCGCGACGATGTCAACTGGATGAAGCATACGCTGGCTTGGATCGATCCTGACAAACAGACAGTCACGATCGACTACCGGCCGGTTCACACCTATACGATGAGCAACGATATCGGCTACATCGAGCCAAAGGCGCGGGTGTATTGAGGCATCGCTTGCGGGCCACGAGATCTTCGGGAATTGGATAAGCCGCTATGGTTCAGCTGACGCTCCCCGAAAACTCGCGCATCAAGCCCGGCAAGACCTGGCCGAAGTCCGCCAATGCGAAAAAGACGACCGAGTTCCGCATCTATCGGTGGAACCCGGATGATGGCGCCAATCCGCACATCGACACTTATTTCGTCGACCGCGACGATTGCGGCCCGATGGTTCTCGACGCGCTCATCTGGATCAAATCCAAGATCAATTCGACGCTCACCTTCCGCCGCTCCTGTCGAGAGGGCGTGTGCGGCTCGTGCGCGATGAACATCAGCGGAGGTAACACACTCGCCTGCACGCGCGGCATCGACGAGACCCCGGGGCCAGTAACGATCTATCCACTGCCGCACCAGGAAGTTATCAAGGACCTCGTGCCCGACCTGTCGGTCTTCTTCGCACAGCATGCCTCAATCGAGCCGTGGCTAAAGACGGTTAGCCCGGCGCCTGAGAAGGAATGGCTGCAGGCTCCGGAAGATCGGTCGAAGCTCGACGGCCTTTACGAGTGCATTCTCTGCGCCTGCTGCTCTACCTCGTGCCCGAGCTACTGGTGGAACGGAGACCGCTATCTCGGTCCCGCGGTCCTGCTGCAAGCCTATCGCTGGCTTATCGACTCCCGTGATGAGGCGCAGGGCGAGCAACTCGATAATCTTGAGGATCCGTTCCGCCTCTATCGCTGCCACACCATCATGAACTGCGCCCAAACCTGCCCCAAAGGCCTGAATCCAGCCAAGGCGATCGTTCACGTCAAGGAGATGATGGTTCAGCGGCGGCAGTGAAAGTCGCGCCAGGCACGCGGCTCGCGCCCTCTGGAATCCAAGCAAAACAGGTCTGATTTCTTTGGTTTGAATTAAATCGGAACTTTTCGATGGTTTACACCGTCGCCACACACCGCCGGAAAGAGCCCGTCGGCTGGAACTGGCCGGCGAGGCGTGCGACGATCCGTTAAAGCGCTGGCGCGGCGAAGGCCCGTAATTGCAGATTCGCCAATACGATCTACGCCCGCGCTTTAAGGGAAACAACTTTAAGGAGGCCGGAATGACGAAGACGACAGCGGCAAAAGAAACCAGCGCGCGAACGAGCAAGGATGTGCACGTGCGCGAGCGCCTCGGCACGCCGACCGATCTCAAGTCGGAAGCGACGCGCGATATTTCGGCCGCGCTCGCTGGATTGCTGGCCGATGTCTTCGCGCTCTATATGAAGACTAAGAACTTCCACTGGCACATGAGCGGCGCGCATTTCCGCGACTACCATCTGCTTTTGGATGAGCACGGCGATCAGATTTTCGCCATGACCGACCCGATAGCCGAACGTGCGCGTAAGATCGGCGGGACGAGTTTGCGCTCGATCGGCGACATCTCCAGGCGCCAACGCCTTCTCGACAATGACGCCGATTATGTCGATCCAAAGGATATGCTCGCGGAGTTGCGCGACGACAACAAGAGCCTGACGACGAGCATGCGTGAGGTCCACAACACGTGCGATGAATATGGTGACGTCGCGACCGCAAGCCTCCTCGAAGTCTGGATTGACGAGACCGAGCGCCGGACTTGGTTCCTGTTTGAGGCGACCCGCGGCGGCCCGGGGCAGAACGACTGACGCGCTGGAGGCGCAACGGACGACCTACACCAGAGGCAGCCGGACCCCGCCCGCGGCGCTCGACTGCTGAGCAGCGTCGATCAGGCGGGCGCAAAGGATCGCCTCGTCCAGATTGCCTTTGCTGCCCCCGGTCGCGGCAGTCATAAAATCGGCGGCGACGCCGCCGAACCAATCGGGATGGTGCGACCCTTCCGACAGGGACGGTGGACACGACCAGCGGCGCTCCCGCGCGTTCGACTTCAAGACCACGGCGTCGCCAATAACGCGGATCTCGCCCTGATCGCCATCGATCTCGATCGTGTTGCCGCGTTCGTCAGCAGCCCAGGTCAGAAAGATGGTGCTCACGCCGGCGGCGGTATCCACGTCAACGCTCGCCGTGTCCTCTAACGGATGTTCGTGGAAGCGCCGCGTTTCGAGCCGGGCAGCCACGCCAATAGGAATGCCGGCCCAGCGCATGACACAATAGAGCGCGTGCCAGCCGTGATCGAACAGGATGCCGCCGCCCGCCATCGCGGGATCGACCCGCCAGTTTGTAACTCCGTCCGCGCTGACGGCGATCGCCGGTTGCGTTCTCAACGTCCGCCAGCGGACAGACCGCACGGCGCCGATCGCGCCCTCGTCAACCAGGGCCGATATCTTGCGGCAGATCGGCGCTTCGAGCCAGTTGTGCACCGTGTGCAGGACGCGTCCACCGCGCGCGGCCGCCCCTGCCATGCGCTTTGCGTCCTCGATCCGCGTGACAAGCGGCTTTTCGCTGAGCACGTGAAGGCCCGCGTCGAGCGCGCGTTCGATCAACGCCGCATGACTGCCCGGCGGCGCGCAGATGTCGACGAAGTCGAGCTTTTCGCCGGCCAGGAGATCGTCGACGGTGTCATACCACCGGCCATCAGGACAGGCGGCGAGAAACGCCTCGCGACGCGACGCGGCGGCGTCGGTCGCAGCGACAATCCGCACGTCGTCCCGCGCGCGCCAGCCCGGCAAGTGGCCGTTGCCCGCGACGTTGCCGAAGCCGATGAAGGCGCCTTTGAGCACGTTGCCGCTCAGTCGAGCGAAAACCGGCGCGCAATGGCAGCGAAGGACTGATCGAGAATATCAACCCCGCGCAGCGCCTCTTCCTCGGTGATAACCAAAGGCGGATTGATGCGAATGACGTTCGAATACGACATGGTGATGAGGCCGCGCTCCAGCGCCTCATGGAACAGCGCGCGCGTGATCGTCTTGTCCAATGGGACTTTGGTCTTGCGGTCGGCCACCAACTCGACGCCGATGAGCAGACCGCGCCCGCGCACGTCGCCAATGAAGCGGTATTTTTCCTGCACTTTCTTCAGCGCTTCGAGCATGACCTTTCCGACGCGCGCCGAATTCTCGACGAGCTTGTCCTCAAGGATCGCCTCGACCGCGCCAAGCCCTGCCGCAGCGGCGAGCGGATTACCGCCGTAGCTCGACGAACTTCCGCTCGGCTCGCCGAAGGGCGCGGCCGACATGCGCTCGAGCGACGAAGCGACGGCGCTCAATGGAAATCCGCCGCCTATGCCCTTGCCGATCGTCATAACATCGGGCTTCAAACCGAAATGGTCAGAGGCCCACATTTTTCCGGTGCGGCCAAAACCGACCAGAATTTCGTCGGCGATGAGAAGCGCGCCGGTCTCTGTCGCGATCTCGCGCACCGCATGGATGAAATCGTCGGGCGGAATCACGTTGCCGGCCGTCCCTTGCATCGGCTCGATGATGATCGCGGCAAGCTCGCCTTGCGTGTCGTTCTTGATCACGTTGCGCAGATGTTCGGCGCAGGCCAAGCCGCAAGAGGGATGCTGCAGGTTGAACGGGCAGCGGTAGCAATTCGCGTACGGCGAATGATGCATGCCCGGGGGAAATGGCCCCTGATGATTGCGATAGCCACCGCCCAGCATGCCGATAACGCCCTGGCTCTTGCCGTGAAAGCCGCCCCAGAAACCGATGAACTCGAATTTCTTGGTGACCGACTTGGCGAGCCGGAACGCCGCTTCGACCGCCTCGGCGCCGCCCGAGAACAGTTGTAGGTGGGTAATTCCTTCCGGCAAGAGCGAGGCCACGATCTTGAGGAAGCGCACACGCGCTTCGGTGGTGAAGCTGCCGAAGGTCGACCGCTCGAGCTGCTCCTTAAGGCGCTTGACGTAGTGAGGATGGCTGTGGCCGACGCTGCCGACGGCAATGCCGGCGATGAAATCGAGATATTCGTTGCCGTCGACGTCGGTGATCGTGCAGCCTTCGGCGTGGTCGACGACGATCTGCGAGAAGAGCGCGATCGACTGCAACCCCGGCGCCATGACCTTCGTCTCCTCGGCGAAGATCGCCTTGGACTTCGGACCGGGCACGACGCGGCGTTTGGACGCGTTGGTCAGAGGCGAGACGTCATTCAAGAGATCAATTCCTTGCTGAGGCGACCAAGCGAGGGCGCCGCTGGAAGCGCTCGGTCAGGCAATCGGCGATCGCCTCCGCGGCGCGGTCGCGGTAGAGCGCGTAACTCGGCCACGCGTTGAGGTCGATGATCATCGGCTCGCCATCGGCTTTTATGACCGCGTCCCCCCCGAAGACTTCCAATCCAAGCGCAGCGGCCGCTTCGTGTCCCGCCTTGCTCAGACGAGCTTGGTCGAAGGAATGACCCAGCATTCCTTTGTCACGATGATAAAACCACTGGAACCAGTTGCAGTCGTTTGACCGCGCGCTATTTCGCACGCCGTAGAATTTGACGAGGTCGCCTGGCACATGCTCCTGCGCGATGACGAACGGAATGCCGCGCTCGGCAAAGCGGCTCAGCGCGTCGCGCCAGCCGACCTCTGACGCCGCATAGAGGACGTCGTCAGTTTGGGTCGCGTGAAAATCGTAGCGCTTGACCCAGGCACAGTCGGCCGGCCGGGGCTTGTTCGCGTCGGTAGCGACAACCCAGCTGACGGGCGCCGCCACACGATTGCGCGCGAACAGCTCGACCATGCGGTGGCGATACGTGTTGCGAATGGCGGCTGTCGCGTTGACGACGATCGACCCCGCCTTTTCCATCGCCGCCAAACGGTCCAGAACCGCTCCGCGCTCGCACATGACGAACAGGTTCGCCGCCGGCGCTTCAATCACCGCGTCGGCGGTGATCAATTCGACCTTGAATCCCCGCTCGGTCAAAGCCTCGCCGACGCGCCTCATGATCGCGGCGTCGTCATCGATGCGCCCAGGCGAATGGCTCGGCTCGCGCAGCACGCCAAAGCAGGTAGATCCAGTGCTCATGCGCCTGCGTTCTCGCGCCAGCGAAGCCCGGCCTGCTCGGCGGCCTCGACATCGTGCGCCCGATCGATGTCAAACACGAGGGGCAGAACGACGCCGTAGACGGGTCGCCCCTCATCGACGAGCCATTTGAGATAGTCGCGCAGACGGTCGAAACGCGCTTTCGGCTCCGCGCCTCGATCCGCCGGAAGCCAGTAAAGGCCGGCCGTGACATGGCTGCCTTCGTCGCCGCCCAAACGAAGAACACGCCCCTCCTCGCTCAGGGTCGCCCACAACGGATTATCGTCGTCCACGTGGTCAGTCAGACCGAGCACGACGGCGTCATCGGGCAAGCTCGCCGCCAAGCTCACGAAATGCTGAAAGGCGCCTGCCGGCATGATCGCATCGACAGTCGTGATGAGCGCCGGAGCGCCGGCAAGTCGAGCGGCGACAATCTCAAAGCTCGCATAAGATGACGGAGTCGTGCGGACGATGAGATCGAGATCCAAGTCGCGAGCATGCTCGCTCAGCCAGTGCTGACAATCATCGCTGCCTTCGTTGACGATGATGGACGCTTGACGAACGCCGGCCGCGCGAAACCGATCAAGGGCGTGGCCAATCAAGGGGCGTCCGCCGACCGGCGTCATTGGCTTGCTGACGCGGTATCCGTCGGCGCGCAGGCGAGTCCCGTGGCCAGCGGCAATGATTCCCCCGCGCAGGAAAAGAGATTCTTGCGCGCCGGTCATCTCAGAATGCCGAGGAGATCCGGCAGCTCAGTCACAGAGGCGAGAACGGACCGGTTTCCGGCGCCATCGCGTTCATGAGCCTGGACGTCTTCTGGCGCAATCCAGATGAAGCGCATACCGGAACGCCGGGCGCCCTCATAATCGCGCCGCAAGGAATCGCCGACCATCACGGTCGTCTCCGGCTTGGCCTGCAGCTCCGTGAGCGCGGCCTGAAAAATCGCCGGATCGGGCTTTTCGGCGCCGACGCGCTGACTGTCCGCCATGGCTCCGAATAGAGGAGCAAGACCCGAGCTTTCGCACGCGCCTTCGAGATTGCCATAAAAGTTCGACACCACGCCAAGCCGATAGCGCTGGCTCAGCGTCTCCAAGACCGGGCGATTGCGAGCGAAGGCGAAAGACATTTCGGAGAGGAAGCGCGAGGCAACTCGCTGCCCGCGAGCGTTATCAATCTTACGCTGACCTGTTCCGCCGCCGCGGCGCGCCAATTCGGCCTCGAGATTGGTCGTCAACGTTTCGACCGTTTCCTCAAGACCCGTCGTCGGCGCAAGCGCGCCGACAAGCGCGTCATCGGCAGCATAAAAGGCAGGCGCGAAAGCGTCGGCTGAAAGGTCCAGTCCCTCGCTCCGATAGAGGGCATGGAAGCGCTCCTTCCACGCCACCCCGTCGGAATCGAGCGTGCCGCCAAAATCGAACAGCACCGTTTCGATCGCTTGCACTTACGAGCGGCCGCGGGCCGCGATCTTTGCGTTCTTGGACGCCGCTTCGGGGAGATCGAACGGCTCGCCGTCGATGAAGGCGTTGCACGCGTCATACGCGACGCTGTCACGGAACTGGCGCGGCGGGGTTTTCATGAAATAGGCCGACGGCGCTTCGAGCGGCCCGCCTATCCCGCGGTCCAATCCCAGCTTCGCGCAACGCAAAGCGTCAATGACAACGCCGGCGCTGTTCGACGAATCCTGCACCGACAGCCTGAGTTCGATCTCTAGCGGCGCGTCGCCAAAGCCGCGCCCCTCCAAGCGGATGAAAGCGATCTTGTTGTCATGCTGCCAGGGAATGTAGTCTGAGGGTCCGATGTGGATATCCGCGTCATCGAGCCGCTCGTCGAGCTGCGACTGGACGGATTCGGTCTTGGAAAGCTTCTTCGACTTGAGCCGCTTGCGCTCCAGCATGTTGAGAAAGTCGGTGTTGCCCGCCGTGTTGAGCTGGTAGGTCCGGTCGAGGGCGACGCCTCGGTCGGCGAACAGCCGCGCCAGCGAACGATGGACGATGGTCGCGCCGACCTGGCTCTTGATGTCGTCGCCGACGATGGGCAAGCCGGCGTCTTGGAACTTTTTCGCCCATTCAGGATCGGAGGCGAGGAAGACGGGCACGCAATTCACCATCGCGACGCCTGCCGCCAGGCAGGCGTCCGCATAGTGCTTCACGGCCTCCTCGGAGCCGACGGGCAGGTAGCACAACAGCACTTCAGCGCCAGACCTGCGCAGAGCCTCAGCGATATTGGTCGGCTCCAGATCGGCTGGGCGAAAGGCGACGTCGTCGTCGTAATCCGCCATATGCGGCGCGACGCCGTCGAGCTCCGGACCCATCTGAACAACAACGTTCGAGACCGGCAGCGAACTCTGGAAGACACGCGTGTTGTTCGGCTTGGCGAAGATCGCCTCCTCGAGCGGCCGGCCGACCTTGCGCTTGTCGACGTCGAACGCGGAGACAAACTCGACATCGCTGGCCCGGTAGCCGCCGATGACCTGGTGCATCACGCCATCGAACGCCGCGTTGCGGCGGCTCCGGTAGTATTCCACGCCTTGCACCAGCGCGCTGGCGCAATTGCCGACCCCGGCGATGGCGACCTTGATGTTCTTTGGCATTCGATCTGAGATCCCCACAGTGCCCGCGGATCGGGTTCAATGGAATCCGTCGCTTATCCGCAGGCGTGACGAGAGCGTAAAGTATATATGACCGAAGTGCGACAGCAAAGCCGGATTTTCATGTACACGCGCGGGTAATTTAGGTCGTCGTCGGCTCGCAGAAGCCTGACGCCGCGGCGCCTCACATGCCGAACGCTGGGGCTCGGCTGTTGCCGCGCTGGAGATTGCGATAGCGGGCCATCGCCCAAAGCGGAAAAAACTTGGAATAACCGTGATATCGCAGGTAAAAAACGCGCGGAAACCCCGTCGCGGTGTGGAACGGCTCGTTCCACAAGCCGTCATCGCCTTGCGTCGAGGCGAGATAGGCGATTCCGCGGGCCACGGCAGGGTGATCGGCTTCGCCCGCCGCCATGAGCCCAAGCACCGCCCAAGCGGTCTGCGAAGCGGTGCTCGGCGCGGGTTCATACCCCTTATAGTCGAGCTTGTAGCTGCCGCCGCTTTCGCCCCAGCCACCGTCCCGATTCTGGATTCGCTCAAGCCACGAGACGGCGCGACGCATTGGCGCAGACTGCGGATCTTGGCCAGCAATCGCCAGCGCGCATAGCGACGACCAGGTTCCGTAAATGTAGTTCATGCCCCAGCGACCGAACCAGCTTCCGTCCTTCTCCTGATCGGCCAGGAGGGCGTCGATCCCGCGCCCCAAAATCGGGCTCGTTTCGCGCGTCTCGCCGAGCTGAGCGAGCATCGAGACGCAACGCGCGGTCACGTCTGCGGTCGGCGGGTCGAGCAACGCGCCATGGTCGGCGAACGGGATGTGGTTGAGATAAGCATGGGTGTTGTCGGCGTCGAAGGCGGCCCACGCGCCGTTCTTGCTTTGCAAGCCCTCGACCCATTCGCGCGCCCGCGCGATCGCCGGCGAATGGGCGTCCGGCGCCTTGGTCACGCCGCCGCGATCCGCGCGGTCCATCGCCATCACCACGACGGCGGTATCGTCAGTGTCGGGATAATGCGGATTGGCGTATTGGAACGCCCAACCACCCGGCCGAACGTTCGGACGCTGAACGGCCCAGTCGCCTTTGACGTCAAGGATTTGGAGCGGGGCGAGCCAATCTAGCGCCGCGCGCACCGGCTCGCCGCCAGCTGCACCCCCCGCTTCAAGCAGCGCGTGTGCAGTGAGCGCCGTGTCCCACACCGGCGACAAACACGGTTGGCAATAGGCCTCATCCTTGCCGACGACGAGCAGTTTCTCGATCGACCGACGCGCTGTGATCAAATGAGGATGGTCAGGCGGATAACCGAGCGCGTCATACATCAAGACAGCGTTCGCCATGGCGGGATAGATCGCGCCGAGGCCTTCTTCGCCATTGAGGCGCTCAGTCACGAAAGCCTCGGCCGCGCCGATGGCGCGACTGCGCAAGGAAGCCGGAAAATAGGGCTCGACGCGCTTGAGCAGCCAGTCGATCGCGCCGAAGATCTTCACGCCTGCCCACGCCTGATGCGCGCCCTTTGGCCACTCGCGCACGGTCTCAGGCGGCGCGACGAAAAGCTCCGGGATCGCGACGCCGCGCGGATTGGCGGGCCGCGGCTTCAGCGCTTGCAGCACAAGCAGCGGCACCATCACCGTGCGCGCCCAATAGGAGACCTTGTCGAGATGGAAGGGAAACCAGCGCGGCAGGAGCATGATCTCGACTGGCATGGTCGGCACGCCACGCCAGGGAATGGCTTCGTAGAGCGCGAGCAGGAAGCGGGTGAAAACATTGCTCTTCGCGGCACCGCCATTCGCCAGAATTGCTTCACGCGCGCGGCGCATGTGCGCCGACCTCGGGATCGTCGCCGATCATCTTGAGCGCGAAATAGGCCTTGACGCTGGCGCTCATGTCGAACGGGCCCGCGTGAACGAGCGGCCAGCCGCCATGATCGCCCTGAATGCGCCGAAGATAGACGGCGATCAGGCGTTCGAGTTCGAGATCGGGCTTCTCGCCGCGGAAATGCCTGAGCAGCACGTATTCGGCCGGGATTGTCGCGTCGGCCTCAAGCTCGAAACACCAATGGCCGTCCTCGTGCTGACGGGCAAGCAACGCTTTCGCCGCGCGCGAGATATGACGCTCCAGTGTCTCGGGCGACGGCGGATCTTGAGAATGGTCGAGGGCGATATTCATTGCGAAAAGCTCATGACGCGGCGTTTTGGCGCATCGCGCCCGGAGGCGACAACGATGGAAGCCGCCTTATAGCCCGAACGCACCGCGCCTTCGATCGTGGCCGGCAGACCGGTCTGGACCCAGTCGCCGGCGAGGACGACATTTCCCCATCGGGTGCGCGAATCCGGCCGTTTGGCGTTCTGCGCTGGCGTCGCTGCGAAGGTCGCGCGCTTCTCCTTGACGATCTGCCAGGGCGGCAGGTCAGGAGGAAGTCCAGTCAGCGCCGCCGCCTCACGCCAGATCTCGGCCGCGAGTTCATCGCGTGGACGATCGATGAGACGGTCGGCGTTGCTGATCGTGACGGAGAGCCGATCTGGAAAAGCGAACAGCCATTCGATCTCGGCGTTGACGACGCCGAGGATCGCCGGTTGCCCGACGAGGCGGCGCGATCTGGAAATGGACATTGAGAATGCCGCGAAATTCGTCAGGCGCCGTCAAGTCCGGAAGGAGGTCCTTCGCGATCCATGGCGGCACGCCGAGGATCACGGAATCGTCGCGCGCCGAGCTCCTGCTGCGTCCGGTCAAAGTCGAGCGAAACGGCGCGCGCGCCCTCAAAACGGACGGCCTTAAGGCGTTCGCCGAACCGAACGGGAGACCCTCGCGCGGCGAGAAAGCCGAGCGCCGGGTCGATGAAGCTGCTGGCAAGGCCGTGGGCGGCGAACAGCGGGTGGCAGGCTTTACCCCCCGCGGCAAGGGTCTCGCGCAGCAAAGCGGCAGTCAGCGCCGCGGAACTTTCTGGAGGATCGGTGTTCAGCGCGGAGGTTAGCAGGGGGCGCCAGAGCCGCTCGTAAAGCGGGCCCTCGCAGCGCATCGCTTGGCCGACTGTCGCGCTTGACCCCTTCACGAACACGCCGAGCGGGGCGAGATATTCGCCAAGCCCCGTGCCGGGCACACGTTTCTTTCGATCGAACAGCCACCATGGGATACGGCCTTCGCTGAGATCGAGTCGCCAGCGCTCGCCGCTCTTGAGGTCTGCAAAGTCGAACACAGCTGCGCCGGGATCGTGCAGCGTCCCGCGCGCCCCGACGCGGTCGAGATAGTCGAGCGCCTCGTGATTGCCTGAAAGCAGCAGGTGGTTGCCGTTGTCGATGACGAGACCGAGCGTCGGGTCGAGATAGGACCGACAACGGCCTCCGGCGAACGCCGCGGCCTCGTGCACAATGACCTCACGCCCAGCGTCGACAAGGCGCACAGCGGCGCTCAAGCCGGCGATGCCCGCGCCGATGATATGAACCATGCCGCCAATCACAGGATGCCATATCGCAGAAGAGCGCCAAGCAGGCGCAGCCGGCTTGTCTTGATCCGGTGCCGAGGCGGGGCGAAGCCCTCTTTCAGCATTCTGTCCAGGATCGAGCCATAGGCCGCAGCCATCAATCGCGGCGCTTTCACCGCCGCTCGCGGCGCGATCGCCATAAATGATTGGGCCTTCTCGAAATGCTCATGAGCCCGCGCGGCAACTTCGACGCAGGCGCCGGCGAGCTTCGGATCCGCAGCGGCGGCCAGAGGTTCATCGGTCGTCACCCCCGCAGCCGTTAGCGCCTCGCGCGGCAGATAGAGCCGGCCGATGCTCGCGTCTTCGTCGATGTCGCGCAGGATGTTGGTGAGTTGGAGCGCGCGACCAAGGTGGTGAGCAAGCTCGACGCCGGGTTCGTCAGACAGGCCGAAAATGCGCACCGAGAGCCGGCCCACGGCGGACGCCACTCGATCGCAATAGAGGTCCAGCGTCGCCCAGTCCGGAGCGCGAATGTCCCGTTCCGCGTCCATCGCCATGCCGTCGATCACGGCGTCGAAATCTTCATGCTTCAGATGAAAGCTGCGCGTCGCCTCGTCGAGGGCGCCGAGATGGGAAGGTGCCGGTCCGGCGAACATCGAGGCAATGTCGGCGCGCCATTTCTCTAACTTCGCCAAGCGCTCAGCCGCTGTGGCCGGCCCGCGGTCGTCAGCGATGTCGTCGACTTCGCGACAGAAGCCATAGACCGCGAACATTCCCTCGCGCTGCTTCGCCGGCAAAATGCGCATGGCGGTATAGAAGGAGCTGTGCGCGACAGGCGCCGCCTGCGAACTCATGCCGTCGCTTTCGCTCGCCCGCGCCCCGCGCGCATCATCGCTGAGCCGAGAAATCGCGCCGCGCCGAGCCCGCCGACGAGCGCAAAGCCAGCCTTGCTGAGATGCACGCGTTCGCTCAATGGGTCGCGGCCTTCCAGATCGTGCGAGAGACGTCGCGCGAGCGCATGGATCGCGGCGATCTCCGCGCCGAGCCGCACATCCTGGATTTGCCGGATGAGCGGCCCCCCGCGCGCCACGAGTTCGCTCGTTCGGGCGGCAAGTTCGGCAAGCGCCCCGCGCAGAGGCGGCGGCGCCTTCGGCGCGTCCAGCATCTCCACCGAGGCGCCATGCGCGGCAAGCGTGTCAAGCGGCAGGTAAACGCGATCGAGGCGCTTATAGTCCTCAGCGCAATCCTGAAGGTGATTGATGATCTGCAACGCCGAGCACAGAGCGTCGGAGGCCGGCCACATTGACGGATCTTCTTCGTGTACGTCGAGAACGAAACGGCCGACCGGCGCCGCGGACAAAGCGCAATAGTCCATCAGCTCAGACCAGTTCGCATAGCGGTTCTTATGCGCGTCGAGGCGAAAGGCCTTCAAGAGATCCAGCGCATGCTTCGGGCTCAAGCCCGTCTTAGCAAGCTCGAGCCGCAAGGGCTCGGCTTCGTCGGCCGGCGCCCCGCGCCCGGTGAGCGCATCGTCGAGATCGTCGAGAAGCTTAAGCTTCGTCTCTGGCGACAGAGTCGGGTGATCGGCGACATCGTCGGCCGCGCGCACGAAGCGATAGAAGGCCAGGATCGGACCCCGTCGCTGCTCGCTCAAGAGCCACGACGCGACGGGAAAGTTTTCATCTCTATGGCCCTTGCCTGAGAGGGCCTGCTTCACCGTCGTCATGCGCGCCCTGTCTCTCGCATCGGCGCTTGGAATCGTCCTTTCCAATAGCCGCCGCGCCCCCGCCAATATTGGTACGCGGAATCGAAAGTGAAGGCGACATAGGCCGCTGCGATTGCGGGCAGGGCAAAGCCGCCAACAAGGGAGCGCCCATAGAGACGCAACATCGGCGCAAGCGCAATCGCCATCATCGCCCAGGTGAGCGCGCCGACCGCTTGCGCAGCGCCGCGCGCGAAGATCGCGAACAGCAGCGGCGCCACATAGACAAGCGCCATTCCTCCGATCGCGCCCGCAAGCCGCAGGGGTGAATAGTGCAATTCGGCGAAGGCAGAGCGCGACACCATCCGGCGGAATTCGTCGAAGGTTGAATACGCGCGCAAACTATCGACGCTCTCGGTCAAGCCCAGCCAGATTTGCCCCTGCCCTTTCATGAGCGCCCCAAGAGCGCAGTCGTCGATGAGCGCGTTGCGCACGGCCTCGAGACCGCCCGCTGCATGAAGAGCTTGGCGTCGCACGAGCATGCAGCCGCCGGCAGCTGCGGCGGTCCTCCGCCTCGGATCGTTCACCCAGGCGAATGGATAGAGCATCTGAAAGAAGAAGACGAAAGCCGGCGCCAGCCAACGCTCTGCTGCGCTCTCGCAGCGCAGCTTTACCATCAATGATGTCAGCACGCTGTTTTTAGTGCGGGCGATCGCGACCAGACGAGAGAGCACGTGGGGCGCATAAGCGATGTCGGCGTCGGTGAACAGGACGAATTCAGGCGCCTGCTCGCTCGCTTCGACCTCGGCCAAGCCCTGACGCATGGCTGACAGTTTGCCAGTCCAGCCTGGCGGCGGCCCGTTTCCCGTAACGATTTTTAACCGCTCGGCAGCACGGGCTTCGCTCGCTGCAGTCGACGCGACCGCGGCAGTGCTGTCCGCACTCTGATCGTCAACAACGACCACCGAAAATTGCCCAGAATAGTCTTGCCGGAGGAGCGAGCCGACGCTGTGAGCAATCATGTCGGCTTCGTCGCGAGCCGGGATGATCGCAACCACACTCGGCCACGCGTCCGGGTCGTTCCGAGCCTTGTCCGCTACCGCGGCGGTATCGTCCCGCTCGCCGCACAACCAGAACCATCCCCTGCCGAACAGAAGGTAGGCCCAGATCGCGAGCGGAATGAGGGAGATGGCGACAAGAATCATTTCAGGTGGCCGTGGGTGCGAAACCAGGCGATCGCGTCGGCGAGACCTTCGACATAGGGCCTTGAGACATAGCCGAGCTCGCGCCGCGCCTTGGCATCGTCGAAGAACATATGGTGACGCGCCATCCGCAAGCCATCCGACGTGATGAACGGCTCAACGCCGCGTAGTCTCGCCAAGAACTCCGCTCCGTAAGCGATTGGATAGAGCATTGTCGCGCGGCAACTTGACGGTAGGCGGTCGTCGCCCGACCAGCCGTGCGATGTCGGCGAGCATATCGCCGAGAAGCACGTTGTCGCCGCCAAGAATGTAACGCTCGCCGATTCTTCCGCGTTCAAGCGCGGCGATGTGTCCGGCAGCGACGTCATCGACATGCGCGAGGTTAAGCCCGGTGTCGACAAAAGCCGGCATACGTCCTGATGCGGCTTCAACGATGATGCGTCCGGTCGGCGTCGGCCGGACGTCGCGCGGACCGATCGGCGTTGACGGGTTGACGATCACCGCCGGCAAACCATCACGCTGGATCATCGCCTCGACCAGGCGCTCGGCGGCAACCTTGCTGCGCTTGTAAACGCCAATGCCCCCGCCGTCCGCGAGCGGATTGTCCTCTGTCGAGACGGCGCCGTCAGTGAGCTTCAAGGTCGCCACACTGCTCGTGTAGACAATGCGCTCGACGCCGGCGCTGAGCGCCTCCTCCATGATGAGGCGCGTGCCTTCGACATTGCTGCGGCGGATCTCTTCCGGGTCTCGCGCCCAGAGCCGGTAATCGGCAGCCGCGTGGAAAAGGTAGCGGGCGCCTTTGAGCGCCGCCGCCAACGAGGCGCGATCGCGGAGGTCGCCCTCGCAAACAACGTCCGTCGGGTTGAGATTTGTCCGGGGGCTTGAAGCACGCGCCAGAACGCGGACGGGGTGGCCGCGGGCTCTCAACGCTGCCGCGATCGCGGAACCGAGAAAGCCGCTCGCGCCCGTGACCAGAATGGTCGAAGACGATTGGCGCACGCCCTCAGTCGCGGCTGTCACATCTGAGTCGCCAGTTGACCCGCGAGCGATGCTTTGTCCCGCGTCACGATCCATGCGCGAAGCTTACCAAACGGAGGAGCGCTGCTGAAGCGCTCGCTAATATTTCGTCAGGAAACCGTTTATTCGGTCCGAGATGGCTGCGCTTTCGCTCGAAATCTCTATGATTCTCGCTTGCGATCATCCAAGTTCTTATTCAACAGCGGTATAGGGCTTCTCGCGATGTGCTCCATTCGGCCTCGTGAGGTCAAGCGCCTTCGGAGCCTGGCTGCTCGGCCGATCCGAAGTTGTTCATAAAAATAGAAACACAGAAAAATCTCTTTTTCACGAGACCTAGACTGTGATAGTGGATCGCGTCAAAGCCAAGCGCTGCGCCTATCCTCGTCATCGAGAGGGCTACGCCAAGCTGTGCTTCTCGGAGGCCGCCCTGCGTACCATGACGCCTCAGGACAAGGTCGAGGCGCGGGCCTTGAGGGAGCACCCGGAGCTCGGAAGGAAATGGCATTCTAACGGTTTGAAATCGCTCGTTTCGCGGAAGGAAATGGCGCCCGGGATGGGCTCACTTGGCCAATTCGATGGCGCAACTCACAAGAGCGCTTGGATCCGCGCTCTGCCCGATGTGGATTTCAAAACGCCCCGACTCCAGAACGCGATCGAGGCTGTTGCCAACGAATGACAGATCCTCAACCGGAAGTCGCCAGGTCGCGTCCTTGCGCTCTCCGGCCTTGAGATCGACCTTCTGCACCCCCTTAAGCTCCAATAAGGGTCGAGCGACACTAGCGACCGGATCGCGCACAAACAAGAACGCCGTCGCCTCGCCGTCCACCTGGCTCTCGTTATGGACGGCTATCGTCACCTCGACCGTGTCGCCCGCCTTAACGCGGGTCCGCTCACAGCGAAGATCGTCGAGCGCGAAGCGGCTGTATGAAAGGCCATGCCCGAAGGAAAACTGTGGCGTCGGCGGCAGATCGAGATAGGTGCTGGAATAATGCACTCCGGGCGCATAGGGGCGACCGGAAGGAAGCTCATTGTAGAAGATAGGGACCTGCCCAACATCGCGCGGCCAGCTCACGGGCAATCGGCCGGTCGGGTTGAATTTTCCCGTCAGAACATCGGCGACCGCGTTTCCGGCCTCATGCCCAAGAAACCACGTCGCAAGCACCGCGTCAGCGCGCTCGAACAGCCAAGGAGCGGTCAGCGGCCGACCTGAGGAGAGCGTCACGACGACGGGCTTGCCGAGGGCAAGTATGGCTTCGGCGAGCGCGCGCTGGCGGCCAGGCAAGCCGATGTCGACTCGGCTCGCGGCCTCTCCACTCATCGCCGCGCCCTCGCCAAGGCAGAGCACGACAGCTTCGGCGTCGGAGCATAGATCGATTGCGGCCGCTATACCGCCTGTCTCGTGTCCATCGATGTCGACGCCGGCGGCATGATCGATTTGGCATTGCGGCAACGCCGCCTTGAGGCCGTCAAGAATCGACACGACGTCCTCAGGGTTGCCCGCCGAAGCCCAGGACCCCAGCATCTCGCCCGGCGCTGCAGCCAGAGGGCCGATCACGGCGAGGCGTTTAATCTTGAGGGATAGCGGCAAAATCCCCGTGCGGTTGGACAAGAGCACAATCGCCTTCTGCGCGGCGTCTCGCGCCAGCTCGCGCCGCTTTGCGGCTCGGCGCGCATCCCGCGGGGCCGATCCGCGCCGATAGGGATCATCGAACAGCCCAAGCCGCTCCTTCAGCTTGAGCACCCGCCGCACGCTGGCGTCGATCGTGGCCATTGTTACGAGGCCGCGTTCCAGCGCCTCCGCCAGGCATTGGGTGTACGCGCCGCTGGTCATGTCGAGATCGACGCCCGCATTGAGGGCGAGCGCCACAGCCTCGACGAGGTCCGCCGCAACGCCATGATTGAGGAGTTCCGCGACAGCGTTGTAGTCGCTGATCAAGACGCCCTCGAAGCCGACGACTCCTCTGAGCCAGCCTTGCAGCAGCTTGGCGTTGGCGGTCATCGGCGCGCCAGAGACATCGATGAACGCCGGCATGATCGCCGCTGTCCCCGCAGCGACAGCCGCGGCAAACGGCGGCAGGTAAATCTCGTGCAATGTCCTCTCGGACACTTCCGCCGAGGCATATTCGCGACCGGCCGTAACCGCGCCATAGGCGCAGAGATGCTTGGCGGTGGCGGCAACGCTATCCTGGGCGGCAAGATTGGGTCCCTGGAAGCCCCGCGTCTTGGCCGCCGCCATCTGAGAGGCGACCCAGGTGTCTTCGCCGGGGCTCTCGATAATGCGTCCCCAGCGTGGATCGCGAGCCACGTCGATCATCGGCGCAAAAGTCAGGGCGACCCCGTCCTCCGCAGCCTCTTCGGCAGCGACGCGCGCCGTTTTCTCCCACAGATCAGGCGCAAACTGACAGGCTTCCGCCAACGACACGGGAAAGATCGTGTGGTGGCCATGGATCACATCGAGGCCCATGAGCAGCGGAACGCCGAGACGGGATTCCTCGACCGCGAGGCGTTGGACAGCCCGCGTTTCGTCCGCGCCCCAGAGGTTGAGCAAATTTCCGATCCGCCCGGTTCGAATCCCCTCTTGCAAGTCTCGGAGCTCGCCGGGACCGGTGACCACGCGGGACGCAGCGACCATATTAAGCTGCCCGATCTTTTCCTCGAGCGTCATCGTTTGAAGCAATGCGTCGATGCGTCCCATGCGCTTGCCTTATCTTGAGCGGTCGACCGATGGTTCCGACCACGATTGTACTTTGGAGCGGAACAGCGGCCTTTACCGATGAACAGTCAATCTAGGCTGCTAGCACCCGCAAGACTGCGGCGCCGGATCGTGCGAGAATAAGCGCCTGGGGAAGGGAATTCGATGGCGGAACAATCCACGGAACCATCAAAGGGCGCCGACAACACGGATAGCGCCTCGCTCAAAAGTCTGTTCTCCGACGTCATCTGGATGGCTTCGGCCTTCTGGGTTTCGCGCCAGCGCAACACGCTCCTAGCACTGGCCGGCGGGCTAATCGTAGTGGTCGGCGCCACGGCGTACATGCAAATCAGGCTCAATTCCTGGAACCGACCATTCTACAATGCCCTGACCAACAAGGACATGCCCGGCTTCCTTGCCCAGCTTTGGGTCTTCGGCGAGATCGCGGGCATATTGCTGGTCCTCAACGTGGCGCAGATGTGGCTTAATCAGAGCTCCAAGGTCGTCTTGCGCCAAGGCCTGGTGAACGATCTCCTGGACCAGTGGCTGAAGCCTAAGCGCGCGTTCCGTCTTTCAAATTCGGGCCCCCTCGGCGCCAACCCCGACCAGCGCCTCCAAGCCGACGCTCAGCATCTGACCGATCTTTCCACCGACTTAGGCGTGGGCCTTCTGCAGTCGAGCCTACTTCTGCTCACCTTCGTTGGCGTCCTTTGGGGGCTGTCGAAGGGCCAGTTTCTGCCGATCGCTGGCCGTGATTTCGCGCCGCCCGGCTATCTCGTCTGGTGCGCGCTGGTCTACGCCGGGCTTGCTTCCTACGTGAGCTGGCGGGTTGGCCGCCCGCTCATCAATCTCAACGCCGAGCACTATGCGAAAGAGGCAGATTTTCGTTTCGCGCTTGTGCGGATAAACGAACACATCGACGGCATTACCCTCTACGGCGGCGAGGCCGACGAGAGAGGCCGCCTCAATGGCGTGTTCGGCGACGTGCTGGACATCTCACGGCGGATCGTCACTGCCGTGACGCGGTTGACCTGGGTCACCGCCGGCTACGGCTGGTTTACGATCATCGCGCCGATTCTGGTCGCGGCCCCGGCCTATTTCCGAAGCAACATCAGCTTCGGCGAACTGATGGTAATCGTCGGCGCCTTCAATCAGGTCCAAACCGCGCTTCGATGGTTTGTGGACAATTTCTCCAATCTCGCGGACTGGCGGGCGACTTTGTTGCGCGTGGCTCGGTTCCGGAAAGCGATCTTGGGCATGGATGACCTCGGCCAGGCGGCGAGCCGTATCAATTTCGCTGAGGCGGACGGTCCGTCGATAAAGATCGACGATCTTCGGGTCGCCTCACCGGCAGGTTGCGTTACGCTGAGCGAACCCCATTCGGACATCGACGCCAAGGAACGTGTCCTCATCGCGGGCGAAAACGGCGAAGAAAAGGCTTTGCTGTTTCGCGCCATCGGTGGGCTGTGGCCGTGGGGGAGCGGCCGGATCACGCACCCGGCGCGGAACACGATCATGTTCATGCCGGTGCGAGCCTATATCCCGCCCGGCTCGCTTCGCGAGATCGTCGCTTACCCGCACCCCACCGATTCCTTTGACCATCCGGCCGTTGTCAATGCGCTTGCCGGGGTCGGACTTGAGCACCTCGAGCCCCACCTCGACAAGGTGGATCGATGGGACCGGGAATTGACCGACGACGAGAAGCAATGCCTCGCCTTTGCCCGGGTCGTCCTGCAAAGGCCCGGCTGGGTCGTGGTGAACGACGCGCTCGACGCTCTCGACCCAACCTCGCGCGAACGCATCAGAACGCTGTTCTCGAACGAATTGGCGGAAATCGGCATGATCAATATCGGGCATGACCAGCCTGAGACTGGCTTCTATCTCCGCAAGCTGCATCTGGTTATGGATTCTAGTGGCCAGAAGTTCGAACCGGAACGCGAACACCCGATGGCAGAACCGCCGAAATCCAGCGCCGAATCTCTTCCCGCCGAATAGACAGGACGTCGATGCCACATTCCGCCAAAACCAAGCCCTATCATAAGGAAGTCAAGCGCCGGGAGAAACTCTCCGACGAGGGCTTGCTTGACCTCGTCCAGCGCCAGACCTTCCTGTTCTTTTGGGACGGCGCACAGCCGGCGAGCGGGCTTGCGCGCGATCGCACGGGACGGCTAACAGATCCCGCAGATGACGTCGTCGCGACCGGAGGTTCCGGATTTGGCGTGATGGCCATGATCGTAGCCTGCGAGCGCGGATGGGTGACGCGGGCCGACGTGCTCGCTCGCCTGTCGAAGGCGCTGGACTGCCTCGAGAGGGCGACCTGCTATCACGGCCTCTACCCTCATTTCATGCACGGCGACACGGGCGCCACGAAGCCGTTCAGCCGGAAGGACGACGGCGCCGATCTGGTCGAGAGCGCGTTCTTGTTTCAGGGACTCCTATGCGCCCGCGCCTATTTCGATCGCGATGCGCCGGAGGAGAAGCGCATTCGTGATCGCATAACGTATCTCTGGAGCGAAGCCGAGTGGGATTGGTACACTCAGGGCACTCGAACCGCCCTCACGTGGCACTGGAGCGCGACCAATGGCTTCGCGCTGAACCATCCTGTCCGTGGCTGGAACGAGTGCCTCATCGCTTATGTTCTGGCCGCTTCCGCGCCACGCTATGCGATGCCCGCCGAAGCCTATCATGAGGGCTGGGTTCAGAGCCGCCAGTTCATCAACGGACGCAGTTTCGAGGGCGTCGAGCTTCCTCTTGGGCCCGACGCGGGCGGACCGCTATTTTTTACCCATTATTCCTTCTGCAGCATCGATCCGCGCGGCCTCAGCGACGCCTACGCGGACTACTGGAAGCAGAACGTCGCTCACACGCGCATTAACTACGCCTATTGCGTCCGCAACCCGCTTGGGTTCAAGGGCTACGGGCCAAACTGCTGGGGTCTCACGGCCGGCGACTCGGTCAAGGGCTA
Source organism: uncultured Alphaproteobacteria bacterium (assembly GCA_963770275.1). GTDB lineage: Bacteria > Pseudomonadota > Alphaproteobacteria > Rhizobiales > Beijerinckiaceae > Roseiarcus. The sequence goes on from CAVYPD010000003.1 coordinate 89,892, forward strand.
CGATGCGCATTCGCCTCGCAACGACAAGAGCGTCATCACGCCCAGCGCCGCCTTGGCAAGCTTCCCCTACTCGCCCACAGAGGCAATGGCGGCGCTTCGACACTTCTATGACAATCTCGGCGACAAAATTTGGGGACGGTACGGATTCATCGACGGTTTCAGCGAGCAATATGACTGGTACGCCGACAGTTACCTCGCGATCAGCCAGGGGCCGATCGTCGTCATGATCGAGAATTACCGAACGGGCCTCATCTGGAAGCTGTTCATGGGCATTCCCGAGATCCGCGAAGGGATGACGAAGCTGGGCTTCAAGAGCCCGCATTTCGTTTCCGCGATAGCGTGATTGCGCTCGAGGACTGGATAGATAAAGAGGCGTACTTCGCCGTGGGCGCAATGCTGCGCGCCGTCTCAGCGACGAACCTCGTCAAGGAACGTCCTGGCTTTGGTCAGCGCGTTGTCCCGCAGCGGGGATCGGTACTCGCCTCCCCAATTCCTGCAGCCTACGACCCCGACCCCGACTATTTCTTTCACTGGTTCCGGGATTCGGCGATCATCATTGACGCTCTGCGCGTAGCCCAAGCCGAGGGGTTTGAGAAGCAAACGACCATCGAGCGCTTCCGCGAGTTTGTCGACTTCAACCGATCCCTGCGCGAACTGGACGGACGGGAGCTCATTCGCCACGCGCGCTTCAGGAAGGAAGTTCAGCCCTCCTTCCTGCAATACGTGCGGCCCGATGACGAGCTGGCGGCAGTGTTCGGCGGGGCGGTGCTGGGCGAAGCCCGCGTCAATCCAGATGGAACCCTCGATTTCACCCGATGGGCGCGCCCGCAGAATGATGGACCGGCGCTGCAAGTCCTGACGCTCATGCGGTGGCGTGACACGCTCACGGACCCGGACGATGCGCTCCAGGCCGCCATGCTGGATCTTGTGATCGGCGATCTCGACTTCATCCGGACCCACGTAACCGAGCATTCGTTCGATATCTGGGAGGAAGAGGCCGGGTATCATTATTATACGCAGCTCGTGCAAGCCGAGGCGCTTGCTCGCGGCGCCGAGTGGCTTGAGGAAAGAGGGGACGCCATACGGGCGCGCGACTTTCGCTCCATCGGGGACGCGCTCGCTCAAACCTCGACGCCTATTGGAGCGCGGAAGACGGCTATTACCGCTCAAGGACAGGCGTCGTCGGAGGCGTTCCGGAAAAGGTTCTCGACATCTCGGTAATTCTTGGCGTGCTTCATGCCGGACGCACGAAAGGTGCGCACAGCGTGCTCGACCCGAAGGTCCAGGCCACACTGACCGCGCTCGAAGACCTGTTCGACGCTGAATATCCGGTCAACCAAGAGCGCCCAGATGACCAAGGACCCGCGATCGGACGCTACGCAAAAGACGCGTATTACGGCGGCAATCCCTGGTACCTGGCAACGCTCGCCGCGGCTGAGTTCTATTTCAAATTAGCGATTGCGCTGCGTTCGGGCGCGCCGTTGGCGAAAGCCGACGAGAATGCGCGTTTTCGGGAACGTCTGGGCGGCAAAAGCCCAGCAAACGCCGCATTCGAGCGCGGCGATACTTTCATGCGAACGGTGCAGGCCTACACGCCGCCGAGCGGGGATCTCTCGGAACAGTTCGATCGCGCAACGGGCGCGCAGACTTCGGCCAAACACCTCGCCTGGAGCTACGCCGCCTTCATCACCGCCGCCGCGAGCCGCCGCCGGGCCGCCCAGGCCATTCGAGGCTGAGGTCTCTGCGCGACTTTCTCAAGCCCGGCGTCACGATTCGCTTCCCGAATTGGCGTCGAAGCCCGAAGGCGTGGCGGATGAGCATGTTGGCGTAGAGGCCGGGCCCGCTTGAATAGACGCGCCAGCCGCCATCGACGGCGATCGAGTTTGCTCCGACCCGCGCCCATTCCTTGCTCGCCTGATACCGATCCTGGAAGGCCGCGTCGCTAGAGCTGAAATAAGCGTTCCGCTGCCTCAGCGAGGCATGCGGGAGCTCGTCCGTCACCGCGATCGGGTTCGCGACCAACAGCGCCTCCCACAGCGCATCAAACTCGCCGATGTCGCTCATTGCCTCGCCATAGCGCAGGTGTGAATGGGTATACATGAGCCCGATCTCGCGGCCGAAAGAAGCAGCCGACTCCGCACGTTGAAAGAGCGTCTCCGGCCCACCATGGTAGACAATGGGCTTGTCCATCAGCCGCGCGCCGTCAGAAAAGAGGAGGTGCTTGCGGATCAGGCTTAAGTGCTTGCGCGCCTGGGCCTGAGTGAACATGCCGCCGATCATGCTCTGAGTCATCGGCAAGAGCGAATAAGCAAGACCCGTTTTCTTGTCGCTCGGATGCAACAAGAGCTCCGGCTCGCCGCCTTCCGGCCTGAACACGCCATAACCGGCGACCACTCCGTCCCGGATGAGATAAGTGTTGAAGTCCTTGCGCACCGCGGCCGCGAGCGCGTCGAGCCCCTTGGCGCGCTTAGGAGCGCGTTTCGCCTGACGAAGGATCTCGGCGTAGCGGCGTAGCTGCTCGTAAAGGAGAACGACCGTCCACGCGCTTGTCATCCAATCGCTTGTCGTCGGATCGACCGGTCGAAGCGAGTTGTTCCAGTCGCCGTTGCCATAACGAACAAGGTTCGTGCCCGGGATGAAGCGAGCCCGCACCGTCTCGATCAGCTTGTCGATGTGAGCGGTCACCGGATCGACGTGCGGCGTCTTCTCGAAATTATCGGCGCGGCGCCACGCGATCGGCTCGTCGAGGAAGGCAAAATCGCCGGTGGCCTCGATATAGTCGCAGAGTGCTTTGAGCGGCCAGACGATGATGTCGCCGTGCGACTCCCTATCCTGCACGACGGAATAGGGCTCGAGCATGAACCATTGCGGCCAGTCGCCGCTCTCTTCGTATTGCTGAGCAAAGAGAATGCGCAAAATCTCTTTGACCGATTGATCATGCTCGAGCGTTAGCAGGAGTTCGATCGAGCCCTGACACACGTCACGCGTGCCCCAGGCGCCGCCGGTATATTGTTCGAGGCCATGCGGGGCGGTCAGATGAATCATTCCATCATGCGCAAGCCAGGGAAGGACCGTGTCGACGGCTAGCGCGTCCGCGGCGTCCTTGGCGCTCCGTACCCGGACCCCGCGGGTGAGGTTGCGCCAGAAGCGATCTGCAGGCTTGAGCATCGCCCCTTCGTCGACGACTTTGGCGTATTTTGAGGTCAGCGCGTCGGCCAGCTTGGTATCGGTCATGGAGCCCACGACCGCAAACACGAATTCATTCGTCGGCTTCGTGCGGATCGCGACGTATCCGCCGCTGCGGCGCTTACCGTCGACGTATAGAAGTTCGTCGCCGCCGATGGCTTCGATTCGTCCCGGCGTACTCGTCACCAGGCGATAGACACCCTCGGGATATTGCTGGCCCCAGCGATCGTTGAGATCCGGCCTGAAAGTGAAGCGCTTTCGCTTCGAGTTCGATCTCGATGCGGCCGGCAGGTCCAAACTCCTGCTCTCCAAGAACAAGGTGGCCGAAAACGAGAAAGCGACATCGTGGCCCTTCAACCGTAACGCGCCACTGCATGGCGGGTTCGTCGCCAGACACGGTCGCTGAGACCGTGACGGTCCGCCCAGCCAGCCGGTAGATCCAGCGGCAGTCGTTGAGGCCCATTTCAAAAGCGGAAGGGACGGTCAGCAGGCGCCAGCCATCCTTCGTCTCTATCAATATGCGCAATCCGCTCGCGCGAGTGATGTTGTAAGGGTCGCGGGAGACGGAAAAAAGCTTGTGGAATGACGTATTGCCGATGGTCAGTTGCGCGCCGAACACGCCGTGCATCCACGCGGTCGCGCAGAGGATCGTCTCGTCTGGCAGCAACTCCTGACCACTGCGCATGAGCGAACCGTGGCGCCGGGCCACGATGTGCTCCTTGTCGCGCAGGACGATGTGGCGGCTGTGCGTTCTTCCTGGAACGAAGAAGGACAGAAGCTGGTCGCCAGCTCGTTCGACATGCGTGCGCCGGCGGTATCGCGCTCGGACCGCTTTATCATCGAGGGTCTCAGCGACGGCCGAGGGGGCGTCATGAAGCAAACTTCGCGTTGGGGCGGATAGCGCGACGTCCCGCTCTGACCAGTCCTTGCTCGCGCTTTCGACAGCCTCAACCTGACTCAGGTCGGCGTCGCTCGACGCCGCAGGGTGGTCAGGCTGAAAGAAGCCAAAAAACGTCCAGGACGCCTCGCCGCCAGCATCAAGCGTTACAGCCTTTGATTGCAGAGCCGCGCACGCTGTCTCGTACTGAAGGCGTTCGGACGGCAAGTTGGTCCCGAAGGGAACGTCGAGTTGATCAGCGTCACGATATGCCGGCCCCATCAGTTGCCGGAAATCGGTCGCGAAGCCCTCGGCGCCTTCCACGCAGCCGTGGGCCACCCAGGGATGCGCTCCGCCCTGTGATAGGTTTTGCCTGCCCATCAAAATATGATTCAGGCGCGGATGGAGCGCGAGGTGATGGTCAAGATACTGACTGGCGTAGGCCTCGTTGTTCATCAGGAAGCCCTGATCGCCGAGCCCAAGATCTTGGATCAGAACAGCGTCGCATAGGAGCTGCTCCTCGCGGCGGTTGACAATCTCGACCCGCCAGAACCACGCGTTTAACCGCGGATGCAGCCATAGGGTGACGCGATGGCCGATACCGCTCTGTTCTCCCTCCCAGACATAGCGGTCGTCCGAGGCGCCGACGCGAAGCGGCGTCTCTGGACCCATTATGGGCAGAATTGTCGGCCGAGGTCCGCCCACACGCAGATAGAGGCGCGCCATGCCGTTGCCGATCGGCAAGGCGAGCGTTTGATTGACCACGATCCGGCGATTCGCTTCAGTGTGCTCGATGGCGAAGATGGCGCCGGTCGGTAGGACGCTGACCGACAGCCCAGACCCGTTGGCGATCCGCAAAAGGGCGAGATCGTCTCTATGGGGCGTCGTCAGGATCTCAATCGATGAATCCAACATTACCCCTCCCACTGCCCGTGATCTTTCTTACATCGGCTTGCCAGCCGAGTCTGGAAAGGCGTGTCAGCCCAAGCCCGATTGTTCCGGCGAACTTGATACTAGCCGGCCGCAACCCCCATGTGGAGAGTTTCGCCAGCCCAAAAGCCCGTGCTGCATCCGGAGAACGAAGACCCGCGAAGATGAACGCGGACGGAAATTGCGCTATTGAGCGTCGACAGGTCTGGATCAAAAATCGGCGCTGCCGGTTCGGGTGAGGCGATGGAAACAAAATTTCCAAGCTATTGGATGTGGTCTGAGGCCTTCGAGGCTCTGGCGCGCGCCGAGCGCATGCATCGGCAATTTTTTCCCCCCTCAGGCTCGAGCGCCCCGGTCACCTGGGAGCCGCCGGTCGACATCCTTGAGACCGAACACGCGGTGCTGGTGCTGGTCGCTCTGCCGGGAGTCGACTTCGAGGAGGTCAAGGCGGTCATAAACCATGGCGAGTTGCTGATCTCGGGATCTCGAACCTATCCGGAGGAAATGCGGACCGCCATCATCCACCGACTCGAGCTGCCGCAAGGCCGATTTGAACGTCGCATCCATCTGCCGGCCGGACGATACAGCGCCATCCACCGGTCTCATTCCAATGGCCACATGCTCATAACGCTGCAAAAATCGGGGGCCGCAAATGGCTGACGCCGCGACAGGCTCCGAGGGCGCTCTCGGCGCGGCGCCTTCGCCGCCATTACCGCCCGACGCCCTGATCATCGTGCCGGTGCGCGGCCTGGTGCTATTTCCAACGACTGTACTGCCGATCACGCTCGGCCGTCCACGTTCGGTGCTTGCGGCGCAGGCGGCGGTACGAGAGCAAAAGCCGGTCGGCATCGTGATGCAGCGCAACGCTGAGATGGCCGATCCCCTGCCAGTCGACCTGCATCGAATGGGAACGATCGCCAATATCGTTCGCTACATCACGGCGCCGGACGGCTCGAACCATCTCATTTGCCAGGGAGAGCAACGATTCCGGGTCGTCGACTACCTGAGCGGTTGGCCGTTCTTCGTCGCGACGACGGAAAGGATTCCCGAGCCCAGTCCCACGTCAAACGAGATCGAGGCCCGTTTCGTTCATCTCAAGGGCCAGGCGATCGAGGCGATCCAGCTCCTGCCGCAAGCGCCCAACGAGTTGCTGACTGCCATCCAGGGCGTGGATTCGCCCGGCGGGCTCGCCGACTTGGTGGCGACCTTCATGGATGCGACGCCCGACGAGAAGCAGGAGATCCTCGAGACGGTGGACATCGGCGCCCGAATGGAGCGGGTCTCAGCGGTTGCTCGCGCATCGGATCGAGGTGCTTCGGCTATCGCAAGAGATCGGGCGGGAAACCAAGGCCTCGCTCGACTTCGCGCAACCGCGAGGTCCTGCTGCGCGAGCAGATGGCGGCCATCCAGCGCCAGCTCGGCGAAGCGGATGAAGGGAAGTCCGCCGAGATCGCTGAACTCGAGAAGGCGATTGCGAACGCGCACATGCCGAAGGAGGTCGACGACCAGGCGCGCAAGGAGTTGCGCAGGCTTCAGCGCATGCCCGAGGCTGCGGGCGAGTACGGCATGGTTCGGACGTACCTCGATTGGCTGGTGGATCTCCCCTGGGCGCTGCCCGAGGAGACGCCGATCGACATCGCGGCGGCGCGCCGCATCCTCGATGAGGACCACTTCGGACTTGAGAAGATCAAGCGTCGGATCATCGAGTATCTCGCTGTCCGCAAGCTCTCGCCGGACGGCAAGGCGCCGATCCTCTGCTTCGTCGGACCTCCCGGCGTCGGCAAGACCTCGCTCGGTCAGTCGATTGCGCGCGCCATGAACCGCAAGTTTGTCCGGGTCAGTCTCGGCGGCGTGCACGACGAAGCAGAGATCCGCGGCCATCGGCGGACTTATATCGGCGCTTTGCCCGGCAACATCATTCAGGCGATCCGCAAGGCCAAAACTCGCGACTGCGTCATGATGCTCGACGAGATCGACAAGCTTGGATCCGGCATCCAGGGCGACCCGGCTTCCGCGATGCTGGAGGTGCTGGACCCTGAGCAAAACAACACTTTTCGCGACAATTATCTCGCGGTGCCGTTCGACCTCAGCCGGGTCGTGTTCATCGCCACGGCGAATATGCTCGACACCGTTCCCGGCCCGCTTCGCGACCGCATGGAGATCATCAGTCTTTCCGGCTACACGGCGAGCGAAAAATTCCAGATCGCGCGCCGCTATCTTGTTCGACGCCAATTAAACGCCAACGGCCTCAAGCCGGAGCAAGTTGAAATCGCCGATGACGCGCTCAGGGGCGTCATTGAGCGCTACACACGGGAGGCTGGCGTTCGAAGCCTCGAGCGCGAGATCGGCAGGGTGCTGCGCCAATCCGCGATGCGGGTCGCGGAGGGCGAGACCGGCCCGATCACGATCACAGACGGCGATCTCTTGAGCATACTGGGCCCCCCGATATTTGAGGACGAGGTCGCCATGCGCACCAGCGTCCCCGGCGTGGCGACGGGGCTCGCCTGGACGCCGGTCGGCGGCGACATCCTGTTCATAGAGGCGACCGCCACTCCGGGCGCCGGACGGCTCATCCTCACCGGACAGCTGGGCGACGTGATGAAGGAAAGCGCGCAAGCCGCGCTTAGCATCGTCAAGAATCGCGCGGTCTCCTTTGGGATCGACCCGGCGCGGTTCGAGAAGACCGACATCCACGTCCACGTGCCGGCCGGCGCGACCCCGAAAGACGGCCCGAGCGCCGGCGTCGCGATGTTCATGGCGCTCGTCTCGCTCATGACCAATCGCACTATAAGCAGCGACACCGCGATGACCGGAGAAATAAGCCTGAGAGGCCTGGTGCTGCCGGTCGGCGGCATCAAGGAGAAAGTTGTCGCCGCCCACCGGGCGGGCTTGAAGCGGGTTATGCTGCCGGCGCGCAACCGAAGAGATTTCGACGACATCCCAGAGGAGGTGCGCCAGCAATTGACGTTCACTTGGCTCGAACGGGTAGATGACGCGGTTTCCGCCGCGCTCGAGCCGGCGCGAGACCTGGTCGCTGAATAGTGTCGGAAGGCGGAGGCGGTCGGCGCCATTTCCTTCCGCATTTTGTGCGATTCCAACAGGTTGCGGCGCCATTTCCTTCCGACCTGCCGACCTAGCAGGTTTAGGGTGGACACCACATTTTGTTGCGTTATTTAATTCTCGATACTGATGGCCTAGTCGGTCGATTTTCTGACGAAGATGATCATCATATCATTACCACTTGTTTTTAGCAATTATTTGTTGAGATTCGCCGGGCGTAATGCGGACCTCCGCCCTAGCCGCGGGAAACCTCAGGGGGCGGATTGCGCCCGTCGCCTGGCGACCGAAACGTCCGTGGCCGAAACGGCCTCCGAGTAAGAATTGCCAAAATGCGTGCGGACGTAGTTGACGACGTCGGCGACTTGCGCGTCGCTCATCATGTCTCCGACCGGCGGCATGCCTTTCAGCCCACCAAGTAAGACACTCAGCATGAAGTCAGGCGAATCAAGGTTCTTGTCGGCCGCGAGCGACGGATAGGACCCAGCGCCAACCGCGCCTTTCGCGTCAGGCTGATGACAGCCGGCGCAGATGTTTCGAAATAGGTCCGTTCCGCCCCGCTCGTTGAATTCCCAACCGTGGCTCATGGCGACGCCGCTCGCCGGAGCGTCATCGGCCAGCGTCGGCGCGCCGGCGGCCCCCAAAACGACCAGCGCGATCGCGCGCAGCACGACAAGTCTCATGACGCGACCACGCGCTTGTGCAGGCGCTGGATCGCGTCCAACGCCGAGAGGATGGCCCCCTCCTGCCAAGCCGGAATGTAGGAGGCATGTTCGCCGGCCAGCACGATCCGGCCGTCGATCTCGCAAAGGTCGTTGTAGTGGGCTTTTCGCGCTTCATCCGACCAGTCGCCCGCGCAGCCAAGAGTGAACGGTACGCGATGCCAGGCGACGGATACGCCGTTCTCGAACTCGGTCAGATATTGCGGGTGGATCTGGGCGCCGAACGCGACCGCGCGCTTCACTCGCTCGGCTGGCGGCATCGCGGTGAACTCGTAAGAGTTCGCTCCATCGAACGTGTATCCGCCGAGCAGCACGCCCTTGCCGCCCGCGTTGAAATTCGTGCTGGGATAGGAAATCTGCCGAATCGGCAGATCGGTGTAGGTGATCCCGCCAAAAATGTGCTCGTCCTCCTCCCAGAATCGACGTGAGAACTGCAGCCCGAACTTCACCGCCGAGGCATAAGGAACAGCGTCGATGGCCGCCTTCATAGGCGCAGACACGTTGATCGGGATCTGGCTCAGGATGCTCAGCGGAATCGCGCACACGCACCAGTCGGCCCGCACTTCCCGGACCGTCCCGCCGCGGGCAAGGTCCTCGAACTCGACGGCGACGCCGCTGTCATTCTGCCGGATGGCGACGACTTTAGCGCCATATCGAATTCGATCCGGGATCTGCCGCGCAAACGCTTCGCCGATCCGGCCCATGCCGCCGACCGGCTGGAACATGGTGGTCTGAAAATCGTAGAGCAAGAAACTTTGCAGGCCGCGCCACAGGCGCGAAGTCAGAATATCGTGCAGCCCGACCGGATCGCCCGCGATCGGCTCCGCGCCAAGTCCGCCTCCGGAGTGCTTGGCATAGCCGCGATGAGCCGCTGAGTTGTCGCCGGCCCGGTAGCGGAGGTCCTTGTCGAGCGCGCCGAGCGAGCGCAGCGCCTCAAGCAGGATTTCCTGATCCTCCTTTGACACCGCATCGTCGAGCGCCCCTTTCTTCGTCGCCTTAGCCAGGAGCTCGGCGACGCCGCCATCGTAGTCGGCCTTGATGTCGCGAATGCGCTGCGGCTTGGCGTCGAACGCGTTGGCGGAATGCAGATAGGCGTTGTGATTGAGCTGGATGAAGGGCTCGAGCGTCACCCCGAAACGGCGGCAATAGTCCAGGATCGCGTAATGGTGATACGGAATGCGCCATGGCCCGGGATTGAGATAGAGGCCGGCGTCGAACTCGCACTTTTGCGTCGCGCCGCCGAGCTCCGTGTAGACGTCGCCGCCTCTCAGGGACCAGTTCCGTCCGCCCGGACGGAGGTTGTACTCGAGTACGCTAACCTTGTAGCCGGCGCGATCGAGCTCGATCGCCGTCGTCATTCCGGCGAGCCCGGCGCCTAGAACGATGACCGAGGCGCCCTTGGGATCGCCGTCGAGCTTGATCGGACCGCGATATGGCGATTCCTCCGCATGCCCAAGGCGAGTCATCGCCTGGTAGGCGGCCGCTCCGCCAACGCTCGCGCCAATGATCTCAAACAATCTTCGCCGGCTAAGGGCCGGCGCCGTCACGTCGCTCATCGGTCAGTCTTGCGTTTCATCAAGGGCGGCATTGTCGCACCGTCGATTGGATCGAGCAAAGCGGCGAAAGTCAGGCGCTACGACCGACCCTCAAACTCGGCCAGAACATCAGCGAGCGAATGAGCGTGCGCTAGCACGAGATCGGCCGCCGCGGCGATATCGTCGATGGACGCGTGCGGCAGTCCGCCAGACGGAACGGCGTCGCTGATCAGCGCGACAATGTTCGCGTCTTCGGGATAAAGCGGCGGCTTGCCGTTGGCGCCGCGAAAGACCTCGATCTTCGGCAGGCGATCGCGCTTGAAGCCTTCGACCAGGACAAGGTCGACGTTCTTGAGCAGCCGCAAGAGTTCCGCCAACGATGGCTCGGGCGCTCCGCGCAATTCGCGCATCAGCGCAACTCGATTGGCGGACGCGACGAGCACTTCTTCTGCGCCCGCTGCGCGATGCTCATAAGAATCCTTGCCCGGCTGATCGAGATCGAAATTGTGGTGGGCGTGTTTGATCGTCGAAACGCTGAAGCCGCGGCGATTCAGTTCCGGAATGAGCCGGACAATGAGCGTGGTCTTGCCCGCTCCGCTCCACCCGGCGAAGCCGATTACGCGCATGACCAATCCTCGTATTCCGCGCCCCACTCCCTATGTAGCAATCGGTCGTGGGAAGCGCGAACAAAACTCTCGAAATGCAAGACTGCGCGTCGCCAGGTCCGACCTCATCTCACGACATAGGCAAAACGCCTTTCTCGTGACTAAGATCGCGCTGGCCGCCATCGGCCTGCGCGCGAGGTGGGAGCGGCTTCTGGGAGCCTGACATGACCGACGCCGCCGACGTTTTCGCCGCGTTCCGCTGCGAGGTCGCTCCGCAAACGCCGCTCAGGGCCGCGATCACCGCCGCCTACCGGGCGCCTGAGCCCCAGTGTTTGCCGCCGCTCGTCGAGCTCGCAACCGCGAACGCGGACGAAGCGAACCGCATCCGCACGCTCGCCAATAGCCTTGGCGCCAAGCTCAGGACAAAGACGCGATCGAGCGGTGTCGAGGGTTTGATCCACGAATATTCCCTATCGAGTCAGGAGGGTGTGGCGCTGATGTGCCTCGCCGAAGCGCTTTTGCGCATTCCGGACGCCGCGACGCGCGACGCGCTGATCCGCGACAAGCTCTCGCCCGGCGATTGGCGCGCGCATGTCGGTCAGAGCCCGTCGCTGTTCGTCAACGCCGCCACCTGGGGCCTGGTGCTGACGGGCCGTCTGGTGACGACGACCAGCGAGCAGGGCTTGTCGGCCGCCCTGACCCGCCTCATCGCCCGCAGCGGCGAGCCGATCATCCGCGCTGGCGTGGACGTCGCCATGCGGCTTATGGGCGAGCAGTTCGTCACCGGCCGCACGATCGAGGAGGCGCTGTCAAATAGCCGTGATCGCCACGCGCGCGGCTTCACCTTTTCCTACGACATGCTGGGAGAGGCAGCGACCACCGCCGAGGATGCGGCGCGCTATCTCGACGAATACGAACGCGCCGTCCATGCCATCGGCCGGGCCTCTCGTGGTCGCGGCATCTATGAAGGGGCTGGCATTTCGATCAAGCTTTCGGCGCTCCACCCACGCTATCAACGCATCAAGCGGGCGCGCGTGATGAAGGAGCTGCTGCCGCGCGCGAAAGGGCTCGCGGCGCTCGCCAAATCCTATGACATCGGATTCAATATCGACGCCGAGGAAGCGGACCGACTCGATCTGTCGCTCGACATTCTTGAGGCCCTGTCTCTCGACAAAGATCTCGGAGGCTGGAACGGGCTTGGCTTTGTCATTCAGGCCTATGGCAAGCGCTGTTCGGCGGTCGTCGACTGGCTGATCGATCTCGCCCGCCGCTCGGGTCGCCGGTTGATGATCCGCCTGGTCAAAGGCGCCTATTGGGATTCTGAGATCAAGCGCGCGCAGGTCGACGGCCTCGATGGCTTTCCCGTATTCACCCGCAAAGTCTACACTGATGTGAGCTTTCTCGCCTGCGCGCGCAAATTGCTCGCCGCGCCGGACGCGGTCTATCCGCAATTCGCCACCCACAACGCGCAGACGCTCGCGTCCGTGCTCGTCTTCGCTGGGCCAGATTTCTACCGCGGCCAGTACGAATTCCAGTGCCTGCATGGGATGGGCGAGCCGCTCTATGAGGAGGTGGTCGGCCGCGACAAGCTCAATCGCCCGTGCCGGGTCTATGCGCCGGTCGGTTCGCACGAGACCTTACTCGCCTATCTCGTTCGCCGGCTGCTTGAGAACGGCGCCAACACCTCGTTCGTTAACCGGATCGCGGACGCGAGCGTGTCCATAGATGACCTGGTCGCGGATCCGGTCGAGGCCGCGCGCTCAATCCAGCCGATCGGGGCGCCGCACGACAAGATTGCGGCGCCGCGCGACCTTTATGCCCCCGATCGCGTCAACTCGCGCGGGCTCGATCTCTCCGACGAAAACCGCCTCGCCAAGCTCGGCAGCGGACTGAACGCGAGCGCTGAGATGGCTTGGCGCGCCTTTCCGCCGGGCGCTGCGGAAGACGAACCGGGCGATCCCGTGTTGAACCCTGCCAACCCAAGCGACATTGTCGGCTTCACCCGCCATGCGCGCGCTAACGAGATCGCCGCCGCGCTCGACATCGGCGACCGCGCAGCTCCCGCTTTCGCCGCGATCCCGCCCTCTGAGCGCGCCATCTTCCTGCGCCGCGCCGCCGACATTCTCGAAGCGCGGAACGACCTGCTCGTCGGCCTCATCGTCCGCGAGGCCGGCAAGTCTTACGCCAATGCGGTCGCGGAAGTCCGCGAGGCGGCCGACTTCCTGCGCTACTACGCCCATGAGGCCGCGCGCACCCTACTCCCCGGCTCCCCGGCCGCGCTGGGCCTCGTCGTCTGCATCAGTCCCTGGAACTTTCCGCTGGCGATCTTCACCGGCCAAGTCGCCGCCGCGCTCGCCGCGGGAAATTCCGTTATTGCTAAGGCGGCGGAAGAGACGCCACTCATTGCTGCCGAAGCCATCCGCTTGCTGCATGAAGCGGGCGTCCCGTCTGAAGTGTTGCAGCTCATTCCGGGGGCTGGCGAAGTTGGCGCGGCGCTGGTCGCCGATCCACGCGTCCAGGGGGTCGTCTTCACCGGTTCGACTCCTGTTGCGCGACTGATCGAAAAAGAGCTTGCCGGCCGCCTTACGCGTCGCGGCGCGCCCTTAGGCCTGATCGCCGAAACCGGGGGCCTCAACGCGATGGTCGTCGATTCCTCCGCGCTCGCGGAGCAGGTCGTCGTCGACGTCCTGTCGTCCGCGTTCGATTCCGCCGGCCAGCGCTGTTCGGCTTTGCGCATCCTGTGCCTGCAGGACGATGTCGCCGACCGCATGCTCACGATGCTGAAGGGCGCGATGGCCGAGCTCGAGGTCGGCGATACGCGCAAGCTTGCGGTCGACGTCGGCCCGGTCATCACCGCAGAGGCGCGCGATGCGATTGTGGGCCATATCGAAACAGATGCACGGCCGTGGCCACAAGGTGACCCAGACGCCGCTCGGCGAAGAGCGCGAGCGGGGCACGTTCGTGCCGCCTACGCTGATCGAGGTGAGCAAGATCGCTGATGTCGAGCGTGAAGTGTTCGGGCCGGTGCTGCACGTGCTGCGCTACAAGCGCGAGGCGCTCGACAAACTGATCGACGACATCAACGCTGCCGGCTACGGCCTCACCTTCGGCCTGCACACCCGCATCGACGAGACAATTGCGCGCGTCGTCGAACGCATCGCGGCCGGCAACATCTACATCAATCGCAATGTCATTGGCGCGACAGTCGGCGTCCAGCCGTTCGGCGGCTCGAGACTATCGGGCACGGGACCCAAGGCGGGCGGCCCGCTCTATCTTTCGCGGCTGGTTGCGGAGCCAGCGCCAGGCGCGCTGGACGGCGTGGAAGGGGGCGACGCTGCGATTGCCGGCATTCGCGCCTATACCGACTGGCTCGCCGCTCATGGCCATGGCCTGGAGGCCGAGCGTTGCGTAGGAATGATGGCGCGTTCACCCCTCGGCGCGCGCGCCGAGCTCAAAGGCCCGGTCGGCGAGCGCAACGTCTATACGCTTCGTCGGCGCGGCCGAATTGCGGCGGTCGCGGCATGCGAAAGCGGCCTTCTCATCGAGATCGGCGCGATTCTGGCGACAGGCAACGATGCAGTTGTCAACGCCGCTCTTGCGGAGCGCGTCCTCTCGGGATTGCCGGTGGAACTTAGGCATCGGGTCCATCGCATCGAAGACCCATTGCGCGCGCCTGCCCTCGCTTTCGCCCTTCTCGAAGGCGACGCGGCGGCGACGTCGGAGGCCTTGCGCAAGCTGGCGAGCCGCGCTGGGCCGATCGTGCGGCTCCAGGCTTTATCCACCGCCCGCCTTGCCGCCGGCGAGGATTACGACCTCGCTCGACCTCGTCGAGGAATGCGCGACTGCTACCAACACCGCCGCCGCAGGCGGCAATGCGAGCCTGATGACAATCGGCTAAGATCCGGAGCAGAAACGGAGGCGCCGAAATGTCGAATGATCTGACGGACTCGCAAATCTCGCTGCTCTGCGACATCGAAGAGCATGATCCCGCCAAGTCGTCCAGCGACGCGAAACGCGATCTGGAGCGGCTTATCGCCGAAGGCTATGTGCAACCGACTGCGGATCATCCCGGCTCGGTCTTTGAGCTCACGGCCAAGGCCATCGCGTTTCTCGGCGAGCGGGGCGCCGGGCTGAATGAGGCGTAACGGCGGATAGAAGTCCCAATCAGGGGCGCTCCTCGTCAAGCGCGCCGACGCCAGTTACTTTACCCCAAACGGCTTACGACTTGGAGACGAAGCGAATGCGCGCGATCGGATATCGAAAGGCGAGCCCCGAACTCGATCATCTGGAGGCGTTCGATATCCCACGACCAAAGCCGGAAGGTCGCGACCTTCTCGTCGAGGTGCGCGCGGTTTCGGTCAATCCCGTCGACTACAAAGTGGCGAGCGGCGGGGGCCCGGGCAGCGCGGTCGGCGAGACGGACGCAATCAAGGTCGTCGGCTATGACGCCGCCGGGGTGGTCGTGGAAACAGGACAAGAGGCGAGGCTGTTCAAGCCTGGCGATGAAGTGTTCTACGCCGGCAGCGTCGGACGCCTAGGCGCTGACATGGAATTTCATCTGGTCGACGAACGGATCGTCGGCCGCAAGCCGCGCACGCTCGATTTCGCTGCGGCCGCGGCTTTGCCCTTGACGTCGATCACAGCCTGGGAGGCGATGTTCGACCGGCTCGATGTCGCGAAACCTGTTCCCGGCGCGGCGCGCGCAATCCTGATCCTAGGCGGCGCCGGCGGCGTCGGTTCGATCGCCATCCAATTGGCGCGGCAATTGACCGATCTTACCATCGTGGCGACCGCCTCGAGGCCGGAGACAGTGCAATGGGCGAAGGACATGGGCGCGCATCATGTCGTCGACCACAAGAAGCCGCTTGCGCCACAGATCGCGGCGCTCGGCATGGGCAGTCCTGCGTTCATCTTCGCGACGTCGCCGATTGGCGGTGTCATCGCCGACCTCGCCGAATTGATTGCGCCGCAAGGACGCATCGCTCTCATCAATGGTGAAGCGGCCGATCTTTTCGTCTTCAGGCCGAAGAGCGTGTCCATTCACTTTGAGCTGATGTTCACGCGGCCCTTGCTCCAGACCGCCGACATCGAGGCCCAGCACAGGCTCCTGAACGAGGTCGCCGATCTCGTCGATTCCGGGCGCGTTCGCTCCACCATGCGGGAGAACTACGGGCGCATCGACGCCGCCAATCTCATGCGTGCGATGGCCTTCCTCAAGTCGGGCCGCGCGATCGGCAAGGTGGTGCTCGCGGGGTTTTAGTCGCGACGTCCTCACGCCGCCTCGAGCGCCAAGCCATGCGCGGCCTTGGCGATGCGCAGCCGACCGTCGCGCACCAGGATGTTCACATGCGCCAGCGCCTCGCTGAAGGCGAACGTGAGCTGGTGCGGATCGTCGATCGTGCGTCCGAAAATGACCGGCACGAGTTCGGCGACCGTCTGCGGCCCCTGTTTGCAGGCCTCGACAACCGCGATGCAGCGCGCCTCATGGTGAGCGATGAGTTCGTCGGCGCGCGCGTGCAGGCCCACGAACGGCAACCGGTGCCCTGGCAAAACGAGGACGTCATCCGGCAGCGTCGCCTTGAGCCTTTCGAGTGAGCGCAGATAGGCGCCGAGCGGATCCCCTTGCGGATCCATCGCTTCGACGCTGACGTTGGGCGAGATCTTGGCCAGCACCTGATCGCCGATAAGGACGAAATTGTCGGCCTTCGAGTAGAGCATCACCTGCTCGGGCGAATGGCCGGCGCCGGTGATCACTTCGAATTCACGGCCGCCGATCCTGATCCGCTCCTCGGCGATGAGACGCAGAAACGTTTTCGGCGGCGGAGAGACCATTCTCAAGTATTGCAGCCCGTTGCCGAGCAGGAGCTCGGTGCTCTCCTCGGTCAGCCCATGCGAGCGGTAGAAGCTGCGATAGGGCTCCGATCTGAGCCCCTGTGGATCGAGGCGAATGTTGAGCGCGATCAGATATTCGGCTTCGCTCATCGCAAGCTGCAAGCCGAAGCGCTCGCAGAGCCAGCCGGCCAGGCCCACATGGTCGGGGTGAAAGTGGGTGGCGATCACGCGCGTCAGTCTGCGGCCGCGAAGCGGTCCGTCGAGCAGCGCGTCCCAGGCGGCGCGGGATTGCGCGTCGTCGATTCCCGCATCGACGACCGCCAGGCCGTCGCCGTCTTCGATGAGATAGATGTTGACGTGATCGAGCCGAAACGGAAGGGGAAAGCGCGCCCACAAAACGCCAGGACGAACCTCGATCGTTTCGCCGGGTCTTGGGCGGATCGGGGTTGGGAAAGACAAGCGTCTCAGGCATCGCGCTATTCAGCATCGTTAAGCTTTCGTTCCTTCTCGACCCATGCCGGAGCGCGCCTCATTCGAGCGGCAAGAAGCGCGGCGCCACCGCCGCCTCCAATGCGCCGTCGGCGCCATTCTTATAGACGCCGCGAGCCTTCATGTGCGGATGAGCCGCCGCCTCGACGAGGCTGAGCACTGGGGCGAAGCAAGCGTCGCAGCCCTCGAGCAGCGCGCGCCAATGTGCGCTCGGCTGGCTCAGGAACAAGGCGCGCAACCGCGCTTTCAGCGCCGGCCAAGCGGCGCGGTCGTATTGCGCCTTCGAGTCGACGTCCGCAAGGCCGAGCTTATCGAGCAACACCGTGTAGAATTGCGGCTCGAGCGCGCCAACGGTGACATAGCGTCCGTCGGCGCAAGCGTAGACGTCGTAGAAGGGCGAGTCGTGGAACGGGCTCGGGCTCGGCCCGTCGAGCATTCCGACGGCGCGGGCGGCAAGCGCGATGCCGCCGAGGCTCGCGGCGATATCGACGATCGAACAATCGATCACGCAACCCTTGCCGCTGCGCCCGGCGGCAAAGACGGCGGCGACTACGCCGAAGGCGAGGCCGAGGGCGCCGCCTCCGTCGCCGAGAACTGTCGGTGGAACGCTCGGCGGCTGACCATCGCGGGCGGCGAGCGACAAGATTCCGCTGAGCGCAAGATAGTTGAGGTCGTGGCCCGCGACTTGCGCGAGCGGACCGTCCTGCCCCCAGCCGGTCATGCGGCCATAGACCAGTCGCGGATTGCGCTTGGCGCAGTCCGCGGGCCCGATCCCAAGACGCTCCATAACGCCTGGCCGATTGCCCTCGATCAGCACGTCGGCCGTCTCCATCAGCGTCAGCGCTTCCTCGAGCTGTTCGGGACGCTTCAGATTGAGGGCGACAATCCGTTTTCCGCGCCGCAAGGGACCCTCGGACAGCGGCCGGTCCGGATCGCCGAGCGCAGCCTTGTCGGGGCGTACGACCGCGACGACCTCGGCGCCGAGATCGGCGAGCATGCGGCCGGCGAGCGGACCTGGGCCGATCCCCTCGAACTCGATCACCTTCAGACCTGCAAGCGGATGCATCGTGAACGACCCCCAAGGACGACTGTACACTGTCACGCGATTGAGGAGAGAGCCGACCTGCCCTCTCAAGCACGCTCCGGGAACAGCGACTTCAGCCCCTGCGGCGACGCTTCGGCCACGCCGCGCTCAGTGATGAGCCCGGTCACCAGCCGCGCCGGAGTGACGTCGAACGCCGGATTGGCGGCGTGCCCGCCTTCCGGCGCGATCCTCACGCGCATAATCGATCCGTCGTCGGCGCGGCCTTGCATGTAGTTCACTTCATCGGCGCTGCGCTCCTCGATCGGGATCTCCTTGACGCCGTCATGAACCGTCCAGTCGATGGTCGGCGACGGCAGCGCGACATAGAACGGCACCGAGTTGTCGCGCGCGGCGAGCGCTTTCAGGTAGGTGCCGATCTTATTGCAGACGTCGCCGTTGGCGGTCGTGCGATCGGTGCCAACGATCACCATGTCGACGAGGCCGTGCTGCATCAGATGACCGCCGGCGTTGTCGACGATGAGCGTATGCTGAGCTCCATGATGAGCGAGTTCCCACGCGGTCAGCGAGGCGCCCTGATTGCGCGGGCGCGTTTCGTCGACATAGACGTGGACGCGCAGCCCGTCTTCCATCGCCATGTAGATGGGTGCGGTCGCTGTTCCGTAGTCGACCGTCGCCAGCCAACCGGCGTTACAATGCGTGAGAATGTTGACCGGCTCGCCAGGCTTCTTGTCCGCAGCCACGCGGCGAAGAATCTTGAGGCCATGGGCGCCGATTGCTCGGTTGATGTCGACATCCTCGTCGGCGATCCGCTTGGCCTCGGCATAAGCGGCGGCGGCGCGCGCCTGCGGAGCGAGCGGGACAAGAAGCTTGCGAACCGCGTCCAGAGCCCAGCGCAGGTTGATCGCTGTCGGCCGAGTGGCGGCAAGCTTGTCGTGCGCGGCGTCGAGCGCGGCGTCGCTCGGGTCCTGGCGCATCGCGAGCGCGAGCCCATAGGCCGCCGTCGCGCCGATCAGCGGCGCTCCGCGCACCCACATGTCGCGGATCGCCGTCGCCGCCTCGGCGACGCTGCGCAGCGTCGCGACCTTGAACTCATGCGGAAGCCAGCGCTGGTCGATGACATCGACACTTGAACCGTCTTGGTTGAGCCAGATCGTGCGGTACGGCCGTCCATCAACCTTCACGAAAGCTACTCCTTAATTCCCGATCACGCGCTGAGCGCCGCTGGTCGATATCACGAACGGAGAACCCACGGAATTTAGGTTCGCGTCGAGCAGCCGCGGCGCACCGACGCGGCTGTGGGTATCACGCCGCCGTCTTGGCCAAGCGCTTGACCAAGCCGCCAAAAGGCGACAATCTCGGTTCTCGTGGGTGCTTGTTCCGCGCCCGGCTCATTAGCCCGAAGGCCCTGCATCATGACCACCATCGTCAAGGTCGGCGAGGCGAAAACCTATCTTTCCGATATCCTCGCAAGGGTGGAGGCGGGCGAAGAGATCATCATCGCTCGCGGCGATGTGCCAATCGCAAAGCTAACGCGGATCGAGAAGGCAAATGATCTCGCCGCGGTCCTCGCTGAGGCGCGCGCCGCGCGAGCTCGGGCGAAGTCCGTGACCCGAGAGGAAATTCTGGCGTGGAAACGCGAGGGGGCCCGGGGGGTATGACTGTCGTGGTCGACGCCTCGATTGCTGCCGCCTGGCTCCTCCCCGAGGAGGACAGCGACGCGGCCGAGGCGGTCATTATGGCGTTGTCGGACCGAGCGCCCGTCCCGTCACTGTTCTGGCATGAGGCGCGCAATATTTTCGTCATGGCCCAGCGGCGCGGACGTATTGTCGCTGGCGAGCCCGCCGCAGCAATGGGCAGACTGCGCCGGCTGCCGCTTGAGGATGCGGGCGCGGGGTCGGACAGCGCGGTTCTCGCTCTTGCGATTGCGCATGGCCTCACCGCCTATGACGCAGCCTATCTTGCCCTTGCGCAGGAACGAGGACTGCCCCTCGCTACTTTGGATCAAAAGCTAGCCCAAGCGGCGCGCCGGGAAGGCGTCGGATTGGTTGGTCCGCTTCACACTGAGCATGATTAGATTGTTCTTGGCATGACACGGCGCTTCACTCTTGACGCGGCAACCGCCCTTGCCGTGCGCGCAATCCGCGCCGCCGGCGCCAGCGACGAGGCGGCGCTGTCGCTGGCGCGCGCCACCGTCTCCGCCAATGCGCATGGCAAAGGCTCGAGCGGCTTTTCCCATCTCATGGACTATCTCAACGCCTTGCGAGCGGGACGGATCGTCGGCGACGCCGAGCCGCTCATAACTTCGCCCGCTCTCGCGGCGATCCATTGCGATGCAAAGGGCGGGATCGCGCAAACGGGCTTCGACCGAGCTTTCGATTCGCTCTGCGAGCGCTCGCAGACCTTCGGCATCGCGCTGTTCGCGCAGAACGGAAGCTACACCACGGGCGAACTCGGCTATTATCCGCGCCGTCTCGCCGAGGCTGGCCTTGTCGCGTTCGCTGCGACCAGCGGACCGGCGCTGATGACGGTCGCCGGCGCAAAAACGCCTGTTTATTGCACGAACCCGATCGCTTTCGCGGCGCCGCTGGATCAAGGGCCGCCGCTGCTGATCGACCAGGCGTCCAGCGCGACCGCCTTTGTCCAGCTCAGACACTACGCGGAACGAGGCGAGGCGTTGCCCGCTGGCTGGGCGGTGGATGCCGATGGACAGCCGACCACCGATCCGCAGGCGGCTCTCCGTGGCGCGCTTCTCGCTTTCGGCGGCGCGCGCGGCGCGAACGTCGCGCTCATGGTCGAGGTCATGGCTGCGGGGCTTGCAGGCGCGAACTGGGCGCTCGACGCGCCCTCGTTCCTCTCGGGCGATCGCTCACCCGGCGTTGGCCTTCTCGTCATCGCCATCACGCCGGCTCTGCTCGCGCCGGACTTTCCACAACGCCTCAGGCTCCAGCTCGACCGGCTCGCCAAGCTTGGCGTTCATATTCCCGGGCGACGCGCAGCCGGGGCCGAAATCGAACTGCCCGACGCGCTCGCCGCCGAGATCGAGCGCGCCGGGGCGCCTTGAAACCGCTCCCGTCAAGCGGCAAGAGAGCCGGCTATTGCGCTGTCATGGAGCGAGACAATGAGGAATCGACTGAGTCGGAGGCGCCTGCTCAAGATCTCCGCGGCGCTCCCTTTCATCAGCACTCTCGCGCGCGCCGCGGCGGCTGCGACCCGACCGCAAGCACGCGTCCGTCTCGGCGATCCTGAATGGCCGTCAGAAGCAAGCTGGAATCAACTCGATCATGACGTGGGGGGACGCCTAATCAAGGTGCGCTCTCCGCTCGCCGATTGTGTCGGCGGAACGCCCGACGCGGCTTGCGAGCAATTGTTCAAGGAGCTCAAGAACCCTTACTACCTCGGCGACGAGGTCGGCCTCACCCAGTCGCTTGGCTGGGTCGGGGCGTGGACGTCGGAACCAAGCGTCTACGCCGTCGCCGCCAAGACGACGCAAGATGTCGTCGCCGCGGTCAATTTCGCGCGAACCAACAATCTGCGGCTCGTGGTGAAGGGCGGCGGCCACAGCTATCAGGGAACATCCAACGCCGCCGACTCGCTTCTCATCTGGACGCGCCACATGAACGCCGTGACCTTGCACGATGCGTTCGTCGGAGCCGGCTGTGCGGCAAGCCCGGAGCCACAACAAGCCGTGTCGATCGAGCCCGGCGCAATCTGGGGACATGTTTACAATCAGGTGATGACCAAGGCCGGCCGCTACGTCCAAGGCGGCGGCTGCATGACGGTCGGCGTCGTCGGCCTCATCCTCGGCGGCGGCTTTGGCAGCTGCTCGAAGGCCTTTGGACAGGCAGGCGCGAGCTTGCTGGAGGCGGAAGTCGTGACTGCTGACGGCGAGGTCAAGATCGCCAACGCCTGCACAAATCCCGATCTCTTCTGGGCGCTGAAGGGCGGCGGCGGCGGGTTCGGAGTCGTGACCCGTGTGACCTTGCGCACGCACACGCTGCCGGAATTCATGGGAGGCGTGTTCGCGACCATCAAGGCGTCGTCGGATGAGGCCTATCGGCGCCTCATCGCGAAGGTTCTCGAGTTCTACACACAGGCGCTCTTCAATCCACACTGGGGCGAGCAGCTCGGCTTCCGCCCCGGCGGGATTCTATCGATTTCGATGGTGCAGCAAGGTCTTGACCAGCATGAAGTCGAAGAGACGTGGCGCCCTTTCTTCGACTGGGTCTCAGCGTCCGCGCAGGATTTCACCATCGTTTCGGCGCCAAGAATCATCAGCGAGCCCGCGCGCCTTTTCTGGGATCCTTCCGCGCTGAAGAAGGCTCCTGGCTTGGTCCTCGCGGACGACCGTCCCGGCGCGCCGGCGGACAACATCTTCTGGGCCGACAATCGCGAAGAAGCGGGGGTCGTCTGGCAAGCCTATCAATCCACCTGGCTGCCTCAGTCGCTGCTTGCAGACAATCAGCGCGAACGGTTGGCCGACGCTCTGTTCGCGGCTGCGCGCCATCGGGGCGTCTCGCTGCATTTTAACAAGGGACTCGCCGGCTCTACCCCTGAGGCGATCGCTACGGCTCGCGATACGGCGATGAACCCCGCGGTCGTCGACGCGTTCGCGCTCGTGATCAGCGGCGCTTACGGACCACCTGCCTATCCCGACGTTCCAGGGCACGCGCCAGACATTGTGGCGGCTCAGGCTCGGGGGGCCAAAGTGACCGCGGCGATGGACGAAATCCGCAGGCTCGTGCCGCGGGCGGGCTCCTATGTGTGGGAAACCGATTACTCCGAGCCGCATTGGCAGGAGGCGTTCTGGGGCGAGAACTATGATCGGCTTCTCGCAATCAAGAGCAAATACGATCCCGACGGCCTTTTCTTCCTCCACCATGGCGTCGGCAGCGAAGACTGGAGCGCCGATGGATTTACGCGCCTGAACTGACACACGCTCGCCGCACGCCTCAAGGAAACTCATGCCCTACACGCCTTCGCCCACGCGCTACGACAAAATGATCTACAACCGTAGCGGCCGCAGCGGGCTGAAACTGCCCGCAATATCGCTCGGCCTCTGGCACAATTTCGGTTTCGACAAGTCCTCCGATTCTATGCGCGCGATATGCCGCCAAGCGTTCGATCTTGGCGTCACCCATTTCGACCTCGCCAACAATTACGGGCCCCCGCCGGGCTCGGCGGAACTTGCCTTTGGCGACATCCTGCGCGGCGACTTCCGAAGCTTTCGCGACGAACTCGTGATCTCAACCAAGGCGGGCTACAACATGTGGCCGGGGCCTTATGGCGAATGGGGCAGCCGTAAATCCCTGCTTGCGAGTCTCGACCAGAGCCTCAAGCGCATGGGCGTCGACTACGTCGACATCTTCTACTCTCACCGTTTCGATCCCGAGACCCCACTCGAAGAGACGATGGGCGCGCTCGATCACGCGGTTCGCCAGGGCAAGGCGCTTTACGTCGGCATTTCCTCCTACAATGCTCGTCGCACCAAGGAGGCCGTAGCGATCCTCAAGCAGCTCGGCACACCCTGCCTGATCCATCAGCCCAGCTATTCGATGATCAATCGCTGGATCGAGGACGATCGTTTGCTCGACACGCTCGAGGCCGAGGGCGTCGGCGCGATTGTTTTTTCTCCGCTCGCGCAAGGCCTGCTGACCGACAAATATCTCGACGGCGTCCCGACGGGCAGTCGCGCCACGATCAGTCATTTCTTCAATCGGGCGCTGCTCACGCCGCAGAATCTCGAGCGCGCACGGCAGCTCGACGCCATCGCCAAGCGGCGGGGCCAAACGCTCGCTCAGATGGCGCTTGCCTGGACGTTGAGAGACAAGCGCGTGACGTCGGCCCTGATCGGCGCGAGCAGCCCCGAGCAAGTGACCGACAGCGTCAGAGCGCTCGACAACCTGTCTTTCACCGCCGATGAACTTAAGGAAATCGACCGCCATGCCGTCGAAGGAGGCGTCAACCTCTGGCGTCAGTCGGCTGAGCTCACCGCCTGACGCGGCTGCGATGATTGCCGGTCATCTCGCCGCTTGCAAGGATAGCGTCGAGCGCTTCTAGGGAGGAACACCATGCCGAAGCGTCCGCGCATCGGAGTCATCGGCTCGACCAATATGGATCTGACGACGACGGTCGAACGCATGCCGGTTTGGGGCGAGACAGTCCTCGCCGCGCATTTTGAGACAAGTTTCGGCGGCAAGGGCGCCAATCAGGCGGTCGCCGCGGCGAAGCTTGGGGCCGAAGTCGTCATGGTGACGAATATCGGCGACGACACGCTGGGCGACAGCGCGCTTAAAAATTTCGAGAGCTACGGGATCAACACGCGGCACGTCCGCCGCATTCCGAACCAGTCGACCGGAACGGCGACGATTCTGGTCGATAAAAAGTCGGGCGACAATTCGATCCTGATCGTCGCCGGCGCCAACGGCGATCTGAGCTCCGCCGACGTCGACGCCGCAAGCGAGGCGCTCAAGGGCTGCGATCTCATCCTGCTGCAGCTCGAGATCCAGCTTGAAACCGCTTATGCGGCCATTCGCTTCGCTCGCAAGAATGGCGTCAGGACCGTGCTGAACCCGGCGCCTGCCCGCCGCAACCTCGACATGGACGTCGTCACGCAAGCGAGCTTTCTCGTCCCCAACGAGTCCGAGCTCGCGATCCTGACCGACATGCCGGTCGAATCGGAAGACGAGATCGCAGCCGCCGCGCAGAACCTGGTGAAGCAGGGCGTCGAAACGGTCATCGTGACGCTTGGCGCACGCGGCTCGCTGCTGGCGACGCGGGAGGGCTCGCGACGCATCGCCCCGGTCAAGGTTCAGGCCGTCGATACCACCGGCGCCGGCGACGCCTTCATCGGCAGCTTCGCCCACTATCTCGCCGGCGGCCTCGCGCTCGAGGCGGCGCTCACCGAGGCGACCCGTTATTCCGCCTTCTCCGTCACCCGTCATGGGGCGCAGAAATCTTATCCGACGGAGGCCGAGTTCGCTGCGTTTAAGGCTGGGATCGGCTGAAGTTCGCCGTGACCGTAGGCGGGTGTCCCGTTCCCGCGGCCGTCTGCACGCTGAACAGACAATTCAGGATCCGGAAACCTTGCTTCAAAGGGGATCAGTCACCAAAAGTCAGGGGGAAATGATTGATGGATGCCCAAACGTGAGGAGATGCGTCGCCGCTCCTTTCCGCAACGCCTCGAGGCAAGAAGCGACCCGCACTCTTGGCCCTGACCCAACAACAGGGTCACCCTGATTTTGTTGAAGCCATTCTCAGCCTCTCGTTAAGGAGGACCAACAATGAAACAGGCTGTTTTCTACTTCGGCGGTTATCAGGCCAGTGAGCACGATATCGCGGTGTGGCTGCGTAGCGCGAGGGCGCAGCAGCCTCGCGTCGAATTCATCGGCTTCCCTTGGACGGGAGGCGCTAGCGCCAGGGCCGATAGCGCCGTCAAAACCTTCAGCAAGCACGGCAAGTATGATTCAGTGATCGACGATATCCAGGGGAACGGCGCAGACACGATCTTCATCGTTGGCCATTCGAGCGGCTGCGCGATCGCCAATGCCGTGGACGCCGGTCTCGAGTGGACCGAGAACATTGTGCTCGTGGCGCTCGACGGCTTTACCCCTAACAAATACCAACTCGACCGGGACACCACGCAAGTCTGGGGGGCCAGGTGCGATGGCGTGAACTCAAGGAACTTCCCGGGCTTCGCCAGCGGCAAGGGCAGGGTCTTCCACGCGACCGACTGCAAGTCGGAGTGGGCGCTTCATTTTTCGCTCGTCAATGCCAACGCCAACGACAGTTTGGTCGACAGCGTAGGCAACGGCTACGCCAACTGTCGGGCGAATCTTTTATTTCTGTCAAACGAACCGGCCTTTCCTGCCCCTTTTGTCCCGGGGATTCTCATGGGAGGGTAGGCGCTGTGCCGCTTCCAATTGCTCATCGAGCCGGCTTTTGATCCCTATAGTTCCGATGAGGGGCCCCAAGTTACCCCTCGTGAGAGGCGAGGAGTCCCCGATCCGGCTCGGCTACTTACGAACTTCCTTACAGACGTTCATGCGATGCGGATCGCCGGACAGCTCACACTGGAAATCCGCATTCGTAGTCGCCGCCACTCTTCATCTGAATCGCCTTCATCCTCTCGATCGCCTGGTCTCGGCAGTAGCTGAATGTCTTGAAACGCGGTGTCACGTCGAACCGGGTCCGGTCGGTTCGATCCGGATAGACGATCGCGGCCCATTCGCCGGGCGCGTCGTCACAGCCAACCAGCAAGAGAAAAACCAGGAATAGCGGGCCCCTTATCCTGGCCTCTCCGATTCCGGTCATAGCGGCTCACCGCCCTCCCCGCGAACAGCTTGCCGCGCGCGGAGCCCTTCTGAAAGACGATATCGTACTTCACTTGCCCCGCGCGTCCCCTGTGAGGGATCGCTGCTCGTGGCGCGCCAGCGGGTCTTCCCGCTGCGTAAGATGAGCGCGCCCGTTCAGCCGCCGACCAACGATTTTTCGCCGGCCTCGTAGATGCCGTCGAAGATTTTCTTGGCGTCGGCGTCGGTAGCGCCCTTGGCGTCGTATGTGCCCACCCATTTCAAGGAGGACCCCTTCGGGTCGGGCGAGACGCTGATCGTCGAATGATAGTTGGCGGCGGGCAGGCCGGAGATGATCGTGTAGGTGTAAGTGTGATTGGCGTTATCAAGGTTCTCAAGCCTTTCAACGACCGTGCCGCCACCCTTGACCGAGAGGGTGCGCTCTTTGCCGTCGGCGCTCAGCACGCATTTCTCGATCGCCGGATGCCAGTTTGCGATGCCGCAGAAATCCCCGATCTTCTTCCACAGGGCGTCGGGCGACATCGAGGATGTCATCGTAACGCTCGACTCGAGCGCGAACGCTGGTCCGATGGAGATCAGAAACGCCGCAGCGGCGACTGAAATCTTGGCGATGCGCATATTGGGCCCCCTCCTTTGAGTACATTCTCAGCGATCGTTGCGTCGCGATGGACTGAACCCTAACTGTTTTGGGGTGCTCGGCAATCCTTTTGTTGCGCGACGCGCCCTCCCTTGCCCGCGTCTCGCCGGCGCTTTACGGATGCGGCGCCAATCAGATTTAGGGAGTTCGCAATGACCGAGGGCGCCATGGACAAGGTCCGGCTGGGCCGCACCGATCTCATGGTCACGTCCGTCTGCTTCGGCACTTCGGGCCTCGGCGACATGCCTGACACCTATGGCTACGGCGTTGACGAAGCGCGCGCCAGGGCGACGCTACACGCCATTTTCGATGGGCCGGCCAATTTCATCGACACCGCGCGCAATTATGGGCTCGGCCGCAGCGAAGAACGGATCGGCGCCGCCATTCGCGAGCGCGGCGGCTTGCCCGAGGGTTTCGTGATTTCGACCAAGCTCGACCGCGATTTCGAGACGAGCGCGTTCGACGCCTCACGCGCCCGTCGCTCGTTCGAGCAAAGTCTGAAGACGCTCGGGATCGATCGGGTCGACCTCCTGCATCTGCACGATCCCGAGCACGCCGGCTCGTTCGACGAAGCGACAGGTAAGGACGGCGCGCTCGGCGAACTCTTCCGCATCAAGGAGGAAGGTTTGGCGCGAGCGGTCGGGCTCGCCGCCGGTCCGGCTTCCATGATGATGCCGCTCTTGCGCGATTGGGATTTCGACGCGCTGATCACCCACAATCGCTTCACCCTCGCCAACCGCAGCGCCAACGACATGCTCGATCTCGCGGCGTCGCGGGGCATCGCCGTCCTCAACGCGGCGCCCTACGCAAGCGGCGTTCTCGCCAAAGGGTCAACCGTCTACCCGCGCTACGCCTATCAGGAAGCGTCCGAGGAAATGCTCGATCCGATCCGCAAGATCGAAGCGATCTGCACGATGCACGGCGTGCCGCCGGGCGCGGCGGCGCTGCAATTCTCGATGCGCGATCCCCGCGTCGCCTCAACCATCTGCGGCGTGACCAAGCCCGAGCGGGTCAAGCAGACGGTCAATTGGGCGCGCTTTCCCATCCCTGACGAGGCCTGGGCCGAGCTGATGGCGCTCAGCTACGCGACCGAAGATCCCGAGGCGACGCGCGACTACAAGCTGGGGTAAGCGCGCCAGGACGCGCGCTCGAGGAACCGCCGGGCCTGAACCGATTTCCCGAGATCGCGCACATAATGGTGGATCGAGACCGGCGGAAACTCGGCGCGTATCGTAACGTAGCCGCTCGCAGCTTGGTCTTCGCGCTGAGCGTCGGGTGCAGGCATTTCGGTAATGGCGGCGGACCCGTCCCTTTGCCGCCTCTTCCGTCCGCAGCAGCGCAGCGGCTCATCCGTTGAGCGACTTGGCGCCGCTGACGAACGGGCTGTCGCGAACGTAAAACCGTAAAACCCGGTCGGCATCCCGCGAAATGCCGATCCTGACGCTCTCTCCGATTTCCCTCTTGCCGATCTCGCCGGGGTCGTGGTCATCGCGCGCAAGCCACAACGGGCCTTCCTCACAAAGGTCCAGCCCATCGAGGGACCGATCGATCCGCAACGCCTGGGCGAGCCGTCCTGGGCCTCGCGCAAGATCGCGCAGGCGCTCGGTTCCGCGATTGTTTGCCATGATCGCGATCCCTTCGAGCGGCTCGAGCGCCCTGATCAGGACGCCGGCGCCGATCCCCGGCGGCCTCGCTCGAGACATTCAGCATCCAGGAGAGACCGTAGGCGAGATAGACATAGGCGTGGCCACGCTCGAGAAAGAGCGCACGATTGCGCGGCGTCATGCCCCCATAGGCGTGCCCGGCGGCGTCGCCGATGACATAGGCCTCGGTTTCGACGATGCGACCGCTGGCGACGCCTTCGGGCAATTCCCGCACCAACAGCTTGCCAATGAGAAAGCGCGCGAGCGCGGCCGTATCGACCGGCAGCTCCGAGCGCGCGAGCGGCGTGTGGGCCGTCTTGGCGTAGCCGGCTTTCAAGCCATCCGCTCAACCAGATGCGCGCGCGAAGGCCCCGGCTCGAACGGATCGCCGAAATATTGGGTCTCGCGCACCACCTTGCCGTCGCGAAACTCCATGATGCTCACCGTATAGGACGGCCGCCCGTCATAGGTCAGAACGAATTCGGTGACCCAAAGATCGCCCGCGCCGACGATCCGCCTGACCGAGAAGCGCTTTTTGTTCGGCTGCACCGTGCGCGACGCCTGAATGTTGCGGCGCCCGCGAATGCGCTCGCCCGATTGCGGATATTCGAGCACCGCGTCCTCTTGGTAGATGTCGTGCTCCGCCTCGAAGTCGTCAGCGTCGGACGCGGCCCAATGGCGATCGAGAGCCGTTCGGATTTCCGGGTCACCCATGGCAAGCCTCTGCGGATTGAGACGGCGAGGGGAGCACGCACCGGCTTCAGTTATGTTAGGTTTGCTCGCCGCGTGGCGAAGGTAGCCAAATGTGGACCAAAAATCGAGGACACCTTCGGTGACCGGCAGCTACGACAGCGCCGTCATTCGCGATCGGTTTCAGCTCGCCAGCGCCCCCACCGTGCTGACGCAGAGGGCCTCCATATCGCCCATCGGTTTTACCCGGCTGAAGAGCGAGCGCGTCGCCCATCTGCGAGCGAAGGACGTTCCACGCGAAGCCGCCTATTCATTCCATGTTGCGCTTCAGCCAACCGAAGTTGATTTATGGATCGACGGAAAGCACGTCCACGGTGGATCTGCAGAGCCGGGCGCAACCTTCCTGTTCGATCTCAGCGCCAACCCCGTCTCCGAGCTTCATACGTCGTTCGACATTCTTCGTTTCTACATATCGCGGGCGTCGCTGGACGAACTGTCTTTCGATCGGGGCCAGCGGCGACCTGGCAGCTTCAAGGCGTGCCTCGGGACGCATGATCGGGTCATGCACGGATTGGCGACGGCTCTCGTTGACCAAGTCGAACAAACCGGTGGCCGCAACGCCCTGTTTGTCGATCACATCGGCCTCGCCTTTCACGCCCATGTGACGGACGTCTACGCGTCGACGGGCGCACCAGCGTCTCCCGTTGCAGGCGGGCTTTCGCCTTGGCAGCTACGTCGCGCGCTCGATTTCATGAGTTCTCATCTCGACGGCGATCCGACCATCGCCGAACTTGCTCAGGAGTGCGGCCTGTCGCCCGGATATTTCGCCCGTGCGTTCCGGCGGACGATGGGCGCCGCGCCGCATCAGTGGCTCATTCGAAAACGGATTGAACGAGCGCGCGAGTTGCTGTTGAACGGAAACACGGATCTGGCGGAAATCGCCATCGTGTGCGGCTTTGTCGATCAAAGCCATTTCAGCCGGGTCTTCGCCGGGCTCGAGGGATGCGCGCCAGGACGATGGCGCAAATCGAATTGGGGCCGTCCGGGAAAATAGCCTCAGCCGAGGACGGATTGCGCCGGTTTCACGCAAAATTCGTCCCGTTTTTACAATCATGTCGCTTCACACGCGCCCAAATTGCGCTTGAAGCGGGCTTGTGGGAAGCCTCGCACGCTGTGAGGACTTATGAACAGCAACGCGGGCTTTATCGAACACCGCATTCCGCGCGAGCAGGGCATGCTCTACGCCCGGGACATCGAGGGCTCAGGACCCACGTTCGTGCTTATGCATGGCTTTCCGGACAATCTGCGCATTTATGATGATCTTGTTCCGTTCCTGGCAAAGAGCGGGCGCAGGATCGTCGCCTTCGATTTTCTCGGGTTTGGGGCCTCCGACAAGCCGGCTGGAGCCGCCTACAGCTTCGGACAGCAGGTCGGCGATCTGGAAGCGGTGATAGAGCGCCTGGGCCTTGGCAAGGTGATTTTGGTCGCCCACGATTCGTCCGGGCCCGCGGCCCTGAATTTCGCGATCGACCATCCCGAAAAGGTCGCGTCCCTTTGCATCCTCAACTCCGCCTATGACGATTCACCCCTCAGCGTGTGGCCGGAAATGATCGTTTTGTTCGCGGACCCGAATCTTCGAGCGCTCGCAAGCGCGGTAGCGCAAAGCCCTGCGCAATTCGGCTGGCTGCTTGCCTGGCAGGCGCAAAAATTCGCCGAGCCGCTCCCGCCAGACCAGAAAGCCCACTTTGCAGAATTCCTGGCGCCCCTCGTCGCCGATAACTTCATCAAACAGCCGAGTTCCGGGCCCGCCTTCGTTCAGTTGGCGGGGCAGTTCTACGCCGAGCTGCGGCGCAACACCGCACGCCTACCCCTTGCGGCAGCGCTCGATATGCCAGTCAAAGTCATTTGGGGCGCTCTCGATCCCTATCTCGGCGTGGAGCTTGGCGAAGAGCGCGCCTCCCGCTTCAAAAACAGCTCTTTTCACCCCCTTCCAGCAGGTCATTGGCTTCAAAGCGATCTGCCAGAGCGGGTCGCGGAG
This sequence comes from uncultured Alphaproteobacteria bacterium, assembly GCA_963770275.1. Lineage (GTDB taxonomy): Bacteria > Pseudomonadota > Alphaproteobacteria > Rhizobiales > Beijerinckiaceae > Roseiarcus. The sequence continues at coordinate 121,487 of CAVYPD010000003.1, forward strand.
CAACTTCTGTCATGAGGATTCGCGCGGATGGCCGGATGAGAAACCTCCGCCTCAGCGGCGTTGCCGTAGCGCTGATGGTGGCCAATCCTTGGGCTGTTTCCGCACATACGCTGGATTCTGCCGCTCGCGCGCGTCTCTCTGCGACCATTCCTCAGTCAGCGAAAGGATTCATCATCGTGGCAGACGATAAGAGATCGACCGACGGCTCAGCTGAAATGCAGGCTGCGAGGGCGCTCACTACCAAGGTGCTTGCGATCGGTAGTTGGACCGCTAAGGCCACACCCGAGAAAAGACCGGCGATCATGCCCGCTGAGGCGCGCGATACGATGCGACTGCAATTGGCAGGCAAGATCGACCAGTGGTTTGCGAAAACCGACGGCTCCGGCGCGGTGTTCCTGATGAACGTGTCCGATCCGGCGGAGGCGCATGCGTTGCTCGAAAAGTTACCTCTCGGCCAGGCGGGAATGATGACGTTCGAACTCATACCGATGGGGCCGCTCTGGCCGCTTGGCCTCCTGCTGAGCGAACTGCCGAAATAGCCGCTGCTCGACTATGAGACGCTGCCATTCGCACCCTTCGGCGAGCGGGAGAAAGGTACGACGCGTCCTGAACCAGCCGTCGCGGTCGAATTACATGGCCTCACCCCACCCTCTCCCTGAGGGAAAGGGGGCGCCTACAAAGCCTTGCGCGCAAGTTCGGCGCCTGCCGCGAGCGCCGCGAGCTTGGCGTAGGCGATCTCCGACGGCATCGGCGCCATGCCGCAATTGGTGCACGGATAAAGCCGTTCCGGATGGACATAGTCGAGCGCGGCGCGGATGGTGTCGGCCACTTCCTGCGGCGTCTCGACGACATTCGAAGCGACATCAATGCAGCCGATGAGCACGTCCTTGCCCTTGAGCAGGCCGATCAGCTCCATCGGCACGTGCGCATTGCGGCATTCGAGCGAAACCTGGTCGATCCGGCTTGCGGCGAGCGCGGGGAAGGTCTCCTCGTATTGGCGCCAATGCTCGCCAAGCGTCGCTTTCCAATCGGTGTTCGCCTTGATGCCATAGCCGTAGCAGATGTGGACGGCGGTCCTGCATCGAAGCCCCAGCGCGGCGCGCTCGAGCGCGGCGACGCCCCACTCTTTCACGTCGCGCATGTAGACGTTGAAGGCGGGCTCGTCGAATTGCACCACGTCGATTCCGAGCTTTTCGAGTTCGCGCGCTTCCTCGTTGAGCGCCGCGGCGAAGGCGTGGGCGAGGGTGGGGCGATCGCGGTAATGCTCATCCGCGATTGTGTCGGCGATGGTCATCGGGCCGGGCAGGGTGAACTTGAGCTTGCGCTTTGTGTGGGCGCGCGCAGCGCTCGCCTCGAGCTTGTGCACGGGGCCTTTGCGGCGGATCGGGCCGGTCACGGTCGGGACCTCGGCCTTGTAGCGGTCGGCGCGGATGCCGATCGTTTGCCGGCGGGCGAAATCGATGCCGTCGAGATTGGCGAGAAATCCGTGCACGAAGTGGATGCGCGCCTGCTCCCCATCGCTGACGATGTCGATGCCGGCATCTTCCTGCCGCTTCACCGCGAGGATGGTGGCGTCGATCTTGCCCGTCGCGAGCGCGTCGCCCTCGAGCCTCCATGCGGGCCAGAGCTTTTCCGGTTCAGCAAGCCAGAGGGGCTTCGGCAGGCTGCCGGCAACGGTGGTTTCGAACATGTCGGATCCTGAGAGGCCGTTCGCGCCGCACCCGCCCGGCGCAGGGACTTGGTGCGCGAAACGGAGAGGCAAGGTCAAGTGACCACCTTGACGAGCTGACCGATGGCCGTCCGTTCTCAGAATGCGACGCGCTCGGTCGATACTTCAACGACCATCTCAAGATCGAGGCCGGGCGCGTGAAGCCGCTCGACAGCAGACAAACCCATCTCGCCTTCGGCTATCGACATCGGCGCCTCGAGCCGCCGTGGCGTCCACTTGGAAACCATCGTTATCTTGCAGATATTCAGAATCTAGGCTATGATCATCGTACGGCCTCGAAAGAGGCTCGGCGACACGGAGCATCCACGTGACGGCGGAATGGAGGTTGTGCACAACCGGTGACAAAGGGACGAGAAATTTTTATTCCAAACGGCTGTAACCCCTTGAAAAGTCCCGATTCGAAAAAATAAACGCTAGTAAACGCTCAGCGATTTTAGTAGCGTTTATGTAGCGTTTAATGGCGTTTATTCCCTTTTATTTGGATGGATTGCGCCGTCCAATTCACTCGCGTCTGCTCGGTCTCGATGGCCGCTGGCCGCCGCGGGTTCAGGAGGAGCACGTGATCGAGGGGCTTGGGGGCAAGACTGCGCTAATCACCGGCGGCGCGGGCGGGATTGGCTCGACCATAGGCGAAGCGCTCCTGGAGAGCGGAGTCCAGGTCTTCCTGCACGATCTGCCGACCTCCGACGGCGCTGCGAAGGCGCGCTCGCTTTGTCAAAGATTTGGCGATGGCCGCGCGGTCTTCGTTGCAGGGGATCTGAACGACCTCCCTGCGCTCAAACGCGAGAGCGCAAAGCTCGCCGCTGAGGTCGATGGCTTCGACTTCCTCGTCAACAACGCCGCGGTCGATCCGGTGGCGCCGATCGAAGCCTATTCGATCGAGGAGTTTCTGGCGGTCCAGACGATCAACGCCCATGCGGCATTCGTCTTGTGCCAGACGCTCGCGCCCCACATGAAGCGCAAGAGCGCCGGCGCCATCGTCAACGTGATGAGCGTCGTTTTGTCGGGAGGCTGGCCCGAGAAAGTCCCTTACGCCATGTCGAAGGGAGCCCTGCTCGGCCTCACCCGCTCTTTGGCTCGCGAACTCGGCCCTCACAATATCCGCGTCAACGCCGTGAGCCCAGGCGCCATTCCAACTCAGATGGAGCACAAGCACTACGCCGCCAATGGCCGCGCGGCCCACGATCAATGGGCCATCCGCAAACAATCCTTGCCGTTCCGCTCGGACATCCGGGACGTCGCCGATGCGGTGGTCTATCTGCTTTCACCGCTCAGCCGATTCATCACCGGGCAGGAGCTGCATGTGAATGGCGGCATGTACATGGGCTGAGGGTTCGTTCATCGGCAATTCATGCCCGCGCGCCAGACTGCGGATGTTCGCAACGGCAACGGTCAACCATCGCTATGGGAGGACTTCAATGATCAAAACATTCGTCGCGATCGGCCTCGGCGCCGTCATCGTCTTTGCGCCGCTGGCCGCCATGGCCCAGTCCGCTCACGCGGGCGGAGGCGGCTCTTACAACAAGCATATGCGCCACAGCCGCAAACGCATCGAGGGAGAGAGCGCGAGCGGGAGCTGAACATGTGCGCACGATGCACCACCACCACTGCCCGTCGCTCCGAAGAGCTGACCGGTCTCGGCCGGCGCGCTGCGGCCAACCGCTCGACCGCGCGCCTGGTTTTCGTAGGGCGAGACTACTTCACCGGACAGGGCTTCACGCCCCAAATCTCCTGCGCGTATTGCCCAATCGTACGGTCGCTTGAGAACTTGCCCGAACCGGCAAGGTTGAGAACGACCTTCTGCCGTCCATTCGTTCGGCTTGCGGTGGAGTTCGCATAGCTTCGCGTCGGCGTGAAGATAGGAGGTGAGATCCGCCAGGTGCATGAAGCGGTCGCCGTAGGTGAGGAGCGCGCCACGCAGCGGCTCGAAGATCCCAGGCTCGTGCGGACTGAAGTGATCCGAAAAGATCAGATCGAGGGCCTTCCGGGTTTCCGGCTCGTTTTCGTAGTGCCAATAGGGGCTGTACCAGGACTTGGCTGTTGGCGACTTCCTGCGCTGTGAGGCCAAACAGGAAGAAGTTCTCTTCCCCCGCCTCCTCGGCCATTTCGATCGTGGCTCCGTCGCGCGTCCCGATAGTCAGCGCGCCGTTCATCATGAACTTCATGTTGCTGGTGCCGCTCGCCTCGTAGCCGGCGGTCGAAATCTGGTTCGAGACATCGGAGGCGGGAACGCAGCGCTCGGCCAGCGTCACATTGTATTCCGGCAGGAACACGACCTTGAGCTTGCCGCGCATCGCGGGATCAGCGTCGATCGTTTGAGCCAGGTTGTTGATGAACTTGATGATGACTTTCGCGAGATAATAGGCCGGCGCCGCCTTGCCTGCGAAGAAGAACGTGCGCGGCGGAATTTCGAGAGCCGGGTTCTCGCGCAGACGCTGGTAGAGAATGACGATACGCAAAGCATTGAGGAGCTGGCGCTTGTATTCGTGAATGCGCTTGATCTGGCAATCGAAAATCGTGTGCGGATCGACGGTGACGTCCGTGTGCCTTTTGACCCAGTCGGCGAAGCGCGCTTTGCACTCGTGCTGAGCCTTTTGAACGCTTCGCAAGGAACGCGGCGTCCTTCGCCAACGGGCGAAGCTTTTGCAGCTCCGCAAGATCCGTGATCCAGCCGTCGCCGATTGCGCCCGAAATCGCCGTCGAGAGCCAGGGATTGGCGAGCTTGAGCCAGCGTCTCGGCGTGACCCCGTTGGTCTTGTTGTTGAAGCGCTCGGGAAACACCTCGGCGAGATCCTTGACCGTCGTCTTGCGCAAGAGCTCGGAGTGAATCGCCGCAACGCCATTGGTGCTGTGGCATCCCACGATCGCCACGTGCGCCATGCGGACGTGTTGCGTCTGACCCTCCTCAATGAGGCTCACGCGAGCGGCGCGTCCGGGGTCATCGGGATGGTGCGCGTGAATGTCGTCGAGAAACCGGCGGTTGATCTCGAAGATGATCTCGAGTTGGCGCGGAATGAGGAGGCGCATCCACTCGACCGGCCAACGCTCGAGCGCCTCGGGAAGCAGCGTGTGGTTGGTGTAGGCGAGCGTTGCGCGCGTGATATCCCACGCTTCGTCCCAACCGAGATGCGCTTCGTCGAGCAAGATGCGCATGAGTTCGGGAACGGCGAGAGTCGGGTGCGTGTCGTTGAGCTGAATGGCCGCCTTCTCCGGCAGAAGCCGCCAATCGGAATTCGATTCCCGAAACCTGCGGATCGCGTCGGCCAGCGAACACGCGACGAGAAAATATTCCTGCATGAGCCGCAGCGCTCGCCCCTGCTGCGTGTGGTCGTCCGGATAGAGAACGCGGGTGAGCGACTTCGGCGTTGAGCCCCTCAGCAATCGCGGCCACGAAATCGCCGCCGCTGAACTCTTGAAAATCGAAGGAATGAGCGGCGGTGGCGCTCCACAAACGCAGCGTGTTGACCGTCTTTCCACCGTATCCGACCACTGGCCGATCATAGGGAACGCCGATAAGCGTCGAAGGCTTGTTCGGGATCATGCGCAGCTTGCCTTCGCGCAATTCAAACGAGCAGCCGAACGTCACCGGCACGCTTTCCGCCGGCCGCACGATCTCCCAGGGATCTGGATGAGCGAGCCAATTGTCCGGGCGCTCCTCCTGCCAGCCATTTCGAATTTTCTGCTGAAAGATGCCATGCTCGTAGCGCAGGCCATAGCCCATTGCAGGCAGCTGCATCGTGGCCATCGAATCAAGGAAGCAGGCGGCCAGACGGCCGAGACCGCCATTGCCCAAGCCCGCGTCTGGCTCCTCGTGGAGGATTTCCCACCACTCACGGCCATCGCCTTTGAAACTCGGCCCGACGATGGGATCGAGCAGCAGATTCATCACATTGTTGCCGAGCGAACGGCCGATGAGAAACTCGATCGAGATGTAATAAATCCGCTTCGGGTTCTCGCGCGCATAGGTCTTATGGGTGCGCAGCCATCGGTCCGAAAGAATGTCTCTAACCGCGCGGGCGGCGGCCTTGTACCGCTCCCGGGTGTTGGCGGTCTCGGGCTCGACGATGTTGTCGTATTTCAGGTGCCGTTCGTACAGGGCGTCGGGCGAGCCGGAGAACAACGCTGCGCTGATCGCGTAGCTCTTCAGCAGCGCGGCGGCGTCGGGCGAAGCTTGGACGGCCGTCGCCTGCGTCGCTCGGTTGAGTTCATGCATGTCGTTCATTGGCCAGGCCCTCCCGCCGAAAAGGGCTATTGTTAGCCACCGCTTGTGACGCTCTGGCGACGCTTAGACGTTATCACCCTCGGTCGAGGCCGCGCCGCCCGCCGCGCCTTGACCAGCCCATGTCCAGTTCTTGATCTCGGGCATGTCGTCGCCGTAGCGCTGGATGTATTCGCGATGATCGATGAGCTTGTCGCGGATTTCCTGCTTGGCGTAAGCGGCGCGCTCGCCAAGCTTCGGCACGCGGTCGATGACGTCGCCGACCAGATGGAAACGGTCGAGGTCGTTGATCACGCACATGTCGAAGGGCGTGGTCGTCGTTCCCTCTTCCTTGTAGCCGCGGACATGAATGTTGTCGTGTCCGGCCCGCCGATAGGTCAGGCGATGGATGAGCCATGGATAGCCGTGGAAAGCAAAGATAATCGGCTTGTCGACGGTGAAGAGCGCGTCGAAGTCTCGATCGGAAATGCCGTGCGGATGCTCGCTCGGCGGCTGCAACGTCATCAGATCGACGACGTTCACGACCCGTATCTTCAGTTCGGGCGCGTGCTGGCGCAGGAGCTTGACCGCGGCCAGGGTCTCCAACGTTGGCACGTCCCCGCAGCAGGCCATCACGACGTCCGGCTCGCCGCCGCGGTCGTTGCTCGCCCATGGCCAGATCCCTAGGCCCGCTTCGCAGTGCCTGACCGCCTGTTCCATGGTCAGCCATTGCGGCGCGGGTTGTTTGCCCGCGACGACGACATTCACGTAATTGCGGCTACGCAGGCAGTGATCCGTAACGGAGAGGAGGCAGTTGGCGTCCGGCGGCAAATAGACCCGCACCACCTCAGCCTTCTTGTTGAGCACATGGTCGATAAAACCGGGATCCTGGTGGGAAAAGCCATTGTGGTCCTGCCGCCAGACGTGGCTCGACAAGAGATAGTTGAGCGAGGCGATCGGCCGTCGCCACTTAATCTGGTTGCAGACCTTCAGCCACTTCGCATGCTGATTGAACATGGAATCAATGATGTGGATGAAAGCCTCATAGCACGAGAAGAAGCCGTGCCGACCGGTCAGCAGATAGCCTTCGAGCCAGCCTTGGCATTGATGCTCGCTCAGCATCTCCATCACCCGTCCGTCGAGCGCGAGATGGTCGTCGTACGGAAGGGTCTCGGCTGCCCAGGCGCGGTTTGTGACCTCGAGCACGTCCTGCCAGCGATTGGAGTTGCTTTCGTCGGGGCTGAACAGGCGGAAGTTTTGCGAGTCCAGATTGAGCTTCATGACGTCGCGCAGGAACTTCCCCATAACCTGTGTCGCTTCCGCGTTCACTGAACCGGGCGACGTCACGTCAACCGCATAGTCGCGGAAGTTTGGAAGCTTCAGGTCATGCAAGAGCAGGCCGCCGTTGGCGTGCGGGTTGGCGCTCATGCGACGCGCGCCCTCCGGCGCAAGCGCGGCGAGTTCGCTCTTGAGCTTGCCCTTGTCGTCGAACAGCTCTTCGGGGCGATAGCTTTTCATCCATGTCTCGAGGATGCGCACATGGCCGGGATTGCCGCGCATGACGCTCATCGGCACCTGGTGCGAGCGCCAGTAGCCCTCCTCGCGCTTGCCGTCGATTTCCTTGGGGCAGGTCCAGCCTTTCGGCGTCCGCATAACGATCATCGGCCAGATCGGGCGTTTCGAAAATCCATTCTTCCGCGCGTCAGCCTGGATGTTCCGGATCTCGCCGATCACCGTCTCCAGCGTGGCGGCCATGAGTTCGTGCATCAAAGCCGGGTCGTCGCCTTCGACGAAATGAGGCGCGTACCCGTATCCGCGAAAAAGGGACTCAAGCTCCTCATGACTGATCCGCGCCAGCACGGTCGGATTGGCGATCTTGTAGCCGTTGAGATGCAGGATCGGCAGCACGGCGCCGTCGCGCACTGGGTTCAGAAACTTGTTCGAATGCCAGCTCGTCGCAAGCGGTCCGGTCTCCGCTTCGCCATCACCGACGACCGCGGTTACGATGAGGTCCGGATTGTCAAAGGCGGCGCCGTAGGCGTGGGAAAGCGAATACCCAAGTTCGCCGCCCTCGTGGATCGAGCCGGGCGTCTCAGGCGCCACATGGCTCGGAATTCCGCCGGGGAACGAGAACTGCGTGAAGAGCCGCTTCATGCCCTCCACGTCCTGCGGAATGCCCGGATAGACTTCGCTGTAGGTGCCTTCGAGATAGGTGTTGGCGACCAAACCCGGGCCGCCGTGTCCGGGGCCGGTGATGTAGATCATATCGAGATCGTGTTTCTTGATCAGCCGATTGAGGTGCACGTAGATGAAGTTGAGGCCAGGCGTCGTGCCCCAATGCCCGAGAAGGCGCGGCTTGATGTGCTCCTCCTTGAGAGGCTCACGCAGCAGCGGATTGTCGAACAGATAGATCTGACCAACGGACAGATAGTTGGCGGCGCGCCAGTAGGCGTCGATCAGCGCGCTTTCGCTTTTCGACAGAGCGCTTCCGGCTTTCGAGGATGCCTTGGCCATTCAACCCTCCCCTTATCTTGAAGCTTAACTCAAGTCGCACATTCGCCTGAATGTTGCACGAACCGGCGACAAATTTTGCCGATTATCAAGCAACATGGGAATTAAGTCGTACCGATCGCGAACGCCGTTCGGCCTAGATTGTGCCCGCCCCATGACATTTAGACAACAGCTTACAAGTCCTTGTCGTTCTCGACACACCATCCCGCGCTCTCTGGGCGGCGCTAGTCGTCGTCTGAAGGAGCGAGTACGCTCAGCCGAACCCTGCGGGCTCAGCGAATTGGCCAAAGATAACTCATGGATCCCCAATCCATTCCGCTGAAGACGACCGCAATCCGTTTTGTCCGGGCCGTCAGGATTTTCGCGCAATCTGAAGCTGGCTGGAAGGCCAAGCTGATCTTCGCCGCGCTTGTCCTGCTCCTCTGCGCGGCGAACGCGCTCAACGTCATCAACAGCTATGTCGGCCGGAATTTCATGACCGCGATTGCCGATCGCGACATGCCCGGCTTCGTCCGGCAGGCCTTCATCTATATTGGCGTCTTCGCCGCCTTGACCCTTGTCGCCGTGATCGCTCGCTTCGGCGAGGAGCGGCTTGGGCTTTTGTGGCGCGATACGATGACCCGCGGGATCTTGCTCCGCTACCTTGCCGACGGAACGTATCAACGCCTCAACGCCTCGGGAACGATCGCGAACCCCGACCAGCGCATTTCCGAAGACGTTCGCGCCTTCACGGTCACCACGCTTTCCTTCGCGCTCATGGCGCTCAACAGCGTCTTCACGATCGTGGCTTTCTCGGGGGTTCTGTGGACGATCAGTCCCCTCCTGTTCGGCGTCGCCGTGCTCTATGCGGCGGCCGGCTCGCTCTTCACCCTTGTGTTTGGACGCCCGCTGATCAGACTGAACTACGACCAACTCGATAAGGAAGCGAGCTTCCGCTCCGAACTCATCGACGTCCGAAACAACGCTGAAGCCATTATGACGGCGCGAGACGAGGACTCTCGAATGGCTCAGTTGCTCGGTCGGCTCGACGACCTCGTCGCCAATTATCGCAAGATCACCTCGATCAATCGCAACGTTGGCTTCTTCACCACCGGCTACAATTGGATGATCCAGATCATTCCGGCCCTCATCATCGCGCCGGCCTTTATCGAGAGAAAGATCGAGTTCGGCGTCATTACGCAGTCGGCGGTCGCCTTCTCAACTCTCGTCGCCGCCTTCTCTCTCATCGTCACCCAGTTCCAGTCGCTGTCGAGCTACGCTGCGGTCGTCGCGCGACTGAGCGCCCTCGTCGAGGCCGTCGGACAGTCCGGCGATCCTCGATGGGAGCCAACGTCGCAGGGTCAATAGGCCTCCCCATTGCGCCTGAGCGAAAACCTCGCTCAACTGAAAGGCGCAATGCGCGCCAAAAGAGGAAGCTCCATGTCCCCTGCGCCAATCCACGCCGACAATTCCGCGCAGGCGGAGTACTGGAACACCAGCGCCGGACAGCGATGGACCGACCACCAGGAACATCAGGATCAGGTTCTGGGCCCGGTTTCCGAGCGGCTCATCGCGGTCGCGGCGCCAAAGCCTGGCGATCGCGTGATCGATGTCGGCTGCGGCTGCGGCGCGACGACGATCGACTTCGCCGCCCGCGTCAGTCCGGGTGGCGAGGTCCTCGGACTCGACATTTCCGAGCCGATGCTGGCGCGCGCCCGCGAGCGGGCGGCCGCAGAACCCGGCGGTCCGGTTCGAACGCGGCGACGCCACCGTCTATGATTTCGAGCCCAATCGCGCCGATCTCGTGGCGTCGCGGTTCGGCGTCATGTTCTTCGCCGATCCAGCGCGCTCGTTCGCCAACCTGCGCAAGGGCCTCAAGCCTGGCGGCCGTCTCGTCTTCGCCTGCTGGCGTGAGGCCAAGCAGAATCCCTGGCTGATCCTGCCGCTGCGGGAAGCGACCAAGCACGCCCCGCCCCTGCCCGAGACAAATCCGGAGGATCCCGGGCCGTTCGCCTTCGCGAACGAGGCGCGCGTGCGGAAGATCCTGAGCGACGCGGGCTTCGCCGACATCGTTCTCGAGCCGCACGATCTCGAGCTCGACATCGCCGTCGGCGGTGGGCTCGACACGGCCGTCCACGCCGCGATGACGATCGGGCCGACAAGCCGGATGCTCGACGGCCAGAGCGAAGCGGTTCGCGCCGCCGCGACGGCGGATATTCGGAAAGCGCTCGCGGCGCATGCGCGGGGAGACGCCGTGCCGCTCGGCGCGGCGATCTGGATCGTCAGGGCGACGAATCCAGCCTGATAGAAGCGTGGATGCAACTCAAACGCGAGTTACGTGCAAATGAATCCAAGGAAAACCAAGGAAAATCGCTTGCATTTCCTTGGATTCCTTTGGTGGAATCGGGACTTTTCAATGCGTTACAATGAATCCAAATAAAAAATTTCTCTCCAGCCTCAACTCGCGTTCCGGGTTGTGGGCCGGAGCCTCTCCAGCGCGTTCCCGCTCCATTCTCACGTCGCCAACTCCGCCAACGCGGGGTTTCGTCTGGATGGGAAGAATATAACACCTATTTCTATTTTATAAAAGCTTTTGCGCTTTTTCTCCAGACCGCTTTGACCGACTCACGCGCGGCTCAAACCTCACTTGTGGTATGGCATCACACGTGAGGGCGCGCCCGTGTCCGAAGTCCGGAAGATTGCTGCGATCCTGGTGGCGGACGTCGTCGGCTACAGCCGGCTCGCGGGCGCGGACGAGGACCGGACGCTATCGCGACTTCGCGCGCTCCGCAGCGATCTGATCGATCCCGCCGTCGCCGACCATCACGGGCGGGTCGTCAAGCGCACCGGCGATGGGCTCATCGCCGAGTTTCGCAGCGTGGTCGAGGCCGTGCGCTCTGCCATTGCGATGCAGAATGGCCTCATCGAGCGCAATGTTGGCGTGGCGGACGACCGACGCATCGATTTCCGCATCGGCGTGCATCTCGGCGACGTGGTCGAAGAAGCCGACGGCGACCTGATGGGCGACGGCGTCAATATCGCCGCGCGGCTCGAGGGGATCGCCAAGCCCGGCGCGATCTGCCTTTCCGAGGACGCCTATCGGCAAGTCAGAGGGCGCTGACGCTTTCGGGTGCCTGCGTTCTCTGCGTGCTCGTTCGGCACTTGATGGGGTAAGCTGGGTGCAGCGCGGCTCGGTTGAAATCGCAGTCGGCCAAAAGGCCCCTGCTACACAATCCACGCCGTCGTCTGCTCCCTCCGTGGGCGTCGCTCCTCTTGGGAGCTGGTTTCGGCCTCCTGTCTCGTGGCTTGCAGGGCTTAGGCGAGGTCGAACTCCGTCCCATCTCGAAGCATCGCGTGCATGATGATTGCGAGGCGGCGCGCCAGAGCAACCTTGGCCTTGCGCATCGTTGACCGCTTCGCGATTGCGAAGGCCCAGTCCTTGAGCTTGAGCTGGCCCTTGTAGCGGGTCAGCATGACATTGGCGGCCTCGTACAGGAGGGTTCGCACCCGCCCATCCCCGCATTTCGAGATGCCGCCGGTGTAGTCGACCTCTCCCGACTGATGGCGCCTTGGAACCAGCCCCAGATAAGCGCCAATATCTCTGGATCGGCGGACGCGCGAAGGATCGTCGATCGCAGCCACAAAGGCGAGCGCTGTCAGTTGGCCGACGCCTGGGATGGTCATGAGCCGGCGGCAGGCCGCCGAGGCTCTTGTCATACGTCTCATGTCCGCGTCGATCGCGGCGACCGCCGTCATCACTGCGGTTCGCGCCGCAATCAATCCGCGCATGGCGACAGAGAGACCGGCGATCCCCTCGCTTGCTTTAAGAGCCTGGTTGACGAAGGCGACGGTAAGCGCGCGGGGCAGTCGGACCCCGAACACGACCGCCAAGCCTCGGATCTGATTTTCCAGGGTCACGCGCTGGCCGACTAGCTTCTTACGCGCGCCGATCAGCGAGCGAACCGCGTGAGCCGATAAAGACTTCACATGCACGGGCTTGAAGAAGCCAGTACGGGCCAAATGCGCTAGACCTCGCGCGTCGTTGCGATCGGTCTTGTGGGTCGCCAGCGACCTGAGCGCCTGGTAGGCCTGCCGGCTCTCGACGCAGACCACGGGAAGACCGAGTTGGCTCAACCCGTGAAACAGGATCGGCGCCATGCGCCCCGTCTCGAACACGATGCGGCGGCAACTTGGCGCTTTGGCCAATTCGCCGGCAATCGCCTGCGCCGTCGACTCGGTCTTGCTCTCGCGAACCACCACGCCTTCACGATCGAGAACGCAAACATGCGTCTCATCCATCGAGATATCGAGGCCAGCAAAATAGTCCATTGAACGGTCTCCTCTTCCACATCCCGGCCAATCGTATCGGCCTTCGCAGAAGAGCTCCCGCCCATTACCCGATGTTGAAAAACTCGAATTTTGGCCTCGATCACAATTCAGAAGACCGCTGGCAGCCTCAAGAGAAATTTCTTTAGGGGCCCGGCGGAGCGACCGGTTTTGCCGCGTACGATCCTCTCATACGTCTAGCTGTGGCAACGACTGCCGTAGACAACACTACGCGCGGCGGAAACGGGATTTTCACGGTCCCTCAAATTCCGAGTTTTTCAACATCGGGTAATGGGCGGGAGCTCTTCCGCGAAGGCCGCTACGATTGGCCTGGTCATTGGAAGAGGAGACCGTTCAATGGACTATTTTGCTGGCCTCGATATCTCGATGGATGAGACGCATGTTTGTGTTCTTGATCGCGAGGGCGTGGTGGTTCGCGAGAGCAAGACCGAGTCGACGGCGCAGGCGATCGCCGGCGAATTGGCGAAAGCGCCAAGTTGTCATCGCATCGTGTTCGAGACCGGACGAATGGCGCCAATCCTGTTTCACGGGTTGAACCAGCTTGGTCTTCCCGGTGGTCTGCGTCGAGAGCCGGCAGGCCTACCAGGCGCTCAAGTCACTTGCGACCCACAAGACCGATCGCAACGACGCCCGAGGACTGGCGCACTTGGCTCGCACCGGCTTCTTCAAGCCCGTTCATGTGAAGTCGCTGCAAGCTCATGCGCTCCGCTCGTTGATCATTGCGCGCAAGAAGTTGGTTGGCCAGCGGGTGACCTTAGAAAACCAGATCCGAGGCCTGGCCGTCGTGTTCGGGATCCGGCTGCCTCGCGCGCTCGCCGCAGCCTTCATCGATCAGGCTCTCAAGGCAAGCGAGGGGATCGCCGGTCTCTCTGCAGCCATGCGGGGATTGATTACGGCACGAACCGCAGTGATGACTGCGGTCGCTGCGATCGACGCCGACATGAGACGTATGACAAGAGCCTCGGCGGCCTGCCGTCGGCTGATGACCATCCCAGGCGTCGGCCAACTGACTGCGCTCGCCTTTGTGGCCGCGATCGACGATCCTTCGCGCATCCGCCGATCCAGAGATGTCGGCGCCTATCTGGGATTGGTCCCAAGACGGTATCAGTCGGGCGAGGTCGACTACGTCGGCAGCATCTCGAAGTGCGGGGACCGGCGGGTGCGGACCCTGCTGTACGAAGCCGCCAATGTCATGTTGACCCGCTACAAAGGCCAGCTCAAGCTCAAGGACTGGGCCTTCGCGATCGCCAGGCGATCAACGATGCGCAAAGCGCAAGTCGCTCTGGCGCGCCGCCTCGGGATCATCATGCATGCGATGCTGCGAGACGAGACAGAGTTCGTATTGGCCTAAGCCGACAATCCACGAGACAGGAGGCCGAATCCAGCTCCCAAGAGGAGCGACGCCCGAGGGAGGGAGCAGACGACGGCGCGGATTTTGTAGCACGCGGTCAACCCATGACCGACTGCGATTTCAACCGAGCCGCGCTGCACCCAGCTTACCCCATCAAGTGCCGAACGAGCACGCAGAGAACGCAGGCACCCGAAAGCGTCGACACCCCGAAGAGCCTCTCGCCCCTTGGTTTCGGCGGGCGATCGAGGCCAATCGAAACAACCCGCCAGCATATTTAAACTTGGCCGCCGCGCTCGCGCAGCTTGGGCGACTTGACGAAGCACGTTCCGCAGTCAGCGCCGGTCTCGCGCTCAATCCCACCTACACCATTTCTCGCCGCCGAGCCTCCTGGACGTCGCAGAGCGACGACCCGACGTATCTGGCCCAGCTTGAGCCCATTGTCGAAGGCTTGCGCATGGCCGGCGTCCCCGAGCAATGACCGCGACGCGCCGCCTCGCCGCGATCATGGCCATCGACATCGTTGGCTACTCGCGCCTGATGGGGGAGGACGAGGCGGGGACGGCGCGCAGCGTTCGCGAGCATCGTGAGGCGGCGCGGCCGGTCCTGGCGGCGCTCGGGGGCCGGATCGTCAAACGCTCGCGGGCAAGCCACTCAGAAGGCGCCCACCTCCAATCAACAATGTCAACGCCTACCAAGCGCCTCAAGCAGTGGCTCAACCGCTTCGACGGCGTCGCCACCAAAAACCTGCCAAGCTACCTCGGCGGCGCAGAGCCCTCGAAGCTTGGGGTCAACCCGTCGACCGCCAAAATGGATCCTCAGCGCCATCGGAAACGGGCCATACCAACAGATAACGCTATCATGAGGCAGCGCATACCACATCCAGCGACAGCCTCGCGGGGCGTCTCTCCGACGATGGCGCGACGGCGCTCTCTGCACTGTTCGGATCTGGCGTCGCTGACGGCCGCGCTGCTGCTGGAATTTCGCTCCGTCGTCGCTGCGGTGTGGCTGTTAGTTCATGCACGACCCGCGCCCTGACCGCGCAAGAACGCCCGCATGAGGAAACTCGCCTGTTCGGGTCCGTAGGCGTGTTCCGCGCCGACCGGGCAGGCCCGGCGAGCCCGGCAGCCAAAGGCCATGCAATCCCCACCGGCCGTGCTTCGAAGGTGACCCGCGCAAGCAGCGACGTCGTAGCCCGCCTCTGAAAACGCTCCAACCGGGCAGGTCTTCAAGCACCAGCGTCCCGAACACGTTTCACATGGGCTTAGGCCCGGCGCCGGTTCGGCGACGGCGAGCGTTTCGGTGAGCCCAAGCGCGCCGCGGTAGGAGTGCCAAAGGCCGTAATACGGGTGAATTAATAGGCCAATTCGTGAGAAATGGACCGGTTCTGCGCGCTGGGCCCATCGCTGGAACGGCAAGAAAGGCGGCCCGCCAAAAGGGAACAACGCCTTCGCGCCGAACTCGCCCGCCAGGCTCTCGATCAGCCGCCGGCTCCAGCGGTCGAGCGGGTCGGCAAGCCCATCGCCCGCCTCGGGCGACGCGGCGAAGGCCTCCCAGCCGTCACGCCCGACCATGCCGGCGAGCACGATTGTGCGCATGTCGGCGAGTTCGCCGACCCGCTCGCCCTCCGCGAGCGAGACAGCGCCGCGCGGGACAAGGCCGGTTCGCCGGATGGCTGAGAACACGGTCTCAACCTCGGCGCCTTTCACGCGGATCGTCCCGCGCGTTGGCGACAAACGTCCTTGGACCTTACGCGCATGTCCAGCTCAATTGGTTTATATACGAACCATCTTGCGCCAAATCTCCGCGTGGCGCAAAAACTCAAACGCGCGCCGACAAGAGCGAGAGCGGCGCAAATGCGGAGGCTCTCATTGGACGCAGCCTATAGCGAAGTTAGCGACGGCGTGTTTCGCGCCGGTAAGCTGACCCGCGGCCCTTGGCATCCCGACCATCAGCACGCCGGGCCGCCTTCAGCGCTCATCTGTCGCGCGATCGAACGCGCCGCGGCCAAACACGGATTGACCCATCTCGGGCGGCTCACTGTCAACCTCTTGAGGCCCGCGCCCATCGGCGAGTGTCGCGTCGAGGTCGTGGCGGACTACACCGGCCGCAACGCCGGGCACTTTTCGGGTCGCATGACGACCCAGGACAAGGAGGTCGCGCGTTTCACGGCGCTGATGCAGCGCGAGGAGGATTCGCCCATTCCAAAGGAGACTCAGGGTCATCCGCCGCCTCAGGCTCCGAAGCCGCCCGACCAAAGCCCGGCCGTCGAGATACCTGTGGCGGGGCTGAGGAGTGGTTATGGCAATCTGGTCGAAAATCGGATTGCGGCGGGGCGCTTCTTCAACGGACCCTCCGCCGCCTGGTTTCGCATGAACCATCCGCTCATTGAGGGCGAGCATCCGAGCCCCTATCAGCGCGTTGCGGTCGCGGGCGACTCGGGTAACGGAGTGAGCGCCTCGTTGGACTTCGCAAAATATATGTTCATCAATTGCGATCTCACCATCAACCTCTTCCGCCGACCGGAGGGCGAATGGATTTGCCTCGAGGCGCGCACCCTGTTCGGGGACAACGGCTGCGGCATGGCCGAGTCCGCGCTCTATGACGAGCGGGGAATGATCGGCCGCGCGACGCAGAGCCTTGCGATCAGGCTGCGCTAGCCGTCGCGCTTTCTGCGGTCGGTCCTGCTTCACGCAACCACAAGGCCAAGATGCTCCTCCATGGCCACAAAATCGCGATCGTCGTGCAGCAGTGAGCAGCCGCGTTCAATGCAAAACGTGCCGATAATGATGTCGTTCGTTTTGCGGATCGTTATTCCCATATTCCTCAGACGACGATAGTTCCGCGCGGCGCGCGGGGCGAGATCGGCGTCGAGGAGAGGCACGACCTCGAAGCGGCGTAAGCCGCGTTCGATGCGGGCCGCGGCAAGCTCATCGCGAGCGCCTTGAAGAACTTCAAGCAGAATGAGGTCGCCAACAAGGATCGGCTCGAACGTCACCGCAGCTTCAAGTTTCGCGGTCGCCGGCGTCAAAGACCCCCGAAGGTGCGCGATCCAGACCGAGCTATCGACCAGGATCACGACGGGCGCGACGGGCGGTCCTGCCGCATCTCATCGAGGTCGCCTTCCCAACCCAAGCCCTTGAGCGATCTCAACGCCCGCGCTTGCTTCCGAAGCCTAACCATCAGCCGCAGGCCCTCCTCCACCACCGCCCGCTTGGTCGGCAAGCCGGTGAGCTTCAGGGCCTGAGCCATCAATTCGTCGTCGATTTCGATGTTAGTGCGCATGTCTGGCGCCTTGGGGGCATGTGTATGATACGCCAGATTATACACACCGAGCGGGCCGCTTGCAAAGGCTTGGTCATCGCGAGCGTAAGCGCAGGGATGAGGGGCGAAGGCGGCGGCTCTGGATCGCTACGTCGCTCCGCTCCTCGCGATGACGGCGGTTCAAGGCAATTTGCGAAGCGTTTCCAGCGCGGCGCGTTATCCGCCAATTCTCAACTTATCATTCCCGCGTCAAGCGGGAATGACGGCCCCAAGCGGAACCTGCCGGATGCCCGCTTTCGCGGGCATGACAAGAGGGCTGGCTACGAGGCCGACGCTACTTCGCCCTGAGCGCCTCGACGCCCGGCAGCGCCTTGCCTTCCATCCATTCCAGGAACGCGCCGCCCGCGGTCGAGACGTAGGTGAAGTCGTCGGCGACTTTGGCCTCGTTGAGCGCGGCGACGGTGTCGCCGCCGCCGGCCACGGAGGTCAGCTTGCCCTCTTTGGTCAGGCGCGCAGCGATCTTTGCGATCGCCATCGTGGCTTTGTCGAAGGGGGGCGTCTCGAACGCGCCGAACGGGCCGTTCCACACCAGCGTTTTGATTTCGCCCAGTACCTTCTCGACCGCGGCGATCGACTTCGGACCGATGTCGAGGATCATCTCGTCCTCTGGAACATGATCGACGTCGACGACATGCGCCGGCGTGTGCGCCTTGAATTCCTTGGCGACGTTTGCGTCAACCGGCAGCAGGATGCGGCACTTCGCCTTCTTCGCCGCCGCGACGATCGAGCGCGCAGTGTCGGCGAGATCCTTCTCGCACAGCGACTTGCCGACCGCTTTGCCCTCCGCGAACAAGAAGGTGTTGGCCATGCCGCCGCCGATGATGAGGACGTTGACCTTGTTCACGAGATTGCCGAGGAGCTCGAGCTTGGTCGACACTTTGGCGCCGCCGACGATCGCAGCGACAGGGCGCTTCGGATTGCCGAGCGCGACCTCCAGCGCCTCGAGCTCCTTCTGCATCGCCCGTCCCGCATGCGCAGGCAGCTTGTGGGCGAGCCCATGCGTCGTCGCATGCGCGCGGTGGGCGGCGGAGAAGGCGTCATTGACATAGACGTCGCCGAGCTTGGCGAGCTCGTCGACATGGGCGGGGTCGTTCTTCTCCTCGCCTTTATGGAAGCGCGTGTTCTCGAGCAGAAGCACGTCGCCGTTCTTCATCTTGGCGATCGCGTCGTCGGCTGTCTTGCCGATGCAGTCGGTTGCGAAGGCGACCGGCCGCTTGATGATGTGGGCGACCGCGGCCGCGACGGGTTTGAGCGAATTGGCTTCATCCGGGCCGCCCTTGGGCCGGCCGAAATGCGCGAGAAGAATGACCTTCCCGCCTTTGTCCGCGATCTCTGTGATGGTCGACGCGACACGCTCGATGCGCGTGGCATCGGTCACCCGGCCGTTCTCCGTCGGAACGTTGAGATCGACGCGCAACAGAACGCGTTTGCCGGCCAAGTCGGCGTCGTCCAGCGTGCGGAACGGTTTTGTCATGGGGCCTCACAAGCGTCGAGTGCTCGCGACGCATTCCGATTCCGTCCGTTCTGTCATGCCCGCGTGAAGCGGGCATCCAGTCCAGCCGCGCCCGCTCGAGCGGGCATTCGCGACACGATTCTGGACCCCCGCTTTCGCGGGGGTGACACGCAATCCTCAGATCAGCTTCGCCATCGCGACGGCCGTGTCCGCCATGCGGTTCGAGAAGCCCCATTCGTTGTCGTACCAGGAAAGCACCCGGACAAAG
This sequence comes from uncultured Alphaproteobacteria bacterium, assembly GCA_963770275.1. Lineage (GTDB taxonomy): Bacteria > Pseudomonadota > Alphaproteobacteria > Rhizobiales > Beijerinckiaceae > Roseiarcus. The sequence continues at coordinate 140,644 of CAVYPD010000003.1, forward strand.
CTTCCGTCGATCACTTTGGTCTGATCGAGGTGAAAGATCGAGGAGCGGTCGTCGTGATTAAAGTCGCTCGAGACGTTGGGCTCATCGGTATAGCCGAGGATGCCCTTGAGCGGCCCGTTGCCGTCCGCAGTCGTCTTGATCGCGTTGTTGATCTCGTCCGGACTGGTCTTGCGCTTGGCGACAAACTTGAAGTCGACGACCGAGACGTTTGGCGTCGGCACGCGGATCGAGGAACCGTCCAGCTTGCCCTTGAGCTCCGGCAGCACGAGACCGACCGCTTTCGCAGCGCCGGTCGTGGTCGGGATCATCGACAACGCCGCGCCGCGGGCGCGGTAGAGATCCTTGTGCAGCGTGTCGAGCGTCGGCTGATCGCCGGTGTAGGAATGGATGGTCGTCATGAACCCGTGCTCGATGCCGATCGCGTCGTTGAGCACCTTGGCGACCGGCGCCAGGCAATTGGTCGTGCATGACGCGTTGGAGACGACGAGATGATCCTTGGTCAGCTTGTCGTCATTGACGCCATAGACGACGGTCAGGTCCGCGCCTTCCGCCGGCGCCGAGATGAGGACGCGCTTCGCGCCCGCCTTGAGATGGGCCGCCGCCTTCTCACGCGCGGTGAAGATGCCCGTGCATTCGAGCGCGATGTCGACGCCGAGCGCCTTGTGCGGAAGCTCGGCTGGATCCTTGATCGCCGTCACCTTGATCTTATGGCCGTCGACGACGATCGTGTCGCCGCCCTCAACTTTGACCTCGTGCGGAAAGCGCCCGTGGACGCTGTCGTAGCGCAAGAGGTGCGCGTTGGTCTCCACCGGGCCCAGATCGTTGATGGCGACGACCTCGATGTCCTTGCGGCCCGACTCCAAAATTCCGCGCAGCACCAGCCGCCCAATCCGGCCGAAGCCGTTGATCGCTACCTTGGCAACCATCGCAATCTCTCCTCTCGCGCCGCGCTTGGGCCGCATGGCCGGCGTCGCCTAACAATGCAATCCTCTGAAGTTGCGCTTATTGTCCGATCCCTTGCCCGAAGTCTACTGGCTCCTCGGATCGACGCGACAGTTTGTCTGGCTCGAAAGTTCCCGCTTCCTGGCCGCTCGATGCGCGGCCGTCGGGCTAAACCGTACCCCAAACCTAGACGATGCGCGGGAGCGCGGCCAGCGTCGAGGCGGCGTCGGCGAACGCGCTCAATTTCTAGGCAAGCGCGCCGACCTCCGCCTTGATCCCCAGTCCATAGCGCAAGAGCGACCCGCCAATCAGTTGCATGGTGCCGCGGTCATATGCGTATGGGGTCCGGAAGCGTAGAGCGGCTGGAAAACTCTCCATTGCCTGACGTGTCGGCGGTAACAAACTCGACATTCCCCGCCCTCGCCTTCTTGGCGTCGGCGCGCGCAAATTCGAGAACATGAGGATCGAAATCGATTCCGGTGACGTGGCCGATCGGCCCCACAATGCGGGCCATATCGCGCGACATGGCCGCCCTCGTTTCCGGCGTCCAGGCATAGCTCGCCCGCCTTGAGTCCGACGCTCTCGAGAAGCTCGAGCGTCGAGGGTCGCATGGCGTCGGAGAGCAGATCGAGCTGCTGCTTACCTGGTCGCGTAGCCTTGAGGCATAAGAGCCAGGGCGGGTCGGGACGATCCCAAAAGATTGCCTTTAGGATCGCCGTGTGCTCAGTTTAAAAAATTACTTAAAGGAGATGCTCGATGAAAATGAAATTGCTCTGCTCCACTTTGGCCTTGTGTCTGGCGGGGGTTCATTCCCAAGCGTTGTCGGCCGCATCATTGAATCCGACCCATTATGATATGCCCAACGGGGACGGGAACGCCAACCAAGGCACGTACAACTACTGGGATGCAACTTACAGCGGTAGTGGCGCGAAGACCACAGATAGCGCGCCGTTGACCGGCGGTCTCGGCGTCCTCACCGATGGTTATGCATCACCTGACGCCTGGTATAAAGTTTCAAATCTACAGGGCACAGGGCCCTATGTAGGTTGGGAATGGCGCAACAACGGCGACCCAACCATCGCCTTCACTTTTGCGACGCCTGTGCGGGTCAATACGGTTTCCCTGGCAGTTGACGCTTCAGAGATCGGCGGCGTCTATGCACCGGTCGCCTTAACGATTGACGGGACAACTTACACGCCAACCGTCACGGCGATTTCCTCAACGTCAGAGTGGCTGACCGTATCTGGCCTGTCATTGGTGGGGGCAACGCTTACGATCACGCCAGATCACGACCCGTCAGATGGTTCGAATTGGACGTTCGTTAGCGAGGCTCAATTTACCGGCGGCGCCGTGCCGGAACCAACGACCTGGGCGATGATGATCGTGGGTTTCAGCGGCCTGGGCTATGCGGGATATCGCGCGTCGCGGAAGCGGGTCGCGGTCGCATTATGAGGCCTGTGCGCGGATGACGAATTCCGCTTTGAGCGAGGGCCTCACGTAATTCATTTGGGTCGTCGATGAGGTTCCAGGCTCACGATGTGAAGATATGGGTCTGGAGCTTTCTCTGTTCAGCCACCGAGAAAGAGGTCAAATATCTTGGCCTCAACACAGCGCGCCACGCCGCTGTAAGCAGAACAGACCCATACGCCGCTGCCGTGTCAGGAGGGCGTTGCGCCGGTAAGCTCTAGGGCGCGATTTCTTCCGTCCACGTTAGGATCATAGGCGGTTCCGGACCCTCTCGCCCGCCCGGAATCGCGCAAGCGCCGACGATCGTCTGGGCCCGAGCCTCCATGTCTGCAACCTCGAGGAAAGCGAAAGATCGCCCACTCGATGAAACGAGGAAGTTACGCCTTAAGCTTGCTGAGCGCCGCCTCGACCACCGCCTCGGGTGTGATGCCGAAATGCTTGTAGACGGCTTTATAGGGTCCGCTTTCGCCGAAGCTCTTCATGCCGATGAAGGGGCCGTCGCCGATGATGGCGTCCCATCCGAACCGCACCGCCGCCTCGACGCCGACCTTCACCTTCGCATTGCCGATGACCGAGCGGCGATAGTCTTCCGGCTGCTCGAAGAAGGCCGGGAAGCAGGGCATCGACACCACCCGGGCGGCGACTCCCTTCTCCTTTAGCTGCGCCTGTGCGGCGACGGCCATCGACACTTCGGAGCCGGAGGCGAAGATCGACACTTGCGCTTCACCCGATGCCGGAGAAATTTCGTAGCCGCCGCGCGCGCACAAGTTCTCCGCCACATGGGTCAGCCGCACCGCCGGCAGGCCCTGCCGCGTTAGCGCCAGGATCGAGGGCGAGTGCTCGCGTTCGAGCGCCGCCTGCCAGCATTCGACGGTCTCAACGCTGTCGGCCGGGCGCCACATATAAAAATTTGGCATCGCCCGCATCGCCGCCAGATGCTCGACGGGTTGATGGGTTGGGCCATCCTCGCCAAGGCCGATCGAATCATGGGTGAACACGTTCACCACCCTGATCCCCATCAGGGCCGAAAGCCTCAGCGAGGGACGGCAATAGTCGGTGAAGCAAAAGAACGACGCCCCGGAGGGGATGAAGCCGCCATGCAAGGCGATGCCGTTGCACGCCGCAATCATTCCGTGCTCGCGGATGCCCCAGTGGATGTAGCGCCCGGAGAAGTCCTCGGGCGAGATTTCCTTCTCATCAGAGAACTTGGTGTTGTTCGACGGGGTCAAGTCGGCCGAGCTGGTGATGAGCTCGGGCAAGGCGGCCCCGATGACGTCGAGCGCCGCTTGCCCCGACTTGCGGGTCGCGAGTTCCGGCTTCTCGTCGACGAGCTTCTGCTTATAGGCGTCGATCACCTGATTGAGGTTTTCGGGCAGATCGCCGCGCACGCGACGTTCGAATTCGGCGCGCAGCTTGGGGTCGAGCGCCTCGACCGCCTGATTCCACGCTTCGCGCTTTGCTGAACCTTGAGACCCCACCTTGCGCCAGACGGCGAGAATTTCGTCGGGGATGACAAACGGCTCGTAGGGCCAGTTCAGGGTCTTGCGCGCGCCAGCGACCTCGCTCGCCCCCTGCGCGTCGCTATGCGCCTTCTGGGTTCCCGCATGGGTTGGCAGACCAAAGCCGATCGTCGTCTTGCAGGCGATCATCGTCGGCTTGTCGGAATTCTGCGCCGCGTGGATGGCGTCGAGGATCGCCTTGGGATCGTGCCCGTCGATGTGGCTCGCGTTCCAGCCCGCCGACTGGAAGCGGACGACCTGATCCACGTTGTCGGCAAGCGTACGGTGTCCGTCGATCGTGATCCCGTTGTCGTCCCAGAAGACGATCAGCTTCGACAACTTGAGATGGCCGGCGATGCCAATCGACTCCTGGCTCACGCCTTCCATCAGGTCGCCGTCGGAGACGATGACGTAGGTGTGGTGATCGACGATTCCAGGAAAGCGCGCCGCCAACATGCGCTCTGCGACCGCCAGGCCGACCGCGGTCGCAATCCCCTGGCCCAGCGGACCGGTCGTCGTCTCGACGCCCGGCGCGCACCAATATTCCGGATGGCCGGGCGTCCTCGAGCCGACCTGCCGGAACTGTTTGATGTCCTCGATACCCAGTCCCTTGGCGCCGCCGACGCCCGTCAGATAGAGCAGGCTGTAGAGCATCATGCAGCCGTGGCCGGCCGAGAGAACGAACCGGTCGCGATCGGGCCAATGGGGATCGGACGCGTCGAATTTGAGCACGTCGCGCCAGAGAACCGTCGCGACGTCCGCGGCGCCCATCGGCAGGCCGGCGTGACCACTCTTCGCCTTCTCCACCGCATCGAGGGCGAGAAAGCGGATCGCATTGGCCATCGCGTCATGAGACACGCTCGTCGCACCAGCGGACACGGTCGTTGTCGCCATCGGGGATCTCCTCAAGAAATGGGCGCCGGCAATTCGGAGTTCCGAGCTCGGGTAGTGATTTGACTCCGGGCGGAACGGGCGCGTCAATTAGGGGCGCTCGCAGGAACCTGTCAATTGCGGCTCAAGCCCGCGTTGACGTTCCGTTCAAGCATCGCGTAAACAAAACGCCGCAATGGATGGAATCAACACCTCCATGGATTCGCTCGAGACCTCGCTCAAACGTCTCGCTTCCGCAGTCGACGCGCTCGAATGGGCGACGGACCTGCGCATGCGCCACGACGAAACGCGCGCAAGCACGCAAGAGGAATTCGCCCTGATGCAAGACGATCGCTCGCGGCTTGCGGTCGAACTCGACGCGGCCGTTGACCGGTCGCGCGCGCTCGAATCCGCCAACGCTGAAGCAGCCAAGCGGCTCGCCCGCGCCGCTCAGACCGTTGAGCGCGTTCTCGGCCGGTTGGCGCCGGACTCGCAAGATTAAGGCCGGTCCGCCTGTAGAGAAGGCGCGCACGATGTCACAGGTTTCGGTCACCATCGACGGGCGCAAGTATCGTCTTGCTTGCAACGAGGGCGAAGAAGCGCGGCTCGAATCGCTTGCCGGCACGATCGACGAGAAGATCGGCGAAATGCGCAAGACGTTCGGCGAGATCGGCGACCAGCGTCTCGTCATCATGGCCGCGTTGACCCTTGCCGACAGCTTGACCGAAGCGCGCGATGAGGCGGCGGCCCAGCGCAAGCGTTCCGACGACGCCGAGCAACGCGTCCAAGCCTTGGCCTCGACCCTGGACCAACTCGGTTCGAGGCTCGAGTCCCTAGCTGCGCGCCTGGCAGGCGCGGAAGCCTGATTTCGCTCAAGCTACAGGAAATCTTGCTCGGCGACTGAAAGCCGCTTGCGCCCCAGACACAACGTGGGTATATACCCGCGAATGGAGACCATTTGCTACTGCGCCGCGGTTCGGACCGCCGCGCGAAGGACAACCGCGCTTTATGACTCGATCCTCGAGCCGGCGGGCGTCACGCTCGCGCAATTCAGTCTCCTGCGAAAAATCAAGCGCGCCGGAACGGTTTCCCTGACCGGGCTTGGGCGGCTCGCGGAATTGGACCGATCGACGATCGGGACGAAACGTGAAGGCGCTGGAAAAACTTCGGCTCGTGTCCATGGCCTCAGCGGCGGACCATCGCGAGGCCGCGGTGCGGCTCACGCCTGAGGGCGAGCGCGCGTTGCGAGTAGGCGCGCCCTTATGGGACGAAGCGCAGCGGCGCGTCGAGGCGGCGCTTGGCGCGAGCGGAGCGTCGCAGCTGCAGACGCTCGCGCACAATCTTTGATTTTTTTGGCCAATTTGCGGGTAGATACCCGTCACGGAGTTTGAGATGACGATATTGGGACCGGCTGTTCAGGACACTGTCCAGCCGCAGAGGCAGTTTGCGGCGTTCTCGCTTTCCAATCGGCTCGCCGCGGCGATGGCTGAACGGAATCTTTATTACGGCTGGGTCGTTGCGGGAGCGACCTTCCTTGTCATGCTGGCCACGGCGGGCGCGATGGGCGCGCCCGGCGTCATCATCCAGCCGCTCGAGAAGGAGTTCGGCTGGAGCACGGCCCAGATCTCGGTCGCGCTTGCGGTGCGGCTCGCTTTGTTCGGCCTGATCGCGCCGTTCGCCGCCGCCTTCATCAACCGCTTCGGCGTGCGCCCCGTCGTCGTCTCGGCGGTCGCCATGATTGTCGCGGGCATTCTCGCCTCGATGGCCATGACGCAGGTCTGGGAGCTGGTCGCGCTCTGGGGCGTCATCGTCGGCATCGGCACCGGCATGGTCGCGCTGGTGCTCGGCGCGACCATCGCAACACGATGGTTCGTTCAGCGGCGTGGCCTGGTGGTCGGCATGCTGACGGCGAGCAGCGCAACCGGGCAGCTGATCTTTCTGCCGCTCATCGCCAAGCTGACGCAGGACTACGGCTGGCGAAGTGCGCTCGTGTTCGTCGTCGCCATGCTGCTCGTCGCTTTATTCGTCGCGCTCATGGTGCTGCGTGACCGCCCGGCCGACGTTGGGCTTGCGCCGTTCGGCGAGCGCGTCATCCAGCCGGCGCCGAAGCAGGACCTGCGGCTGACCGCAATGATGGCGTCGCCGTTGCGCGCGCTCTATGCGGCCCGCGCGAGCCGCACCTTCTGGATCCTGTTCGCGACCTTCTATGTCTGCGGGCTCTCGACCAACGGCCTCATCCAGACGCATTGGGTCTCGCTCTGCGGCGATTATGGCATCGCGCCGGTCGCGGCGGCCGGCGCGCTCGCGGTGATCGGCGCGTTCGATTTCGTCGGCACGATCCTCTCGGGCTGGTTGTCGGACCGTTACGACAATCGCTGGCTCCTGTTCATGTATTACGGATTGCGCGGCCTCTCGCTGATCGCCCTGCCCTTCACCAATTTCACGGTCATCGGTCTGTCCGCTTTCGCGGTCTTCTACGGCCTCGACTGGGTCGCGACCGTGCCGCCGACCGTCCGGCTGACCGCCGAGCGGTTCGGCGCGGAAAGGGCGAACCTGACCTTCGGCTGGATTTTCACCGCCCATCAGCTCGGCGCGGCGACCGCGGCTTTCGGCGCCGGGTTCTCGCGCAGCGATTTCGCGACCTACCTGCCGGCGCTCTATGTCGCCGGCGTCGCCTGCGTGATCGCGGCTGGCTCTCGTGCTGACGATCGGCCGGCGTCCCAAGGAAGCGCTCGCGGCGGCGTGAGTGCGCGCCGTCATCGCGAGGAGCGAAGCGACGCGGCGATCCAGGAGTCGAGGGGCGCTCTACGTCCCCTGGATCGCTTCGCATACGCTCGCGATGACGATTAAACCGCCCTGCCCTCTCGCCGCATCAGCCTCAGCACGGCGCTGAGACTGGCCTTGAGCGAGGCCATGACGATGTTGGGGTCCATGCCGACCCCATGCACGGGCCGGCCTTCGGCGTCCTGAATTTCGACATAGCTCGCCGCGGTCGCATTCGCGCCGCGGCCGACCGCGTGCTCATGATAGTCGATGAACGAGAACTCGACCTTGAACGCCTTTTTCAAGGCGTCAACGAACGCGTCGATCGGCCCGTTGCCCTCGCCTTCAATTGTGATGGTCGAGCCGTCGGCCTTGCGCAAAGTCGCAACGAGTTCGCGATTGTCCGGACTGGTCGGAACCGTCTGCTGCTTGACCAGCGTCATCGGCGGATCGTCGAGAAGGTAGGCCTGACGGAACAGCGTCCATAGTTCCGGCGAGGTCAGCTCCTTGCCGTCGGCGTCCATCCGCTCCTGCGCGATCTTGGAAAATTCGACCTGCAGCGAACGAGGCAGGTCGAGGCCGTGGTCGGCGCGCAGGATATAGGCCATGCCGCCCTTGCCGGACTGGCTGTTGATGCGGATGACCGCCTCGTAGTCGCGGCCGACGTCCTTGGGATCGATTGGCAGATAAGGGACTTGAAACACAGGATCGTTGCGCTTCTCCTGCGCGTCGAAACCCTTCTTGATCGCGTCCTGGTGCGAGCCGGAAAATGCGGTGTAGACCAGTTCGCCCGCGTAAGGGTGGCGCTGGTGGACCGGCAGTTGCGTACAGTGCTCGGCGACATCCCGGATGCCGTTGACATCGCTGATGTCCAGCTCTGGCTCGACCCCTTGCGTGAACAGATTCAAGGCCATGGTGACGATGTCGACGTTGCCGGTGCGCTCGCCATTGCCGAACAAGGTGCCCTCGACCCGCTCGGCGCCCGCCATCAGCGCGAGCTCCGCCGCCGCGACCGCCGTGCCGCGGTCGTTGTGCGGATGGACCGACAGGATCACGCTCGAGCGGTCGGAGATGCGCCGCCCGAACCACTCGAACTGGTCGGCGTAGGTGTTCGGCGTCGCCATCTCGACCGTCGCCGGCAGGTTGAGAATGAGCCGCTTCGAGGCCGTCGGCTTGATGACGTCCTTGACCGCCTCGCAGATGTCGAGGGCGAAATCGAGCTCGGTGCCGGTAAAACTCTCCGGCGAATATTCGAACTGAAAATCCGTGCCCGAGGCCGCGGCCGCCAAGCGCCTTGACCTGCTTGGCGGCGTTGACCGCAATCTCGGTCACGCCCTTGCGATCGGTCCTGAACACGACTTCGCGCTGCAGGGTCGAGGTCGAATTGTAGAAGTGGACGATGACCTTCTTCGCGCCCTTCACCGCCTCGAACGTGCGCTCGATCAGTTCCGGGCGGCACTGGGTCAAGACCTGGATGGCGACGCCGTCAGGAATTGCGCCCCACTCGATGATCGAGCGAACGAAATCGAAGTCGGTCTGCGAGGCGGACGGAAAGGCGACCTCGATCTCCTTGAACCCCATGTCGACCAGGAGCTGAACATGCGGTTCTTGCGCTCGACGCCCATCGGCTCGATCAGCGCCTGATTGCCGTCGCGAAGGTCGACCGAGCACCAGATCGGCGCCGTCTCGATGATGCGGGAGGGCCATTGCCGGTCGGGCAGGATGATAGGCGCGTAGGCGCGGTACTTTTGAATAGGCATCTGTGTCATGACGAACCCTGGAAGACTTGGGGCGGCCGGGCTCTTGAGGAGCCGGCCGAACGTGCCTGTCAAATGGAGAGGCGGATGCGAGCCTAAATGTCCCGGCGCGTCTAACGCGCCGGGCGGCTAAGGAGGAGGGTCGTCGACCAGCTTCGCATCGGTGCCCTTCAAGCAGGATTGAGCGGAAAAATCAACTGTCCGCGTGATCGACCGTTCGGCCCGCCTCCGAAGCGGGTCGCGATTCGATCGAAGGAGCTAGTTCGAGTAGCGATAACGCACCGGCGTTCAATAGCTCGGGTGAATTGGGAGGTCCTGCATGGATTTAATCGTCTCATCCGGATATCCGAGCCCTTACCGGACCGTCGCGGAAGAACTGAAGGCGGCGCAACTCGATCCGCCCGACTGGGCTCCGATGACGCCCGATTTTCGCGCGACCGCCCTTCACTCCGGCGGCGCTGATGAAGCCGCCTCTTTTGGCCAACTCCTGAGCTGGATCGAGAAGAAGAAGCCTGGGACGATCACCGAGCTCGGGATCATCGGCCATGGAAGCTCGGCCGTCTTCTCGCTCACGGGGACCAAAACGACGAACAACATCCACTTCGATCCCAAGGGCATCATTCACCCCGATTCCATCAAGGACAACCTCAAGAGGATCACGGCGCTCCGGGACCGTTTCAACACCGACGACAAGGACAGCCCTCCCAGCATCACCCTCTTCGCCTGCGACGCAGGCTCCGGAGATCCGCTCCTCGAGGCGATCAGCAGCGCCTTTCAGGTGACGGCGCGCGGCTTCAAGAACGAAATCTGGTGGTGCTTCATGGTCATTAAGGGCGCGGCCGTCAGGGGCCGCACCTATTATGACAGCAACGGCATGGGCCTCCATCCGCAATGCGACAACGACCTGTTCAGCGTCGACATCCGGACATGGAAACCCGACAAGCAGAAGAAGCCTTGAGCCGGAGCGAACCTTGACCAAGTTCCCTATTCTCCAATTCGGCGCCAGCCGCTTCCTGCAGGCGCATGTCGACCTGTTCGTGAGCGACGCGCTTGCCTCGCCGCGAAGCCGTGGGGCGCATCGCGGTCGCCGGAACGACTGGCAGCCCGGAGAGCCGCCGGCGCGTCGCCGCCTTCGCGGCAGGACAGCCCTATCCGGTTCTCGTCAAGGGCCTGAGCGACGGCGCGGTGGTCGATGACACGGTGCAGGTTTCGAGCGTCGGCTTAGGGGTCGACGCTGTGACCCAATGGGCGGAGCTCGAACACCTGTTCATCGCCGCGCGTTGCGCCGTGTCGAACACCGCCGACCGCGGCTACGAGACCGACCCCAGCGACCGGCCGGACGGCGACCCGCCCCGGTCGTTTCCAGCCAAGCTCGCCAGGCTCCTGCTCGCGCGCTTCGCGGCGGGCGCCGGGCCGATCATTCTTTTTCCCTGCGAGCTCACCCCTGGCAACGGCCAAGTCCTGCGTGGCGTGGTGCTCGACATGCTCGACCGCTGGCAGGCGCCGGCAGATGCGCGCCGCTGGGTCGAGGAGGATTGCGTCTGGGTCAATTCGCTCGTCGACCGCATCGTCTCCGAGCCGCTCGAGCCTTTGGGCGCGGTCGCCGAGCCCTATGCCTTATGGGCGATCGAGGACCAGCCGGGCCTCGAACTGCCTTGCCGGCATCCCGGCCATCGTCGTCGCCGCCGACCTCAAGCCCTATGAGCGACTGAAGCTGTTCATTCTCAATCTCGGCCACACCTATCTCGCCGAGCTTTGGGCCAAGGAAGGCGGCGCGCCGTACCCTGACGGTCCGCGAGGCGGTGGCCGACACAACGATGCGCACGAAGCTTGACGCACTCTACGCCGAAGAAGTGCTTCCGGTGTTCGCGGCGATCGGGATGGGAGACGAGGCGCAGGCTTACCTAAAGACCGTGATCGAGCGGTTCTCCAATCCGTTTCTCAATCACCGCCTGTCCGAAATCTTCACTAACCACGAGGCCAAGAAGCAGCGCCGGTTCGGCGGCCTGATCGAACTCGCCGACACGAACGGTGCGCGGGTCAAGCTGCCGCGCCTCAAGGCCGCGCTCGCTGACGGCCGCTAGCGTGACGCGCGATCCCCTCGCGGCGGGCGATCTCATCGCCGAGCGCCGTTTCGCCTACGCCAAGGCCGCTGCCGAAGAGGGCGACTGGGGCGCGGCGGCGGAGGTGTTCGAGCAGGCGCTCGAGCTCGCGCCCCATTGGGCGGCCGCGTGGTTCGCGCTTGGCGAAGCGCGGGAAAAACTCGGCGACTTCGACGCGGCGGCTCAAGCCTTTCGCGAAACGCTTGTCGCCGATCCCGCCGATGCGCAAGGAGCGGCGGCGCGGCTCGCGCTCATTGGCCGAGGCGACGCGCCCGGCGCGCTGCCGCAGGCCTATGTGGCGCGGCTATTCGACGACTACGCGCCGCGCTTCGACAAGCATCTCACCGACAATCTCGGCTATCGCGCCCCTGCCCTCATCGCCGAGGCCTTGAGCGCGATTGCGCCGGGCCGCCGCTTCGCCTCGGCCCTCGACCTCGGCTGCGGCACGGGGCTCATGGGCGCTGAGCTGCGCAGTCACATCGACCGTCTGACCGGGGTCGACCTCTCGGCGGCCATGATCGCGAAAGCGCGCGAGCACGGCTTCTATGATCGGCTCGTGGTCGGCGACGCATTGTCGATGCTCGGGCGCGAACCGCCCAAGACCTTCGATCTCATCGTCGCCGCGGACGCGCTCGTTTATTTCGGCGACCTCGCGCCGCTATTCGCCGCCGTCGTGAGGGCGCTGACCTCGGATGGCCTGTTCGCGTTCTCGGTCGAAACTTGCGAAGGCGACGGGTTCAAGCTCGAACCGACGATGCGGTTTGCGCACAGCCGGTCCTATGTCGAGACCACCGCGCGGGAGGTCGGCTTGCAGCCGCTGCTCATTCGGTCCGCATCGACGCGGCGCGAAGCGGGCGCGGACGCTCCGGGCCTGATCTGCGTGTTTGGGAAGACGGAGCGGCAGGTCGGCGCCTAGGCGTCGCGCGCCGCCTCACGATAGCCGCCATGAACTCGCGATCGCGCGGAGCCCTCGCTGCTCCCGCGCAATCGGTCGCGGCTGCGGCGACCGATAAGCCATTTGGCAATGGCCGGCGCAATAGGACTGCCCTCCGACCGGCGTGAGCCCGCAATAGGCGAAATCTCCGCTCCTCGGATCGCCCAGCGGCCAGCGGCAGGCGGAGTCACGAATGTCCTCCAACCGCAGCCGTCGCATCTCTCCGATCTCGGCTACGCCAAAGCTCCTCCCCGCCGCCCTGCCGTTCCCCGGCGAGACCTGAAGATCGTGAGCGGCGGCAGCGCCGGAGCGTTGTGCGTCGGCGTTGGGCCGAGTGGTATGCGCCGGCGCCCATTGGATACGAGCCGCGCGGGGTGGGCCCTTCCCGCGCACAGAGGCGCCCCCGCCTCCGTTGAGTTTGATCCCGATCCGGCTCGCCTTGCCAATGACCGCGTTACGGGATCCGACGCCGAGCGCCGCGGAGATGTGGCTTGCGCTCTTTCCCTCAAGAGCGAGCTTCTTGAGGTCCTCGACGGCCTCGGCGGTCCATAGCATTCGCGTGCTCCAATCGCTGTCGCTGCGGCGTCCCGCCGCGCGGAATGGTCTGAAGGTGGCTATTCTTGTCCTAGCCGAACGCGGAGACGCGCTAGCCCCTACAGCCCGCCAATTTTGGAAGAATTTCCAATTTCTTCAGCATCTTAAAAAAACGAATCAGGCTGCAATCGCCCATTTGGAATAGTCCTACTGGGACCATAAATACGGTATAGTGGCGTCGCGGTGCGGAATACGGGAGCGCAGCGTTCCGAACCGCCGGGAGATGGTGATGCTCGAGCGGACGAGGTCGTCGGGAACGCCGCCGTATACGTCGTACCGAACGTTCAAGACGTTCATCGAGGATCTTCACGAGCACGGCGTTCCGTCGCGCATCGATCGCAGCGTGCTGACGCGCTTTTCAGGAGTCGTGGGCACTCAGCTCATGCACGCGCTTCGCTTCCTCGGTCTCATCGAGGACGACGGACGCCCGACCGAGCGCCTCAAGGGGCTGGTGAAAGCGCACGGGACGGGGAGTTGGCCCGAGAAGCTTTTGGAGCTGCTCGGACATGAATATGCGCCGATGTTCGCAATCGACCTCGAGACCGCGACGCCGTCCCATTTCAACGAGGCCTTCAGGAAGGCGTTTCCCGGCTGCGGACGCGGTCGTCCAGAAGTGCGTGACATTCTTTCTTTACGCCGCGAATGACGCGGGCGTGAAGATCAGCGGCCGCGTCCTCAAGGGCCGGAAGCCGCGGTCTCTGACGCCGCGCAGGAAACTCGCGAAGCCAGCGTTTGCACATCCGCCGATAAGGGAGCTCGAGCCGGCGCCTTCGCCGCCTCAAGCTCCCCTGCCCCCACTCGAGGGCAGGAAGCCGTCAGAAATGCTTCTGACGCACCTCGACTTGAATGAGATGGACGATGAACAGCAAGCGGCGGTCTGGACGCTGTTGAAGTACTTCAAGGCGAGGGGGCTGTGAGACCCTCTTACGCCCCCTCATCGAGGATCTTCCGAACCTTCGCCGCCAGTTCCTCGATGCTGAAAGGCTTGGTCAGGAGATTGGTCCCGGGATCGAGCATGCCGTTGTGCACGATGGCGTTGCGCGTATAGCCCGTCGTATAGAGCACTTTGAGGTTTGGCCGTTTCCCGCGCGCGCGATCGGCCAGTTGTCGTCCCGACATGTCCGGCATGACGACGTCGGTAAACAAGAGGGTGACCTGCTGGCCCTCGTCGAGCATGCGCAACGCCTGCGACGGACCCGAGGCCTCGACAACGCTGTAACCAAGCTCCCGTAAGGCTTCGACAGACAGCGCGCGCACACGTTCCTCGTCCTCGACAACGAGGATGATTTCGCTGCGCAGGCCGCGGTGGACGGTGGCAAGGCGCTTCGCCTGCTCCGTCGCCGCAGCTTCGCCGTAGAGGCGCGGCAGATAAATCTTGACCGACGTCCCGACCCCCAGCTCAGAGTAGATTTTTACGTGGCCCCCGGACTGGCGAACGAAGCCATACACTTGGCTGAGGCCCAGACCCGTCCCCTTCCCGGCGCCTTTGGTCGTGAAGAAGGGGTCGAAGGCCTTTGCGATGACCTCCGGCGCCATGCCTGCGCCCGTATCGGCGACGGCGATCAGCACGTACTGCCCGGCCTCGATCGCGTATTCCTGGGCGTAGGCGTCATCCACGAAAGCGTTCAGGGTCTCGATCGTGAGCCTGCCGCCGCCCGGCATTGCATCGCGCGCGTTGACGGCGAGATTGAGGATCGCGTTCTCAAGCTGCGCGGGATCCGCCTTCACCTGCCATAGGCCCGCGGCCAGCACGGTCTCGACTTTGACTTGCTCGCCAAGCGTGCGGTCGAGCAGCTCGCTCATGCCGGCGACCAGCTTGTTGATGATCAGAGGCTCGGGTGAAAGGGGTTGCTGACGAGAGAACGCCAGGAGCCGTTGCGTGAGCGTCGCCGCACGCTGAGCGCCATCGATGGCGCCTTCGACGAACCGTCTCAACGTCGGTCTCGCCGCGCGCCAGCTTGCGTTGCAGGAGGTTAAGGCCGCCCATGATGACGGCGAGCATGTTGTTGAAGTCGTGCGCGATGCCGCCGGTGAGCTGCCCGACCGCCTCCATCTTCTGGACCTGGCGGAGTTGCTCCTCGACCTTGGAGCGGGCGTAGACTTCGTCGTGAACCCGCTGTTCGAGCGTGTTGTTCAAAACCTGGAGGGCTTCTTCCGCGCGGCGACGCTCCGCGACCTCGCGTTCCGCGGCCTGATAAAGGCGCGCATTGTCGATGGCTGTCGCGGCCTGGCCGGCAATGCCGACCAGAAGCTCCTCGTGCTCGTCGACGAACTTTGCCGGCTCGGCGTGTCCGAAGAACAGTCCGCCAATCACTTCTCCGGATCGCGAGGTGACCGGCACGGCGAGATAGCTCCGCACCGGCAAATGTCCTTTGGGCATGCCGTAATAGGGCTCATTCTTCCCGTAACGAGGATCTTTGAGGATGTCATCGGAGCGGACGACGCCGGCGCCCTTGAACGTCGGTTCGAACACGGCCGTGTTGCGCGGCATCGGAAATTTGTCGAAATGCTCCCTCGACACGCCAGAGAGAGCGTACAGCATGTAGCTCTCACCCTTGTCGTTGATGACGTTGTAGAAGAAGGCGCCGAACTCAGCGTCCACGATCTCAGTGCAGGCGTCGGTGGCGATCTGCACGATCTTGTCCACATCAAGCTCAGCGGCCAGCGCTGCGCCCGTGCGGTTCAACACGTCGAGCTTCCGAGACTCGGCGCGGATCGCCTTCTCCGTCTCGTGCTGCTCGGTGACGTCGTGGCCCTGGATGAAGATGCCGGTCGTCGCGCCGTCATCGGCCACGATTGGCTGGTAGATGAAATCGAGATAGCGCTCGGTGAGGACGCCATCCGGACCGTGTTGCAGATTGACCGGCGCGCCGCGCCCGATATAGGGCTCGCCCGAAGCATAAACCCGATCGAGCAACCGGACGAAGCCCTGCTCGACCACTTCCGGAAGGGCTTCCGCAACTGTCCGTCCGACGACGTCGCGAGCCGGCAACCAGCGTCCGGTAGGCCTCATTCACCATGGTGAAGCGATGCTCCGGTCCGCTCAGCATCGCGATGAAGCCGGGCGCCTGCTCGAACATGAGCTTCAGGCTCTTGCGCTCGGCCTCGAGCTCCCGCTCGATCCGCACCTTGTCGGTGATTTCGATGACGATGGCCATGACGCCGGCAGGTCTGCCGTCTTCGCCTAGGATCGGCGAATAGTCGAGGTTGAGCCAGACTTGCTCCGGTTTGCCGCCATGCCGGTAAAGCGTAAGCGGGAAATCTCGATAGGCCAGCGTCTCGCCGGCGAGCCCCACCTTCATGATGTTGTCGTTGAAGTCGGCGACCTCAGGCCAACCCTCTCGGACCTTGGAGCCGAACAGATTCGGGTGGCGGCCGCCGGCGAACGCGGAATAGCCGTCGTTGTAGATCATGATCCCGTCCTCGCCCCACAAGGTCACGATCGGGACTGGCGAGCGCAGGATGAGCGCGATCGTGCTTTTAAGGCTTGCCGGCCAGCTCTCTATCGGACCAAGCGGCGTCGCAGCCCAGTCGAAACCCGCGATGATCTCGGCAGCTTCCCCTCCACCACTCAAAAACGGGTAGCGAGCGGGGGTAATCATGTTCAAACTCGTCCCTCCGACCTCTTGTGATTCGACCGGACACATCGTCGATGTAGCGCGGCGGACTGACACGCGGACCCAGAGCTTAGTCATGAACGGGCAGTTTCTGTAGTCTTCTCACAGAAATTCGTCCGTTTTCGCCCCAACGGTCGCCGCCCTGGCACGCAGGTTCGGCTCTTTGCGTCAGGTCGCCGTCCGTGCCTGGCGCGCTCTGATGATCGACGCGTTGAGCTCGCCGCCGAACACGAACAAGCAGCGCCACCCAATAGAGATAGACGAGCGCGATCATGACCGAGGCGAGGCCCGCATAGGTCGAAATGTAGTTGCGCAGATATTCGCTCAAATAGGCGCCGAAAAGCTCGCCGAAGGCGATGCTGGCGACGAAGGTCAGCGTGACGCCCGGCAGGATATCGCGAAACCCGACCCGGTGGGCGGGCAGAATGATGTGCGCGAGAATGAGCGAGCTCGCCAGCATCAAAGCCGCGATTCCGATGCGGAGGAACGTGAGCAGGCGGTGCGCCTGCTCCACGGAGGGAAAGAAGGCCCCGAGCGTGTCCACGATCAGCGGCCCGAGCACGACGAGGAAGGCTAGCGCCAACAGGGCGATCGACCCGATCAGCACCAGCCCCAGCGACTGAAGCCTCAGCATCCACCACGGTCTCGGCTCGATCAGACCATAGGCGCGATTGAGTCCGACCCGGAGCGCCTCGATCGCGCTCGAAGCGAAATAGAACGAGAACACCGCGCCGAAAGTCAGCAGTCCGCCGCTGCGCGGGGTCGTCAGGACCCGCTCGACCTCTTCCGAGATCGGACGCGCCACCACCTCTGGCCATTCGGCGAACACGAGCTTCGCCGCCTCATGCGCGAGATCGCTGGAGCCGAAGAAGCCAGCCACCGCCGCAACGAAAATGAGGAACGGGAACAAAGATGTGAGCAGAGTCAGGCCGATGTAGCTGGCGATCGCCCAGCCGTCATCGGCGGCGAATTTCTCCGCCGCCTGCCAGATGATTTTCAGGCGTGAGTTCACCCTCGCTCGACCCTCCCCGCGTCAGCAACCACTTTGGCCCGACGGGACGGCGAGCGCCACCCGCGCGAGGCCGAATTCACGCCCCGAAGTGCGCGGAGAGGCATTGCAACGGCGGAAGCGGCGACGCATGCTGCGGCGCAGCAACGGCGCCCAATGAAGGAGCCACGCCTGTTGACGCTCGACGACCTTGCCCGCCAGGCCCACTTCGCCGCCGAGCGCCTCTTGGATTGCGCGCTCGACGCCATGCGCGACCGGGTGAGCGAAAACGGCAAGTTGAGCGCCGACAAGATCGAAACTGAACAGCATGCCGTCCACGGGCTGGCCTGGCTTGCGACCTATGTCGAAGCGATCAAGGAAATGGCGGCCTACGCCAACCGTATGCAGGAGGACGGCCGATTCGGCGAGACTGAACAGCTGCTGACGCGCATCGGGCTTGGAGAATATCTCGATCAGATCTTTAGCGCCATCCCGATGAATCAGAGCGAAATCGTGCGCCCCGCCGACTTCGGCCTCGCTCCCGACGAGATCGCGCCGTTTCGCAACGAGGCCGTCGAGGCGCTGATCGCCTCCGGCAACACGCGGGAAAACCGCGCCGCCCTCGCCGCTTTGATCGGGGAAGCGCGGGAAGGCGTGATCGGCGACCCCGGCCTCGACGAGACCTTCGAGGCGATCCGCGGCGAGATGCGCCGATTCGCCGACGCCGAGGTCGTTCCCGCACGCCCAAAGCTGGCATCGCGCCAACGCCTATATCCCGCTCGAAATCATCGAGGGCTTAAGCGCCATGGGCGTCTTCGGCCTCACCATCCCCGAGGCCTATGGCGGCATGGGGCTCGGCAAGGTGGCGATGTGCGTCGTGTCGGAGGAGCTGTCGCGCGGCTATATCGGCGTCGGCTCGCTCGGCACCCGGTCCGAGATCGCCGCCGAACTCATCCTGGTCGGCGGCACGGAGGCGCAGAAGCAGAAATACCTGCCCAAGATCGCGAGCGGCGAGATCCTGCCGACCGCGGTCTTCACCGAGCCCAACACCGGCTCCGACCTCGCGTCCTTGCGCACCCGCGCGACCCGGGACGGCGACGACTATGTCGTCAGCGGGGCCAAGACCTGGATCACCCATCCCGTTCGCGCCGACCTGATGACGCTGCTCGTCCGCACCAATCCCGACGAGCGCGGCTACCGGGGCCTGTCGATGTTTCTGGCCGAGAAGCCGCGCGGCACCGACGCCGATCCGTTCCCGGCCAAGGGCATGTCGGGCGGCGAAATCGAGGTGCTCGGCTATCGCGGCATGAAGGAATACGAGATCGCCTTTGACGGCTTCCGCGTTCCCGCCGACGCGCTGCTCGGCGGGGTCGAGGGCCAGGGCTTCAAGCAATTGATGGAGACCTTCGAATCCGCGCGCATCCAGACCGCCGCGCGCGCGGTCGGCGTGGCGCAATGCGCCTTCGAGCTTGGGCTCCGCTACGCCAAGGAGCGGGTGCAGTTCGGCAAGACGATCATCCATTTTCCCCGCGTCGCCGACAAGCTCGTGATGATGGCGGTCGAGATCCACATCGCCCGCCAGATCACGTATTTCGCCGCCCGCGCCAAGGACGAAGGCCGCCGCTGCGACCTCGAGGCCGGCATGGCGAAGCTGCTCGCCGCGCGCGTCGCCTGGGCCGCGGCGGACAACGCGCTGCAGATCCATGGCGGCAACGGCTTCGCCCTCGAATATCCGATCTCGCGGGTCCTATGCGACGCGCGCATTCTCAATATTTTCGAGGGCGCGGCGGAGATCCAGGCCCAGGTGATCGCGCGGCGGCTGCTCGAGGGCGGAAACTAGGGCAGGATAGACGCAGATGCGCTGCCGTCGACGCTGTGGGGAATCATACATGTCCAGACTGATCTTCGTCCTTGCTTTGATGGGGTCGCTTGCCGCCGCCGCTCAGGCTGAGAGCCTTGAGAATCTTCCTGCGGCGATCGCCGTCAAAGGCAGCGTGCCCCTAGCGCAGCTACAGGCCGCGGGAGCGCAAATTTACATATGCGCAAAAAATACCGCGGGCGCCTTGAACTGGACATTCCGCGAACCTCTCGCAACCTTGCTCGAAGAGGGGAAGACAGTGGGACGTCATTTTGTCGGCCCAACGTGGGAATTCGTCGATGGGTCGCGAGTGGTGGGCGAACTCGTGAGCAAGGCGCCAGGCACGACCGGCAAGGACATTGCCTGGTTGAAACTCTCGGTCAAAGAATCCCCGAAATCCGGTCTGGTCGCAGGCGCAACATCGGTCTTGCGGATCGACACGAAAGGGGGCGTCTTCGAGGGAGCCTGCGGCAGCGAAGGCGAGCTGCATTCGGAGCCGTATGCCGCAACCTACATATTCCTGAAATAAAGTCATCCAGAAAGCAGGCAAAGACCGCCGGCGGAACTGAGCTCGTAATGAACGAATGCGCCGAGCCGCGATCGCGGCGAGAAACGTCGCACCAGCGCCTTAAGTCACGGCTTCGTCGGCGTGACGCCGTTGACGACAGGCGCGTAAGCATTCAGGCACGCTTTCGCCTCGTCGCCGCTTTTGGACAAGCACCGCTTCAGTTGGTCGGCGCGATCGGAAAACGCCTGCTCCGCGCAGCTCTTGGAATCATAGTCGCCAATCGCGGCGCCGATGCACGACTTCGCCACATAAGAGAGCCAGCCATTCTCGCTGGCGACGAGCACCTTGCGGGCGTCCGGGGCCGCGCTGTTGAAGGCCTTCCGATAGGCCGCGGACGAGATCAATGTCCTCGCCGCCGATAACGTCGCTCGAACAGATCAGCTGCTCGAGTTTCGTGCGCGCCTTGCCGCAATCGAAGCTGGCCTTCACCGGCGCAAGCGGCGCCGCGGGAATGCGGCCGGCAGCGGCGGCGTTCCTGGCGAAGGAGACGGCGATCGCCTCGGCGCAAAGCGCCGCCTCCGCGACCGCCAGGCTCCCGTCTTCTCTCGCATATTTGTCGCTGCAGCGTTGCTGACGCGCCTGGTAGTTTCTCTTCTGCGCCGGCGTGAGGCGGCTGAGAAAGACGGCTTCGCATTTCTCGATGACGGCCCCGCTCAGGGCCACGTCGCCGCTCGATCCCCAGCCACAGGCGTCGTGGAGCTTGTGAGCGGCCTCGCAGTTCGCCGTCGCCCGCACATCCTCCTCGAAGATTGGCGCGTCCCCGGCCGGGCACTTCGCTTCCGCAAAGGCCGGCCGGGGGACGAAAGCCCATCCGAGGACGAGCAGCAACGCGACCGGGAATTTCGACATCTGCAATCAGCCTCCCCAGAGGGTTGCGCCACGCGCAACCCTGCAGGAGACACAATTAACAGACTGATCACAGGCTTTGCGAGGTTTTTACGATGCCCTGCCGACGGCTGCTCGGCGCCAGAGGCTGCAGACTCGGGAGCCTGATCCGTCCGCCCCTGCGCCCGAGCGCGATGCGCGCCGAAACGCCGGGGCGGCGCGCCATGGCCGATTGGTCGCTGAAGCGTTAGTTCCGCTCGAGCCGCACATGCGCGAGGCCTGCCTGGCGGAAGCCGAGCGCGCTCGCCGCGGCGGGCGAGACGTCGATGACGCGGCCGCGAATGAACGGTCCGCGATCGACGATCTTCAGGACGGCGCTGCGGCCATTGTCGAGATTGACCACCTTCACTCGCGTTCCCATCGGAAGAGTTTTGTGGGCGGCGATCAGCCCACTGTAATGTGGATTTTGATAGTATGAGGCTATACCCAATTCACTTGCGGCCGCTACGTTCGTAAATCCAACGATGGCCGCACACACAAACATGACTTTCCGCATTCATTACACCTCGTTGTTCCAAACGTTACCAGGCCCCTCTGGAGAGCGTATGAGGCTAAAACAAGGCGTTGCTATTTTCCAGCTTCGACAATGCTTCGACTCAACTTGACAAGCGAGACGAGAATATGCAGGCGCGGCAAAACCGCACTAGATTGCGGCCGCTCCGCGAGCAGGAATGGCGTGCGCGGCGAAGGGAGAGAGTTCGTATGAAGGTGCTTATTATCGGCGCGGCGGGCATGATCGGGCGCAAGTTGACGGCGCGCCTCGTCCGCGACGGAAAACTCGCTGGCAAGGCGATCACCCATGCGCATCTCGTCGACATCGTCGCGCCGCAGACGCCAGCGAACGCGCCCTTCCCGGTCTACCCTCGACGCCTTCGACATCGCCGCCTCCTACGTCGCGTCGAAACTTGTCGCGCCGCGGCCCGACGTCATTTTCCTCCTGGCTTCGGTGGTCTCGGGCGAAGCGGAGGCCGATTTCGACAAAGGCTACGCCATCAACCTCGGGGGAACCCACGCGATATTCGAGGCGATCCGGCGCGAGCAGGCTTTGTCCGGCGGCGCCTACAAGCCGCGTCTGATCTTCACCTCCTCGATCGCCGTCTATGGCGCGCCGTTTCCCGACAAGATCGGCGACGAGTTTCTCGCCGCTCCACTGACCAGCTACGGAACCCAGAAGGCGATCTGCGAGCTTTGGCTCGCCGACTATTCGAGGCGCGGCTTCTTCGACGGCGTTGGGCTGCGCCTGCCCACGATCTGCGTTCGCCCCGGCTTGCCCAACAAGGCGGCTTCCGGGTTTTTCTCCGGCATCATCCGCGAGCCCCTCGCCGGCAAGGAGGCGATCCTGCCGGTCGGCGACGATGTTCGTCACTGGCACGCCTCGCCCCGCGCGGCGATCGAGTTCCTGTTGCGCGCGGCGGAGATGGATCTCTCGCTCCTGGGCGCTCGCCGCTCGCTCAATCTGCCCGGCGTGAGCGTCACGGTCGGCGAGCAGATCGAGGCTTTGCGCGCCATCGCCGGCGACAAGACCGTCGCCCTCATCCGCCGCGAGCCTGACGAGACGATCATCCGCATCGTCGCCGGATGGGCGCGTGATTTCGATCCGGCGCGGGCAAAAAGCCTTGGATTTCAAGCGGACGCCAGTTTTTCGGCCATAATCAATGCCCATATTGAGGATGAACTCAACGGGCTGAGGGCGTGACCGCACGATGCTAGACGTTCCGGCCAGAAGCGAAGGCGGCGCCGACGCGCTCGCGCTCACGTTCCCAAACGCGCTTGCGAAGCAGGCAAGCGCGCCGGGACTGGCGCCGCCGTTCCACGGCTTCGGCCTCGCGGCGCGCGTCCTCGCGGTTACGATCGGCTTCGTCCTCCTCGCGATGAGCCTGTTCTATGTGACCCGGCTCACGGCCCATCGCGAGATGTTGCTGCACGGCAAGATCAGCGCCGTTCAGACGACTGTCGACGCTTTCGGGATGGCCGGACCGACCCCGCCGCCCCACGACCTGTCGCAAAAGATCCTGAACAGCGTCGACGTGAAGTGGATGGCGATCGAGACGCCGACGGGACGCCGCGAGTTCGTTACCGCGGGCGGGCCACTGGAGAGCGTCGAGTCGATCAAAGCTGACGACACTTCCTATCTCGAGAGCATGGCGGCCACCTTCCACGCCCTGTTCGCCGCGCCCGGGACGGTCGTGAAGCTGAGCGCTCCGGCGCAAGCGAACGAACCGGCGATCGAGTTCGCCTTCGACGAGACGACGCTGGTTCAGTCGCTGCGGCGCGTGTCGTACAATTTTCTCACGATTTCGCTGACCATCGCCGCCGTCGTCACCTGCGTGCTGTGGGCGGCGCTGTGGCGCATGGTGCTTCAGCCGGTGCGCCGCCTCACGTCCAACATCATCGCCTTTGGCGAGAGCCCGCAGGACGCCTCGCGGGTGATCGCGCCGTCCGGTCGGGGCAACGAGATCGGCCGCGCCGAGGCGGCGCTCGCCGTCATGCAGCGGTCGCTCGCCCATGAGCTGGCGCAAGGCAAGCGGCTGGCCGAACTCGGCATGGCGGTTGCGCGCATCAATCATGACCTGCGCAACATCCTGAGCGCCGCGCAGCTCATCTCGGATCGCCTGGCGACGATCCCCGACCCGCTCGCTCAACGACTGGCGCCGCGTTTGGTCGCGACCCTCGATCGCGCGATCCAGTTCTGTCAGTCGACGCTGACCTATGGCGCAAGCCGGGAGCTTCCCCCGTCGCGCCGCCGCTTCGACCTGAGCGAGCTGGTGAGCCAAGTCGTCGAGTCGGGGACAAGCCGAACACGACGTGGCGATCGACTACAACATCGACATTCCTCCGCGGTTCTGCGTTTACGCCGACCCGGACCACATGTTGCGGGTGCTCGAAAATCTGAGCCGCAACGCCGCCCAGGCGCTGATGGCCAAAGGCGCGACGGACGGACGCCCGAAAGCCATCCGCTTTGCCGCCATTCGCACCGACGGGCTGGCGCTGGTCGAGATCAGCGACACCGGGCCCGGATTTCCACCCGATCAACACGACCGCATCTTCGAGCCGTTCCACAAGTCGACGAGCGACGTCGGCGCCGGCCTTGGCCTTGCGATCGCGGCGGACCTCGTGACGCGAAACGGCGGAGCGATCACGCTTGCGCCGGCCAAGGCGGACGATTTCTATTGTGGCGCGCGATTTCTGATCAAACTGCCGACCGCGGACGGCGCGCGCAAGTCCGCGCGAGTCGCGCCGGACGCCCGGGAGCTGCTCCCCTAATCCACTTCCCTTAAGGGGCGTATTCCGCTCAGAATCGCGCTCGACTTTGAAGCGGCGCGAGCGCTCGGCTAAGACTGCGCCCCGCGGACGACGCGCGCGATTCGCCCATTTCGTCAAGAATTCGCGCGGCGTTCGGGGAAGGTGCACATGTCGGTCGTGACGCCAATGGCGCGAACGCAATCGATCGCCTTCCTGTCTTCGGGCGCGAAGGAAGCCAACGACGCGCTTGGAGAGGCTCACGGCTCTCTATGGCAATAGCCCGTTCGACGAGGCCGACGTCATCGTCGCGCTCGGCGGCGACGGCCTGATGCTGCAGACCCTGCATATGACCATGAAGGCGCCGAAGCCGATCTACGGCATGAACCGAGGATCGGTCGGCTTCCTCATGAACGACTATTCCGAACAGGGGCTGCCGGAACGCCTCAGAGCGGCGTTGCCGTCGATCATCCATCCGCTCATCATGCGCACGCGTGACATCAACGGGGCCGAGACGACGGCGCGGGCGATCAACGAGGTGTCGCTGTTGCGGCAGACCTATCAGGCGGCCAAGCTGCGCATCGAGATCGACGACCAGACGTCAGCTCGAGGAACTGATCGCCGACGGCATCCTGGTTTCCACCCCAGCCGGCTCGACCGCCTACAACCTTTCCGCCAACGGGCCGATCCTGCCGCTCGGCGTGCCGCTGATGGCGCTGACGCCGCTCTCGCCGTTCCGCCCCCGCCGGTGGCGCGGCGCGCTCCTCAGGGATTCCCAGCGGGTGACCATCGAGGTGATGGAAGCCGACAAGCGTCCGGTCGCCGCCGTCGCCGACCATTTCGAGATCCGTCGCGTCGTCGAGGTCGAGGTGGCGATGGACAAGGCGACGTCCCTGGTCCTCTTGCATGATCCTGGCCATTCGCTCGATGAGCGAATCCTGCGCGAACAATTCCGCTACTAGGCGAGCCGATGGCCAAAGCTGCACGCGTGATCCGCGACACTGTTCTCGCCACGGGACGGTTCGATCTCACCCGCACCGAGATCGAGGTCATGGAGGACGACGGCTCGACGCGCACGCTCAAGCACGATGTCTATCGCCATGGCAAAGCGGCGGCCGTGCTGCTCTACGACGCGAAGCGCCGGGTCGTCGTGCTGGTCAAGCAGTTTCGCGCCGGCGCGTATCTGAGCGACGGAGCGCTGGCGACGATCGAGGTCTGCGCCGGCATGCTGGACGGCGATCCGCCCGACGTCTGCGCCATCCGCGAGGCGCTCGAGGAGACGGGCATCGTCATCCGCAAGCCTGTCCACGCTTTCGACGCCTACATGAGCCCGGGCGGCATGACCGAAAAGATCGCCTGCTTCGTCGCTCCCTACGGCGAAGCGGACCGGACCGGAAAAGGCGGCGGCGTCGACGAGGACGAGCATATCGAGGTCCTCGAGATCCCGTTCGGCGAGGCGCTCGCGATGATCGAGAGCGGCGCGATCGCCGACGCCAAGACGATCGCGCTGCTTTACTACGCGAAGGCGAACGGCCTCGCGGGGTGAAGCTCCGCCGAGCGGACTGACGCCTGCCATTTCCAGCCGCGTTTCATGCGATTCCAATGGGATACGGCGCCATTTCCTTCCGACCGGCGTCGGCGCCTTCGCCCGCCCTGTCGCTGTGACGCGGGGCGAGCGGGCTCATGGATCAGGCAGCATCCTCTATGTCGAAGCGAGCCACCTTGCCCTCTCGAAGGCGGAAGACGTGTCCGACCGTCTTGTCCTTCAATCCGTGCGTCTGCCCCTCAAGCGGTTTGCCTTCGAGATCGCGGACGGACTGCCGGACCTCGGCGATGATCGCGCCATCCGCAGTTCGATGAAAGCCCACAGGCTCGACGTGCGGACTGACCATGGTCCACTGGCGCGTCCAGTACGCGCGTACGGCCTCGCGACCATGGACGTGCCCGCCATCCATGCCGTTGGCCCAGGCGACATCATCGGTGAGCGCGGTCAGCACGCCATCTATGTCCCGCGCGTTGAAGCGATCGTAGATGCGTTCGAGGAGTTTGACGTCATCGTCCATTGGATCTCTCCTCGGCTTCGTGCCGCGTTGCGTGAGAAGCCGCAGTCATTTACATATGCACGTATGCATCAGGGCGGCGATGGGTGCAAGGGGTGAGGCGCCATGGATCTCGATGTGCTCTCGACGCCTGGGCACCTGGTCAGTCTCGCGGCGCGCGGGTTCGCCCGCCTCAGCGAAGCGCGACTCAAGCCGCTTGGCTTCGGCGTCGGCCATCTGCCGGTGCTGGTCGCGCTTCGGGATGGCCGGGCAAGCACGCAGCGCGATCTCGCCCGCTTCGCCAAGATCGAACAGCCGCCAATGGCGCAAATGCTCGCCCGCATGGAGCGGGACGGGCTGATTCAGCGCACGCCTGACCCGGCCGATGGGCGCATGCAGCCGCATCACACTGACGGAGGTCGCCAAAGCGCGCCTGCCGGACGCGGTTGCTGTCTTGCTCCGGGGTAATCATGAGGTGCTGCGCGACTTCACGGACGAGGAGGCCGGGCTGCTCGTCGCCCTGCTGACGCGCCTGATCGCAAACCTCGATCGGGTCGCGAGCGTCGAGGCGTCTCCCGGGCGCCAATGTCTGACGAAGGGATGACCGGCTGCGCATCGCAGGCTGATCGAGCCCGAATCTAGGACGCGGCCGCCATTCCGCCAGCCTCGGGCGGTCTCTTGATGATGGTTTCAGGCGCCATCGAGCGGTCATTGTCTTCTGCAAAGCTCAACCTGGGAGCAAGCTTTCGGGGAGAAAGACATGGCGACGTTCGACACGCTGATCGACGATCTAGCCGGCCGTTTCGGGCTTGGCGCCAACGCTCGGACGCTGGTCAAAGAAGTCCTGACGATGATCTCGACTTCGCCAGGAGGCCTGGGCGGTTTCCTCGACAAGCTCAAATCCGGCGGCCTGACCTCGGAGGTCGGGTCTTGGCTCGGTCGTCCTGACGCAGCTCCCATCGCCGCCGGCCAGGTCGAACGCGCGCTCGGCGCGACTGCCCTCGGCGGCATTGCGAGCCGGCTTGGCCTCGGGCAGAGCGCGGTGTCGACCGCGCTCGGATACGCGTTGCCGAAAATCATCGGCCTCCTGACGCCGGGCGGCGCCGTTCCGGCGGGTGTTCCGCCCGCGGTCACCGCTTTTCTCTCGACAGCCGCGAGCCGCGGCGGTGACGGAGCAAGTGGCGCCGAAGCGGATCGACGTTCTTCCGTCAGCCGTAGAGAGCGAGCCTACCATCCGACGTTGGCTATGGCCGGCGCTCGCCGCGCTGGTCGTCGTCGCCCTTCTCTCCTATTTCTGGTCGACCCTCAACCGGATCCCGCCTGCTCAGCCTGTCGCCAATGCGCCCGAGCCGGCGACGCCCCCGCCAGCGACCGTCGCACAAGCGCCGCCCCCGCCGCCTCCTCCTGCGCCAACGGTGCAAGCGCCAACGCCGCCGCCCCCCGCGCCAACGCCTGCGCCGCCGGCCCAGACTCCGGCTCCCGCCTCAACCGACGCGCAGGCGACGCCCCCTCCACCGCCAGCGCCTGCCCCCGCCATGAAAGCGGAAGCGCCGCCTCCTCCGCCGCCGGCGCCTGCTCCCTCGACGAAAGCAGAAGCGACGCCGCCGCCCGCCTTCGCCACGCCAGCGCCACGCCCGCCCGCGACGACCGCACAGGCGCCTGCAACGCCTCCGGCTCCGGCGGTCGCGACGGCTGAGCCGACCGCGCCCGCGTCGGCCGCAACGCCAACCCGGTTCGCGCTCAGCAACGACAATGGCGCCGTGCGCGCGTCAGGCGTGGTCCGCGACCAGGACGCGAAGACATCGATTATCGACGCGCTCAACGCGGTCTTCGGCGCCGACAAAGTGAAGAGCGACATCGGCGTCGACAAGAATGCGACGACGGCGCCGTGGCTTGGCGTATTCCGCGCCGCGCTCGACGCGATCAAAGGCGCGAACGTCGACGCGATCTTCCAAGGCGACAAGATCAACGTCGGCGGCGCCGCCATGGGGGACGACGCGCGCGACAAGGTCATCGCGGCGTTGAAAGGCGTGGTCGGCGCGGGCGTCACGGTTGGCGCGCTCTCGGACAAGACCGCCGCGGCCGTCGCTGTCGCCAACGACAGAGCGACGACCGAGCTTGCGTCGCTTGGGTCCGGCTTCGGCGTCAAGGATCTCTTATTCGCGCTCAATGACTCCGTGTTCAGCTTCGCCTCGGACAGCGCGGAAGTGCCGGAATCGATGGAGCCGTTCCTCAAGACCGCAGCCGCGGATTTGAAGCAGCTCAAGGCCGGTCATGTGCTCGAGATCGCGGGCTATACCGACAATACCGGCGATGCGGCGCTGAACCTGGCGCTGTCGCAGAAGCGCGCGGAATCCGTGCGCGAGGCGCTGATCAAGTATGGCGCGGACCCGGACATGCTGGTCGCCAAAGGCTATGGCGTGGCCGATCCGATCGCGAACAACGACACCGCCGAGGGCCGGCTGAAGAACCGCCGCATCGAGTACCATGTCGTGAAGGCGCCGACGTAGAGCGGGAGCGCGCCGACGCGCCTTCACGCGCCGAGCGACCGCTTCGCCGCCAGAACCGTGTTCGCCATCAGCATGGCGATGGTCATCCGGCCGACGCCGCCCGGCACGGGCGTGATCGCGCCGGCGACCGCGGCGGCCTCCGCATAGGCGACGTCGCCGACGAGACGCGTCTTGGGTTTGCCGGATGCGTCGCGCTCGTCGGCGGCCACGCGGTTGATGCCGACGTCGATGACGATCGCGCCCGGCTTGACCCAATCGCCGCGCACCATTTCCGGCTGGCCGACGGCGGCGACGAGAATGTCGGCGCGGCGCGCGACCGAAGGCAGATCGAGCGTGCGCGAATGCGCGATGGTCACCGTGCAGTGGCGCGCCAGAAAGCAGCTGCGCCATCGGCTTGCCGACGATGTTCGAGCGGCCGATGATCACCGCCTCCATGCCGGGAAGCGTCCAGCCGAGCCGCTCGCAAGCCTTGTCGATAAGGATCATCGCGCCGGCGGGCGTGCAGGGGATCAGGGCGCGGCGCGTGTCGCCGATCGACAACAGGCCGACATTGATGGGGTGAAAGCCGTCGACATCCTTGGCGGGCGCGATTGCTTCCAGCACCCGCGCCGAATCGATGTGCTTGGGCAGCGGCAATTGCACGAGGATTCCGTGCACGGCCGGATCGGCGTTGAGCGCCTCGACCAGCGCCAGCAACTCGGCTTCGCTCGTCTCGGCCGACAGATTGTGCTGGATCGAATGGAAGCCGCACGCCTTGGCGGCCCTGCCCTTGCCGGCGACATAGCTCTGGCTCGCCGGATTGTCGCCGACCAGAACGACCGCGAGACCCGGCGTCACGCCGCGCGCGATGAGCGCGCGCGCTTCTTCGGCGACGTTGACAAGCGTCTCGTCGGCGATCGTCGCGCCGTCAAGCACGAAGGCGGATCGTCGGTCATCGATCGTCCTTGCGCAGGCTTGGCCCAACGCCTTACTCCGGCCGGAAGACGAAGCGCGCTTCATGGCGCGCGCTGCTCTCCCGGTTCGAGCACCCGCATGCCGGGCTTCTCGAACAAATCGCCGGTGAAACCGTCGGGATCGCTGTAGCCGGTCCAAGGCTCGAGGCAGAGGAACGGCGCGCCGGGCCGCGTCCACAGCGCCGACGTGCTGAAAGCTCTCATATTCCATCGTGATCGACGCCCCAGAGGCGTCGATGAACGCCAGCGACCGGCTCGCACAATCGAGGAAGCAAAGCGCGTCGCGGTCGAACAGCGCGTCGGACAGCGGCAGATTGCGGCCGCAAAGGGGGACCGGGCGTGTCGTGCTACGGACAAGTCCGCCCGGCGCGAGTTCCGGAACCTCGGGCCGCTCCGCCTTTTCGAACTGGACGAGCGCGCCCTCGCGTCCCGCCGAGCCCAGCGGCCAGCGGAAACCGGGGTGCAGCCCGCAAGCGTAAGGCGCGCGCCGATCGCCAGGATTGGCGACTTCGATCGCGATTGCGAGCGCGTCGGCGCTCAGCCGGTATTCGAGCGCAAGCGCAAAAGCGAACGGATAGATTGCGCGCGTGCTCGCATTGTCGCTGAGCGTCAGCCGCGCGAAGTCAGGCGCCGACGTTTCGACCGCGAAGGTCTCGAAACGCGCGAAGCCGTGCAGGGCGAGCGGATAGCGTAACGCCGTCGACCCGCTCCTCCCCGTCGCGCGTCCAGCCGACGACCGGATAGAGGATCGGACTGATGTCGGTCCAGATCGCGGGGTCGCCCGGCCACAACAGGTCACGTCCGGCGACCCGCCAGCTTCGCGCCTCGGCGCCGAGAAGCGCGATCGTCGCTTGCGCGTCGCCATGAGTGAGTGTGATTTCGGTCATATCGTAACGCCCTCGAAAGCCGCGGCGGCGATAAGGGCATCCTTGACCCCGGGCGCGCAAGCAACGAGCGGATTGCCCTTGGTGAGACCGTCGCCGCGCAAGAAAGTCGTTCACGTAGCCGCCCGCCTCGGTGACCAGCAGAATCCCGGCGAGACAATCCCACGCATTGATATGATGCTCGACAAAGCCGTCGCGCCGGCCGGCGGCGACATAGGCGAGGGCGAGCGCGCCGGAGCCGGTCCGCGACGGCGAGGCGCCGGTGGAAGCGACCCGCCGCAGAAGGTCGACGAACTGCTCGGGACCCGCACGCGTGTTCCAGCCGACCTCGATTGCGGAGTTGGCGAGTGCGCTCGCGGCCGATGCGCGCATCAGCGCGCCGTTGAGCCGGGCGCCGCCGCCGCGCCGGCCTGAGAACAATTCGTCGCGCATCGGATCGTAAATGACGCCGACCTCGACCTTGTCAGCGGCGACACAGGCGATCGACACGCAGAAATGCGGCACGCCGCGAGCGAAGTTCGCCGTGCCGTCGATCGGATCGACGACCCACGCCGCGCCGCCCTCGCCGGCGGGGCGAGCCTTGCGTCTCTTCGCCGATGAACCCGTCGCTCGGAAATATCTCGAGGAGGCGCTCCGCGATGAACGTCTCCGTCTCGCCATCGACCTCGGTCAGAAAGTCCTGCGGCCCCTTGAAGCCGACCGTGAACGACCGGTCGAGGAAACGCCGCCGCGCCATCGCGCCGGCCTCGCGCGCGACCGCCTGCGCCGCGAGCAGCCGCATGTCGATGAGCGTGGAAGCGCCTTCGGTCATCGTATCTCCGTCAAAAGTGGCTGTAGGCGCCGTGCTCAAAGACGACCGGATTGCCGTCAGGTCCGATGAAGTTCGGCGGCCGCCGACCCTCGACCGCTTCGCCGACAAACGTCAATGGCACGCCAGCAGCGGCCGCCGCCGCCTCGAAAGCAGCCGCGGATTCACGCGGCGACGAGGCCAGAAGCTCATAGTCGTCGCCGCCGGTCGCCGCAACTTCGAACAGGTCGGGATCGGCTGCGATCGCCGCGCGCGCCGCCGGCGACAGCGGCAGACGATAGATCTGCACGCGCGCGCTGACCCCGGAGACGTCCAGCATCTTGGTGAGGTCGCCGACAAAGCCGTCCGACACGTCCATGCCGCCGCTTGCGTGCGCGGCCATCGCGCCGATCATCGCCAAGCGCGGCTCGCGGCATGAGATACCGCTCGAGCAGGAACGCCTTGTGCGCCTGTAGAATGTCGGGACCCCGCCCCAGCCGAACCTTGAGGCCGAGCGCGGCGTCGCCGATCGTGCCGGTGACATAGAGGCGATCGCCGGCCTTGACGCCCGTGCGTCTGGGCATCCGCCCTTGCGCAACCGCGCCGATCGCGGTCACGCTCAGCGTCAACGGCCCCGGCGTCGCGACGGTGTCGCCGCCGAGAAGAGGGCATTTGAAGTCCATGACGTCGGCGCCGAGACCGTCGACGAAGGCGGCGAGCCATTCGTCACTCCAGTCGGAGGGCAGCGCGAGCGCCAGCAGAAATCCGAGCGGCCGGGCGCCTTTGGCCGCAAGATCGGAGAGATTCACGCGCAACGCCTTGCGGGCGATCGTCCCCGGCGGATCGTCGGCGAAGAAATGGACGCCCGCAACCAGCGCGTCGGTCGTCAGCACGAGGTCTTCGCCGGGCGGCGGTCGCATCAGCGCCGCGTCGTCGCGCAGGCCCAAGCCGGCAGGTCCCGCCAGCGGGGCGAAGTAGCGGGCGATGAGATCGGCTTCGCCAAGGCGAGAAGGCATGGGAAGCGCAAATCCGGAGGGGCGCGCCAATGGCGGCGGAGGTCGGTCTGTTAGCGCATTCGGAGAACTGTGTCGCCTATAGCTAGGCGACATAACAATACTCCGCCGCTGGTGACCGTCACGGATCAGGGAGCCGCACTCCCGACCTCCGACATTCCCCGCCGGTCGACATACGGGAGCGCCGCGCAGGAGTCAGGTCGATGTCGGCGCCTACCAATACGCTCCGCTGAAATAGCCCGGCGCCGCCAGCGGCTTGGCGGGGTGAAAGTTGCGCTCGCTGCCTCGCCCCCGTAAACGTCGCCGCAAAGCTGTCTGAAGGACCGAGTTTGACTGACGCGTTCGAACCGAAATCCGACTTCCTGCGCGTGATGCAGGAGCGCGGTTTCATCCATCAATGCTCGGATTTCGCCGGCCTGGACGAGAAGGCGCGCTCCGGGTCGCTCGTCGCTTACATCGGCTTCGATTGCACCGCGCCGTCTCTGCACGTCGGCTCGCTCGTGCAGATCATGATGCTGCACTGGCTGCAGGAGACGGGCGGCAAGCCGGTGGCGCTGATGGGCGGCGGCACGACGATGGTCGGCGACCCGTCGGGCAAGGACGAAAGCCGCAAGCTGCTGACGGTCGCCGAGATCGAGGCCAACAAGGCAGGCATCCGCAAGGCCTTCTCCCATTTCATCCGTTCGGCGACGGCAAGCACGACGCGATCATGCCGGACAACGCGGACTGGCTCGCCAAGCTCAACTACATCGATTTCCTCCGCGACGTCGGGCGCCATTTCTCGGTCAACCGCATGCTGGCCATGGATTCGGTCAAGCTCAGGCTGACCCGCGAGCAGGAGCTCTCCTTCCTCGAATTCAACTACATGTGCCTGCAGGCTTACGACTTCACCGAACTCAACAAGCGCTACGGGGTGACGCTGCAGATGGGCGGCTCCGACCAGTGGGGCAACATCGTCACCGGCGTCGATCTCGGCCGCCGCATGGGGCTCGAGCCGCTCTACGCTTTGACCTCGCCGCTCATCACGACGGCTTCGGGCGCGAAGATGGGGAAGACCGCCGCCGGCGCGGTCTGGCTCGATGAGACGATGCTCGCGCCCTTACGAGTACTGGCAGTTCTGGCGCAACGCCGACGACGCCGACGTCGGCCGGTTCCTCAGGCTGTTCACGCTCCTGCCGCTCGACGAAATCCGCCGGCTCGAAAGCTTGGCCGGCGCCGAGATCAACGAAGCGAAGAAGGCGCTGGCCAATGAGGCGACCGCGCTCTTGCACGGGCGCGCGGCGGCCGGACGCGGCCGCGGCCACTGCGCGCAAGACCTTCGAGGAGCGAGAGCTTGCGGACAGCCTGCCGACGGTCGATGTGCCGGGAGCGGAGTTCGAAGCCGGACTCGGCGCGCTCAGCGCCTTCGTGCGCGCGGGCCTCGTCGCCTCGACCGGCGAAGCGCGCCGCCAGATCCGCGGCGGCGGCCTACGAGTGAACGACGCCACGCTTGGCGACGAGAAGGCGCTCATCACCCGCGAGGCGCTGAAAGCCGGCGGAATCGTCAAGCTGTCGCTCGGCCGCAAGAAGCACGTTCTTCTTCGAGCGGTGTAACCTAGCGCGCCGGCCGGCGCGTCGTCGCCGTGTCGCCTGTCTCGGCTGGCTCATGAACACCGGCGCCGCGGGACGTCGTCCCGTCGATGGCGCTGAGGATGCGATGGAAGATGCCGGGCGCGATCGCCGACAGCGGATTGACGCTGACTGCGGGGTCGCTCATCGAGCCATGCACCCGATAGTTGATGCCAAAAACACCGCCGTTCTCCCCGCCGCTCAGCAAGAGCCCGACGAGCGGGATCTTCGTCAGCATCGTGTTCACTGAGTAAGCAGGCACGAAGGAGCCGCTGAGGTCGACTTGGTTATGTTGAAAATCAATCCCGCCTTGCGCAGTGAGTCCGACGTTTGGATTGTAGATAACCGCGTCCTGAATCGCGAGCTTGCCGGGGCTGCGCTCAAAGGACGCCGTCATCTTCTCGAAAGTCACGCGCGCCGCGTCGACAGGGGCGGCTCGCCCTTCCGACGTGCGCTGCGGCGCAGCGCTGACCAGTTGGCGAAACGCCGGTTCGTCGCGCAGGACGAAGTCGGTGAGCGTGGCCTCGCCGGCGCTCGCTTCGCCACGAGAGCGGAGAAGCAGATTGAGGTCGCCCCCTTCGAGATGCGAATAGAGATTGGCGAAACGGAGAAGCGCGCCCGCGTCGGACGTCGAGATCCGCGTTTCCCCGCCGCTTCCAGTCGCCGTCACCGCGCCGCCGCCAATTCTTCCGCGCAGGCTTCCGAGTCGCGTTTCGCCGCCGCGCCGGGACGCGGTGAGCTCCATATTCGTGATCGCCTGCTTGTTGGAGCCCGTGACGCTCGCGATCCTGGCGTCGAGGTCGAAATCCTTCGTCGCCGACTGTCCGGAGGAGCCGCCCTCCAAAATCGATTTCACGAAGGCGCGGGCGTCGAGCGAAGCGCCGCGCGCCGAAATTTTCATGCGAAGCCGCGCCATTGACAACGTCGACCTTGAAATCGTCGCCGGCCGCGATGCGCGCCTGCGTCATCGTGGCGCTCGCCACGGCGCCGGCGGAGTCCATCTGAGCCGATCCCCGGAACTCCGGCACGCCGAGGTCGATGACGATGTTGCTGAGCGAAGCGCCTTCCGGATTGGGCTTGACGAGGAACGTCGCCTTGCCCGGCTTTCCCGCCGGCTTCGAGAGTCCCGGGACGGGGTTGTCGACGCCTGCAGGCGTAAGGTCGATTTCGACCTCCGCATTGGCGCGCGTGAGGGGCGCCTTGAGCTTGATGGGGAGCGACGCCGGTCAGCCACGAGCCTAAATTGATGCCGCGCCTGGCGCGTCCGGCCGCGTCGAGAGCGAACGTTATGGTCGCCGACCCTTCCTCGCCAGGAGCGCGCGCGACCTCCACATGGGTCGGCGTGCCAAGGACCTGGCCGTCGCCCGCGATCTTCAGCGAATCCCGATCAGCCTCGAACGTGGCCGTCGCCGACTCGAGCTTCTCGTCGGCGAGAAACTTCTCGATCTGCAGATTGTCGAGCGCCCCACTGGCGTGGAACTGGGTGTCTTCCGGGCGCGCGGTCTTCCCCAGCTTGAGAGCGAGGACGAGATCGCCTTCCGCCTGGCCTTTGACGGTCGCGGGATCGAGCGTGAGGCCCGCCTGGCGGCGCAAAGGTTCGCGCATCAAGAGATCGGCGAGCGAGTCCGCCGTTCCGGTCATGTGCGCCTTCGAGGAAGCATCGACGATGGCTCTGGGCGTAATATCGGGGACAGTGAAAGCGAGGTCGTTCGCCTGCACCCGCCGCGACGGCGACAGCGCCATGGTCGCGTGGTTGCCCGAGACGGTGAACTCATGACCGGTGAAGGATCCCGTCCCTTCGTCGGTCATCATGATCGGCAAGCCGGGCATGAGAGTCGACGCCGACGTCGTGGGTCGTAAACTCGCCGTGCAGGCTTTCGCGCGGCAAGCCGCGTTTGTGCGCCATCGCGTCCATGTCGGCGGCGGTCCAATTGGCTTTCAGCGATCCCTGAAGCCGTCCGCCGTGCAGATTCTCGGCGCACCATTCGCGTACGTCGGGATTGATGAATTGCGGCCACAGACGAATGAGATCGGCCGTGGCGCTCGGGCCGACGTCGATGTTGAGCTTGAGCGAAGAGCCATCGCCGTCCGGCGCGGTCTCTGCTTTGACCGCCACGTCGACAGTGGGTCCGCGCGCTGTCAGGCCGTCGAGGATGAACTGCGACGTCGTCTCGAGGAAGCGGGCGTCGGCGACCATGGACTCGACAGGGACCGGATTGGCGCCCGGCCGCTCTGGGCTGAATTGCGCGTCGCGCGACTCGAGATGCGTCGTCCAGACCCGCGTCGTGTCGGTGGCCGGCGCCATCCAGCCTTGGGCGTCGACATGAGTCAGGCCGGCCAGAACCTGAAGCCTGTCGACACGATAACTGCCGCGCATCCTCATCCCACGCTACGGCGCCGCTCGCCTCGTCGATGAAGAATGGCGTCGCGTCGGGGTTATTGATGCGCACGCGTCCGGCGCCGATGGTGAACTGGCCGGTAAACGCGCGCAGCGCCGAGTCGGGCGCGAGTTCAGCGTCGAGTTTGATTGCAACCGGCCCCTCCGCGGTCAGAGGCGGAGGCGTCTTGTCGAACGTCTGAAGATCGGCGAGGCTCAGATCATGCGCCTGGATGGACAGGGTCCGCGCATCCCCCTCCGCAGCTTGCGCTGCAATTGTCCATGGTCCCGCTGGACCGGTCGCGGAGAGCGTGGCGCGCGCGCTTGAGCCCGAATGATCGAAGACGACGGCGAAATCATTATAGACGACGGAACGCTGCGTCGCTTCGTTGTCGATCTCGAAATGACCGTTAGCGAGGGTCAACCGGTCGAGCGCCTGTGTGGCGCCAGCCATCGCTTCGACAGCGGCGCCGACAAGAGCGGCGAGTCCAGTACCGCCTGCCCCCGCTGACACCGGGCCGGGGAGAGGAATCGGGGTTGCGCCCGAATCGCTTGCGACTGCAAGCGACAGCGCGCCGTCGGCGGCGACGCGCAGGCGCAGGTCGAGCCCCTCGAGTTCAAGCCGCCGCACCCGCACGTCGAGGAGCGCCGCTGCGAACGGATCGAGGCCAATTCTTGCCGCTCGGCGCCGAAAGGACCGTTCGGCCAGCAGCGTCGCGCACCGTCAGGCCCTTGAACCCCAAACCCACGCCCCACGAATTGTGCATGAGATAGGTGGGGCCGAGAACGATGGCGTAACGATCGCCGACGCGCTCCTGGAGCGAGGTTTGGATCTGGTCGTGCATGCCGACCAGCCGAAGGGGCCCTCGCGCGAGCAACGAGGCCAATGCCAGCCCGCCCACGATGAACAGGGCTGCGATGAACTCCACCGTCCGGAGACAAATGTGCGCTATCCGGCCGGCGCCGATCCGGCGCCAGCGCGAGCGAAGCCGAGGACCCTGCGCATCCGCCGCCATGCCGCGCACAGCGGCCCGGGCGCGAGCCCGTGTCGTCATGCTGTATCTAACGACCAATACCGATCATCCTCCGTGGCGTGAGCAGAGTAAGCGCAATCTTCGTTGATTCGAAGGCCGCAAGCCGACTTGACGTTCGGGTCGTTTGCTTGACCGGTTGAGACCGCGGGCCCGACAAGAGGAACGTCCGAAGACGAGACCGCGTTCCGGGACGCGGGCAGTGGTCGCATAATGAGACAAAACGAGGGCGATAATGGTTAAGGAACTGGTTGAGGGCGACATGGCGCCTGATTTTGAGCTGCCGACCGACGGCGGCGGCCGGACGCATCTGAAGGACCTCAAAGGCAAACCGGTCGTAATCTACTTCTACCCCAAGGACGACACCTCCGGCTGCACCGCCCAAGCCATCGACTTCAATGGCTTGCGCGCCAAGTTCGCCGCGGCGGGCGCTACGGTCATCGGCATATCCCCGGATAGCGCTGCGAGCCACGACAAGTTCAAGCACAAGCACGATCTGAAGATCGCGCTCGCCGCCGACCCGGAGCGTTCAGCGATCGAGGCCTACGGGGTATGGAAGGAAAAGAGCATGTACGGCCGCAAATATTTCGGCGTCGAGCGCTCGACCTTTCTCATCGACCGCAATGGCCGCATCGCCAAGATCTGGCGCAAAGTGAAAGTGCCGGGCCATGCGGAGGAGGTCCTGGCGGCGACAAAGGCGCTCTGAACCCGCGCGGAGCGATCGAGCCGTCGCTTTCCCTGGCCAAACGCGATTTTGCGATCCATTAACCTTAATGCGCTTTGCTCTGCGGTCGAGCACGCCCGTTTTCGCTGGGCTGGAGCGCTGGTTCATGTCGTTGCGAGAGGGCTATCCGGAGGCGAGGCCGCCGGGGTCGCATTATTGTCTTTCGCTCTCCCGGGGCGACGTCATACGCAGCATCCGTCTCGGGCGGGGCGGCGTCGGGGCGCTTGCCGCGCTCGCGCTCATCTCGTTCGCCTGGACCGCCTCCGTCACCGTCTATGTCGCCTTCCACGACGACCTGATGGGGGCGATTCTCACGCGGCAGGCGGAAATGAAGGCGGCTTACGAGGACCGTCTGGCCGAAGCGCGCGCGCGGCTCGATGAAGCGCGCCAGCCGGCAATTGCTCGAGCGGAATTCCTTCAACGGCAAGGTGAACGAAGTCATGTCCCGGCAGGCCCGGCTTGAACAGCGCGGCGCGATCGTCGCCGCGCTCGCCGGGACGGAGGCGCGCAACCGTGCGCGTGGCTGCTCGGCGGCAAGCCGCGACCCCCAACCCTGCCGACGCGCTCAGCGCGATCCAGGCTCTCGGTCCGTCGACGGCGCCCCGCGCAAGCGTCGACGACGCCGCGCGCGCCTACGCCCCTCTTGCCCGTCCCGGCGCCGAGCCTCGGACCGTCAAGCCTCATCCGATCGATGAATCGGGCGAGACCCTGAGCGCCCTGCCCTCGGACGCGCCGTTCACGACGGCAAGTGTGACGAGGGCCGCAGACGATCTCGATCCCTCTGCGCGCCTTGCGCTCCTCGATCCCTCGCTTGACCGGATAGAGAGCAACCAGACGAAGGCTCTCGCCGCCATCGACCGCGCTGCCGAACGCGCCGCCTCGCGCGATGCGGCGATCGTCGCCGAGACCGGACTCGATCCAGCGAGGCTCGTTCTGCCCCACGGCGAGGGCGGGGTCGGCGGCCCCTACATTCCAGCCGAGCTTGATGCGAACGCGCCTGCGCTCGACCCGGCGCTCACGCGGGTCGCGCGCGACGTCGCGACAGCCGAGCGCCTCAAGGCGCTCATGTCCTTCGTGCCCCTGCGCATGCCGCTTTCCGGCGATCCTAGCGTCACCTCGCCCTTCGGCTATCGCGCCGATCCGTTCCTCGGTCGCCTCGCGCTGCATCCAGGCGTCGATCTCGCCGAGGCTTACGGAGCCGAGATCCACGCCGCCGCCTCCGGCCGTGTCGTGCATGCCGGACCCGCGGGCGGCTACGGAATCATGGTCGAGATTGATCATGGCAACGGGCTCGCCACCCGCTACGCGCACATGTCGGAAGTGCTGGTCGAGGAAGGCCAGCAGGTCGACAAGGGCGCGGTCCTAGGCAGGCTCGGTTCGACCGGCCGCTCGACCGGCCCGCATTTGCACTACGAAGTGCGCGTCGACGGCGAGCCGGTCGATCCCGAGCGCTATTTGCGCGCCGGCGCCGATCTCGCCGCGGCGGAATAGCGCGGCCGCGCGGTTCCTCTTTGCCGGGCGCGCCGCTAGACAGGACGCATGGACGTTCTGCTGTTTCGCGCGCTGAGCCTGCTTGGCCTCGCGATTCTGGTCGCGCTCGCGGCGCGCCGCCTGCGTCTGCCCTATACGGTCGGCCTCGTGCTCGCCGGCGCAGCGCTCGCCGCCACGCGCAGCCATGCCGGCCTCGCGCTCACCCACGACCTCATCTTCGACGTCGTCCTGCCGCCGCTCCTGTTCGAGGCGGCGCTCAACCTGCGCTGGAGCGATTTGCGCCGCGATCTCGTTCCGGTGGTCGCGCTGTCGACCATCGGGGTCGCGCTCTGCGCCGTGGTCGTGGCGGGCGGGCTCGTTGACGTGCTCGGCTGGCCGCTCGAATCCGCGCTCGTCTTCGGAGCGCTGATCAGCGCGACCGACCCGATCGCGGTCATCGCGCTCATCAAGGAATCGCGAGTGACCGGCCGCCTCAGCCTCCTCATCGAAGCCGAGAGCCTGTTCAACGACGGCGCGGCCGCGGTCCTCTTCACCCTCATTCTCGTCTGGGCGGCCCATGACCCGGCGAGCGCTCAGGACCCGCTCGCGATCATCACGACGTTTGTCATCGTCGCTGGCGGCGGTCTCGCCGCCGGGTTCGGCGTCGGGCTGATCGCGGTCATGATCGCTGGAACCTCGGACGATCATCTGGTCGAGACGGCGCTGACCGTGGTCGCCGCCTTCGGCTCGTTCCTGATCGCCGAACATTTCGGCGCCTCCGGCGTGCTGGCGAGCGTCGCCGCCGGCATGACGATGGGCAATCTCGGCGTGCTCATGCCGAAGGAGCGGTTCGGCCTTTCGATCACTCCGCATGGGCGCGCGTTCGTGCTCGAATTCTGGGAGTTCGCCGCCTTTCTCGCCAATTCGCTGGTGTTCCTGCTGATCGGCTCGGCGATGGCGACCATCGATTTCGCCCGCGAGGGAATTTTCGCGCTCACGCTGGTCATCGCGCTCGCGCTCCTGGGCCGCGCGGTCGCGGTCTATCCGGTCTGCCTCGCCTTCGTACGCTCGCGCTGGGCGATCCCGCTCAATCAGCAGCACCTGATGTGGTGGGGCGGCTTGCGCGGCGCGCTGGCTCTGGCGCTCGCGCTCGCCTTGCCCGCCGACCTGCCACGGCGCGACGATATTCTCATCTCGGCCTTCGCGGTCGTCGCCTTCTCGGTGATCGTGCAGGGGCTGACGGCGCCGCTGGCGCTGAAGGCGCTGAGACTGACGCCGAGCAGGCGGGGCAGACCGTGGCAAAAAATGCTCCCGGTCGGGCTCGCTAACCCGCCTAGAAATGACAAAGGCCGCCGGAGCTCCGGCGGCCTTCGATTGGAACGCGATTCGAGCTGCCGGATCAGGCCGCCGCTGCGGCGTCTTTGCGAGCCCGGCGCCAGCCGAGAAACCCGAGGCCGGCGAAGCCGGCGAACAGCATCGCCCAGGTCGACGGCTCGGGAACCGCCGCGATCGTCGGAAGCGCGCCGTTGAAGAGGTTATTGTTGTGCAGCTCGCCGCCGCCAAGGAACGACTTCGCGAACACCGAGCCCTCGATGTTGCCGCCGCCGGTGATCGTGAGCGCGGCGTCAGGCGCCAGGATCGAGGCGCCCCACTGCCCAAGATTGACCGTCGTCGCGTCCTCGAAATTGAACAGCGCATCCTCGCTGATCGACGTTGAAATGGGTGCTGTTCGGGTCGGTGAAGTTGCCGATGACGTTGATGATGTAGGACGTGACGCCCTTGCGCCGGTGAAGCTGATGTCGTGGTTCACGAGATCGCTTGCGAGCGCGGACCCGCTGATGTCGAACACAACGATGCCCGTGTTCGAGCCGCGCGTTGAACTTGCCGTTGACGAACGAGGTTCCCGTCGTCGCGGTCAGGCCCGAAAGCTGCGTCGAAAGATCGGTCAGCGGGTCGGTGTAATACGCCGAGCGGGTTGCGGCAGCGTCGGTGTGAAGCTTGCCGCCGCCGTTGTAGTTGACATGCTGGCTCGGGCTTGCTGCGAGCCCGCATAGTACGAGGCTGCCGCCCGAGTTGAGGTTCAGCGAACCGTTCGAGCTTGCCGAACACGTAGAGGGTTCGGCGAAGACGGGAACGTTGAGAGCCGCCGCCGAAGAACGGTCGCTCCGCTCAAGTTCGCCGCCGACGACGGCGTCGCCGACGATATCGGAACTGCGTCGACACATTCCCGGTCGTGACCAGGTTGAAGTTCGACAGGATGTCCGCGGCCGTCATCGTGTCCGCTCGCGCCGGCGCGGCCGCCGCGGCGGCCATCAGCACAATCGTAGACGCCGCGCCCAGCGCATGCATGGATTTCGTCATTTCGGTTTGCGTCCCCAGAACGCCGCCGCCCATGAAATGGGTCGGCCTCGAGCTCGGCGCCAATATGACGAATGCTGCAGTGCAGCATCAATAATTTTCTCAGGATTTTGTTTCTGGAAAGCTTGCCGTAAGGATCCGTGTAATGTTGCGCTGCACACTGCAACGCGCGTGGGCCGCCTCATCCAGAATCGGATCTAGACCGCTCGATGCGCCCGGTCCTCAGGTCGCATCCCCCATCACCACGCCCGCCTTCTCGACCTTCGCTCCCCGCAGCCGCGCGACCTCGATCACGTCCGCGCCAAGCAGCGGACGCAGGTAATCATGGAACGCCGGGGTCACGTCGTTGCCAGCGGCGTTGATGAGATGATCCTCCATCACGCGCGTCTTTCCCGCGACCGTC
Organism: uncultured Alphaproteobacteria bacterium; assembly: GCA_963770275.1. Classification (GTDB taxonomy): domain Bacteria; phylum Pseudomonadota; class Alphaproteobacteria; order Rhizobiales; family Beijerinckiaceae; genus Roseiarcus. The sequence continues at coordinate 182,885 of CAVYPD010000003.1, forward strand.
TCGAGCGGGATGAGCGGATAGTCGACCGCGTAATTGCCGACGCGGCGGATCGCGACCGACCCGTCGCCTGCGCCTTGAAGCGCGTATTGCACCGCCTTCTCGCCGACCTCGCGCGCCTCGCGCTGATCGACCTTGCTGACGCAGCCGACGAACGAGCGCTGCAGATAGCCGAACGTGTCGCCGCGCACGCGCTTCATGCCGAGCTTCGACTTCACCTCCTCGCATAGGAGATCGGCGAGCGCGCCGGTGCCGGAGAGCTGGACGTTGCCGTGCGCGTCCTTCTCCGTTTTCCCTATGAGCTTGGTGATGATCGCCTCGCCCTTGTCGTCGTGGATGCCCTCGGACACCGCGACGATGCAGCGCCCATGGCGCTCGAAGGTCTGCCTTGACGTCGGTCAGGAACTTGTCGACGACGAAGGTGCGCTCGGGCAGATAGATGAGATGGGGGCCGTCGTCGGGATATTTGCGCGCCAGCGCCGAAGCCGCGGTGAGGAATCCCGCGTGACGGCCCATCACCACGGCGACATAGACGCCTTTGAGCGCGAGATTGTCGAGATTGGCGCCGGCGAAGGCCTGCGCGACGAAGCGCGCCGCTGACGGGTAGCCCGGCGTGTGGTCGAAGCCGACGAGATCGTTGTCGATCGTCTTGGGGATATGGATGGCGCGAAGCCCATGATCGGATTTCTTCGCTTCCTCGGCGACGATGCGCACCGTGTCGGAGGAATTGTTGCCGCCGATGTAGAAGAACGTGTCGATCGCGTGCGCTTTCAGGACCTTGAAGATCTCCTGGCAATATTTGAGGTCCGGCTTGTCGCGGGTGGAGCCGAGCGCGGCGGCGGGCGTCGCCGCGACCGCCTCGAGGTTGGCGACCGTCTCCTGGCCCAGATCGACGAGATCGTCGTTGACGATCCCGCGCACGCCCTGCAGCGCGCCATAGACATGGCTGACGTCGGGAAACCGCCGCGCCTCGAGCGCCACGCCGGCCAGCGACTGGTTGATCACCGCCGTCGGACCGCCTCCCTGGGCGACAAGGATCTTGTGCGGCATGTCTTCAGCCTCCTTTGGCGAGTGCGAGCGCGCGCGCGCGCCCTCAGGCTTTAGGAGGCGCCTGTGTCACGCGCAAGCCAGGCGACCGCGCCGCGCGCATGGTCGCGAGCCAGTTCACGCGCGCATCTGGCGCCTCTATCCTGTGGCCGACATCCTAGGGGCCAAGCCATGCACATTCACGTCATCAATCCCAACACCACCCGCTCGATGACGCTGAAGATCGGCGCCGCCGCCAAGGCCGCAGCCTCGCCCGGCGTCGAAGTCACCGCCGTCAATCCCGACTTTGGGCCGGCCAGCATCGAGGGCTATTTCGACGAGGCGTTCTCCGTTCCAGGCCTGATCGAGGAGATCGGCAAGGCGCGCGACGCGGACGCCTTCGTCATCGCCTGTTTCGACGACACCGGGCTCGAGGCGGCGCGATGCGCGACCTTGGCGCCGGTCATCGGCATCGGCGAAGCCGCCTTTCACATGGCGAGCCTTATCGCCGCGAAATTCAGCGTCGTGACCACGCTCTCCCGCTCGATCGTTCCGATCGAGCACAACCTTGCGAAATATGGGCTGAAGTCCCGCTGCGCGCGCGTGCGCGCCGCCGAGGTTCCGGTGCTGGCGCTCGAAGAGCCAGGCTCCGACGCACGGCTGCACGATCGAACGGGAGATCGAGCGCGCGCTCGCCGAAGACGGCGCCGAAGCGATCGTGCTCGGCTGCGCCGGCATGACCGATCTCGCCCGCGACCTCGAGCGCAAGGCCGGCGTTCCGGTGCTCGACGGCGTCGCCTGCGCGGTCAGCCTCGCGGAAAGCCTGGTCCGGCTGGGCTTGAAGACATCGAAGCGCAGGACTTACGCCGCGCCGCTCGCGAAAGCTTATGCGGGCGAGTTCAAGCGTTTCTCGCCAGCCGCGGGCTGAGCTTCGTCCGCAACGGCGCCCAAGCGACCGCGGGCTGCCTCTGCATCGCCAGAGATATCCGCGAGTTGGGCGGCCTTGGCGAGGCCCATGAGAGGCATCCCGCTATAGATGCTTTCGTATTCGCCCGCCCGGATGAGATAGGTCTCGTGCCAGATGCCGACGTCGCCGCGCGAATCCTTCATGAGACGATTGAATTCGAGCCACGCGGGCCAGTGCTCTTTGTCGCGCGCCCGCGCATAGGCCTCGAGGTGATCGAAGCTGCGCCAATATTGAACAAGCGAGAAAAGACCGAGATTCGTGTAGCCGAGAAAGCCGTGCGCCGCTGGCGCCGCCTCCAGCTCCTTGAGCATTTTCGGCATCGTGCGAAGATTCAGTAGCCACTTATGCGGCTTCCATGGTTTGTTGATGCGCATGCCAATGAGAAAGACGACGAAATCGCCTTGAATACGCGCGGTCACGCGTCTGTCGATGATCGAAGCCATGAACGTTTTCCGGCCGAGGAAGAAATAAGCGCCCGCAACCTTCGCAAGCCGCGCTGCGAGCGCGCCAACCGTTTGACACCGAGTCTCATGGCGTCAATAGGTAATTTACCCCACGCCACCCGCCAGAACGAATACAGGCGGGGCGTGGCGTGTTTGATCGGGGGGAATTGCCGGGGTGTCAGCGCAATCCCCGAAACTAGGGGCTGGACACATCAATAGATCAATCGCGTTTCGCCCCTCGTCGTTGAGGGCGGACCGCCACTTGCGTCGACTTGAAACGGAGGACTTATGCTCAAACTGACCGCACTTGCGCTTTTCGCCGCCTTCTTCGGCGCTGAAGCGGCCGCCGCCCAGACGATGACCCTGACCAGTCCCGACATCGCGCCGGGCGCCAAGATCGCCGATGAGCAGGTCTTCAACGCCTTTGGCTGCACCGGCGGCAACATCTCGCCCGCGCTCTCCTGGTCGGGGGCGCCGAAGGACACGAAGAGCTTTGCGCTCTCGGTTTACGATCCCGACGCGCCGACGGGCAGCGGCTTCTGGCATTGGGTCGTCTTCAACATCCCGCCGGACGTGACGAGCCTGCCCAAGAATGCGGGCAATCTAAAAGCCGGCGATGCGCCCAAGGGCGCGGTGCAGAGCCGAACCGATTTTGGCGTTCCCGGCTACGGCGGCCCGTGCCCTCCCAAGGGCGACGCGCCGCACCACTATCACTTCACGATTTTCGCCGTGGACACGCCAAAGCTAGACGGCGACGAGAACAACAGCGCCGCCTTCGTCGGATTTCAGCTTCACTTCCACACGCTCGCCAAGGCGGAGCTGATCGGCGTGTGGGGGCATTGATCTCTCGCCCGGACCCAGCGGCTCGGGCGACGCCGTTCACCTAAGCCAATGTCTCGCGCGCGGCCCTTCAACAGGCCGCGCGCAAGACGGCTCCGCTTAAAGAGCGTGCGCCGTCTTCAGAGCGTCGGCGAGATCCTCGTAGTACTCGCAGTCTTTCGATCCGCAGAGCTTCTCGATCGTCGCCAATTGATCCTTGGCCAGGTCGAATTTGCCCTGGATGACATAGGCTTCGCCGAGATACTCGCGCACCTGCGAATAGTTCGGATCGAGGGCGACAGACTTGAGATAGTAGCCGATCCCTTCGTCCGTGCGGCCGAGTTTGCGCGTCGCATAACCGCGATAGTTGAGGGCGCGGGGGGTATTGGGATTGTCGAGAATGTCGAGGACGTCGATCGCCTCTTGGTACCGGTCGGCCTTGGCGAGCGAATAGGCGTATTCGGTCAGATCAGGATCGGGCAAAACGCCGCTGTGTCTCTCCAGGCACTTGTGCGTCTTCTTGTCCCAAACCTGACCCGGCGCGCATGTCGTCAGGTCGGTCTTCTTCATACCGGTGGCTTTCTTTTGCATCGTGCCGGCGCCGCTTGCCCCGCTTCCGGCGCTGGCTCCGCTGTTATCGTCGCCCCCTGCCGCCTTGGCGGCGGGCGCGGCGAATCCCAGTCCAATGGCGACAATTCCACAGAAGACAATCGATGCGAGACCAGGATGGCCTTTGTCAGCGGATGAAAGAGAAGCGGTCATGATCGGGTCTTTCCGGTTCGAGGGTGGAGCCCAGAAAACGCTTGAGCGAGACGAATTTATTCGCTTCCGGTCAGTTGTCCAAATCAACAAGTTTGTGCGTCGTCCAAGGCCAACCCTTCTAAACGAGGTCAGATGGGCGTGCGGCCACGCTATTGCGACGGGCGGAAATCATCGAACCTTCGCGCACGGATAGATGTCACGAATGTTCGTGTTGAAATATGAGCCTAGCGAATTCTGCGCGAGCATCTCTTCAAGAGCCGTCTTGGGTACATCGAAATACTGGTAAACGCCGGTGTTGTGAAACTCGATCTCCAGAGTTCGCGATCGAGAATCATAACCGAGAGACCGCAGACTTGATGAATTGACCAGCCGCCGACGCATTGGGTTTGAACCCGTGAGCCTGCGGAATGTTGCCGCCTACGGCATGACGTAGGTCGCCCGCCCCTTGCCCAGGATCGCCGAGGGAATGGCGCCCGGCTCGTTGACCGAGAAGACGACGATCGGGATGCCGTTGTCGCGCGCAAGAGCGAAAGCCGCCGTGTCCATCACCTGCAACTTGCGGGCGATCGCTTCGTCGTGGCTGAGGCGATCGAAGCGCGTCGCGGTCGGATCCTTCTTCGGGTCGGCGGAATAGATGCCGTCGACCTGAGTGGCCTTCATCACCGCATCGCAGGCGAGTTCGGCAGCCCGAAGCGCCGCGCCGGTGTCGGTGGTGAAGAACGGATTGCCGGTGCCACCGGCGAGGATGATCACCCGATGCTTGACCAGATGGGCAAGCGCCGCCTGACGCGAATAGGGCTGGCAGAGCGACGGCATGGCGACCGCGGAGAGCACACGCGCCGGCTGCTCGATTTGTTCGAGCGCCCCCTCCATCGCCAGCGCGTTCATCACCGTCGCCAGCATGCCGATCGAGTCGGCGCGCGCGCGCTCGATCCCCTTGTCCGCGCCCTGGAGTCCGCGAAAGAAATTGCCGCCGCCGACGACAACCGCGACTTGCACCCCAAGGTCCGCCGCCGCCTTGAGATCGCCGGCGATGCGCTGAAGAGTCGGCGCGTGCAGGCCATGCGTGTCCGGGCCCATCAGCGCCTCGCCCGACAGCTTGACGACAACGCGCTTGAATAACGGTCGCGGCGCGTTCGACATGCCCAGCCCCTCCTCGCGATGCGCGCCGCCGCACGATCGCCGATCCGCCCGTCTTACGCGATAAAAAAAGCGGCCCTAAGAGGCCGCTTGATGCTATCGCCAGGCCGTCAGGCCTCTTCCGCCGTCTTGTCGACGCCTTCGCCCAGCGCATAGCGGACGAAGCCGGTGACGGCGATCGGCGCGCCGACCGTCTTTTCGGCCTCCTTGATCGCCTGGGCGACAGTCTTGGCCGGATCGTGGACATAGGGCTGATCAAGAAGAGTGACCTCCTTGTAGAAGGTCTTGAGGCCCGATTCGACGATCTTCTCGATCACGTTTGCGGGCTTGCTGGCGTTCTTCTCCGCCAGCACGGCGCGCTCGCGCGCAACCGTCGCTGGGTCGACCCCGGCGGCGTCGAGCGCGACCGGACTTGCAGCGGCGACATGCATGGCGATCTGCCGCCCGAGCGCGCTGAGCTGAGCGCGATCGCCTGTGGATTCGAGCCCGACGATGACCCCAATTCGGCCAAGCCCGTCGGCGACCGACCCGTGCACGTAATGGCCGATCGCGCCCTCGGCCACTCGAAGGCCCTGCGCGCGACGCAGCGTCATGTTTTCACCAATGGTGGCGATGGCGTTGGCGATCGCCTCGGTGACCGTGCCGCCACCCGGGTAATGCGCGCCGAGCACCTTCGTCGCGTCGACGTCGGGCGCGTGGTCGAGCGCGACCGCGAGCACGCCGCGCACCACCGCCTGGAAGTCATCGTTACGGGCGACGAAGTCGGTTTCGGAATTGACCTCGACAACGACGCCGATATTGTCCTCGACCGCGACGCCGACGAGGCCTTCGGCCGCAACCCGACCGCTCTTCTTGGCGGCTTTCGCCAGGCCCTTCTTGCGCAGCCAGTCGATCGCCGCCTCGATGTCGCCGTCGGTCTCGCTCAGCGCATTCTTGCAATCCATCATGCCCGCGCCGGTTTTTTCGCGCAGGTCCTTGACCAGTCCGGCGGTAATGGTCGCCATGAACGTCCCTCTTTTGCTCTTAAGCCGCGTGCGACTTGAACTTTATGCCGCGGCCATGAGCTCGCGCGCTTGCTCGTTCCACTTGTCGCGCGCGATGCGGCCGTTGAACCTGAGATCGGCGTCGAGCTTCTCGGCTTCTTCCGGAGTCATCGCGGCGAGCTGCCAATAGTGGAACACGCCATGCTCGTTGAGCTTCTTGACGATCTGCGGGCCGACGCCGGTGAGCTTGGCCAGATCGTCGGGCGCGCCGCGCGGGGCGGCCAGGAGCTCGAAGTGCTCGGTCAACGCTTCCGGCTCGGTCGTCGCGGTCTCGAGGTCGACCGTCTCCGGCAGAGCTTCGGCGACCGGCGCCTCAGCCTCGCCGAGATCAACCCCCTGCGCGCCCTGGCCGCGAGAAATGCCGTCGATCGCGGCGCGAGCGATGAGGTCGCAATAGAGCTGGATGGCGCGGCCGGCGTCGTCGTTGGCCGGGATCGGAAAGGTGATGCCGTCCGGATCGCTGTTGGTGTCGAGGATCGCGATCACGGGGATCTTGAGGCGATTGGCCTCCTTGATCGCCAGCGCTTCCTTGTTGGTGTCGATCACGAACACGAGATTGGGAACGCCGCCCATGTCCTTGATGCCGCCGAGCGCGGTCTCGAGCTTTTCGCGTTCGCGCGACAGCATGAGACGCTCCTTCTTGGTCAGGCCTTTCGCACCCTCGCCCAGAAGCTCGTCGACTTTGCGCAGACGCGAGATCGACGCGGAAATCGTCTTCCAGTTGGTCAGCATGCCGCCGAGCCAGCGCGCGTTGACAAAATACTGCGCCGAGCGCCTGGCGGCGGTCGCGATCTCATCCGACGCCTGGCGTTTGGTGCCGACGAACAGCACCCGGCCGCCCTTGGCGACGGTGTCTGAGACCGTCTTCAGCGCCTGATGGAGTAGCGGAACCGTCTGGGCGAGGTCGATGATGTGGATCGAGTTGCGTGAGCCGTAGATATAAGGCGCCATCTTCGGGTTCCAGCGATGCGACTGGTGGCCGAAATGCGCGCCCGCCTCGAGCAGTTGACGCATGGTGAAATCTGGCAAAGCCATGGAGCTTATCCTTGTCCGGTTGAGCCTCGGCGGATCATGTGAAGCGAAGCGAACTTCGCCACCGGAGCGGAACCTTGGATCAGGAGCCGCATAAAATCCGCCTGTGGAATGGCGCGGCATATAAGCGAGAGATGCGGGAAACGCAAGCGCGAGCCCAATATGTCGGCTGTTTCGTCAGACGCGCTAAACGAAGGCTGGTCAAAGCCGATTCTCAGCGCTAAGTTACATGTAACCTGGAGCATGACTATGACTTCGCTGCCCAAGCCCTCGCGAGCGAAAGTGCAGGAACATCGCAAGCGCCTTCGTTCGCAAGGCTTGCGTCCGATTCAGATCTGGGTTCCGGACGTACGCGCGCCCGCCTTCCGCTCGGAAGCAAGGCGTCAGGCGCGGGCCGTCGCCGCGAGCGAACTCGCGGCCGAGGATCAGGCGTTCATCGATGCTGCGTCAGAGTTGGGCGAAGCCAGCGGATGAGACGCGGCGACATCTGGACCGTCGCTGGAGGTCAAGGCTATGCCGGAAAGCCGCGCCCCGTCGTTATCGTGCAGGACGATAGTTTCAACGCCACGGATTCGATCACCATCTGCGCCTTCACCAGCGACGAGACGGACGCGCCGTTGTTTCGGCTGCCGGTTGATCCAAGTCTGCGCAACGGGTTGCGCATAACGTGCCGAATGATGGTGGATAAGATCACCACCGTCCCGAAGTCGAAGGTCGGCGTCCGCGTCGGCCGTCTCTCGGACGAGGACATCCTCCGCCTCAACCGATCGCTCGCGGTTTTTCTCGGGCTTGCCTCGTCTTCCCGGACCTCTCGGCAGTCACGCACAGCGCCTCGAACGCGCTCAGGCCGTGGTTGATGCGTCGGCCGGGTCGAGCCGCCGCGGCGCTGTCGTCATACTGTCGCACCCGCCCATCAACGCTTGGCCGGGGTCGACTGGACCGCGCGGCGCAAATTCCGATTGCCTTCACTGCGGCAACCGTGCTTGACGTTTTTCGCGTCCGTTTGGCCGCTTCAGCGTAGGTCCCTGA
>CAVYPD010000004.1:0-30698 GCA_963770275.1 uncultured Alphaproteobacteria bacterium
TAACGCTGCGTTATCAACGCCCGGTTAACAGCGTCCGGCGTGGTTTTTGCGAGGCAAGGCGCAAGAGCCGACGGTGAGAGCGGCTCCCTACCAAAATTGCGCCGCCGCCTTTATCGTGATCCGGCCGGTCGCGATCGTCTCGCCGGGAGGAGGTAGGTTGATGGGGGCGCTGGGGACCTTCGGCTGGGAATGGGGTTCAGCGCTTTTGCGCTGGCTCCATGTGACGGCCGCCATCGCGTGGATCGGCGGGTCCTTCTTCTTCATGCATCTCGACGCCAGCCTGCGCAAAAAGGCGGGCGACGATCCGGCCGTCAAAGGGCACTTCCTGGCAAGTGCACGGGGGCGGGTTCTATGAAATGAAGAAATACATGCTCGCGCCCGCCGCGCTGCCCGAGCACCTCATCTGGCACAAATGGCAGTCCTATTGGACCTGGATGAGCGGCTTTGCGCTGCTCTGTTGGGTCTATTACGGGCAGTCGTCGCTCTTTCTCATCGATCCCGCGGTCATGGCCCTCGAGCCCTGGCAAGCGGCGATGATCGGGATTGTCGCGCTGGCGCTTGGCTGGCTCGTCTATGACTTTCTGTGCCGCTCGCCTCTCGCCGCCAATGAGCCGCTGCTCGCGCTGGTGGGTTTCGGTTATGTCGTGGCGACGAGTTGGGTGTTCACGCTCGTCTTCTCCGGCCGCGGCGCGCTCATCCACACTGGAGCGCTCATGGCGACGATCATGACCGCCAACGTGTTCTTCATCATCATGCCGAACCAGCGCAAAAGCATCGCCGCGCTCCAAGCCGGTCAGAGGCCCGATCCGGCTTGGGGCCAAAGTTCGAAGATACGGTCGACCCACAACAACTACATCACGCTGCCGGTGGTGTTCCTGATGCTGTCGAGTCACACACCGTCAGCCTTCTCCAATCCGCGCGCGATTCCCGCCATCGTGACCTGCATCATCGTCGCCGGCGCGATGGTGCGTTATTTCTATAATGTCTGGCATCTCGATCACGACCGCGCGCCCTGGTGGGCATGGGCGGCCGCCGCGGTCGCGGTCCTGTGCGCCTTTGGCGTCGCGGCGACCGCTTCGCCGGGCATGCGCTCATGGATGGGATTGGCCGACCTGCCGACGGAGACCGCGAGGCTTGATGAGCCAAAAGCGCCGCAGGAAGTCGTCGATATCGTGCAGCTGCGGTGCATGATGTGCCACGCCGCTCAGCCGATGGAGGAAATCGGGGAGGCGCCGAAGGGTGTGCTGCTCGATACGCCCGAGCACATCGCCCGGTTCGCGCCCGCGATCCGCCAGCAAGCGGTTCTGACCCACGCGATGCCGCCCAACAATTTCAGCCAGATGACCGACGACGAGCGCAGAGACTCTCGCGCGCTGGCTTGGGGTCGAGACGGCGCAGAATTGACGGACGCTGGTATATTCTAAACCACTGACACCCGAGGAGACGACCATGAGCAAGCGCTTTTTCGGCGACATCGGCCCCGTGCGCTTTGAGGGGCTCAAGAGCGACAACCCCTACGCTTACCGCCACTACGATCCCTCGCGCGTCGTGATGGGCAAGACGATGGCCGAGCATCTGCGCCCGGCCGTTTGCTACTGGCACAACTTCGCCTGGATGGGGACCGACATGTTCGGCGCGCCGACCTTCGAGCGCCCATGGGACGGCGAGACGATGAAGGGTGCACGGGCCAAGGCCGACGTGGCGTTCGACATGTTCTCGACGCTCGGCTTTCCGTTCTTCACCTTCCACGATCGCGACGTCGTTCCGGAGGGCGACAGTCTCAAGGAGTTCGGCCGCAACCTCGCCGAGATGACCGATATCTTCGCCAAGAAAATGCAGAAAACCGGGACCAAGCTGCTCTGGGGCACCGCCAATCTCTTCAGCCATCCGCGCTACCTCGCGGGCGCCGCCACCAATCCCGACCCGGATGTGTTCGCTTACGCCGCGGCCCAGGTGAAGAACGCCATCGATGCGACGCACAAGCTCGATGGCGCCAATTACGTACTCTGGGGCGGCCGCGAGGGTTACGAGACGCTGCTCAACACCGATCTGCGTCGCGAGCAGGATCAACTCGGGCGCTTTCTATCCCTGGTCGTCGAGTACAAGCACAAGATCGGTTACAAGGGCGTGATCCTGGTCGAGCCGAAGCCGCAGGAGCCGACCAAGCATCAATACGATTTCGACGTCGCGACGGTGTTCGGCTTTTTGCAGCGCTTCGGGCTCGAGCGGGAGGTCAAGCTCAACATCGAGGTCGGCCACGCCGTGCTTGCGCACCATTCGTTCGAGCATGAGATTGGGCTGGCCACCGCGCTCGGAATGCTGGGCTCGATCGACGCCAACCGCAACGACTATCAGTCCGGTTGGGACACCGACCAGTTCCCCAACAACGCGGCCGAGCTCGTGCCGGCGCTCTATTTCATCCTGAAGTCGGGCGGCCTTGCGCCGGGCGGCTTCAATTTCGACGCCAAGGTGCGCCGGCAGTCGATCGATCCGGCCGATCTGTTGCTCGGCCATATCGGCGGCATCGACGTCTGCGCCGCGGCGCTGGTCGCGGCGGCGCGCATGATCGAGGACGGCAAGTTCGATGCGCTGCGCGCCGAGCGTTACGCCGGCTGGGATAGACCCGAGGCTAAGGCGATGCTGGCGAAGGGCGCGACGCTCGAATCGATCGCGGCGCGCGTCGCCAAGGACAAAATCGACCCCAAGCCGAAGTCGGGACGCCAGGAATATTACGAGAACCTGCTGAACCGTTACCTATGAGGGCCGATTTGAGCTCGAGAAGGAATCACGGATGACGCCCGCGACAGACGCCAAAATCCACGTTCGCCACGACTGGACGCGAGCCGAGGTCGAGGCGCTGTTCGACCTGCCGCTGCCCGAACTCACGTTCCGCGCCATGGCCGTTCATCGCGCCGTATTCGATCCGGTCGAGGTGCAGCTCTCGGAGCTCCTGTCGGTGAAGACCGGCGGCTGCGCGGAGGACTGCGGCTATTGCAGCCAATCGGTCCACTTCGACACCGGCCTCAAAGCCTCGAGGCTGATGGCGGCCGAGACGGTGATCGCGGAGGCCGCGCGGGCAAGGGCGCGCGGGGCGCAGCGCTTCTGCATGGGCGCGGCCTGGCGAGAGCTCAAGGACCGCGACCTGCCGGAGCTCGCGCGGATGATCGCGGGAGTGAAGGCGCTTGGGCTCGAAACCTGCGCCACTCTGGGCATGCTAACCCCGGAGCAGGCGCTCGCATTGAGGGGCGCCGGCCTCGATTACTACAACCACAACCTCGACACCGCGCCCGAGGATTACGCCCGCATCGTCTCCACCCGCGCCTACGACGAGCGGTTGGACACCTTGGCGCACGTGCGCGACGCTGGGATCAACGTTTGCTGCGGCGGCATCGTCGGCATGGGCGAGACCCGCTCGCATCGCGCCGGCTTGCTGCAGGCCCTGGCCAATCTGCCCGAGCACCCGCAGTCCCTGCCGATCAACGCCCTCGTTCCGATCAAGGGCACACCGCTTGGCGACAGCGCGCCCATCGACGGGCTCGAGTTCGTGCGCACGATCGCTGTCGCCCGCATCGTCTGCCCGCGCGCAATGGTGCGCCTGGCCGCCGGCCGGCAGGAGATGAGCCGCGAGCTGCAGGCCATGTGCCTCATGGCCGGCGCCAACTCGATCTTCATCGGCGAGAAATTGTTGACCACGCCGCTGCCCGGCGAAGACAAGGATCGCGCTTTGCTTGCGGCCCTCGGCATGCGGCCAATGGGCGAAGGTTCGTGGGGAGGGTTGGCGGCGCGACCGGCAGCGGCACGGTGATATTGGCGCGGGAATCCGCCCAGGGCAAAGGCCCGGTCACGATCCGCCGACAGCGATCATGGTGGTCGCTGTCCGCTTGGGGAACGGTCGCTTTGATCGGAGTTTCCGCATGGACGGACGGAGCGCCGGCGCAGGCCGCTGAGGGGCGGCAGCCGGTAGTGGCCCGCGTTCAGGGCATCGCGACGGGGATCGCGGCCTGCTGGCGCCCGCAGCACGATGACGATCAAGTCACCGTTCGCGCGAGTTTCACGCGGGACGGCGCTGTTATAGGCGAGCCCAGGATCGTCTTCGCACAGTCGAGCGGAGGCCGGGCCGATGATGCCGCGCTTGCCGATTCCGTGAAGGCGGCGATACGCGAAGGCACACCGTTGCATTTCTCCGCTCGGCTTGGCTCGGCGATTGCGGGTCAGGTTCTCGACATCCGCTTCATCGGCCGCAACCGTGCGACCATCGTTGCTCCGCCCTGATGACGCGGCCCTTAGCCCGTCGATAGAATGGCATCCTTCGGCCATCTTCGTTGTAGACGCGGTCGACGACCCGCCGCGCTCCTTAGCCCGTCGAGAGAAGGGCGTTCTTCTGAACGCCCTTTCGAGCGCGGCTACAGCGACGCGGCGATCCAAATGCAATCTGCACGAATCGATTTACCGGATTTTCGCGTCTTGGCGGGATGCTCGCTGCCTGTCGTAACGTGGCGCCGGCGGGGTTCACAATGTTTGGGCGCGTGATTGTATCGGCCGCAGTGGTTGTGGCGCTCGCGCTCGTGGGTTCATTCTTCCTGTTGAACCGTCTGCCTGGGCCTGCGCCTGCTTCCACCTTAGGCGCGGCGGGTGCGGTCGCGGACGAGGCGTCCTCGCCAGAGCGGCCTCAGCGCGAATCGTCCGGTTATCGGGAAGCGTTGCTCGAGGCTGACCACCGCGGCCAATATGCGGCCGGGGTCCTGGTCAATGGGGCTCCGGTGCGGATGCTCATCGACACGGGCGCAAGCGACGTCTGCATCTCCGCTTCGACGGCGAGGCGGTTGGGACTTAGCCCCTCGGGAGGACGCAAGCGCGTGATGCAGACGGCGAACGGCCAGTCCACCGCTTTGCCGACCGTTTTGAGAAACGTCAGCCTTGGTGGCCTTTATGTGAGTGATGTCGAGGCTCTCATTCTCACGGCTGACGCGGGCGAAGTGAACCTGCTCGGAGAAAGCTTTCTCAAGCGCCTGGCGAGCGTCGAGCAACGCAACGGCACGCTGGTCCTGCGACAGTAGGGGTCTGACGAGACGCGAATGGTCTGCGTCAGCTCGAACGCGATGCCATCGCCGTAAAATGTTTGTGCCGTGTAAAGATAAAGAGGTGCAAGAAAGCTTCTACATGAAATATTAGCACTGTATAGCTAAAATATTAACGAACTATATATTTGAACAAGAGGGGCAGAAGGCGATTTGTATTTGATAGCAAATAGAAATATTAATCGCAATGACTGGCAAATATCCACCTAAACAGATCGTACTGCAGTGGTACGCCTACAGGGGGCTATGGTTCGTCTCCGCCAAATTCTGTTCGCCCGAGAGCCGGTCAGCGGAAGGAAATGGCGCCGCAACCTGTTGGAATCGCCCGAAACGCGGAAGGAAATGGCAGACCTTGCGGCCATGCTTTCCAAAGCGGTGTGGTTCGTCCGTCCTCGCCTCTATGAGACGCGAATGAGCCGCGTCAGCTCGAACGGAATATCGTAGCCGTCCCAGATGAAATCGAAATCGAGCGCCGTCCCGATCGGCGCCCAGCGCGACACGCCAGGGCCTGTACGGGACGCCGCGACCGCTTCGATTTCGCCCCGTTCCCAGCCGAAATAGGTGATCGTCTGGTCGCTCTCCCGGATGAAGCCAGGGACCTCGTCGAGCGAGCGGATGAAGACGACGCTGAGGAAGCCCCCGCCCACCCGAATATCCTGACGCTCCGGCGCGCTTGCCACGACGCTCGTCAGGTTCGTGTTTTGCCAGTTGACGGACGAAGCGCGTCCGGTGCCCGCCGCGTAGAACGCAGCCGTCATCTTGCCGATCGCGTGCCCGACCCGGCCCGCGGGGTCATCCATCGTCCACTCAGCCGCCGATGCGTCGAGGAGGCGCCGAACCGCCGGCGCATGCGCCGCGGCTTCGCCGACCACATAGAGCGCATGCGGGGACGAGCAGGCCATCTGGTCGAAGACGAACACGTCATTATGGAGTTTCTTGGCGAGCGCTCGAAGGGCGGCCTCGTCCAGCTTGTCGAGCGCGGCGCCGTTGATGGTCGAAAACGAGAAGCGGTCGCCGAACCAGATCGACTTGCCGCCATTGCGCAAGGGCAGGGGAGCGAACAAGGCGACCTTGGCGTCGCCGCCCCAGACGACACGGGCGTCACTCCGGGCGGAGATCTTGGCTCCAAGGTCGCCCTGTGAGGGATAGTGGACGAACAATTGCGACCCGTCTCCCTGGGCCTCCAGTCGCTCGAGGAAGAGGTCGACGATGTCGCGCATCCGAGCGCTGATCGCCTGCGGCAGGCGCACGATATTGGCGTTGCCGGCCAGATAGGAGAGCGCCCACGAGTAGAGGAAGACCGTCTCGACATTCTGCGGCGGCAGATGAAAGACGAGGCCGCGCGGTCGCGCCAGCGCGTGCTGCGGCACGCGCGCCGCGAAACTCGTCGCAAGCTTCATGAGCGCGGCGCGGCGGGTCCAGAAGGCGAAATGGGCGGCAGGTCCAGAGGCGGTTGCCCCTCGCGCGCTGAGAAGGGTGTCGGCGACGCTTGCGACCAAATCGACACGCTCGGACGCGAACGGCGCGGCAAGCACGTGGCGGGCTGCGTCGAGCTTCGACAAGAGCGCGCTTTCTTGGACCTCAGCGTCGCGCGCGCTGGCGCTGTAAGCGATCACATCGGTCACGGATCTGTCCTCACTCTGTCGCTCACGCGGCGATCACGTCGCTGCAGCCCCTGAGCTCGGTCTTCGGGGCGCGGCCGACTACACGAATTGCTTTGCCAAAACGGCCGCCAGTTCCGGCGTCAATCGTCGCGACGACGCCCATGTCCTCGGTCAGCACGCTATGGCCCGGATAGGATCGGGGCAGCAGCGAGACAACCTGGATAACGCCCTCTTCGCCGACCTCCGCGGGCTCCCAGCTATGCGGCCTTCTGATGATGATGTCGGTGAAGTTGGGCGGATACAGCAGTCCGTCCGGGCCTTCGATGAAGACAGAGCCGATCTGCTCGACGAAGCCATAGAAGTTGAAGATGTTGGTTAGATTGAACCGGCGCTTGAGCACAGCCCTGAACTCGGCGTTGGAGACCTTCTGCGCTTCGAGCTTTTTCCACCCCCCCGAGTGAATGAGGATCGCGTTTGAAAGATCGACCTCGCCATCGGCGAAGCTCCGATAGAGCTTGTCCCAGACGAGAAAGGTGAAGCCGAAAATGAGAAACGGCTCGCTGCCGTTCGCGCGAACGAAATTCGCGACCAGCTCCTTATCCATCTCAAGGCGCCCGTCGAGGGCGAAGGCTGTTTTGGCGCCAAACTTCATCATGCCCAGGACGCCGCCGCCGCGCGCCGTCAGGTCCGTCGGCTTGATGACGTCTTTGGTGTCAATTGCCAGGAACGGTACGCGGCGGGCGCCAAGAATGGGACGGAACGAGGCGACCAAAGCTTCCGACTGACGTCGCGCCGTCTCGTTGTCGATGATGATGCGGCTTGTTCGTTGTCCGGTGGTGCCGCTCGAGCGCATGACCATCGCCGGCAGCGAGGTGCTTTTTAGCTCCATTTCCTTGAACAAACTGACCGGCAGATAGGGAACCTCGGCGATCGAGGCGTAGGTCTTGAGGCCGCCCCAGGCGGCATCGAGGATTCGCCTATATTCGGGGCTCTTCTCGTAATGATAGCGGATCAGCTCGTTCAGCCCCTCGAGCAGAAGCGGCTCCTTGTCGGCCTGCTTCAGCGAATAGGGCGGCTGGTTGAGGAGACGCTCAAACACTCACGAGATCCTTCAGTCGCGCATAATCGATCTTGCCGCTCGAGGCGCGTGGGATTTGCGTGACCTTCCGCAACGCGAAGCTCGACGAGGGCACCTTGTAACTGTCGGCAAGTTCGCGGACGCGAGCCTTGAGCGCCGTCTCGGACTCTTGTTCGTGCGCGACTGCGATTTTTTCTCCCAAATCGAGGCAGGCGACAGGGCAGACGGCGAACAGTTCCTTTTCGATCTCGTCGAGACCAAGGCGATATCCGGCGATCTTGGCGAAGCGCTTGGTTCGTCCGGTCAAGTAAAGAAACCCATCCCAATCCAGGCGTCCAAGGTCGCCGGTCTCGAGGCGCCCGTTCATCTCGTCGCCCTTGCCGAGGTCGGCCCTGGACATAGCGTAGCCCTGCATGACGTTGGGCCCTTCGTAGACAACCGTCCCGACCACGTCGGCCGGCGCCGGGGCGCCGCTCTCGTCAACAATCGAGAACCGGCCGCCATCCAGCGCGACGCCCACTGAGCCCGCTTTCCGAGCGTGATCGGCGTGCTGCAGCGTCGCCATGCGCGGCGCGGCCTCGGTCTGCCCATACATGACGAAGAACTGGCCGCCGCGCTGCGTCGCCCAGTCCCGAATCTTGGTCTGAACGCGAAGATCAAGCGCGCCGCCCGCTTGCGTGAACGTCTTGACAGAGTCTGGCACGAGGCCCGCGCCGAGGCGGGCGAGCGCGACATAGTGAAACGGGACGCCAGGGAAGTGCGATCCGCCGACGCTTGCGATCTTCGACCAGAAGCTCTGCGATGTGATCGAGTCGTTTATGAGACACAGCCGGCCGCCGGACGTCAGATGCGACGTGACGACGGAAAGTCCGTAGGAATAATGCAGGGGCAGATGGACGATGCCCACGCTCTGTTCGTCGATGGCCAACGCCTGGGCGATCTGACGCGCGTTGGCGACGACAGCGTCGCGCGACAGCCGCACATATTTCTGGCTGCCGGTCGTCCCGGACGTGGACAGAAGCACCTGCACGGCTGGGTCGATGGGCGGAAAAGACGGATCGCTCTCCCTGGCAATCGATTCGACGACGCGCGCGCCAAATGGTGCCGAGCCTACGGTCGCCTTGTCGTTCATGGCGTAGGGGATTGTCTCAGCAGAGCCGCTCGGCCCCAGAATGAGTTCAGGCTGATAAGATTCGATGAGACCTGTCATCAGGTGTTCAGGCAGCGCCGGATCAATCAGCGCGGTGGCGTGGCCGGCCGCCGCCGCCGCAAGAAGGCCGATGACCGTTTCGGCATTGACGCCGCAGAGCAGAAACACCAGGCGCTTGCGTTCGGACGCGATAGTCTTGGCGAGATCGACGCTCGCATTCCGCAGCTCTTCGCGCGTCAGCCAGCTGCTGTCGCGATCGTCATAGACAGCCGGCGACGCCTCGAGGCCCGGGATGAGCGGAAGAAGTCCGCCGCAGGTTTGGTCTAGATCCTTCATGACAATTGCCGACCGCGATCGACCCTTTGGCGCGATTTCCGCCGCGCCTTATACAATGAGGCCGCCATCAACCCCGATGATCTGGCCCGTCACATAGGCCGACAGGTCAGACGCAAGAAACAGGATTGTGTTGGCCACGTCTTGCCCCGACCCGACCCGACCCATCGCGATCTGCGACTCGAGGTTCTTGCGTTTGTCCCCGGGGATGGCTTCGATCATCGAGGTTTGGATCAGGCCCGGCGCAACGGCGTTGACGCGAATGTTCATCGGCCCGAGCTCCTTAGCGGCGGAAAACGTCGCGCCTATGACGGCGGCCTTGGTCGCGGAATAGACCATCTGGCCGCTATTTCCTCGCCTTCCGACGATCGACGAGATGTTGATGATGGATCCGCTCTTGCGTCGCGACATCAGGC
The DNA here is from genome assembly GCA_963770275.1 of uncultured Alphaproteobacteria bacterium. Classification (GTDB taxonomy): domain Bacteria; phylum Pseudomonadota; class Alphaproteobacteria; order Rhizobiales; family Beijerinckiaceae; genus Roseiarcus. The sequence goes on from CAVYPD010000004.1 coordinate 9,660, forward strand.
GCGCGGCAAGCTGGGTGATCTTGATCAATCCGATGATGTTGATGTCGAACAGCTCGTTGATTTCGGCGTCCGAGATCATGCCGATAAGCTTGTCGCGAAGGATGCCAGCGTTGTTGACCAGGATGTCGAGGCGCTTGTGTTTCATTGCGGCCTGGATGAGTGCGGTGGCCGTGGCGCTCTCCGCGACGGACCCGTAAACCGCGGTCACGCGATCGGGATAGGCTGTCTCCAATTCTGCGAAGGCCGCTGTGGCTGCCTCGGAAGCGCGTGCGTTGAGCACGACAATGGCGCCTGCCTTGAGCAGGGTTTCAGCCGCGGCTCGTCCGATGCCCCGCGAGGCGCCGGTCACGATGGCCACGCGGCCGCTGAGATCGATGACGGTCATGGATAGGGCCTGCAAATCAACCGGCGGTCAGTTTTACGAAGCCGCTTTTTCGGGAGCCGCTTCGTCGGGCACAGACGGGCTTGCTCCGAAATCCGGGCGGACTGTGCGGTCGATAATGCCCCTGTGGCCCGTCTTGATACCCTTTTCCATGATGCGCGCCGGGTTCCCCGCGACCAGGCAATTAGGCGGCACATCCTTCATCACCACGCTCGCGGCCGCGACAACGCAATTGTCGCCAACCCTGATGCCAGCCATGATGATGCTGTTTGCGCCGATGTTACATTGTTTTCCAATCCAGGTATCTGCGTGAACGCCGCGCGGGGTGTCATGCGTCAAAATGACGGCGCCGAAGTTGATCGCCGTTCCTTCGCCGATATGGATGCCGCGCGGATAGCTTTTGTCCAATTTGGCCGAGAACGAAATCGCGCAGCCAGGGCCGATGTCCATTCCCCAAACACGAACGAAATAGAGGCGGCGCAATTCACCGAAGAAGGGCCGAAGCTCGCGGCGTACGACTGCGAGGGGGCCGGTGGAGCGCAGGTCGGAAAAATTCACGGTCGAACTCCATCAACAAAAGGGCGCCGAACCCCGCGTTCGCGCTCGGCGCTCGCTGACCGCCCCGTTCGTTTCGCCCCGGCGCTATTGAGGGATATTTTGTCCTCACGGGCAGCCAAAACGCTCGCTCCGCCTTCAATAGGACTACACGCGAGCTTTTAACAGTTCGCGCATTCGGGTCAAGCTATTCACCCGTTCTCCGCCCAAGGGCCCGAGACGCGCGGGTTGCGTTGGGTGAAAGCGTCCTCTAAGTCCGCGTCGGCCGCCCGCCGCGTCGTCCACGTCCAGCCGCCGAGGCCCACTTTGTTCCCCAAGCCTGAGCCCAAACTTTCCCCCAATACATACGCATTTGAATCGCAACCGATGGTGAAACCCACCGGCTTTCGCGAATATGACGCGCGTTGGCTGTTCGAAAAAGAGATCAACCTGATGGGCGTCCAGGCGCTCGGCCTCGGCCTCGCGCGCCTCCTCAAGGAAATGGGCGTCGCGCGTGAGGTGGTCGTCGGCCACGACTTCCGCAGCTACTCGGCTTCGGTCAAGCTGGCCTTGACCGCGGGGCTGATGGCGGGGGGCGCGCAGGTGCGCGACATCGGGCTCGCGCTCACGCCGATGGCCTATTTCGCTCAGTTCGCTCTCGATACGCCCGCGGTCGCGATGGTGACGGCCTCCCACAATGACAACGGCTGGACCGGGGTCAAGATGGGGGCGGCGAGGCCGGTGACCTTCGGGCCTGAGGAGATGGCGCGCCTGCGCAACATCGTCCTTTCCGGCGCGTACGGCTCGGAGGCGGGGGGCGGGTATGAGTTCGTTCCCGACTTCCCGGCCCGCTACATCGCCGATCTGACTGCCCGTCCAAAATTCCGCCGGCCTCTCAAGGTCGTCGCCGCCTGCGGCAATGGGACCGCTGGGGCGTTCGCACCCAAGCTCTTGAGCGCGCTCGGCGTCGAGGTCGTTCCCCTCGACTGTGAGCTCGACTTCACCTTCCCGCGCTACAATCCGAATCCCGAAGATATGCGGATGCTGCATGCGATGGCGGCCGCGGTGAAAGAGAGCGGCGCCGACCTCGCGCTCGGCTTCGACGGCGACGGCGACCGCTGCGGCATCGTCGACAACGAGGGCCAGGAGATTTTCGCCGACAAGATCGGGGTCATGCTGGCGCGCGACCTGTCGACCCTCCACAAGGGCGCGACCTTTGTCGTGGACGTCAAGTCAACCGGGCTATTCGCGACCGATCCCGCGCTTCGCGCCAACGACGTCAAGGTTGATTTCTGGAAGACCGGCCACTCGCACATCAAGCGGCGGGTCAGGGATCTGAAGGCGCTCGCGGGCTTCGAGAAATCGGGGCATTTCTTCTTCAACGCGCCGATCGGCCGGGGCTATGACGACGGCTTCGTCACCGCGATCGCAATCCTCGACATGCTCGACCGGAACCCGGGAAAGTCGATGGCCGATCTTTATCGTGAGCTGCCGAAAACCTGGGGCTCGCCGACGATGTCGCCCCATTGCGCAGACGAGGTCAAATACGAGGTCGCCAATCGCGTCGTTGCACGGCTTGCAGGCGATGCAGACGCGGGGCGAGCCGTTCGCCGGACAGCCCATCCGTGACCTCGTCACCGTTAACGGGGTCCGGGTTACAGTCGAAGACGGGACATGGGGACTGGTCCGCGCCTCCTCGAACAAGCCGGAGCTGGTGGTCGTCGTCGAGAGCCCGGTGTCGGAAGCGCGCATGCGCTTAATGTTCGAGGCGGTCGACCGGATCTTGCGCGAGAACCCGGAGGTCGGCGCTTACAACCAGACGATCTGAGGCGACGGACATGGCCGCGCACGTGCTGCCCGACCTCATCAAGCCCGGTCTCAGAATCGTCTTCTGCGGCACCGCGGCAGGGAACGTGTCCGCCGCGCGCGGCGCCTATTACGCCCATCCGCAGAACCGGTTCTGGTCGGCGCTCCACGCCTTCGGGCTGACGCCGCGAAAGCTCAATCCGGAAGAATACACCGAACTGCCGCAATGGGGCCTGGGCCTGACCGACATCGCCAAGCACGTGAGCGGCGTGGATCGCGAGCTGCCGCCGGGCGCGCTCGGTCGTGAGGCCTGCTCGACGCTCGAGGCGAAGATCGTCGCCGCCGAGCCCGACTGGCTTGCGTTCACGAGCCTCAACGCCGGGCGCCGCTATCTCGGCCGCGCCGCCGGTTTCGGCGAGCAGCACCAGCGCATCGGCCGCACCCGCCTGTGGCTCCTGCCTTCGCCATCGCCGACCGCGGGCTGGAATTGGGAAAGCAACGCGCACTGGTGGCGGATGCTCGCAGACGCGGCTCGGTCGGCGAAGCCCATTATCCCGGTCCGAGCCTAAGCGACCCGCGCGCGACGACGTCTCCGGCGAGATCGCCAAACAAAGCCAAGTAAAACCAAGCTAATCCAAATAAATCCAAGGAAAAGTGCTTGGATTTCCTTGGATTCCTTTGGCCGAATCGGGACTTTTCAAAGGGTTACAGCGAATCCAAATAAAAAAATCTTTCCCCTGGCTCACCCCTGCTCGAGATGGGCCCCAAGTGTATTTCCGTCTCCTTCTCTCGCGCCTAAGCGTTGGCGACGAACGGCTTCGTCCGGCCTCTGTTTAATGATATAGCATAGACTTCTGCTTTTCTCAACAAATTGCGCACCCGGATTTTAGGCTCTTATAGCATTAGCTGTGGGTCCCCGGTTGGCATCGGTAAATTCATCATGGCCGGCCTTGTGCCGGCCATCCACGCGGCGCCGCCACAAATCTCTCGCCTGCTCAGACCTCCGTCAGTTCAGAGGCTTACGAGGAGGCTGCAAGTGTTCTCGTGGATGGCCGGGTCGAGCCCGGCCATGACGGAAACAGAATCCTGACGCCACCCAGAGCTAACGCTACAAGAGCCGGATTTTATTGGCGGCCGCCTCCCGGGCACGCCGAGTTCCATCGCCATTGAGCCTTGGCGGCCTGTTCGAACGTTGTAGTCGTTTGCCTCGGTGAGCCCCAGATAACCGAAGCGCCTGGCACTCCAGTCTCAATTCGCCCGAACCCGATTCAGACAGGCAAGACGGTCAGGAGCAATCCCAGAAAAGCAACAAGTGTGTTTCCGAATTTTACTCTCAAATACAACCCCTGGGTTGTTGCATTTCCCGCGGCTTCGATCCTAGGTTCGGTAATTATCATTGAATAAAAGTTATTAGGGGAGCAATCTGCCCATGAGCGCGACTTTAACGACCCTGGTCAGCTCCAATTACGGCAGGGTAGAAGGCAGCTTGCTCGTCGATTCCCGCGGCGACCTGTTCGGCACAACGGTCGGAGGCGGCGTCTTCGGCTTGGGCACAGTGTTCGAGCTCGTCAAGACTTCGACCGGCTACGCCAGCACCCCAACCGTTCTCGCCAGCTTCGACGGCGTCGACGGCGGCGTGTCAGAGGGCAGCCTGCTTGCTGACGCCGAGGGCGACCTGTTCGGCACAACCTCGGCCGGCCCCGGCAACATCAGCGGCAGCGTATTCGAAATTGCGAAGACATCGGCCGGTTACGACAGCACGCCCGGCACCTTGATTAATTTCATTGGCGCCAACGGTCTTAGACCCGAGGCCGGCCTGGTCGCCGACGCCAGTGGCAACCTGTTCGGCACGACCCCGGCGACTACCTCGGCGGGCCCCAGCGGCGGGGACGACAATGGCACCGTGTTCGAGATCACGAAGACCGGCCAGTTCTCTACACTGGTCACGTTCAACGGCGTCGACGTCGGCTCCAGCGCTGGGCTGATCGTCGACGCCAGTGGCGACCTGTTCGGGACGACGGAATCCGGTGGCGCGAACAACGGCGGCACGGCGTTCGAGATCGTCAAGACTTCCGACCGGCTACGCCAGCACGCCCAGCACGCTGGTCAGCTTCCCCGAAGATTTCGGCGCCTCTGGCCTGATCGCCGACGCCCACGGCGATCTTTTCGGGACAAGCGGCAACTTGGTGTTCGAGATCGTCAAGACCGCCACAGGTTACGCCAGCACGCCGACCACGCTGGCCAGTTTCCCCGTCGATGTCGTTGCTCCTGTGGGGGGCCTGGTCATGGACGCCAATGGCGACCTGTTCGGCACTACACGCGGATTCCTTCTGAACCAAGGCGCGGTGTTCGAGATCAAAAAGACCGCGAGTGGTTATGCGAACACGCCGACCACCGTGGTCAACTTCAACAGCTTGGAACTTCCCGCAGGCGGCCTGATCGCCGATTCCAGCGGAAACCTGTTCGGCGCGACAGGCGACAGAGTGTTCGAGGTCACGGGCAGCGGGTTTGTTCCAGGGGGGCCGGCGAAGCCGCCGCCGAGCGTCGGCGTCCTGTTTCCGCCCAACCGCTTGACCACGCTGGTCAGTTTCAACAGCGAGGACTCCGGGCCCGGCGGGCATGGCTGGAACCCCCGTGGCGATCTAATCGCCGATTCCAATGGCGACCTGTTCGGCACAACCGAAGCCGGCGGCAGCGGTACAGCTGCCAACCCTGCCGAAGGCACGGTGTTCGAAATCGCCAAGACTCCCACCGGCTACGACAGCACCCCCACTACGCTGGTTACCTTCAACCTCGACGACCCGGGCGCCCCGGCGGCCCAGTGGCCGGCTTGCTCGCAGACGCCAACGGCGATTTGTTCGGCACGTCCTCATTCGGCGGCGCGAACGGCGGGGGCACAGTGTTCGAGATCAAGAAGACTGCGGGAGGCTATGCCAGCACCCCCACCACTTTGGTCAGCTTCACCGGGCTCGCCGACGGCGCTGAGCCAAAGGGCAGCCTGATAGCCGACGCCAACGGCGACCTTTTCGGCACGACCTACCTCGGTGGCGCGGAAGACGCGGATGGCCTTAGCCACGGCACGTTGTTTGAGATCGCGAAGACCGCCGCAGGTTACTCGAGCACCCCGACCACGCTGATCACCTTCAATGGCGACGACGGCGACGCGCCCGTCGCGAGCCTGATTGCCGATTCCAATGGCGATCTTTTCGGCACGACCGAGCTTGGCGGCGCGAGCGGCGGCGGCACGGTGTTCGAAATCGCGAAGACGCCAACCGGATACGCCAGCACGCCCACCACATTGGTGAACTTCGAAGTCGATGTGCCTGTCGGGAGCCTGATCGCCGATTCCCGCGGCGACCTGTTCGGGACGACAAAAGGCGGCGGCTCTGTAAATGGCGGCGCCGTATTTGAGATCGTGAAGACTGCCGGGGGTTACGCCAGCACCCCCATCACCCTGGCCAGCTTCCGAGACCTGTCCGATGGACTTTCTCCTGTGGGAGCGCTGATCATGGACGCCAACGGCGACCTGTTCGGCACCACCAGCGGCACGACCGTTAGTCCTTTCCTTTTACCCGCCACCGACGGCACGGTGTTCGAAATCAAAAAGACCGCCACCGGCTACGCCAGCGCGAGCGCGCTGGTCTTCTTTGATGGCGCTGATGGCGCGGCCCCCGCCGCTAGCCTCATCGCCGACGCCAGCGGCGACCTGTTCGGCACAACCGCAGAGGGCGGCGCCAATGGCGGCGGCACGGTGTTCGAGGTCACCGACAGCGGCTTTGTTCCGGGAACCTGGGCGGCGACGCCGCCATTGCCCGAAAGCATCGTTTTCCGGAACACCGGCGATGGGCAGGCCGCGCTCTGGGAGATGGACGGGAACACCCGGGTCGGCGGCGGGAAGGTCACCTCCAATCTCTCGAGCTTGGGCTGGGATGCTGTTGCGACGGGCGACTTCAACGACGACACCCTGCCGGACATACTTTGGCAGGACCCGAGCAGCGGGCGCCTCGGGACTACCGAGATGAATGGAACCAGCCAGATCAACGGTCAGGTATTCGATCCCAGTCCGGGGCCGAGTTGGAGAGTCATTGGGACTGGCGACTTCAACGGCGATCACTTTTCCGACATCTTGTGGCAGAACACGGCGACCGGCCAAGCCTCGATCTGGGAGACGGCGAACGGGCGCGACGACTTGCTTAGCCGCGGGACGCTCAGCGCGACTCCCGGGCCGACTTGGCGAGCGGTCGGAGCGGGCGACTTCAACGGCGATGGGAAGGCTGACGTCCTGTTGCAGAACAAGAGCACCGGCCAGGTCTCGGTCTGGGAGATGGATGGGACGACTCGGATCGGCGGCGGGGCGGCTGATCCCAATCCCGGGCCAAGTTGGAGAGCCATCGGAACGGGTGATTTCAACCAGGACGGGTTCGCGGACATTCTTTTTCAGAACGCGGGCACGGGCCAGGTCTCGATCTGGGAAATGCACGGGAACACCCGGATCGGCGGCGGGGCTGTCAGCGCCATTCCCGGGCCGAGTTGGCATGCCATCGGGACAGGCGGCGGCGGTTCCGACATCCTTTTTCAAAACACCAGCGGCCAAATCTCGATCTGGGAGATGCACGGGAATACTCGGATCGGCGGCGGGGCCGTCAGCGCCAATCCCGGGCCGAGTTGGCATGCGGTCGGGCTGACCTGATCGAAAAGGATCGAAGGACGGTCTCGCTTCAGGTCTTCAGCAGCCCCGCCTAGCCTGGAGACGGGGCGCGCCGAAGGGCATGGCTCCGTAGCGTAGGCCGTCTATGACCAGCGCGACCATGCGTGATTTTGGGAGCCGATCGACGGCTTGCTGCTCCAACTCGTCAACGCGACCTGCGCGGTAGGTCACGCAGCCGGCGCGCCTCGATCGAGCGCAGGCTGCGCTTGCCTTGAGCAGGCTGTCGGGCTTACGTCCCGATGAATGCAATCACGCCGCTCGAACGTGCGGCTGAGCTTTATGCACGAATGGATGCGGAGCGACGCTCGCTTCGACATGGCGGCTGACGAGTGCGTCGCCGCGGGGATGCGCGCCACTGAGCTTTGCGGAGGATGTCCTATGCGAAAAGACATTGTTCCGGGGGCGGTCTTCCCCGACTACGAGCTATCAGACCATGCCGCAAAACGCCGGAAGCTTTCAGAACTGCAAGGACAACATCCTATGGTTCTGGTCCTCAGCCGCGGAGGCTACTGCCCAAAGGATCGCCGGCAAGCCGAAGGGCTCGTCCAATTGCATCGCGAGCTCGAGGTCGGCTATTGCCGACTTGTTACGATCAGCACGGACAACATCACTGAGACGAACGAATATCGCACCGGCGTCGGGGCGCACTGGCCTTTCCTTTCGGACGTGCGGCGCACGGTCCAGAAAGATCTCGACATCGCCGAATATACGGACCCCGACCACAATCCGATGATCCCCCACGTGATCGTGCTGGAGCCCGGTCTGGTCATTCACAAGATTTACAACGGCTACTGGTTTTTCGGCCGGCCCACGCTCGAAGATCTCCGCCAGGACCTGCGCGTTGTCACCCGGAAGTGCCGGCCGGACTGGGACATTACAGCGCCCGAACTCAAGGCCGCGTGGGCGGAAGGGCGCAAGGACCTCTTCTACCCTTACGGGAAAACCTATGTCCAAACTCTCGGTGAACAGGATTAGCGGACGGCGTCAGGCCGCGCGACGAACGTAAGGAGTTGGGAATGGCCACGAAAGCGCAGTCACTCGAGATGAGGCTCGAGATCGTGGTCGTCCCTGTTTCGGATGTCGATCGCGCCAAGCGTTTTTACGGCGGCTTGGGTTGGAGGCTCGACGCCGACTTCGCCGCCGGCGACGACTTCCGCGTGATCCAGTTCACGCCGCCCGGCTCTGGGTGCTCGGTCATCTTCGGCAAGAACGTCACGGCGGCGGCGCCAGGCTCCGCCAGGGGCCTGTACCTGATCGTCTCCGACATCGAGGCCGCTCGCGCTGAGTTGTGCGCTCGCGGCGTGGAGGTCAGCGAAGCGTTCCACGACGCTGGGGACGTCGCACTCCGGCGCAGACCAGCCTTACCTGTTTGGACGGATCAGGGTCGCCGGTCCTGATCCCGAGCATCGTTCTTATCGATCGTTCGCCTCGTTCACCGATCCGGATGGCAATGGCTGGCTGCTTCAGGAAATCACCGCGCGATTGCCCGGACGCGTGGACACGCAGGGCGCGACATTCACCTCCGCAGCCGAGCTAGCGATGGCCCTCCGACGCGCCGCGGCCGCACACGGCGAGCACGAGAAGAGGAACGGCCAGCGCGATGAGAACTGGCCGGACTGGTACGCTGAATACATCGTCCGGGAGCAGGCTGGTAAAGAGCTGCCGACATAAGCAATAGCCCTGACTTTGGGCAAACGGCAGGATTACGGCGGTCGGTAACGGGCGATTGGGTTCGCGCTACTCGCCGATCGCGGTCGCCTCGAGTCTCGCGCTAAGCCTCAGCGCGTCATTGATGACGATCGCCCCGCGCCTGCGTTCGATCAGGCCTTCGCGCTCCATGGCGTTGATCTCGCGCGACACGGTCTCGCGCCGCGTATTGATCCGCGAGGCGAGTTCCGACTGGTTCGGCGGCGCGATGATGATGGCGCGCTTCGGATCCTCGCGATCGGGGCGGGCGAGGCGCAGGAGTTCGGCGTGGACGCGGCTGCGAACGTCGAGCGCGCCAAGCTCGCCGACCCGGCGGGTCATCGCGCGATTGCGCGCGACCAGCGTCGCGACGACCGCTTCGCCGAGCGGGCGGTGGGTGAACATCGTCTCCACGAAGACCGCGCTCGGCATTTTCGCGATCGTCGAGTCATTGACCGCGAAGACGCTGAGCGAGCGAGGGCCTCCGTCGAGGGCGGCCAGTTCGCCAAAGAACGAGCCGGCTTCCATGTCTGAGAAAATAAGGTCCTGCCGCACCCCGTGAGACACGGCCCTGAGGCGTCCGGTCATGACGAAATAGACGTCGCGGTCGTTGGCCGTCTGGCCGAGAACCCACTGGCCCGGCGTTTCCTTGAGCCAGATGCAATGGCGATCCAGAACCCGACAGGATTCGGGATCAAGCGTTTTGAAGCAGGGATGCGCCGAAAGCGAGCTTATGACCATTGTCGCGCTCGTCGAGGATTGGCGCCGATGCGGCAGGCGTGGGCGCGTATGTCAAACCGTATTTGTCCATGTCGCCCCGGCGTCGGGCCGACAGGCGCGAGGCTGTCTTCATTGATATGGGCCGCCTCGGCGACCTGGCGGGTCATCGTGCGATTGCGCACGACCAGCCTCGCGACCACCGCTTCGCCGAGCGGACGGTGATTGAACATTGTGGCGACGAAGATGCTGCTCGGCATTCTGACCAGTGTCGAGTCATCGACGGCGAAGGCGCCGAAGGAATTGGGAACGCCTTCGAGTGCGCTCAATTCGCCAAAGAACGAACCCGCCTCGATGTCGGAGGTCACGAGGACTCCCCGCCCCGCGTGAAGCGTCACCCTTAGACGGCCGGTCAAGACAAAATAGACCTCGCGGTCGTTCTCCGCCTGACCGGCGACCCAGGCGCCCGCCGGCGTCTTCAGCCAGGTGCATTGGCGATCGAGATCCCGACACGCTTCTGGATCAAGCGTTTTGAAACAGGGGTGTTCTAAAAGCGTGTTTATGACCATCTTCCGCCGCCGATGATCCCCGGTAACGGTGGAGGACGTCGGCCCTTCCGTCAAGCGCCTTCAGTGCAGTCGCAACAGCTTTGGCCTCACATAAATGGGGAGAAGGTCCGGGCAGACGCCGCTCTCCTGCAAATCGCGATGGATTGACGTTTTCCCGATCGCAGTGTGACGGCCATCACAGCCAGGGCCCGCAAAATCGTATAGGTGTCTGCAGGAGGGCGATGTGCCCACCTTCATCGATCGGTCGCCAGAGCGATCGTCACTCGGATCATGTTTCCCGCGTTTCCGCGCCTCGGGGCCTGGAGCGAAGCGCGGTCCTCTCGCTGATCTCCCACAGCGCGAGGAAAAGAGCGCGGCGCCTGCGCCGTCTTCCGCGGGCTCCGGCGCCGCGCTCGCCATTTCCGGCCAACTCGCCGTATCTCACCGGACTTGAAACTCCATGTGCGCGCGGCCATGGCTGCGCTGCGCGTTCCGCGGGCTGTAGAAGCGGGCCGTCGGCGCGCGGCCACGCGTATGCCCGTACCAAACCCGGCCCTGCGCGGCGCCGCTGGGTTGAGGTCCGCCGCCGTGAAGTTGACCGACGCCTTTGGCCTTGGGCCCATGCTGGGAAAGACACAAGTTGTACGCCATTGGCTCGTGATATTGTGCACATGCCGGGTCGTCTTGAGCTTGCGCGCTCCCGGCCCAACCAAGAGCGGCAAGACAAAGCGCGATCGCGGCGCGGGCGGCCATGGCTTCAGCTCCTGAGCGTGGCGCCGGTCTTTTTCGACACCTCGGCCACGATCCTGGATATTGCAGCCTCGATTTCGGCGTCGGTCAGCGTGCGTTCGCGCGGTTGCAGGGTCACGTGAATGGCGATCGACTTCGCACCCTCGGCCACGCCTTCGCCGCGATAAACGTCGAACACGCCGACCCTGGCGACGAGCGCGCGTTCGGCGCTCTCCGCCGCCTTGAGGATGTCGCCGGCGCTGACAGTCTCGCCGACGACGAAGGCAAGGTCCCGCTCGACCGGCATGAAGTCCGAGCGGACAAGCTTCGACTTGGTCTTGGTCGGCTTCGTCTTCGGCGCCGGAATGGCGTCGAGCGTGATCTCGAAGGCGACGATCGGTCCTTCGGCGTCGAGCGCCTCGCACGCGCTCGGGTGCAATTGCCCGAACCATCCGACGATCGTCTTCGGCCCGAACTGGAGGGTCGCCGAACGTCCCGGATGCAGGAACGACGGGCCGCCGGGGACGACCTGGACCGCGTTCGCGTTCACGCCAAGCGCCGAGAGAAGCGCCATCGCGTCGCGCTTGGCGTCGAAGACGTCGACGAGCCCGCCGCCGCTCCAATTCCGGCCTTCCTCGCCAGCCTTGGCGCGGCCGCGCCGCACAGCCGCAGCCGCGATGCGCTGGTCGTTTTCGCCAGATCCAAGAAAGACCTGCCCGACCTCGAACAGCGCGACGTCGCTCAAGCCCCGGCGGGCGTTGCGCTCGACCGCCGCGACGAGGCCCGGGATGAGGCTCGGGCGCATGTCGGATAGATCGGCGGCGATCGGGTTGGCGAGCGCGAGCGACGGCGAGCCGCCGCCGAACAGTTCCGCCGCGGCTTTGGGGACGAACGACCAGGTCACCGCCTCGCGCAGCGACAGCGCGGCAAGCGTGCGCTTGGCGAGGCGTGTGCGCTTCTGCATCAGCGTCAGCACAGGTTTCGGCACGCCGTCGTCGAGCCGGGGCAGGGGAGCGGGCGGCGCGCGGTCGACGCCGGCGATGCGCAGGATCTGCTCCACGACGTCGGCCTTGACCTGGATGTCGGGGCGCCAGGAGGGAACGAAGGCGCGCCCGTCTTCGAGCCCAAAGCCAAGCCGTTGCAGGATCGCTTCGCCTTCGTCGCGCGGAATATCGACGCCGAGCAGCCGCTTCACTTCGCTATACTGGAAGGGAACCGATCGGCGCGGCGTCGACGGATCGCCCGCGACGATCATGCGCGACGGCTCGCCGCCGCAGATCGAGAGCACGAGCTCGGTCGCGAGATCGCAGCCGGGGACGCAGAAGTCGGGATCGACGCCGCGCTCGAAGCGATAGCGCGCGTCGGTGGTGATCCCGAGCTTCCGGCCGGTCTGCGCGGTCGTCGTCGGGTCCCACAGCGCGCTTTCGATCAGCACGTCGCGCGTCGTCTCGTCGCAGCCGGAATGTTCGCCGCCCATGATTCCGGCGATCGACTCGACGCCGTTCGCATCGGCGATCGCCACCATGCTCTCGTCGAGCGCGTAGGTCTTGCCGTCGAGCGCGAGCACGCTCTCGCTCGCGCGGGCCGCGCCGGACCGTGAGATCGCCGGCGACCTTGGCGAAGTCGAACACGTGCAGCGGACGGCCGCGGTCGAAGGTGATGTAATTGGTGATGTCGACGAGCGCGCTGATCGGCCTCAAGCCAATCGCCCTCAGCCGCTTCTGCATCCATTCGGGCGAAGGGCCGTTGGTCACGCCGCGGACGAGCCGCAAGGCGAAGGCCGGGCAGAGATGCGCGTCGGCGGCGGCGAAATCGAGATGCACGCCGGTCGGGCAGTCGAATGCGCCGGCATGCGGTTTCGGCGCGGGCGTCTTCAGCTTGCCGAGTCCCGCCGCGGCGAGATCGCGCGCGATTCCGGCGACGCCGGTGGCGTCGGGACGGTTCGGCGTGACGGCGACGTCGATGACGGGATCGTCGAGCCCGGCGAAGCGGGCGTAAGGAACGCCGACCGGCGCGTCGTCGGGCAGTTCGATGATGCCGTCGTGATCCTCGCTGAGCTCGAGCTCCGCCGCCGAGCACAGCATGCCGTTCGACTCGACGCCGCGGATGACGCCCTTGGCGAGGGTCAGCTTCTTGCCGGGAATATAGGTCCCCACGGGCGAGAACACGCTCTTCATGCCGGTGCGCGCGTTCGGCGCGCCGCAGACGACCTGCACCGGGTCGCCGCCGGCGTCGACGATGCAGACCTTCAGCCGGTCGGCGTTGGGATGCTGCTTGGCTTCGATGACGGAAGCGACGACGAAGCCGTCGTATTTGCGCGCCGGGTCTTCGACCGACTCGACCTCAAGCCCGACGCGGGTCAGCGCGTCGACGATCTCGGCGAGCGAGGCCGAGGTGTCGAGGTGGTCCTTGAGCCAGGAGAGGGTGAATTTCATCGCAGTTCAGCTTGATTGCGCAGGAGAACGCGACGCTTCTGGGCGTGCTCACCCGCTCAATCCCCCGGCGAGCGTCGGGATGTCGAGCGGCTTGAAGCCATAGTGATTGATCCAGCGCAGGTCCGCGTCGAAGAAGTCGCGCAGATCCGGCAGGCCGTATTTGAGCATCGCCAGGCGGTCGAGGCCGATGCCCCAGGCGAAGCCCTGATAGACCTCCGGGTCGAGACCGCAATTGGTCAGCACGTTCGGATGGACCATGCCGCAGCCGAGGATTTCGAGCCAATCCTCGCCCTCGCCGAAGCGGATTTCCCCGCCCGAACGGCGGCACTGGATGTCGACCTCGAGCGAGGGAGAGGTGAAGGGGAAAAAGCTCGGGCGGAAGCGCATGCCGACATGGGGCACTTCGAAGAACGCCTTGCAGAATTCCTCCAGCACCCACTTCAGATTGGCGAGCGTCGCGCTCTGGTCGATCACCAGGCCTTCGATCTGGTGAAACATCGGCGTGTGCGTCTGGTCGGCGTCGCGCCGATAGGTGCGCCCGGGGCAGATGACCCGGATCGGCGGCTTCTGGCTCAGCATCGTGCGCACCTGCACCGGGCTCGTGTGGGTGCGCAAAACCTTCCGCTCGCCCTTCTCGTCAGGCTCGAGGAAGAACGTGTCGTGCATCTCGCGCGCCGGATGGCCGGGCGGGAAGTTGAGCTTGGTGAAATTGTAGTCGTCGCTCTCGATGTCCGGCCCTTCGGCGACGGCGAAGCCCATCTCGGCGAAAATGGCGAGTGATCTCGTCCATCACCTGGCTGATCGGATGGATGCGCCCCGTTTCGACGCCGGGCAGGGGAACGGGCAGCGTGACGTCGAGCGCCTCGCGCTTGAGCTGGCGCCTCGAGCGCCGCGCGCTTGAGCACCACGCGTCGCGCCGCGAGCGCTTCTGTGACCTGATCCTTCAGCGCATTGATGGCCGCGCCGTGAGTTCTTGCGCTCGTCCGGCGCGAGCTTGCCAAGCGTCGCGAGCAGCGCGGAAATCGATCCCTTCTTGCCGAGCGCAGCGACGCGCGCCGCCTCGAGCGTGTTTTCATCCGGCGCGCTTTCAATCGCGGCCAGCGTCTCCCGTTCAAGGGCGGAAAGGTCCGACATTCCTCTGGGACTCCCGGCGAGGCCGCTCGCTCCTCCTTCCCATCCGACGGGAAGGATACTGGCCTCGCCTAAGCCCTCCCTCGCGATCGGGTGGGGAGGGCGATAAGGCCGCTTTAGGCGGCCTTCGGCAGCGAGCCTTTCGCCTGCTCGACGATCGCGGCGAACGCCGCCGGCTCGGAAATGGCGAGGTCGGACAGCACCTTGCGGTCGACTTCGATCCCCGCCGTGGCAAGGCCGGAAATAAAGCGGCTGTAGGTCAGCCCGTGCTCGCGCACCGCCGCATTGATGCGCTGAATCCACAAAGCACGAAACTCGCGCTTGCGGTTCTTGCGGTCGCGATAGGCGTACTGCATCGACTTGTCGACCGCGGCCTTGGCGGCGCGGATCGTGTTCTTGCGCCGGCCAAAGAAGCCCTTGGCGGCCTTAAGCACCTTCTTGTGTTTGGCGTGGGCGGTTACGCCCCTTTTGACGCGTGCCATCGTTCAAATCTCCGGGAAAAGGTTCAGCCGTTCGGCAGGAAGAATTTCTTGACCTTGTCGCCGTCGGTCTTGAACAGAACCGACGTGCCGCGCAGATCGCGAATCTGCTTGGGCGTGCGCTTGATCATGCCGTGGCGCTTGCCGCGTTGGGCGTAGACGACCTTGCCGGTCCCGGTGATTTTGAAGCGCTTTTTCGCGCCTGATTTGGTCTTCAACTTGGGCATTTGGCTCTCCTTAAGGCTTGACGCCTTTTTGAATTTGCCGGGGCCAGAGCCCCGTTCGCATCGGAACGAGCGAAAAAACCGCCACGGCAGCCCTTAACGGCCGGGCGGTTTTCAACGGGCGCTCATTACGCGAAAGCCCGCGGCGATGCAAGCGCCGCGGGCGCGGTTTGAAGAGCCTTCCGGCTCTATTTGACCATAGTCGAGATTGCCGCCGCACAGCCGTCCGCAAGACTGCGCGACTGCGCATTGAGCTGACCCGACACGGAAACCAGGCCGAAGGCCAGCATCCAAACCGTCACAATCGTCGCAAAAGCGATCGTCAAGGGCCGCGCGTTTCGGTGATCTATGAGGCCTTCATCGTAAAGGCCAGAATTCGCTAAGTGTTGCGACATTGTCGCTCTCCATACTTACCGCCGTTTGTCCCCCACGGCGGTTCACTTTCGACGCACTTAACCATAACTCGCCGCACGATGGTGTGATGCAGATCACACTCCGAGACCGCACCCAGATGGGCCGGTCAGCGTTTCTCGCTTGCCGGGGTCGGCTCGGTATCGCGTCGAGTGGGCGACCGCGTCGTGCCGATCACTTGCCGATCGACCCAGCGATCGGCGCCGCACTTTGCGCGATCTGACCGGAGCTCGGCACTAAGGTGAGTCGACACGAAAACCAACCCAAACCCAAGCAGCCACATCGTCACGATCGTCGCAAAGGCGATCGTCAACGGTCGCTCGTTGCGGCCGTCGATCATGTTCGAGTCGTAAAGGCCGGAATTTGTTATATTTCGCGACATCTTCGCCTCTCCTGGCAGCCCGCCGTTTTTATCTTCTTGGCGGTCCATCTCGTGATCGCGTTAAAGCAGAAGTCACCATGGGACGATGTGACGTGGGTCACACTGCGGCAGCGCGTCTTGACGATCGGCCGGTCGGCTCTTTCGCGGGTTCACTCAGGGGTTCGCGCCGACATGGCGATCGAAAGCGATGCCCGCGGAATTGGCGAAACGGGAGCTCAGCCTCGGTATTGCTCGTCGCTGACCTTTTCCATCCACTCCACCGCCTTGCCGTCGAGCGCCTCCTGGATGGCGATGTGGGTCATGGCGGTGGTGGGGGCGGCGCCATGCCAATGCTTCTCGCCCGGCGCGAAGACCACGACGTCGCCAGGGCGGATCTCCTCGATCGGCCCGCCTTCGCGCTGCGCCCGGCCGCAGCCCATCGTGACGATGAGGACCTGACCGAGCGGGTGCGTATGCCAGGCCGTGCGCGCTCCAGGCTCGAACGTGACGGCGTTGCCGGCCCCGCGCGCGGGGGCAGTTACTGGAACAAGCGGATCGATGCGGACCATTCCGGTGAAATATTCCGCTGGTCCTTTGGTCGATGCGCTCGAACCCGCTCGCTTGATGTCCATCAACTGCTCCTCATGCAGCGAGACAGCCGTTGCGGCTAGCCCCTTGCTTTTGATCGCGCCGCGCGCCGTTCATGGCTGGCCGCCACGATGTCACTTTTCGCCGCCCTGCGATCTCAAGCCATCGATCAAAAGGTCGATGAGGCGCCGCGCGCTCGCCTCCCAGTCTGGCGCCGAATTGACGTACGCAAAGCCGATCAGCGCGCGCAGGAGATCGGCGGAATCAGCGTCGGGACGGATGTCGCCGCTTGCCCGCGCGCGCTCGACGAGGAGACGCGATCGCCCCGTGATCCGCGCGCTCGAATCGGCATAGAGCGCCGAGCCGCCGCCGACCAACGATTTGAGAGCCGGCGCGATGACCTTCTTGGCGGCGATGTAGTCGATGAAGAGCCCATCCAGGCGCGCAAGCGCCTCGGCCGGGGGCAGGGAGTTCGGCGAGGCGCGGCGCGGCGTCGGCCAATTGCTGGACCTCGCGGCGATAGACCGCCTCGACGATCGCGTCGCGGGTCGGGAAGTGACGGTAAAGCGTGCCGATCCCGACGCGCGCCCGCCGCGCGATCTCGTCGAGGCTCGCCTCCGGCCCCACTCCGCGAACGCCGCCTTGGCCGCCTCGAGCAGCCCGTCGCGATTGCGCTGGGCGTCGGCGCGGGGCTTCCGCGCTCCGCCGAGCGCTTCCCGCCCGCCGCGCGGCGGGAGCGGCTCGTGACGTCGGCGCTCAAATTTCGCGTGTCCTCTTGCCAAACGGAGGGTCCCTCCGTATATCGAACGGAGGCATCCTCCGTTTATTCCTGCTTGGCGCCCCTGGCAATCCTCCGCCCGCCGCCGAAGCGAGCGACGACCTTCGCTTTTGAACCTGGAGACAATCATGTCGAAATCCTTTGGAGCCGCATCCACCACCGACGAGGTGCTGGAAGGCGTGAAGTTGAGCGGCAAGCGCGTGCTGGTGACCGGCGTGTCAGCCGGCCTTGGCGTGGAGACGGCGCGCGCGCTCGCGGCGCATGGCGCCGAGGTGGTGGGCGCCGCGCGCGATCTGACCAAGGCCAAAGCGGCGACCGCGTCGGTGCGCGCCGACGCTGCGAATGGCGGCAGCCTTGAGCTGGTCGAGCTCGATCTTGCTTCGCTTGCGAGCGTGCGGGCTTGCGCCGACGCGCTCGTCGCCAACGGCAAGCCGTTCGATCTCGTCATTTGCAATGCCGGCGTCATGGCGACGCCATCAGGCAAGACCGCGGACGGGTTCGAGACGCAATTCGGGACCAACCATCTCGGCCATTTCGTGCTGGTCAACCGGATCGCGTCGCTGATGAAGCCGGGCTCGCGGCTCGTCAATCTGTCGTCAGCCGGCCATCAGCTTTCGGACGTCGATCTCGACGATCCGAATTTCGAGCGCACGCCCTATAGCGCATGGGCGTCTTACGGCCGTTCGAAAACCGCCAACATCCTGTTCGCGGTCGAGTTCGACCGCCGCCACAAGGATCGTGGAATCCGCGCCGCCGCGCTTCATCCCGGCGCTATTCAGACCGAACTCAGCCGCTACCTGGACGACGAGGCGCGACGGGAGCTGACCGAAATCATGACGCAGGTCGGCGAAGCTGCCGGGCGCGAAGCCGATTGCCTACAAATCGGTCCCGGAGGGCGCGGCGACGTCGGTCTGGGCGGCGGCGGTCGCGAAGGCCGACGCGGTCGGCGGACGCTATTGCGAGGATTGTCACGTCGCGGAAGTCGTCGACGCGCAAGGCTTCACTTTCTCCGGCGTGCGCCCCTATGCGCTCAATCCCGAGCGCGCCCAGGCTCTGTGGGCGAAGAGCGAGCAGATGGTCGGCGAGCGCTTCGCCTGAGCCACACCGCGAGCTTCGCCTCTCATTGCAACAGCGGGTCGCTGAGCGACCCAACATCGAGGAGATCCGTATGCCTGCACTCGATCAAACCATTGCAGCAAAGACCTTTGGCGCGACATCCACCACTGACGACGTGCTCGAGGGCGTGAACTTGAAAGGCAAGCGCGTCCTGGTGACAGGCGTGTCAGCCGGCCTTGGCGTGGAGACGGCGCGCGCGCTCGTCGCTCATGGCGCCGAAGTGGTGGGCGCCGCGCGCGATCTGAGCAAGGCCAAAGCGGCGACCGCGGGCGTGCGCGCAGGCGCCGAACGGCGGCGGCCTTGAGCTGGTCGAGCTTGATCTTGCGTCGCTCGACAGCGTTCGCGTTTGCGCCAACGCGCTCGTCGACGCCGGCAAGCCGTTCGATCTTGTCATCGCCAACGCCGGCGTCATGGCCTGCCCCTATGGCAAGACCGCCGATGGGTTCGAGACCCAGTTCGGCACCAACCATCTCGGCCATTTCGTGCTGGTCAACCGCATCGCTTCGCTGATGAAGCGCGGTTCGCGGCTGGTCAATCTGTCGTCGGCCGGCCATCGCTATTCCGACGTCGATCTCGACGATCCGAATTTCGAGCGCACGCCTTACGATCCATGGGCGGCTTACGGCCGATCGAAGACCGCCAACATCCTGTTCGCCGTCGAGTTCGATCGACGCCATAAGGCGAACGGAGTGCGCGCGACCGCCGTCCATCCCGGCGGCATCCAGACCGAGCTTTCCCGTCATATCGGCGACGAGGGGATCAAGCAGCTCATCGAACGCGTCAACGCGCAGACACGCGCCGCGGGCGAGCCGGACTTCAAGTTCAAGACGCATTCCGCAGGGCGCGGCGACGTCGGTCTGGGCGGGCGCGGTCGCGGCGGCCGATGAGGTCGGCGGCCGTTATTGTGAGGATTGCCACGTCGCGGAGATCGAGCCCGACGCCGCCAAGCGCGCCGGCGTCAAGCCCTACGCGCTCAATCCCGAGACAGGCCAAGGCGCTATGGGCGAAGAGCGAGGAGATGGTGAGCGAGCGGTTCTGAGCGGCGCGCGCTCGGATTAGTCGTCATGCGAGGGCGTCAGAGACGCCCGTTCCCCTGGATTGCTTCGCTTCCCGCTATGACGGTTCGGCGGCGCGAAAGCGCGGCCGTTACGTGCCCATCTTTGCTTTCATCGCCTGCAGCGCCTTGCCGCAGCCGATGCTGATCTCCTTCTTGTGCGACTTGAGGCAGGCGATGATGCGGCCGCCTCCTGGCTGCACGCCCGGGCAAAGCCGCGCAACGTCCGCTTTGCAATATTTCATCGCGGCGGCCTGCTGGGCGAATGCGCTCGGTTCGGCAGACAGGAGAGCCGCGAGCGAAAGCGCCGAAGCGAGTGCGAAATGACGGATGCGCATTTTCCCCTCCCTTGCCGCCGGAAGCAGCTTTCGCTCGATCCGATAGGGCGAGCGCCGCCGATGGTCAAATGAAAAACGATCGGTTCCCGCGCTGCCGAGCCGCGATCGTCTAGGGAACTTTCCTAAAAGCTCTTCCGTTCTTTCGGAGCGAACCGGCTAGGAGAGCGCTTTGCTTGAGCCATTCAAAATCGCGATTCCGGATGACGTTCTCAAGGATCTCAGCCGTCGTCTAGGCGCTGTGCGGCTCGGAAGCGTTGAGAAAGCGGGATGGGAAGAGGGAACTGACCCCGCCTATCTGGCGAACTTATCGACTATTGGCGCATTGGCTACGACTGGCGCAGGCACGAAGCCAAGCTTAATGACTTCCGACATTTGCGGGGGAACCGTCGATCTCGCCTCGAATCTGATTCACGAAGACGTCGTGGCCCGCTGCTGCTTATTCTGACGCACGGCTATCCCGATTCCTTCTTTCGCTTTTCAAGTTGATACCTCTGCTCACCGACCTCGCCGCGCATGGCGGGGGACCGGTGGACGCGTTCGATGTCGTCGCGCCGAATCTGCCCAGGATACGCCTTTTCTGAGGCGAGAGCGGACAAGGGGGGACTGTTCGGCTTTGGCGACCTGTGGCGCAGGCTGATGGTCGACGAACTCGGCTATGAAAAGTTCGGCGCGCATGGAGGCGATTGGGGCAGCACCGTCACCGAGCACCTGGCGCGGAATGATGCAGGGTCGGTGGTCGGCATCCACCTCACCGACGTGCCGTTCTGGCACGTCTTCCAGAAGCCCGACCAACTCTCGACGGCCGAACGGAAATATCTGGACGAGATCGAGCGGTTCCGAAAGGACGGCGGCGCATACGCGATGATCCAGGGCACGCGGCCGGCACGGCAGCGCCTGCGCTCAACGATTCGCCTGCGGGTCTAGCCGCCTGGATTGTCGAAAAGTTCTATGAATGGAGCGATTGCGCCGGCGACATCGAGACGCGCTTCACAAAAGACGAATTGCTGACAAACA
>CAVYPD010000005.1:0-367688 GCA_963770275.1 uncultured Alphaproteobacteria bacterium
CCGAACTCAAGGCCGCGTGGGCGGAAGGGCGCAAGGACCTCTTCTACCCTTATGGGAAAACCTACGTCCAAACTCTCGGTGACAGGATTAGCGGACAGCGTCAGGCCGCGCGACGAACGTAAGGAGTTGGGAATGGCCACGAAAGCGCAGTCGACTCGAGGCTCGAAGATCGTCGTCATCCCTGTCTCGGACGTCGATCGCGCCAAGCGGTTTTACGGCGGCTTGGCTGGCGACTCGACGCCGACTTCGCCGCCGGGGACGACTTCCGCGTGCTTCAGTTCACGCCGCCGGATCGGACGGCTCGGTCATCTTCGGCAAGAACGTCACGGCGGCGGCGCCAGGTTCCGCGCAACGGCCTGTACCTGATCGTCTCCGACGTCGAGGCGGCTCGCGGTGAGTTGTCGCTCGCGGCGTGGAGGTCAGCGAGGCGTTCCACGACGCCGGCAACGTCTACACCGGCGTCGACGAGCCTTACCTGTTCGGACGGGTCAGGGTTCAGCGGGCCTGATCCCGAGCATCGCAGTTATCGCTCGTTCGCGTCGTTCAGCGATCCAGACGGCAACGGCTGGCTGTTCCAGGAAATCACCGCGCGATTGCCCGGACGGGTGGACACGCACGGCACGACATTCACCTTCCGCAACCGAGCTAGCGATGGCCTCCGGGTGCCGCGGGCGCACACGGCGAGCACGAGAAGCGGAACGGCCAGCGCGATGAGAATTGGCCGGACTGGTACGCTGAATACATCGTCCGCGAGCAGGCTGGCAAAGAGCTGCCGACATGAGCAATAGCCCTGACTTTGGGCAAACGGCAGGATTACGGCGGTCGGTAACTGGCGATTGGGTTCGCGCTACTCGCCGATCGCGGTCGCCTCGAAATTCGCGCTAAGCCTCAGCGCGTCATTGATGACGATCGCCCCGCGCCTGCGTTCGATCAGGCCTTCGCGCTCCTTGATCTCACACAGTCTCGCGCCGCGTATTGATCCGCGAGGCGAGTTCCGACTGGTTCGGCGGCGCGATGATGATGGCGCGCTTCGGATCCTCGCGATCGGGGCGGGCGAGGCGCAGGAGCTCGGCGTGGACGCGGCTGCGAACGTCGAGCGCGCCAAGCTCGCCGACCCGGCGGGTCATCGCGCGATTGCGCGCGACCAGCGTGGCGACGACCGCTTCGCCGAGCGGGCGGTGGGTGAACATCGTCTCCACGAATACCGCGCTCGGCATTTTCGCGATCGTCGAGTTATTGACCGCGAAGACGCTGAGCGAGCGAGGGCCTCCGTCGAGGGCGGCAAGTTCGCCAAGAACGAGCCGGCTTCCATGTCTGAGAAAATAAGGTCCTGCCGCACCCCGTGAGACACGGCCCTGAGGCGTCCGGTCATGACGAAATAGACGTCGCGGTCGTTCTGGCCGAGAACCCACTGGCCCGGCGTTTCCTTGAGCCAGATGCAATGGCGATCCAGAACCCGACAGGATTCGGGATCAAGCGTTTTCAAGCAGGGATGCGCCGAAAGCGAGCTTATGACCATTGTCGCGCTCGTCGAGGATTGGCGCCGATGCGGCAGGCGTGGGCGCGTATGTCAAACCGTATTTGTCCATGTCGCCCCGGCGTCGGGCCGACAGGCGCGAGGCTGTCTTCATTGATATGGGCCGCCTCGGCGACCTGGCGGGTCATCGTGCGATTGCGCACGACCAGCCTCGCGACCACCGCTTCGCCGAGCGGACGGTGATTGAACATTGTGGCGACGAAGATACTGCTCGGCATTCTGACCAGTGTCGAGTCATCGACGGCGAAGGCGCCGAAGGAATTGGGAACGCCTTCGAGTGCGCTCAATTCGCCAAGCAACGGTCAGGCCGCTCCGACGTCGGAGTTCACCGAGAACTTCCCCTCCCCGCGTGAAGCGTCACCCTTAGACGGCCGGTCAAGACAAAAATAGACCTCGCGGTCGTTCTCCGCCTGACCGGCGACCCAGGCGCCCGCCGGCGTCTTCAGCCAGGTGCATTGGCGATCGAATATCCGACACGCTTCTGGATCAAGCGTTTTGAAGCAGGGTGTTCTAAGCGTGTTTATGACCATCTTCCGCCGCCGATGATCCCCGGTAACGGTGGAGGACGTCGGCCCTTCCGTCAAGCGCCTTCAGTGCAGTCGCAACAGTTTTGGCCTCACATAAATGGGGAGAAGGTCCGGGCCGACGCCGCTCTCGTGCAAATCGCGGTGGATTGACGTTTTCCCGATCGCAGTGTGACGGGCGTCACAGCCAGGGCCCGCAAAATCGTATAGGTGGGTTACGGAAGAGGGCGATTCGCCCACCTCCGGATCTGACTCGGGTTCGGTCGCCAGGAGCGATCGTCACCGTCGGTCATGTTTGCCGCGTTTCCGCGCCTCGGCCTGGGGCGGAGCGCGGTCCTTCGCTGATCTTCCACAGCGCGAGGAAAAGAGCGCGGCGCCTGCGCCGTCTTCGCGGGCTCCGGGCGCGCTCGCCATTCCGGCCAACTCGCCGTATCTCACGGACTTGAAACTCCATGTGCAGCGCGGCCATGGCTCCGCTGCGCGTCCCGCGGGCTGTAGAAGCGGGCCGTCGGCGCGCGGCTACGCGTATGCCCGTACCAAACCCGGCCCTGCGCGGCGCCGCTGGGTTGAGGTCCGCCGCCGTGAAGTTGACCGACGCCTTTGGCCTTGGGCCCATGCTGGGAAAGACACAATTGTACGCCATTGGCTCGTGATATTGTGCACGTGCCGGGTCGTCTTGAGCTTGCGCGCTCCCAGCCCAACCAAGAGCGGCAAGACAAAGCGCGATCGCGGCGCGGGCGGCCATGGCTTCAGCTCCTGAGCGCGGCGCCGGTCTTTTTCGACACCTCGGCCACGATCTGGACGATTGCAGCCTCGATTTCGGCGTCGGTCAGCGTCGTCCGCGCGGTTGCAGGGTCACGTGAATGGCGACTGACTTCGCACCCTCGGCCACGCCTTCGCCGCGATAAACGTCGAACACGCCGACCCTGGCGACGAGCGCGCGTTCGGCGTTCTCCGCCGCCTTGAGGATGTCGCCGGCGCTGACAATCTCACGACGACGAAGGCAAGGTCCCGCTCGACCGGCATGAAGTCCGACGCGACAACTTCGACTTGGTCTTCGTCGGCTTCGTCTTCGGCGCCCGGAATGGCGTCGAGCATGATCTCGAAGGCGACGATCGGTCCTTCGGCGTCGAGCGCCTCGCACGCGCTCGGTGCAATTGCCGAACCATCCGACAATCGTCTTCGGCCCGAAATGGACGGTCGCGCACGTGCCCGGATGGAGGAACGACGGGCCGCCGGGGACGACCTGAACCGCGTTCGCGTTCACGCCAAGCGCCGAGAGGAGCGCCATCGCGTCGCGCTTGGCGTCGAAGACGTCGACGAGCCCGCCGCCGCTCCAATTCCGGCCTTCCTCGCCAGCCTTGGCGCGGCCGCGCGCACAGCTGCAGCCGCGATGCGCTGGTCGTTTTCGCCAGATCCAAGAAAGATCTGCCCGACTTCGAACAGCGCAACGTCGCCCAAGCCCCGGCGGGCATTGCGCTCGACCGCCGCGACGAGGCCCGGAATGAGGCTCGGGCGCATGTCGGATAGATCGGCGGCGATCGGGTTGGCGAGCGCGAGCGTCCGCGACCCGCCGCCGAACAGTTCGGCCGCGGCTTTGGGGACGAACGACCAGGTCACCGCCTCGCGCAGCGACTGCGCGGCGAGTGTGCGCTTGGCGAGGCGCATGCGCTTCTGCATCAGCGTCAGCACAGGTTTCGGCACGCCGTCGTCGAGTTGGGGCAGGGGAGCGGGGGGGGCGCGATCGACGCCGGCTATGCGCAGGATCTGCTCCACGACGTCGGCCTTGACCTGGATGTCGGGGCGCCAGGAGGGAACGAAGGCGCGCCCGTCTTCGAGGCCGAAGCCAAGCCGTTGCAGGATCGCTTCGCCTTCGTCACGCGGAATGTCGACGCCGAGCAGGCGCTTCACTTCGCCATACTGGAAGGGGACCGATCGGCGCGCCGTCGAGGGATCGCCCGCGACGATCATGCGTGACGGCTCGCCGCCGCAGATCGAAAGCACGAGCTCGGTCGCGAGATCGCAGCCGGGGACGCAGAAGTCGGGATCGACGCCGCGTTCGAAGCGATAGCGCGCGTCGGTGGTGATCCCGAGCTTTCGGCCGGTCTGAGCCGTCGTCGTCGGGTCCCACAGCGCGCTCTCGATCAGCACGTCGCGCGTCGCCTCGTCGCAGCCCGAATGTTCGCCGCCCATGATTCCGGCGATCGATTCAACGCCATTCGCATCGGCGATCGCCACCATGCTCTCGTCGAGCGCGTAGGTCTTGCCGTCGAGCGCGAGCACGCTTTCGCCGTGTTGCCCTCGCCGTATTGTGAGGTCGCCGGCGACCTTTGCGAAGTCGAAAACGTGCAGCGGACGTCCGCGGTCGAAGGTGATGTAATTGGTGATGTCGACGAGCGCGCTGATCGGCCTCAAGCCAATCGCCCTCAGACGCTTCTGCATCCATTCGGGCGAAGGGCCGTTGGTCACGCCGCGGACGAGCCGCAAGGCGAAGGCCGGGCACAGATGCGCGTCGGCCGAGGCGAAATCAAGCTCCACGCCGGTCGGGCAATCGAATGCGCCGGCCTGCGGCTTCGGCGCGGGCGTTTTCAGCTTGCCTAGTCCCGCCGCGGCGAGATCACGCGCGATTCCGGCGACGCCAGTGGCGTCGGGACGGTTTGGCGTGACGGCGACGTCGATGACGGGATCGTCGAGCCCGGCGAAGCGGGCGTAAGGAACGCCGACCGGCGCGTCGTCGGGCAGTTCGATGATGCCGTCGTGATCCTCGCTGAGCTCGAGCTCCGCCGCCGAGCACAGCATGCCGTTCGACTCGACGCCGCGGATCACGCCCTTGGCGAGGGTCAGCTTCTTGCCCGGAATATAGGTCCCTACGGGCGAGAACACACTCTTCATGCCGGGGCGCGCGTTCGGCGCGCCGCAGACGATCTGCACGGGGTCGCCGCCGGCGTCGACGATGCAGACCTTCAGCCGGTCGGCGTTTGGATGCTGCTTGGCTTCAATGACGGAACCAACGACGAAGCCGTCGTATTTGCGCGCCGGGTCTTCGACCGACTCAACCTCGAGGCCGACGCGGGTCAGCGCGTCGACGATCTCCGCCAGCGAGGCCGAGGTGTCGAGGTGGTCCTTTAGCCAGGAGAGGGTGAATTTCATCGTTCTACCAAATGTAACGCCGTCTACTGACCTTCGTTTCAATTGAGTGCGTTGGCGCTCATTGGAATTGCGCGGTGGACCCGGCAGGCGCTTAGCCGCTTAAGGCTTCGTGCGGCAAAGCGATTTGGTCAATGGCGTTGCCCGGTTCCCGTCGGCAAGCCTAGTATTTTTGCGAGTGCTAAAGCTGAAGCCGTGGGAGCGCGTTCCTTGCCTGCGCCATGGAGGCCAGGAATGCTGAGCTCCCGCAGAATCTTTGTATCGAGCTTGTTCCTGAGCTCGCGATTGCAAGCATAAGCCATGCCGATAAGCAGTTTCTCAACGAAAGCAATGGTTCGCGGAGCTCCTCCGGGCCGATGAAATCGGCCCTTTTGATCCAGGTGCGCGATCAAATAAATCCCGGCCTTCGGAGTAACCCCTGAAGATGGAATTGACCCATTGTATATGTCAGTCTTGTGGTGCGTAAAAATCTCATCCTCAAATTTCTGTCTCTGAGCTTTTCCGACATACCAAGGCTTTTCAGTCTCGCCCCCACCAAGTACGAATATATAACAGCCGCGCGCATTCTCTAGTCCGGGCTGGTTTTGCTTCACGTCGTGCCAAAATTCGCCCTTATCTATTGTTCGATCCGCGCGCACTGTAAGAGAGAATGGTCCAAAGGCGTCAAAATTCATCGCAATCTCCAGTGAGCCTCGGGCGCTCGCTCACCCGCTCAATCCTCCCGCAAGCGTCGGGACGTCGAGCGGCTTGAAGCCATAGTGGTTGATCCAGCGCAAGTCTGCATCGAAGAAGTCGCGCAGATCCGGCAGGCCGTATTTGAGCATCGCCAGGCGGTCGAGGCCGATGCCCCAGGCGAAGCCCTGGTACACCTCAGGGTCGAGACCGCAATTGGTCAGCACGTTGGGATGGACCATGCCGCAGCCGAGGATTTCGAGCCAATCATCGCCCTCGCCGAAGCGAATTTCCCCGCCCGAACGGCGGCACTGGATATCGACCTCGAGCGAGGGAGACGTGAACGGGAAAAAGCTCGGGCGGAAGCGCATGCCGACATGGGGCACTTCGAAGAAAGCCTTGCAGAATTCCTCGAGCACCCACTTGAGATTGGCGAGCGTCGCGCTCTGGTCGATCACCAGGCCTTCGATCTGGTGAAACATCGGCGTATGCGTCTGGTCGGCGTCACGCCGATAGGTGCGCCCCGGACAAATGACCCGGATCGGCGGCTTTTGGCTGAGCATCGTGCGCACCTGCACCGGGCTCGTGTGGGTGCGCAGAACCTTCCGCTCGCCCTTCTCATCGGGCTCCAGAAAGAAAGTGTCGTGCATCTCACGCGCCGGGTGGCCGGGCGGGAAGTTAAGCTTGGTGAAATTGTAGTCGTCGCTCTCGATGTCCGGCCCTTCGGCGACGGAAAAGCCCATCTCGGCGAAAATGGCGATAATCTCGTCCATCACCTGGCTGATCGGATGGATGCGCCCCGTTTCGACGCCGGGAAGGGGGACTGGCAGCGTGACGTCGAGCGCCTCGCGCTTGAGCTGGGCCTCAAGCCCCGCGCGCTTGAGCACCACGCGTCGCGCCGCGAGCGCTTCTGTGACCTGATCCTTCAGGGCATTGATGGCCGCGCCGCGAGTCCTCCGCTCGTCCGGCGCAAGCTTGCCAAGCGTCGCGAGCAGCGCGGAAATCGATCCCTTCTTGCCCAGCGCAGCGACGCGCGCAGCCTCGAGCGTGTTTTCATCCGGCGCGCTTTCAATCGCGGCCAGCGTCTCCCGTTCAAGGGCGGAAAGGTCCGACATTCCTCTGGGACTCCCGGCGAGGCCGCTCGCTTTCCTTCCCATCCAACGGGAAGGATACTGGCCTCGCCTAAGCCCTCCCTCGCGATTGGGGCGGGGAAGGCGATAAGGCCGCTTTAGGCGGCCTTCGGCAGCGAGCCCTTCGCCTGCTCGACAATCGCGGCGAACGCCGCGGGCTCGGAAATGGCGAGGTCGGACAACACCTTGCGGTCGACTTCGATCCCCGCCGTGGCAAGGCCGGAAATAAAGCGGCTGTAGGTCAGCCCGTGCTCGCGCACCGCCGCATTTATGCGCTGAATCCACAAAGCACGAAACTCGCGCTTGCGGTTCTTGCGGTCGCGATAGGCATACTGCATCGACTTGTCGACGGCGGCCTTGGCGGCGCGGATCGTGTTCTTCCGCCGGCCAAAGAAGCCCTTGGCGGCCTTAAGCACCTTCTTGTGTTTGGCGTGGGCGGTTACGCCCCTTTTGACGCGTGCCATCGTTCAAATCTCCGGGAAAAGGTTCAGCCGTTCGGCAGGAAGAATTTCTTGACCTTGTCGCCGTCGGTCTTGAACAGAACCGACGTGCCGCGCAGATCGCGAATCTGCTTGGGCGTGCGCTTGATCATGCCGTGGCGCTTGCCGCGTTGGGCGTAGACGACCTTGCCGGTCCCGGTGATTTTGAAGCGCTTTTTCGCGCCCGATTTGGTCTTCAACTTGGGCATTTGGCTCTCCTTAAGGCTTGACGCCTTTTTGAATTTGCCGGGGCCAGAGCCCCGTTCGCATCGGAACGAGCGAAAAAACCGCCACGGCAGCCCTTAACAGCCGGGCGGTTTTCAACGGGCGTCACTTACGCGAAAGCCCGGGGCGATGCAAGCGCCGCGGGCGCGGTTTGAAGAGCCCTCCGGCTCTATTTAACCATTGTCGAGATTGCCGCCGCACAGCCGTTCGCGAGGCTGCGAGACTGCGCGTTGAGTTGCCCCGAGACGGAAACCAGGCCGAACGCCAGCATCCAAACCGTCACAATCGTCGCAAAAGCGATCGTCAAGGGCCGCGCGTTTCGGTGGTCTATGAGGCCCTCATCGTAAAGGCCTGAATTCGCTAAGTGCTGCGACATCGTCGCTCTCCATATTTACCGCCGTTTGTCCCCCCAGGGCGGTTCACTTTCTAAGCTTACTTAACCATAACTCGCCGCAACAGGATGTGATGCAGATCACACTCCGACACCGACACCTTGATGGGCCGGTCAGCGTTTCTCGCTTGCCGGGGTCGGCTCGGTATCGCGTCGGTGGGCGACCGCCGTCGGGCCTATCACTTGTCGATCGACCCAGCGATCGGCGCTGCGCGTTGGGCCATTTGGTGGGACTCGGCACTAACGTGAGTCGACACGAAAACCAACCCAAACCCAAGCAGCCACATCGTCACGATCGTCGCAAAGGCGATCGTCAACGGTCGCTCGTTCCGGCCGTCGATCATGTTCGCGTCGTAAAGGCCGGAATTCGTTAGATTGCGCGACATCTTTGCCTCTCCGGGCTGCCCGCTATTTTTGCCGTACTTGGCAGTCCATCTCATCATGGCGTTAAAGCATAAGTCACCATGGAACAGTGTGACGCGGATCACACTTCGGCAGCGCGTCGTGACGATCGGTCGGTCGGCTTTTTCGCGGGTTCACTCAGGGGTTCGCGCCGACATGGCGATCGAAAGCCATGCCCGCGGAATTGGCGAAACGGGCCCTCAGCCTCGATATTGCTCGTCGCTGACCTTTTCCATCCACTCCACCGCCTTGCCGTCGAGCGCCTCCTGGATGGCGATGTGGGTCATGGCGGTGGTGGGGGCGGCGCCATGCCAGTGTTTCTCGCCCGGCGCGAAGACGACGACGTCGCCTGGGCGGAGCTCTTCGATCGGACCGCCCTCGCGCTGCGCCCGTCCGCAGCCCATCGTGATGATGAGGACCTGACCGAGCGGGTGCGTATGCCAGGCCGTGCGCGCTCCAGGCTCGAACGTGACGGCGTTGCCGGCCCCGCGCGCGGGGGCAGCTACTGAGAACAAGGGATCGATGCGGACGATTCCGGTGAAATATTCCGCCGGTCCTTTGGTCGATGCGCTCGAACCCGCTCGCTTGATGTCCATCACCCGCTCCTCATGCAGCAAGACAGCCGTTGCGGCTAGGCCCTTGCTTTTGATCGCGCCGCGCGCCGTTCATGGCTGGACGCCACGATGTCGCTTTTCGCCGCCCTCCGACCTTAAGCCATCGATCAAAAGGTCGATAAGGCGCAGGGCGCTCGCCTCCCAGTCTGGCGCCGAATTGACGTACGCAAAGCCAATCAGCGCGCGTAGGAGGTCGGCGGAATCAGCGTCGGTACGGATGTCGCCGCTTGCCCGCGCGCGCTCGACGAGGAGACCCATCGCCTCAGTGATCCGCGCGCCCGAATCGGCATAGAGCGCCGAGCCGCCGCCGACCAGCGATTTGAGAGCCGGCGCGATGACTTTCTTGGCGGCGATGTAATCGATGAAGAGCCGCATCCAGGCGCGCAAGGCCTCCACCGGGGGCAGGGAGTCGGCTAGGCGGGGCGCGGCGTCGGCCAATTGCTGGACCTCGCGGCGATAAACCGCCTCGACGATCGCGTCGCGGGTCGGGAAGTGCCGGTAAAGCGTGCCGATCCCGACGCGCGCCCGCCGCGCGATCTCGTCGAGGCTCGCCTCCGGCCCCACTTCCGCGAATGCCGCCTTGGCCGCCTCAAGCAGACCGTCGCGGTTGCGCTGGGCGTCGGCGCGGGGCTTCCGCGCTGTGCCGAGCGCTTCCCTACCGCCGCCACGACGGGAGCGGCTCGTGACGTCGGCGCTCAAATTTCGCGTGTCCTCTTGCCAAACGGAGGGTCCCTCCGTATATCGAACGGAGGCATCCTCCGTTTATTCCTGCTTCGCGCCCTTGGCAATCCTCCGCCCGCCCCGAAGCGAGGACGAACTTCGCTTTTGAACCTGGAGACGATCATGTCGAAATCCTTTGGAGCCGCATCCACCACCGACGAGGTGCTGGACGGCGTGAAGTTGAACGGCAAGCGCGTGCTGATCACCGGCGTGTCGGCCGGCCTTGGCGTGGAGACGGCGCGCGTGCTGGCGGCGCACGGCTCCGAGGTCGTCGGCGCCGCGCGCGATTTGACAAAGGCCAAAGCGGCGACCGCGCCGGTGCGCGCCGACGCCGCGAACGGCGGCAGCCTCGAACTCGTTGAGCTCGATCTTGCTTCGCTTGCGAGCGTCCGGGCCTGCGCCGACGCGCTCGTCGCTAATGGCAAGCCGTTCGATCTCGTCATTTGCAATGCCGGCGTCATGGCGACGCCATCAGGCAAGACCGCGGACGGATTCGAGACGCAATTCGGCACCAACCATCTCGGCCATTTCGTACTGGTCAATCGGATCGCATCGCTGATGAAGCCGGGCTCGCGGCTCGTCAATCTGTCGTCAGCCGGCCATCAACTTTCGGACGTCGATCTCGACGATCCGAATTTCGAGCGCACGCCCTATAGCGCATGGGCGTCTTACGGCCGTTCGAAAACCGCCAACATCCTGTTCGCGGTCGAGTTCGACCGCCGCCACAAGGATCGTGGAATCCGCGCCGCCGCGCTTCATCCCGGCGCTATTCAGACCGAACTCAGCCGCTATCTGGACGACGTGGCGCGACGTGAGCTGACCGAAATCATGACGCAGGTCGGGCGACTACCGGGCGCGAAACCGATTACCTACAAATCGGTCCCGCAGGGAGCGGCGACCTCGGTTTGGGCGGCGGCGGTCGCGAGAGCTGACGCGGTCGGTGGATGCTATTGCGAGGATTGTCACGTCGCGGAAGTCATCGACGCGCAAGGCTTCACTTTCGCCGGCGTGCGCCCCTATGCGCTCAATCCCGAGCGCGCCCAGGCTTTGTGGGCGAAGAGCGAGCAGATGGTCGGCGAGCGCTTCGCCTGAGCCACACTGCGAGCTTCGTCTCTCATTTCAACAGCAGGTCGCTGCACGACCCCACATCCAGGAGATCCGTATGCCTCCACTCGATCAAACCATCGCAGCAAAGAACTTTGGCGCGACATCCACCACTGACGACGTGCTCGAGGGTGTGAACCTGAAGGGCAAGCGCGTGCTTGTGACAGGGGTGTCAGCCGGCCTTGGCGTGGAAACGGCGCGGGCGCTCGCTGCGCATGGCGCAGACGTCGTGGGCGCGGCGCGCGATCTGAGCAAGGCCAAAGCGGCGACCGCGGGCGTGCGCGCAGGCGCCAACGGCGGCGGCTTTGAGCTGGTCGAGCTTGATCTTGCGTCGCTCGACAGCGTTCGCGTTTGCGCCAACGCGCTCGTCGACAACGGCAAGCCATTCGACCTTGTCATCGCCAACGCCGGCGTCATGGCCTGCCCCTATGGCAAGACCGCGGATGGGTTCGAGACCCAGTTCGGCACCAACCATCTCGGCCATTTCGTGCTGGTCAACCGCATTGCTTCGCTGATGAAGCCGGGTTCGCGGCTAGTCAATCTGTCGTCGGCCGGCCATCGCTATTCCGACGTCGATCTTAACGACCCGGATTTCGAGCGCACGCCCTACGATCCATGGGCGGCTTACGGCCGGTCGAAGACCGCCAACATCCTGTTCGCCGTCGAGTTCGATCGACGCCATAAGGCGAACGGAGTGCGCGCGACCGCCGTCCATCCCGGCGGCATCCAGACCGAGCTTTCCCGTCATATCGGCGACGAGGGGATGAAGCAGCTCATCGAACGCGTCAGTGCGGCGACACGCGCTGCGGGCGAGCCGGACTTCAAGTTCAAGAGCATTCCGCAGGGCGCGGCGACGTCGGTCTGGGCGGGCGCGGTTGCGGCGGCCGATGAGGTCGGCGGCCGTTATTGTGAGGATTGCCACGTCGCGGAGATCGAGCCCGACGCCGCCAAGCGCGCCGGCGTCAAGCCCTACGCGCTCAATCCCGAGACAGCCAAGGCGCTATGGGCCAAGAGCGAGGAAATGGTGAACGAGCGGTTCTGAGGGGCGGCGCGCTCGGATTAAGTCGTCATCGCGAGGAGCGAGGGCGATCCAGAGATCGTAGGGTGCCCGGCGTTCCCCTGGATTGCTTCGCTTCCCTCGCAATGACGGTTCGGCGGCGCGAAAGCGCCGTCCTTACGTGCCCATCTTCGCTTTCATCGCCTGCAGCGCCTTACCGCAGCCGACGCTGATTTCCATTTTGTGTTCCTTGAGGCAGGCGATGATGCGCCCGCCGCCCATCTGGACGCCGGGGCAAAGCCGCGCAACGTCCGGCTTGCAATATTTCATCGCCTCGGCCTGCTGGGCCAGCGCGCCGGATTCTGCAGACACGAAAGCCGCGAGCGACAACGCCGAGGCAATTGCAATATGACGAATGCGCATGTTTCCCCTCCCTTTGCCGCCGGAAGCAGCTTTCGCTCGATCCGATAGGGCGAGCGCCGCCGATGGTCAAATAAAAAACAATCGGTTCCCGCTCAGCCGAGCCGCGATCGTCTAGGGAACTTTCCTAAAAGCTCTTCCGTTCTTTCGGAGCGAACCGGCTAGGAGAGCGCTTTGCTTGAGCCATTTAAAATCGCGATTCCGGATGACGTTCTCAAGGATCTCAGCCGTCGCCTAGGCGCTGTGCGGCTCGGAAGCGTTGAGAAAGCGGGATGGGAAGAGGGAACTGACCCCGCCTATCTGGGCGAACTTATCGACTATTGGCGCATTGGCTACGACTGGCGCAGGCACGAAGCCAAGCTTAATGACTTCCGACATTTGCGGGGAACCGTCGATGGCGCCTCCTTGCACCTGATTCACGAAAAAGGTCGCGGCCCCGCGCCCCTGCCGCTTATTCTGACGCACGGCTATCCCGATTCCTTCTTTCGCTTTTACAAGTTGATACCTCTGCTCACCGACCTCGCCGCGCATGGCGGGGACCCGGCGGACGCGTTCGATGTCGTCGCGCCGAGCTTGCCAGGATACGCCTTTTCTGAGGCGAGAGCGGACAAGGGGGGACTGTTCGGCTTTGGCGACCTGTGGCGCAGGCTGATGGTCGACGAACTCGGCTATGAAAAGTTCGGCGCGCATGGAGGCGATTGGGGCAGCACCGTCACCGAGCACCTGGCGCGGAGTTATGCAGGGTCGGTGGTCGGCATCCACCTCACCGACGTGCCGTTCTGGCACGTCTTCCAGAAGCCCGACCAACTCTCGACGGCCGAACGGAAATATCTGGACGAGATCGAGCGGTTCCGAAAGGACGGCGGCGCATACGCGATGATCCAGGGCACGCGGCCGCGCACGGCAGCGCCTGCGCTCAACGATTCGCCTGCGGGTCTAGCCGCCTGGATTGTCGAAAAGTTCTATGAATGGAGCGATTGCGCCGGCGACATCGAGACGCGCTTCACAAAAGACGAATTGCTGACAAACATCATGCTTTACTGGACGACACAAACCATCGAGTCATCGTTCCAGCCGTATCGTGACGTCATGAAGGCAGGCGCGCTGCGCTGGACGATGGAAGCCGCGAAGGGTTGGGTCGGCTCGTCAAAAACTCCGGTGGGTTTCGCCTTATTCCCAAAGGATATCTCCACCCCTCCGCGCGAATGGGCTGAACGCTTTTACAACGTGCAGAGCTGGACCGAGATGCCGCGCGGGGGTCACTTCGCCGCACTGGAGGAACCGGCGCTGTTGGCCGAAGATATACGAGCGTTCTTCCGACCGCTTCGACGATAGGATGCCAGTCTCGCCCCTAGCTTCCTCGGGCCGCCAGGCTTTAAGACCGCGCCGCGCTGGCGAAATAGGAAGCTGCCTTGAACGCCCCCCAAGCCGCCCATGACAAGCGGCCCGTGTTCACCCACGGGTCGTTGATGCGCCACGTCGCCGTGATGACCGCGACCGGCGCCATCGGCTTGATGGCGGTGTTCGTCGTCGATCTGCTGTCGCTGTTCTGGGTGTCGAAGCTCGGCGATCAGGCGTTCAAAGCGGCCGTCGGTTATGTCGGCCTGATGACGTTCTTCGTCATGTCGATCAACATCGGGCTGACCATCGCGGCCTCGGCGACGGTCTCGCGCGCGCTCGGCGCTGGCGACCGGCCGCGCGCAAGGCGCCTCGCTGCGTCCTCGCTCATCATCACCGCCGTCTTCTCCGCAGTGATGGCTGCGGCAATGTTCCTGTTGCGCGATTGGATCCTGACTACGGTTTTGCACGGCCACGGCGAATCGGCCGAGGTCGCCTCGAAATTCATCGCCATCAGCATTCCAGCCAATGTGCCGCTCGCAGTCGGCATGACGTTTGCGGGGATCTTACGCGCCGTCGGCGATGCGCGCCGGGCGATGTATGTGACGCTGTCGGCCGGGATCGCCACGGCTTTTCTCGATCCGCTGCTCATTTTCGGACTTGGGCTCGGAGTCTATGGCGCCGCCTGGGCGACGGTGCTGTCGCGCCTGATCCTGCTTGGCGTTGGCTGGCTTGGCGCCGTCGGCGTGCACGATCTCGTCGCGACGCCGAAGCTCAACGCCGCGCGCGGCGACTTCGGTCCGATCATGGCGATCGGATTTCCGGCGATCATGGCCAATATGGCGGCGCCGGTCAGCTCGGCCTATACGCTCAGGATCTTCTCCGATTTCGGCGAGCCGGCGATCGCCGCATCGGCCGTCATCGATCGGGTGACACCGGTGGCGTTCGGGGTCGTTTTCGCCCTCACCGCGTCGGTCGGGCCGATCATCGGCCAGAACTATGGCGCGAAACTCATGGACAGGGTGCAGCGGACGCTGACCGATTCCTTCATTCTCTCGATCGGCTACGTTCTCTTCGCCTGGGCGGTTCTGGCGCTGGCCGAGCCGGCGCTTATCGCCGCATTCGAGGCCAAGGGCGAGAGCGCGCAATATATCGCTTTCTACTGTCGGTACGGCGTGGTCGCCTGGGTCTTCCTGGCGTGCCTGTTCGTGGCCAATGTGTCGTTCAACAATCTCGGCTTTCCGGTGCTGTCGATGGCGTTCAACTGGGCGCGCGCCACGCTGGGGACGATTCCGTTCGTCACCGTTGGGGCGCGTTACGGCGGCGTGCAGGGCGGCATGATGGGCTTCGCGCTTGGAGCGGCAGTGTTCGGATTGATCGCCGTGGCGACCGCTTATGCGGTGACGTGGCGGCTCGCGAAGGCGATGGACGGCGCGCGTTCGGGCTGAGTTACGGCCGGCGGCGAAAACGCCCTGAGGAAGGCGCGCGCCGTTACGGAAAGGCGCTCGCGATATGGGTGAAGCTTGAGCTCAGCTGGGTTCCGGCCGTGCCGACACCGGTCACGATCACGATCGCGATGAGCGAAGCTATGAGCGCATACTCGATCGCCGTCACCCCCTGGCGGCAGAGCATGAACCGGCGCAACAGCTTGGTCATGACGGGTATCCTTGAAATTCACCCGCATCAGGCCTGAAAGTTCCTAACACAGGATGAGACCGAGCGAAGACTTTTGGCTTCGCGGCAAGCGCCTGCCGTAACGGTTAAGGCGGTCCGAAGGCCGGGCGCGTTTCTGTATCTTTCCCGTCGCCCTTTGCATTGTCGGAGCGGCGCGACTATCTAGCCGGTTCGCCGGCTCGCCGGCCGAGGGGGTAAGCGCCTTTATGGCTCGGGACGTCGTCGATAGTGAAGTCGTCGAATCGCGCGACGCGCTCGTCGCCTGGTTCGAGGCGGGGTGCAAACCGGACGGACCCTTCAGGGTCGGCACGGAACACGAGAAGATCCCTTTCTACCGCGCCGATCATTCTCCTGTTCCCTATGGCGGTGAGCGAGGGATCCGGGCGCTTCTGGAAGGCATGCGCGCCCATCTTGGCTGGGAGCGCATTGAGGACGGCGAAAACCTGATCGGCCTCTACGACGCCAAGGGCGAGGGCGCCATCTCGCTTGAGCCCGGAGGCCAATTTGAGCTCTCCGGCGCGCCGCTCTACGACGCGCACGCAACCGCCGCCGAGCTCGATCGTCATCTCGCCGCTTGCCGCAAAGTGGCCGAACCGCTTGGCATCGGCTTTCTCACGCTCGGCATGAGCCCCAAATGGTCGCTCGCCGAGACGCCGGTCATGCCAAAAAGTCGCTACGCGATCATGGCCCGCTATATGCCGAAGGTCGGAACCCGCGGCCTCGACATGATGTTTCGCACTTCGACCGTGCAGGCCAATCTCGACTTCGCAAGCGAGCGGGACATGGTCGCAAAAATGCGCGTGGGCCTGGCGCTGCAGCCCGCGATGACCGCCTTGTTCGCCAATTCGCCGTTCACCGACGGCAAGCTCAACGGACTTGTGACGGCTCGCTCGGAGATCTGGCGTCACACCGATCCGGCGCGCACCGGCATGCTCGCCTTCGCCTTCGAGCCCGGCATGGGATTCGAGCGCTACGTCGACTACGCGCTCGACGTGCCGCTCTATTTCGTGAAGCGCGGCGACCACTATCAGGACGTGGCGGGAGCGAGTTTTCGCGATTTGCTCGCCGGCCGGCTCAAGCAAGCGCCGGGCGAGCGCGCCACGCTCGCCGATTGGGCGAACCACCTGTCGTCGATCTTCCCCGAGGTGCGGCTCAAGCGCTTCCTCGAAATGCGCGGCGCCGACGTCGGCCCGCCGGAGCGCATCGTCGCGCTCGCGGCGCTGATGGCCGGCCTCTATTACGATCCGAGCGCGCTTCAGGCGGCCGAGGCGCTGATCGAAGGCTGGACCGCCGACGACCGGCAGAAGCTGCGCGACGATGCGCCGCTGCTTGGGCTCGCCGCCGAGATCCGCGGCCGGGACCTGCGTTCGGTCGCGATGGACATGCTGGCGATCGCCCACGGCGGCCTCAAGCGGCGCGCCCGCCTCAACGCGAAGGGCGAGGACGAGACCATCCACCTTCGTCCCCTCGAGGCGATCGCCGAGAGCGGCCGCGAGCCGGCGCGGCATTGGATTGAGCGTTACGAAGGGCCTTGGGGCCGCTCGGTCGAGCCGGCGTTTGACGAGGCGGCGTTTTAGTTCAGCGCTCGGCGCTGGCGCTCGGCCTCAGCGCGCGATGTCGCCTGAGCTCGTGGGCGCCAAGAAGCGGTCGCCGCTCAAGGGCGCGCCGACAATCGTGAGGCCGGAAGCCTGGTTGCCGGCGATTGCCGGCTCACCGATCGGCGCGAACGGGTCGTGCCTGCCGCCAATCCGCTCGTCGGACCCGAAACGCGCGCCTGCAGTGATATAGCCGCTGATCCGCGCGCATCCGGCTCGGACAGGCGCCGCCGTATCCTCGTTTGATCCCCCGCAATACGACCCACGCAGCGGGGGCTGAGGGTCCGGCACGATGGCGCTGCCGGCGACTGCCATATTCGGCAGACTTCCCACAATGACCGCCAACAAGGCATGCGCTGAGCGCTCCAACTATCCGAGCGACCCTGCGCGACGCGGCCATGGAATTGTGAATCATTGTCGTCGGGATGAAGCCACATCATGGCGGCAAAATGGCAAACGCGCCCGGTGATGATGTAAACTAAAGTTCGTGTGCTTTTCGGCCAATCGCCGAGCGTCGCCTGGATAAGCGCCAGCGCCGCGACCGCGGCCGTGTCCGCGCGCAGGATCCGCGGTCCGAGGCTCAGGCGCAGCACCCGCGGCGCCGAGAGGATCGCGGCGCGCTCGTCGTCGTCGAAGCCGCCTTCCGGCCCGATCAAGAGGCCGACGCCGCCGTCGGCGCGCGCGGTTCGCGAGTGCGTCGAGCGGGCTCGCCTGCTCCGCCTCCTCGTCGCAGAAGACGAGGAGCCGCTCCGGCGGCCAGCGCTTAAGCGCTTCGGCAAGCGGTTCGACCGGCGCAATCTCCGGAATCCAGATCACGCCGCACTGTTCGCAAGCCTCGATTGCGTTGGCGCGCAGACGCTCAAGGTTGACCCGGGAGACCTGGGTGTGCCGGGTGATGACCGGCCGCAAGCGGCGCGCGCCCATCTCGACCGCCTTCTGCGCCATATAGTCGAGCCGGGCGTGCTTGAGCGGCGCGAACAGATAGTCGACGTCCGGCGGCGCCTCCTGGGCCCTTGTCCGCGCGCCGACGGCGAGCGAGGCCGCCTTGCGCGAGCTCGTGGCGAGGCTGGCGGAGAACTCGCCGTCCCGGCCATTGAACAGAAGGACGGGAGCGCCGGCGCCGAGGCGCAGCACATTGACGAGATAATTCGTCTGCTGAGGATCGAGCTTGACCTCGGCCCCCTCGGCCAAGTCTTGGGAAACGTAAAGGCGGGGGGTTCGGAAATCGGTTCGAGCCATGCGCTTCCATAGCTCGGGCCAAGACCGGCGGCCATCGCGAGACGCGTTAGGTCTGAGGTAACAAATCCTGCCTGCCGGCGAATGCGCCTTGAACCGCGCGCTCGCGCGCCGCTTCGCAGGAACGGTGAGCCATGATGGCCTTGAGAAAAATCGGCGTTGCGATCGCGGCCTTGGGTCTCATCGCCTTCCCGTCGCGTCTTGCGCTCGCGGGCGACGCCGCGCACCCGACCGTGATCGAACTGTTCCAGAGCCAGGGCTGCTCGTCATGCCCGCCGGCCGAGGCCAATGTTGGGGCGATCAGCGATCGTTCGGACGTGCTCGCGCTCTCGTTTGAGGTCGACTACTGGGACCGGCTCGGCTGGAAGGACACGTTCTCAAAGCCCGCCTGGACGGCGCGCCAGTTCGCCTATGCCAAAGCCATGGGCCATGGCGAGAACGTCTATACGCCCCAGGTCGTCGTCAACGGCCGGGTCGAGGGCGATGGGCTGGAGCCTGGCGCGCTCGCTGGACTTATGAGCCGCGGCGATCGCGGCGCAGGCGGCCCGAGCCTTGGCTTCTCCGGCGGGGCTGTGACGGTGGGGGCGGGGGCCGCGCCAGCCGGCGGCGCCGACGTCTGGCTCGCGCGCTATATTCCGCACGCGGTCGAGGTCACGATTCCGCGCGGCGAGAACGCCGGCCACACACTGCCCTATAAGCATGTGGTGCGCGAAATGGTCCTGCTGGGCAAATGGCGAGGCGAAGCGGCGACCTTCCCGGTGCCTGGCGGAGCGATCCCGGTCTCGCCGAGGCGGCGATCGTGCAGGCGGACGGGGCAGGGCCGATCCTCGCCGCAGCGAAGAGGTAGGGCCAACGACACATCGCGGCGAGGGGGAGGATCGATTCTCGATGAGCTTGAGCGGGCCCCTGTTTCGAAAGCTCGACAATCATATGCTTCGCGTCGCCGATCTTGATGCGGCGATATCGTTCTATCGCGATCGTCTGGGACATCGCGTCTTGTGGCGAACCGATGAAGCGGTTGGCTTTGCCCTTCCTGACACCGACGCGGAGCTGGTAGCGCACCTCAACATCGGTCCCGAAACCGATATTCTGGTTGAAGATGTCGACGAGGCGTTTGCCTTCTTCTTGAGCGCCGGCGGCGAGGCCTCGCAGCATCCGTTTGACATCGCAATTGGCCGATGCGCCCGGGTTCGCGATCCCTTCGGGAACGAACTGGTCCTCTTGGATCAGTCGAAAGGCAAATTGACCACCGACGCCGCCGGGCGGGTGATCGGGGTCGCGCCCCTGCCGTTCCGTCCCGACCCCGGCTAGCGTGGGGGCGGGCAAATAGTTAAGCGCCGCGGCAAATCGTCACCAAGCCGATTAAGTGTATGGGGCGCTTGCGCGTGCGCCAATCGCGAAGGGACCCTGGCCGTCGAAAAGTCGAAGCACGCCCGTTCACGCTACGCAGATGCCTGGCATGGCCACTGACCGGAACAGATGGGGGCTTGCGGTCGCGCTCTCAGGGGTACTCGCCGAGGCGCGCCCGGAACTCAGGGTAGCGAAGGCTGCGCGAAGACGTGCGACCGATTCCCAAACGGCGTAATTCCATCTTGTCATTCCCGCGCAAGCGGAAATCCAGGCGGATCTTGATGAAGATCTGGACGCCCGCTTTGGCGGGCCATCCAGATCGCGCGGTGCGGTCGGACGCGTCAGATCAGTGCGGGAAGTCGGCCGAGCGGTCCTGAATGTCTTCGGTGCGGACTTTATCGAGCGGGAAAGAGGAAATGGCCTTACCCGCGAAGTCCAGTTTGGAAAGATCGACCGAACGCATCCTGCGGTCGTACATCGTCCAATAATAATAGACCTTGTGGCTCATGTCGGCGATGACCGACCATTGCGTGTAGCCGAGATGAAAATCCTCGGCGCTGCCTTCGCGCACCAGCCCCTTCGGAATGTCGAAGTTGTTGAGCATCACCGACGCGGCGTTGACGGCGTCGGCCGCGTCCTTGGCCGGGATCATGGTGTTGACGAAGGCGACGGCTCTCACGAACCGCGAAGGCGGCGTGAAATCGCCCGGCAATCCGAGCATGCCGCTTCCCGCTCCGAAGGGCGCGAGCGAAACGCCATCGATGCTCATGCGGTCGCGCGGCCTGAGGCGTCAGGTTCGCATAGTTCCGCAAGTTCAAGAGATGCCAGTCATAACCGGGCGAGTTGGTCATCGCGCCGACCTTGTTGTCGGTCATGCTCAACTGGCCGTCCATGTACTCGATGACGATCGAGGCGCCGGTCGCGTCGCTCACGATGTGATGCAGGGGCAGGGGCGTGCCGAACTCCTTTTCGATCTCGGCGTTGCGCACCACCCGGATCTTCGGCATCGCCTCGCGCACTTCATCCACGGTCTTGAAGTTGCTCAGGATGTAATTGACGAGATCGACATTGCTGACGGTGGTCGCCAGTTCGTCGGCCTTCACCTCCTGGTATTTGGCGAAGCCCGGAAAGAAGAGCGCGCCAACGGTCAGCCCGGCTTCGTTCATGCCGTCGGTCGCATAGGCGAGACCGGCCGCGTTCACGCCGACGAAGCCATATGGGTTCTTCCACGCCGCGCCGGTCTTGCCGTCGCCGAGCGCGGACGAGAACGCCATTGCTCGAGGCACGAGCATCATCTCGGATTTGAGATCGGAGGCGCCCCATTCCATCGTCCGCGCATAGATGCGCGTGCCGTCCTCCGCCTTGAAGATCATCGAGGTGCAGGCGTCGGCGCTCCCCGCGCCAAGCCCCGCAAGCGCGCCGGCAAATGTCAGCGCGATCAGCGTCTTATTCATTGTTTCTCACCTCGGATGTTCCTGAAGATTGCGCCCGCGTCCTGAGCGTCGCGCCTGATCGCTCCGGCGTAGACCGCGGCGCCAGCTCGATCGAGGAGGTCATCTCTAAGTGAGTTTTGTTAAAAAATAGCGGCGCCCTCGGAACGACAAAGCTCTTGCCGAAAACCAGAAAGTGAATTACGCTTGCCTCATGAACAATGCAGTCGTTCCGAATGGCTTCGAACACGCGCTCTCGCGCTTCGAACGCCAGGAGGCGACGAGAAAAAGTTTTGTTCGGTTTTATCCGCGTAACCCATTGAAAAGTCACGATTCGGACGAGAGAATCCAAGGAAATCCAAACAAATCCAACCCCTAAAATCGGGGGTTTTGGCAAGAAACGTGAGCGGCCAAGACAATCCAAACAGACGATCCAGGAACCGATCGCCAGGGCGGCTCAAGAGCGCAGCACCCTAGAAGCGACCCGCCCTCGGGCCTGTCCACCCGCTGCCAGAGCCGCATCGTGTCCGGCCCGTAGTCCAGCGTCTCAACCGGACGATATCGTGATCCGTCGAGCAGCGCCGCGCGGGCCTCGGGGTCGAGCGCGGCGACGCCGGGCCGGCCGAGCGGCTTGTCGGCCGTGATGAGCGCGACTTCGTCGGCGAGCTCAAGCGCGATGAGCCGCGCCGCGACCATGGGTCCGCCCTCGCTGAACACGCGGGTGATCCCGCGCGCCGCGAGCGCCCGCAAGGCTTGATGGAGATCGACATGGCCCTCCGCGTCGAGGGGGACGCGCTCGATCATCACGCCAAGGTCCTCAAGCCGCCGGGCTGCTTCGTCCGGCGCCGTCGCTCCTGCGATGACCAGCGTCGGCGCATCCCTCGCCGTTGCGGCGAGCCGCGAGCCTTCGGGCAGGCGCAGATGGGTGTCGAGGACCACGCGCAGCGGCCTGCGATCGAGCCCATTCAGCCGCACGGTCAGGGCCGGATCGTCGCCCAAGGCCGTGCCGACCCCAACCATGATCGCCTCGTGGGTCGAGCGCATGACTTGCACGCGAAGGTCGGCGATCGGTCCGGTGATGCGCAGGCGCGCATCGTTGGAGCCGGCGGAGGCGAACCCGTCCGCGGTCTCCGCAAGCTTGAGCGTCACGCACGGCCGCCCTGCTGTCACGCGCAAGATATGGCCCAGATGGTCGCGTCGCGCCTGAGCCGCGCCAGCGCCGACCGAGACGGCGATCCCCGCGTCTCTCAGCCGCGCGTGTCCCTGTCCGCCGACGAGCGGATTGGGGTCTTCCATCGCCGAGACGACGCGGGCCACGACCGGCCGCGATGATGGCGTCGACGCAGGGCGGCGAGGCGCCGAAATGCGAGCAGGGCTCGAGCGTCACGTAGAGCGTCGCGCCGCGCGCCGCCTCGCCAGCTTCGGCAATCGCGATCCGCTCGGCGTGGGGCCTTCCGCCCGGCGCTGTCGCCCCGCGCCCGACGACCGCCCCGTCTTTCACCAGGATCGCGCCGACAGCGGGGTTGGGGGCCGCAAGGCCGAGCGACCGCGATCCCAGATTGAGCGCCGCCTCCATCCAGCGCAGATCCTCATGCGGGTCTGCGGCTGCGCTTTCGCTCATGTCGCCGGGGCGTTCCGGCGCTGGCGCGGCGCTTCCTTGGCCGGGCGGCTCGGGCTCGGGCTCCGCCTCCAGCTCGCCGACGATGGCGTTGAAGTCTCGCGCCTCGCGGAAATCGCGGTAGACCGAGGCGAAACGCACATAGGCGATGTCGTCGAGCGCCTTTAAGCCCTCCATCACCAGTTCGCCGATCCGGTCGGTCGGGATGTCGCCGTCGCTCTGGCTCTCGAGCTGGCGCACGATGCCGTTGATCATGCGTTCGACCCGCTCGGGCTCGACCGAACGCTTGCGCAGCGCGACCTGGACCGAGCGCATGAGCTTGTCGCGGTCGAACGGCGCGCGGCGGCCGTTCTTCTTGACCACCTGCAGTTCGCGCAGCTGCACGCGCTCGAAGGTGGTGAAGCGGCCGCCGCAATCGGGACAGATGCGCCGCCGGCGGATCGACGCGGAATCGTCGGTCGGCCGCGAGTCTTTCACTTGCGTATCGAGGCCGCCGCAATAGGGGCACCGCATCTGAAGCCGCCCTTCAAAGACCGTCTGGCGCCCTCAATAGATGGGGAACCGCCGGGTAAGTTCGGCGACGTCCGCGCGCACTTTCGCCTCGACCGCCACATTCCCCGATTCGCTGTTCGCCGCCAAGCCGTCCAGGACCTCGACCACCATCCGGCCGACGTCGGCGAATTCCTCCGTCCCGAAGCCGCGCGAAGTGGCGGCGGGCGAGCCGAGGCGGATGCCTGAGGTCACCATGGGCTTTTGCGGGTCGAACGGAATGCCGTTCTTGTTGCAGGTGATGTCGGCGCGGTCGAGCGCCGCCTCGGCCGCCTTGCCGGTCAGGCTCTTGGGCGTCAGATCGACCAGCATCAGGTGGTTGTCGGTGCCCCCGGTCACAAGCTTGTAGCCTCCGGCGAGGATCGGCTCGGCAAGCGCCTTGGCGTTGGCGACCACGGCATGCGCGTAAGCCTTGAATTCGGGCGTCAGCGCCTCGTGTAGAGCGACCGCCTTGGCGGCGATGACATGCATCAGCGGTCCGCCCTGCAGGCCCGGGAAGATCGCCGAATTGATCTTCTTGGCGAGGTCCGCGTCATTGGTGAGGATCATGCCGCCGCGGGGCCCGCGCAAGGTCTTGTGCGTGGTCGTGGTGACGACATGGGCGTGCGGGAACGGGGAGGGATGGGCGCCGCCAGCGACCAGTCCGGCGAAATGGGCGATGTCGACGACGAAAAAGGCGCCGACTGCCGTCGCAAATGGCGCGGAAGCGCTCGAAGTCCCAATGGCGCGCATAGGCCGATCCGCCGGCGATGATCATCTTCGGCTTGTGCTCGCGCGCAA
Organism: uncultured Alphaproteobacteria bacterium; assembly: GCA_963770275.1. GTDB lineage: Bacteria > Pseudomonadota > Alphaproteobacteria > Rhizobiales > Beijerinckiaceae > Roseiarcus. Next base: position 23,933 of record CAVYPD010000005.1, read on the forward strand.
GCGCTTCGACCTGATCCATGTCGATCCGATGGGTCGTCCGATCGACCCCATAGGGGACCGGCTTGAACCAGCGGCCGGACATGTTGACCGGCGAACCATGGGTGAGATGCCCGCCTGCCGCGAGATCGAGGCCCATGAAGGTGTCGCCGGGCTGCATCAGAGCCATGAAGACGCCCTGATTGGCCTGGCTGCCGGAATTGGGCTGGACGTTGGCGAAGCGGCAGTCGAACAATCGGCACGCGCGCTCGATCGCCAGACTCTCGGCGATGTCGACGAACTGGCAGCCGCCGTAATAGCGTCGGCCCGGATAGCCTTCGGCATATTTGTTGGTCATCACCGAGCCCTGCGCCTCGAGCACGGCGCGCGACACGATGTTTTCCGAGGCGATGAGTTCGATCCCGTCGCGCTGACGGCCGAGCTCGAGTTCGATCGCGCGGGCGATCTCCGGATCGGCGTCGGCGAGCGGCGCGGAGAAGAACGAGTTCGAACGGATCGATGCTGCGGCGACGCGGTTTGGAGCGGTGACGTTCATGGCGGCGGACCTTCCATAATCTCAAGGCGGCTTTAACACGGTGAATGCGAGGCGGGCAAAGGCAGAGAGTGCGGCGCAAACAAAAAGGGCCGCCCGAAGGCGGCCCTTTTGCAGTGTGACTGCAAGTCGATCAGGCGGCCGCGGACCTGATCGCACGACGGCGCGAAAACCCGAGCCAACCGAGACCCGCGAAGCCAGCAACCATCATGACCCAGGTTGAAGGCTCGGGGGCGGGCGCCACTCCGCCAGTCGCGAGCGTAATGCCGGCGATGAAGGGTTCCCCGTCCGGGACGCCCGTGTCCGCCGCGCCGTTGAGGGTGATCGAGGTCAGCGTGTTGCCAGCGAACGAAGCGGGAAGGAAATATTCGTAGGCGTCGAGCTTGACGTCCCCTGGATATTGAGCCGTGCCGTACACCTCAGTCGCGACATTGTTGAAGGAGATGTAATGATCGCGGATATTGACCCCTTCTTCCAAAGAGATCGTATCCGAATGGCCAGCCGAGTCCTGGAAGACAAGCGAGCCAACAGTTGAGTTGATCTCTCCAAATCCGGAATTCACCAGCATATAAACGATTGAATAGCCTGCCTCGTTGATTGGGATGACAAAGGTGTCGGTCGGCAAAGTGGCCAGGATTGCTCCTGTGGTGTCCGCGTCGCCGCCCTCAGACGATAACGTAAAGGAAACCGGCCCGCTCGCCCCGGTGATGTTCACAGTTGATCCCGCCAGCGGGTAGTTCGTTCCGTTGGTGTAGGTTTGCATATTGGAGTTCGTCAGAGACGAGAGGTCGATTTGTGTCTGCGCAGCATGCGCAGACCCGGCCAACCCCGCAGAGAGAATGAGCGCAATAGCGCTCGATGCTATAACTTTCATTGGAAACCCCCGTTTCGCTCCCATAGACCACAAACGGCCATCCGCACCCGAGGGTTGTAAAAATTATAGTGTCGCAGGTCAATAGACCGAAGGTCTTAAGACCCTGCGGCGATCTAGTCCATCAATGGCGCCGTTGCGGCGGTCCGCTCAGCGAAGCTTCGACGCCCCGGTGAAAATGACCACCTCGTCCTTGGCCACGCGATCGAGCAGCGCGTGCGCCTCCTCGTCCAGGAGGTCCTTGTCTATGCTTTCCGGCCTGAGGCTGGCGACGCGCAGCTCCCAGCGCGCGCGTTCGTCCTTCAGCCCGGCAAGCTGAGCTTTCAGCTCGGTCGCCTCGGCGTCGAATTTTACTTTAGCCTTCAGCCCGTGCTCGCCGTTCGACGCGCCCCACACCAGATAGCCGCTCGCGACCCCGAGCACGAGGTAGAGAACGATCGGCAGCACGATCGAGCGCAGGCGAGTCCTGACCACCATGCGCCGATCCTGGCGGGGACAGCGTTAGCGCGAAGTTAATAAAAGGCGCTTTTCACGGCTGTTCACCAGTGCTTCAGCAGTTCGAGCGGACGGCCAAGACAATCGCGCGACTTGCGTATCTTGGATGTCGCGGCGATGGTCATCGTTCCGACATCGGGCCGAGCGCGTCGATAGGAGAGATGATCCGTTGCGGTTGGGATTGCGCTTTCCAAACACCATCAGCCTCAGCTTCGCGATCGCCTTGGCGGGTTCGGGCCTAGCTTGTGCGGCAGGGCAGCCGTCGGACGTTCCGCCTTGGCTGCAGGCCCATGTTGGCGAAGCCGAAGGTCAAATCGCCCGAGTGGTCTTAGAGAGGGCTCGCGCGCTTTACCTCCAGAAGGCGGTTCGAAATCCCTGTTACTTCGCCATGGACGCTACACGCCCGAATGGCGGCGCAGCGGGGCGCCGGTTCTACATCATTTGCGAAGCCGACCGGTCGTTTCGCGCGATTTCCGCGGGTCACGGCGGCGGTCGCGATTTGAACGGCGTCGCGGATTTCGCCAACGGAAGACGGTGCGCGAAGAACTTCGGCAATGCGATGGACTCTGAACTGACGGCCGGCGGGGCCTATGTGACGAGCGAAACGAAAACCTCGTTCAAAGGCTATTACCGCGTCTCAGCGAGAGAAGACGCGGTTTTCCTCCGCCCGTTCGTGCAGTTTGACGGCGAAGGCGAGGCCGCAAACGCCAGGCAGCGTGCAATCGGCGGGCATCCCGCCGAGGTGTTGGCGGGAATATGTTTGCGAAAAAGTCCGGACAGCCCGTACGCGAACCATGACGGTTACGTTCCGGTTGGAAAGCTGGTGGATTACGCCGGCGGCCGCAGCGACGGCTGCACCAGTTGGTCGCCATCGGACGCCCGGCAAATCATCCCGATGTTGAAGGACAATCCGACGACGGTCTACATTTATCCTGAATCGCCACGACATCGACGCCGTCGCGCGAGCCGGGCGCGGAGGATCATATTGGAACGCGTCCTGCTTGAAGGAGATCGGTCGTCCCAGGTTTTGGCCTAAGGAAAGCCTCGAGCCGATCCTTGCTCGGATACGATGCGAAGGATCATCCGGCATCGCCGCCGCCGCGGACGCCGCGCAATGTGCAAGGAGCCTTGAACCTCTAGACCGCCTTGATCGCTTCGCGCCCGGCATAGCGGGCCTGATCGCCGAGCTCCTCCTCGATCCGGATCAGCTGGTTGTATTTCGCCAGACGATCCGATCTGGAGAGCGAGCCGGTCTTGATCTGTCCGCAATTGGTCGCGACCGCGAGGTCGGCGATGGTCGAATCCTCGGTCTCGCCCGACCGATGCGACATCACGGCGGTGTAACCCGCCCGCTGCGCCATATCGACGGCGGCCAGCGTCTCGCTGAGCGAGCCGATCTGGTTGACCTTGATGAGGATCGAATTCCCGACCCCCTCTTTGATCCCGCGGTCGAGGATCTCGACGTTGGTGACAAAGATGTCGTCGCCGACGAGCTGGCATTTTCCGCCGATCTTGTCGGTGAGCAGCTTCCAGCCTGCCCAGTCCTGCTCGGCCATGCCGTCCTCGATCGACAGGATCGGATAGGCGCCTTGAAGCTTGGCGAGATACTCGACCTGTTCCTCGACCGAGCGCGTCTTGCCTTCGCCCTCGTAGACATATTTCCCGTCCTTGAAGAACTCGGACGCCGCGCAATCGAGCCCGAGCACCATGTCGTCGCCAGGTTTGAAGCCCGCCGCTTCGACCGCCTTGAGGCAGAAATCGAGCGCCGCCTCGGCTGACGGCAGGTTTGGCGCAAAGCCGCCTTCGTCGCCGACATTGGTGTTGTGTCCGGCCTTCTTCAGCGCGGCCTTAAGCGCGTGAAACGTCTCCGCGCCCCAGCGCACCGCCTCGGCAAACGACGGGCGCGCCGACAGGAAGGATCATGAACTCCTGAAAGTCGATCGGATTGTCGGCGTGCGCGCCGCCATTGACGATATTCATCATGGGCGTCGGCAAAACTCTCGCCATGGCGCCGCCGACGTAACGGTAAAGCGTCAGGCCCGAAGCTTCCGCCGCCGCCTTGGCGACCGCAAGCGAGACGCCGAGAACGGCGTTCGCGCCGAGCCTCGACTTGTTGTTCGTGCCGTCGAGCGCGATCAGGGTCTCGTCGATCTTCAGCTGATCTTCGGCCTCGAGGCCGGAGACGGCGTCGAAAATGTCGCGATTGACCGCCTCGACAGCTTTCAAAACGCCCTTGCCGCCGAAGCGTCGTTTGTCGCCGTCGCGCAGTTCGACCGCTTCGCGCGTGCCGGTCGAAGCGCCTGAGGGAACGGCGGCTCGTCCCATCGAGCCGTCTTCGAGCACGACATCCACTTCGACCGTAGGATTGCCGCGGCTATCGAGGATTTCGCGGCCGACGACGTTCACGATCGCAGTCATTTTGACTCCAGAGCTGCAGGCATTGGCCTGGGTCTTACGGCATCCACGTAACCGATGAAAGACGGACCGCAGGCCGCGGAATGGTCGAATGCGCAGCACTTTTGCATTCGCCGGTGCACATTTGACCAAATTGAACAAAGCTACGAAAAATATGCATGGCAGGGGCGCTTAGCCACGTGACATAGCCAAAAAATTGGACTAGCAATGATGCGCTAAAAGGAGGCCGCTGCCAAAAGGTTTGGCGCCGGACGCCGTAGGGTCTGTGGGAGGACAAAAGCGTTCGACAGTCTTAATTGCCGCTATCATTGCGGAAGGGATAGTAAAGAATATCCGAGATTGTAAAACGCACTACGTGAATGAAAAAGGGGCGGGCCGCCGGAAGAGCGGGCCGCCCCTTTATCTTTGGCAGTGACGTTTTTACTTGCTTGGCGGAAGCAACGGCGTGGCGTTGCTAGACCCGTCCTCCGGTCAGATCGCGTTTGGCCCGAAGTGGCGTAGGCGAATAGCGAAGCGAGAACTGCGTTTGGAAACAGGGAGAAAAACTTCTCTTTTTTAGAATTTTGGGCAATACTCAGGAGCATGGTGAAAACCGCAACCCCTTTTGTAACCGACACGATGAGCATCCGCCGAGGGCATCGACGAAAAGCGCGAAGAACAACGAGGACCAATTTCTCGGAAATTAGCGATCCTGCGAAATGGACTTTATTTCGCGTCCTGCGGGCTCGCGAACGCTTTCGAGCATTCGGACTGGAGTTTCCGATGGCCAGATCGCACGAGCCTTAGAAAGAGGAACTCCGAAAAAGTTGCGCAAAAGCGCACCTAAGCCGTTGAAATCATTGTCCCGCGTAACATTGTGCGCGACGCCAAAGTCGCAGCTGGATCAGCCTCAGCCTCCGTTCCGCCTCGCCCTCCGCCCAATGGGTTCGCGTCTCGGCGATATAGGCGTCCAGTCGGCCGTCGTGGATCGCGAGCCGGGCGCCCGACATCAGATCCTGGTAATAGGCAAGGTTGATTTCAGTCAGGCCCATCATCGCGAGAATCTCGCCGGATTTCGTGAGATGGCGCCAATAGGCGCGGGAATAGTCGCGCGCCATCGGCGACGAGGACATGCGGATCGATCGGGCGAGGATCGTCGGCGAAGCGCGCATTGCGCAGATTGAGACGGCCCCGACGGGTGAACACCAGCCCATGTCGTCCAGCGCGCGTCGGCATCACGCAGTCGCACATGTCGACGCCGCGCCTGATCGCCTGAAGCAGATCGTCAGGCGTTCCGACGCCCATCAGATAGCGCGGCTTGTCGAAGGGCAGATGCGGGACCACGACGTCGAGCGTGTCGAGCATCGCCGCCTGCGGCTCGCCGACCGCCAATCCCCCGATTGAATAGCCGTGAAAGTCCATCTCGACGAGCGCCTGGGCGCTGAACAGGCGAAGGTCTTTTTCCGTGCCCCCCTGGACGATGCCGAAGATCGCCCGGCCCGGCTGTTGGCCGAAGGCGTTCTTCGAACGCTCGGCCCAACGGAGGGACAGGCGCATCGCTCGATCGGTCTCCTCGTAGGAGCACGGCAGTCGCACGCACTCGTCGAGCTGCATCTGGATGTCCGAACCGAGAAGGCGCTGCACCTCCATCGAACGTTCGGGCGTCAGCTCGTGGCGCGATCCATCGATATGCGACTGGAAGGTCACGCCGTGCTCGCTGAGCTTGCGCAGCTTGGCGAGGCTCATCACCTGAAAGCCGCCGGAATCCGTGAGGATGGGATGGGGCCAGTTCATGAATTTGTGGAGGTCCTCCGAGCGCCGCGATCCGCTCGGCCCCCGGCGCCAGCATCAAGTGATAGGTGTTGGAGAGCACGATGTCGTAGCCGAGCGCTCTCACCGCATTCGGGTGCATGGCCTTGACGGTCGCCGCGGTGCCGACCGGCATGAAGGCTGGCGTGCGGATCATGCCGCGCGGGGTCGAGATCGCGCCGGTCCGCGCTCGGCCGTCCGTGGCGTGGACGGCGAAGGAAAATTCGTCGCTCACAGGCGCTCGTCGCTCGCGCCTGTCTGCCTCACGCGGGTCAAGAGGCAGGCGTCGCCGTACGAATAAAACCGATATCCGGCTTGAGCGGCGTGCACATAAGCCGCCTGCATCGTCTCAAGTCCGCTGAAGGCCGCGACGAGCATGAACAAAGTCGATCGCGGCAGATGAAAGTTGGTCATGAGCGCGTCGACGCAGCGAAACTCGTAACCTGGTGTGATGAAAATATCCGTCTCGCCTGAAAATGGCCGAAGCCGGCCGTTCTCATCGGCGGCGCTTTCGAGCACGCGTGCGGACGTCGTGCCGACACAGACGATCCGGCCGCCAGCTTCCCGCACAGCGTTCAGCGCTTCGGCTGTGGCTGCGCTGATCGAACCCCATTCGGAATGCATCTTGTGGTCGCGCGTATCCTCGACCCTGACCGGCGCGAAAGTCCCGGCGCCGACATGCAACGTGACCTTGTGCAGCCCGACGCCGCGCGCCGTGAGGCGAGCGACCAGCGCGGGGGTAAAGTGCAGTCCCGCCGTCGGCGCCGCGACCGCGCCAGGCGTGGCGGCGAACATCGTCTGGTAGTCCGCTGGGTCGCTGGGCGACAACGCGCGCCGCGAGGCGATGTAAGGGGGCAGGGGAGGGGCGCCAAGGCGTTCAATCGCCTCGTCCAGCGCCGCGCCGGTGAACTCAAAGCGCAGCAGAACCTCGCCCGCTTCGCCTTTGTCCTCCACTTCCGCGTCGAGCGCTGCGAGAAGGCAGGCCATGCTCTCACTCGCCTCGCCAAAACGGATGCGCTCGCCGACTTTGAGTCTCTTGGCGGGCCGCGCGAGCGCCCACCAGCGGCAATCATCGACGCGCTCGATCAGGGTCGCTTCGATCGAGGCGGCCGCCTCGCCTCTGACCCGGACGCCCTCGAGCCGCGCCGCGAATGACTCGGGTGTCGTTGACGACCAGCGCATCGCGGGGAGTGAGAAAGTCCGGCAGGTCGCGCACGTGCGCGTCCGTCAGATCGCCGTGTGGGCCGACAACCAGCATCCGTGCGCTGTCCCGCGGATTCGCCGGAGCCAGCGCGATGCTTTCGGGGTCGAGAACAAAATCGAAGGCGTCGACGCGCATTGCGGTCATCGCCATCCTGTCGAGGCTGTCAATCTGCGGCGCGGCGACCGCAGCCAGGGCTGTGACCCTGAGCCAGCGCCCTGGTTGTCCCGTTCATCCTGAGCCGCAAGCGTCGCTATGATCTCAGCTCAAGCTGGCCTTGATGATCTTGTCGGGATCGCGGACGGGCTCGCCGCGCTTGATCTTATCGACGTTCTCCATGCCCGAAACCACCTTGCCCCAGACGGTATATTGGCGGTTGAGAAAGGCCGCGTCGCCGAAGCAGATGAAGAACTGCGAATTGGCCGAATCCGGACTAGAGGAGCGGGCCATCGAAACGGTTCCGCGCACATGCGGCTCCGCGTTGAACTCGGCCTTGAGGTCCGGATATTTCGACCCCCCCGTCCCGGTTCCCTTGGGGCAACCGGTCTGCGCCATGAATCCGTCGATCACGCGGTGGAAGACAATGCCGTCGTAGAACCCTTCGGAGACCAGGCGCTTGATGTGCGCGACATGGCCTGGCGCAAGCGCCGGGTTCATTTGGATCACAACCGGGCCCTTGCTCGTCTCGAGCGTTAGCGTATCGCCTGCGCTGCTCATCTCGTTGCTCCTACTTATTTCGCGCTAGACGCCATGCGCATGGTGACGATCTTGTCCGGATTCGTGACCGCGCCATTGTTGTCCTGGGTTCCGGCCTTGATCTTGTCGACGACGTCCATGCCCGAGGTGACCTCGCCGAACGCCGTATATTTGCCGTCGAGGAATCCCGCGTCGGCGGTCGTTATGAAAAACTGCGAATTGGCGGAGTTCGGATCCTCCGCGCGCGCCATACCGAGGACGCCCCGGGTGAAATGGGTCTGGTTGAACTCGGCCGGCACGTCGGGAAGGGTGGAACCGCCCGAGCCTGTTCCTGTCGGATCGCCCGTCTGCGCCATGAACCCCGGAATGACGCGATGGAACGTCAGCCCGTCGTAGAACTTCTGCTTCACCAGCGTCTTGATCTGCGCGACGTGCTTAGGCGCCCAGTCCGGGTGAAGCTTGATCGTGACCTTGCCATGCTTCGTCGTGAGAACAACGGTGTTGTCGGAATCTTCGGCCGCCCAGGCGGCCGAAGCGGCCAGAAGAGGAAGCCAGAGCGCGGCGCGTCGGCTGCAAGCGAACATGAACGGACCCTTCGAAGAGCGGCTGCCAGGTTGCGGCGGGCGGCTTGATAGCAGGTTAAAGAGGCATTGCAACCCGCGGCGCTTCCGGCCGCCGCGACCGCAGGCAGGTTGAGGAAATTTCGCGCTTTCCCAGTTCGCGGGCCTGATAGTATACATCGTTTCGCGGTCGACGCCTCGGAACTTCAAGCGATATGTCCAACACCTGTCTCGCCCTGGTTGCCTTTGCCGCGCTTCTCGGCTCCACAGCGCCGGGTTTGGCAGCCGGGCCAGTGACGCGTCAATGCGATTACCGGGGTGAGGGCAAGCTCGGGCCGCTCGTTGTCGCCTATGACGCATCCGCTCACCTGGTTCGGGTGACCTCGGCCGACGGCCGGCTCTGGCTCTACCAGAATGGGGCGATCGGCCGCCTCGGCCCCGCGATCGCCGCGGCTGACGATCCAGGCCCGGTCCAGCAATTCGTCATCGAGCGGGCCGGCCAGGTGGAGGTTGGTTTCCGCTGGCCTGACGACGGCACGACCGGGCATCTCGCCCACTTTGATGCGGCGGCGTTCAAGGATCCGGCGAAGCGCTGCCTCTGGCGCTCGCTTTGGGACTTCGCGATGGGCTGAAAAGGCCGGCCGACGCGGCCAGCCACTCCTCACATGCCTCCGATCGGCTGCGGCGAGGGGTCGCGGTAGTAAGTGTTGAGGATCGAAAGCCGCGGCTTCTCGACTGGAACTGAGATCGCCTCCCGCCCGTGCCAGCTCGACCTCAAGAGCGAATAAGCCGGATGGATGACGACGAAGGCGTAGCCGGAGTTCGGCAGGAAAGGCACGGTCTTGTCCTTCACGAGCCCGTAGGATTTCCAGGCGAAGACGCCCATCGGGGAAATCTTATAGATGGCCGTGCCCAGCTCGCGCTGGGAGTCGTCCGAGGGCAGGTAGATCTGCATGGTCAAGACCTTCCTGCGGGTGTCGGGATGAGGCTTGATCGCATAGCCGTTGAGGTCGGTGTAAAGGACCGGCCGTGGATGCATCGGCACCGGCCAGTTCTCGCCGCTTCTCCTGGAGCGAATGCGGAAGCCTTCGTCCAGCTTTTCCCTCAACGCAGACGCGACTTCGGTCGACGTCAGCACCCGCCGGACGATGCTCCATAGCTCGCGGCTTTCCTCCGACCCAGGATCGCTGCGCTCGTCGTAGAGCGCATATTCCCGCCGCGTTCCGTCTCCATTCAGTCCGGCAAAGCGGTCGACGTCGGGGAAACGCCGCAACAGGCGGGCGTAAAAGTCGCTGGAGAAGAAGTCGCGAAACCGAATCAGCGGATAGGGCTTGCGAAACGCCTCGGCATTGAGGATCGAGTTGGTCGCGCATTCGAGCGCCCGACGGAACTCATCGTTCGCCGCGTCGTTTCGGTAAGAGTCAGCTTTTTCGCTGGCCTCGGCCACACCCATCATGTCTTACCTCAATCGCGATCTCGATCGACCAGCACCATTATAAACCGGCGGCGGAGTAAGCCCAAGTTTTCCAGAACTCAAATCCGCCCCTCGCGGCAGGTCCGCTTGACACAGGCTCCAGGCTCGTCGCAAGCAGCCGCCCTTGGCCTCACGGCCAATATTTAGCGGAGTGATGATCCTCTCGAAACCCCTGCGTTACCGCCTGGAATATATCGTATTCCGGGCAGCTCAGGCGGCCGCGACTTCGTTGCCGCTCGAAGCTGTGTCGTGGAGTTCGGGCCTGGCCTGGCGGCTTATCGCGCCTCGTCTGCACCGACAGGAACGCGCGCTTCGGAATCTCGGCGCTGGCCTATCCCGAGCTTTCGGAGGCCGAGCGCAGGCGGATTGCCGGAGCCATGTGGGAGAACCTCGGCCGAACGTTCGGCGAATCGTTCAATCTCAGGACGATCGTCGCCGAGAAGCGCATCCGCTTCGAGCCAATGGAGCAGCTCGAGGAGATGATGCGCGGAGGCCCGTGCGTCGTCTGCGGCATGCATTTCGGCAACTGGGAGATCGTCGCCTACGCGAGCAAGCTCATGGGCGTCCCGTTCAGCGGCGTCTATCAACGCCTCAGCAATCCGCTCGTCGACGAGGAGAGCCGCAAACTGCGAGCCTTCCTCTACGATGGCGGTCTTTTGCCGAAGACTCCGGTGACCGCGCGCTCGCTGATGAAAGCCGCGAAGAGCGGCGGTTATCCGGCGTTCCTGGCCGACCTCCGCGACGACAATGGCGCAGTCGTGCCGTTCTTCGGACGCCCCGCGCTCGCGACCGTGTTTCCCGCTTTGCTCGCCCGCAGGACGGGGCTGCCGCTCTACGCCGGCGCCGCCTATCGGGAGCCCAACGTGCGCTTCGTGATCCGGGGCGCGCGGATCGAGATCCCCCACACCGACGACCCCGCCGCCGACGCGGTCGCGGGCACGGCGGCGCTGCACGCGCAGTTCGAAGCCTTCATCCGGCAGGCGCCGGAACAATGGATGTGGGCGCATAGGAAGTGGGTTTAGACTGAACCCGGCGCGCCGCCCTACGGACCAAATCAGCCCCAGTTTTGCCTGATTTCGACCTCATTCTCCAAGCCAATCCAAGCAAATCCAAATAAAATGGCTTGTATTTCCTTGGATTCCTTTGGCCGAATCGGGGTTTTTCAATGGGTTACAGCGAATCCAAGTAAAAGATCTCTTTTCCTTGGTCGGCGCTGTCGCGGCCACTCTCAATTGGGGCGGCATTATGTCCACCCAATCCGAGCATCATAGCGTGGATTCCGCTTTTCAAAAAGCAAATGTTTAAAAACATTTCCCGACCCTCCCGACCTTCCATCGGCGCGCCGACCGCAGCGACCGCACACGCGTTTCATCCCCCGATCGTTTCGCGCGCTTGACGCGGGGGCGACCGAGTGGGGACGAGAGCCATTCCGGTCCCGCTGACTGCGACGTTGACGGAGTCGGGAACCCATGCGGCATGCGTGCAGGAGGGCGCGCTCCAGTCTTGCGATGTTGAGTTGTCCCACGGCGCCAGGCCGTCACGCCTTCGCCGGCAGAATGCTTCCAGCGCCTGAATAGTCGCTAATACAACTGTATTCGCGCGCTTTTTGGCTGAACTCACCCTTCCATGGCGCGTTCGCTTTTGAGCCGTCCGGGTCGGCGCAGCGCAGCACTTGTGGCGAGACCGCGCGAACAGCCGTAAGTCGCCGAAGGCTCGCGCCCAGTTTAGCGTCAAACTCAATCAGTTTGACCGGTTTCGACGTTAGCGGCCATCGCAGGTTGCGGAGACTTCTGGCACTTCGTTTTGGCAATCGTGGCGCTTGCGGTCGGCAGGGTGACCCCGACGTACCGGTCGAGGTTCGACTGGCGTGTGCCGTCCTCGAGAATCGACCAAGGTTCGCCATCCGGTCGACTAATCGACGACCATCGGTCCGAGGCGCTTCCTGATTACCGCTTCGGCGCCGTTTATCATCTCTTCCACAATGCTGGCGGCGCTCATCAGTCGTTTGGTCTGACCGACCAATTCACCAGCCAGCAGGCTCATCTCTTCGAGATCCCCTGTGAACTCTGGAGTTGGCGGAAAACCGCAAAACCGCTTCATTGGAAACTCCTGTCCATAAAAACGGGCCTGACCAATCACCGGCAGCTCCGAATCCGGAACGACCTCATAGGGCGCCGGTTGATCACGCCCTTCCCATTCCTGCACGATGCGGTTGCGCAACCCGCGAACCGACGCGTTGGGGAATTCCGGACCAAAGATCAGATGGCGAGCCGTGTCCCCGACGCCGGCAGCGACGACGCGGTCCTTATATTGCGGATGGGCATTGGCCTCGAAGCTCGCCAGAAGCCGAGTCCCCACCCAGACCGCATCGGCGCCGAGCGCCAGCGCAGCAGCAACGGTCCGACCATCGGCAATGCCTCCGGCAGCGATGACGGGCACGGAAGGGACGGCATCGATGACTGCCGGGAGCAATGAGAACGTCGCCGCGACGGCGCGGTTGTGGCCGCCAGCCTCGCTGCCTTGCACGACGAGCGCTTCAGCCCCCCGTCCGACAGCGGCTTTCGCTTCTTCCACGCTGCCAACTTGGAACCAGATGTGACTGCCGGCCGCCCGCAGGCGTGAAAGCCACTCGTCCGGCGCGTCATCCCAGAAGAACACGACAACCGGCGCCCTTTCTGTGACGCACACCTCGATGTGTTCGATGCCGCTGAACCGCGCAATGAAGGTAACCCCGAAACATCTGGGGTCTGCTGCTTTGATGTCGCGGAGCGCCGCTTGCAGCACGTCGGGGGGCATTGCCGCAGCGCCGAGCATTCCCATCCCACCCGCCTTGCACACCGCCCGCGCCAGGGGCGCCGTAGCAATGAACGACATGCCGGCGTTGATGAACGGAACCTTCAATCCGTATTGCTCTGTGATGCGTGTCTTCAACATGGAATTCTTCCTCGTCTAGGCTATCGAGTGTCCGGGCCGAGCCGCCCGATGAATTTTGCCCCGTGGCCTTCCGTGGGAAGCATCCCACCGCAAACTTCGCCTACCATTTGCCGACGTGCATGCCGCCGTCCACGTGCAGCACCTCCCCGGTTACGTGGCGAGCTTCGGTTAGATAAATCACAGCATCGGCGATATCCTTCGCTTCGGAGATCGCGCCCATCGGCGAAAGGGTCATCAGGAAGTCTTTCGGGATGTCTTTCACAATCGGGGTGTCGACAGCCCCGGGCGCAACCGCGTTGAAGCGGATGTTGTTCTTCGCATACTCGCTCGCAAGGCTCACAGTAATCGCATTCAGCCCACCCTTAGTGAGCATCGAAATCGAAGCCGGAAGACCAGCGATGGGGTGCTGGGCGAGTGAGGCCGTAAGGCTTGTCACGCTACCGCCTGTGCCTTGCGACAGCATCTGCTTGACGGCCAGTTGGGTAATAAAGAAGAAGCCTTCCAGGTTGGTGGAGACCAGACTGCGAAAATCCTCGGCTGTGTAGTCGGTGAAGGGCTTAACTAAGAAGGCGCCTGCATTGTTGACGAGACTATCAATTGAACCGAACTTGCCGATCGCGGTCTGTGCGATGTTCGCAGCGGTCGCGGCTTGACCGATGTCTCCATCGACGAGGGCGAGGTTCGGCGAGGCGGCAAAGCCTGCCTTGGAGACGCTGCGCGAAGTTGCGACCACGTTATAGCCGCGACCGAGAAAGGCCTGGACCACAGCTGCTCCGATGCCCTGGGAGGCGCCAGTTACGATGACCGTCTTGTTGTTTGCCATGCCTACACTCCGCCGTTTCGGGCAAGGCCATCAACCGATGCAGCCCGGAGTCAATTTCCGCGTCACTGATAAGAACGTGGAACAGCCCGTCGTCGTCAAGGACGCTGGCCCACCTGCGATCTTGCCTTCGGCAAGTTGTCGGCGAATGACCCGTATTTGCGCTTGAGACGTTCCAGGGGACGTGACGAATCGACGTGAAGCGGTCGCGCGGACGTCTCGTGCTAATTCTTGAATTTGCTCGAAGATAGCAGTCGTAAATTGGCCTATTAGTTGCGTTAATATTCAAAATCAACAGCCTTTGAAATCGTGCCGATGTCGGAAACCGTTGCAGCCGCTTACCTATCTCGGTCGCTCAACTCCAGCGCCCAAAACGCCTGATGAGGCCGTGCTCGATCGTGTACCCAATCCTTATGACGGCGGCTCGTATGTTGTGCGTTTCTCCGCGCCAGAGTTCACGGTGCTGTGCGCTGTCACGGGACAGCCGGATTTCGCTCACGTTATGATCGACTATGTTCCCACAGACTGGCTAATCGAATCAAAAGCGCTGAAATACTTTCTTGCGTCTTTCCGCAACCATAGCGGCTTCCACGAGGAAACGACAATCGCGATCGGCAGCCGCTTGGCAGAGGTTCTCGAGCCCGTTTATCTCCGCGTCGGTGGGTACTGGTATCCGCGCGGTGGCATGCCAATCGATGTGTTCTGGGCTACGGGGAAATTGCCAGAGGGCGTTTGACTTCCGGAGCAAGGCATCGCTTCATTTCGGGGACGGGGATGAATTTGACGCGCATCTCGCGGAGGGCAGTGTTCAAAAATCTTGAACTATGAAACAGCAAGACCGAGTCACACCTTAATCGCTAACGCCTTCCCGCCCTTCAATCGCCATCAGCGTTGCGGTTAGAAGAGCTATGAGCTTTTCCTGCCCGCCGCTTTCAGAAAATACCTCTGTCTGGGCAATCGTTAGCGTTCGACCGGATTTCACCACCCTGCCGCGAGCTAGAATTCTGTCGCCCTGAGCAGGCGCTAGGAGATTGATCTTAAATTCCGTGGTCAATACGCCCCGATTAGGCGGCATCAGGGTAAGAGCGGCATATCCCGCAGCAGTATCTGCGATGGCGCTCACCGCTCCGGCGTGAACGAAGCCATGCTGTTGCGAGATCGCAGCACCCGGACGAATCGCAATTTCGACGAGCCCGGGAGCGACATTGCACATTGTCGCCCCCAACGTGCCCATAAACCCCTGTTTGGCAAAGCTCGCACGAACCCGTGCTTCGTAATCTTGAGTTTCCGAATCACCGCTCACGACTAATCCTACGCTCAGTCTCAGCGGTTCTACACCATGCTATTCTGTTGCGTCGTGAACCAACTCGGTCGCTTTCGTTTTCGGGGCCTCTCTCAAAACCTACGGTTTCTTGGGCCAAAATCACCGTTCCAAATGTCTTGATTCTGGACCTGCCGGTGATCCGGTTCGGGTCGATTTGACCGGATCGCCAACCCCTCGGCAAACGTCTGCTATTTGCGTGCGCCGTGAGAAGGCGGCGCTTTCCAGTGGGTGCAAGTCCCACCCGGCGAACGCTCCAGCCGGAAGCAACCGGAGCAGTCATGGAGGTGACGAAATGGCTGAAGCCTTCGGTGTAGCGCGTCACATATAGGTGACGGCGCGAGTGTGCGGGCCGCAACGCGAGTGAACGCCGCGCAAGCCTCGAAAAGGACGATGTGCAGGCCGACCCGACCGCAATTTCGGGGAAGGCTGATACGGCTGGGTGAGATGAGCGAAGACGACGCCCAGCCGCTGCACCGGGGTACTGGCGGCAGCACGTACACAAGGAAAGCGCACGCAACACGGGAAGCCCCATAGCGTGGTCAGGGATGACCAACCAGACGCCCGCGAGGGACAGGCTGGGCGCTGTGGGGTGGCGGAGAGGCTTGTAGTACCGCTGAAGCCGGGTAACGCCGGGGGAGGGAAGGGGCCTCAGTTCAAGACAGACGCAAGACGTAGTGAAGGACCTGGAGATTGGGCGACCTATCAACTCCGAACAGCGTTCAGAAACTGCAGACGGCGTTGCACGCGAAAGCGAAGGCAGAACCCGGCTATCGCTTCTACGCCCTCTACGACAAGATCAGCCGCGAGGACATTCTGGCGCACGCCTATGCCCAGTGCCGCTCCAACAAGGGCGCGCCGGGCGTGGACCGTCAGGACTTCGAGGCCGTCGAGGCGTACGGGGTGGAGCGATGGCTGGGCGAACTGGCGCTTGCGCTCAGGCAGGAGACTTACCGACCGGACCCAATCAGACGCGTGTACATACCGAAGGCCAACGGCAAACTCAGGCCGCTGGGCATCTCAACCTTGCGGGATCGGGTCTGCATGACGGCAGCGATGCTGGTGCTGGAGCCGATCTTCGAAGCCGACCTTCCACCGGAACTCTACGCCTACCGTCCCGGGCGAAACGCCCAACAGGCGGTGGTCGAGGTGGAGGAGCTGCTGTTTCGCGGCCATCCGGAAGTGGTGGACGCCGACCTCGCGGACTACTTCGGGAGCATTCCCCATGCCGAGCTTTTGAAGTCGGTAGCGCGCCGGATCGTCGATCGGCGCGTGCTGCATCTGATCAGGATGTGGCTGGACTGCCCCGTGGAAGAAACCGACGATCGAGGTCGGAAGACGCGCACGACCGAGGCGCGAGACAAGCGGCGCGGCATTCCGCAGGGCTCGCCCATCTCACCCTTGCTGGCGAATATTTACATGCGCCGGTTCGTGCTGGGATGGAAGATGTTCGGGCTCGAGCGAACCCTCGGCTCACGGCTCGTGACCTACGCCGACGACCTCGTGATCCTGTGCAGAAGGGGCAAGGCCGAAGCGGCCTTGCAACGACTGCGGGAGATCATGGGCAAGCTGAAGCTGACGGTGAGCGAGGAGAAGACGCGCATCTGCAAAGTGCCGGAGGGCGAGTTCGACTTCCTGGGCTACACGTTCGGGCGGATGTATTCGGCGAGGACCGGCCAAGCCCGTATCGGCTACCGGCCGTCAAAGAAAAGCATTCAGCGCGCGGTCGAGAAAGTCCACGCGCTGACCGAGCGATCATGCACATGGCAAGAGACCACGACGCTGGTGGGCAAAGTGAACCGCACGCTGCGCGGATGGGCGAACTACTTCTCGGTAGGCGCTTTCAGCAAGGCGTATCGGGCGCTCGATGCTTACGCGGCGATGCGGTTGCGCCGGTGGTTGCGCTTCAAGCACAACGTCAGGCGCAAGGGCGGGAGCTATCCACTCTCGCACCTCTACGGGCACTTCGGGCTCGTACGTCTGACCCGGCTTGGGCACGACGTGCCGTGGACGAAGGCGTGAGGTCTTGTCCGAGAGCCGGATGCGGGAAATCTGCACGTCCGGTTCGATGAGGGGGGTGTGGAAACGGAGCTACGGCTGAGCCACTAAGGCACCGCCAGACGAAAGGGGCGGCAAACAGACATGCTCAACCTAAGGCCACCGCGCCACACTCCTACTCTACGCATTTGAGACGTTTGAGCGACGTCTCGAATCGACGTAAAGCCGGTATTGCAGGTCGCGGCCGCGGACGCCGCAGCCAGGCGAACGCGCGAACGACTTGTCTAGCCTGAACTCGCCCTCGCGCCGAGCAAGACCCACTCGCTCGACCGCGTTCACACTGGCGAGCTCAGCGAGCGGCGCGGCTTGAGGACATCGCGGGCGCCGCCGGCGGCGCCCCCTGTCTAGAGGCGGAAGTCAGAGCTTCGACTCCGTTCGTGCACATTCCATGCCCTCTTCATTTCATGCCTTCTTCGACCTCGGAAACGTGTCTGTGCTTGTTGCTGTTGCGGAGGATGCCTGCCTCCAATCAGGATACGACAACGCAAGAATTACCGAGTCTACTCTAAGTTTTAGAATCGCATGGGAGCAGGTTAACGAAGGTCGATAACTGAAGATATCGGTATGACTATTAGTTGCTTCCACTGGAGAAAATGGTTTGACTCAATCAAGCGAGCCCGGATAACTCAGAGGAAGAGCGTCCGCCCTGCCTGAAGAAATTTGTGAGCTGGCGAGACCAATCACTGGGAGAAACGACAGATGGCAACCACGACTCATGCCGCTGGCCGAGGATTGGCCCCGCTGCCGTTGGCAGCGCTGATGGCGATTGGCTTGCTCGGAAGCACCGTCTCGTCGGGTGCGGAAGACGGACCTCCCGGCATTACCAAACCAACCGTTTTTGCAGCTTTCAATCCAAACGCGCCCGCGTGCGGCGCGCCTCCGGGTCTGGCCAAAGTGTTGGCGTTCGCGCAGGATAATGAGCGCGAGTTTATGCAAGGCGTGGATCGCGGGCTGGCTATGGCCGCCAAGGATCGCGGGCTGGAATATCGCCGCGCGCTGGCCAACAACGACGCAGCCAAGATGGTTGAACAGGTCCAACTGTTCCTCTCGTCGAAGGTCGGCGCCGTCGCCGCGGCGCCCGTCGATCCGGCTTCCTTGAGCCATAGCCTCCAGGAAATAATGTGGGCCGGTGGCTATGTCAGCACGATCGTACCACCGCCAGCGACGTCACTACTCAATGCGCCGCAATACGCGACGGGGAAGGCGTTGACCGACGCGGCGGTGGCATACATCAAGGCTCATCTCGGCGGTAAGGCGAACGTCGTCCTGCTGACGCAGGATCAGATCGAGTTTCTCGCGCCGCGTTTCGCCGCCATGCGCGACGGCCTCAAGGGCCTTCCAGGCGTGACCATCGTCGCTGACATCACACCCAATCCGGTGAACAAAGAAGGCGGATTCGCGACGATGAACACGATCTTGCAGGCCCATCCGGATGTCGACGTCGTCCTCGGCGCCGACACGGTCGTGCTGGGAGCTCTCGCCGCCCTTGAGGCCGCTGGCAAGGCTCGACCGGATCAGTTCCTGGGCGGTATCGATGGCGAACCCGAGGCCGTCGCGGAAATCAAGAAGGGCAACGGTCCCTACAAGGCCAGCATCGCCCTGTCCTCACCGGTCTTCGGATACGCGATGGGGCAGCACGCCGCCGATTGGCTCGAAGGCAAGAGCGTTCCCCAGGCGATGGATGTCCTGCCTAGCGCTCTCAGCGGCGACAACCTCAAGCAATACGAGGCGGACCTCGTCAATCCGGCGGCGGTCTATGCCGATCCGGCGCGCCGGGATGTTTACCTGAAGATGTACGGCAATATCTGCTTCGATACTCGCGACCAATACGTGAACTTCCCCTGGTCGTCCGAGACCAAGGCCAAGTAGGCCCACACCGTTCAGCGACGGGCGAGTTCCAGACGCCCTGGTCCCGTCGGCCGCCCCTCCTTGAGGTCGCCAAATGAACTCGGCAAGCATCCCGAGAGCGAGCGGCCGGGGCATCGCGACCTGGGTCGTAAACCTGAGACTTGGGACCACGCCTCCCGGAGAGGCTTCGGGCCGCATCGGTCTCGCGCTCGTGGCGATCGGTCTGGTGGCCATATTTTCTATTCTTAACGCGTCGTTTTTCGCGATCGGGAACTTCATCACAATCGGCGTGAATTCAACGTCGATCCTGATCGCCGTGTTGGGTACTTCGGCATTGTTGATCGCGGGCTATGTGGATCTCTCTATCGGCAGCATGATGGCCCTCATTGGGATCATCGTCGCCAAGGTCGCCGTGGTGACGCAAGAAACAACGCTGGCGATCGCGACCGGTCTCGGGCTGGGCTTTATTCTCGGCCTGATCAACGGGATTCTGGTGCGCAAGCTGAGCATCTCCCCGCTGATCGTGACGCTCGCCATGCTGGCCCTCTATGGCGGTCTCGCCTACGTCGTTAGCAGCGTCGCGATCTACGGTTTTCCACCAGCGCTGCTGGAACTCGGCCGGGGCAAGATTTGGGCAGTCCAATATACGGTTATTATTGCGGTCGCCGTGTTCGTTGTCGGCTCTTTCATACTTACCCGCACCGTGACTGGGCTCCGCCTCTACGCCATCGGCGGCGATCCCAGGGCGGCTGAACTCTGTGGGGTTCCGGTTGCCCGCACGGTCGTCTGGCTTTACGCCGTCAACGGTCTTCTGATTGGGCTCGTTGCAGTTCTGGTCGCCGGACGGCTCGGCAGTCTTACGCCAACGATAGGCCGTGGCTTCGAGTTGGACGTCTTGACCGCTGCAATCCTCGGCGGCGTGGCCTTCGCTGGAGGAGCAGGCCGCCCGCTCGGTATCGCAATCGGTGTGGCGACCATTGGCATCCTCAATGCTGGCCTCATCTTCATGGGCCTGCAATCGTGGTGGCAGTCTGTCGCTGTTGGCTGCATGCTGCTTCTCGCGCTCGCGGCGGATCAGGTTGCGATCGGCAGACGCGCCGCGCGCGCCCGCCACGCCCAGCCATCGTTCATCGCCCTCAACAGGGATTCGCCATCTGGCGCTTCGAACCCCGGCCTGGACAGCGCAGCGTACGGGGACACCTCGCATGCGCATCTCACCCCCGCCTTCTCGGTCACCGGCGCGAAGAAGTCCTACGGGGCGCTGATGGCGCTTGAAGAGGCGTCATTCACGGTAGGCAAGGGAGAGGTGGTTTGCCTTCTCGGTGACAACGGCGCCGGCAAGAGCACGCTGGTCAAGATCATTTCCGGCGCAATTAAGCCCGACGCGGGCTCGATGATGCTGGAGGGGAGATCCGTGCATTTTCAGAGCCCCCAGGACGCCCGGGCGGCGGGTCTTGAGACCGTCTATCAGGACCTCGCGCTCTGCTCGAATCTCAGCGTTACCCACAACATGATGCTAGGTCGTGAGCATACCCGGCGTTGGCTTGGCTTCATTCCCGTTCGCGACGATCAAAGGGCAGCCGCGGAGTGCCTTGCGAAGCTCGCCACGCTCGGCGTTGCGCTCGGAGATAATAGCATCCTGGTGCGGTCCTTGTCGGGAGGTCAACGTCAATCCGTCGCGATTGCCCGCTCCCTTGCAGAGCAAGTGAAGTTAATCTGCCTTGACGAGCCTACCGCCTCACTTGGCGTGAAGCAGACTGCTCAAGTGACGCGACTGATCCGATCTATCGCAGCGAGCGGGACGGGAGTGATTCTGGTCACACATGATCTGTCCACGGTGCGTGCGCTTGCCGACAGGATTGTCGTCTTAAGTCTTGGACGCGTGGTATACGACGGTTCCCCTAGACATATTTCTGGTGACCAACTCTGGGGGCTTATGGCAAGCGGCACGCTCGCTCCTGCGGATGATAAGCAGTCTTTTGCAACTCAATAGTGAACGCGGGGGCATAAGGTCTCCGTCAGACAAAATTTGGCCATTCCACCGAAGTGCGAGAACATCAGGAAACGTGGGTCGACTGCTTGACCAGGACTTTTGCGCCGACCTGGACGCGATCGTAGAGGTCGATCACGTCGGCGTTGTCGAGACGAAAGCGTCCCGACGAAACGGCGCGTCCGATCGTATCGGGCTGGTTTGGGCCGTGAAGGATGATCTTGGGACGACCGACCAAGCAAGAACCGGCACGATCTGAATCGGGTGTGGCGCGAGGTTCGGCGGGGGAGATTTTTCGCGTCTTTCTTAAGCTTGGGATGACGTCCTTTGGCGGGCCTGTCGCCCATCTCGGATATTTTCGCGCTGAGTTTGTCGAGCGCCGCCGCTGGCTAAGCGAGCGCGCCTATGTCGATCTGGTCGCCCTTTCGCAATTTATCCCCGGCCCCGCGTCGAGCCAAACCGGCTTCGGAATCGGCCTGGTTCGCGGCGGATATCTGGGCGGGCTCGCCGCATGGCTCGGGTTCACTCTGCCCTCGGCGCTGCTTATGCTTCTCTTCGCCCATGGCGCGGGGACCATCGCCGATGCGCCCTCCGGCGCGGGTCTGCTGCACGGCCTCAAGCTCGTTGCGGTCGCCATTGTCGCACAAGCTGTTTTCGGCATGGCGCGGAGCTTGTGCCCGGATAAGCCTCGCGCCGCGATTGCGCTTGCCGCCCTCGCGCTGCTGGCGTTCGTCCCCGGCTCGCTCGGTCAGGTCGCGGCCATCGCGCTCGGTGGCCTCGCGGGACTGGTGTTTTGTCGCGACGATCTCGACGGGGCCCCGGACAATATGCCAATGCCTGTTTCGCGAGCCGTGGGCATCGCCTGCCTGGCCGCGTTCTTCATCTTGCTCGCTTTGGCCTTCGTGCGCGTCCCGGCGGGGTTGCCGGCGTTGTTCAACGCGTTCTATCGCTCGGGCGGGCTGGTCTTCGGCGGCGGCCATGTGGTGCTGCCGCTTTTGCGCGACGCGGTCGTGACGCCTGGTTGGGTTTCCGACAATGCCTTCTTAGCCGGATATGGGGCGGCGCAAGCCGTGCCGGGGCCGCTGTTCACGTTCGCCGCTTATCTCGGGGCTGTCGCGGGAACCCCGCCGGGGGGCGTCCTCGGCGCGATCGTGGCGATCATTGCGATATTTCTGCCGGGCATTTTGGCGCTCATGGGCGTATTGCCCTTCTGGCATCAGTTGCGCGCGCAACCCAACGCTCAGGCGGCCATGCGCGGCATCAACGCCGCGGTCGTCGGGTTGCTGGCTTCGGCGCTCTACAACCCCGTGTGGGTGAGCGGGGTGGGTGAACCGGCGGATTTCGTGATTGTAGCGGTTGGATTCGGCCTGCTTACCGTCTGGCGCGCCCCGCCGCTGCTCGTCGTGCTGCTGTCTGCGGCTGCCGGAATGGCCTTGACGATAACGCGATAGCCCGACTGCATCCCTTTCCAGCGCCTCGCTGATCGCTGATACAATTCTATTCCCACCGCTATTTGCGCTGCCTTTTGGTTGAACGCACCTTCCATGCGCGCGTTTGCTTTGAGCTGTCCCGGTCGGCGCTCCGCAATTGCCCGCCGCGGTCGGCGCGTCTCGATCGCCCGTCTGATTGAGGTGTTGGCGGCTGCGTCAAGTCGCCTGCGCGACAGACTCCCGCCGGCTCTGTTTACCCGCTACCAGCGCGACGCGCTCTGGGGGACCGCAAGCGGTTGCAGCCCACATGAGGGGCGCGATGGGCTGGGCCCGGCTCCCACACTGAGCGGCTACTGGCGCGAGCTCGCGATTGAGTTTTGACCCTGGAGCGCGCGTCAGGAAACGTGGGTCGACTGCTTGACGAGGACTTTTGCGCCGACCTGGACGCGATTGTAGAGGTCGATCACGTCGGCGTTGTCGAGACGAAAGCATCCCGACGAAACAGCGTGTCCGATCGTCTCCGGCTGGTTTGTGCCGTGGATGCGGAAAACGGTGTGACCGAGATAGAGGGCTCGCGCTCCGAGCGGATTGCCCGGACCGCCCGCCATGAACCGGGGCAGATAGGGCTGGCGTCCGATCATCTCCGCCGGCACGCGCCAGTCCGGCCACTCCTGTTTCTGGGACACCCGCTCGACGCCCGACCATTGAAAACCAATGCGTCCGACGCCGATGCCGTAGCGGATGGCCTTATCGTTCGGCTGCACGAGATAGAGATAGCGTTCGCCCGTATCGACGATGATTGTTCCGGGCGCCTCGCTCGTATGGAAAGGCACGATCTGCCGGGTCTCGGCGTCGGCCGGCCGCTCCTCGTCCGAGGAAGGTGCGAGGGCGGTTTGGTCCTCGGCGTTCGCCCCGTCCTCTGTGTTCACAGCGACCTGTTGGGCCACTGCAGGGGCGCCGAAATTGGTGAATGCGAGCACGGCGATCGCACCAGCCAGCGCTCCACGCAACACAAAACGCGATGTCGACATCATCGAATTCTCCCGCCCGCTCAACGGCTTCGGCGCTCGCCAGCGCCGTCCCTCCAACGACGCGGCGCTTGAAGATGTTCCATGTCCCTTTGGTCACGCGTTCGTGTGCTGACCGCCAGCGTCGCCGCCCTCGTCTCGAGCGCAAAGCTTTCAGGTCGGACGCGAAGGATCGGGAGCGCCCTGATCGTCGACGCTAATGGCCGCGCGCGACCTTGCGGGCAATAGGGTCGGAGAAAGCGCCGCCGAACCATCCCGTGCTATGAAGATCGTTCAATTCACTCATGGGAGGATAAGCCATGAAAAACCGCCAGTGGCTGCTCGCGCGCCGTCCGGAGGGAGCGATCAAGGACAGCGACTTCAATTTCGTCGAGACCGAGGCGCCGATTCCGGGCGAGGGCCAGGTGCTCGTGCGCAACACCATGCTGTCCTGCGACCCGACGCAGCGGGGCTGGATCGCCTTCGACACGTATTTGCCGGCGGTGAAGATCGGCGAGGTCGTCCGGTCGATAGGCGCGGGGCGGATTGTCGCGTCGAACAATCCCGATTTCGCGGTCGGCGACATCGTGGCCGGCCTTGTCGGCTGGCAGGACCATGTCGTCATGAACCCCAAGGGCCAACTCAACAAGCTGCCGCCTGGGACGCCGCTGGAACTCGCGATGAGCGTGTTCGGCGCGACCGGAATCACCGCCTATTTCGGTCTCCTCGACGTAGGCCGGCCGGTCGCGGGCGAAACCGTCGTCGTGTCCGGCGCGGCCGGCGCGACGGGCTCGGTCGTTGGGCAGATCGCCAAGATCAAAGGCTGCCGCGTTGTCGGCATCGCGGGCGGGCCGGAGAAATGCCGCTGGCTGACGGAAGAGGCCGGCTTCGATGCGGCGATCGACTATAAGTCGGAGGACGTTCCGGCGCGGCTGAAGGAACTTTGTCCCAAGGGCGTCGACATCTTCTTCGACAATGTCGGCGGCGACATCCTCGATGCGGCGCTGGCGCGGCTCGCGATGCGAGGGCGCGTCGTGCTCTGCGGCGGGATCGCGAACTACAACGCGACAGAACCGGCGCCGGGACCGAAGAACTACATGAACCTGGTCCGCCAGCGTGGGCGAATGGAGGGCTTCATCGTGCTCGACTACTTTCCGCGCGCCGCGCGAGGCGATCGGCGCACTCGCCGGCTGGGTGCAGTCGGGAAAGATCAAGACCAAAGTCGACGTGCAGCACGGCCTTGAGAACGCGCCGGCGACGCTGCGGCGGCTGTTCGAAGGCCGCAACGACGGCAAGCAGCTCCTGCGCATCGCGGAGTAAGCGGAGACTTTCGGCATCCCGGGTCGCCGTCACGTTAAGCGGACATCCGCACGACGCAGGCGTCCTTGGACGCCGCTTATGATCCAATGCGAACGACGATTGCGAAACATTCGCCGGCAGCGGGCCGGGCGCCAAGCGAGAGATTTCATCATAATTCTTTAGATAATTCCGGGGGTTGCTCGCTTGCTGAAACGAGGCAAGTTGTTTCATCCAAGCGCGAGTTCGGCCAAAGATTGTTGCTGCCAACAATTGCCGGATGGAGCGCAGCTCCCAGGGAGGAAACATGCAGTTCGCCGCCTTTCGCCGCCTGAAAAACTCCAACTGTTGGCCGCTGGGGTGGCCATCAGCGCTCTGGTTGCGGGCGCAAGCGCCGCTCAGGCCGCCGAGTGCGGCGATCTCGCCGGCAAGGTTTTCGGTCCAGCGACAATCACAGCCGCGACCAGTGTGTCGCCGCCTTCAAGTCTTCTCGGCAGAGATCCTCCGACTCCCGTGGCGATCAAGGCGACGTTCTGCCGCGTGCAGGGCGTGATCAAACCGTCCGCCGATTCCGACATCAAATTCGAGGTCTGGCTTCCGCCGGAAAGCTCCTGGAACGGTCGGTATGGCGCGATCGGCAATGGCGGCTTCGCCGGCTCCCTCATTCTTCCCGCGATGGCGTCGAGAGTCGCGGAGGGGTATGCCGTCTCGGGCACCGACACCGGCCATCCGGGCGGCTCGCTCGATGCGGCCTGGGCGCTTGGCCACCCCGAAAAGATCACGGATTTCGGCTGGCGCGGCATCCATGAAACCGCGGATGCTTCCAAATCGGTGATCGGCGCCTATTACGGCAAGGCGGCCAGCAAATCCTATTTTGCGGGCTGCTCGGACGGCGGTCGCGAGGCGCTGATGGCCGCCCAGCGGTTCCCCAAGGATTTCGACGGCATTGTCGCGGGCGCGCCGGCGAATTCCTGGACAAACCTGATGACCAACGCCGCGTCCACAATGCGCGCGTTGAACAAACCTGGCGCCTGGCTGTCGCCGGATGAGCTTGCGCTTGTGAGCGAGGCCGCTCAGCGCGCATGCCCGAGCGCAGATGGTTATCTGGACGATCCGGGCTCTTGTCGCTTCGATCCTTCGACGCTCGTTTGCAAGTCTGGGCAGAATGAGCGCTGCCTCACGGAAGCCAAGCTCGACGGCCTGAAGGCGATCTACGCCGGCACGAAGGACGCCAATGGCAAGCTCCTCAATCGCGGCTATCCGGTCGGAGGCGAAGCCGGAGCCGCCGCGTGGAGCCTCTGGATCACTGGAACGGGTCCGGGCCAGACGAAAGGGAGCCTCATGAACGGCTTCTCTTCCGGCTATTTCGCCAACATGGTTTTCGATAAGGCGGACTGGGGACCGGCCGACGGAACTGTCGCTGGCGACTGGTCTGCGTCGCAGAAGACGGGCGAGGCGCTTGACGCCGTCAACACCGATCTCAGCGCCTTCAAGGCCGCCGGAGGCAAGCTCATCCAGTATCACGGCTGGAGCGACGCAGCGATCCCGGCGACGAGCTCGGTGGACTATTATACCGCCGTGGCCGATCGCATGGGCGGTGTGGACCAAGTCAAGCCTTTCTACCGTCTGTTCTTGGCGCCGGGCATGATGCATTGCGGGCTCGGGCCGGGGCCCAGCGCGGTCGGCGGCGTGTTCGGTCTACCGTCGCCGGATCATGATCCGAAGCATGACGTCCTCGCAGCGCTTGCCCAGTGGGTGGAGAAGGGGGAGGCTCCGGAAACGCTGATCGCGACCCGCTACAAAGACGACGACCCCAATAAGGGCGTTGCAGCGCAGCGTCCGTGGTGCGTCTATCCCGCGGTCGCGCGCTTCTCGGGAAAAGGCGAGCATAGCGACGCAGCGAATTTCACCTGTGCGGCGCCGAAGGAGTAGACGCGCCTGAGCATTTTTGGTGACCCCGCACCAGAACACCCTGGACCAGAACACCCTGGTCGACGAAATGACGAAGTGGCGGCGAGATCTTCACGCCCATCCTGAGTTCGGATTCGAGGAGCGCCGAACTGCCGCTTTTGTCGCTGCGAAGTTGCGCGAATTCGGGCTGGACGAGGTCGTCGAGGGCGTCGGTGGCACCGGGGTGGTCGGAACTCTGCGCAAGGGGAGCGGCAACCGGGCGATCGCGCTCCGGGCCGACATGGATGCGCTGAGAATCAACGAAGAAGGGGGCGCTCCGTACCGCTCCGCGGCGCCCGGCACGATGCATGCCTGCGGCCACGACGGCCACACGGCCATGCTGCTCGGCGCCGCCAAACTTCTCGCCGCCGAAGGTGGCTTCGACGGAACCGTGCGCTTCGTGTTCCAGCCGGCCGAGGAATGGGGCAAGGGGGCGCTCGCCATGATCGAGGACGGTCTCCTTAAGCGCTTTCCCTTCGACGAGATCTACGGCCTACACAACATGCCTGGGCTGCCGATTGGCCATTTTCAGACCCGACAGGGGGGCCTTATGTCCGCCGAAGACAATTTCGAGATCGTCCTCGAGGGCGTGGGCGGCCATGCGGCGCGGCCGCATTGGGGGCGCGAGGTGTTGGTCGCGGCTTGCGCGCTCGTCATGGACCTCCAGACGATCGTTTCGCGCCGACTGAGCCCGACCGATGTCGCCGTCGTCTCCGTCACCGAACTGCTCACGAACGGGACGCGCAATGTTCTGCCGGGTCTCGCCCGTATCCTTGGCGACGTCCGGAGCTTCAGCCCTCAGGTCAGCGCCGCGATCGAAACCGAGATGCGTCGGATCGCGGACGGCATCGCACTGGTCTACGCGTGCAAGGCCAGCGTGTCCTACAGCCGCGAATTCGTGCCGCTCCTCAACGACCCGTCTTTGACAAACGAGGCCATGACGGCCGCCGCCACAGTCTTCCCACCGGGAGCGGTCGAGACTGCGGCGGAGCCGATGACCGCCTCCGAAGACTTCGCGCGATTTCTGGAACATGTTCCGGGATGCTTCGCATTCATTGGAAACGGCGAGGGATCAAAGCCCCTGCACAACCCATTCTACGACTTCGCGGACGCTGCGCTCATCCACGGCGCTCGATTTCATGGCGCAATCGTCAGGCAACGCCTGCCGATTGTTTGAGTCTGAATTTACCTGCCCATCCCACCCGAACAAAATGTCGCCAGACGTCGTGGCTGGGCACGCCCGGATGCACCCGTTCACCACGTCGTCCGCAAATGAAAGTGATTGCGACTCGCGCAGGCGGCGGTCCTGCGCCGCGTGAGCGCTTCGGCGAAGCGACCGCGCAGTCGAGCACACCACCGGGGAAGCGGCGAGCCGCCGTGCGCGGCGTAACGCGCAGCCATGGTGGAAGAGACGATTACGTTGCGGCCGAGCTTGGACGCGATGACGAATTGCTTGGCGGTCTAGGACCTCAAGGACAGCGGGTATCAGGATTGGTCGTTACGCTTCGTCGCTGGAAGGTTTGCCACTTTAACGCCCGGCAGCCGCGCGCCGATGGCCACCCCGCTTGACGATAATGGAAAATGCTGCGTGGATTCATCACGCACGGGCGACGGAGCAAAACGATGAGGCGGTTTCTGTTGGCTGGCGCATCGCTGCTCGCGCTTTTGGCCGGCTCGCCAGCGGAAGCGACGACCCTGATGTTCGGCTATACGGGCACGATCGTGCCCTACGTCGTTCCGGAAACCGGCACATACCAGATCATCGCCTGGGGCGCTGAAGGCGGCGGCAGCCCCGACGCGGCTGTTGGCGGCCTCGGCGCCGAGATCGGCGGCGAAACCGAACTCCTGGCTAACACTCGCTTGGCGATCCTCGTCGGCCAGATGGGCGCTTCGGGGAAGGAAAAATATGCCGGGGGCGGCGGCTTCGGAATGTTCATCCATAGAGGGTCAGGGGGAAGCAGCGGCGGTGGCGGCACCGGCGGCGGCTATTATCGGGCGGGAGGCGGCGGCGCCAATGGACAGGGCGGCGGTATAGGCGGCTACGGCGGCGGCGCAGGCATTCGTATACGGATTTCAGCGGCGGCGTCAGCTATGCGGGGAGCGGCAAGGGTGGATTTGGCGGGGGAGGGGGAGGCGGTGTTAGCGGCCTGGGTCCTGTTAATTTTTTCAACAACCATTTCTATGGCGGCGGTGGTGACGGCGGCTATAGCGGGGGCGGCGGCGGTCAGGGTGCATACCAAGGCAAATACGGCGGCGGCGGCGGCTCCTTTTATCAGGGACTGTACAGCCTAATCCTGAAGGGTGGGATCCAGCACGGGAACGGCGAAGTGTGGATCACCGAGATCTCGGTTGGAGCGCCAGTGCCCGAGGCCACGACGCTCGCCTTGATGTCGACAGCCTCCCCGAGCTTGCTTTTTCTCTCCGTCGGCGGCGTCGACGGTAGCCGCTCTGGTTCACGGATCTGGCGCGATACGAAACGGCTCGAGACAATCGGCACGACCAACCCCAAAACGCCCTAGGTTCAAAGCTCAAGCAAGGTATTGAGTGGATTATCGGTCTGTGATTCAAGGCGAATCGGGTTTGAGGGCTTGGATCATGGCGGGCGAATTTTGGTTGAGCGAAGCGCAATGGGGAGCCCTTGGGCCGCTGTTGCCCAAGAACCAGCCCGGGGCGCGCGAAGGACTGACGACCGGCGGGTCATCAGCGGCGTCGTCCCCGTTCTGAAGACCGGCTGTCGGTGGCAGGATTGCCCTGCCGTGTACGGGCCTTCGACGACGCTCTACAATCGCTTTCGCCGCTGGACGATGCGCGGGATCTGGCGTCGGCTGTTTGACGCGCTGGCGCGCGCCGACCCCGGCGATGGTCAAGCCATCGACAGCACGACGGCCAAGGCTCACCGCTCGGCGGCGGGCGGAAAAGGGGGGCGCAGGCGCAGGCGATTGGCCGCTCGCGCGGCGGGCGCACCACGAAAATCCACGCCATCGTCGGCGCGCGCGGACGCCCCATCGCCATCGAAGCGACGCCTGGCCATCTCGGCGACGTTCGTGTCGCGACAGCGCTAATCAGCGGCGTTCCGGCAGGCGGGCGCCTGGCTGCCGACACCGCCTACGACAGCGATGGTCTGCGTCGCTTTCTTCTCGAACGCGGCACGGTTCCGGTCATCCCGAACAATCCGACCCGCAAGCGACATCATCCGTTCG
Source organism: uncultured Alphaproteobacteria bacterium (assembly GCA_963770275.1). Taxonomy (GTDB): domain Bacteria; phylum Pseudomonadota; class Alphaproteobacteria; order Rhizobiales; family Beijerinckiaceae; genus Roseiarcus. The sequence continues at coordinate 53,816 of CAVYPD010000005.1, forward strand.
ACGAGACTGCCTATCGCCAACGCAATCTCATCGAGCGCATGGTCTGCCGCCTCAAGGATTGGAGACGCATCGCCACACGATACGACCAGCTCGCAGCCAACTTTGCCGCCGCCGTCATGATCGCCGCCGTTATCATCTGGTGGACCTGATTGAGTCCGGAGCCTAGCTGTTTAGTCCCGGCATTTGCTGGAGCGGATTGAGTTTAAGTCTTTGCGGCTCTGAGGTCCAGGCTTTGCAGACGAACTGGTACGGAGTGAGGCCTTTGAGGGTCTTAAGTCTTCGCGCGAAATTATAGGCGTCGACGAAGTTTTGCAGGTGGGCTCGCAGTTGGTCGTGGGTCTCGTAGAAGTCGCGTTTGACGGTCGCGTCCTTGATGGTGCGGTTCATTCTTTCGACTTGCCCATTGGTCCACGGGGGCTTGGGCTTTGTCAGCCGATGATCGATGTCGTTCTGGGCGCAGGCGTATTCGAAGGCGTGCGCCCAAACGAGTTCTCCAGCCTCGAGGGCGCCCTTGATGTCGGGCGCGGCCGAACTCGTATGGCCTGGGGTGGTGAAGTGGGTTCCGTTGTCGGTGAGGACGGTATGGACCTTGTAAGGGACGGCGGCGGTCAGGCGGCGCAGGAAGTCCCCTGCGGTGCGGCGCGCCACCTTCTCGTGCATCTCGACGAAGGCGAACTTCGACGTTCGGTCGATGGCGACGATGAGGGAGAGCTTGCCTTGCGCAGTTCGAACCTCGGCGATGTCGATATGGAAATAGCCGATCGGATAGGCCTTGAATTTGCGTTTGGCGGAGGCCTCGCCTTCGACCTGGGGCAACCGGGAGATCCCGTGGCGTTGCAGACACCGGTGAAGCGACGAGCGGGTCAGATGCGGGATGGTGGGCTGCAAGGCATAGAGGCAGTCGTCGAGCGGCAGCAAAGCATGCCTTCGGAAGGCAACGACGACGGCCTCTTCCTCTGCTGACAGGACTGTCGATCTGGGCTCCTTGGGTCCGGTCCGAAGATCAGAAACTGACTTCCGCGCCTTCCATTTGGCGATGGTCTTCGGATTGACGCCGTGGCGCTTGGCCAGAGCCCTCAGGCTCTCTTGACTATGTTGTATCGCTCGACGGACCGCCTCTGTCGTTGTGGCGCTCCCATGAAGAACCTGTCCCATAGCGCATCCTTCGAATCCCTCGATAAGAATGCCCCAGCAAAATCCGAGACGAAACAGCTAGGGTAGGGCATGTTCTCGGGTCCTTCCTGCCCCCCTCCCACGCCGTGCGCAGCCGCCGCAGTCCGAATAAACGGTAGCCGGGCCATCCCGAAATTGGGTTAACTCAGGTTAACTTCACTCTGGCATGTTCGCCCCATGGATCTAATTTCGGCTGCCGACTACGCTCGCCACGCAGGAATAAGCAAGGCGGCGGTTTCCAAGCAGATCGCCAGCGGGCGGATTCCGGTTTATGGGCCGACCGGCGAGAAAGTGGGGGCTGGTGATCCGGGGAAAAAGTTAATCAACGCTGCTGAGGCAGATCGCGCCCGCAGCCAAACGAGAATTCGGGCCAACGTCGCCGACGAGGAACCGGGGACTGGGGTGTCGCCTCGGGCCGAGGATACGACTGACCTTGCGCCAGTGGGCGAGGCTGGACCTGCATTAAGGAGGTCGTCTAAACGGCTTATTTCTGTACTCTGATGGCGGCAATATATTGCAGAATAAGCTGTAGGAATCGCCCAGCGCGATTGACGGCGTTAGGGTAGTCGGCTCTATTTACGAACGTATCCTCAAGGGCGACTAACTGCGACAATCCTCTGCGACGCAGCAGGGCTCTGAGCAACGATTTCAGCTTCGCGCCTTCCGCAGCCTCAGGCCCGGCTCGCCGCCATCCTACGCTATCCTCCGCGATGAATTCGACGCAGCCGACCCAGGGCGGCGCGGTTCCGCTGATCACGAGCGCGGAACTCCTTGTCGCTGCAGTCGCTCCCTCAAAGCTTCAGCCTGGTCGCGCCATGCCTTATCGCCTTCAGGGTGCCAAAGCATTGCGCCGAGCATGATAAGCGCGGGAATCGTGACGAGTGCGGCAATCCAACCCATTTGCGCTCTCCCTTAGCGTGCAAGCCTGGGAACGTTAGTGCAGTGCTTTTTAATGAGTTGTTTAGAAGATTGGTTACCGCGATATCTAGGAAACCGTTAACGCATCGGCCTTCGGCCGAAGTCTGACCGGCTATGCGGCGCTAGGTCTCGCGGCTTTTCTTTCGCCATCGTTGGCCGCCATGCTCACGCACGCTCCTCGTCGGCTCGCGCGAGGTGCAGGGAGGAGATTCATGAGGAGGCGGATATTTGGCCGTCACGATCGCGGCGGCGCTGTTCGCCGTTGTCGCGGCGCCGGCGCTCGCACAGAACTCGGAGTCGGCGCCAGCCGCTGCCGCGCCCATGAAGTCCAAGCCCAAGACGCCGGCGGGCGGCACAGTCACGGTGAAGGTGACGAACTGGCGCGAGGCCGATCTCGTCGAGCTGCAGGTGGTCGAGAGCGGCTCGGCTAACTGGAAGAAAGTGCTAGGCGCGCTGAAAGCCGGCCAATGGACGTGGGCTAAAGTACCGCAGGGCAAGAATTGTCACGTGGATCTGCGCGGGAAATACGCCGACGGTAAGTCGGCGGATGTGTCCAATGTCGATATCTGCGCGGACAAGACAGTCGACCTGGTCAACTGACGCGCCAGAAGAGCAGTATGTGGAGGCGATCACAGTTAATATCGCTTCCTCAACCGCACCCCAGGCTGATCGCCGTTGGTGAATTCGACGCCGGCGAGAGCTCGCTCACTGTCAGGTATCCGGAGCACGCATTATGCAAAGAGTATGGAAAATGCCAGATTGGTCGAATAGCCGCTGCGCTTGTACCGTCCTCTATTTCGCCCGTGGATAAGTCCCGAATCGCGTACTTGGACAAATCGCTGGTTGGTCGACGACGTTGACCTTCAAAGTGATACCGGTTGCCGAAAACGTCGATGAAGACGCCTGTCGAGCAGTTTGCAGCGATGTAGTCATTCATAGGAGTTTCGAGTTCGCGATTCACGCAATCGTTGGTCAGGTTTTGCTCGTAATCCCGACAGAAGGCAATCGCGTCGTCGCGCGTGTGCTTAGTATAAATCACCGCATTTGAGGTGTTTAGGCCTTGAACGGAAATGACGGAAACGGTCATCCCAACGCGAGATCCGAAGTAAATTTTTCCAGAGGCCAGCGCCGTTCTCGCGGATATCGCCACCGAGGCGATCGTCAGCAACGCGACCGCAAAAGCAGATCCAAAGCGATGAAGCCTCGATTTGCCGATCATTTATGCAGCGCCTTCTCGACGAGGCGGCGCATGGCCTCTGGACGTGACGGCCTCGAAGCATCCGATTGGCGCCAATCATCGAGCGCAGAGAGCATGGGTTCATGCAGTCTGACAAGAACCGGCATGCCTTTCCCCGTCCGCGCCGGACCGGGTTTTTTCTTCTTCGTCTGTGATATCACAGATGTTGACTTGGCCATCGAACCGTGATATCACACTTGCGCTCGGCCGACAACAGCGGCCAGACATTCGCAACAACCGGAGTGTCCACAATGCCCAACGCCACCGTGCGGGCAAAAGCCCGAACTATGTCCAAAACAGCCCCACATCCCGACGCCAATCTCATCGCCCTTGAGGCGCTCGCCGCCGGGTTTGAAGCCGCCTTCCAAGCGCAGCGCCCTTTCTTTTATGGCTCCGGCACCGACGAGGAAGCAGACGCCGCGACCGCGCGTTGATGAGATCGCGCGGAAGATCGTTGCGCTGCGGAAGACCGATACGGAGATGATGCGCCTGAAAGCGCGCATCTATTTGTGGTCAGAAGCCACGGACTTCAAAACCTTCGCTGCCAAGAACGAGGGTGATGGCCCGTCTGAGGCGGTGCTTGTCAGCTTGTTCCGCGATCTGGGCGCCGACCGTGCGCCGGTCGATCCGGTCTTCGCAGCAATCGCGCGGCATAGCGTCGCCCGCGACGCTCTAATAGAGGCCTTCCCGCGCGCCGATACGGTCATGGCGAAACGGGAAGGCCGCGAAGTCACCAAGGCCGATGAGGAAGCCGTGGAAGCCTTGAACCTTGGCGAGGAAGCCGCCTTCCTCGATCTGCTCGTGATCGTTCCGACGACGCTTGAGGGAAGGCGGGCGCTGCCCCAGCATCTTGTCCAGCGAGACGAGGACGGCATTTATGAGCCGATCGGCGCACTTGCGGCGAAGATGCTTCGCCTGCCGATGTTCGCCCAAGGGGAGGCGCGCACATGAACGCCGAAAACAACGCGGTCACGCCTCGCCGCCGCGGTCAGGCGGTCCTTAAGGAGATGTTGCTAGCAAAGCGTCACGAATTGGCGAGCACGCTCTTGACTCCGAAGCGCAGGGAAGAAATCGCCGCGGGCTCTTAGAGCGCCTCGCGCGTCTCATGGAAAGCCTGCACTAGCGCTTTCAGACGTAGGCTCGTCGATCGCAAGCGACAGGGCGGCTTCGGGCCGCCCTTTTTGTTGCGCGCGCTGTGATGGCCCTCACGGCGCCACGCGAAGCGTTGTGCTTAGTGTTTAGCCCAACGAGGCCGGGCGGCCAGGAGTTTCCAAGATGTCTTATCATCAACGGCCACATGAGCTGCGGCTCGCGATTTCCCCGGAAGCGGAAGCGCTCATTTCCGATTTTGGCGGTTATGCCTACTCTGAAGCTTGCCGGCGCGCCGAAGAAGCAAGCAATGATTCCCTCGCGCGGGACTGGAGCGTTGTCGCGGCGACGATCGCCCGCAGGTCGGGCTGGCGTTCATCCGTGCTCGACGCCTTATTCGGCTGAAAAGGCGATCAAGCGGGCGGTCTGTAATATGATTCCGGTGCTCCGCGGGATGATGGCTGAAAGTCCCCGGCGAACACCTCCTGAAGCGGGAGAAGCAGTTGCGCAAATTCGAGAAATTGGCGCTGGGCGCAGGCCTGCTCGCCTTGCTTGCCTCGCCAGCTCTCGGCAAAAGCGCCCGCTGCGAGATCAAGACAAGCGATGGAGGCTACTCTGGGCCCTGCATTTTTGTCGCTGGGGCGGGTGGAAGCTTTTCGATCTCGCCATCGGCGAAGTCCGAATTCTTCAGCCACGACGCTGCCGATCCAGGCATTACCGACATCAGTGTTTACGTCGCGGGCTCGACCGCCGAAGTGCGCGGGCTGACCACCGCGGAACTCAATTCGCGCTGGGGCAGTGCGAAGCGAGCCCAAAAAGACAAGGCCTGCTGGATCGGTGTCGATTTCTCAATTTGTGTATACTGAAGGCAGCGCCGCTGCGAGAACTTGCAGAGGGGGCGACGGGCACCACCGGCGAATGATCCGCCGTCTCCTTGCCATGCTCGCGTTCGTCGGCCTCGGCGATGTTCGGCTTCGGGGCCGGAGACTGCGCTTGAGACCGCATATTCAGCCGTCGGCGCCCAGGTCAAATAATCCATCCCTTCTCGACGAGCCGCAGCTTCACCATTCCCGGCGGGAGATCCGGCGGCCGCTTGTGCTCAAGGTCGGGAAGATAAACCCCGCAGTCTGTGCGTCCGCGCTTTGTGCGCGATTGCGTACGCCAGAGGCAGTCATACGAGAAGCGGTCTAGCAGATCGCGCAGCGTTATCTCGGGCCCATATTTCGCAGCGATCCGCGCCGCGGACGACCACGAACGGGTAATGGGCGAGACAATCCCGGCTTTCATGCAGAATTGTTCGCTATTTGTTCTGGCTGTCAATGCCCGACGCCTAGCGGATCCGGAATTGGCCTCCTGCTGTTCTCGTCGATCGGGCGGCCGCGCCGTTTGCCGCGGAGAATTAGATGCTCCAAAGAAATCCAGGGGAAGGTTGGGAGCAGCGCGAGGTGCCACTCCGGTCCAACCAAAAGGGTGCGCCGCACATGCTTTTGAAGACTCTTTCTGACGTGACCCTCCAAGACGTGGAGCCTCTTTGCGACAACCGCGTCATTGAGGGAAGGTTTCTCGACTTCAAGGCCGATAAAATCGGCTCAGCAGATAGGGACAAGCGGGAGTTCCTTGCCGATGTTACCGCCTTCGCCAACGCCGCCGGCGGCGACCTCATTCTGGGCGTCAGAACCAAGGATGGCGCGGCTGACGATATCTGCGGCATCGACCTGATCAATCCCGACAAGGAAACCCAACGACTGATTAGCCTGGTGCGCGACGGAGTGGAGCCCCGCGTCTCCAATCTAGACACGAAATGGCTACCGATTTCGGGGACGAAGGGAGTGATGGTCATCCGGGTGCCACGAAGCTGGTCGGCCCCGCACAGAGTCGTCTACCTGAAGGACATGAACTTCTATGTACGAAACCCGACCGGAAAACACCCGATGAGCCTCGGCGAATTGCGCAGCGCATTCGTTCTGTCTGCGTCGATCGCCGATCGCATGCGCGCGTTTGGGGAGGAGCGCCTGTCGGCGTTCGGGTCCCTTCCGTTCCACATGCAACCCGCACCTAAAATCGCGGTCCTCATCGCGCCTGTGTCGGCGTTCGTGGACCCTCTCGATCTCGATGTCCGTGTAGAGCGGAGACCGCACGACGTCATCCGGCCGATCCTTAACCAATCGTCGACCTACCAATATTGCCTCGAAGGGGTGGCAACCGTGACACCTGGCAGTCCAGTGGAGGCCTATTGCCTGATGTTCCGCACTGGCGTGGTCGAGTGTGTGGCACCAATTCTGTCGCACGATCCTACGAGCAGAACTGTCAGTTTTTTCCGGATCGAGGAGGTCGTCTTTAAGTTGTGGCAGCGGTTCATCGCGTTCGCCAAGGCCTTCGCGATAGAGCCTCCAGTGTCGGTCTTCGCAACCCTCCTCGAAATTCGCGGGATGAGGCCCACGACGACTGCGGTTGACCCGGTGCCGTCGTACGCGAGCGCCCTGGAGCTCGCAAGATTGCCCGAAGTGTTCGTCGGTGCTGACGACTTCGCCAAGCCGCCAGAAGAACTATTCAAACGGACGCTCGACGTCGCCGCAAATGTCTTCGGGCTACCTCGGTCTCCGAGCTACGACGCCGGCGGCAATTACGCCATCTCCGTTCGTTGACGTCTCGCACGAGACGATTTGTTCACCGTCTACTCGAGGAACCAGCTCCGGTTCTGCATCACTACGCCACCTCTCGCCCGATATCCGTCGTCGGCTTGTCCTCCCTCAGCCCGACGTAAACCGTGTGTCGCAAGAGGTTGTCCGCAGTCCAGGTCAAATAGGTAATCTCGGCGACGAGCTTTGGCTCGACCCAATGGACGCGGGAAAGCACAAGCGGCGAGCCAAGGCGGGTCGAGCGCGGCGGACGGACGCTCAGAGGCGACGTCTTGCGGGTCAGCGGATCGAGGCGGCGCCGGAGATCGGCGAGAACCTTCATAGGCATGCCCGTGCCCACGCGGCCGGCATAGATGAGCTTGCCGTCATCGTCGTAATAGCCGAGCAGCAGCGCCCCGAGATAAGGCCGAGATCCTTCGGGATCGGACCATCCTACGACGACGAACTCTTGGCGGTTCAGCGCCTTGGCTTTGCGCCATAGGCCGCGGTTACCCGGCGCATAGGGCGCGTCGATCGTCTTGGAGACCACACCCTCGAAGCCGAGCTTGCCGGCGTGTTTCAGGATGAGTTCGCCGTCGCTGGGGTCATGGCCGTTGTATTGAAGGCCAGGCTTCCCGACGACCAAGGGCTCGAGCAATGCCTTGCGCTCGACGAGCCCTAAGCCCGAGACGTCCCATCCGCTAAGGTGCAGGAGGTCGAAAGCGTAATAGACGAGGTGCACGCCGCGCTCGCCGTCGGTCACCGCCTGCGTATGCGCGAAGCTTGGCAATCCCGCGTCGTCAACGCCGCAGAGTTCGCCGTCGAGATAGGCCGTCTTGACGTTCACGTTGGCGAGGGCTGCGATGGCGCTCGGATATCTGGCGCTCCAGTCAAGGCCGGTGCGGGTCAAGAGCTGCACGCGGCCATTGTCGATGCGCGCGGCCATACGATAGCCGTCGAGCTTTATCTCATGCAGCCACTGAGGCCCTGACGGCGGCTTCTCAACCGGCTGCGAGATCTGGGGACGGACGAACTGCGGAAGGGGGACGTCCCGGCGCGACCGACCGGACTTGGGCGGTCCGGCCTTTACCGTCAACGCCAGCCGCAGACGCGGCGGCCGCGATGCCACCAGCAGACCCACCGGCGGCCCCGACGCCTATTCCAATTGTTGCCATGCCAGTTATTGCCATGCCGCCAGTGTTGTGTGCTCCACTGGGCATCTGCGATTAACCCCTCCGGAACGTTTACTAGGCTACCGTCGACCGGCATCGCTTCCGCCGCGCCGAGCGGAAGCGCGAGGCCAACTCCGACGACGGCTGCGCCGCACAGAACTCCGCGCATCATCGCGCGGCGATTGAGCTGATCCATCTCAGGCGTTCTCCCGAAATTGAGCTATCGGTGCGAGAGCCTACCGCGAGGGAAGTCGACGCGCCACCGGCCAAAATCGCGAAATGAACGTCGAGCCGGAACTCGCCGTGATCAATCGAGTTGACTTGGACGGTCCATCAAAGGAGCCCCCCATGTCGTTGTTCCGTGGAAGTTTACTCATCTCGGCGATCGCCGTCGGCCTCTCGGCGCCGGCTTTCGCGCAACCGAAAGCCGACGCCGGCAGCGGCCCGACGAAAGGCGCCATTTCAACGGACGACGCCGGCAGCGGGCCCACGAAGGGCGCGAAGCCAAATGCCGACAAGACCGCCGCCGAATCCATGGATACTACCGAAAACAGTGCTGGCGTAACGCCGGGTCCAAAGTCGACCGGAGGCGCCCAGCCGGTGACGCCAATAACACCTGAGAAAAAGCAGTAGCCTGGTCTATAGCCAATCCCTCGCGCGATCGGGGACATGGGGCACGGTCAGGGCCTAGACGGCCGCACATTTTCTAGCCCCGCCCCGTGTTGATGACCCTCTCTGGTGGGCTTCGCGGCGCCTAAGCGTCACGCTTGACGCGTTGCCCAGAGCGCGCCGATTTTTGCTTTGCGGAGCCAAACGCTTACGACACGCGACATAGCTGGAGCTCAACCGGAACTGCCGCACCCCGTCGCAGTTATCCCGAATAAGGTCCTGTTTCTGGCGCACCTCGCGAGGCAGGACTCGTGGCTTCGATAGTTACGGGAGATAAATGTGACTAAAATCTTCGTCATCGCAATAAGTTTCGGCGCGGCCCTGGCGGTCCTCCCTGCCGCGGCGCAGACGGGGTACGGAGTAAAGAAAAATGCTCCGTCTAGATCAACCTTCGACCGCGGTTGGAACCACGCGAACGAAAGTAAGGATCGGGCAAGGGCCGGTGCGGCTTGGGTACGCCGCCACCATGCCAGCCCCTTCGGCTTTTGATCGATATTTATTTGCAGCAGGTTATCCAGCGTCAGGCTGGCCGCATACGGCGCGCGAGAACCTGAAATAACGCGCGCAAATGGCGGCAAAAGCCTTCCTGAGCGATGGCTATGCGGATCATTACGGGTGGGCCTAGAGTTTCTTCCGGGGCCGACTGGACGGTGAGCCCGGTAGAACGAAATGTTACGCTCTCTTCTCGCGTTGCTGATGATCCTGCTCGCCGCTCCCGCTTGCGCAGGAAGCCGCTTTGGCGGCTTTCACGGCGGCGGCTTCCCCGCTTTCCACCCCAGCGGCGGTCTCGTCCTCGGTTTCTTTTGCGGTTACAATTGCGGCTTGGGTTTCTACAACCCGGCTTACGGCTATTTCAACGGCTATGGCCTATGGCTATGGCTATTTATACGGCTCTGGCTATGGCAACAGCTATTTCAACGGCTATGGCTATTTTAACCGCTATGGCTATTTCAACGGCTACGGCAATGGCGATGGGTACGGCTATGGCAGCGGCGCGGGAAATGCCGCCAGCATCAGCAACGGCTTAACCGGCGGCTATGTCCCCGATCCGGTAGGCGCAGACATTCCGCCCCTGATCATTCCTAAAAACTGTTGGGTTCGCCGCCCCGCTTACGATCCATCGGGCGCGAATTTCGGACAAGTCCTAGTCAACCTCTGCCGCCCCTCGGATAGCGTGACTGTGACCGGGTTGAGAGCTCGGCCAAAAATGCCTGGTACAGGGCCCGGGACCGCCCAGCCGCGTCCTGTGTACCGGCCCGGCTCCCCGCAATTACCCCAATAAGTTTCCGACGCGATCTTAGCATTGGTGGAGGCTCACGCGGGGCGGTGAATGCCTCACGCGGATTTGGCGGCGGAAGTGAAACCCGAAGGCCTCCCTAAGGCCGCACGAAGTCGGGCTGAAAACAGCGGGCCGCGCCGGGCGCCGAACAAAACCAAGGAGAGCCGCGAATGTGGCCATCGAAGCGGCGAAGAATGCCACCGCGCGCTCTGCCAGCGGTGAGGGCGACCCCGCGCTGCGCTTCGCACGGCTTGGGAGAAGGCCACCGCCATGCGCCGTCTAGGGAAGCCGCCGATAACAGTACGAGGGAATGGTTTGTGGACGTGGTCGCGTGCGATCTCAACGGTGCGGATCACCGAAAACGGAGCGCTATTGAATCCTTGGACGAACCCGCGGACGAGAACAAGGGGTGAGGCTGCTGGCTGTACGGACTCTCTCCCCGGGTCGCCTGTAGGTGCGTTACATGCGCGCGGGTCGAAGACCTTTGTGATCAATGATGGCATGGAGTGGACGGTTGATGCCCGTTGCGCCGCACGCTGTTGACCCTATACAACGAGGGTCTTGCTAGCGGATATCGGACTGCCGCCGCTGCGCGTGGCCAGGGAGGGTGCCAGAAGGACCCGCGAGGGACGGGAATGCCCTATTCTTCTCTTTGGATCAGATTAGGGAGTGCCCTGGACGCGAGCAGGTCACACCGAGGCGGCGTTATGCCAGCGACCGTCATGGAAGGTCGTCGACATCGCCCTAATCGAATGGGCTGGGACGAGAAGCACTGATGCGGGCCATCTCAGCTCGCCAGCCGGGAGAGATGATGGAGACCGGGGCCATGCGTGCGCCCGGTGGGCACGGGTGCGGGTTGCCGCGATTTTGCCACACCACGACAAGATCCGACTCGTCCGGGCCGTAGCCGATTTCGCTGGCGCCGCCGCGCGCCGCTGCTCGGGACCGCAAGCTCTCTCGGAAGCCGTGCGCTGGGCGCTTGACTAACCGGGCCCGGTGATCATCGAAGCGCCGGTCAACAAAATGCCAGACCCCTGGGATCTTCTCGAGCCCCAAGCAGAAGCTCCCGATCTGGCGGGCTCAGCGGGGTCATAAGTCTATTATGGTTCGATAGTCCGATTGGCATTGCGGGGTCCTCGCCCAGTGAACGTCTTCGCGGAACTTCCTCACGGGAATCGGCGTTTTGCTGGATCCGAGAGGAGAAAACACCATGGCTCGATACTCCAAGTCCGCGTCCGATGACGTGAAGGGCGCCATGAAGCGCCGCAAGGCTGGCACGCTCAAGAGCGGCGGAAGCGGCAAGACCGTGAAAAGCAAGAAACAGGCGATTGCGATCGGCCTCTCGGAGGCTCGCGCGAAAGGCAAGAAGGTTCCGAGTAAGAAGTCCGCCTGAGGTTAGGCGCGCTGGATGCTCACCGCACGTTCAGAATGACGGCCTCGCTATTGGCGAACACAACCGTCTCGCCCGGGCCATGCGTGAGCACGGCTCGGGCGAGCGGCGACACATAGGAGACCGTGCCGCGCGTGGGATCGGCTTCGTCTTCACCTACAATCTTGAAAATCTGCTCGCGCCCGTCGTCTCTGCGCACGGTGACCGTCGTCCCGAAGGAGGCTTTGCTTTTGTCCTCCGAAGGTTTGACGACTTCGGCGCTGGCGCGCCGCGCCCGCCAGTAACGAAGCTCTCGCATAGCCGTCACGGCGGCCTCTCGGTCACCCTTGTCCGCCGCGGCACGGTGCGCCGCCTCGAAACGGTCGAGTGCGGCCTCAATGCCGGCAAGGCCGGCTTCGGTCACAAGATTGCGGTGAGGCGATATCGGTCGGTCAGGAAGGCCCGCCGTGTCGGTCTCGGTTTCCTTGACGAAGGCGCGGCTCACCGGTTTTGCGCCGAACTTCGCTTCGACTTGAGGGCGTCGATCCTCTTCGACGCCTCAGCCTTGGTGAGCTCGGGTTTAAAATTGTCCGGCTCGCCAACTTCCTCCGATAGAGTTTTCAGGTAGGAAGCTTGCGCCCCCGTCATCGGATCGCCTCCGGAGACCCAGTCGTCCGGCTCTTTCTCCGTATTGGAATTCGGCGCGGGATGGATCTTGGGATTGATTTCGTCGTCGCTCTGTCGCCGCTCCGCGTTTTTGCTTGTCATCGCGCTGCTCCTGCCGCACCGTTCATGGATTGTTCGAATGGATAAACGCTCTTCCAAGTCCAGAGTTGCGATGACGGCTGGCGAAATCCTCAGCGTGGCCCATTCCTTTCCGTTCCGCCCGTTGCGTGAGGTGCTCGAAGCTCGGCCGTTTATCGTCATAGCGCCGCATCCGGACGATGAGAGCCTGGCCTGTGGAGGTCTTATCGCCGAGGCTTGCCGACAGGGACTGCGAGGAAAGGTTGTCATTGTCAGTGATGGCGCCGGCTCGCATCCGAACAGCAAAGCCTATCCGCCTGACCGGCTGAGGTCGCTCCGCGAAGAGGAGGCAAAACAAGCGGGGGCGGAGCTTGGGCTGAACCCAGAAGAGATGCTCTTCCTTGGCCTCCCCGACCGCTTCGTTCCCCATGAAGGCGAAGAGGCCGAGCGCGCGATTGGCGTCATCGCTGATCGCGTGCGGAACTTCGGAGCCGGATCCCTCTTTGTCAGCTGGCGACACGATCCCCATTGCGACCACGAGGCGTCCTATCGGATCGCACGTGCGGTTCAGCGGCGCGTCGGCGAAGTCAGACTGTTCGAATATGTCGTCTGGGGACATACGCTTCCGCCGTCGACTGAGGTTGATCCGATCCCTAGCGGGTTCAGGATCCGCATCGATCACGAGGCTCAGGAAAAGAAGCGCCGCGCTATCGCCGCGCACCGTTCGCAGACAACCCATCTGATCGTCGACGATCCGGCCGGATTTCTGCTCAGTCAGATCGACTTGGCCCATTTTGATCTTCCGTACGAATTCTTCCTCGAAAGCGACGCATGAGCGAACCGCGCGGCGCTGTCCGACGCACCGCGAAAAGCTTCTGTTGCCTATGTCGCTCCGCCCCTCGGCTTCGCCGATCAAGGCGACATCGATCCGGTTGACACCGCTCGCCTGGGTATCCTTCATTCTCGCCCAGTTGGGTGCTGGCGGGGCGCGAGAGCGTCATTGTTCAATCAATGAGACGAGGGTGAACGATGCCGACCACTGTTCAAGTTGTGAATCGCTACGTCAGCTCGGACAATATCGCCGGCGCCGCAATTGTCTTCGATGGGGCCGCTATCGACGCCCACTCGCCAAGGACCCGCGCGAACGGACAAGTGGCCGTCGCGACTGAAACGCTGTCCGACGGCGACCATGTGATGCACATCGTTCCCAATCCGACCGCCGTGGCCTCCGTGGGCCCTGCCGTCGCCGAGGGGCTTGCCGCCGCAACGACCCGAATGTTCCGTTCGCTGGACGTGACCGTCACCGTCACCAAGGGCAAAATCACGGCCACGAGCGCGCCGCTCAATCAGGGACTGAACGGGTCCGTTTTGGGAACCAATCCGGTTCGGGTGCAGTTGCAGCCCATCTATTTTCGCTCGCCGTTTCAGAATGCGAGCGATCGGGCGGGAACCGACATCACGCTCATTGTTCTGCATCACACATCGGGCGCCGCCAACATCGGAGGGACCCTAGAGTGGTATGTGAACCCTGCAAGCCAGACGAGCGCGCACTATGTGGTTAGCGCCGAGACGGTTCCGCAGGTGGTCAAGGTCGTTCAGGATACGGGCCGTTCGTGGCAGGCGGGACACAACACGTTCTGGAAAGGCAATTCGGCCGTCAATCACTTCTCGATCGGCATCGAGTTGTCCCACAAAACCGGCACGCCCTTCCCGGACAAGCAGTTCGACGCGATGTTGGACCTCATCGATCGAATACGGACGGCCTATCCGACGATTCCGGCGAATGGAATCGTCGGACATATGGACGTGCTGTTGGAGAACTCGTCGCAAATCCTGTCCGGGCGGGATTGTCCCGGCTTCGACTTCGAATGGCCTTTGTTGGAGAAACGCGGACTTGGCCTGATCCCCAGCGGAGCGGCTGCCAACCTCGATATGTATGGCGGGTTCTTCCAGGTGGCGATGTCGCCGAAAAACATGCTTGTGGCGGGAGACTCCGACGCGTCGCGGAAGTGGGGCGGCGTCACCTGGCCCGCTCCTGCGCCCCCGCCAGCTCCCGGGGCGCCGCCGCCCGACAAGCCCGCGCCTCCAACCGTGAAAGGCGCGCCAATCGCCGAGCTTCAGACCGACCTGCGCGACATCGGCTATTGCGTGGACGTGAACGGCCATTACAACATGCAGACGCTCCGGGCTGTTCAGATGTTCCAGCAGCATTTCTTCGCCGGTTCTCGGCGGAGCCTCATCAATGATAGCGACCGGCAGAAGGTCAATCAGGTTACGGCGGAGTTCATCAAACAAGTTCGGTGAGCCATGCCGGCGAGAAACGCGCCTCTCCGTGCTCGCGCTTGTTGGCCTCGTAGGCTGTGCCTCGTCGGAACCCCGGATCTTGCCTACGAGACAACCTATTCCGCCGCTGGCGCACAGGTGAAATGAGGCAGCTTTGAAGCCGTCGCCCGAGGGACCGAGAGGGGAGTGCTTCGTGCTTCGCAGGCGCTTCGGTCAAATTGAGCTAGTATCCTCCTGCTGCCGCTCCGAAAGCCGGCAGCGGCCCGAGGCCTCGCGATGATCAGTGTTTTCGAACTGTTTAAGATCGGCGTCGGTCCGTCCTCATCGCATACGGTCGGGCCAATGAAGGCCGCCGGCGCGTTCGTTGGCGGGCTGGTCGAGACGGCCGCGATCGACCGGGTCGCGAGTGTCGACGTTGCGCTGTTAGGCTCGCTCGCCTTCACCGGGCGCGGGCATGCGACCGACAAGGCGGTGATCCTGGGCCTCAGCGGCGAGATGCCGGACACCGTCGATCTCGACGCCGCCGAGGCGCTTGTCATGGCGGTGCGCGAGACGAAAGCGCTCAACCTCGCCGGGCGGCGCGCCATTGCCTTCGACGCCGAGCGCGCCATTTGCTTCGACACCGTGACGCCTGCGCCGCGCCATCCCAACACGATGCGGTTCGTCGCGCGCGACGCAGAGGGCAGGGTGCTCGCGGACGAAACCTGGCTCTCGGTCGGCGGCGGGTTCATCATCCGCGACGGCGTCGAGAAAGACGCGTCCACCCCCGTGCCGCAGCTTCCCTATCCCTTTCGCTCCGGGGCCGAGCTTCTGGCGCGCGGGCGCGAAGCCAAGCTTTCGATCGCCGAACTCATGCGCGCCAACGAGGCGGCGCTTCGGGCGCCGAGGCGAGGCCGAGACCCACGTCGAGCGCATCCTCGACGTGATGTTCGCCTGCGTCGAACGGGGCCTCGCGCATTCCGGCCCGCTGCCGGGCGGCCTCAAGGTCATGCGTCGCGCCAAGGCGATCCACGACCGCCTGACCGAGGCGTCGAAGCGCAACTTTCACCCGGCGCACGAAATCATGGATTTCGTCGGCGTCTACGCCATGGCGGTCAACGAGGAGAACGCCGCCGGCGGTCGCGTGGTCACCGCGCCGACCAATGGCGCGGCCGGTGTCATCCCGGCCGTGCTGCGCTACTACCGCGACCATTGCGAAGGCGCGACTGAGGCGGGCCTTTCGGACTTCCTCATGACCGCGACCGCGGTCGGCGCCCTGTTCAAAATGAATGCGTCGATTTCGGGCGCGGAGGTCGGCTGCCAGGGCGAGGTCGGGGTCGCCTCGTCCATGGCCGCCGCGGGTCTCACGCGCCGCGCTCGGCGGCACGAACGAGCAGATCGAGAACGCCGCCGAGATCGCGATGGAGCATCACCTCGGCATGACCTGCGATCCGATCGGCGGCCTGGTGCAGATCCCGTGCATCGAGCGCAACGCCTTCGGCGCGGTCAAGGCGATCGCCGCGGCGTCGCTGGCGCTGCACGGCGACGGGACGCACCGCGTCTCGCTCGACAGCGTCGTCGCCACCATGCGCCAGACCGGCGCCGACATGCAGTCGAAATACAAGGAGACGAGCCTGGGGGGATTGGCGGTCAATTTCATCGAGTGCTGAGGGGCGTGCCGCCGAATTTGGAATGTCTTGGCGAGCCCCCTTTTGGAGACGAAAAGGGGTCAAATCAGGGGTTGGAAAAGCTTGGATTTCCTTGGATTCTCTCTGTCCGAATCGAGCCTTTTCAATGGGTTACGAGCGATTTTCGGCGGAAATATTTTCGTGGCCCTTTCTGGTTGTCAGGGCGGCGCTCGCCGGCTGCTGGGCGGTTCGCTCGCTGTCCATGCCGCCTTTCAATCGGCATCCGGATCGCAGTAGACCTCAGACATTCTCTCCTTCAATCCGAGCCCATTCGTTCGCCAGTCCCAAAGCCCTTCGATCATGAGGCCGTCGCGGGTTTTTGGCAAGAAAATGTCGGTAATTCGATCGCCGCGGATCGCTGGGCTGCACGGCAGCGGCGGCATCGCCTTTCGGTGGACAGCGATCGTCGCCACCATGACGCCGGATCGGCGCCGACATCGTCGAAACACATGGACGAGCGTCGATTGGCAGCGATGCGTCAGACCGGCGCCGACACTGCAGTCGAAACTACCAGGAGTACGTAGCTTAGGCGGCCTCGGGCGGTCAATTGTTCGACTCGGAGTCGCCTCGTAAGGGTGTCAAGTGTCGCAGCCTTCGACTTGTGCCAAATCTAGTGCCTCTGCGGTGCGGCTCTCGGGGCATTGTATCCTGACTCAATATTGCGTTCAATGGAGCAATTCCGCGAGCGCTTGCGATCGAGTCGGTACAGTTCATCTTTCCGGCGTAATTGTGATTTCAAATCTGGCGTAATCGGCGGCGGCTGGGCAGCTACACGCCTCATGTCTTGTCTAATGATTGATTGGTGACGCCGAAGTTAGGTCTTTAAGCTACTCTCGAGCAATTGGAACCGGACGGCGTGCGACTTCGGGATTGGCGACCGCAAGTCCTTGCAAAACGCTCGAAACCGACTCGCAAATAGCAGCCCGGCGTAGCGGCCCGGAAGCCTACCTCTCCACCCGCGCCCAGCCGTGCAGGCCGAGGCGCTCCTGGGGCAGGTAGCCCGCCTTGTAGCCCATCTTCTTCGACCCCTCGACCCAATAGCCGAGATAGACATGGGGCAGGCCGAGGCGGCGCGCTTTCTCGATATGATCGAGAATGACGTAGCTGCCGAGCGACCGGCGCGCGACGTCGGGATCGTAGAAGGAATAGACCAGCGACAGGCCGTCGGCGAGGCGGTCGGTCAGGCAGACCGCGAGCAGGGGCCCCGAGCCCGGCTGATCGCCGGTCCCGCTCCGCACGCGATATTCGGTCAGCACGGTGTCGATATGGGTGTCCTCGACCATCATGGCGAAATCGAGCGACGACATGTCGGCCATGCCGCCCTCGGGATGCCGGGCGTCGAGATAGGAGCGGAAGAGGACGTAGTGCTCGTTGGTCGGTTTCGGCGCGACAAAGGCGCCGACAACGTCGGGGTTCGCCCGCGATGGCGCGGCGCTGGCTCTCGGACGGACGGAAATGGTCCACCAGCACGCGCACCGATACGCAGGCCCGGCAGCTCTCACACGCGGGCCGGTAGGCGATCGTCTGCGAGCGGCGAAATCCGGTCTGGGTCAAGAGGTCGTTGAGGGGGGCGGCCCGTTTGCCGACCAGATGGGTGAAAATCTTCCGCTCTTGCTGGCCGGGCAGGTAGGGGCACGCCGACGGAGCGGTCAGATAAAACTGCGGGGCGTCGCGCGCTTCCCTGCTCACACCGTCTCCAACTCTCCACCGAACATTCGTCGCCGCTTTGAGCAATCCTCTCGAATTGCGCTCAAGCTTGCGAATCACAGCCTCCGAACGACCACGACGCCGGCGATGATGTCATGCAGGCAGCGCTTTTCGCCATCGACCAGCGACACCAGCAAGATCGGCGGGAAGAACCAGCTCACATAAAACAGCACCGCCTGGACGGCCGCATTGATGAACGGGACCCGCGCGCCGGTGTCCTGCATGCGCATTTCGAGATCCATCGCCCGCATGCCGGGGGTCGCCATTCTGGGGCCCGAGACGGTGAGCCCGTTGTAGAAAAAGGCGACGAACGGATAGATCGGCGGCAGGAAGAACAGCGCGAGCCCGAAGGTCAGCACGATGGAAATGATCCAGAGGACCGCCACCAGCAAGCTGACCAGAAACGAAATCGATGCAGACGGCGAGGATGCGCCGCGTGCGAACGCCCGCGAGCGCGTCGGCGCGCATCGCATTCGGCGGCGTTGCGGCATAAGCATTGGACATTAGAGCCTCCTCGCGCGGGCTCACCCAGCGCGGTCAGGATGTGGGAGACGCCCGCGCTAAGTCAAGACCGACGTGGGAATAGGTTGTGCGTGACCGCCTCGCGCTGGCCAAGGAGGCCCGAGGGGCGCAGCGCGATGAAGAGGGTCAACAGCACATAAACCGCGATGTCGCGATCATCGATCGGGAACAAGGCCGACCAGCCGGTCTCGACGGCGCCGACGATGAGCCCGCCAAGGAAAGCGCCGGGCAGCGACCCGATGCCGCCGATGATCGCCGCGGTCAGCGCCTTCAAGGTGAGCGTCGCCGAGAGGCTGTAGCCGACCGCGCCGAAGGCTGCCGTCATGGTTGCGCCGGCCAGGCCAGCCAGGGCTCCCGATAGCGCAAACGCGCGCGCGGTGATTGCGGCCGGACTGATCCCCATCAGCTCGGCGGCGAGCGGATCGTCGGCATAGGCGCGCAATTCGCGCCCGAGGCGGCTGAAGCGAAAGATGACGACGAGGACGAGACCGGCGGCGAGCGTGAGGGCGCTGACGACAAAGGCCATCGGCGTGGCGACGGCCACAAAGTCGCCCGCGCGCGCGAGTGCGAACGGCTGGTTGAGCTGCGGGCTCATCCAGCTCGATCGGTCGCCCTGCGCCAGACGCAGGAGCTCGCGCAAGAAAATCGCCAGGCCCACGGTCGCCACCAGCACCTGCTGACCCCGAGCCTGGCGCAGCGGAATGAACACCACGCGCGCCGACGCGAACCCCCAGGCGGAAGCGACCGCGGCCGCGAGCACGAAGGCTGCGGTCAGCAAGGGGGCGGGCGGCCAGCCGAGCATGGCGAGCGCTGCGATCGCCGCCGCATAGCCGCCCGCGGCGGCGATTTCGCCGAAGGCGAAATTGATGCGTCCGATCAGGGCGTAGACCAGCGAATAGGCCGCAGCCAGGAGCGCGTAGATCGACGCCAGCGGCAGCCCGCCCAGCGCCATTTGCAATCCATAGGCGACCGCGTGCGGAACGACGGGCAGGGCGCTCAAGTCGCCGAGGGGCGCGGGATCGGCGGCTCGACCCTCCGGCGTCGCCAGCCAGTAGCGAACGAGAAAGAAGAGCTGCGTTTCCGATAAGGGCTGGCCGTCGAGGGTCAACGACGTCAGATCGCGGGATTCGTGGGGGCGTCCGGGCAAACGAAAGCGGCAGGCGGCGAGATGATTTTGAGGCTCTTCGCCCTGCGCCTGAGCGGTGAAGACGACGTTCAGACCGCGCCCATCCGCGTCGGGCGCTTGGGTCAGAATGGCGATCCGCGCCTCTTGCGGCATGAGCGCCGGCAGGGCCATGCGGCAAAGCCGCGCCTGGTCGGTCTCCAGCGACCGGCGAGCAGCCGGCGAGCGTTGCGGCGGCCATGAGAAGGATCAGGAGAACGCCTGCGCGGCGCCTCAAGCCTCGCGCCTCCGCGCCGCGAGGCGCCGCTGCTTGGCGCGGTTGCCGCAGACTTCCATTTCGCACCACCGCCGACGGTTGTTCTTGCTGCGATCATAGAACAACCAGCCGCAGGCGTGGCCGCCGCATTCTCTGATGCGGTGAAAATCGCCTTCCGTGAACAGCCGGACCGCCGCGAGCGCGATCGGACCGAGCGCCGCCTCGACCGGCGAAGCGCGCACGCTCCACTGCCAGCGGCACGACGCAACGCCGGGCGCGAGCTCGGCCTTGGCGACACATCGCGCATGAAGCGCGGAGAGGCTGGCGAGCGCCGCTTCCGGCGGCTTGGCGCGATGTCCGAGCGCCACGCCGATATCGTGGATCGCCTCGCGAAGCGCGACCGCCTGCGCCAGGAGATCGGCGGCGAGATCCGCATTCTCGGCCACGCGCTTCCGCAACCGAGTCGGCCTCTTCGACGGGCAACGCCTTCGCGTGCCGGAGCCATTCGACGACGTTCGCGGCCTCGCGAAAGTGGTTCTGATGCGAGGGAAAGCCGCGGCCGGATTCGGTGTTGGCGAAGTTGAGCGCGAGATCGTCGGCGATCAGGTCCAGCGAGCCAGCGCGAGAGGGGAGGTCGGGCGATGTAACCGTCATTTGCGTCTTTACAAGTTATGGCACGCTGGCTAGTGTCCGCAAGCTAACCTGTCAAACGCACTTAAGAGGTTAACATGCGGACAGCCATTCTGAAGTCCATGTCCGATCGCCCTGTCGTTGTTGCTCGCTGGCGGAGCCCACGCGCAGCTCAAACTCGCCGTCGCTGGACCGGTCACCGGAGCCAACGCGGCCTTCGGCGCGCAACTGACTCAAGGCGTCCAGCAGGCCGCCGAAGACATCAACAAGGCCGGCGGCATTCTGGGGCAAAAGATCGAAGTCGAAGTCGTGGACGACGTTTCCGATCCCAAGCAGGGCGTGTCGGTCGCCAACAAACTGGTCGGCGACGGCGTCAAGTTCGTTGTCGGCCACTTCAACTCCGGCGTGACGATGCCCGCCTCCGACGTCTATGCGGAAAACGGCATGCTCTTCATCACCCCGTCGGCGACAAATCCCAAGATCACGGACCGCAAGCTGTGGGACGCGTTCCGCACCTGCGGACGCGATGATCAACAGGGCATGGTTTGGGCCGAGCTCGCGCGCGACAAACTGAAGGGCAAGAAGATCGCGGTCATTCACGACAAGACCACCTACGGCAAAGGGCTCGCCGACGCCGCGCTCGACAACATGCACAAGTTCGGCGTCAAGGAAGTGCTGTACGAGGGCGTCAACACCGGAGAGAAGGACTATTCGGCGATCGTCTCCAAGATCAAGGATTCCGGCGCCGACTATCTGATGTGGGGCGGCCTGCACACCGAAGGCGGGCTCATCCTCCGTCAGATGCGCGACCAGGGCATGAATACGATCATGATCTCCGGCGACGGCATCACCGACAGCGAGTTCGCGGCCATCGGCGGTCCGGGCGTGGAAGGCACGCTGATGACCTTCGGTCCCGAACCGCGCAACAATCCGAACGCGAAGGCGGCGGTCGACTCGTTCAAGGCGAAAGGGTTCGACCCGCAGGGTTACACCCTCTATTCTTACGCCGCTGTGCAGATCATGAAGCAGGCGGCAGAGAAGGCGAACTCGCTCGATCCGAAGAAGGTCGCGGAAGTCATGCATTCCGGCATGCCCTTCCACACCGTCATCGGCGACATTTCCTATGACAAGAAGGGCGACCGCACGACCGTCGACTACGTCTGGTATGTCTGGAAGAAGGGCGCCGACGGCAAGATCGGGTTCGTCCAGCTCTGAAGGTGCGCCGAGGCCTCTCCGCTCCGTTCAAAGAGCGGGCGGAGGGCTTTGCGCAGACGCGTGAACAGCGAGCCGCGAGCCGAAAATCGGTTGGCGCGCGTCCCGCGCGCGTCGCGCGAGCAGTTGCACGAAGATATTCGACGCGGGGGCCATGCTTCGGTATTTCGTGCCCGTCCCAATCGACAACCGGCAACTCGAAGGTCGGCTTGCTGTCCGCGCCGGAGCTGCCGGCGACCGTCCTCCTGCGGCGTGCCCATAGGTTCGCTTGATCGCCGTCAAGGACGTTGCTCCAGGTTTGTCGCCTTGTATGGCTTCGCCGGTCGGGCGTCCGACGGGTCCGGCAGTAGGCGCTCGAAGGGCGGAAATATGGATTATTTCGCCGATAGGCTGGGCGTGCCGGTCGCGCGACACCTCTTTCTGGTGCTCCAAAGGCTCGCTCCGATCTTGACAATTCGCGATGGATCGAATGGCGAACGGCCAGGCGTAATAGACGTACGTCTCGAGAATTGTGCAGCTAGGCGTTGTTCCCGTCGGTGATCGCTTTCGCGTCGGATCGAGATCGAAGGGGAAGTCCGGATAGAAGTACTTCGTTCTTCGAATCATCCAGTCCAACGTGATGTCGTCCGCGTACGCGGCCTTCGGGTCTCTGGTCTCTTCGACGATGTAGCCTCCGCCGACATCGCATGCGCGCCAGAGAACCAGACCTGCTCCACCGTCGTCGTCATATTTCTTGAAAGGCGGCTGCCTCCATAGCGTCGCTTCGAACGGCCAGCGGTGCTCGTCGATCGCGACCGCGTGCAGGTTCACGTCGGTGATGGACGAAAGCTCGACGTCGTGGAAGCCGTTTTCATCGCGGTTGAGCCGCCAGGCAATGCGCGGCCGGAATGCCAAGCGAGCCAACGGTGTCGAAAACCCCGAGAAGCTTGACGCGCAGCTCAGTCGCGATCGTGCGCGTTGTCGGTCAGACGTCGCCAGTCGGCCGGCATTCGATCATTGGGCGGCGTCCGATAGTAGCGCCACGCCAGCGCCTCCAATTCCTCGTTGCAATTGTCCCGTCAGCAAAAGGCCTGCGGAGCCGAGATATCCGACCAGGGATCGCGCAGTGTAGGCTCCACGCGAAAACCCATAGATGAAGATTTCGTCGCCCGGCTCGTACCAGAACGAGAGGAACTTGTAGGCGTGCCGGATGTTCTGCGTCAGCCCCTCGCCAAACGCGCCGCCGCGGAATCGATCGAACGCGCCAGTTCCCACCCCGCGCTCGTAGTAGATGATGTGCTCCTTGCCCGACCTTCGTGTAGCCGTGGACCTTCTTGTTGCTATCGTCGTGGCGCGAGCGGCTGTGACCGGAGACCTTCACAAGATGCCGGGAGATCAATCCGCGCATTCGTACGATGTTCGTGTCGGCTGGCCCGACGTCGATGTCGTTCCACGTCCCGTCCAGCAGAAGGATAATGCGTTTAACCATTTGACGGTCCCCCTCTCCCGCGGCTCGTCCCTGGCTCAAGGAAACCGATCGGGATGGCTCGCCTCGCCTCAGGTTGCTTCACGCAACCCTTCAGGTTTTGGACCGTATCTCACCCTCGTTCATCCGCTGTGATGCGTATCACAGTCTGAGCCAGCCGTTCGGAGGTCCGGACGGCGAGATGCGGGGGCCGCGGAGTTCGAAGCCAAGGTTCCGACGCCAAGCCCTCGCCCGTGCGGAATGATCGGGATGAAGCGCGGGCCTGGTGCGCCAGAGCGCCAACCTGGACGCATGGGCTAGGCGTTGCGCGGCTTGCTCCGTCCGACCTTTGCGGCCATAAGGCCGCTCCGTCGGGAAGCGTAGCGCTCCCGGCCAATTCGCTGTCCGTCGAGCCCGCTTCCATGCGTCTTTCCCGTTATTTCCTGCCGATTCTGAAGGAGACGCCGAAAGAGGCGGAAATCGTCTCGCATCGGCTGATGTTGCGCGCCGGCATGATCCGGCAGGAGGCGGCGGGCAGTTACGCCTGGCTGCCGCTCGGCGTCCGGGTGCTGCACAAGATCTGCGCCATCGTCCGCGAGGAGCAGGACCGCGCCGGCGCGATCGAGGTTCTGATGCCGACCATCCAGTCGGCGGACCTCTGGCGCGAATCCGGACGCTACGACGATTACGGCAAGGAGATGCTGCGCATCCGCGACCGGCACGACCGCGACATGCTGTACGGGCCGACCAACGAGGAGATGATCACCGAGATCTTCCGCGCCTCGGTGCGCTCCTACAAGGATCTGCCGCTCAATCTCTATCACATCCAGTGGAAGTTTCGCGACGAGGTGAGGCCGCGCTTCGGCGTGATGCGCTCGCGCGAGTTCCTGATGAAGGACGCCTACACCTTCGACCTCGATCAGGCGGGCGCGCGCCATTCCTACAACAAGGATGTTCACCGCTTACTTGCGCACGTTCGCGCGGCTCGGCCTGACCGCCATTCCGATGCGGGCGGAGTCCGGCCCGATCGGCGGCGACCTCAGCCACGAGTTCGTCATTCTGGCGTCGACCGGCGAGAGCGAAGTGTTCTGCCACCGCGACTATCTCTCGTTCAAGACGCCGCCCGAGGACATCGACTTCGGCAGCGTCGAGACGATGCAGGGGGTCGTCGACAAGTGGACCTCGCTCTACGCCGCCACGTCCGACAAACACGATGCGGCCGCATTCGAGCGGCTCGATCCCAAGGACCAGATTTCCGCGCGCGGGATCGAGGTCGGCCATATTTTCTACTTCGGAACCAAGTACTCGGCTCCCATGAAGGCGGTCGTCAACGGACCGGACGGCAAGGAGCACGCCGTGCATATGGGCTCATACGGCATCGGCCCGAGCCGGCTCGCCGCCGCGCTGATCGAGGCCAACCACGACGAGAACGGCCCGATCTGGCCGGAAGCGGTCGCGCCGTTTCGCGTCGGGCTCATCAATCTGAAAGTTGGCGACGCCGCCTGCGACGGGGCTTGCGCGCGCATCTACGCTTCGCTCGGCAAAGCTGGCGTCGACGTGCTCTATGACGACCGCGACGACCGGCCGGGCGCGAAGTTCGCGACCATGGATCTGGTCGGCGCGCCGCACCAGGCGATCGTCGGTCCCAAGAGCATCGCCGAGGGCAAGGTCGAGCTCAAGACCCGCCGCGGCGGCGAGCGCGAGCTGATCAGCGTCGATGCGGCGATCGCCCGGCTCGGCGGGCAGGCGTGACGAGGGGCAGCCCTCATCCGGCGCCATGGCCCGTTCATCGGGCGGAACGCTATGGCGCCACCTTCTCCCGAGGGAGAAGGGAAGGGGCAGCATCTCCCCTCTCCAACGGGAGAGGGGTTGGGGGTGAGGGTTCGACGCGCTTCCGCCTTTGGCCTGGTCCCTCATCCGGCCGACTTCGTCGGCCACCTTCTCCCCGAGGGAGAAGGGAAGGCGCTCGCCAGCCGCGAGGCGCGCTTTGACGGCCGTCGCGATGGAGGCGCCCGCTGTCCAGGCGGCCCCGGCCACCAAGGCGTTCTCCGCTTTCGAATGGATGGTCGCGTTTCGCTATCTTCGCGCGCGCAACGCCCAGCGCTCGATCTCGGTCATCGCCGGCTTCTCGTTCCTTGGCATCGTGCTTGGCGTCGCGGCGCTGATTGTCGTCATGTCGGTGATGAACGGCTTTCGCCACGATCTCATGGACAAGATGATCGGCCTCAACGGCCACATGTTCCTGCAAGGGGTCGAGACGCCGCTCACCGACTACGATGCGGTGACGCAGCGCGTCAGCAAGGTTCCAGGCGTCACCTTGGCGCTGCCGCTGGTCGAGGGCCAGGCGTTCGCGAGCTCCCCCTATGGTTCGTCCGGCGCGCTGGTGCGCGGCATTCGCGGGAGCGATCTGGCGCGGCTGCCCGGAGTCGAGGGGCACATCATCCAGGGCTCGCTCGACGGCTTTGACGCCGGCCAGGGCGTGGCGGTCGGCTCCAAGCTTGCCGAGCATTTGAGCCTGAGGACCGGCGACAAGATCACCATCATCGCGCCCCATGGCGCGGAGACGCCGTTCGGCGTCACGCCGCGCATGAAGAGCTATACGGTTGCGGCCATTTTCCAGATCGGCATGACGACCTTCGACAACACCTTCATCTTCATGCCGCTTGAGGAGGCCCAGACCTTCTTCAATCAGGACGGCCAGGCGAATGTGATCGAGGTCTATGTCGCCGATCCCGACAATATGGACGCGATGCGGCGCAAAATTGAGCCGGCGCAGGGGCGGCCGATGATCGACACCGACTGGCGCCAGCTCAACCGCAGCTTTTTCGACGTGCTCGCGGTCGAGAGCAACGTGATGTTCGCCATTCTGACGTTGATCATGCTGGTGGCCGCGCTCAACATCATCTCCGGCCTCATCATGCTGGTGCAGGACAAGGCGCGCGCGATCGCCGTCCTGCGCACGATGGGCGCGACGCGCGGCGCGATCATGCGCATCTTTCTCATCACCGGCGCGACCATCGGATTCGTCGGCACCGGCGTCGGCCTCGCGCTTGGGCTCCTGGTCGCCTACAACGTCGAGCCGATCCGCAAGGGTTTGAGCTGGATCACCGGCGCCAATCTCTTTCCTTCCGAATTCTATTTCCTGTCGCAATTGCCCTCGCGCGTCGAAATGACGGACGTTCTCTCCGTCGTCGCGATTGCGCTGATCCTGTCGCTCGCGGCGACGATCTATCCGTCCTGGCGCGCGGCCAAGCTCGATCCGGTCGAGGCGCTGCGCTATGAATGATCAGCCGCGGGTCGCCGCGCTGAGCCTCGACGCGGTGGAGCGCCGATACGGGCGGGCCGACACGACGGTCGAGGTCCTGAACGGGGCGTCGCTCGAACTCTTGGCCGGCCAATCGGTGGCGCTGATCGCACCGTCCGGCGCTGGAAAGTCGACGCTTCTGCATCTGGCGGGCCTCTTGGAGCGGCCCGACGCCGGCGAAGTGAGGATCGGGGGCGCCGCGACCTCGACCATGAGCGACGACAAGCGGACGGCGCTCAGGCGCACGGACATCGGTTTCGTCTACCAGTTCCATCATTTGCTGCCGGAGTTCTCCGCGCTCGAGAACCTCGTCCTGCCGCAGATGATCGCGGGGCTGCCGCGCGCCCAGGCCGCCGCCCGCGCGCGCGAGCTTCTCGGCTATCTCGGTCTCGCTCAGCGCGAGAGCCATCGCCCGGCCGAATTGTCCGGCGGCGAACAGCAGCGGGTCGCGATCGCGCGCGCGGTCGCCAACGGCCCGCGGGTGCTGCTGGCCGACGAGCCGACCGGCAACCTCGACCCGAAGACCGCCGATCACGTGTTCGGCACGCTTGCCGCGTTGGTCAGGGCGAGCGGCCTCGCGGCCCTCGTCGCCACCCACAACTGGACCTCGCCGCCCGCATGGACCGCCGGGTCACGATCCGCGACGGGCAGGTGAGCGAGATGGCCTGAGCCGCCGCGCCGGCTCAGCGGCCCCGCATCCTGGCGAAAGCGTCGAGCGCTCGGGCGCGAGCTTGGCCATGATCGACGATCGGCTTGGGATAGGTTTTTCCTAACACGACGCCCGCGCGTTCCAGCGCGTCGCTCGAAGCTTGCCACGGGCTGTGGATGGCGGGCGCCTCGAGACGCGCCAGCTCCGGCACCCATTGGCGCACATAGGCGCCGTCGGGGTCGAACTTTTCCGCCTGCAGCACCGGATTGAAAATCCGGAAGTAGGGCGCGGAATCGACGCCGGCGCCTGAGACCCATTGCCAGTTGAGCGGATTGTTCGCCGGATCGGCGTCGATCAGCGTGTCCCAGAACCATGTCTCGCCATGCCGCCAGTCGATGAGCAGGTGCTTGACGAGAAAGGAAGCGACGATCAGGCGCGCGCGATTGGGCAGATATCCCGTCCGCCACAATTGCCGCATGCCGGCGTCGACGATCGGATAGCCTGTATGCCCATGCGCCCAGGCGTCAAATCCCTCTTCGTCGTGACGCCACGGAAAGCGCTCGAACTCAGGCCGCAGCGCACGCGTCGCCATATCGGGATGGGCGTCGAGCAAGGCGGTTGCAAAGTCGCGCCAGGTGAGCTCGGCCAGGTATTTCTCCGCCGCATCGGCCAGCGCATGATTTTCTGCCACGGCGGTTTCGATCGCGTGCGCGATGCGGCGCGGCGAGATCTCGCCGAAGCGCAAGTTCGCCGACAGACGCGACGCGGGGCCATGCGCAAGATTGTCGCGCTCGTCCGCGTAATCCTTCAGCGCCCCCGCGACGAAGGTTTTGAGCGAGGCGAGCGCGCCTGTTTCGCCGGGCGACTCGCCGAGGCTGAGTTCGCCGGACCAATCGGGCTTGGTGGGTTTAAGCTTCAGGGCTTCGATTGACACGCGCTTCGGCGCGTCATGAGGCCAGGGCGCGGCGGTGAGGCGTTTGGGCGCTGGCGTCGGAGCGGGCAGGGGGCCGAGCGCGCGATGGCGGCGCAAGAAGGCCTTGAAGATGCCGACCGGCGTCCCGTCGGGCTTGGCCAGTTCGGCTGGCTCGCGCATCAGGCGCCCGTTGAAAGTCAGCGCTTCGACGCCGCGAGCTTTGAGCGCTGTCTCGACGCGCGCGTCGAGCGTTTTTGCGCCGCCTTCGTAACGGCGGGTCCAGAGGACGCGGCCGGCGTTCGCCGCGGCGGCAAGCGCGAGGATCGTCTCTTCAGCGTCGCCTTTGATGATGTCGAGCCGCGCGCCGCGAGTGGAAAGCTCGCTCTCCAGCGCGGTCAGCGACTGGGCGAGGCGCCATTTCGCCGCGCCGCCCAGCGGGCGCGCGCCGCCGCCTGAATCGATCATGGACATAGAGGAAGAGCGCCGGTCGATTTGCGACGGCATGAATGGAGGGCTGGTCATCGAGGCGGAAATCGTCACGCAGCCAGACGATGTCGACGCTTTCGCTCAACGAAGCCATCCCCGGCGTTGCGCAAGCCCTCTCCTAATCCGCGGCGGGCGGGGTTTCCGCGTCTTTCCATTCGAGGGTGACGACTTTGCCGTTCTCGACGGTCAGCGCCAGGCGCCCATGCTTGAGTTCGATCGCCCGCTCGCCGAACAATTTCCGCCGCCAGCCACTGAGCGCAGACACATCCGCCTTGTCGCTTTGGGCGATCGCCTCGAGATCGTCGACGGTCGCGATCAGCTTACCGGCGACGCCGCTGTCCTCGCTCACTTGCCTAAGCAGCACTTTGAGCAATTCGACCGTCGCGCCGACATTGACGCCGTTGCGCCGCTCGCGCTCGATCTTCGGCAATGTCTTGGGGTCGCGCTCGAACCCGCGTTCGATCGCCGCCAGAATCTCTGCGCCCGCGCGCGAGCGCTCCATCCCGCGCGGGAAGGCGCGCAGGTTGGCGAGCGTTTCTGCAGAGCGCGGCGCGGCAAGCGCAAGCTCGATCAACACTTCGTCCTTCAGGACGCGCGCCCGGGGCACGTCGCGCGCCTGCGCCTCGCTCTCGCGCCAGGCCGCGAGCTCCATCAGCATCGCGAGATCGCGCGGCTTGCGCGCCTTGTTCTTGTAGCGCTCCCAGGCGCGCTCGGGATGCTGCTCGTAGGTCGAAGGCGAGATCAGCGTCTTCATTTCGTCGTCGAGCCAGGATTGACGTCCGGAAGCCGCGACCCGCTTCGATAGCGCCTTATAGATGTCGCGCAGGTGGGTCACGTCGCCGATCGCGTAAGCAATCTGCGCCTCAGCCAGCGGGCGGCGCGCCCAATCGGTGAACCGCGACGACTTGTCGATTCCGACATGGCAGATCGATTGCACGAGCTCGCTGTAGGACACCTGCTCGCCATAGCCGCACACCATCGCCGCGACCTGGGTGTCGAATAGCGGCGTCGGCACGAGTCCGGAGAGCTTCCAGAAAATCTCGAGATCTTGCCTCGCGGCGTGGAACACCTTGACCACGTCCTCGTCGGCCATCAGCTGCAGCAGCGGTTCGAGGTCGAGCCCCGGAGCTAGCGCGTCGATCGCGAGCGCCTCGTCGTCAGAGGCGACCTGGACGACGCACAGAATTGGCCAGAACGTCGTCTCGCGCAGGAATTCGGTGTCAACCGTGACGTACGGCGAGCGCGCCAGGCGCTGACAGGCCTGAGCGAGCTCGTCCGTCGTTGTGATCAGGGACACTGGATTCGCGTCTCTATTCAATGTTCGCGGGGCGGCGCGACTGGCTTTGCCCGGTCTTTGCGCAACAAGGGCGGCGCATGACGCGGCATGCCGAGACGCTTGTCGAGATAGGCGCCCACCACGGTTTGAAGTTCGTCCATGCAATCCTCGAAGAAGTGGTTCGCTTCCGGGATGACGGCGTGCTCGATGGCGATGCCCTTCTGGGTCTTCAGTTTCTCGATCAGCCCCATAACCTCTTTCAGTGGCGCGACGCGATCCTTGTCGCCATGGACGAACAGGCCGGAGGAGGGGCAGGGCGCAAGAAAGCTGTAATCGAAACGGTTCGCGGGCGGGGCGATCGAGATGAAGCCCTCAATCTCGGGCCTGCGCATCAGGAGCTGCATGCCGATCCATGAGCCGAACGACACGCCGGCGATCCAGCAGGCGCGCGCCTCCGGGCTGATCGATTGCGCCCAATCGAGGGCGGAAGCAGCGTCCGACAATTCGCCCTGGCCATGGTCGAAGGCGCCCTGAGACCGGCCGACGCCGCGGAAGTTGAAGCGCAGCACGGAAAACCCGCGTTCAGCAAAACTATAATAGGTGTTATAGACAATCTGGTTATTCATCGTCCCGCCAAATTGCGGATGAGAATGAAGCACCACCGCAATCGGCGCCCCGCGCTGCTTGGCCGGATGAAAACGACCCTCGAGCCTACCGGCTGGGCCGGTAAAGAAAACCTCGGGCATGAACACTCCACAATGCCTTGAAGCGTCCCCCGGTCGGGCGTAGACTGCGTCTCATCCACGCCTTGCGGCGCGCAATTGAGCGCGAATCTGTCTCGGTCAGTCGACGGGGGGTCGCCTCGGAGGCCGCCTCATAGCACGCTAGCGACCGGCAATTGCAAGGAAAAACCGCAAAGTCCCGCCGCGGTTTTCGCCCGGAACGCAGGAATCGGAGCCGTGATCGCCGCCGCCGCGAGCCCATTGAACCGAGCCTATCTCGACTATAACGCGACCGCGCCGTTGCGCGCGGACGCGCGCGAGGCGGCGCTCGCAGCGATGGAGACGACCGGCAATCCCTCGTCGGTCCACGCCGAGGGCCGGGCGGCGCGCCGTATCGTCGAGGACGCAAGGAGCGAGGTCGCGCGGCTGGCGGGCGTGAGCGCCCGCTGCGTCACGTTCGTCTCCGGCGGGACCGAGGCGGCGAACGCCGCGCTCAATCCCCAGTTCGGCGGCGGCCCAAATGCACCGCCGCTCGAGCGGCTCATCGTCTCCGCCGGCGAACACGCCTGCGTCTTGTCGGGGCATCGGTTTCCGGCCGCCGAGGCAGCGTCCTTGCTGCCGGATGGACGTATCGATCTCGACTGGCTCGAGGCCGCCTGTCGCCGTCCCGGTCGCGCGCTTGTGGCCCTGCAGGGCGCGAATAACGAGACAGGCGCGATCCAGCCGGTCGCGGAAGCAGCAGCGCTGGTCCATGCCGCGGACGGGTTCCTGTTCTGCGACGCGGTGCAATTGGCTGGGCGGATGTCCTGCGAGGTCGCCGCGCTCGGCGCCGACGCGCTCATGCTGTCGGCGCACAAGATGGGCGGTCTCAAGGGCGCGGGCGCCCTCATCACGGCGCGCGCCGGGGTCAGTCTGGGCGCGCCGCTCATGCGGGGCGGCGGCCAGGAGCGCGGGGCGCGCGCGGGCACCGAATCCGTCGCGACGATTGCGGCTTTCGGCGCCGCGGCACGGGCATGCCTTGCCGAGTTGGATAGCGAGCCGGCGCGCCTGATTGGGCTGCGCGATCGCCTGACAAGCGTTGTCCGTTTGGTCGCCGCCGATGCGGTGGTCTTTGCCGAGACCGCGCCCCGGCTGCCGAACACCGTCTGCTTCGCTGTTCCAGGCGTCGAGGCCGCGACGCTGATGATCGCGCTCGATCTCGCCGGCATGGCGGTGAGTTCGGGTTCGGCTTGCTCGTCGGGCAAGGTGGCGCCGTCGCATGTCCTGGCGGCAATGGGAATTGATCCCGGACTGGCGCGGGGGGCCATTCGCCTCAGTCTCGGCTGGGCGTCGACGGAAACGGACGTCGATCGCTTTGCTGCGGCTTTCGCAAGCGTCATGGCGCGGATGCGTGCGGCGCGCCGAGGCGCTTTGCCGCTCACCGCCGAGGCTGCGCCCGCGCGGGAATGACTTGCATCGGTTCGCCGCGCGGTGTACGAGGCGCGCTTCCATTTCGCTCATCGTTTTAACAGCCGAGGAGTTCTCCATGGCTCGTGTCACCGTCGAGGATTGCATCGACAAGGTCGACAACCGATTTGATTTGATCCTGATGGCCAGCCATCGCGCGCGGGCGATCTCGTCGGGCGCCCCAATTTCCGTGCAACGCGACAATGACAAGAATCCTGTCGTCGCGCTGCGTGAGATCGGCGACGGCAAGCTGACGCCTGGCGATTTGCGCGAGGATGTCATCCATGCGCTTCAGAAGCACGTCGAGATCGACGAGCCGGAAGCGGAAGCGGCTCCCCCGATGGTCAACCCGGATGTGCAGAGTCAGATCGAAGCCGGCGCTGACGTTCAGTTCGATCGCATGACCGAAGAGGATTTGCTGCGCGGGCTTGAGGGCCTGACGCCGCCGCCGGAGCCGGAGGATGACGGCGAATAGCGCAGTCACACAGTCGCGATTGCGCAGCGGCGCCGCTGCGTTCAGGTGTATGATCCCGTCGGCCATCGCGGCCCGCGGGATTTTTTTTGCTCCATATCCACAGCCACGCTCAAGTTTCGCGTGTTTCCTATATTCAGCGCCGAGCGATTTGCTATCTTGGGGACCGAATCACTTGCGTTGCGGATCTCCGCCGATTGGCGGGGGCCGAGCGGATGGTCCCAATCGCGACGCGCGAGAGGTTCACTGGCGGCGAGGATGTGCAGCCGACGCGTAGAGTGGGGGCCGAATTGAGCGATGAATTCGTAAAGCCGTTGGAAGCGACGGCGCGTATCGAGGACAGCAGCGAGAACCCAGTCGGGCTGGTCGAAATCGCCGGGCGGGTCAAATGGTTCGACGCCGCCAAGGGTTATGGCTTCATCCTGCCCGACGGCGGTGAGGCCGACGTCCTCATCCATGTGACCGTTCTCCGACGCGACGGGTTCACCAGTCTTCGCGAAGGCGCCCGGGTCGTCGCCGAGGCTCAGCGGCGCGAACGCGGCTTGCAGGTGTTCAGGGTGCTCTCAATCACCGAGCCCGACCCGGCTTCGGTTGCGGATCTGCCGCCGCCACGTACGCGCGCACAGGCGAGCTCGGTCGGCGGATTCGAGATCGTCATCGTCAAGTGGTTCAACCGCGCCCGCGGCTTCGGCTTCCTCACGCGCGGCGAGGGCACAGAGGATGTTTTCGTCCATATGGAGACTTTGCGCCGCTATGGCTTCGTCGACCCGAAGCCGGGCGACAGCATGCTGGCGCGGTTTGGTCCGGGGCCGAAGGGGTTGATGGCGGCTGAGGTGAGGCCGCTCGACGGTTCGAAGACCTTCGCCCCGCACTGACGCCGCTTCGCGGCAATTTGAAAGGCGCCTCTTGCCCCTCAGGCGCTTGACGCGCTCTTCCGCTTGCTCTTGAACCCGCCTTTCAGCGCCTCGCTTGATGAGCGGGCGGACCGAGGAGCGGCGATGAGGGCGATCGGAGTTCGGATCTGGGCGGCGGTCGCTTTCGCCGTCTTCCTCGCCGCTTGCGCTCGGCGCCCCAGCGCAGGGGGGCGCGCTTGATTCGCTCGAGATCGTCACCTCGACCGGACGGCACGCGTTTCAGGTCGAGATTGCCGATAGCGAGGCAACCCGCGAACATGAACTCATGGATCGGCGCTACATGGCGCCAGACCATGGCATGCTGTTTGAGTTCGACCGCGAGGAGCCGGTGTCGTTCTGGATGAAGAACACCTACATCCCGCTCGACATGATCTTCATTGCGCCCTCAGGCGTCGTGACGCATATCGCGGCCAACGCCGAGCCGCTGTCCGAGCGCGTCGTTCCTTCCGGCGGGCCATGCATCGCCGTGCTCGAATTGAACGGCGGGATGGCGGCTTCGATCGGTCTCAAGGTGGGCGACAAAGTTCGTCATCCGTTCTTCAAATCCTGAAATACACCCAAGCGCGTTGCATCCGCCGTCAACATTGCTACACTCCTGTCACACTGGGCGCCGTCTGCTAAGGCGGCGTGAGGCGGGGTGGGAGTGGTTTGAGTCAAGTCTCGACGTGGAATCCAGTTCCTGGGTTTCACGCGCCGTTTTCAGCTGAGAGCCCGGCCGGCGCGCGCAATGGCTGGGGCGGGACTTACGCGGCGCTGGATCTAGGAACCAACAATTGTCGGCTGCTGGTGGCACGGCCGACCGCGCAAGGATTCCGAGTTATCGATGCGTTTTCGCGCATCGTTCGCTTGGGCGAGGGCCTGTCGCTGACCGGAATCTTGAGCGAGGCTGCGATCGCCCGCACGCTTGAGGCCCTAAAGGTATGCCGCGACAAGATGGTGGCGCGCGGGGTCACCCGAGCCCGCACGATCGCCACCGAAGCCTGCCGCTCGGCAGCCAATGGGTCCGACTTCGTCGCCGTGGTCCGCGAACGGCTCGGCATAGAGCTCGAAATTGTCGACCGGGAGACGGAGGCCCATCTCGCCGCCGCGGGGGTTGGCGACCTCGCCGATAAGGACGCGCGCTCGACTGTGATGTTCGATATCGGGGGGGGATCCTCGGAGATCATATGGCTCGGCTTCGATCCTCGCGCGCCGCAGGCGACGAACCGGGTGAAGGCTTGGGAGTCGCTGAGGCTCGGTGTGGTCTCGCTGGCCGAGACATTCGGCGGCGTGGACGTGAGCGAGGAAGCTTTCGTCGCCATGACCGCCCATGTATCGGACGCGCTTGCTCCTTTCGTCGCCCGGGTTGCGGACGAGACGCGTTGCGACCAATTCCATCTTCTTGGCACCTCCGGCACAGTCACGACCATTGCGGGCGTGCACCTCAATCTCCCGCGCTATGACCGGCGCGCGGTCGACGGACTGTGGTTGGGCAAGGCGGAGGTCGACGGGGCGATCGCGCGATTGCGCGCCATGAGCTACGCAGAACGCGCCGCCAACGCCTGCATCGGCCACGAACGCGCCGATCTGGTGCTCGCCGGCTGCGCCATCCTGGAGGCGATCCGGAGCCATTTCCCCGCCGAGCGGCTGCGCATCGCCGACCGGGGTCTGCGCGAGGGCATCCTCAGTCATATGATGCGCGCCGACGGGGTGGGGCCGCACCGACGCCCGCGCGAGCGCTGGTGACGACGGGCGGCTCGGGCCGCGAAGGCGGACGGGCGCTCAAGACGCGGGTCAAGATGACCCGCAAGCGCACACCGGCCTCGGCCCGCTGGCTCGAGCGTCAGCTCAATGATCCCTACGTCGCCCAGGCGCGCCGCGAAGGCTACCGGTCGCGCGCGGCCTACAAGCTCATCGAGATCGACGACAAGTATAAGATGTTGAAACGGGGCGAGCGCATCGTCGATCTTGGCGCCGCGCCTGGCGGCTGGAGCCAGGTTGCGGCGGCCCGCGTGGGCGCGCACGAGGGCAGGGGACGGGTCCTCGCCATCGATCTCTTGGCGCTGGACCCGATCGAGGGGGTGGAGTTCCGGCAGATGGACTTCCACGATCGCAAGGCCCCGGATCAGCTTCGCGAGTGGCTGGGCGGCCTCGCGGACGGCGTGCTTTCCGACATGGCGGCCAACGCCACCGGCCATCGCAAGACCGACCAGTTGCGCATCATCGGGCTGGTCGAGCTCGCCGCCGATTTCGCCAGCGAAGTCCTGGCGCCGGGCGGCTTTTTCCTGGCCAAAGTGCTGCAGGGCGGCGCCGAGGGCGAACTGCTCGCCCGCCTCAAACGCGAATTCGCTAGCGTGCGCCATCTGAAGCCAAAGGCGAGCCGCGCCGACAGCGCCGAGCTTTATCTGCTGGCCACCGGGTTCAGAGGCGCACGGCCGGAACCCGCGCCCGCCTAAGATTCGCCAAAAGCCGCGTCCTGCGGAACGATCGCGCAGGGCGCATGCTTGGCTCAGGGCGTTGGGGTTTCACAATATCGAAGCCTGCCCGCGTTGGCGCCCAAACCTGACCGAAATCACAATATGGCGGCGCCAACTGTGACATGCCGAGCAGGCTAAGTAGAGGGCCAGACCAAATTAGAAGCAGAGCCGGGCAGGTCGGTCCGGGGAGGGAGGCGACATGGCGCGATCTCACACTGCGGAATATCGTTTTGGGCGAGACATTGCAGCGCTAGAATCAACAAACCAATCAACCCCTGCGGGAACAGGACACGAATGCTTCCACCGAAATGGCGTGGCGGCTTTTTAATTTGCAAATTGACCGGTGGTTTTAAAACAATCAAGTTCCATTGCTCTTTCTCCAAAACATAAATCGATTTTGATCTTCGATAAACAGGAGCGTCGCTATGGCAGTTCCGCAGGTCGCCCCGTGGATTCGAAGTCTATCACGAGACCTCTTCATCCTCACGTTGCTCGCAGCCGCGCTGTTGCGCGCTCAAGGGGCAGTCGCCGCTGATTGTTCGGGGCAACTGACGAAGTTGTCCGCCTGCAGCCCTTCAAACCACGATGTAACGATTGGCGGCGCGGGCTGTGAGCGCGTGTTTGTCGACCAGTCCCTGTCGTTTCGCACCATCACGGTCGCAGCCAACGGGGCGCTCTGCGTACGGGATACTGATCTGATGACCGTGCCGGGAGGATCGGTCAATCTCGAGGCCGCGCAGATCGTAGTCAATGGGACACTTCAGATCGGAAGCCCGGAAAGCGCCATCGGCAGCGGCAGTCGTCCCGCCAACCATGTCAATATTCGTTTTACAGGCAGAGTTCCGGAAGTCGACGACAGCAAAGTTATTCCAAACATGAATGCGCCGTGTCCGGACCCCACTTTCCAAAAAGGACTGCAAGTCTGCAAGGGCGGAGTCCTGCGGCTGTTCGGCGCCCGAGGCGCGCCCGCGCCGGGTTCGCAGCGGCGCGATGCATCGGGCAAAGTCAGCTGGACCTATCTGAGCCAACCGGCTGGGGATCCCTGCCAGTTTGGGCGCAATTCGGGCGTAGGCAGCACCGTTGCTGGCAACTGCGAATATCCCAACTCCAACTACCCGGGCTACACCGCAAGGGTCGTTCACCTGGCCGACAAGGTGGACTGGCTGCCAGGCGACTGGATCGTTATTGCGACGACGAGCTTCAGTCCGTTCGAGACAGAGTTTGCCCGCATCAAGGCTATCGATGATACAAAGACAGTTCTGACGTTGGCGGACGCCCTTGTCTACTATCATTTCGGCGGCGCTGACCCAGGAGTTCCCTCGAAATCCAATTTCAATGCGGGGCGAGAGACGAACTGGGGCGTCGATGAGCGCGCCGAGGTCGGCCTGATCAGCCGGAACATCACATTAACTTCCGAGTTGTCCGGTTCGCCTGACGACCACGGGGGCGGCGAGACAGTCTTCCGTCAAGGCTTTAAGGAAGTTTCGGTGCAAGGTGTCGAATTGTCACTATTCGGCAAGCCAAAGCTCGGCAGCTATCCAATACATTTTCACATGGATGGCGCGATCGGCAAGGACCAGACGGTTCTGATTAACGCTAATAGTATTCATCATACCTTCAACAAATGCATAACGATTCATTCTACTCAGCATCTTACGATCCAGAATAATGTCTGTGCACGAGCTGTCGGGCATTTGTTCTACGAAGAGATTGGCGACGAGGACGACATCACCTTCGCCTATAATCTCGGCCTTGGCGCGATGAGCAACAACTTCGGAATCCACGGGCAGAAAGGCTATTCGCTAGATTATGTTTTGATCGATGACTACTGGTGGCCTGGAGACAGACTGGCGCGTCCCTTTGGATTCGGCAATTACTTCGCGCTCAACGTCGGCAATCACGACCATCAAGGCAACCCCACGCATGGCTCCTGCCGAGACCCGCGGCCGGACGGCGGCCTTGGCGGCTATGGTGGGCCGACACCCTGCAAGGCGAGTTCATATTTCGAGCCAGCAAGCGGGTTTTGGATCGTCAATCCGGCCACCAAATTGATCGGAAATTCAATTGGCGGATGCCAGGGAGTTGGGCGCGCTTACTGGTACGTCCCTCCGACAACTCCGGGCGACAGCGGAAATCCGGACTTGGTCAACTTGAAATTCAAGCCTATCGGCGAGTTTAGGAACAACCGCGCCCACTCCTGCTACTCCGGCCTATACGCCGAACCTGAAGACACGGTGGTTTCTGAACAGTTGCTGCCACACGTTGGCGGGCTCTTAGAAGGCGCGTCAGTGTTCAATCTGATAGACGGGTTGACCGTTACGCGGATGCGGGATCGTGGCATCTGGTTGCGTCCCAGTTTCTGGGTGATCAAGAACGCGCGCCTGGCGACAGATCGCGACGAGGTCTCGCTCGTCACCGCAGGCGGCGTGGACGGGACTGCGCCCGGCAATTGGGCGCTCCTCGAGGACTCGGTGCTGCTTGGGATCAGTCTCAACAATGTGGACCGGTTTGGTCCTTGTCCGTACCGAGGAATTACAGGGCCTGTTGATAGCGGCGGCAAGCTTGGCTGCATCGACCAGACACCCTTCAACCCAGGCGAGGTTACGACTGGCAAGGGAGGCGACGATACCGGCCGGGGATATCCTGACCCGTCTCGGAACTTCTTCGGGCTGATGATCTACGACGGTCCAGGCAGATATTTCGGCGACCGCTTCGTGAACTTCAACACCGATATCTCGCCCTATTTGACCGCTTCCGATCAGGCCGCTCTTGGATGGTATAGCGGGAACTATGGCAATCCTCTCGCGCCTCCCGCTCAAAATCCCGCCGGGAGCTTCGTTTATGAGGGTGACGCGGCGCTCGGATGGTTCAATGCCAATCAAAGTTCTTATCCGAATACGCAGGCGAGCGAACGACTAACCTTCGAGAATGTGGATTTGCGTCATCAGATCTACACAGATCACGTCGGAATAGATACGTTCAACGATGGAGACAAGAATACGCTCATTCTTGATCGGGACGGCAGCCTGACTGGAATGAAAGTGGTGGGGCCGGACAAGAAGCCCGTCGGAAACGTTTTCCCTGCGTCTCTCAACAATTTGCCGTTTAATGCTTCCGGCAATTCCGTCGACGAGTGCTTGTCGACAGGCGCGCAGAACGCGTTGTTGGAGAACCGGCCAACTTCGCTGATTTCACCAAGCACCATGGCGACCCTTGAATTCGCTTCATTGTTTCCGAAAGCGACTCAGGGAGAAAAAGAACCGCCGCGATACGAGCAGATTCTCACCTTTTCGAAAACCGCGCCAGAAACCTATCCCGCGCCGGTCAACCAAATCCAGACAAAAATGTCGCTTCACGGCAGAAACGGCCTGGGAGTATGGGAGCCGAAAGTCTCCAATGGATATGGCTATACAGTCTCTGCGACTGACAAGTACACCGCGCC
The DNA here is from genome assembly GCA_963770275.1 of uncultured Alphaproteobacteria bacterium. Classification (GTDB taxonomy): domain Bacteria; phylum Pseudomonadota; class Alphaproteobacteria; order Rhizobiales; family Beijerinckiaceae; genus Roseiarcus. Next base: position 93,008 of record CAVYPD010000005.1, read on the forward strand.
GGGCCAGAAACCAGCGCCGGGCGACGCAGACGTCGGGGTTCCCGCGTCTTTCAATCTTGGCCTGACCGACGCGGTCCTACCCCTGGGGCCCAAACACGAGGTGTTGCACCCGTTCCACGTGCGTGTCGCCATCTGTTTCACCAACAAAGACGGCACCCATCCCCAGCCAAGGTCCGACCCGAAGAAACTGTTCAGCGTCATCCGAGGATACAAGGCTTACGGGTCACCTACGTCCAATGAGGCTACATTAACGGACTATTGGCGAGACATCCCATCCTGCAAGAATCTCGATGCGCAGAACAGCGGGAACGTGGCCGGCTGCCCGGCCAAGAGCGTAGCTGTCAACGGCCAGTGTCCTGATGGCCAGAAACCGGAAGGCGACGTATGTCCGACGAAAGCGATGACTCCCGCACCCGATGGCAATAGCTGGGAGAGTAACGAAGAAGTCCTGGTTTTATGACAGCAAATCGGGATGGTTATTTCTTCACGTCGATCAGGAGGTCGACAACGCCAACGGGCCATCGCCGACGGGCAGCTGCCCCAAGTCCTCAGATCCGAGCAAAATTCCGCCGGAGTGCCCGAACGCGAGTCAGGTTCCAGAAAACTATTATTTCTGTCCAGCCGGCGGATGCATCGTATATGGCGTTCGGCTGATCGGCGGTGAGTTTTCGGGGCCCTATGTGCCCGGCAAATCTCTGTGTTCAGAGCTCACGGTCCCGGTTCCGGCCGTCTCAGACACAGTAGCGGACCTCAAAACGGACGCGATCCTGGAGCGCGATCCTAAAGCCGGGGATCACGAACCGAAATCCGCTGCAGACGCCTTTCCTCATTACGCCCTGAAGGGCGACAACGGCGCAATGTGCCCAAATCCTGGATCCAGCAACCAGCCCCCATGGGGCCCGATCCCGGGTGATGCTGCGCAGCCTCAGAGTTTTCAGGTCAATTTCGACCCGAAACTGAACGTCCGTGTTGTCGAGGGAGGGCATACCGGTATGGCGCCAGAGCAGCTTATGGCCGTACGCGGAAACCTGCTTCTTCCATTGTTGGAGAATGGAAAGTCCTATCAGATAACTCTGACAGACCCCGGCAACGGGAAAGATTGCGTTGCGACCTTCAAGCCGAACGGAACGCGCTCTATACCGAAATTCACGAGAATCGACGGCAATTGTTTTCCACAAGACGGCAGGTCAATGATCGGGGCCCATCTTTGACCCGATTATGGGTTGGCGGATCGGCCTTCGCCGTGCGCATAAGGCCACGACTTCGGCCCGCAATCTACTACTGACGCGACCGGCCTTCGGCTCTATGCTCGGCAAGCGGGGGGACCGGGGAGAGCAACATTGAGCGTTCAAACCAAAGAGCCCAAAGCGCAGGTCGATCCCACGTCCCTGATGGGAAAATTGCCGACGCCGCCGAAGTTTGACAATTCGGCGGACGAGCGGCTGCACCGGAAGCAGCGGCTCGCTGCGGGCTTTCGTCTCTTCTCCAAGTTTGGCTTCGACGAGGGGGTCGCGGGGCACATCACTGCGCGCGATCCGGAGTTTACGGACACGTTCTGGGTCAATCCGTTCGGCGTCCATTTCAGCCAGGTCAAGGTCTCGAACTTGATCCGTTGCGATCACAACGGCAATGTCGTCGAGGGCGACTATCCGGTCAACACCGCGGCCTTCGTCATCCATTCGCGCGTCCATACTGCGCGACCCGACGCGAACGCCGCGGCTCATTCCCATTCGACCTACGGTCGGGCCTTTTCGACACTCGGACGCCCCCTCGCGCCGATCACCCAGGACGTGTGCGCGTTCTATGAGGACCATGCGGTCTACGACGACTTTGGCGGGGTGGCGGTCGAACTCGACGAAGGTCAGCGGATCGCCGAGGCCATCGGCAAGCGCAAAGCGGCGATCCTGCAGAGCCACGGCCTGATTACGGTCGGAGGCACGGTCGATGAGGCGGTGTGGTGGTTCATCACCATGGAGCGGTCCTGCCAGGTGCAGCTCCTAGCCGAAGCGACGCTGAGGAACGGCGAGACGTTGAAGCTCATTTCGCCGCAAGTCGCCGCGCAGGCTTACAAAATCGTCGGAAGCCCGTTCTCTGGCTGGTTCCAGTTCCAGCCACTCTATGCACGCATCCTCAAGGAGCAGCCGGATCTCTTGGAGTGAGCGGCGGGACTCCCTCGCGCGCGGCGCGCTCGCCGACCCGGGTCGGCGCCTGCGGCTGACGTTCTTCTTCGCATTCGCAGCAGCAGGCGCGCAGGCGGCCCTGGCAAGAGGTGGCGGCGGGCCGCCGGGCTGGACCATGACTTTAAGCTATTGCCGGGAGACGGTGACGAACAAGGGTATTACCGACGTCACGAAATTTGAGCAGGAAGTGAAGAAGTGCTTCGCCAACCCGGTGACCTATCCGCCCGCTTACCCCAAGCCGACGTGGTAGCGGCGGTCGTGATCGCAAAACGCGCGGCCGCGGATTGGCTCGAGTGACGATGCTTCACTCCGCGGCGGCAGATTCCGCCGCCGCGGTCGCGCGCTCTTCGCTCGTCGCCATCATCCGGCCCGAGACCGCGGCGCCCGCGTCCGGCTTGAGCTGGGCGAAGATGAATATGGACAGGCTGGAGACGATCGCCACCAGGACGAAGGCGAGCGAGAGGTCGCGCGCCATGAGTTCGGAATTGCCGAAGCCAAACTGGATCGCCTCCACACAGATCGCCGCAACCGCGACTCCGACCGCCCCCGACATCTGCTGCGAGACGCTGGCGAAGCTGGTGGCGCGGCTCATCTGCGGCGAGTCGACGTCGGCATAGCTGATCGCATTCAACGCGGTGAATTGGAGCGAGCGGAAGAAACCGCCGGTGAGCAGCATCAGCAGCAAGAGCCAATGCGGCGTCGAGGGCGTGAACAGCGCGCAGGCGGCGAGGAACGCCCCGGAAATTAGGCAATTGAAAACCAGCGTATCGCGGAAGCCGAACCAGCGCAGCGCCCTCGAAGCGGTAAATTTCATCATGAGCGAGCCGGCGGCGGCGGCGAAAGTGAGCGAGCCGGATGCGAACGGCGTAAGGCCGAACCCGACCTGTAGCAGCAGCGGCAGCAGGAAGGGTATGGCGCCGATGCCGACGCGGAAGATGAACCCGCCGACGACGCCGGCGTAGAAGGTCGGGATCTTGAGGAGTTTGAGATCCAGTATGGCGCCCACGTTGCCATGCGCGTGCCGGACATAGGCCGCTAGCGAAAGCGCGCCGATGACGATCATTGCCGCGACCAGCCCATAAGGCGCAATGCCCCGCCCGATCATGCTCAAGCCCGATATGAGGCTCAAGAGGCCGACGCCCGACAAGACGAATCCCTTGAAATCGAAGCGGGGCACGGCCTGCTCGCGCAAATTCTCGATGAACCTGAGCGACAGCAGCACGCCAAGAATGCCGATCGGCACGTTGATCCAGAAAATCCAGCGCCAGTGAAAATAGGTGGTGATGAAGCCGCCGAGCGGCGGGCCCGCGACCGGGCCGATCAGCGCCGGCACGGTGAGGTAGGCCATCGCGCTGACGAGATCGCTCTTCGCCGTGGAACGCAAAAGCACGAGGCGCCCAACCGGCACCATCATCGCTCCACCGAGCCCCTGGAACACCCGCGCGGCGATGAGGGTCGAAAGCGAAGACGAGGCGCCGCACAGGATCGAGCCGAGCGTGAAGATGACGATCGCGCTGCAGAACACCGTGCGCGCGCCGAAGCGGTCAGCGACCCAGCCGGAGGCGGGAATGAACACCGCGAGCGTCAACATGTAGGAGGTGAGCGCGAGCTTGAGGACGATCGGATCCTGATGCAGGTCGAGCGCGATGGCCGGCAGCGAAGTCGAAATGACGGTGCCGTCCATGTTCTCCATGAACAGGGCGGTCGCGATGATAAAGGCGGTGAGAACGGCGGGTCGCATGGGCGGCTTTCAGGTCGAGGCGTTGTGGCGCCGCGCCGCCGCCGCCGCAAGGCGAAGGCGTGATACCGCGGTCACAATGCGTTGAACGCCGCGCCTGCCAGCGCGGATCCGCTGATCTGGCGCTTTCACCGGCAGCGCCCGCCTCAGCCGGCGAACATCACCTTGTTCATGATGCGCCCGGGCGCGAAGGTGAACAGACCCGTGACGACCAGCGCCAGGGTGAAGATCCAGATCATCGCCGAACGATGCGCCGCGATATTATGCCGGCGCGCCTGCAGGACGGCGAGGGAAACCGCGATGATCGGCGGAGCGTGTCGAGCAGCGGAGCGAGCGTCACCGCCGCGCCTGGCCTACCGCTTGAGCATGCGGTCGACGTCGCTCAGCGCTTTCTCGCAGCCGGCCTGATCGCCCTCATCGTCGGCGTGGCGCGCCTCATCCATGGCCTCGGTGATCGCCAGCGCCTCCTCGCTGGTGAGATCGCCTGCTTCTTGTTCGGCGGTTGCGATCGACCCCGGAGTTGGCTGGCGATGCATGGTGGCGAAGGTCGATTCGGCCGCCGGCTGCCCCTGAGCGGCGGCGGAGTCCAGGAGCTTGGCGACGTCGAGGTCGGTTTGATAGATTCGATCCGTGCATGGCCCCGCATGAGCCGGCCCGGCGCCGAGAATGAACGCCATCCCTGCAACCGCGGCCGCCTGTCGAACGATCATTTTCTTCCTCCTTCGGGTCGGGCAGCGCGCGGTGACCCACAGGCTGGAAGCCGCCGCCGTCGCTTTCCAACGTCATCAACGCCGCTGCCGTTCAATGAGACGATCCCATACGACGACAAATGTCCGTGATGCTCACTGGTCGCGAACGCCCACACCAGAGGCGATCTACCATAGCGGCAAACGTTGGAGAATATTGCGGACGCCACGGAACTCGCGCTTTTCTGTCGAGTTCGAAATCGCGGCCCGACCACCGAGCCGCGCAACTGGCTTGAAACCGGCGGCGCCAAGGTGCAAAATATCGTCGCTTCCGCGACAGGGGCCCCCAAGAGAGCACGATGAGCAAGGCCGCCACCAAGATTGCGACGAAGACCGAGACGCGCGTTCAGCGTCCGCGCCTGCACAAAGTGATTTTATTCAACGACGACTATACGCCGCGCGATTTCGTGGTTGGGGTCCTCAAGGCGGTGTTTCGTCTCAATGAAACCCAGGCGCTCAGCGTGATGATCACCGCCCATAAGAAGGGCGTCTGCGTCGTGGCGGTGTTCGCGCAGGACATCGCCGAGACCAAGGCGGCGCGCGCCACCGAAGCGGGGGCGGCGAAGGGCTATCCGTTGCGTTTCGGCACCGAGCCAGAAGAATAACGCGGTCTTCGGTCGCTCAGGGAAATGTCTCGGACATGAGTGGCGCTAATCTCCCGCCCCTGAAGACGCGCAAGCTTGGCCGGACGAACGTCCGCGTGACCGAGCTCGGTCTTGGCACTGCGCCGCTGGGCGAGCTCTTCGACAAGGTCGAGGACGACGAGGCGGCGGCGATCATCGGCGCCGCCTGGGACGGCGGCGTGCGCTATTTCGATACGTCCCCCTGGTATGGACGAGGGCTCGCCGAGCATTCGCTCGGCCGCGCGCTCTACCGCAAGCCGCGCGATCAATATTTCATCTCGACCAAAATCGGCCGCGTCCTCCGCCGTCCGCTCGGCCCCAACGCCATCAAGGATCAGTGGCTCGGCGGCCTCGAGTTTCAGACTGTCTTTGACTACGGCTACGACGGCGTGATGCGTTCCTTCGAGGACAGCCTCCAGCGACTCGGAATCAATCGGGTCGACGTCCTTCTGATTCATGACCTTGACCCCTGGGACCACAATCCCGCGACGCTCAACGCGTATCTCACACAGCTCAAGACGAGTGGGTGGAAAGCGCTTGCGGAATTGCGCGAGGCCGGGGTGATCGGGGGGATCGGCGCGGGCTTCAACTCGATGGGCTCCATCCCGCGCTTCCTCGATCTCTTCGACATGGATTTCTTCCTCTTGGCGATGCGCTACACGCTGCTCGAGCAGGACGTGCTCGAGAGCGAGTTTCCGCGCTGCGAGGAGCGGGGCGTCGGGATCATCGTAGGCGGCGGCTACAATTCCGGAATTCTCGCGACCGGCGCCGTTCCCGGCGCGATGTACAATTACGCCCCGGCCGGCGCCGAGATTCTGGAGCGGGTGAAGAAAATCGAGGCGGTCTGCGCGCGCCATCGCGTTCCGCTTCCCGCCGCGGCGCTGCAGTTTCCCCTCGGCCATCCCATCGTCGCCTCGATCATTCCGGGCGCGATTTCGCGCGTGCAGGTCGAACGGAACGTGGCCGCCTTCCGGCATCCGATCCCCGTCGACTTATGGGCTGAGCTCAAACACGACAAATTGATCCGCTCTGACGCGCCGACGCCTGCTTGAATGGACCGTGCTGCCTCCGCCGATAGCGACGAGGCCGCCAATCCGACATAGGTTCTCGCCGCGCCGACAAGAGCGCGACGGTCAATTCGGGGGGACTATGTTTCACTGCGCGCCGGATGATGGGGAAGGATCGCGTCCGGCGGGATGCCTCTGTCACACGCCTGCTTTTGCGCGGCTGAACGCTCATCTTGACGCAAAAGTTCTCCCGCTATTCGTCCCACGTCGCCATGGGCGCTTCGCTCGGCGCGTTCGCCGCCGGATCAGGAAGCACGGCCGCGACCGCTACGGCGGCGTCAGTTGCGCCCATCGCGTTCTCCAACCTGCGGCTCTTCGACGGCAAGTCGGACGCGCTCATCGAGGGCCTGCGGGTCGTCGTCGAGGGCAAGAGGATCAAGTCGGTCGAGCCGGCCGAAACTCCGCTCGCCCCCGACGCGCGCGTCGTGGATTGCCGCGGCGGAGTTTTGATGCCGGGCCTCATCGATGCGCACTGGCACGCGATGATGGCGTCCCTGCCGGTCACTGTCCTGCTGACCGCGGATGTCGGCTACATCACGCTGGTCGCGGCCGACGAAGCGAGAAGGACGCTGATGCGCGGCTTCACCAGCGTTCGCGACATGGCCGGCCCAACCTTCAGCCTGAAGCGTGCGATCGATCAGGGTCTCGTCCCGGGACCCCGCATCTGGCCGTCGGGCGCGATGATTTCGCAAACCGGCGGCCATGGCGACTTCCGCTTTCCCTATGAGGTTCCCGCTTCCCCCAGTGCGCCGCTGAGCCGGGTGGAGGCGATCGGCGGCGGCGCCATCGCCGATGGCGTCGATCGCGTGCTCCAGCGCGCTCGCGAGCAGCTCATGTTGGGAGCGAGCCAGCTCAAGCTCGCCGCCGGCGGCGGGGTGTCGTCGCACTACGATCCGATCGACGTCAGCCAATATACCGAAGCCGAGTTCCGCGCCGCAGTCGACGCCGCGGAAAACTGGGGCACCTATGTCGCCGTGCACGCCTATACGCCGCGCGCGATAAGCACCGCGATCCGCGGCGGCGTCCGATGCATCGAGCATGGCCACCTGATGGACGAGCCGACCGCTGAACTGATCGCTCGGAACGGGGTCTGGCTTTGCGCGCAGCCTTTCCTCGACAATGAATATTCCAATCCGATGCCGACGCCCGAAGGGGAGGCGAAAGCGCAGCAGGTCTACGCGGGAACGGACGCGGCTTACAAGTTCGCCAAGGCGTTCAACATCAAGACGGCGTGGGGCACGGATATCTTGTTCGATTCTAACATGACCGTGCATCAGGGCGCGATCCTGACGACGCTCGAGCGCTGGTATCGGCCAGTCGAAATCCTCAAGATGGCGACCGCGGTCAACGGCGAACTCCTGGCGATGTCCGGGCCGCGCAACCCTTATCCAGGCAAGCTCGGCGTGATCGAGGCGGGCGCCCTTGCCGACCTCATCATCGTCGACGGCGACCCGACCGCCAACCTCAAGCTCATCGCCGATCCGGAGAAGAACTTCCTCGTCATCATGAAGGACGGGCGGGTCGTTAAGGACGCTCTGTGAGCCGCCAGAAGGCTCGCCCTCACTCGCTTAAAGTCGTCGCCGGCGAGACTCGAGCCGCCCCCGCAGACTGCGCATGGGCGATGGCGCTGGCGACCGTCGCCATCGTCGGCATGCCGCCGAGCTGCATGGATTCGACCGCGGTTGAGGGCACGATCACGATGGTCGCGTTGCTGCGCTTCAGGCCCTCATAGAGCATGTTCATCGCGCGCAGGTGAAAGGCGGTCGGGTTGTCCGCGTAGGCCTTGGCGGCAGCGTTGAACGAGTCCGCCACCTGCCGCTCCGAATCGCCCAGGATTACGCGCGCCTGCCGTTCGCGCTCGGCTTGCGCCTGCATCGACATCGCGTCCTGCAAGGCGGCAGGGATGCGCACGTCCTTGAGTTCAACCGCGATGACGTCGATCCCCCATGGCTTGGCGCGCGCGTCGATGATGCGCTGCAATTCGACGCTGAGCTTCTCGCGCCCTTCCAGCATATCGGCCAGCATGGTCTTGCCGATCACGTCGCGCAGCGCGGTCTGCGCTGCCCAGTTGATCGCCGAGCCGTAGTCGGCGACGTCGAGCGCCGCCGTTTTCGGGTCGACCACCTTCCAGAACAGCACCGCATCGACGTCGACCGGCACCGTATCGCGCGTCATCGTCTCTTCCGCTTTGAAGGTGGCGGTAATGACGCGGGTATCGATTCGGTAGGGCACGGTCTCGATGATCGGCACGATGAAGAACAAGCCCGGGCCCTCGAGGCTGCGAAACTTGCCGAGCCTCAGCACCACCACCCGCTCCCACTGGTCGGCGACCTTGGTCGCGCTGGCGACGATCGAGGCGACGATGAAGCTCAAGACCGCGATCGAGACGCTTGCGACGGTGCTCGTCTGGCTCATGTTTGCATAGGCAAGCCCCAGGCCAGCCACGAAGACGATAATGAAGATCAGCCCCGGCAAGACGGGTTTCGCATGGCAAAGGACCTCGATCGCCACGTCCGGCGCCGGCCCGCGCGCCTGATCGCGTTCTCGTATTATGTGGGGTGTTTTCCCGCCAAACGCCAGAGTTTGTCGCAGCTGGCGGGGCAAGTTCAGAATTGACGCCACCGCGGCGCCCGTGAAAAAAATGTGATCGAACGGGGACGAATTGGGGGTTGCGTGAGCGTTCACGTTTGATTAACAATTCGTGAAGAGGGCTTCCGGCCGGCGCGAATTCAGAGGGCGCTGCGATGAAACGCCTTTGTTTGACGATCGTATGTCTCAGCGCTGTCGCCTGGACGCAGGCGTCGGCCGAAGGTTTATCCTCCGATCCGCTGAAGGCGCCCTCGACCGCACGCGGCGAAGGCGAAGCACCCGACCGCCCAGAAGTCAGCGAGCCTCGACGACGCCGTTCGCTTCTCGGACCCCTACGCGCCGCCTGAGGGCACGACGGTCGTGAGAAAAAGCGGCGGCCCTCCTGGCTATTCGTATCGGATTCCGACCGAGCCGAAGGGCGGCCTGTCGATTTCCATGGGTCAGGATCAGGGCGGCCATACCACCGGCGGACTTAAGTGGGGCTTCTAGGCTAGACGCTGCTGCGCTTCCACCCTGTCCTCGCCGCGGCCGAGCTAATTTATGCTCTCATCTAAGGCATGCGCTGAGCCGCGTAACGATCCGGTCAAAACGCGCCTTTTCGTTTAGCGGATATGCGATCTCAAACCCCGCCATAACGTCTCCCTTAAGGATCTGACGCGTGAAGACAATTCTGTCGCCTGCAATTCCGGACGCCACCGCCCAGTTATTTTTGGCTGCGTGATAAGTGCCGTTGATCGGTCGGCCTGCGACAGCGGACAGTTCGTTTGCAGCGACTGAAGCCGGCGTGTCCGAGGTTGCATTATACGAGCCGTGGACAATTAAAGTGGCGCCCGGCGGACCTTCGAAAGTGACTCCATCATGGGCGTCTGGCTCGGCGCCGGCGCGAAAGAGAGAGGCGGGATAACAGAGACTATATCCGTAGCGGCTGTTGACATACGTCCTCCACGCTTCCTCCGTTTGAGCCGCGGCCCCAGTCGCGCAAGAGGCGATCAGCCATGCTACGAGAAATCGTTTGTCCATGAACATGGCGCCCTTGTGCGTGGTTTCGTCCCGCAGGCGCCGATGTGAAGTCCGCGGCTGCAAAGACAACGCAGGAGTCAGTTCTGTGATATTCTCCTGCATCAGAAACTGTCGCAAGATGCGCATTCATTTTGCCTTTATTGCCTTCATTCTCGCGTCAGGCGCATCGGCCGAGGACTACGGCCGGCCAACCGCGATCCTGGTCAGTCCGATTCATGAGGCTCAGGTCGTCCGCGGCGACGACGGCATGGATCACGTCGAATACGACCTTCTTGTCGTCAGCGTGTTCTCCGAGCCGGTGACGCTATCGAGCGTGGCTGTGCTCGATCCCACCGGCAAAGAACTCATGCGGATGGATGGGGACATCCTTGCCGCCGCGACCCAGACTCTCTTCTCGAAGACGCCGTCCCCCGTCGTTCCCGCGTCGGCTGCTGTCTCAGTTGACGTCGATCTGATCATGCCCGCGGGCACAGCCCCGGAGCGTGTGACGCACCGGATCGCTTACAGCACTCGCGCCGGACTCCAAGGACAAGGCGATGATTGATCGCCCCGAGGTCGATGGTCCCGAGGTTGCCATCAATCGCCAGCCAGCCATTGTCATCCGGCCGCCGCTTGCGGGGGATGGCTGGCTCGTCACCAGCGCCTGCTGCAAGCCCAACGTCCACCGAGACGAACGCATCGCGATCAATGGGGCCCGCATCGAGACCGCCGAAACCTTCGCCGTCGATTGGGGCAAGGTCAAAGGCGACAGACTCTTCGATGGTGATGGCAAGACGGTCGAGCTCTTCTATGGCTTCGGCGAGGACGTCCTCGCGGTCGCCGATGGAACTGTGGTCTCGATTCACGACGGCATGTCCGATGCGACGCCGTTTGTTGCAATGACGCCGAAGTCGACGTCGGACTATGGCGGCAACAACGTGATGATGGAAATCGCTCCGAATGTCTTCGCCTGGTACGCGCATTTGCGTCACGGCAGCATTGCTGTGAAAGTTGGCGACGCCGTGAAGGCCGGGGCGTCCATCGGCAAATTGGGTAACACGGGACCCTCGACCGGACCCCACCTCCATCTGGGTCTTCTCGACAAGCCCGATCCTATCGCCGGGCGCGGCCTGCCTTTCGTTTTTGACAGCTTCACGTTGGTTGGCGCGGTCGATTTCGATAAGTCGGAGGGGGATCGATTGGTCATCGCGCCGCGATCCCGGCAAGTGCGGTCCGAGTATCCGCTCTACGGCGGCATCCTGAATTTCCCGGACTTACGCCCGTGAGCGAGGCAGGGCAGGGACGCGGCGTCTGCCTTGTCATCGGGGCGGGCGACGGGCTCGGCGCTTCGATCGCGCATGCCTTTGCGCGCGAGGGTCTTCGCGTCTGCGTCACCCGGCGGCCGCGAAACACCGAGGCGGTCGACAAGCTGGCGGAAGGGATCCGTGCGGAGGGCGGCGAGGCTTACGCGTTTGGGCTCGACGCGCGCGTCGAAGACGATGTCGCGGCGCTCATTGAACGGATCGAGCGCGAGATCGGCCCGATCGAGGTGCTCGTCTTCAACATCGGCGCGAATGTGCGTTTCCCGATCGTCGAGACGACCACGCGGGTCTATTCCAAGGTTTGGGAGATGGCCGCGCTCGCCGGATTCCTCGCGAGCCGCGAGGCGGCGCGGGGCATGATCGAGCGCGGCCGCGGCACCATCCTTTTCACCGGCGCGACCGCGAGCGTCCGCGGTGGCTCAGGCTTTGCCGCTTTCGCGGGCGCAAAGCACGCGCTCAGGGCGCTGGCGCAAAGTCTCGCCCGCGAACTGGGACCAAAGGGAATCCATGTGGCTCATGTCGTGATCGACGGCGCGATTGACGGGGCCTTCATCCGCGGGTTTATGCCGGACGCCGCCGAAAAACTGGCGCGGGAGGAAATTCTCGTTCCCGACGAGATCGCCAAAAACTATGTTTGGCTCCATCGCCAAAAACGCAGCGCCTGGACATTCGAGATGGACTTGCGGCCATGGTCGGAGAATTGGTGATGAGCGCGACCGTCGAGTTCATTTTCGATTTTGCCAGCCCCAACTGCTATCTCGCGTACCGCGTGCTGCCGTCGATTCTCGAACGCACGGGCGCGCCGCTCGTTATCCACCCTTGCCTGCTTGGGGGCATCTTCAAGGCGACCGGCAATGTGGCGCCGGGAATCGCCTTTGCGGGGGTCAAGGGCAAGCTCGAATACGAGACACTGGAATTTCGCCGCTTCGTCGCCAAGCACAGCATCGACAAGTTCCGCGACAATCCGCATTTTCCAGTCAACACCTTGATGCTGATGCGCGGATACATCGCCGCCCGTGAGGCCGACGTCGAGGCCGATTATCTCGAGATGGGGCTCAAGGGCCTGTGGGAAGAGGGCCTCAAGCTCGACGATCGAGAAGTTCTGGCGCGCCGCATCGATTCCGCGGGCCTCAATTCTGCGAGCCTGCTCGCGGCCGCCCAGACAGATCGCGTCAAGCTGAAGCTTGCCGACAATACCGCTGCTGCGGTCGCGCGCGGCGTGTTCGGGGTTCCGACCTTCTTCGTCGGCGATGACATGTTCTTCGGCAAGGATCGGTTGGCGCAGGTCGAAGAGGCGGTCCAGGCGGCCCCTGCGCAAGCGTCATAAGAGCGAGCACGGGCGCGGCGACTGCGCGGGAGGGCGGCTCTATCGGCGCGTCATTTCTGCGTTCGAATCGGCACTAAATTAAGGATCAGCGAGCAATCACGGCCCGCAATCGGGGGTCGCTAAAATTTTAGCTGTCCAATCGAGCGGTTGGCAATCGGCAGGTGGGATTTTGCATCGTGGTCGGGGTCCTGCGCCCACTTCAAAAGTCTCGGTTTTGGAACCGCCGCGGCTTGCGAACGCAGGGGCCCATACAGCGTCAGGAGAAACCCATGCTTCGAGTTCGAAACTTTCTTAGCGATAAATCCGGTGTGACGGCGATCGAATATGCGTTGATCGCCAGCTTGATTGCAGTCTTTATTATCGTCGCCGTCCAGCTTGTCGGTACGCAGGTCAGCACGGTGTTCAACGAGATCGGCACCACACTCAAATAAGCAAGGGCGCGCCGGCCGCGGGGTTCGGGCTGGCGCGCGACAATCCGGACAGTCGGTTTACAGAGCGCGATCGCGCGCGGACAATGGCAACGCGCCCATCCTCCAGGGGTCCTTGACATGGCCCGACTCGCGATCGCGCTGTCGTTGTCGCTTATCTTAGCCTCCGCCTCCGCCTCGGCGGCGGAGCGCCTTCGCAGCTACCCGATCGATCCGGCGCAGGTGTCGGTTTCCGGCCTTTCGTCCGGCGCCTTCATGGCCAACCAGCTGCACATCGCCCATTCCGCCCAGATTATGGGCGCGGCCATGATCGCGGGCGGCCTTTATGGCTGCGCGGTCCTGCATGCGACCGAAGACGGCGTCGAGGCGCTTGATTCCCAGGCGGCCGGGCCTTGCCTGTCGACGCCCTTTCTTCTCGAGAGCGTCTCTTTCTACACGGGCCTCGTCAAGACGCTTGCCGGCAAGGCCGAAATCGACCCGCCGTCGAATCTCGCCCACAGCAGAATTTATCTCTTCACCGGAGGCTCCGATTCGGTGGTGAGCTCAAAGACGGTTGAGAAAGGCAAGGCCGTCTACGCCGCGCTCGGCGTTCCGAACGCAAACATCGTCTTCGAGGACCACAGCGGGCCGGCCGCAAGAGCCGGGCATTCCTGGGTGACGAAAAATTTCGGCGGCAAATGCTCCGTCAACAAAGCGCCCTACATCAACGATTGCAATTACGACCAAGCCGGAGCCGAGCTCAAGGCGATCTATGGCCCGGCCCTCAACCCGCCGGCTGCGGCGCCCTCAGGCAGGATCGTCGCGTTCGACCAGACTGAATTCGTGTCCGCAGGAGCGCGAGCGAACGGATTGTCGGACACCGGCTATCTCTATGTACCGAAAGATTGCGAACCCTCCGCTCCGGCGCGGTGCCGGCTGCACATCGTTCTGCACGGCTGCACGCAATCTTCAGAGGCGCTTGGTGATGAATTCTACACTAAGATCGGCGTCAATGAATGGGCGGATTCCAATCGGATCGTCGTCCTTTATCCACAGGCGCACGCAACCACGGTCGCTGAGCTGCCCCCAGAGGCCGGCTTGACGGCGGCGATCGACGCCAATCCCTATGGCTGCTGGAATTGGTGGGGATACGCCGAGGATCCACGCTATCTGACGAAAAATGGCGTTCAGATCGGCGCCATCTGGGCCATGGTGCGGCGGATCGAAGGCCAATGAGGCCGGCCTGGGTATTAGTACGGAGCTAGCGATCTCCAGGTCCGAGCTTGGAAACACGCTGCGGCGCCCTAGATTGGGGCGCCCCGGGCGGCGTGGGGTCGAAGCGTAAGGACTGAGGGCTCACCGGCGCATGGACGAACTTCTCCGCCTGGCGGAAGATCCCGACGCATGGGCGGCGCTCGCGACTCTCATCGCGATGGAGGTCGTGCTCGGCCTCGACAATCTCGTGTTCATCGCGCTGCTCACGAACCGCATCGACGAACGCCGGCGGGGCTTGGCGCGCAAACTGGGTCTGTCGCTCGCGCTCGTGTTCCGCCTCGCGCTGCTCGCTTCGGCGTCGTATTTGGTGCATTTCACGGACCCGCTAGCCTCGGTGCTCGGACACGCTTTTTCCGTGCGCGACCTGCTTTTGCTGGCGGGCGGACTGTTCCTGGTCTGGAAGGCGACGAGCGAAATCCACCACCGCGTCGATCCGGATGACGAGGATGCTGACAAGAAGCCGGCTTCGCCGGTCGGGCTCATCTCCGGCCTCATCCAGATCATCATGATCGACATCGTCTTCTCGGTCGACAGCATCATCACGGCCGTGGGCATGACGGAGTATTTTCCAATCATGGTCATAGCGGTCGTCGTGGCGGTCGGGGTGATGATGGTCGCCGTGGGGCCGCTGGCGGCGTTCATCCACCGCAATCCGACGGTTTTGATGCTGGCGCTGAGCTTCCTCCTGATGATCGGCATGACGCTGATCGCCGACGGTTTCGGCTTTCATATCGAAAGAGGTTATATTTACGCCGCGATGTTTTTTTCCTCTGTGGTCGAGACGCTCAACGTCTTGGCCAGGCGCAAACGCAGACGGCCGACATGACGCTCAACTCGATCATCCTCTTCGCCGCCGTCTATTTCGCCGCGGTGGCGACACCCGGTCCGGGCGTCGCAGCGCTGATCGCGCGGGTGCTCGGGCAAGGACTTAAGGGTGTGGCGCCATTCATCGCCGGCTATTTCGTCGGCGACATGATCTGGCTCACGCTGGCGGGGACAGGCCTTTCCGTCATCGCCAAGACTTTCGCCGGAATGTTTATCGCAATCAAATTCGCCGGCGCCGCCTATCTCCTCTATCTTGCATGGCGGATGGCGACCGCGCCGGCCGTCGTTGGAGCGGCGCCGGCTGAGGCCACGCGCGGCTGGCGCGCGTTCCTCGGTTCGCTGTCGCTGACGCTCGGTAACCCGAAAGTGATGATCTTCTTCCTCTCGATCATGCCGCTCGTCGTCGACGTCAGGACGTTGACCGCGTTCGCGCTGTTCGAGCTTGCCCTTGTTTGCGGGGTCGTGATCTCCGCGACCTTGGCGCTCTATGCGCTGGCCGCCAATCGGGCGAGGGTTCTTCTCCGCTCGACCCGGGCGATGCGGTTTGTCAATCGCGCCGCCGGCGGCCTGATGGCCGGGGTCGCGGTGGCTGTCGCGACGAGGTAAAGCGTGTCGGATCTCCTCGCGATTGGCGAAGCGCTGGTCGAACTCAATCAGCCGAACGACGGCGCCCCCTTCGTCCAAGGGTTCGGCGGCGACACCTCGAACGCCATGATCGCAGCGGCGCGGCTAGGCGCGGACGCGACTTATTTCACTGGCGTTGGCGCCGACCGTTTCGGTCAGGCGCTGACCGAGCTTTGGCTGAAAGAAGGCGTCGACGCGAGCCGGATCGTTGTCAACGGCGGCGCTCATACCGGGCTTTATTTCGTCACCCATAGCGCGCAGGGCCACGAGTTCTCCTATATGCGCGCAGGCTCGGCGGCGAGCCGGATCAGCGAAACCGACCTGCCAGTCGACCGAATCCGCGCGACCAAGATCCTGCACATTTCCGGGATCAGCCAGGCGATCTCTTCGTCCGCCACCGACGCCGTGTTCGCCGCCATCGACATCGCGCGCGACGCCAAGCAGCTGGTTTCCTATGATCCGAATCTGAGGCTGAAGCTGTGGCCCTTGCGTCGCGCGCGGGCGATCATTCATGAGGCGATGCGGGCTTGCGATATTGCTCTGCCCGGGCTCGACGATGCGGAGCATCTGACGGGCTTGAGAGATGCGGACGCCATTGCAAGTTTTTACCTCGACCTCGGCGCGCGCGTGGTCGTGGTGAAGATGGGCCGAGGCGGTGCGCTGGCCGCGACGCCCAAAGACCGCGAGCGCATTTATTCGCATGGCGTCAAGGCGGTCGATGCGACAGGCGCGGGTGACTGCTTCGACGGCGCTTTCCTCACGGAATATGTGCGGCACGGAGATCCTTTCGCCGCAGCGCGCTTCGCCAATGTGGCGGCGGCGCTGTCGACCTTGGGCTATGGCGCAGTCGCGCCCTTGCCGAAACGCGCCGACGTCGAAGCGGTGATGGCGGCGCGAACGCCGTGACGCCATTCTTTCCCAATGCCTCGTTGGCGGCAGCCTATATCGTTGCCTGTTTCTTGCTCGCCGCGACGCCTGGGGCGGACATGGCGCTCTTTCTGTCGCGCACCCTTGCTGGCGGTCGGACGCAAGGTTTCGCCGCGCAAGCTGGCGCGAACGTGGGGCTCGTCTTCCACACCTTCGCCGCTGCGCTGGGCTTGTCGGCGCTCCTCGCGGCCTCGTCCGAGGCCTATGAGGCGGTGAAGATCGGCGGCGCGCTCTATTTGCTGTGGCTTGCCTGGCGGGCGATCCGCCATGGCTCCGTGCTCCAACCGAAAATGGACGCCTCGGCGCGAGGAGGCTTGCGCGGCGCTTTCGCGAACGGGCTCCTCATCAACCTCACCAATCCGAAGATCGTGCTGTTCTTCGTGACCTTCCTGCCGCAGTTCATCAGCGCGAGCGATCCGCATGCGAGCATGAAGCTGTTCGTATTGGGCTTCGGTTTCATCGCGATCACGACTCTGGTGAACGCGATCGTCGTGCTCGTCGCCGGCCACTTTGTCGCGGCGGCGAAACGCAACCCGCGCGCGCGGCGAATCTTCGACTATGGCTTTGCTGCGCTCATGGGCGCGTTCGCGGGGCGTCTTATCTGGAGCGAAACGAGATAGGAGCGCCGAACATGGACATCGAAGCATTCCGCGCCTCGCTTTCAGCTCCAGAGCCGCCAACCTTAAGCCCGGCCTTGCGCGCGCTTTGGCTCGACGGGCGCGGCAATTGGGACGGCGCGCACGACGCGGCTCAGGCGGACGAGGGCGGGGCGGGAGACTGGGTGCACGCCTATCTGCATCGCAAGGAGGGCGACGCGGGCAACGCCGCCTATTGGTATCGCCGCGCCCGCAAGCCGGTTTGCCGAACCTCACTCGACGAGGAATGGGCGGCGATCGCGAGCGAGCTTTTGAAGGACCAAGGCTAGACAAAAGAGTGCCGTCAGCTCGAACCGGAATCGTCATTGCGAGCGAAGCGGAGCAATCCAGGGATCGTAGGGCGTCGCGCTTCATGTCCTGGATCGCCAGTCGCTTCGCTCCTCGCGATGGCAATTCATTCCAACGCCGTTTGCGCTCGCAGCACTCGGTCTGCCAACTGAACTGGGGAGTTTGAGCCTATGCCTGTCATCGTCGCCTTCGGCGATTCCAACACTTGGGGTTACGATCCAGCAACCGGCGGCAGATTTCCGCGCGCGCAGCGGTGGCCCAGCGTCTTGCAGCGTGAGCTCGGAGCGGATTTTGAGGTGATCGCCGAGGGCCTCAACGGCCGCACGACGGTCCACGATGATCCGATCGAGCCCTATCGCTGCGGCGCCGACGCCCTGCCGCCCTGTCTCATGAGTCATGCGCCGGTAGACCTCGTGATCCTCGCGCTTGGCTGCAACGATCTGAAGAAGCGGTTCTCCGTTTCCGCTTTCGACATCGCGGAGGGCGCGGGGCGCCTCATCTTTCTCGCCCGCGCCTATGGGCAAAGCGCGAACGGCCGCCCGCCGAAAATCCTCTTGGTCGCGCCGCCCCCGATCGCCAAGCTCTCGGACTATGCGGAAATGTTCGAGGGCGGTCGGGAAAAGTCGGTTCTCCTGGGTCAGCGCTATCGCGATGTCGCGGAGCGCGAAGGCGTGGCGTTCCTGGACGCTGGTCAGGTCATTCGGTGTTCGGATCTCGACGGCATCCACTACGAGGTCGATCAGCATGAATTGCTCGGCCGAGCCGTGGCGGAGGCGATTCAAGGAGCGCTCGCCCCTCCTGTGGTTTCCATAGAATAGCCCGCGTCGACGATCGCCGAGCTACCGCCACTGACGAGTGGAGGCGGGTAACGCTCTCTCTGAAGACCGTTGCGCCCTCAAGCGCCTGCAGCTAATGCAGGCCGCAAACCTTGATCGGACATTCCCCCTTGAGCGTCGATGCGGACACTGACGCGCTTGCCGCGCGCGATCTTCTGGTCTCGGCCGCGCGCGAGGCCGGAGCGGTGGCGCTCGAATATTTCAATCCCGGCGCCCGGACCTCCGCCCATGTCGTGACGAAAGCCGGCGGATCGCCCGTCACGGACGCCGATCTCGCCGCGGATTCGCTTCTGAAGCGCCGCTTACAGGAGGCGTTGCCCGATGCGGGCTGGCTCTCCGAGGAGACGGTCGACGATTTCGAGCGCCTTTCACGCCGCAGCCTCATCATCGTCGATCCAATCGACGGCACGCGCGCTTTCGTAATCGGCGATCCGCGCTGGGCCGTATCGGTGGCGCTCGTCGTCGGTGAGCGCCCGGTCGCGGGCGTCGTCTACGCGCCGGCGCTGGACGAGATCTATGCGGCGGCCCGAGGCCACGGCGCCACGTTCAACGCGGCGACTATCGTCCCCAACGTCGGCTGGCCGCCGCGCGCCGCCGCTGGTCCGAAGCTCATGATTGAGGCGATGGCCGCGGAGCTCGGCGCTCCGATCGAGATCGTTCCGCGTGTGCCAGCGCTCGCCTACCGAATGTGCCTGGTGGCGCGCGGCGTGATCGATTTCGCGGTCGCGGCCGAAAACTCGCATGACTGGGACATCGCCGCCGCCGATCTTCTGCTCGAGGAATCGGGCGCGCGCCTGATCGACGCCTCGGGCGAGCGCCTCCGCTACAATTCCCGCCAGGTGCGCCGTGGCGCGCTCCTTGCCGCGTCGGACCTAGGCGCGCCCCGGCTTATCAACGGCTTTCGCATCGCCACCGCCTCGCAGCCAAACTGACCGCGGCGGCTTTTCGGACGCTTGCGTTTTCGCCGCCACGAGGGCAAAGGGCCAACTGCCCTGGCCGCGCCGCTCCGCGTCTTCAAGGAAATGTGATCCATGACCCCTCCCGACGCGAAGGCCCAAGACGAGGCAAAGCCGCAGCGCCTGCACCTGGTGTTCGGCGGCGAGCTGAGATCGCTCGAAAGCCATGAATTTCGCGATCCCGGGAAGCTCGATATTGTCGGAATCTTTCCCGATTACGCCAGCGCCGAGCGAGCCTGGCGCGCCAAGGCGCAAGCGACGGTCGACAGCGCGCAAACGCGCTACTACATCGCCCACCTGCATCGCCTGCTCGAGCCAGATCTCGTCTCCTCCAACCCGGACAGCCTGAGCGCCGCATGGCGAGGCGTATAGGCAGATCGCAATGGGCGCAGGAGGCGATCGGCTTTGGGCTTGCGACCTATTTGTCGTTCGTTCGGAGCACGAACCGGTTCACCACGGTTCCCGAGGACGTGGACGCCTATATCAAGGACGATCTGCCCCTCATCGCGGCGATGTGGCACGGCCAGCATTTGATGATGCCCTTCGCCCGGCCCGTGACAATGGATCGTCTTGCCGTGCTCATCTCACGCCACGAAGACGCGGGAGCTCAGGCGCTCGCCGCCGAACGTCTTGGCATAACGGCGGTGCGCGGTTCGGGCGGCCCGGCCGATCGTAACTATTATAAGGGCGGGGCGCCGGCGACGCGCGAACTCCTGCGCCAGCTCGAGTCGGGCTCATCGGTCGCGATGACCGCCGATGTGCCCAAGCGCGCGCGCGTGGCGGGGCGGGGAATCGTGACGCTCGCCAAACTCTCCGGACGGCCGATCGTCCCGACCGCCGCGGTCATGAGCCGGCGCGTTCAGTTCAACAGCTGGGATCGCGCATCGCTTGGACTGCCGTTCGGGCGCGCAATCATCGTCGTCGGCGACCTCATCCGCGTTTCCCCGAACGCGGATGAAGAGGAGATGGAGGCCGCGCGGATCGCGGTCGAGCGCGGACTCGACGAGGTGCACCGGCAGGGCTACGCCATGGTCGGCGCAAGCGATCCGGGCGCCGACCTGAAACCGCGATGACCGCGCCGCTCTCGCTTACCGGCTATCGATTGGCGTCGTTCCTGGCGACGCCGCTGGCGGGCCCGATCTTGGCGATGCGCCTTAAGCGCGGCAAGGAGGATTCGCGACGGATGGGCGAGCGGCGTGGCCTGACCGGCCTTGTCCGTCCGCCGGGTCCGCTCGTCTGGCTGCATGGCGCGAGCGTCGGCGAGGCCGGCGTGCTGCTGCCGTTCGTCGAGCGCATCACGCGCATGGGCGCGACCGCGCTCGTGACGACGACGACGGTAACCTCCGCCGCAATGCTCGCGCAACGCCTGCCGGCGGGCGCGCTGCATCAATATGCGCCGCTCGACAGTCCGGTGTTCGTGCGGCGGTTCATCAAACGCTGGCGTCCCGACGCCGCGTTGGTGGCCGAGAGCGAGCTCTGGCCCAATATGATCGTCGAACTGAAGCGTTCGAAATCGCGCCTCGCGATGATCAACGGGCGGATCAGCGAGCGGTCGTTCCGCAGATGGGGGAGGGCGCCGCGCTTCATCGCCGCGCTCTTGGGGGAGTTCGACGTCTGCCTCGCGCGCAGCGAGGAGGACGGCGATCGGCTCTCGACGCTGGGCGCACCGAACGTCCTGGTCGCCGGCGACATCAAGTTCGATGCGCCGACGCTGCCGGCCGACCGGCGCGAGCTCGCCGAGCTCGCGGGCCTCACATCCGGACGCCAGATGTGGATCGCCGCCTCGACGCACGAGGGCGAAGAGATGATCGCGGCGGCCGCGCACAGGCGCCTCGCCCAGGTCTTTCCCGACGCGCTGACCCTGATTGCGCCGCGCCATCCTGAAAGGGGCGAATGGATCTTGCGGCAATTGGAGGGGGAAGGCCTCAGCTGCGCGCTGCGCTCGCGCGGCGATGCAATCGGTCCGGGGACTGCAGTTTACATCTGCGACACGATCGGCGAGCTCGGGCTTTTCTACCGCTTGGCCGGTGTGGTGTTCGTCGGCAAATCGTTCGTCGCCGGCGGCGGGCAAAATCCGATCGAGCCCGCTCGCCTCGCCTCTGCCATCCTGCATGGTCCGATGGTTGGAAATTTCGCCGACGCTTACGCGGCGCTCGATGAGGCCGGCGGCGCGCTTCCCGTCGCGCGCCCGGAGGATTTGGGGGAAACGCTGGTCTCCCTGTTCGCCAATGCGGCGCGGCTGCGCGCCATGGCGCGCGCGGCGGGCGATACGGTCGAGCGCCGGGCCGGGGCGGTCGACCGCTCCATGGGCGCGCTGAGAGGCCTCTTGCCGTCCGCCGGGGCGGGGCGGTGAAGGCCCCGCGTTTCTGGAGCAAACCAAGACCAACTTTGCTTGCCCGCTTGCTCCAGCCGACCGGCTGGGCGTACGGACGGGCGACCGGGCAGCGCATGCGCGGGCAGGGCGAGCGCGCCGACGCGCCGACCATTTGCGTCGGCAATTTCACTGTCGGCGGGGCGGGCAAGACGCCAACCGCGCTGGCGCTGGCGCGGATGCTGATCGGGGATGGCCGACGCGTCGCCTTCTTGTCGCGGGGCTATGGCGGCCCGGAGCGCGCCGAGCCGCTGCTCGTCGACGCGGACAGCCATAAGGCTGCCGAGGTCGGCGACGAGCCCCTGCTGCTCGCCAAGCTGGCGCAGTGCTGGGTCGGCGCGGACAGAGTGCGAAGCGCGAGAAGCGCGGTCGAAGCCGGCGCGGATACGCTCGTTCTCGACGACGGCCTGCAGAATCCAGGGCTCGTCAAAGACCTGTCTTTCGCGGTCGTGGATGGCGAAAGCGGCTTCGGCAACGGTCTATGCGTTCCGGCTGGTCCGCTGCGCGCCCCACTTTCGGCGCAGCTGCCGTTTGTGCGGGCGCTGATCGTGCTGGGCGGCGACGACGCGGCGGCGTCTCGAATTGCCGCTCTGGCGCCCGGCAAGCCGGTCATCCGCGCGAGCCTCGAGCCCGACGCGCTTGCCGCGGCGCCCTTGATCGGTCGCGAAGTCGTCGCCTTCGCCGGCATTGCGCGACCGGAGAAATTCTACGCCACCCTGCGCCGGGTGGGAGCCCAGATCGTCGCCACGCACGATTTCGCCGACCATCATCCTTACACGCAGCGCGAGGTCGAGGTGCTGATCGAGCAATCGCGCGGGCGAGGCGCGCTGCTGGCGACAACCGAGAAAGACCTGGTGCGGCTTAGCGCCCGTCAAGCCCGTTCCGTCGTGGCTCTGCCGGTCACGTTGCGCTTCGAGGAGCCGGCGTCCGTAAGGCGAATCCTGCGCCATGCTGTGGCAGGGTAGGGGCCGTCATGCGCGACATTGAGCCGGCCCGAAGAGAGCAGCTTGCCACCAGACTAAAGCGGGAGACGAGGGGCGAGGTGCTGTTCTCGCGCGCCGACCGCGGCCGCTATGCGACTGACGCGTCCATCTACCAGATCGAGCCCGTCGGCGTTCTCGTGCCGCGCACGATCGAGGATGTCGCCACCGCGATGGCGATCGCGCGAGAGAGCGGCGTTCCGATCCTGGCGCGCGGCGGCGGCACCAGTCAATGCGGCCAGACAGTCAATCGGGCCTTGGTCCTCGACTGCTCGAAATATCTTCGCAACGTGCTCGAGATCGACCCCGAACGACGCCGCGCATTGGTCGAGCCGGGCATCGTGCTCGGCCATCTCAACGCGGCGCTCAAACCGCATGGCCTGTTCTTTCCGGTCGATCCCTCGACGCACGCGCGCTGCACCATCGGCGGCATGGCGGCCAACAATTCCTGCGGCAGCAAATCGATCCGTTACGGTCTGATGGCTGACAATGTCGCGGCCATCGACGCGATTCTGGCCGACGGCGCGCGCTTCCGCTTCGGCCCCGATTGGCCCGGACAAGGCGCAACGACGCCGCAGGTCATCGGCGAGCTGATGGCCCGGCTGCAGACCTTGGGCCAAGACTTGGCGCCGGAGATCGCCGCCCGGTTTCCGAAAGTGCTGCGCCGGGTCGGCGGGTACAACATCGATGCGCTGACGCCGGCGGCGGCCGCTGAGGGCCGTGACAATCCGGCGAGGCTCTTGGTCGGTTCGGAAGGAACGCTCGCCTTTTCGGCGGCGATCGAGCTCATCCTTCATCCCATCAAGCCGCGGAAAGTGGTGGGCATCTGTCAGTTTCCTTCGTTTCGGGCCGCGATGGAGGCGACGCGTCATCTCGTCGCGCTCGATCCTGAAGCGGTGGAGCTTGTCGATCGCACGATGATCGACCTCGGCCGCGGCATCCCGATCTTCCGCAACACGATTGACCGCATGGTGATCGGCGAGCCCGAGAGCCTCTTGATCGTCGAATTTCATGGGCTCGAGGATCAGCCGCTGCTCACTCAGCTCGCACGGCTCGAGACGCTCATGGGCGATCTGGGCTTTCCGAACAGCGTCGTCCGCGCCACCGAACCGGACTTCCAGGCGCAGATCGCCGAAGTGCGCGAGGCGGGCCTGAACATCATGATGTCGATGAAGGGCGACGGCAAACCGATCTCCTTCATCGAGGACGCCGCCGTGCCCCTCGAGGATTTGGCGGACTATACCGAGCGACTGAACGGGGTCATCGAGCGCCATGGCGCGCGCGGGACCTGGTATGCCCACGCTTCGGTCGGCTGCCTGCACGTGCGCCCGGTCCTCAACATGAAGGATCCAGCGGACGTCACGCGAATGCGGTCGATCGCCGAGGAATGTTTCGATCTCGTCCGCCAATACAAGGGCTCGCACAGCGGCGAGCACGGCGACGGGATCGCCCGGAGCGAATTCAACGAGCCGATGTTCGGGGCGCGCATCGCGCGCGCCTTCGAGGCTGTGAAGGACGCGTTCGACCCCGATGGCCTTCTCAATCCCGGCCGGATCGTCCGTGCGCCACGCTTCGATGACCGGTCGCTGTTCCGCTACGGGCCCGACTATCGTCCCATCGAGGGTTTCACGCCTCAGCTCGACTGGGCGGACTATCCGGGGCCATTAAGTGGCCTGCTCGGCGCCGTCGAGATGTGCAACAACAACGGCCATTGCCGTAAGTTCGACGCCGGCGCGATGTGCCCGAGCTATCGGGCGACACGCGACGAGCAGCATCTTGTTCGTGGCCGAGCCAACACGATTCGGCTCGCCCTCACCGGCCAGCTCGACCAGGACGCGTTGGCCTCGAACGACGTCGCGGAGGCGCTGAAACTTTGCGTCTCCTGCAAGGCTTGCAGGCGCGAGTGTCCGACCGGCGTCGACATGGCGAAGATGAAGATCGAGGCGACGGCGGCGCGTGCCGCTCGGCGCGGGATAGCTTTACGCGAACGGATCATTGCCGAACTGCCGCGCTACGCGCCGCTGGCCGCAACTTTCGCCGGCGCCGCCAATCTTCGGAACAAAGTCCCCGTGCTACGCCGCGTGCTCGATCGACAATTGGGCTTTGCCGTTGAGCGCGATCTGCCAGCCTGGCGTTCCGATCCCTTCCGCGACGAAGAGGCGTTGCCCTACGCTCAAGTCGGGGAGCGGTATGGGCGACGTGGTCCTGTTCGCGGACACATTCAACCGCTACTTCGAGCCCGATAATCTGCGAGATGCGCTCCGCGTCATTGCAGCGGCTGGGCGGAGGCCGTTGCTGCCGCGCCGCGAGGGCCGTCCGCTCTGCTGCGGGCGGACCTATCTTGCGGCGGGCCTGATCGAGAAGGCGCGGGCCGAGGCACGACGGACGTTGACAGCGCTCGCCGGCGACGCGCCCGTGGTCGGCCTCGAGCCCTCGTGCCTCATGACCTTGCGCGACGAGTTCATGTCTCTTTTGCCGGGAAGCGAATCGCGAGCGCTCGCGCGCCGCGCGGTCACGTTCGGCGAGTGGATGACGCGCGAGACAATTGCGCTCAAGCTTCGCTCCGTTCCGACGAAGGCGCATGTCCACGGCCATTGCCATCAGAAAAGTTTCGGCGCCTTCGATGCGACTCTTGCGCTCGCTGCGCCAGACGCCCGATCTGATCGTCGCGCCGATCACATCGTCCTGTTGCGGCATGGCCGGCGCCTTCGGCTATCAATCCGAGACGCAGGACGTCTCGCGCGCCATGGCGGAGGCCGATCTCATGCCCGCGGTGCGTAGCGCCAAACCTGAAGAGCTGATCGTCGCCGACGGGTTTTCATGTCGCCATCAGATCGCCGCTCTCTCCGGACGAGCCGCGGTGCATTCGGTCCGCGTGCTGGCCGATGCGCTGCCATCCGGACTGTAGGCCGGCCTTTTCACAAATTTTGCGATTTGATTCATCAAGAGTCGTTACACTCGATTTCCACGTCTGCGGAGCGACACGATGTGCCGGGCTTGCGTTGGAAATGTTTTCGGATCGATCGGGGACATGCGACCCCGGGTCTCGCGGCGAGAGTTTTTCGCCGCCGCGGCCGGCGCTCTGCCTCTTGCGAACGGTCTGCCCGCCCTCGCTGCGGGCTCGGACGGCGCGGATCTCATCTTCCGTAACGGCCCGATCATTCCGATGGCCGGCGACAGCCGCACGGTCGAGGCGCTCGCGATCAAGAACGGCAAGATCGCAGCGGTCGGCGCCGCCGACGCCATCATGGGCCTCAAGTCGGGATCGACCACCATCGTCGACCTCGACGGCCGCGCGCTCATGCCGGGCTTTATCGACGCCCACCAGCATACGGTGACCGGCGCGTTGATCAACGCGCTTTTCACCGACTGCGGCTACACCAAGTACAAAACCCGCGCCGCGCTGATCGCGATGCTTCGCGACACGGCGAGCAAGACGCCGGCCGGCCAGTGGCTGCTCTTCACGAGCTTCGACAATCTGCTGCAGGGCGGCGATCTTACGCTCACGGATCTCGACGCCGTTTCAACCGATCATCCAATTCTCGTCTACTACATCAACATGCATACGGCGGCGGCCAACAGCGCCGCATTGGCGGCGGCGAATATTCCGGCCGACATCGGCGATCTTCCGGGCGGCGGCCGCTTCGGTCGCGATGCCTCGGGCAAGCTGAATGGCATGGTCTACGAGGAGACCGCACTGAAGAAATTCGCCGTGGCGATCCCGAAGATCACGCCTGCGCTCGCCGGCAAAGCGGTCATCGATTGGCTGAAGATCAACGCTTCGTACGGCAACACTTCGGTGCACGAGGCTGGCGTGCTTGTGTTCGGCAACCTCCTCGAAGGTTACGAGCGCGTCGCGGCCAATTCGCCGTGCCGCGCCAGCATCAGCCTGATGTACGAATCCATGAAGGACGCGGAGCCATACAAGAAATACGGCCACGGCGCGCTCGCGACTCAAATCCCAAACACGATGCTGACGATCTACGCGATGAAGATTGTTGGCGACGGCTCGAACCAGACGAAGACCGCGGCGCAGACTGTTCCTTATCTCGGCGACACGGATAAGGGCCGGCCGAATTTCGATGGCCAGCAGCTGAAGGCGATGGTCGCCGAGGTCAAGGCGCAGGGCTGGCCAGTCTCCATCCATTGCAATGGCGACGAGACGCTCGACATCGCGCTCGATGCGATCGAGGCCGCTTACGGCGCCTATCCCGACACCGGCGTCAACCGGATCGAGCATTGCACCATCACCAGGCCCGAACAGATCGAGCGCATGGCGAAGCTCGGCGTGCAGCCGAGTTTCCTGATGAACCACGTCTATTTCTATGGCGCCGCCTATCGCGATCAGCTTTTCGGCGCCGAGCGGGCGGCGCGGATGGACCCGGCCGCCGACTGCGTCCGACTTGGCCTGCCATTCACGATCCATACCGACGCGCCTTGTTCCAACATCGGAACGCTCCAACTTGTGCAGGCCGCGGTCACGCGCAAATGCAGCGTCGACGGGTCAGTCGTCGGTCCCGAACAGGCGGTTTCGCTGACGGACGCGTTGCGCGCGGTGACCATTCACGCCGCCGGTCAGATCGGGATGGCCGACCAGCTCGGCACGCTTGAATCTGGCAAACTCGCCGACCTGACAATCCTCGAACAGGATCCCTACAAGGTCGATCCGGATGCTCTGATGAAGATCAAGGTGAGCGAGACCTGGGTCGGCGGTCAGAAAAAGTACGGGTAGAAACCTCAAGCGAAACGCCGCCTCGCGCCCGCGCCGGAGGCTCAACTTGGCTGACGCTCGCGAAGCGCTTCGATCACTGAGAGGGTTGGGGCGGATGCGGCGCCCCCGGGCCAGCGGCGGCTCGTCCATGATGATGAGCCGCGCGTTCAGCGATAGGGCGCGGGCGATTTTGACCATTCGCTGCTCACCGACACCCAAGCGTCCGACCATAGGGTCGAAACTCAATCAGTTTGACCGGTTTCGACGAATTCCGTTGAAAAACTCGTCTCGCTCAAAGCAGAGGTTGGCCCATCGAAGATTACAGAGGCTCAAACTTGGGCGCCTGCGCCTCAGTGGCGAAGATGGGCGTCGGGAGCGGAATGAGCTTCGCCAGTTTCCGGAGATTTTGGGCGGTGGCGGCTAATAGGAACTCGTCTTTGGCTCCGTTTGGACCACGGAGGCGCAATCGACCGAGCCTGAGGATGCGTTTGAGATGAGCGAAGAGCATCTCGACCTTTTTTCGTTCGCGACATGAGACGGCGTAGGCCTCGGTTTTGGCGATCGCACGGGCCTTGTCACGAGCGGCTTCATGAACGGATCGCGCGATCTTGCGTGCGGGCATATTTGGACAGCACTTGGGTTTGAGCATGCAGGCGTCGCAGTCGCGTTGAGCGGCGCGATAGCGGATCGCGCCGTCCTTTGCGACGCCCTCGCGCGGCGTGGAGAACGCGCGGCGAGATTTTCGCAACTCCTTACCTCCGGGACAGACATAGAGGTCGCGTTCGGTATCGAATGCGAAGTCGCTGCGGGAGAAAGTTCCGTCCGTGCGCTCGGATTTGTCGATCAGGTTCACGTGCGGCTCGATCCCGCGCTCGTCCACCAGCCACCCGACCATATCGGCCGAGCCGTAGCCTCCATCGGCGACCAGGCGCGACGGAGTGAGGTCGAACTGTTCAGCCGTTCGGTCGAGCATCGTCTTGGCCGCGCCAACTTCCGCTTGGCGAATGGTTGTCGTCGCCTCGACATCCACAATCACTGCATGCTTCAGATCGATGAGGTAGTTGTCGGAGTAGGCATAACCGGCGACAGAGTTGGCCGAAGCGGTGTAGCGGGCGGCCGGATCGGTTGGCGAGATCGCCTTCGGCTCGACCGGCGTCGCCCCGCTGAAGGCCGCATCATCGAGGACCGACAGATATTCTGCGACTGCGCGGCTCGAAGTCGGAACGAGATCTTCGACCTTGGCGACGCCTCGCCGTCGATGCGCGTCCGCTACGATGATGCTGGCGTCGACCGCGAAGGCCTCGCCTCCGACGATCCCTTCCTTCATGCAGCGTGCCACCACGGTCTCGAACAGCTTGCGCAAGAGATCGCTCTCGCGGAAGCGGCCGTGGCGGTTCTTGGAGAACGTCGAATGATCGGGGACGTCGCCGTCGAGCCCCAATCGACAGAACCAGCGATAGGCCAGATTGAGATGGACCTCCTCGCACAGCCGACGCTCCGAGCGAATGCCGAGGCCGTAGCCGACGATCAGCATTCGGATCATCAGCTCGGGATCGATCGAGGGCCGCCCGACGTCGCTATAATAGGGCCCCAGGTGCGCACGAACCTCGGACAAGTCGACGAACCGATCGATCTTGCGCAGCAGATGATCGTCAGGGACATGCCGCTCAAGGCTGAAGCCGTAGAACAGCGCCTCCTGCATCACCCGCCGCTCGCCCATCATCGACCGAATCTCCTCCACCCGACAGAAGAGAATCAGCGCACGGCGCCTCAATCAAGCAGAGTTTTTCAACGCAATCGACGTGAAGCGGACGTTGTGGATCGCGTCGGTAATCGTCACAGTCGCGAGGGTGGGCCAATCCACCACGATGGGTCTCGACGCCCGAATCCATGCGAATCAATGATCCCGCGCCAGAGGCGGGCTTTGTGCACCGAGGAGCGCGCCGGCTGGCAAAGTCGAAGGAGATTCGCGACGCTCACCTGGAAAACGCTTGTTTGAACGCGAGCAAGCGTTAGGTTATTCGGCGTCAGGTCTCTGGATTATTATGAAATTGCTCTGACGAGAAGCGCTACACGAGCGCCGTGCCTGAGAGGAAGCTGACCCGTTTTCGGCTTGCGCATCGCGCGCGACTGCGAGGCCTCGGACAATCTGAGACATGGGATGGAGCGCCATGCAAACTGTGACGCGGTACGCCAAGAGCGGCGATGTGCATATCGCTTACCAGGTGTTCGGCGAAGGTCCGGTCGATGTGATCGCCGTTTTGCCGTTTGTGTCGAACATTGAAACTTTTTGGGACGAACCGGAGCTTGCTCGCTGGCTGCGGTATCTCGGGGGTCGCGTGCGATTGACTATGTTCGATAAGCGCGGCACCGGCATGTCGGATCGGGTAGGCGCGCTACCCGGCATGGACGAGCGCATGGATGACGTGCGTGCGGTCATGGACGCCGCCGGGATACAGCGGGCCGCGCTGTGGGGCATGTCGGAAGGCGGTCCGCTTGCCGCGTTGTTTGCGGCGACCTATCCAGATCGCTGTCGCGCGCTGGTGCTCTATGGCGCTTTTGCGCGCTTTTCGTCGTGGATCCCAACGGATGAAGCGTTCGCCGCGCTTCTCCAGTATATTGACCAAGGCTGGGGGAGCGGCGCGAGTTTGCCGTATTTTGCGCCCTCTCGCCAAGACGATCCAACCTTCCAAAGTTGGTGGGGCCGGTTCGAGCGACTTGGCGCAAGCCCGGCCGCGGTCGCCGACCTCATGCGCATGAATAGGCAAATCGACGTCAGCGGTATCGTGTCTTCGATCCGGGTGCCTACTCTTGTCATCCACCGCACGGGAGATGTCACCATCAACGTAGAAGGCGGACGCTTTTTGGCCGCCAACATCCCGGGCGCGCGTTACGTCGAACTCCCGGGCGTGGACCACATGGCCTGGATCGGTGACAACGCCACGGAAATTGCGGATCTGATCGGCGATTTCGTGACCGGCTCGAAGGCCTCGATCGTTGCCGACCGAGTGCTCGCCACAGTTCTGTTCACCGACATCGTAGGCTCGACAGAGAAAGCCGCTGCGCTCGGCGACCGTCGGTGGCGCGATTTGCTCGACAATCATAACGCCACAATCCGACGAAACATCGCTCGTTTCCGCGGACGCGAAACGAACATGACTGGGGACGGCTTCCTCATTGCCTTCGACGGTCCCGCGCGCGCTGTCCGCTGCGCCTGCGCAATAGCCGACGAAATTCGTCCGCTTGGGATCGATATTCGCGCCGGGCTTCACACCGGCGAATGCGAGGAGATCGGCGAGAACATAGGAGGAATCGCAGTCCACATCGGCGCTCGCGTCGCGGCTCTCGCCGCGCCGAACCAGATTCTGGTGTCCAGCACCGTGAAGGACTTGGTGGCGGGCTCTGGGTTGGGGTTTGTCGATCACGGTCAGCACTCGCTGAAAGGCGTTCCCGGCGAATGGCGGGTATTTGCGGTCGAGCGATGAGTGGAGTTCGGAGCAGAAGTCGTTGGACGGTTAGAGCGAGGCCCCGCCGAAGTTTGAAGCCGCCGATGGCCGCTCGGTTTCCGTTCGCCACTGTGTCGGTGAGTGACTGCTCTTCTTCTGAGACGCTCGAGGCGACGTAGCGAATCGACATTGAGCGTTGAGCGCGAGTCGCGGCGACGGAGGTCGCAGTTCGGTCTATTTCGTCTGTCGCCAAGCCGTCGCGGAATGGCCGCTTCTTTGCGCATTGCGGCCGGACGCGGCGCCTTGGGCCGGCTTGTCGGAATGGATGCGCTTGCCTCGACCTGGGAAGCCGAGGCCCGCTCGCCGACCGGCCCGACCCCCACGATGAGGATCAAGGTTCGCCGAGCGACTTCTTATCGATCACCTTCAGCGCCACCGGGATGCTGGCTGGCGCGGGCTGACCCTTGATGACCTTGTCGGCCTCTTCGACGCCAAGGCTGCCGATAAGCGAGGGCTGCTGGGCGATGGTGGCGACCATCGTCCCGTTCTTCACCACGGCGACGGCATCCGGGGTCCCGTCGAACCCGACCACGACGACCTTGAGCCGGGCGGCTTGTAGGCGGAAGCTGCCGGTCGCGGCGATTCTAGCGCGATTTGCCCGATCCAGCTACTTACGTGCGACACGCCGCTGTCGCACGACCGCTGCCAGCCGATGCCTTCGAGCGAACTCGTCTACGCGCCATAGGGCAGGCGTATCCGTTGCCCGCGTTAGAACCGCGGCGTTGTCTCGATTCGTCGTCGACGCAGCCAGCGCTGGCCGCGATGCCTACGCTGCGCCGCGCCCCAACCGATCATCGGACTGCTTGCTTGGCGCGCTCTTCGTCGCAGATTTTCAGGTGCTGGAGCTTCGGGAAGTCGGCAAGCTTCTCGCCGGGAACGCACATCGGCGCGCCTGCCTTTTGCAGGGAGGCGACGAGCTGGTCGGGCTCCTGCTGGCGAGAATAGGCGATGTAGAAACTCATGTACGCCTCGACCGGGACCTGGGGATATTTTTGCTTCCATTCCGCGATGGTCGCTGCGGCGTCATCGGCCGCGCCAGCCTCGATTTGCGCGGCCGCGCGGAAGACGAGAGAGGTCCAGCCTCGTGGGCCCCCAGCCATGCGTCATGACGCTTCGTCGCCTCGGCCGACTCTCGGTACCGTTTGGTAAAAAAATAGTTCTCGTAGCAAAACGCTGGATAGAATGGCGGCGGCGCGGAATTGAGACGGTAAGCCTTGTCGCATTGCGCCGCGCCTTGTTCAGGCTTGCCCAAATGGGACATGGCCCCGGCGGAAAGCGCCATGATGTCGGCCGAACTCGGATTGAGCTCCAGCGCCCGCTCCACTTCAACCGCGCCCTGCGCGAAGTCGCCCCACCAAACCAACTTGTCGCCGAGAGCGACGTGGCCCTCCGCATCGTAAGGATCGATCTCGATCGCCTTCCGGCTCAGCCGTTCAAACTCGTTCGCCGCCTCGTCAACGTCCCCGTTCGCAGATAAAGCGTAATTGAATATCGCCCAACCCTTTTTCACATAAGCGAAACCGAATTGGGGGTCTTTGGCGATCGCCGCGTCAAAGAACTTGATTGATTTGGCGAAACCCTCCTCGCCTCCTTTATAGAAATCGGCCATGCCGAGCGCGAAGAGGTCATAGGCCTCGAGATCAGACGGCCCTTTGCGTCTCGCCGCCACCGCCGCGAGGCTCGTCAGCAGGCCTCGGCCCCCAAGCGTGGAGATCACGCCGTCGGAGACTTCGTTCTGCACCGCGAAGATATCGCCGCTGGGGCGATCCCATCGGTTCGACCAAAGGCTCGCGCCCGTGTCGCCATCTTGGAGTTGCGCGCTGACGCGCAATTGATCGCCCTCGCGTTGGATCGCGCCCGTCAGGACATAACGAACGTTCAAATCCCTGGCGATCCGCCGCACGTCGGCGCCTCTGTTTCCGTAAGCCTCAGTCGTGGAACTGCCGATGACATCGAGGTTGCGCAGGCGCGAAAAGTCGATCGAAATGTCGTTGGCGATGCCCCGAGCGAGGCGATCGGTCGCCGCGTCGCCTCCCGCGACCTCGAACGGCATGACGGCGATGGACGGGACCGACGAGAGCGCGGCGCGGTGCAAATACCACCAGCTTCCGCCGACGACCATCAGCGCAGCCAGCGCGGCCGCGATCACTGGACGGGCGCGCTTGACATATCGGGGAAGTGCGCGACGCCAGCCCGGAGCGGACCCATCGAGCCGCACCGCGTAGGTTCGCACGGAACGGTTGATGTTCTTCACCTGCTGCTCGCCGGTGAAGTCGAGCGGCAATCCGAGCTTGCCCTGCAGTTGGTCGTAGGCTGTGCCGGAAATCAGGATTCCCCCCGGCTTGCAGATCTGCTCGAGCCGCGCCGCGACGTTGACGCCGTCGCCGAGCAGATCGTCGCCCTCGACCACCACGTCGCCGAGATTGATCCCGATGCGGTAGACGAGGCGCTTTTCCGGCGCGGTTCCTTGCTGGCGTTCCGGCACGCTCTTCTGCATCGCGACCGCGAAGGTGACAGCATCGACGACCGAGCCGAACTCGGCGATGAAGCCGTCGCCCATCGTCTTGACGATCCGCCCGCTATTCTCGGCAAGAAGCGGATCGATGGTCGTGGCTTGAACGTCCTTCAGAGCGGCGAGGGTGGAACTTTCGTCGGCTTCGATCTTGCCCGAATACCCCACCACGTCGGCGGCGAGTAGGGCGGCGAGCCTCCGCACCGTACGTTCCATGGCCCTCTCCCTCGCGACCTCGCCTTGTTAGCGCATTCGACGCCGATTGCAGTCTCATGCTCCGCGGCTTTGGCTTTGCGGCTAACTTGGGCCGAAATTGCGCGCTTTTTGTGTGCGCCGGGAAAGGCCAGGTCGTTGTCGCGGCCGGGTTGCAACTGAGCGCACGTTCCAGACGATCCCACGTCTCGCGATACTCGCCGGCGAATCAACCGTGGTCCCCCAGCGCGGTGGGCGAAGCCGGCCACGGGCGAAGTGTCCTCCTCGCGAGGGGCTTGGCAGCAATAAGGTCGTTGAGCGGACCAGGCGGACGAGGCGCGAAAGCGCACGGCCCGATACGATGAGGATCAAGGTTCGCCGAGCGACTTCTTATCGATCACCTTCAGCGCCACCGGTATGCTGGCCGGAGCGGACTGACCCTTGATGACCTTGTCGGCCTCTTCGACACCTAGGCTGCCGATGAGCGACGGCTGCTGGGCGATGGTGGCGACCATCGTCCCGTTCTTGACCGCCGCGATCGCGTCCGGGGTCCCGTCGAACCCGACCACGACGACCTTGAGCCTGGCGGCTTGTATGGCCTTGATCGCACCCAGAGCCATCTCGTCATCGGCGGCGAAGAGGGCATCGACCTTGGGGTGCGCCTGGAGAATGTTCTCCATGACGTTCAGGCCTTGAGTGCGGTCGAAGTTCGCTGGCTGACTGGCGACGATTTTCAGCCCGGGCGCCGCCGCCAGCGCTTGCCGGAAGCCAGTGCTGCGATCCCGCGCCGCGTCCGTTCCCGGCTGGCCTTGAAGCTCGACGACATTGCCCTTGCCATTGAGCGCCTTAACGATCAACTCGCCGGCCAGCTTGCCGCCCGCCACATTGTCGGACGCGATATGGGAGGTGACGGTGACGCCCTTGGCCGACCGATCGAGTGTCAGGACAGGGACCTTTTGGGCTTCGGCCTCACGCACCGCGGCCCTTGCGGCGGCGGAGTCCACAGGATTGAGCAGCAGGGCCTTGACGTTCTGATTGAGCGCGTCCTCGACATTGGAGAGTTCCTTGGCCGTATCGTTCTGGCTGTCGAGGACGACGAGATTGTACCCGAGTTCCTTCGCCTTGGCCTTGGCGCCATCAGCCAAACTGACAAAGTAGGGATTGTTCAGCGTCGAGACGACAAGGGCGATCCGGTCTGCCGCCCGCGCGGCGCCTGCCGCAGCGCAAGACAACGCGGCCACGACGATCACGTGAAACATGTTTCGGATCATGGCGAACCTCCTGTTCGGAACGCGCGGCGCATTGACCGCTAGTTTTGGACCGCTAGTTTTGCGCGCCCCGCCGATCGACGAGCACGGCGAGCAAGATCACGGCTCCCTTGGCGATCATCTGATAGTAGGCGGACACATCCATCAGATTGAGGGCGTTGTTGAGGATGCCGATGATCAGGGCGCCGATCAGCGTGCCGGTCATGCTGCCGATTCCGCCAGCCAAACTCGTGCCGCCGACAACGACCGCGGCAATGGCGTCGAGCTCGTAGCCCACTCCCGCGGTTGGCTGCGCGCTCTCGAGGCGCGCGGTGAGAATGATTCCGGCAAGGGCCGACAGGAGACCGGACACTGAATACACGACGATCTTGATCAACGTGACGTTCACGCCCGAGAGCCGGGTCACGTTTTCATTGCCGCCGATCGCATAGACATAGCGGCCAAAGCGGGTCTGGGTGAGCGCCACCCAGCATCCGGCGAAGACGATGGCGGCCGCGATGACGGGAATCGGTATGCCGAATACATAGCCCGCCCCGAGGTTGCCAAAAGCGTTAGAGGCGGCGCCGCTGCTCGCGTCGATCGGCGTACCGTTGCTGAACACGAGCACGGCGCCCCGCAAGACGGTCATGCTGACCAAGGTGGCGATGAAGGGCTGGACGGCTCCATAAGTTATGATCAGCCCGGACACCGCGCCCAACGCGAGGCCGGCCAGGAGGACGATCAGCATCGCGATCACGAGCCCGGTTCCGCTTGCGATCAAGCTCGCGGCGAAGGCGCCGCACAGCGCGAGAATGGCGCCGACGGAGAGGTCGATGCCGGCGGTGAGAATGACGAAGGTCATGCCCATCGCGATCACCGCATTGATCGAGGTTTGACGCAGCACGTTCAGGAGATTGTTGACGTCAAGGAAATCCGGGCTGGCGAGCGAAACCGCAACGATCAAGACGATCAGGCCGACCAGCGATTTGTTTTGCGACAGAAAGCGCAGCAATGGGTTCATTGTCGCAATCCCCTAAGCGACGGCGCGCTGCATGATCGCGTCCTGGGTCGCCTCGCCTCGACCGAAGGCCCCAGTCAGACGGCCTCGTGAGAGGACCAGGATGCGGTCGGCAATGCCGAGGAGCTCGGGCATGTCCGAAGAAATGAGCAGGATGGTGAGGCCCTTGGCTTTGAGATCGTTGATGAGGCTGTAGATCTCGCGGCGGACGCCAACATCGACGCCCCGCGTCGGCTCGTCGAGAATGAGGACCTTCGGCTCGGTCATCAGGGCCTTGGCGAGCAGCACCTTTTGCTGGTTGCCGCCGCTCAGGGTGGCGACCACCGCGTCTGCGCCGGGCGTGCGGATCGTGAAGGCCTTGATGTAGTCGGCGACGACCTTGTCTTCGCGCCGATGGGCAATCAGTCCGAGCGCCGTGATGAAACGGCGCAAGGCCGTGAGCGTCATATTCGTCAGCACGGAATGGATTTGGACCAGGCCCTCGGCTTTGCGATCCTCGGGCACGAAGGCGATGCCGACGCGGACGCCGGCGCCGGGCGAGCGCAGCGACAATTTCCGCCCTTCGAGTTCGATCGACCCGGCGCGCACCGAAAGCGCCCCGTAAAGCGCTCGGCCGAGTTCGGGGCCGCCCGCGCCCATCAGTCCGGCAAATCCCAGCACCTCGCCCGCATGCGCCTCGAACGAGATGTCCTCGATCCCTGGCGCCGACAAGTGATCGACACGCAGGCTGACGGGTCGGTCGGCCGCAGGCGTGTAGGGGTATTTATCGCTGATCTCGCGGCCCACCATGTGGTGGATCAGCTCCGCCTCGGTGACCTTTGCCGTGGGCTCCGCCGCAGCCGTCCGGCCGTCGCGCAGAACCGTCACGGAATCGCAGATTTTAAAGATCTCGCTGAGCCGGTGCGAGATGTAGACGATGCCCTTGCCTTGGTCGCGCAGTCGACGAATGGCGTCGTGCAGGATGTCGGTCTCGACGTCCGTCAGCGCATCCGTCGGTTCGTCCATGATGATGAGCCGCGCGTTCAGCGATAGGGCGCGGGCGATTTCGACCATTTGCTGCTGAGCGACACGCAAGCGTCCGACGCGAACGGCGGGGTCGATGGACTGTTGCAACGCGGCGAGGTGCTTGCGCAACTCCTCCCGCAGCGTTGGCCAATCGATAAGCCCGAATCCATTCAGCGGCTCGCGGCCGAGATACAGGTTTTCGGCCACGGTCAGACCCGGCAGCAGATTCAAATCCTGATGAATCATGGCGACGCCAGCGGAAATCGATTGACCCGGGTTGGTGAAGCGAACTTCGCTTCCGTCCAGTTTGATCGTGCCGCCCGGGTCAGCCTCATAAATCCCGGTCACGATCTTCATCAGTGTGGACTTGCCGGCGCCGTTCTCGCCCATCAGCGCCATCACCTCGCCAGACCGCACCGCGAAGTCGACGCCATCCAGCACCTTCGTGCCGTGAAAGCTCTTGCTGATGCCGCGCAATTCCAGAATTGGCGAAGTCGATGCGGAGGTCTGCTCGCCCATCACCATTGCGCGCCTCCCGAAATGGCCAGACATGCAGCGGCGTGAGCACGGTGATTGCCCACCGAGCCGAGCCGCTGGCGATTTTCGACACCGCCCGGTTGTGAAGCCGCGCCAGGGCCTGACCGCCGTCAGTTCCACTTCGAGAGTAAATGTCGGCGCGCAAGCTGCGAAGTCAATTAGACCAAGGTACCGGAGGCGCCTTAGGTCAAAACCATCGCGCGCTCGCGCCGGTCGCCGCTCGGAGGGCCGCAATGCGCGAATTGCGTTGAAAACTGCGCTTGATTGAGGCGCTGTTCTACGATGCTGAGCCGATAGGAAAACCGTCCAGTGGCGCCGGGGATGCGCCAAGAACGGAGATTTGGTCCCCTCGCAATCCCTACTTCTGGTCCGCCGTCAGTCAGCGGCTTATCGGTGGAATCGACGACGTAAACGGCCAACATGGTCGCGGGGTGCTCGTCACTCGCGTTTTCGCTGATCCGGTGGCGCGCGCCGGGTAGTTCATAGAAGCCTTCGCCGGCTTGGTAGGTTTGAACGGGTTCATCGTTGACCTGGCTGCGGACGGCGCCTGACAGCACGTAGGCGTAGATGAATGCCGACGGTGCATGATGATGCGGGGGCGATTTGCCGCCCGGAGGATAGTTCACCAGGATGGCGACCATGCTCTTTCCTTCGGCGTTCGGGATTGCGTGATCGAAGACGTTCTTGCCTCCGAAGTCGAAGGACGACGCCTTGGCGGGTGGCGTTTTCACGGGCTCCGCAGTCTGCGCAAGCACGGGCGAAACCCCCAGTGCTGTTGTCGCCAGCGCGACCCTCAAGCCCGCTCGCATAACGCTGCTCATTGCAAACATGGTGATGTACTCCTCTAGCTCGGACCTCACGGCGCCACGCCTGATCGGTTACAGGGCAGTCGAACCGAGGCTCCATTTCCAAGTTCCGCCTAAACTTCATGTTCCCGTTGCCGCTGTCCAAGGTCCATGAATTGGAATTGAAACTGGTCCATGATGGTTGTCGGCAGGCTCGTGCGCGGGTGGTTTTAATTTGCCTTGAACTCCGAGGGTCATTTTTGGCTCAGTCGTTTTCAACGAATCGGAAAAGCTGACTAGACCATGAGCGTCGCAAAGACCGCCAATATCTCGCCTTTGGATCCAGCCGCTGCGGAACCTCTTTATCGGCAGATCTACGACCGGTTTCGCGACGCTATCGCGCGCGGCGTGTTGAAGCCGGGCGGACGCATTCCCTCAGCGCGTGCACTCACCAAGGAATTGGGCCTGGCGAGAGGCACTATCGAAGCCGCCTACTCTCTGCTGGCTGCCGAGGGGTACATTCAACCCCGCGGCCAGGCAGGGACCGTTGTGACGCCGGGCCTTAAGCTGCGAATGCCTGTTGCGAGTACGGTCCCCCAGTCCAATAGCGATATTGTCGCGCCCATTTTTCGCCCGGATTCGATTCTGCCGTTCCAAATGGGGCTACCTGCCCTGGATGCGTTTCCGCGAAAGATGTGGGCACGCCTGGGCGCACAATGCGTGCGCGCCATGCAGCCACGCGACATGGCCCTCCCTTCGGCATATGGCCTGCCGGCATTGCGCGCCGAGATCGCCGCGTATCTCCAGGTGTCGCGCGGGATCAACTGCGCGCCACGTCAGATATTCGTGACATCGGGATACCGTCACACGATCGAGCTGATTGCCCGCGCGGTCCTGAAGGCAGGCGATGACGTTTGGTTTGAAAACCCCGGATACCCGCCGACGCGGGAAATATTGGAGCATATGAATATCGCAGCCGTCCCGGTGCCGGTGGACCGGGAGGGTGTGATTATTTCCGACGGCATCAAGGCGGCGCCGCAGGCGCGCGCGGCCGTGGTAACGCCGGCGCATCAGAGCCCGCTCAGCGTCTCTTTGTCCTTACCCCGGCGCCTGGCTCTGTTGGACTGGGCGTCGCAAAACAACGCATGGGTCATCGAGGACGATTACGATGGCGAGTACCGGTATGTCAGCCGCCCGCTGTCGGCGTTGAAGAGCTTGGATCGTGACGGGCGCGTCCTCTATACCGGCACCTTCAGCAAGGTGCTTTTTCCAAGCATTCGGCTTGCATATCTTGCCGTGCCGGAAACACAGATCGAGCGGTTCGAGCAGATCAGCCAGGCCTTTGCCGGGGGCAGCCCCGTGCTTACGCAAGCCATCGTCGCAGCCTTCATTACGGAAGGGTGCTTCGCGCGCCATATCCAACGGATGCGAAAGCTCTATGCCGAGCGTCGGGAAGCGACGATAGCAGGCCTGGAAAGCGTGCTGGGCAAACATATACGAATCGATTCCCAGCCGGGCGGAATGCACCTGATCCTGCGGTTACAGGACCAACTGTCGGATCGCCACCTCGCTATGCGCATGCGCGAAGACGGCCTGTACGCGGAAGCCCTGACGGACTGGACGATAGGTGGCGATGGAGTCTCAGCCTTGTTCGTCAGCTTCACGAATATTGCCTCCCAGGGCGCCGCCGAAAATCTCGGAAGACGTATCCTGAGGCTGATATGACGGCGGCCAGAAACTGAAAACCGGGAATATGGCCTAGAACTCAAGACGGATCATGGACCTTCTTAGCTCGGCTAAACATAACAGATGACAGTCCTCAACGAGCGAATATGAGGATTCGTCATGGGCAATCGCATCGACTACGCCAAGGCTTCCCCTGAGGGCTTCAAGGCTTTCGGAGGGGCGTATGTCTATCTTCGAAAATCCGGTCTTCCGGAAGAACTGATCTATCTTGTCTATCTGCGGGTTTCCCAGATAAATGGCTGCGCCTATTGCATCGATATGCATTCCCGCGATCTGCTCAAGCTCGGCATGACCGTGGACAAGCTCGTGCTCGTCCCGGTTTGGCGCGCCGCGGGCGCGGTATTCAGCAGCCGCGAACGCATCGCGCTTGGCTGGTCGGAAACCGTAACGCGGGTCGCCGAAACCGGCGTTCCCGACGCCGATTATGAAGCCGCCGCCGCCGAATTCGGCGACAAAGAACTCGCCGACCTCACCTATGCGATCGGCCTGATGAACGCCTTCAATCGATTCGGAGTTGCGTTCCGCTCGACCCCCGTTGCTGCCGCCAAAGCTTGAGCCCCCCGAAAGGGCGGCCGGTTTCTAAGCTTTCCTTCGCGCACTGACATCAGTCAGCCAACCAACCAACGGATCTGCTCCTATGGCTTGGGTACTGTTGACCATCGCCGGCATTCTTGAAATCGCATTCGCCTTCGGCATGAAGTCGTCCGATGGCTTCACGCGATTGATGCCCGCACTCTTTACGGTCGTGACCGGCGTATCGAGCGTCTTCCTGCTTTCACTGTCGCTACGGACACTACCGGTGGGAACCGGCTATGCGGTCTGGACCGGTATCGGCGCGGCGGGCACCGCGATTCTGGGAATGGCGGTGCTGGGCGACTCCGCCGCGCCGCTGAGGCTGTTCTGCATTGCTCTCATTTTGGCGGGCGTTATCGGCCTCAAGCTGGTTTCGGGAGACTGATGGTGTTTGGAGCCTTCCTCAACCCGGTCACGGCGGCCGGCGGCGCCGAAGTCGAGCGCAAACCCGCCGAAATGTCCCAGGACTTCGCCCACAGTCGCGGCGCCGTCGCGGCTGCAACCACAGAACAATGCGAGGTAGCGGTATGAGAATTTTCCTGGCTGGCGCCACCGGCGTCATTGGCGTTCGCCTGATTCCGCTCATGTTAGCGGAAGGACATGTCGTTGCGGCCATGACCCGAACGCCAGAGAAAATGGACGGGCTTCGCGCCGCGGGCGTTATTCCAGTCCTGTGCGACCTCTTCGACCCGAAGTCGCTCAATGCGGCAGTCAAAGACTTTCGACCTGATGTCATCGCTCATCAGGTGACTGATCTGCCGGATGAGATCGGGAAGCTCACCAAATTCCTCGCCGCGACCGATCGGGTCCGAAGTGAGGGAACACGGAACCTCCTGGCTGCGGCGCAAGCCGCCAACGCGTCTGGCTTCATCGCCCAGAGCATCGCTTGGGATGGCGGACCCGTTATCGAAGCTCATGAGAATGCCGTGATCTCGGCGGGTGGCACGGTGCTGCGTTATGGGCGCTTCTACGGGCCCGGCACCTATTATCAGAACGATCCGCCGCCTGCCCCTCGGCTGCACATCGACGCCGTCGCAAGGCGCACCATGCCGTTTTTTGCGGGACCGCGTGGGATCTTTACGATCACTGATGACGACCCCGCCTCATGACTCGACACAGCAGCCAGTCTGTCGAAAGCCTGCCGCCGACCGTCGTCCACGAGGCTGCCGGCGCTGCGACGTCCGAAGCGCGCGTTACGCCTTCGAGACCGCGGCGAGGGCCTCGGCGACTGTGGTCGAGAGCGGCGTCGTGGGTCGGCCGATCAGGGCCGAGAGCTGGCGGCCGTTGTCGAACAGCGCCCCGTCCGCCGCGTCGGCATCCCAACTGGCGACGGCTTTTGCGATCGCCTCGGGGAGACCGAATCCGACAAGCGCCGTCGCATATTCGTGGACTGGCAAATTCTTGTAGGGGATGGTCCTGCCTGTCTGCCGCGAAATCTCGGCGGCGAAGTCCGAAAGCGTATAGGCGTGGTCGCCGGCGAGCTCATACGTTTTGCCGTCATGACCTGTCCCGACGAGCGCGGTGACGGCGGCCTCCGCGTAATCGGCCCGTGTCGCGCACGAAAACTTGCCGTTCCCCGCGCTTCCTATGACAGCGCCGCCCGCGAGCGCGCCACCGATCGAGGCGGTATGGTTCTCGGTGTACCAACCGTTCCGCAGAATCGTGTGCGGAATGCCGGCGGCCTTGAGTTCCGCCTCTGTCGCCCTGTGCTCGACGCCCAAGCTCATTGGCGAAACGTCCGCATGGAGGAGACTCGTATAGACGATGCGCTTCACTTCGGCCGCTTTCGCCGCCTCGATCACATTGTGGTGTTGCGCGGCCCGCTCGCGAATTTCGCTAGAAGAGATGAAAAGCAGCACATCGACCCCCGCGAGCGCCGATTTCAGGGTCGCGGGTTTGGCATAGTCAGCCTCGCGAACGGCCACGCCTAGCCCTCGCGCGTTCGCCGGCGAGCGAACGAGCGCGACGATGGCCTCGCCGGCCTTGGCTTTCAATTTGTCAATGACAAGGCGGCCGAGCTGGCCTGTGGCTCCTGTGACGGCGATGGTCATGGCCGACTCTCCTCATTTGACGGTGAAGGGCCTCTATCAAGGCCCCTTGGCTGTTTGGCTTAAGTGTCTGCACGAAGTGAGTGTGGCGATGTTATAAACCGTCCCAGCCATCCCCATCTCTCCGCTCTACGACGCGTGAACCGAATGGCCGACGCCTGCTCGTCGCGGGCGGTGTTGAAGCACGTCATCATGGGGCATCCCGGTGCGATGTCCACCACGCGATCTTACGATGGCCGCTTGACGTCGATTTTGTTGAAGAACCCCCTGTTGTGGCGCCCGCACTTTGGATTTGTAGCGCTGTCAGGGCGGCAGATTCCTGGCTCTCCACCTCATGTGGCGAAGATGGGCGTCGGGAGCGGAATGAGCTTCGCCAGTTTCCGGAGATTTTGGGCGGTGGCGGCTAATAGGAACTCGTCTTTGGCTCCGTTTGGACCACGGAGGCGCAATCGACCGAGCCTGAGTATGCGTTTGAGATGAGCGAAGAGCATCTCAACCTTTTTTCGTTCGCGACATGAGACGGCGTAGGCCTCGGTTTTGGCGATCGCACGGGCCTTGTCACGAGCGGCTTCATGAACGGATCGCGCGATCTTGCGTGCGGGCATATTTGGACAGCACTTGGGTTTGAGCATGCAGGCGTCGCAGTCGCGTTG
Organism: uncultured Alphaproteobacteria bacterium; assembly: GCA_963770275.1. Lineage (GTDB taxonomy): Bacteria > Pseudomonadota > Alphaproteobacteria > Rhizobiales > Beijerinckiaceae > Roseiarcus. Next base: position 136,277 of record CAVYPD010000005.1, read on the forward strand.
AGCGGCGCGATAGCGGATCGCGCCGTCCTTTGCGACGCCCTCGCGCGGCGTGGAGAAAGCGCGGCGAGATTTTCGCAACTCCTTACCTCCGGGACAGACATAGAGGTCGCGTTCGGTATCGAATGCGAAGTCGCTGCGGGAGAAAGTTCCGTCAGTGCGCTCGGATTTGTCGATCAGGTTCACGTGCGGTTCGATCCCGCGCTCGTCCACCAGCCACCCGACCATATCGGCCGAGCCGTAGCCCCCATCGGCGACCAGGCGCGACGGAGTGAGGTCGAACTGTTCAGCCGTTCGGTCGAGCATGGTTTTGGCCGCGCCAACTTCCGCTTGACGAATGGTTGTCGTCGCCTCGACATCCACAATCACTGCATGCTTCAGATCGACGAGATAGTTGTCGGAGTAGGCATAACCGGCGACAGAGTTGGCCGAAGCGGTGTAACGGGCCGCCGGATCGGTTGGCGAGATCACCTTTGGCTCGACCGGCGTCGCCCCGCTGAAGGCCGCATCATCGAGGACCGACAGATATTCTGCGACTGCGCGGCTCGAAGTCGGAACGAGGTCTTCGACCTTGGCGACGCTTCGCCGTCGATGCGCGTCCGCTACGATGATGCTGGCGTCGACCGCGAAGGCTTCGCCTCCCACGATCCCTTCCTTCATGCAGCGTGCCACCACGGTCTCGAACAGCTTGCGCAAGAGATCGCTCTCGCGGAAGCGGCCGTGTCGGTTCTTGGAGAACGTGGAATGATCGGGGACGTCGCCGTCGAGCCCCAATCGACAGAACCAGCGATAGGCCAGATTAAGATGGACCTCCTCGCACAACCGTCGCTCCGAGCGAATGCCGAAGCCGTAGCCGACGATGAGCATTCGGATCATCAGCTCGGGATCGATCGAGGGCCGCCCGACGTCGCTATAATAGGGGCCCAGGTGCGCACGAACCTCGGACAAGTCGACGAACCGATCGATCTTGCGCAGCAGATGATCGTCAGGGACATGCCGCTCAAGGCTGAAGCCGTAGAACAGCGCCTCCTGCATCACCCGCCGCTCGCCCATCATCGGCCGAATCTCCTCCACCCGACAGAAGAGAATCAGCGCACGGCGCCGCAATCAAGCGGAGTTTTTCAACGCAATTCGTCGAAACCGGTCAAACTGGTTGAGTTTCGACCCCAATGTTACGGACGCGGCGCCTTGGGGCCGGCTTGTCCGAATGGATGAGGTTCCCTCAGTTGGAAGCCAGGTCCGATCCGCCCGGAGCTGGCGTCCGTCAGGCGAATCCTGCGCCACAGTGTGGCAGCGTAGGGGGGCCTTTTCCGGGCGCTTAAAACGCAGCGAATTGGACCGTTTTCGACCCCGAACAGGCAATTAATACAGCTGAATTGACCATCGCGGATCGCGTGAAACGGTCATTGCAAGCCCGGCGATCATCGACGCGACGGGCTTGGCGGCAATGTGGTCGCTAGGCGGACAACAACGGACGAGGACCTCTAACCTCATCGCCTCCAGGGTCGAGACGACATCTGCCTGCGCGAGCCTCGCGGCTCATCCTGATCTGATCGCCGGCACTAGACCGCAGTGCGATTCGTTGACAAATCCAGAAACATGGACTATGTCTTTCTGCGGAGGACCAATTGACGATCGACGGATCACTGGGTGCGAGAGACGGTCGGAATGCGTCCAGAGCCTGTTGCGCGCAACCTGATAGGCGAGTTTAGCCCGCGGCGGATTTTTTCTCTTGTTTTCGCTGTAACCCGTTGAAAAGCCCCAATTCCGCCAAAGGAATCCAAGGAAATCCAAGCCTTTTTCCTTGGTTTTCCTTGGATTTTCTTGCAGTCAACTCGCGCGGGGGTTGCACTCTCGGTCCGAAAAGCGCCGATTTCAGTAGGGCAGGGGGGCGAACGGCGATCGGGGAGGTCGTCGCCTCCATACGTTGCCTGGAACCGCCGCCGATAACGCGGCATAACGGCTTGCCAGCGTCTCGAAACGCGCGCAGTTTTCCTCTCAGCGGAACCCCGTCCGGCAGCGCCGGCTCAAATCCCTCGGGAGGATACAATTGCTCGACACAGCCCCCAATGCCCGCATGGCCGCCTTCCTCGGCAAGTTCGACGCCGCGCTGGCGGCCGGCGATATCGACGCGGCGGTCGCCATGTTCGGCAAGGACAGCTATTGGCGCGATCTCGTCGCTTTCACCTGGAACATCAAGACGATGGAGGGGCGCGATCAAGTTCGCGACATGCTGACCCATTGCCTCAAACAGACGAAGCCGCGCGACTGGCGCGTCGCCGAGGGTGAGGTCGCGACCGAGGCGGACGGCGTCCTCGAAGCCTGGATTTCGTTCGAGACCGGGATCGCCCGGGGCTATGGCCTCATCCGAATCAAGGACGGCGCCATCTGGACCCTGCTGACCACCATGGCCGAACTCAAAGGCCACGAAGAGAAAGCGGGCTTCACCCGGCCGCTCGGCGCGAGACACGGCGTCAATCCCGGCGCAAAGTCCTGGAAGGAATTGCGCGACGAGGAGGCTGAGAAGCTCGGCTACGACACACACCCTTATGTGCTGATCATCGGCGGCGGTCAGGGCGCGATTGGGCTAGGCGCGCGCCTCAGACAACTCGGCGTGTCGACGATCATCGCGGAAAAGAACGAGCGCGCCGGCGATTCATGGCGCAAGCGCTACAAGTCGCTCTGTCTGCACGATCCGGTCTGGTACGACCATCTGCCCTATATCGACTTTCCAAAAAACTGGCCGGTGTTCTCGCCGAAGGACAAGATCGGCGATTGGCTGGAAATGTACGCCAAGGTGATGGAGCTGAACTACTGGACCAAGACGACGGTCAAGAGCGCGACCTTCGATCCGAAGAAGAAGGAATGGACCGTTGTCGTCGATCGCGATGGCAAGAAGATCACCTTGCAACCCAAGCAGCTCGTGTTTGCGACCGGCATGTCCTCAAAGCCGGTGATGCCGCACTTCAAGGGGATGAAGACCTTCAAGGGCGAGCAGCATCATTCGTCAGCCCATCCCGGGCCCGATGGCTTCAAGGGCAAGAAGGTCGTCGTCATCGGCTCGAACAATTCAGCCCATGACATTTGCGCGGCGCTGTACGAAGCAGGCGTCGACGTGACCATGGTGCAGCGGTCGAGCACGCATATCGTGCGCTCGAGTACGTTGATGGATATCGCTCTCGGCGACCTTTATTCCGAGCGCGCGGTCCGCGGCGGCATGACGACGGCCAAGGCCGATCTTATCTTCGCCTCATTGCCATACGGCGTCCTGGCCTCGGTGCAGAAGCCGGTCTACGACAAGATTCGTGAAGCCGACGCCGATTTTTACAAAGCTCTCGAGAAGGCGGGCTTCAAGCTCGATTACGGCGAAGACGAATCCGGACTGTTCATGAAATATCTGCGCCGGGGCTCGGGCTATTATATCGACGTCGGCGCTTCGCAGCTCATCATCGACGGCAAGATCAAGCTCGTGTCGGGGCAGGTGGAGGAAATCACGCCCCGCGGCGTCAAGCTCGATAACGGCAAGGAAGTGCCGGCCGACGTGATCGTCTACGCAACGGGCTACGGCTCGATGAACGGCTGGGTCGCCGACATCTGCGGTCAGGAGATGGCCGACAAAGTCGGCAAAGTCTGGGGCCTCGGCTCGAATACCACCAAGGATCCTGGCCCGTGGGAAGGCGAGCAGCGCAACATGTGGAAGCCGACGCAGCAGGAGGCCCTATGGTTCCACGGCGGCAACCTGCACCAGTCGCGCCACTATTCGCAGTTCTTGGCGCTGCAGTTGAAGGCGCGCCTCGAGGGCATCCCTACGCCGGTTTACGGACTGCAAAAGGTCCACCACAAGGCGTGAGCTGGCCGCACAGGGGCGGCGCTCATGGCACCCGCACCGTTGCTGTCGCCAGACAGGCGATCCCTTCGCTGCGGCCGGTAAAGCCAAGCTTCTCGCTCGTCGTCGCCTTGACGGCGACGCGGCCGACATCGAGGCCCGCGATCTCGGCGACGCGTGCGCGCATCGCGTCTCGGTGCGGGCCGATCTTCGGGGCTTCGCAGATGAGTGTAACGTCGAGGTGGACGATCACGCCGCGCCGCGCTCGCACGCGTTCCGCCGCGTGGGCAAGGAAGATCTTCGACGCCGTTCCTTTCCACTGCGGATCAGAGGGTGGAAAATGTTGGCCGATGTCGCCCTCGGCAAGCGCGCCGTAGAGCGCGTCGGCAAGCGCGTGTATGCCGACGTCTGCGTCGGAATGGCCGCTGAGCGCCGCGGAATGGGCGATGCGAACGCCGCACAGCCACACGTGATCGCCGGGCGCGAAGGCGTGAACATCGAAGCCCTGGCCGACCCGCGTTTCGCCCAGGCTCGCGGTGAGCCGCGCCTCCGCCGCTTCGAGGTCCTGCATGGTGGTCACCTTGACGTTGGCGGGATCGCCTTCGAACACGTAAGCCGGCGCGCCCGCCCATTCGGCGACCGCAACATCGTCAGTGAGGTCGCCGACGCCGGCCGCGGCGGCGCGCCGATGGGCCGCAAGGATGAGCGGGAAGCGAAAGGCCTGCGGTGTTTGCACAGCTCTCAGCGCCGAGCGCGGCGGGGTCGCGAGGACACGCCCGTCGACGCCGACCTGTTTGACGGTGTCGCTCATCGCCGTTCCGGGCGCCGCGGCCCCATGACGCTCGGCGGCTTCAATCGCTCGCGCGACGAGGGCAGGGGAGGGGAAGGGCCGCGCTGCATCGTGGATGAGCACGATATCCAGCTCCGCTGCGACGAGCGCCTCGAGCCCGGACAGAACGCTTTGCTGACGGGTCGCGCCCCCGATCGCCGGCGGCCCGAGCGCCGCCGCGGCGCTCGCCGTCAACTGCGCCACCGCGTCGTCATAGAGCGCGCGGTCCTCAGCGCGGATGACCATGGTTACGACCGAGAACGGGAAGCTCGCGGCCAGCGCCTCGAGCGTATGCACGATGAGCGGACGGCCGGCGCAAGTGAAGATATTGCTTCGGCCGATCTGCGCCGAGCCTCACGCCCTTGCCGCCGGCGACGACCAGAAGCCCGACCTTATTCGATGACAATTGAGGGCTCCGACGATGCTGGGAGGGGCTTTTCCCGCGCGAAGGCGGCTGCGTCAAATGCGCGACCCCGCGCGGGCGGCGCCTTGACTTGGCTTTGGCGGCCGTCGATCAATTGTCGCGAAACCCTTCTGGAAATGAACCTGTGCCGTTGAAGCTAATTCTCGCCAACAAAGCCTATTCGTCTTGGTCGCTCAGGCCCTGGATCCTGCTCGCGCAGCTGAAGATCCCGTTCGAGGAAGTGATTATCCCGATGGATCAGCCGGAAACGCGCGGGAGCATGCTTAAGTACGCGCCGACTGGAAAGTGTCCGTCCCTACAAGACGGCAAGATCGTGATTTGGGAGTCGCTCGCGATCATCGAATACCTTGCAGAGGCCTACCCCGAAAAGACGGTGTGGCCGAAAGGCAAAGCCGCTCGCGCCCACGCCCGCTCGCTCGCCAGTGAAATGCATGCGGGGTTCGTTGCGCTGCGGCAGGCGTGCCCAACGAATTTTCGCCGACCCGTCAAGGCAATCACGCTTAGTGACGAGGTTCGCGCAGACGTCGCACGCATCGAAGCCGCGTGGGCGCATGCGCGCGCGACCTTCGGCAGGGGCGGACCCTTCCTGTTCGGGCGCTTTTCTGCGGCCGACGCAATGTTCGCGCCCGTGGTCAACCGCTTTCATGTCTACGACGTCTCGGTGTCGACGCAGACGCGCGCCTATATGGAGGCGATCATGGCTCTCCCGGCGTGGAAGGCTTGGATCGCGGACGCGCATGCCGAACCTTGGCGGATCGAACGCTACGACGCTATCTAACTAAAGGCGAACCCGGTGACGGCGCGGCGAGGCCCTTCCGTAAAGTCCGGGAGAAGCCTGACTAGAGCAATATGTTGCAAATAAACAACATCTTGCATGCTCTTGCGGAAGCCAAGCATTCGCTAGATCAAATTATAGAATCGGCAATGGATTTAACCCCAGTGTCACGGGTGAACAACGACAACAATGTTGAGACTTCTCCAAAGTCTGCGGCTGGGATCAAGGAACTAAAACGAAATGGCGCGACTAAAGAGCGCGTTGACAACGAAGAGTGGTCAGGGAGAAGCCAACGCTGCGGAATGGCGCCGGCTTATTGACGAACTTAACCTGCGCCGGCGCGCGGCGGCAGAGGGCGGTTCAGCCAAGGCGCGCGAACGTCACGTCGGCCGCGGGAAGCTTTTGGCGCGCGAACGCGTGGCCGGCCTCGTCGATCCCGGTTCGCCTTTTCTGGAAATAGGCGCGCTCGCGGCTTTCGGCATGTATGAGGGCGACGTCCACGGCGCCGGGCTGGTGGCGGGAATCGGCCTGATCGAAGGCCGCGAGGTCATGATCATCGCCAACGACCCGACCATCAAGGGCGGCGCGTATTACCCGATGACGGTGAAGAAGCACTTGCGCGCGCAGGAGATTGCGGCGGAGAACCGCCTCCCCTGTGTTTATCTGGTCGACTCGGGCGGCGCCAATTTGCCTTACCAGGCTGAGGTCTTTCCCGACCGCGATCATTTCGGGCGGATCTTCTTCAATCAGGCGCGCATGTCGTCGGCCGGGGTGTCTCAAATCGCGGTGGTGATGGGATCGTGCACCGCGGGCGGCGCCTATGTACCGGCGATGTCGGACGAGACGATCATCGTCGACAAGCAAGGCACAATCTTTCTCGCGGGACCACCGTTGGTCAAGGCAGCGACGGGCGAGACGGTGAGCGCGGAAGACCTCGGCGGCGGAGACATGCACACCCGCGTCTCGGGCGTGGCGGACACGCTGGCGCGCGACGATACGCATGCGCTCGCGCTCGCCCGGCGGGCGGTGGCCAACCTCAACCGGACGGCGAAGCGCTCGATCGACTGGGCGAAACCGATCGAACCTCTTTATTCGGACGAGGAGCTTGAACTTGTGACGCCGGTCGACCTTCGCCAGCAGGTCGACGTGCACGAGATCATCGCCCGCATCGTCGACGGTTCGGAGTTCGACGAGTTCAAACCTCGCTACGGCGCCACGCTGGTTACGGGATTCGCGCGCCTTTCGGGCATGCTCATCGGCGTCATTGCCAACAATGGCGTCCTGTTTTCCGACAGCGCGCTCAAAGGAACGCACTTCGTCGAACTCTGCGTCCAACGTGGCGTGCCGATCCTGTTCCTTCAAAACATTTCCGGCTTCATGGTCGGACAGCGCTACGAGTCGGGCGGCATCGCCAAGGACGGCGCAAAGCTCGTCACCGCAGTGGCGTGCGCCAACGTGCCGAAGATTACGTTGATCGTTGGCGGCTCCTTTGGCGCGGGCAACTACGGCATGTGCGGGCGCGCCTATTCTCCTCGGTTTCTCTTCACGTGGCCAAATGCCCGCATCAGCGTGATGGGTGGCGAACAGGCGGCGAGCGTACTCGCGACGATCCGGCGCGATGCGTTTGAAACGGATAAACGAGAGTGGCCAAAGGCTGATGAGGAAGCGTTCAAGGCGCCAATTCGGGCAAAATACGAGGCTGAGGGATCGCCCTACTACGCCACGGCTCGCCTCTGGGACGACGGCATTGTCACGCCTCGGGAAACGCGGCGGGCTTTGTCACTGGCGTTGTCGGCCACGCTTAACGCTGAAGTCGAACCGACCCGGTTCGGCGTCTTTCGCATGTAGTCTTGGGTAGGGTAGGGGGAGCGTAAAAGAAAATGGGCGTGCCCAGTTTTCAGCAACTCATGTTGCCGGCGCTGCAAACGATTGGGCAGCGCCACGACGAGATTAGCATTTCGGGGTTGGAGGACGGAGTCAGCAAGGCCCTGAAGATCTCCGTCGAGGAACGGCAACTGAGGCTGCCCAGCGGCAATCAGACGTTGTTCGCCAACCGGCTGAACTGGGCCAGGTCCTATTTGTCGAAGGCGGGGCTTATCGAGCTTCCCCGACGTGGCTACTGTCGCGCTACCGACCGAGGCCGCGAGCTTCTCGCTGAGGGGGTGAGCGAGATCGACCTTGGCACTGTTGGAACGTTATCCGGAATTCGTCTCGTGGCGATCGCAAACCAAGGCCGGCGAGGCGGCGGAGCAAGTTGAATCGCGGGACGACGCGGAGGAGTCGATCGCTTCGAATTTCGAGCTCCTCAATGCCGAGCTGGCGCGCGACATTGTCGGGCGAGTGCATTCCTTCAGTCCGGGATTCTTCGAACGCCTTATCATCGACCTTCTCGTGCGCATGGGCTACGGCGGCGGACGGGTTGAGATGGGCAGGGCGCTTGGCCGGGTTGGCGACGGCGGCGTGGACGGCGTCATCAAGGAAGACGAGCTCGGCCTCGATGTCGTCTATGTGCAGGCCAAGAGGCTCGATCCCAACAAGGCCGTGCCCCTGTCCGAAGTGCGCGATTTCGTAGGTGGCCTCGAGGGCCATCGGGCGAGCAAGGGCGTCCTTGTCACGACGTCGTACTTCCCCAGCAGCGCCTATGACTTTATCACGCGGGTCTCGAAGCGCGTTGTGCTGATTGATGGACAGGCGCTCGCCAATCTGATGATCCGCCATCGCGTCGGCGTTCGGGTGAAGGACGTCTACGAGGTGCGAAAGATCGACGACAGCTATTTCGCCGAGTAGCCTCGGCGTCGCTGAGACCTGTCCCCGCGGAGGCGCCAAGACCGCGGCCTGCGGTAGCGGTTCAGCCAATCAGTTTGGGTTTTCTTGGGATCTGGCTGTTTCGCTGCAAGTGAGTCGGCTCAACGAGGCGCTGCTCGTCTCCTACAGCGCCATGCACAATTCGGCGACGGGAACGAACTTCGAAGCGGTCGATCGAGTCCTCCGGATCGCGCGCGAGCTCGACCGCTATCACGGATTCGCCGCCGCTCCCGGCCGGCGCGAGGAGAGTGAGCCGCTCCGCCTTCCCCCACCCGCTCAGAACCCGGTCGCACTCGGGCCTCCTGTGGGCGACAGGATCGAACACGGCGCCGCAAGTGATTGAAAACAACCGATTCGGACTCGCGGATGGAAGGTCTCTCCGAGATGTTCGCGTGCGCACGCGATTGTCGCGGGCGGCGACCGGCTCGGGCTCGAGCCGGTCGCCTGGACTGCGCGTCACTATTTCCTGTCGGACGATGCGCCGCGCGCCATCATTCCGAGCGCGACCGCCAAGAGGAGAGCCGACAACAGCGGTCGCTTCAGCGCAAGCGCTGGCGCGGTCTGCGCCAACAGCGACGCGAACTGCGGCGGATTGGGTGCGGGTGGAGACGGTACCGGCTGTCGCCTCACCACAATCGGCAGCAGGGCCATGAGTCCAAGAACCAAGGCGACCGCGGCGACGATCAAAGTGGCGGTAGTCTGGCCGTATAGCGACGTCAGCCAGAAGAACAAGGCCGCGAAAAGCGCGATCACCACGATCAGGAAAAACACCGCGGCGACGAGGCCGAAGGCGGCTGGGACCGCAATGCGTTTAGCCGCAGTTTGAGCCTTCTGCTGCGCATATTGCTGCGCGAGACCGACGATGTCGTTTCGCATTCCGCCTAACCGCGAGTGAGGAGCGCGAGGAGAAGCCCAGCCGAAAACGCGATACCAACCGCGGCGAGAGGATTCTTCCGAACGGCGGCGCTCAAATTATCCGCCGCCTTGGACAGATCCTCGTTGCCGGCGAGAAGTTCACGGCCCCCACGGTAGAGGTTCGAGGCCGTTTCGGCGGCTTGAGCGCGTACGTCGTCTAGGTTGGCTCCGGCTACGAAGTCTTTGGCGCTGTCCATCGCTCGCTGGGCATGTTTCGCAACCGACGACACTGCATCCGAGCCTTGTTGCGCGGCCCGGTTTTGCGCTGCGCTGAGTTCGTCAAAGCTTTCCTGTTCACTCGTCATGGGCTCTCTCCCTGTCCGCGTTCCGGCCGCGCTCGTTCTCAACGCATTCGGCGTGCTTCGAAAGCGATTGTAGAGCGTCGTCGAAGGCCCGTACACGGCAGGGCAATCCTGCCACCGACAGCCGGTCTTCAGAACGGGGACGACGCCGCTGATGACCCGCCGGTCGTCAGTCCTTCGCGCGCCCCGGGCTGGTTCTTGGGCAACAGCGGCCCAAGGGCTCCCCATTGCGCTTCGCTCAACCAAAATTCGCCCGCCATGATCCAAGCCCTCAAACCCGATTCGCCTTGAATCACAGACCGATAATCCACTCAATATCTTGCTTGAGTCCTGAGCCTAGGTTGAGAACCCATACAGTTTATTGATTTTGATTATATATTTGCGCCTGATTTGAGTCGCTGGAGGCGATCGTCATGGCGACGAGCTAGTTCTGGTTGTCGGATGAGGCCTGGAAAGGGCTCAGCCCGCACCTCCCGCGTGGCAGGCCGGGTAAGCCGCGTGTCGACGACCGCACGGTCATCTTCGGGCATCTTGCATGTCTTGAAGACAGGCTGTCGATGGCGTGACGTTCCCCCCGTCTATGGGCCTCCGACAACGATCTACAACCGTTACAATCGCTGGTCTCAGCGTCGTGTCTGGCAGCGCATCTTCGAGAAGATGGCGGCCGCCGGCCCCATTCCCGGCGAGCTTTCAATCGACAGCAGCCACGTCAAAGCCCATCGCTCGGCGAGCGGCTCAAAAGGGGGAGTTTGAAGAAGCGATCGGCCGCTCGCGGGGCGGAAGGACGAGCAAGATTCATGCTTTGGCCGATGATCGCGGCAGACCGGTCGCTTTCGCGCTGACGCCCGGAAACGTCGCCGACGTGGTCATGGCTATTCCCCTTCTCGGCGCCGTCGCCAAACCGAAGCGCCTGCTGGCGGACAAGGCCTACGACGCCGACAGTCTGCGCCGATGGCTAAAGCATTGGAAGATCAGAGCGGCCATTCCCTCCACCGCCTCGAGGCGCACCCCGTACCCCCTCGATCGCGCCGCCTATAAGCGTCGAAACGTCATGGAACGCATGTTCTGCAAGCTGAAGAATTGGCGACGCATCGCGACCCGATATGACCGACTCGCTCGAAACTACCTCTCCAGCCTCGCTCTCGCCGCTATCATCATCGCATGGGCCTAATTGAGTCCCCAACCTAGGTGTTTCGTCTCGGATTTTGCTGGGGCATTCTTATCGAGGGATTCGAAGGATGCGCTATGGGACAGGTTCTTCATGGGAGCGCCACAACGACAGAGGCGGTCCGTCGAGCGATACAACATAGTCAAGAGAGCCTGAGGGCTCTGGCCAAGCGCCACGGCGTCAATCCGAAGACCATCGCCAAATGGAAGGCGCGGAAGTCAGTTTCTGATCTTCGGACCGGACCCAAGGAGCCCAGATCGACAGTCCTGTCAGCAGAGGAAGAGGCCGTCGTCGTTGCCTTCCGAAGGCATGCTTTGCTGCCGCTCGACGACTGCCTCTATGCCTTGCAGCCCACCCTCCCGCATCTGACCCGCTCGTCGCTTCACCGGTGTCTGCAACGCCACGGGATCTCCCGGTTGCCCCAGGTCGAAGGCGAGGCCTGCGCCAAACGCAAATTCAAGGCCTATCCGATCGGCTATTTCCATATCGACATCGCCGAGGTTCGAACTGCGCAAGGCAAGCTCTCCCTCATCGTCGCCATCGACCGAACGTCGAAGTTCGCCTTCGTCGAGATGCACGAGAAGGTGGCGCGCCGCACCGCAGGGGACTTCCTGCGCCGCCTGACCGCCGCCGTCCCTTACAAGGTCCATACCGTCCTCACCGACAACGAAACTCATTTCACCACCCCAGGCCATACGAGTTCGGCCGCGCCCGACATCAAGGGCGCCCTCGAGGCTGGAGAACTCGTTTGGGCGCACGCCTTCGAATACGCCTGCGCCCAGAACGACATCGATCATCGGCTGACAAAGCCCAAGCCCCCGTGGACCAATGGGCAAGTCGAAAGAATGAACCGCACCATCAAGGACGCGACCGTCAAACGCGACTTCTACGAGACCCACGACCAACTGCGAGCCCACCTGCAAAACTTCGTCGCCGCCTATAATTTCGCGCGAAGACTTAAGACCCTCAAAGGCCTCACTCCGTACGAGTTCGTCTGCAAAGCCTGGACCTCAGAGCCGCAAAGACTTAAACTCAATCCGCTCCAGCAAATGCCGGGACTAAACATCTAGAGCTCTTGACGGGCCAATGTTTTCGTTGCGTTTCAGATGAACGCCTCGAACAGCCCGCCAGGAGCCTGGAAGTCGATGAAGATGCTCGCCCCGCTGGTTGTGGCCTGTTTCGCGCTCACCGCTTGCAACGCGCCGGCCCCGCAGGCCTCGGCTCCGCCGACGCCCGGCTCGGTCGCGGTGACGCCGCCGGGATTCCAGCTGCCTGAAGGCACGGACTGTTCGGGCAAAATCGCCCGCTATCGCGCGATCCAGGACAACGATTTGTCCATGGGCCATGTCGCGCCGTCGGTCTACAATCAGATTAAGCGCGAGACGGACGCTGCCTCGAAGGTCTGCGCAGCCGGTCGCGACGCTGACGCCAAGTCGATGGTCGCTGCTTCACAAAGGCGCCACGGTTATCCGACCGATCTTTGAGCGAATGCGTAGCGCAGATAATCAGCGACAAAACTCGGCACGCGCTCTTCATCGATGTCTTCCGGATCGCGCACAATGTGCATGCGCGCAAACTCGGCCAGAGGGTCGCGCGCCAGGAACGCTTCGATCCGCGCCTTGAGCCGGATGGCGGGGAGCGGAAACGTCATCAGTTTCATGCATGCGATGCGCTGAGACGTTATGACCACAGTCCAGCCGGGCGCCATATTCGTTTCAGCAGCCAGAAGCCCGGTCTCTTCCAGCAATTCCCGCCGCACGCTTGCCTCGAGATCAACCCTATCGTCGAAGACGTCGTCCGGATCCGGCGTTCCGGCGGGAAAGTAGATCTGGCCGGCGGTGTAGGTATGGTGCGCCATCTCGCCAAGCAGAAACGCCCCGTCGTCCGAGCGCAGCGCAGCCATCGCGAAGCAATTGTCGACGGGTTCGGTAGGGTGCCCGAAATCGGCCCAGGCGACGAAGTCGGCGTAGTCGGTTTCGAAAAAGACGCCCTTCAGCCTGAGCACGCCGTCCGCGCCGGTTTCGAACTCGCGCTGGCCGAGAAGCAGCACCTTGCCGTTGAACAGTGAAGGCTTGGCCTTTGTGAGCCGCGCCCAATGTGTCGCTATGCTCGTCGCCTGGCGTTCGGCGAAAGTCCAGCGTGTGCGCTCGAATCTGAGGTCGAGCGCGCCCACCTTGAGAAGACGCGTCGGCTCGCTCAAAGGTCGAGCGAACCGCTGGAGACGATGACGACCGAGCCGCCGATCGTCGCGGAGACCAGCTCGCCATCCTCGATCACCAGACCCAGCGCGATCAGGCTCGGCCGCCCCATTTCGAAACCTTGCTCGATCGTCAGCATGGACTCGCCGTCGCGCGGGCGGTCGAACGCCTGGACGACGCCGGCGAACGCCGCGACGGCGCTTCCGGTCGCCGGGTCTTCGTATACCCCCCAAGCGCTGGCGAACATGCGCGCATGATAGGCCGACCCCGCGCGCTCTGACTCGCGTGTATAGACAAACGTAGCCGGCCCATCCTTGGTCGCCCAGGGCATGATTCCAGGCGAGGCGCGGCCGATCGCGTCGAGCGAGCGGACCGGAACGAACAGAAAGGGCGCGCCCGCGCTGAAGACGCTCGGCTCGTGTCCGTCGAAACCGATGTCTTGAAGTTCAAGGCCCAGACTTGCGGCGATTTGCACCGTGGAGGGCGGTTTGTCTTCGAGCCGTTGCGGCAGCTTCGGCAGCTCGAAATAAGCGGCAAGCGCTTGGCCCTTGCGACGGCGCGCGACGCAGACGACGTCGCCGATCGGCTCCTCAAGCACAATTCTGAGATCTTGAGCGGCGAGCAGATCGCTCGCGCGCCGGTGCGCGATGAGCGCCGCCGCTCCAACCGTAGGGTGGCCGGCGAAGGGCAATTCGCGCTTCGGCGTAAAAATCCTCACGCGCGCGCTGTTGACGGCGTCCCTCGGCTCGAAGACGAACACGGTCTCGGACAGGTTAAACTCGGCGGCGATCGCCTGCATGCGTACGTCGTCGAGCCCTTCGGCGTCGAGAACCACGGCGAGCGGATTGCCAGCCAGCGCGGTCTCGGTGAACACATCGAGCGTCTGATACCGGCGCGTCATCCGAGTCCCGTCCCCGCGCCACTCCTCTAGCGTGCGGGCCGGTCTCGTTAATACATCTGCAACCAGGGCCCACTCAAGCCAGGCGAGGAGACGATAATCAACGGCCGGTTCGCTTCAGGGAGAGACACATCGTTCGGCAGCCGATCGATGCCGCGGACGCCCTGAATTGTCTCTTGGTTGGCCGTACGCTGAGCCTGAGGCTGGCTTAGCGTGTCAAGAACGTAGCCCTGGCGCGAGCCGACAGGAGCCCAGGTGCCGAGAGTCAGCCATGGCTCGACGCCCTGGCGAACGATGATCTGACGGCCGGCAGCGGCCGGATGATGGGCGCGGTGATGCACCGTCTGGGCCTCGGCGCAAGACGTTGCAAGGACAATACCGAGCGCGGCCGCCCCTATGAGACTGACTGGATGTGCCATCAACGCTCCCCTTTCACCCGTCCTATTATACACCGAACACTGTTCACTCATGCGCCGATGTGCAAAAAAAGTAAATGAACCTTTGGTGTAAACAAACCAGCTTCGCATAATCAAACTGTCTCTGCGGCGAAAAGTTGCGACGGGCGGGTAAACTCCTCTTGAGCAGCGATCAGGCTCAGCTCGCGCGAGCCCGAGTCCAGAGTGGCCTTCACGACCGCGTGAACCGACGAAGTGGCACGCGATAGCGTCTCGGGTGTGTCGTGCGTCTCAAGCCAATGGTGAAAGAACAACGCTGCGAACAGATCCCCGGAGCCGTTGACAGAAATCGGAAGGTTCGGCGTGCGCAATCGCCAGAGACCAGCTTCGTCTCCCGCCAGAACATCGAGAGCGCCGGCAGGCGTATCTTCGAGCTGCAGGGAAGTCGCCACGACGACCCTCGGTCCTCTTGCGCGCAGCGCGGCGATCGCCCGCCGCGCCATTCGCAGATCGCTCAACGGTTTCCCGGTCAGCCATTCGAGCTCGAACGCGTTTGGCGTGGCGATGGTCGCGAGCGGGAGGGCGCGGTCACGGAAGAATTCACCGACGCCGGCGGCCACGTAAACCCCCGGCCCGATATCGCCAATCACCGGATCGCACGCGTAGGCTGCGTCGCCGTTGGCCGCACGAATGCGGTCAAGCGCCCGCAGCGCCGCCTCGCCGATCTCCGGCTTGCCGAGATAGCCGGTCAAAAGACCCGCGCAGCGCGGAAGCACGCCGATCGCTTCCAATCCGCTCAGGCAATCGTCGATCATCGCCGCGTCGAAGGCGCGACCGCGCCACCCCGCATAGCCCACATGACTGGAATATTGCACGGTCATCAGCGGCCAGACCTCGCGCCCGAGGCGTTGCAAAGGGAACACGGCGGCCGAATTGCCGACATGGCCGTACACGACATGCGACTGGATCGAGAGGATCGGCGGGAGCATAGCTAACGAGACGACGATTCGCCGGCCGGGTCAAAGCGGAATCGCCTCGCGCGCGACATGTCTCAAACTTCGTGCCGATGCATCGCTTGAGCGGGCTCAGCAAGCCTGAAACAATGCCTCGGGGACCAGCGCCGAGCCTTCAAAAGGACACCGCATGAGCGACGCCATCGCCTTTCTTCGTCGCGCTATCGAACAGGGGCAGGGGCTCGCCAAGGCCGACGTGGTGCTGAAGGGCGGGCGGATTTTCGATCTGGTCGGGGGCGAACTCATCAAGGGCGACGTCGCGATTTGCAACGACCGCATTGTCGGAACGATGGGCGAATATAGCGGCGAACGCGAGATCGACGTGACCGGCAAGGTCATCGTTCCCGGTTTCATCGACACCCATTGCCACGTCGAATCCTCGCTTTTAACTCCGCTCGAATTCGATCGCTGCGTGCTGAGCCATGGCGTGACGACGTCGATCTGCGACCCGCACGAAATCGCCAACGTCCTTGGGCTCACTGGCCTGCGTTACTTCCTCGACGCCGCGATGCTGACGGCGATGGACCTGCGCGTGCAGCTGTCGAGCTGCGTTCCGGCGACGGCGCTCGAGACCTCGGGCGCTCGCCTCGAGGTCGATGATCTTCTGCCGCTCGCCGATCATCCCAAAGTGCTGGGGCTGGCGGAATTCATGAACTTTCCCGGCGTTCTTGCGCGCGATCCATCGTGTCTCGCCAAGCTCGCGGCCTTCCAGACGCGGCCGATCGATGGACACAGCCCGCTCTTGAGCGGCGCCGCCCTCAATGGCTATTTGAGCGCCGGCGTACGCACCGACCACGAGGTCACCAACCTTCCGGAGGCGAGAGAGAAGCTCGCCAAGGGCATGCAATTGCTCATTCGCGAAGGTTCGGTGTGCAAGGATTTGCATGCGCTTGGCCCCATCATCACCGAGCGAAACTCGCCGTTCATCGCCTTCTGCACCGACGATCGCAATCCGCTCGACATCGCGGAGGAAGGCCATCTCGACTTCATGATCCGCACGGCGATCAAGCTTGGCGCGCCGCCGCTCGCCGCCTATCGCGCCGCGACCATTTCTGGGGCGCGCATCTTCGGCCTCAGGGACCGCGGCCTGGTCGCGCCCGGCTGGCGCGCCGATCTTGTCGTCGTCGACGACCTCGAACATTGCGCCGTGTCGATGACGATGACGCGGGGACGCGTGGTGGACGAAGCTCTGTTCGCCGCGCGCGCTTCAATCGCGCCGGTCGGGCGCGAGAGCGTCAAGGCGCGGCGAGTCGAGCCGTCCGATTTCGTCGCGCGAGGGCAGGGGCCTTCGACGCAGGCGATCGGCGTCATTCCGGGCAAGATCATCACCGACCGTGTTCCGGTGACGCTGCCGTTCAAGAATGGCGAGCGCGGCGTCGATCTGAGCCAGGACGTGCGTCAAGGTCTCGGTCGTCGCGCGTCACGGAATCAACGACAACCACGCGACGGCCTTCGTCAAAGGCTTTGGCATGAAGCGCGGCGCGATCGCTTCCTCCGTCGGCCACGACAGCCACAATTTGTGCGTGGTCGGCGCGGATGAGGTCGACATGGCGGCGGCGGTCAACCGCTTGCGCGAAACCGAGGGCGGGTTCGCGGTCGCGTGCGACGGCAAGGTCATCGCCGAACTGCCTCTGCCGGTAGCGGGCCTCATGAGTCTCACGAGCTTCGAAGCGGTACACGAAGAATTGATCCCGCTACGCGCCGCGGCCAAGGGCTTAGGGGTGACGCTTTCCGAGCCCTTCCTGCAAGTCGCCTTCCTCCCGCTGCCGGTGATCCCGCATCTCAAGATCACCGACATGGGACTGGTCGACGTCGACAGGTTCGAGTTCGTGCGGGACTAGAATTCGCTGCGATTCTTGGCGTGTCAAAGTAAGTTGAAACACTTCAAGCAGAGTCGCTTCGCTTCCTGAAATGGAAGCGGATATACATACTAAATACGTTCACAACCGGCGTTCCCTTTCCTCAAAAGGCTATCGCAAGAACCGGACTGAACCGTGTACGACGAACTTGTTTGGGGTTGTCACTTCTCGCAAATTCTAGCAGCCTGAACTGATGCTTACGGCGGGGCCGTCTCTGGGGACGGGTTTTAAGCATCGATTTACTTTAGCTATTGGAGTTGAGATATGGGCGAACGGACTCGATCACCCCGGGCCTTCCGGCCGGCGCGGCAGGTCAGCTCCTCTACAAGCGAGGTCGATCCCGTTACAAACAACGCTCGGCACCGTGTTCTTATCGTGGACCTGAACAATTTCGCGACGTTTCCGACGTTGGCTGTCGGCGTGCTTGTCTCCGCGCTACGTCAGGAAGGACATGAGGTCCAGGTCTTATGTCCGCTCGCCCACGATGTTCCAGCGGCGGAAAGAGAGAGACAGGAGAACTGGTTCGATCACTTCAAGCAAAGACTTCATCTGACCGAAACGCCTTGGCTGCGAATTCCAAGAAACTTGGCCCGCACAGTGCGTGAAGCGTGGGTGGAACGACCGCACCCAACGGTGCTGAGGGAAGTCGAACGCGCGCTGGAGCGCGGACCAGACATCATTCTTCTGTCTGCCTATTTTCAGCACTTCAACAGCGTGAAAGAAATTGGAGAACGGGCGCTCAAGAAAAGGATCCCGTGCTTCTCGGCGGCGCCATGTTCAACAACAGTGAGGCCGCTGCCGTTTGGCGAACCATCCCGGGATTGGCGGCAGTCGTCGGCGCTGAATCGGATTTAGACGATTTCGACGCTCGTCGAGGCAGTCTGCAACGGTGAGAGTTTGGCGCGGTTTCCCGGCCTGACATTGCCAGATGGTCAGACGACGACGCCTGCGCCACCGTTGCGGCAGTTGGACGATGTGCCGATGCCTGACTTCACGGATTTTCCATGGGACCGCTACCGCGTGAGGATCGTCCCGCTGATGACTGGCCGGGGATGCCAGTGGGATCGCTGTCACTTCTGCAGCGACGTCTTCACGGTCAACGGCCGAACGTTTCGAACGCGCTCGATCGAGAACGTTCTTCTCGAAATGCAGGAACAGGCGCGCCGCCATGCGACGACAAGTTTCCTTTTCCACGACCTGAAGCTGAACTCCTACCCGGACATGATCCGCGGCATTGCCTCGAAGGTTCAGAGTTATGTCAACGGCGCTGAATGGATCGGGACAGTGCATGTCGATCTCCGTAAGGACAATGGCTTGTCCAGAAGGGATCTTTTCTCTGCCGTTTCAGGCGGTATGAGGAGGATTAACTTTGGACTTGAATCGGGAAGCCAGGCCCTCTTAGATCGGATGGATAAAGGAACGTCGGTAGTTGGGAATTCGGAATTTATACGGGACGCTTATGAAGCGGGTTTGAGCATACGCTGCTCTATGTTCAAAGGGTATCCTGGTGAGACCGCCGACGACATGGAAAAGACAGCGTCGTTCCTCGAAAATCACGCTACATATATAGACCGGGTCCGATTTAGCGACTTCTCCCTTCTCGCGGAAACCCCAATATACAAAATAATCAATGGAGATAAGGTCGAGGTGACCGGCTTTAAAGTCACTAAAAATCTTAAGGCTAAGGCGAGGTCAAATTATATTTACAAAAGACCCGATCAGTCAGCTTACTCAAAAGCTTTAACGAAAGTATTGGGTATCGTACACGACATAAATCGTCGCCCGATTCGATCGGCTGCCCGCCAGTTCGACGGGGTCATGTAACAGCCGATAATGTTCCCGACTGTACGCCTTGGCCGGCGCAATTACACGGAAACCTCCAGTCCGCTGGGGCGTCGGCTGCGCCAATTGTCCGCTTTGGAGCGGCGTGAGGAAGCTCGGGCTTTCCTATCGATCTTCCACGTGGAAAGCGGCAGGGGCCTGACCGCTTTCAACAGACGCTGGGCGGAGGTGCGCCGCAGCCTGAATAAGGCCGAAACATACCGACACACCGAACTCACGCGCCGACGACGGATTGCGTTTGATGCCATTTTACGGCGAGGTTCGACCATGGGCCTGACCGGCATCGTTGCGTTCATGAGCCGCGACCGTCACTTCTTGTTTGCGAAACTCCGCCGGCTTTATTTCAATAAGCTATGGGGAATGGATATCGGCCCCAATTGCCGAATCTCTCTTTCAGCGAGATTGGACAAGAGCAATCCGCGCGGCGTCCATATCGGCGACGGCACGGCAATCAATTTCGGAGCCTGCATTCTGACTCACGACTATCCGCGTTGGCTCAGCGCTGACACCTGGGTGGGAAAAGAATGCAATATCGGCGCACGCAGCATCATCATGCCAGGGGTCAAAATTGGCGACAATTGCGTGGTCGCAGCGGCGAGCGTCGTGATGAAAGACGTGCCGGCGAATTGCCTCGTCGGGGGACACCCTGCCCGTATAATCGAGAAGGGAATTCAAACCGGCCCGCTTGGCGTCATCAGTCGGGCCGCCACTTCTCGCGTGGGAGATTGATGACCGGCGCGCACTTGTGAGGCCAGTCTCCCAACTCGGCCGCCTCAGATGCGATGCGGATGCCCAACGCCGCGCATTTGCGCGGCGGCGTTCGCGGTCCTCGTCGTAGCGGTCCTCGGATGACTCTCGTTGCGCGCCGCGTGGGCGCCCATTTCGACCACTCTGCCAGAACTGGCGGTCGGCAGGCCGCGCAGCGCCGAGGCGCTGGACCCGCCTGGGCACCCGAGGCTTCCGCCGCCGCTACCGCCGCCTGATGGCGCTGCGATGCCAGTCGCGGTATGAACGCCGGCAGTGCCACCCCCTGCCGCGTGAACGCCCGCGGGATGGCTCGACCCTCCACAAGCCGCAAGCGCCCGGTCCGAGGCGCCGAGGGTCAAGGCGGCGACAAGCGGAAGGCCGACAAATATCGCGATGGACAGACCGACGCTACGTGTAGGAAACGCGGCTTCGCCGCGCTTGAGCTTCGCTTGCATGGGTAACCTCCTGCAATTGCTCCAACGCGCAATTCTTAAGCGCTGTGAGAAGGCTAGGCTTGGGCAACCGGAGGGTCAACCCGCGCAAAACTCACGATTTCGCGACTGGTTCCGCAGGCTGGGATCAGCCCTCCCGGCGACTCGCGGCCGCAAAAACAGCCGCCAGCGCCAGCCAGGACAGGATCATGGTCGTGCCACCGAGCGGGGCGGCGAAGGGAAAAATGCGCTCGCCGGTGAAGACATGCATCGCGAGCTCGGCGGAAAACAGGATCGCGCCCGCCTCCATCACGAAGCCGACAATAAGAAGCGCCCGCGCGGACGCGGCCGCAATCCGAGCGTGCGCGGCGATCGCGAGCGCAGCGGCCGCGTGCAATAGAAGAAACAGCGCGCCCCGCTGTGCGAGCTCGCCGCCGTTCGCGTGGACGCCCGCGGCCGCCAACGCCACGCCAGCCGCGCCCATCAGCGCCGCGACGCCAGCGAGAATAAAGGGCGAGCGGGTCATCTCTGGCTCCATCGCCGACGAGGTCGGTCGGCGCGGGCAAAGCAGTCCCTTGCACCCCCGCTTGTCAAGGCGGTTAGAACCATCGATCCTTTGGATCGCACGCGCGTATCGCGGATCGGGACGAGCGGGGAGGGCGGGGATTGCCAGATTTCAGGGTGCGCGCGATTGAGCGTGCGGATCGCGCGCAATGGGAGCCGCTGTGGCGCGCCTATCTTGTTTTTTATCGCGCTCAGTGGAGCGACGAGGTCGCCGACGCCACCTTCGCCCGCATCTTTCGATCCGCTCGAGCCGGTGCATGCGCTGGTCGCCGAGCGCGGCGATGAGCTGATTGGTCTCACCCACTATCTTTTTCAGCGCAGCACGTGGCTCATCAATTCGCAGTGCTATCTCCAGGACCTTTATGTCAGCGAGGCCGTAAGGGGTAGCGGCGTCGGCCGCGCGCTGATCGCAGCCGTCGCCGCCGCGGCCAAGGAAGCGGGCGCGGCGCGCGTGTATTGGAACACGCATGAGACGAACGCTGTCGCGCGCAAGCTTTATGACGCGGTCGCTGTGCGCACCGGCTTCATTCAGTACCGGATCGAGCCGCTGAGCTGATGCCGGCGCTAGACTTGCCGCTGCCCCCGACTTGCCTCATGGTGTGCGGCCCGGAAGCCTTGTGTTCGGGCGTTACGGTCGGGCGCCGACTGGACGGGGGTTCTGGATGGTTTCACGACGTCTCACAAAACAATCGCTCGCCATCGCCAAGGCCAACGCGCAGGCCGGCGCCGACGCCGCGTTCACGATAGCCGCACGCACCCAGAGAATGCTCGCGCCTGGCGGTCGGCAATCCGACAAGACACGCGAGGCGCGTCTCATGGTGCAGGAGAAAATGGACGCCGCCATCGAAGGTGCTTTTGCGGCGCAGATGGCCTGGGGCTCGTTCTTCATCAAGGCCGCATTCGGCGGCGTGCGGACGCCAAACGACGTTTCTGCAGGTCTGACTGCGATCGCCGAGGCCGCCGCCGCGCCGGCCCGGCGCACGGTGCGCGCCAACGCGCGTCGCTTGACCGGGGTCAAGGCGTCGCTCTGAGATGGAACTCGTTCCGCATCTCCAGCACGTTGTCGCCAGTTATGGCTATCTCGCGGTCTTCGTGATCGTCGCGTTGGAAAGCGCTGGAATTCCGATGCCCGGCGAGACCGTCTTGGTCACCGCCGCGATCTTCGCGGCTTCGGGTACGCTGAAGATCTACTGGGTGATTGGAGCGGCGGCGGCGGGCGCGATCATCGGCGACAATTGCGGCTACTGGATTGGCCGCGAGCTCGGCTTTCCTCTCATCTATCGCTTTGGGCATTATATTCGACTTGATGAGAAGCGACTCAAAGTCGGGCAATATCTGTTTCTTCGACACGGCGGGAAGATCATCTTTTTCGGCCGCTTCGTTGCGGTGCTGCGCGCCTTTGCGGCGTTCCTCGCCGGCGTCAATCGCTACAATTGGGAAGAGTTTTTTCTCTACAATGCTGCGGGCGGAATCGTCTGGGCCACGATCTTTGGCGCGGGCGGCTACCTGCTCGGCCGCGCTTTTGAGCATTATGCACGGCCCGTGGGGATTGCCGCACTGATCATCGCCGTGATCTGCGCGGTCTTTGCCGCCCGTTTCATCCGTTCGCACGAGCACGGGCTGGAGGACGAGGCCGAGCGGGCCCTTCCAGGGCCGCTCAGGCCTCCGAAGCCTTAGGCGGCGCACTGTTGACGCCTCCGGCGCTCCCTGAGGTGCAGAAGTCAACGAAAGGAGCGGAGATGCCAGCCAGCGTGATCACGGCAATTCCCGCATTGCCCGCCCTTCTTCTGGGCTTCTGGCTGATGCAGACGGGCAATACGTTTCAGGGCACGATTCTCAGCATCCGCGGCGAAATCGAGGGCTTTACCCTGGCTCAAATCGGCGCGGTCGGGGCGGGCTTCTGGGCCGGCGTCATTATTGGATCGTTGCGCGCCGCGGGAGTGATAAGGCGGGTTGGCCACATTCGAACTTTCGCGGCCTTTGGAGCAATCGCCGCCACCGCGCCGCTCATGCACCTTCTTGTGGTGGATCCGTTCGTGTGGATAGCGGCGCGAGCGCTCACCGGGTTCTGTTTCGCGGGCATGTTCATTGTCGTCGAGAGCTGGCTGAATGCCGGCGCGAGCTCCGAAAACAGGGGACAGATTCTAAGCATCTACGGCATGACGGGATTGCTGGCCGGCATCTGTGGCCAGCTTCTTCTTCCGGCGACGGATCCGGCGGGTTTCAGGGCGTTCTGTATCATCGCTTGCATTATTTCGCTCGCCCTGGTGCCGATCGCTTTGACCCAGGGCGCAGCGCCGGCGCCTCCGGGCGAGAGCAGCCATATCGGCCTGAGGAGGCTCTACCAGGACTCGCCTCTAGGGGTCGCGGCCGGATTCTTGAGTGGAGTGACGACCGGCGCCTTCTTCACGCTCGGCCCGATTTTCGCGGAACAGCGGGGTCTGAGCACCGGCCAGATTGCGATCTTCATGGCGTGTGGGACGCTCGGCGGGTTCCTGGCCGCCTGGCCGTTGGGTTTGCTCTCGGACCGTTACGACCGGCGCCTTGTGATCATCGGCGCGGCCGCAGCGGCGGCTGCGAGTCTCATAGCTATGCTCGCGCTTGTGCCAGGCGATGCCTATCCGTGGCTGCTCTATGTCTGTGTCGCTTTGTTCGGCGGTATGATCATTCCAACGTACAGCCTGGCGCTCGCTCATCTGAGTGACGCCGTGGAGCAAAAGGAGATGGTCGCTGCTTCAGGCGGTCTTCTGCTGGCTCACGGCGCTGGCGCCGCGGCTGGGCCTTTGATCGCGGGGTTTGCAATGTCCGCCTCGCCGCGAGGCCTGTCTTACACGCTCGTTGCGGCGCAAGCCCTCATTGTGCTTTTCGGAGTGAGCCGGCTTTTCTCGCGAGCGCCGGCGCCTCAAGCGCACAAGAGCGCCTTTGCAGTCGAGCCTCCGGTCCCCGTCGGCACCGCGTTCGCGAGCGCCCATTCGACGCACGTGTAGGCCTTACGTTGGCGTCCTCCGGGCCTGCGGCCACGCTGGACCTCGCCCCCGTGGCTTTGGCGGCGGTCAAGCCTTTTCAAGGGATTGGGCGCCAAAACCTGTCACAAGCTTCGCCCGCACTGTCGCGCGCCTTGGCCTCGCCGTCACCAGGCAGAAAGACAAAAAAGAACATAACATATATGCTATATAAGCCTCAAAAGCAGCGGTGCCTCCGCCGCCTGCAAATCTAGGCCGCCAGTGGCCGCTCGACGGGTCCGATCCACAGTCTGAGCTGCTCTGATCGGCGGAGAAAATCGACGCTGACGGTGCGGTCGATCTTGTCGGCGTCGAGCGCGCGCACGAGGTCGCTGACGCTCGTTACCGGCTTGCCGTCGAGGGCGATGACCAGGTCGCCCGTCAACAGACCCGCCTGCGCAGCGGGCCCCGCCTGATCGACGGAGAGAAGCCGCGCGCCTGTGGCCTGTTGGAGACCGAGTCTGAGCGCGATGCGGCGTGGAATCGCGAGCGTTGCAGCGCCAACCCCGATATAGGCTCGCCGGACGCGCCCGTGCCGGGCGATCTCGCCGGCGACGAAACTCGCGGTGTTCGAAGCCACGGCAAAGCAGATGCCCTGCGCGCCCATGATGACCGCAGTGTTGATGCCGATCACTTCGCCCGCGGAGGACACGAGCGGGCCGCCGGAGTTGCCCGGATTGAGCGGGGCGTCGGTCTGCACCACGTCCTCGATCATTCGGCCGGTGCGCGACTGCAGCGAGCGTCCGAGCGCCGAGACGACGCCTGCGGTCACCGTCGCGTCGAAGCCGAGCGGGTTGCCGATGGCGATTGCGATCTGGCCGCGCTTGAGCTTGGCGCTGTCGCCGAGTTTCGCCGCGGGCAGCGAGACGTCGGCTTCGACCCTGAGCAGCGCAAGATCCGTGTCGGGATCGTCGCCGAGCACGCGCGCTTGAAGGTCACGGCCTTCGAGCGTGATGAGATTGACCGTCCGCGAGCCCTGGACGACATGGCTGTTGGTGAGCGCGAGGCCGTCGGAGGAAATGATGACGCCGGAGCCCGAGCCGGCGCTACGGCCCTGCTTGCGCACATCAATGCGCACGACGCTCGGGCCAACCCGGTCGACGACGTCGCTGACCACCCGGGAGTAGTCGTCCAGCAGAGCGGCGTCGCTAGGGGACGATGGAGCGCCCGGACCCTGGTCAAAACTGTCGGAGTTGAGGGTCCAAACGGGAGAGGGAGATGGGAGGGGATCGATCATTGCGGCGATATGGTGACGGGAACCAGGGCGCGCAAGCTGGCCACGGTTCCGAGCCCCGGAGGCCAGCGAGCGACCCGTTGAGCTTGCCACCTTCAGGCAAATGCCCCAGATATCGGCCGAATCCTTAGCGCGCCGCGCCGCCAGAACAGAAGGCTGATGGCTCTAACCGATCCCGCGACTCTGTCTCCGGTCAGTCCTTCCGACCCGTCGGCGCAGGGCGGCGCCCTTGCCGTGAGCGCGGCGGTGATCTGCCTCAACGAGGCCGCCTGCATCGGCAATTGCCTGGAGAGCCTTCGCGACTGCGCGGAGATTGTCGTCGTTGATTCCGGCTCGACAGACGCGACACCCGCAATCGTCGACGATTTTGTTCGCCGTGGCTTTCCCGTGCGATTTATTCACCAATCATGGCTTGGCTATGCGCGGCAGAAGCAATTTGCGCTCGATCAGACGAAGGAACCTTGGATCTTGAGCGTCGACGCGGACGAATGGCTCGACGACGAATTGCGGATGTCGCTGCCGCGCCTGATGGCCGCCGACGAGTTGGTGTCGGGCTGGAAGGTGCGCCGTTCGCTCACGTTATACGGACAGGCGAAGCCGGTCAGCCGCTGGACTCGGCCCGAGCATATTTTGCGGCTCGTGCGGCGCGGTAGGGCGCGGTTCGATCCGGCCCTTATCGTGCACGAGGGCCTTGTCGCTGACCACGGCGAGACGCCCATTGCCCGCGAGGGGCTGCTCAGGCACGAGCGCAGCCTCCCCCTGTACGAGCAGATGAAAAAGGAAATCACCTATGCGCGGCTCAAGGCCGAGCAGCGGCTGAAGCAGGGACGGAAGCCGTCGACGCTCAAGCTCGTGTTCAGTCCGCCGATTTATTTCCTGCGGATCTTCTTCTGGAACCGGTTTTTTCTATCCGGCTGGGCTGGCTTCATCCACGCGGCGACCGGCGCCATGTATTCTCTCATGACCGAATTGATCCATCGGCAATTGTATTACGCGCGAATGGAGCGCTGAGGCGGTTGCCGTTCGACGTCCAAGGCGGGACATCGGAATGATGCGCGTGTCCACGCCCCTCATGCTGAGGAGCGAGGCGAAGCCTCACGTCTCGAAGCATGATCCAGAAGGCGCCGCTGCGTTCGTGCACTCTGGACCGCCCTTCGAGACGCGCCTGTGGCGCTCCTCAGGACGAGGTCCGGGAGAGGCTTGCATGTTGCGTGAGCCGCGCTCGACGCGCGAGGCGGGATGAGTCGGGAATTTGATGACCAGACCCTCGATGCGCTCGAGGTCATCATCCCCAATCTGAATTGGCGCTATTCGGGCGGCACGGCTGTCAACCGCACGATCGCGCCGCTGATCGCCAAACGCTGGCGTGCGGCGTGGTGCGGGCCTGACCAGCCGGAGGGAATCGCGGCCTTAAGCCTCGGCGATCTTGTGCGTCTGCGCTTCCGTCCTCCAGCGCACGGCAAGGTCCGCATCTGGCACGCGCGCCGCAATGTCGAAATGGTCGCCGGACTTTTCCTGAACCTGCTCGGCTACGGATTTGCGTTGATCTTCAATTCTGCCTCGCAGCGCAAGAAAACCTGGCTCACCGATTTTCTCATCGGGCGAATGGACGCGGTGATCGCGACGAGCGAGGCCGCGGCGCAATTTCTGCGCCGCCCGGCGACGGTGATCCTTCACGGAATCGACGTCGATCTCTATTCCCCGCCTGCCGACCGCTTCGCCGCGTTCGCCGAAACAGGCCTGCCAGGAAAGTATGGAATCGGAACGTTCGGCCGCGTGCGGCGGCAGAAAGGCAGCGACCTGTTCGTCGAGGCGATGTGTCGGCTCTTGCCGCGCTATCCCGATTTCTGCGCCGTGGTGGTCGGGCTCACGACCGTCGACAATCTGCCCTTCGTCGAAGGGCTCAAGCAACGGATCGCCGCCGCGGGCCTCACCGACCGCATTCGTTTCTTAGGCGAATTGCCGATCGAGGAGGTGCCGCTCTGGTACCAGAGAATTTCGATCTACGTATTTGCCTCACGGGTCGAGGGGTTCGGACTCACCATGCTCGAGGCGATGGCGGCGGGTGACGCGGTTGTCGCAACGCGCGCCGGCGCGGCGGAAATGATCATCACGGACGGAGACGACGGCGTTCTCGCGCCGGTTGACGATGTCGCCGCGCTCGTCGCCGCGCTCGAGCGGCTCATGAGCGATCCTGAACGCATCGAGGCGATGGGAGAGCGTGCGCGGGCTCGGGTTGTCAGCGCGTTCAGCCGCGACCGCGAGGCCGACGAGATCAGCGCCGTCTACCGGCAGGTCTGGGCGATGCGGAAAGGTTAGAAGAGCCCAGGCGCGAGTCCCCTTGCGAGGTTAATGGCGCCGGATCGGTAGAGAATGAGGCCGCCAAGTCCGATCAGAATGAAGGGCAGGAGAACGTGCCCATAACGGCGCAGCGGCTTGCCCAACGCTGTATGCCTGACGAGGCCCAACGCGACGAAAGCACCAAACGAGGGTGAGCAGGGCGAAGATCGTAAGCGTCGCGATCATGTCCCGAGACCCTTGGGTCGCGAAGATCGGCGTATAGGCGGCGATGTTGTCGCCTCCGTTCACAATCGTGACGGTCGCGACCTGAAGAATTCCGACCGCCGTCGGCTGCGCTTCCTCCTCGGTCTTCCCGAGGCGCAGCAGCTTTCCGATTCCGATGACGATGGGCGCGACGCCGAGCAAGCCCGCACGCTGGGGCGAGATCACGAGGGCGACCGATGCGGCCGCCAAGCTGATCGCGACGATGATCGCCATCCCGAGGATCTGGCCCGCGAAGACATGGCTGCGCGCGAAGCTTCGGTCCGAGAAGAAACCGACCAGAAGGAACAAGTCGTCGATATTCGTCGATACGAAGGCGCCGGTCGACAACAACGCAAGCGAGAGAAAATTCACGCTGCCGCCGGCTTCTTGTGAGGACCGCGCGGTCCCAGCTTCTTCGGCGCTCCGTTCAGGCCGCGCTCGGCCGCATGGCGGCGAACAGGCGCTTCAGAGGCGCCGAGACGTGGTGGCGCAGCATCGCCATCCGGCGATCGCCTTCCGAAGTGACCCAGTTGAACTGGATGACCCGGCGTTCGCCGGCGAAGGACTTATGCCCGTGCCAGGAATTGTCCGAGCGTTTGAACGCAAGCAGCGTTCCCTCGGTCGGCGGCACCTCCATGATCATATCGTCCAGGTTGTCGGCCGATTTCAGGAGTCGCAAGCGACCGCCGGAATTCTCCCAACTCGGGTTCATGTAGATGAGGACCGTAATGATCTTGCTTTTCGTATCGGTATGGATCCGTCCATCCTTGGGACTGCACTGACCGCGAACCGTCGTCGTGGTCGGGCGCCCGGAGAGCTCGAGGCCGAACTTCTCCTCGAACGCTTCGCGGAAATCGTCGCTCTCCAGTTCGGCGACGAACTCGCGGAACGCAGGCCCATACGAAAGTTGAGCGACAGGAAAACTCCCGCCCTCAGAGATCTTTGGATAGTCGGCGTTGATCTTCGCGCGCGCCTCGGGGCGAACAAAGCCGGGGACGACGAAATATTCGAACGGCGTCCGGGTCACCGGCGTCGCCTTCAAGGCTTCCAGGTCCAGATGGCGCAGAGTCATGGATTTGATTCCGGCAAGGGGCGAATTTGCCGCTTTTTAGATCGCGAGGCCTCACCCGTCAAAAGTAGTCAGGCGTCATCCGAGCCGCGCTGTCGAGGGCGCGACTCGGATGGAGACATTCTTAGAGCGGCAGGCCGTTCTTTTTGAGGATCTCGGCGGCGTTGTCCTTGTCGATGAGCATGGTCGGCAGCACAATGACCGGCGGTATTTTTTCCCCGTTCAAGAGTTTCACCGCCTGGCGCAGGCCCTCTGCGCCGGGTGTGGCGTAGAGGAACGTCGCCGTCAGCTCTCCCTTATGCACCCAGGTCACGCCCTCGTCGGGCAGACCGTCGATCCCCAGGATGAATTTGATGTCCTTGTCGCGTCCGGCATCTTTGGCGGCGAGATAGGCGCCGTAGGCCATCGGATCGTTGTGGCCATAGACCAGGTCGATCTTCTCGTTGTTGCGCAACGCCGTCGTCATGATGTCGTAGGCCTTGTCCTGCTTCCAGTCGCCGGACTGGTTGTTGAGCAGGTACTTGATGCCAGGCTCCTTGTCGGTGAAGGCGTGGAACCCGTCATGACGATCGTGCGCGGGCTGCGTCCCCATGCCGCCCCAGATCTCGACCACATTGCCCGCCGCCTTGCCCGGGCCGCCGAGCAGCTTCACCGCATATTCGCCAGCCGCCTTGCCGATCAGCGCATTGTCGCCGCCGATGAATTGCGTGATGCGCTTGGTGTCGACGTTGCGGTCGAGCACGATCACCGGAATCTTGGCGTCGATCGCCTTTTCGACAACGCCGGTGAGGCCCGCCGATTCCTTGGGCGAGATCAGCAGCACATCGACCTGCTGAGCGATCAGGTTCTCGACGTCGGCGACCTGCTTTTCCGTCTTGTCCTGCCCGTCGGTGATGATGAGCTGGACCTCGGGATGGTTCTTGGCTTCCGCTTCGATGTCCTTGTTGAACTGCACCCGCCATGGCTCGAGCGTAGTCGCCTGGCTGAAGCCAACCTTCCATTTCTTGTCCGCGGCCTTGGCTGGGGTCCAGCCGGCCGGCAGATAGACGCTGATCGCAGCGCCCGTCAGGGTCGCCGCCGACAATTTCAGAAACTCACGACGCTTCATGGATGTCCTCCCTAGTTTTTGATGTCATATTCACTTGTGACGGCCGATAGGCTTCGACCGATCCGGTCCTCGTCGGCGGCGGCAGAGGGGCTTGGCCTCGCCACCGCGTCAGAAGCTGACCCAGATTCTGTTCCTGCACGAGCACCGTGCCGACGATGATAAGCCCCTTCATCAGGAGCTGCACGTTGGAATCGATGTTCTGGAGTTGAAGGATATCGGAGAGCAAGCCGAAGATGAGGACGCCGACGAATGTTCCGGCGAGTCCGCCGCGGCCGCCCATGAGGCTCGTCCCGCCGATCACTACGGCCGCAATGGCGTCGAGTTCGAGGCCGGAGCCGGCGTCCGGTTTGCCCTGCCGGTACTGGGCGACGAACAAGACGCCGGCGAGCCCGGCCAACAGGCCCGAGATCATGTAGGCGGCGAGCTGGACTTGCGCGACTTTGATGCCTGAGAGCTTGGCCGCTTCCGGGTTTCCGCCAATCGCATAGATATAGCGGCCAAAAGTGGTAAAGCGCAGAACAGCCCCGAATATAAGGATTGCGGCGAGAAAGAAGACGCTCGGCATCGGCAGGATGCCCCAGACCATCGAGCGCAACACGTCGAATGCCTGTGTGGCGTTCGTTCCGGTGTAAACTGCGATGACCGCATTGTCCTGGCCCGCCGTCAGACGGCCAAGGCCGAGCGCGCTCACCATCATGGCCAAAGTCGCAATGAAGGGTTGGAGCCGACCGGCAACGATCAGAGTTCCGTTGATCGCTCCGAGCGCGAGCGCGACGCAAGGCGTGACAAGCAGCACCGCGAGTACGCCGAACTTGGTCGAAACCTGCGAGGCTGTGGCTAGAGCGACGAGCACGCCGCAGACGAGGCCGAGCAGCGCTGGAATGCGGACGCCGCGCCAAGGCCCCAACACGGTCTCGTTTCGCCGGCCGGCATCCACGTCGCGGCCGCGCGCGAGCCCGTGGAATACAAATCGAGCCAGGAACCCGACCCCGAGCCCCGCGGCGATCGCCGCCGCAGGCACCGCCACGATCGAGGCTGGCGTCCATCCAGGCTGAGTGAGCAGCATGGCGCAGATGATCGTCGAGAAACCCATGACCGAGCCGACCGACAAATCGATGCCGCCGAGCAGGATGACGAGGGTCATGCCAGTGGCGACGAGGCCGGTTATCGATACCTGGCGCAGGACGTCGGTCAGATTGTTGAAGGACAGAAAGATATTCCTGCCCGACGAGGTGTGCGGCGAGGCCAACGCACCGATCAGGCAAATGATCGCGAGCCCCCAATAGAGCTTGGTGCGCGATAGCAGACGCAGAACAATCATGGCGCCAGCGCGCTCGCTCATTCCGGGGGCGGCCAGGCGCATGATCGCTTCTTGCGTCGCCTCGGCGCCAGACAAGACGCCAGTTTGCCGACCCTCGCACATGACCAGCACCCGGTCGGACAACAGGAGCAGTTCCGGCATTTCGGACGTCACGACCACAATAGCCAATCCCTCAGCCGCCAAGCCGAATATGAGCTGATAGATTTCCTGTTTCGCTCCGACGTCAATGCCGCGCGTCGGCTCGTCGAGAAGCAGCACCCGGGGACCGGTCGCCAGCCACTTGCCGATGGCGACCTTCTGCTGGTTGCCGCCGGACAGCGTCGCAACGATCTGATCGATCCCATAGCAACGCACGGCGAGCTTATCGACCATGTCGGTGGCGAGCTCAGCCTCGCGGGCAAAGCCGCGCACGCCAAATCGCGACGCTGCGCCGACTGACGGCAGCGCGACATTGTCCCGAATGGTCGAAGCAATGTGCAAGCCAAGCGCCTTGCGATCCTCGGTCACCAGCGCCACGCCGAGGCGGCATGCATCCGCCGCCGAATTGATCGACACGGGCTCGCCGTCGATGGCGATCTCGCCCTCCCGCCAACCCCGCGCGACGCCGAAGATCGATTCGAGTATCTCAGTGCGCCCGGATCCCAATAGGCCGCCGATACCAAGGATTTCGCCCGGCCGGACATCGAAGCTCACGCCTTGGAGAACGCGCCGCCAGCCGCGGCTGCTCACCTTGTCGAGCGTGAGATTGCGCACCGAAAGAACGGGTGCGCTGGAGCTGGCTACAGAATCCCGGCGAGTGAGCGTCACCTCCCGCCCGACCATCGCGGAAATGATGGCGCCTTGCGATAGGCCCTCGATCGGGGCGGTCAACACGCGCTCACCGTCGCGGAGCACGGTCACCCGATCGGCGAGAGCGACGACTTCGTCCAGGCGATGCGAGGTGTAGATGATCGCAACACCTGCTTGCGCGAGTTGTCGCACGACCTTGAACAGGGTCTCGCATTCCGCCGTCGAGAGCGCGGACGTCGGCTCGTCCATGATCAAAATCCGCGCGTCCAGCGACAGCGCCTTGGCGATTTCAACCAATTGCTGTTCGCCGATCCTGAGCTCCGCGATGCGACGCTGCGCGTCAATCTCGATGCCGAGCCGCTTCAATAATGCGCTCGCGGCTTTCACGATGCGCCTGTGGTCGACGATGGTCCCGAGGATAAGCGGCTCGCGGCCAAGGAAAATGTTCTCGGCCGCAGTCAATTCGGGAACCAGGTTGAGCTCCTGATGGATGATCGCGACGCCAGCGCGTTCGGCGTCCTGAACGCCAGAGAAGCGAACCGGCGCGCCCTCGATCCGGATTTCGCCGTCATAGTCGACGTGCACGCCAGCGAGGATCTTCATCAAGGTCGATTTGCCCGCGCCGTTCTCCCCCATGAGAGCGTGAACTTCGCCGCTCCTCAGGTCGAAATCGACGTCGCGCAGAGCCGTTACGCCAGCGAAGGTTTTGGAGACGCCTTTGGCTTCAAGGACGACGGCGTGGCTATCGGACGTCTGACCGCCCTCGCGGCCCGATCGTCGGCCCGATTGGACGCTCGAAGCCATCTCGTCTTGGATGGAAACGCCGTGCGTCGTCATACCCATCGCGTTTCCGCCCGGCGTTCCCAATAGCCGTTCCAGACACGCGCGGACGGCTATCGAGCGAACTTGTAAAACCTAGACCCGGCTCCGTCAAAACCCGCGGCGTGCGCTCGAGGCGCCAAAGCGTTTCCGCAGGGCTATGTCCGCCCCTTGGCCAGCGCGGCGAGGATCGACTGCGCCCGATGACTGGCGAAGGCGCTCGCAACGTCTGAGCCGACCTTGAGGCGCCAGTTGGGGCGCTCTTGATCGGTGCCCGGAAGGTTGGTCGCGACCGTCTCGCCGACAAGGTCATCGAACTGGGCGTGAGCGAACGTTGACGCTGAACCGCCGATCAGCGCGTGAACCGCTGCCGCCGTGGCGTCGGGAAGCGGTCCGTCCTCCGTCTGTGAGACAGTGAATCCTGCCGCGGCGAGGGCGCGCAGAAGCGCGCGCTTCTCCTCCCGCCGCGCGGCGATCGCCTCGCCGGCCTTCCCGAGGCTCAGAAGACCGAGCTCAAGCCTCTCAGCGATGTCGGCGGCCTGCCACCATCCCGCGAGCGTCGCGAGATCGTGCGTTGCGACGCAGGCGACCGAAGTCAGCGGATAGGACGCAGGTGACACGAACTCCACGCCCTTGCGCTCGAACCACAGCACACGCATGCCGGTGATTTTCGCGCGTGTCAGCCGATCGCGAAAACCCTCCGGAACGGTGCCGAGGTCTTCCCCAATCACCATGCACTGCGCGCGTTCGCTTTCGAGCGCGATATGGCCGATGAGATCGTCGATCGGATAGGAGAGGTAGGCGCCGTCCGCTGGGCGCGCGCCGTCGGGAATAAGGAACAGGCGTTGCAGACCCATCGCGTGATCGATGCGCAGCATGCCGGCGTGGCGCATGTTGGCGCGGTAGACAGCGCTGAGGGAGGTCCACCCCTCACGTGCGCCGGCCACCGGATTGAGCGCGGGAAGGCACCAGTTCTGCCCTTGCACGGAGAATGGATCGGGCGGCGCGCCGATCGTGACGCCGCGCGCAAGCGCCCCTGCATGCGCCCAGGATTCGGCGCCGTCCGGCGCCGCGCCGACTGCAAGGTCGCGGTAGAGACCGATCTCCAGGCCGTGGTCCCGCGCGCGCTGTGCGGCTCGCCCAAGCTGGCGATCGGCGAGCCATTGGCAGAAAAGCGCAAACTCAAAGCCTTGGCGGTTGCGTTCAATTGCATGGTCGATCGCCTTTGGGTCGCCGTTGCGCAGATCCTGCGGCCAGAGAGCCCAATTTGGGCCGGCTTCTCCGTCGGCGGCCGCTTGGAAGGCGGCGAAGCGTCGCAACGTCTCGCCGCCCGATCTCGCGAAGGTATGGTAGTCCGCGATGAGCGGGTCGGTTGGCCGCGCCGCGCGAAGGCGCGCGAAGGCCGCGCTCCAAGCTTCGAGCGCCGCGCGCTTGGCGAGCCACATCTCCCCGTACTCGACATGAGTTGTCGCCGAGGCGGCGGCAAACTGCGGCGCCAGTGACGCGAGCACGGCTGTGAGCGCCTCGTCGCGCGGCAGGCCTGAATCGTCCTGCACGTCGATGAACATCGGGTCGAGGAATCGGCGATCTGATGGATAGTACGGGCTCGCCCGCCCTCGGTCGCGCGGGAACAGCATATGCAACGGGCTGACGCCGAGATAGGCCGCGCCGGCTTGGCCTGCCTTCTCTCCCGCGACTGCGAGCGCTGAGAAGTCGCCGATCCCTTGGTCGCGACCGCTGTCGTCCGCGCGACGCAGCGCGTAGAGCTGCGCCGCCGCGCCAAAACGCTTACGTGAGGCCGATGTGGGGCTGTAAGTTTGCGGCGGGGCGACAGTAAGCGCGCATTCGACGCCGTCGACAATGAGCCGATGGCGCCCGAGCGGCAGCATGGGCAATGGGATCGTGCGCTCGGTGACGGAGCGTCCATCCGCCAGGTCGCGCCGGACGCCGTCGCCGGCCTCGATCGACCATTCCGCGACAGCGCCGTCTTCGCGCTCGATCCGTGCATCCGTTTTGCGAGGCGTGTCGCGCAAGGACGCGACGAGTGGCTGATCGGCGCGCAGCACAAGCGAGAAGGGCAGGCGGCGGAGCCGCGTTTCGTCGATGAGCCGCGTCGTGCTGTCGCGCGCCTGAGATTCGCTACCGATCTCAACGCCGAGCGCTGACAGAAGCGCGATCTTGGTCTCCGGCGAAACAATCGTGCGTTTGCCGCTGATGTCCGACCATTCCGCCGCAATCCCGGCCGCGCTGGCGAGCTTGCCGATCGTTTCGGCGCCGGGGGCTCCGGAATTAAGGCCGCCACCCGCCGTTCTCGCCTCAGTGAGGATAAGCGACGAGCGTGCTCGAAGCCGGACGAGGTCGGCGAGCGCGAGCCAGCGCTCAGGCGCTGCTGGATCATACGTGTCGATGACGGCGCGCCACGCCATCCCAGGGCGCGGCGAGGGCAGGTGAACCTCCGCGTCCGCGTTCGAGCGGTTCATCGCCACGGCTACTCGATCGACGCTGTCGCTCTGAGGCGTGGAGAAGACCGCAACGAAAACGTCCCCCTTGGGATCGTTCCACCCGCTCTGGGTCATCGGCCCATTGGCGTCGCGCCATTCGACGTCGGGGAGCTGGCTCGCGTCGAATGGCGACCCGGTCAGGAACGCGTCGCGCGATAGCGCAGCATTGGCGCGACGAGCCGCAATGAGCCTTGTTGTGAAGGCGATCAGGGAGGCGTCGGCGGCGCGCCAGTCGATCGCGCTCGTCGCGTTGTCCTGAGCGTAGGCGTTGTTGTTGCCGCCCTGGCTGAAGCCGAGCTCCGAACCCATGCCGAGCATCGGCGTCCCGCGCGACGCGAGCAAAAGCGTGAGTAAATTGCGCTCGTCGCGCGAACGCAATTCGACGATCACGGGATCGTCGCTTGGCCCCTCGACGCCATGGTTCCAGCTGTTGTTGTTGTCTGTGCCGTCACGATTGTTCTCGCCGTTGGCTTCGTTGTGCTTGTGGTCGTAGGAAACCAGGTCGCGGAGCGTGAAGCCGTCATGGACCACGACAAAATTGACGCCGGTAGACGGCGCCGCGGCGCGTCCGAATACGTCGCGCGAACCAGCGATTCGGGTGGCGGTCTCGCCGCGCAGCCCGGGGTCGCCGCGCCAGAAGCGGCGCGCGGCGTCGCGAAAACGGTCGTTCCAGTCGGCGAAGGCGGGGCCGAACTGGCCGAGGCGATAGCCGCCCGGGCCGATGTCCCAAGGCTCGGCGATGAGACGCGCCTTAGCGAGTATGGGATCGGCGGCGAGCGCTTTGAAAAACGGAGCCGCGGGGTCGAACCCCGTTTCGCTGCGGCCGAGTGTCGTGGCGAGATCGAAACGAAAGCCATCGAACCCGCCGTAGATCATCCACCGCTTGAGCGCGCCAATCGCCATTTCGATAACAAGCGGTCGATCCAGCGCGAGGCAATTCCCGGTGCCGGTATCGTTGACGTAAAGCTCTGGATTCTTTGGGTCCAGTCGGAACCATGCTTGATTGTCGAGGCCGCGGAACGACAGAGTCGGCCCTAGCTGGTCGCTTTCGCCATTATGGTTGAAGACAACGTCGAGAATGGCCTCCATGCCTGCCGCGTGCAGCGCGTCGGTCGCTGCTCGAACATCGGCCCAACCGTCTGGCGCCAGACGCGGATCGGGCGAGCCGAACACGACCGAGTTATAGCCCCATGCGTCCGAGAGGCCGAGAGGGGGCATATGCCGATCGTCGACGAACGGGTCGGCCGGCATGATCTCGACAGCGGTGACGCCGAGCTTGGCTAGGTGCTCAATCGACGCCGGATGAGCAAGGCCTGCGAATGTCCCGCGCGCGGCTTCGGGGATCGTCAAGTTGAGGCGCGAGAAGCCGCGCAGATTGAGCTCGTAGATGACCAGCGCTTCAGGCGCGATGCGCTTATGTCCCGGCTCTCCTGCGGCCGGCTCTCCAGCAATCGCCTTCGGTGTGTGCGGGCCGGTGTCCTCACCGAACTTAAACATCGAGGGGTGGAGCTGGAACGGCCGGTCGAAACGCCAGGCGTAAGGATCGGCCAGAAGTTTGGAGTTGTCGAAACGAAAGCCTCGCTTCGGATCGTAGGGGCCCTGGACGCGGAAGCCGTAATGCGCGCCGGCGCTGATGCCAGGCGCAACCCCACGAAGGACGCCGTCGGCGTCACGCGCCATCGGCGCGCGAGCAGTTTCGCGATCGCCGTCGTAGACGCACAGCGATGCGCCCTCGGCGTTGGGCGCCACCAGCGCCGCCTCGAGGCCGCGCGCAGAGACGAAGACGCCGCGAATGGCTTTTGGGTCGCTCATTCTGCGTGCCTGATTATCTCGCGATAAAGGGCGGCGTATCGCTTCGCCGGGCCGCGCCAGGAGACGTCCGATCGCATGCCGTTAAGTCTGAGCCGCCGTAACACCGCGGGGTCGCGAGTAATATCGAGTGCCCGGTTGAGCGCGTAGGTCAACGATTCGACAGCCGGCGGGTAGAACTGGACGCCGGTCGCCACGCCCGCGGCAGTCGCCGCCTCGTTGGCGTCGATCACCGTGTCGGCGAGGCCGCCAACACGCGCGACGATCGGCGGGGCGCCATACCGGAGTGCACAAAGTTGCGTGAGGCCACAAGGCTCGAACCGCGAAGGCACCACGATGAAATCGGCGCCGGCCTGAATGAGATGGGCCAGCTTCTCATCGTAGCCCAAGACGCAAGCGATCGAGTCTGGCCTCGTTGTGGCGGCAGCCGTGAAGCCCCCCTCTAACAGCGGATCGCCAGAGCCGAGCAGCGCGAGTTGAGCGCCTCTGGCGATTACGCCGGGCAGAGCCTGCAACAGCAAGTCGAGGCCCTTCTGATCCGAAAGCCGCGAGACAACGCCCAGCAGCGGCCGGTCGACTTCCGGCGCCAGCCCCATCTGGGTCTGCAGCGCAATCTTGTTGCGAACGCGCATGTCGATGCGCAGCGCGCTATAGTTTTGCGGCAGGGTGACGTCGGTGGCCGGATTCCAGACGGTGTCGTCGATGCCGTTGACGATCCCCTGCACGACTGCGGCGCGGGTGCGCAAGAGACCGTCGAGCGCCATGCCGAACTCAGGCGTCATGATCTCCCGCGCGTAGGTGGGGGACACCGTGGTGATGCGGTCGGATAGCCTCAGACCTGCTTTCAGATAGCCGACGCCGCCGAAATATTCGACACCATCGATGGAAATGGCCTGTGGGGGCAAGCCCAGCTCGCCGAAGATCGACATCGGAAAGTGGCCCTGGAAAGCCATGTTGTGGATCGTGGTGACAACGCCAGGTCGCGGCGTGTCGGCGTAGTTGAGATAGGCGGCTGCCAGCGCCGCCTGCCAGTCATGCGCGTGAACGACCTGAGGCTGGAACGCGTCAATCGCGCCAAGGCCGATGTCTGCGCCGACCCGCGCGAGCGCCGCAAACCGCTGCGCATTATCGGGCCAGTCAAGCCCGTTGGGCCCCAGGTACGGATTGCCCGGCCGGTCGTAGAGATGGGGCGCATCGATCGCGAACAGGTCCAAACCTGCCGCCTTGCCGCCGAGAATACGCGCTGGTCCACCGAACAGATCGTCGTAGGCGTGCGCCTGCTGCGCGTCGATGAGCTTCGCCATCACCGCCGGATAGCCGGGAACGAGCGTTCTGATCTCAACGTCTTCGCGGGCGAGCGCGGCGGGCAATGCGCCCGCGACGTCGGCGAGACCCCCGGTCTTGATAAGCGGGAAGACCTCCGAGGCGACCGAGAGAACTTTCACTCCGCTCATTGCGCCAGTTTGGCGATCATGGGCTGGGTTATCAACGTGACGCCGCTCTCGGTGCGGCGGAAGCGCTTGGCGTCAAGCTCGGGGTCCTCGCCGACCACGAGGCCGTCGGGAATGTGTACTTCACTGTCAATTATGGTTTTGTTGAGCCGCACGTTGCGGCCTATCGTGACATAAGGGAGCACAACCGTCTCATGCACCGTGGTGTACGAATGGACGCGAACGCCCGTGAAGATGAGCGAGCGGCTGAGCGACGCGCCTGAGATGATGGAGCCGCCCGACAAAAGCGAAGAAACAGCAACGCCGCGGCGGCCGTCAACGTCATGGACGAATTTGGCCGGCGGCGTGATCTCGCCATAGGTCCAAATCGGCCAGCCACGATCGTAAAGGTCGAGATCGGGAACGACATCGGTCAAGTCAATGTTTGCGGCCCAATAGGCGTCGACGGTTCCAACGTCGCGCCAGTAGGCCTTGCCCTCCTCGCTGGACGTTACGCAGGATTGCGAGAAGTGATGCGCCACCGCTTTGCCGTTCTTGACGAGGTAGGGAATAATGTCCTTGCCGAAATCATGGCTCGAATTCTGATCCGCTGCGTCCCGCCTCAAAATATCAATGAGGAACGACGTTTCGAAGACGTAAATACCCATGCTGGCGAGCGCCACATCGGGTTTGCCCGGCATGTGGGGCGGATTCTTGGGCTTCTCCAAGAAGGCGATAATGTTGTCCTTTTCGTCAATATGCATGACGCCAAAGGCGGTCGCTTCCTCAAGCGTTGTCTCGAGACAGCCGACCGTCACGTCGGCCCCCAAATCGACGTGCTGCTGGAGCATCTTCTCGTAGTCCATTTTGTAAATATGATCGCCGGCCAGCAGCACGATGAAGTGGGGGCCGTAGCCCTCGATAATATCTATGTTCTGGTAGACTGCATCGGCTGTGCCAAGGTACCACATCGTTTCGGACACGCGCTGGGACGCCGGCAGGACGTCGAAGCTCTCGTTGCGCTCTGGCCGGAGGAAGTTCCAGCCGCGCTGGAGATGGCGAATGAGGCTGTGGGCCTTGTATTGCGTGGCGACGGCGATGCGTCGAATGCCGGAGTTAAGCGCGTTCGACAAAGCGAAGTCGATGATGCGCGACTTGCCGCCGAAATAGACCGCGGGCTTCGCGCGTCGGTCGGTGAGTTCGAGCAGGCGGCTGCCCCGGCCGCCAGCGAGCACGTAGGCCATGGCGTGGCGCGAATAGGGCGCCGAAATGCCCAGTTCCTTCGCCGTTTTTATTTTGGGCATCGCGAGCTCCGTCGGGCTGCCGTCTCAGGCCGATGGCGGACTGAAAACGAGGAACAAGGTTGCGAGCGGCGGCAATGTCAGGGTCGCCGATGCAGGGAAGCCGTGGGCAGGTTGCGCCTCCGCTGTGACGCCGCCGAAATTGCCCGTATTGGAGCCGCCGTAGGAGCCGGCGTCGCTGTTGAGCGCCTCGCGCCAGAAGCCCTGGTAGGGCAGGCCAAGACGGTAACCCAAGCGCGGCGCGGGGGTGAAATTGCAGACGACCGCAACCGGCGGATCGCTCTGCACGCCCTGGCGAAGAAAGGCCAGCACCGACTGGGTGTCGTCGCTGACCACGATCCAGCGGAAACCTTCAGGCTCGCAATCGCGAGCGTAAAGTGCAGGCGTTTCGCGATAGAGTCGGTTGAGATCGCGTATCAGCGCTTGGACGCCCTGATGCGGCCAATAATCGAGCAACCACCAGGGAAGGGACTCCGAGGCGTTCCACTCGTTTGTTTGCCCAAACTCCTGGCCCATGAACAGGAGCTTCTTGCCCGGATGACCCCACATGAAGCCATAGAAGGCGCGCGCATTGGCGAAGCGCTGCCATTCGTCTCCCGGCATCCTGCCAATGACCGAGCGTTTGCCGTGCACGACTTCGTCGTGGGAGATCGGCAGCACGAAGTTCTCGCTGAAAGCGTAAAGGAGACCGAAGGTCATCTTGTTGTGATGCCAGCGCCGATAGATGGGATCTTCCGACACGTAGTCGAGCGTGTCGTGCATCCAGCCCATGTTCCATTTGAAGCCGAAGCCGAGGCCGCCCTGGTCTGTCGGTCGCGAAACGCCGGGGAAGGCAGTGGATTCTTCGGCGATGGTGACCGCCCCCGGAAAGCCGCCGTACACAAGCTCGTTAGCGCGGCGCAAAAAGGCGATCGCTTCGCGGTTTTCCTTGCTGCCGTCCGGGTTGGGCAGCCATTCACCCGCTTTGCGGGAGTAATCGAGGTAAAGCATCGAGGCAACGGCGTCGACGCGCAGCCCGTCGATGTGGAAGCGATCGACCCAGTATAGTGCGTTGCAGTAGAGAAAATTGGCGACCTCGGTCCGGCCAAAATTGTAGATCGCCGTGTTCCAGTCCGGTTGGAAGCCCTTGCGGGGATCGGCATGCTCGTAGAGGGCGGTGCCGTCGAAATGCGCCAACCCTTGTTGATCGGTCGGAAAATGCGCCGGGACCCAGTCGAGGATGACACCGAGGCCCGCGGCGTGCGCTCGATCCACAAAGCGCGCGAAGGCGGCCGGATCGCCGAAGCGCCGGGTAGGCGCGAAGAGGCCGATCGGCTGGTAACCCCAGGATTCGTCGAGCGGATGCTCGCTGATTGGTAGAAGCTCGAGATGGGTGTAACCCAGCTCGGCGACGTAGGGGATGAGTTGGTCGGCCAGTTCGTCGTAGGTCAGGAACCGTCCGCCCTCGCCGCGTCTCCAGGAGCCGAGATGCACTTCGTAGATCGACATCGGCTTCCGGCGGGGCTCGCCCTCGCCGCGCTTCGCCATGTAATCAGCGTCGGTCCAGGAGAAGTCCGCGCTGTCGGCGACGATCGAAGCCGTTGACGGCCTAAGCTCAGCCTCGAAGCCGAACGGGTCGGCTTTCAGAGGCAACAACGCCCCGTTGGGGTCCAAGAGCTCAAATTTATAAACCGCTCCGACCGTCAATTCCGGAACGAAAATCTCCCACAGGCCGCTGTCATAGCGCCGACGCATCTGACAGCGCCGTCCGTCCCACCGATTGAAGTCGCCGACGATGGAAACACGAGTCGCGTTCGGCGCCCAGAGCGCAAACAGCACGCCGTCGATGCCCTCGTGACGGATCAGCTGGGCGCCAAGTCTGCGGTAGAGCTGCCGATGCGTGCCTTCCCGCACGAGATAATCGTCGAGAGGACCGAGCGCCGGGCCAAACGCATAAGAGTCCATGTATGAATAGGACCCATGCGCTGTGGTGACCTCGACCCGATATGCGGGGCGCTCCTTGAGCGACGGTATTAGCGCCTCGAAAATGTCGTGCTTCCGACGTGGCAGCTCGGCAAGGAGCTTGCCGTCCAGAGTCAGGGCCCGAACAGAAATCGCCTCAGGCGCAAAAACGCGGATAACCCAACCCGCTGCGGTTTGATGCGGTCCGAGCACCGCGAACGGATCGGAATTGCGCGCAGCCGCAATCGCATCGAGGTCTTGCTCGCGTGCTTTCCAGCCCTCCCCCAAAGCAATCTCCATATGGTTTCAGCTTATCGGCACGAACGGCGCGCTCCAGATTTCCTCGGCGTATTCGCCTATCGTCCGATCGGAGGAGAACCAGCCAACGTTGGCCGTGTTCAGAACGCTCGAACGCATCCATCGGTTCCGGTCACGCCAAGCTTCGTCGATCCTCACCTGGGCCTTCCAGTAAGCGTCGAAGTCAGCGCAGATCATGAAATAATCGTGATGGGTGAGCGTATCGACGAGGCCGCGATATCGCCCGGCGTCGTCGGTCGAGAATACGCCGGAAGCGATTTCGTCGAGCGCTTCGTGCAAAATCGGGGAGGCGGCGATATGTTCGGTCGAATCGATGCCACCGGCGCGGGCGCTCTCGACCTCAGCCGCGGTCAGGCCAAAGATGAAGATGTTGTCGTCGCCGACCAAATCGCGCATCTCGACATTGGCGCCGTCGAGCGTGCCGATTGTCAGAGCGCCGTTGAGCGCCATCTTCATGTTGCCGGTGCCGGAGGCTTCCATGCCCGCGGTCGAGATCTGCTCCGATAGGTCGGCCGCGGGCATGATAATCTCGGCCAACGAAACGTTGTAGTTCGGCAGGAACACGACCTTCAGAAGGCCACGCACGGTCGGGTCCGAATTGACGATCTTCGCGATGTCGATCGCGAGCTTGATGATCAGCTTGGCCTGAGTGTAGCTCGCGGCAGCCTTACCGGAGAAGATCTTGACCCGAGGCGCGAAGTCGATTGTCGGGTTCGCACGGATGGCGTTATAGCGCGCGACCGTTTCGAGCAGGTTGAGCAGCTGACGCTTGTATTCGTGGATGCGCTTGACCTGCACGTCGAACATCGCCTCCGGGTCGACGCGCAGGTTGAGCTGTTCGGTGATGACGCGCGCAAGCGCAGCCTTGCGCTTGCGACGCGCTTGAGCCACGCGCTCCTGCAACGAAGAATCGTCCGCGTAAGCCGCGAGGCCCTTCAGCGCATGATAGTCGTCGAGCCCGCGCTCGCCGAGAGTTCGAGCGAATGATGTCGGCCAGGTCCGGATTGCACTCCATGAGCCAGCGGCGAAATGTGATGCCGTTGGTCTTGTTGGTGATGCGGCCGGGATAGACCGAATTAAGCGCGTGGAACACGGTCTTGCGCATCAAGTCGGTGTGCAGCGCCGAAACGCCATTGATCTTGTGCGAACCGATAAAGGCGAGGTTCCCCATTCTCACCCGGCGTCCGGCGTGTTCGTCGATGAGCGAGATGCCGGCGAGCATGGCCGTATCGACGAACCCGCGTCGTCGCGCGCTGTCGAGATGCGCCGCGTTAATGAGGTAGATGATCTGCATGTGGCGCGGCAACACCCGCTCCATCAGCGGCACCGGCCAAGTTTCGAGCGCTTCCGGCAACAGGGTGTGGTTGGTGTAGGAGAACGTCGCCTGGGTGATCGACCAAGCCTCGTCCCATTCGACCTTGTTCAGGTCGACGAGGATGCGCATGAGTTCCGAGATGCCGATCGCCGGATGAGTGTCGTTGAGCTGGACGGCGGCGTGCTCGCCGAGGGTGCGCACGTCGCCCCACTGCTTCATATGGCGGCGAATAAGATCGAGCAGCGACGCTGAAGTGAAGAAATATTCCTGCCGGAGCCGCAATTCCTGGCCGGCGGGAGTTGCGTCGCTAGGGTAGAGAACCTTGGAGATCGCTTCAGCCCGGACCTTCTCGGAAAACGCGCCGACGTAGTCGCCGGCGTTGAAAGCCTCGAGCTTCAACGGGTCCGTCGCCCGCGCCGACCACAGACGCAGCGTGTTCACATGCCGGCCGCGCCAGCCGACGATTGGCGTATCGTAGGCGACCGCTTCCACCGTCTCAGCCGGATGCCACACGTGGCTGGTGCGCTCATCGTGCTCGACCATTTCGACCCAACCGCCGAACCCAATCGCGTAATTGTATTCAGGACGGACGAACTCCCACGGATTGCCGTTGACGAGCCAGTCC
Source organism: uncultured Alphaproteobacteria bacterium (assembly GCA_963770275.1). Classification (GTDB taxonomy): domain Bacteria; phylum Pseudomonadota; class Alphaproteobacteria; order Rhizobiales; family Beijerinckiaceae; genus Roseiarcus. The sequence continues at coordinate 180,391 of CAVYPD010000005.1, forward strand.
TCGGGCGTTTCCTGCTGCCAGCCGCCGCGAATAATCTGACGAAATAGGCCGTTGTCGTAGCGGATGCCGTAGCCGTGCGCAGCGATCGACAACGTCGCCATGCTATCCATGAAACACGCGGCGAGGCGGCCGAGGCCGCCGTTGCCGAGCGCTGCATCAGGCTCGATCCGGCGCAAGTCTGTCAGATTGACGCCGAGTTCGTCGAGCGCTTCCGCCATGGGTTGCGCGACGCCGAGATTGGTCAGGGCGTCGAACAACAGGCGCCCGATCAGAAATTCGAGCGAGAGATAATAGACGCGCTTGCGTCCATCGATGTAGACACCGTCTAGCGATTCCAGCCAACGGCCGACGATGATGTCGCGGGTGGCGAAGGTGACCGCCAGAAACCAATCGCGCGGCGTGGCGAGTCCCGGCGTTTTGCCGACCGCGTATGTCAGTTTCGCCAGGACTGCCGCCTTGAGCTCCGCCGCGGAGTAGGGCCGCGTCTCGGCTTGCTGCTGCGCAGGTTTGTCCGTGGTGACCAGCTGGTCCATGAGGCCTTCCGCCTGCGTCAGTTTCCGGCGCGGCCCTGAAACTGCCGATCGGTTCTCTGTTTAAACACGCGGCGCCGAGCCGCACAATCTCCCCTGAGCCTCGTTAACCTCTGGTTGAACTGTCTCGTCACGGATTCGGGCTCGAGCCCGTTGCTGGCTTCGCCGCGCGAATTTGCTCTTGAAGGGCGTTGAGCTCGGCGGTCGCCGCGTTGATCTGGCTTTGTAAGGCCTCGAACTCCTTCTGCGCGGATGCGGTCTGCGTCTGAGCATCCGCGAGCGCCTTGCGGCTAGCGTCGGCGTCACCCTGCAACCGCGTCAGCTCAGCCGAAAGGGATTGGTCCTGGCTCTGCAGAGCCGCCACGTGGTCGCTTTCGTCCTTGAAGCGCGCGTCGACAGCTTGCAAATCGCGCGTCCTGGCGCTCGCTTCTTCCTGGGCTCCGGAAATGGCGAGCCTGGCGTCGCCGATCTGCTTGGTCAGGTCGGCGAGTTCGTTCTGCGCTGACGCCCTCGCGGTCGAGGCGTCCGACAGCGCCTTCTCGGCGCCGGCCGCCTGCTTTTTCAGGTCAGCAGTGGCGCCGGCCGTCTTTTCGAGGTTCTGCAAGTCCGAGGACAGGGATTGGCGCGCCTGTTCGGCGGCGGCCAACTGCTCAGTCAAAGACGACCGTGTTTGCCCGCCTTGCCACCACATGAAGCCGGCGGCCAGCCAGCCCGCGGCGGCCAAAGCGGCCAACGCCAGCAAGATTGGTCGCCACGACTGTTCGTCGCTCTGATCCGCCATGGGGCAATGTCCTTAAGGCGTCGCGTCGAGCGCGATGCCTCGGGTGAGGAGGCAGACGGCATATTGCGGGCGCCGAAGCGGTCCGCCAAGCACAAAATGTCGCAATCGCCGACCGCGTATGGGCCGATGGGCCAGATAAAAGCAAAAAGAGGAAGTCAAGAAACGCGGCATCGCAACAGTCGCCTTTGCGTTGAAGCGGACGAAAAGAATTTTTCATTTGTCAACGAGTTGCCACGCCGTCTATTGTCGCGCCGCGCCACGCTGGAATCGAGGGATGTGGCGCATTGCGGTCGTTTGCGCTAACGACACAGCTCAGAGTGAAGGAGACGGGTCGTAATGCGCGTACGCTCAAACGCGATCGGGGCGGGTCTTGTGGCGCCGTTGGCCGCGCTCGCCGCGTCAACGGCGCAGGCGCAGATTTTTGGTGGTCCCAAACCTGGGGAGATCGGGTTTCTGCCCGCAAATACGGAAATTGCCGACGGCATGTTCTGGTTTCACAACTCGATCCTGCTTCCGGTGATCATCGGCATCTCGCTGCTTGTGTTGGCGCTCATCATCTATATCGTGTGGCGTTTCAACGAGACCGCGAACCCCGTGCCCTCGCGCCGGACGCACAACGCTGCGCTCGAATTCGCCTGGACCGTGGCGCCAGCGCTTATTCTGGTCATCATTGCCGTGCCCTCGTTCCGGTTGCTTACGCAACAACTCGTCATCCCCGCGCCGGACCTGACGCTGAAGGTGACGGCCTCGCAATGGCATTGGAACTACGGTTACCCGAAGTCCGAGGGCGGCTTTTCGTTCGACTCGCTCTATGTCGAGGAAAAGGACCTGAAACCCGGCCAGCCGAACGTCATCACGGCCGACCATGAGTTGGTCGTTCCGGTCGGGAAGGTGGTCGAAGTTGACGTGGTCTCACAGGACGTCATTCACTCTTTTTCGATCCCGTCGTTTGGTATTAAGATCGACGCAATTCCCGGCCGGCTGAACAAGTCTTGGTTCAAGGCGGAACACGAGGGCATGTTCTACGGACAATGCTCGAATATCTGCGGTATCGATCACGCCTTCATGCCCATCAATGTCCGCGTCTTGAGCCAGCCGGATTATGAGGCCTGGCTTGCCCAAGCGAAGAAACAATTCGCGGCTTCGGACCAAATCGACGTCGCGGCTGCGCCGCGGGTCCAACCCTAGTCGGCGCTGTCAATGAGGCTGCCGATCATGCATCACCGGAGTCGTTAAAAACATGGCGTCCGTCACCGACTTCTCTCATCACGACGTCGATGCTCATCATGAGCACGAGCACCACATCCCGACTGGATGGCGGCGGTATCTCTATTCCACCAACCACAAGGACATTGGAACGCTTTATCTCATCTTGGCCATTATTGCCGGCCTGATCGGAACGCTGCTTTCGATCATGATCCGCGCTGAGCTGATGTCGCCGGGGGTTCAGGTGTTCCCCTGGATCTCTGGGGTTATGACCGGGGATGGCTCGGCTGACGCGGCCAAGAATATGTACAACGTGTTCTTCAGCAGTCATGCCATCATCATGATCTTCTTCATGGTCATGCCGGCGATGATGGGCGGCTTCGGCAATTGGATGGTGCCGCTGATGATCGGCGCGCCGGATATGGCGTTTCCCAGACTGAACAACATGTCGTTCTGGCTTCTGGTGGCGTCGTTCTTGTTGCTCATGTGTTCTTTGTTCGCCGAAGGCTCCCCGGGCATGAGGGGCTTCGGCGGCGGCTGGGTGCTTTATCCGCCGATGTCCGGCCAGGTGGGAACGCCGGGTCCGGCAGCCGACTTCGTCATCTTGTCGATGCATCTCGCCGGCGCATCTTCGATTCTAGGCTCGATCAATTTCATCGCCACGATCTTCAACATGCGCGCGCCGGGCATGACCATGTTCCGCATGCCGCTGTTCCCGTGGTCGGTGCTGGTGACCGCGTTCCTGCTCCTTCTGTCGCTGCCTGTGCTGGCGGGGGCGCTCACCATGCTGCTGACGGACCGCAACTTCCACACCACCTTCTTCGATCCGGCCGGCGGCGGCGACCCGATCCTGTTCCAGCACCTGTTCTGGTTCTTCGCGCATCCCGAGGTCTACATCCTCATCATCCCGGGCTTCGGCATGGTCAGCCAGGTCGTGGCGACGTTCTCGAAAAAGCCCATCTTTGGTTATGTCGGTATGGTCTACGCGATGCTGGCCATCGCCTTTCTCGGCTTCGCCGTCTGGGCCCATCACATGTTCACAACCGGCATGTCGCTCAACGCCCAGCGCTATTTCGTCTTCGCCACGATGGTGATCGCGGTGCCGACGGGGGTGAAGGTGTTCTCGTGGCTGGCGACGATGTGGGGCGGCTCGATTTCGCTCAGGCCGCCAATGCTGTGGGCGATCGGCTTCGTCTTCGTCTTCACCGTCGGCGGCGTCACCGGCGTCGTGCTCGCCAACGCGGCGATCGACCGCTATCTGCACGACACCTACTACGTCGTTGCGCATTTTCATTACGTGATGTCGCTCGGGGCGGTGTTTTCGATCTTCGCAGGCTTCTACTACTGGTTCCCGAAGATGACCGGCTATCTCTATGACGAGAGGCTGGCGAAATGGCACTTCTGGGTGTCCTTCGTCGGCATCAACCTCGCCTTTTTTCCCCAGCATTTTCTTGGCTTCCAGGGAATGCCCAGGCGGGTCGTCGACTACACGGAAGCTTATGCTTTCTGGAACATGGTGTCGTCGATCGGCGCATTTATTGGTGGCGCGGGCACCCTGATATTCGTCTACCTCCTTTATGAGGCGTTCAAGGTCAGGCGGGTTGCCGGCGCCAATCCATGGGGACCAGGGGCCACGACGCTCGAGTGGCAGCTGCCTTCACCGCCGCCGTTCCACACATGGGAAGAGCCGCCCCACATTCTCGGCGACGAACACGACCATGCGCCGGCCATCGTGGGGCACGGGAGCGCGGCGTGACCGCTTCCCGCGATCACGACGGCCGCACCGTGTCTGTCGGCGGTCGCACAGGACGCAACAATCGTCTGATTGGCGTGGGGGGCATCGCGTTGGCGGTGGGCATGATCGGCCTCACCTACGCCGCGGCGCCCTTCTACTCCGCCTTCTGCCGCGCGACTGGCTATGAAGGCACGCCGCAGCAGGTGAAAGCCAACACGGACGCGGAGGGCCATCGGATTCTCCGGGTTGGCTTCGACGCCAATGTCGCGCCGGGTCTCGCTTGGAGTCTCGAGCCGGAGGACGAGTCGATTAAGGTCCGCACGGGAAAAACCGTCACGGTCTATTTCCGCGTGCGCAATCTGAGCGACAGTCCAACTGAAGGTCACGCGACGTTCAACGTGATGCCGGAAGTATCCGGCGGGTATTTCGACAAGATCTCCTGCTTCTGCTTCTCGACCCAGCATCTTGGCCCACATGAGAGCGCTGAGTGGCCGGTCGTGTTCTTCCTCGATCCAGCGCTCGAGAAGGATCCGTCGATGGCCAGGGTCGATTCCATTACGCTGTCCTATACGATGTTTGCACCGCCGGCGGAGAAGCCGACGGCCGGCCGCTCGGCCGATCGCGGGGGTCCCGCGGGATGATCAGTAACGGGAGAAGACTATGACCGACGCGGCGGTTCCGGACCGGCCGGGATTTCATCTCGTCGAGCCAAGCCCTTGGCCGCTTGTTGGGGCGGCATTCGGTTTTCTCTCGGCCTTCGGTCTCATCTTGTTCATGCACGGGGCGAGTTTAGGCTCGGGGCTTCTGACAGTCGGCGTCGCGGGCATCTTGTTCACCATGGCGGGCTGGTGGCGCGATGTCATCTCCGAGGCTCAGGGTGGCTACCACAACATTATTGTGCGCCATGGCCTGACCTTTGGCATGATCCTGTTCATCGCTTCGGAGGTCATGTTCTTCTTCGCCTGGTTCTGGGCGTTTTTCTGGAACGCGCTCAATCCCGCCGACCCCCAGACCTACGGGCTCCTCGATTTCAGCGGCGGGATCTGGCCGCCGAAGGGCACGGAGGTGATCAATCCGCTCGCGTTGCCGCTCATGAATACGTTCGTGCTGCTCACGTCGAGCGCCGCGGTCAACGTCGCCCATGATGAGCTGCGCGAGGGACACCGCCGGCAGTTCAATATCTTTCTTGCACTCGGCATCGCGCTCGGCGTGCTGTTCGTGTTCACCCAGGCCTACGAGTACATCCACGCGCCGTTCACCTTCAAGAATTCGATCTACGGCGCGACATTCTTCATGGCGACGGGTTTCCACGGCGCGCACGTCATCATCGGCGTCATTTTCCTCTTTGTCTGTCTCATGCGCGCGCTTAGGGGGCAGTTCACTCCCAAGCATCACGTCGGGTTCCAGTTCGCCGCCTGGTACTGGCATTTCGTCGACGTGGTGTGGCTGTTCTTGTTCAGCTGCATCTACATCTGGGGATCCTGGGGCGCGACGTTCGAGTAGGCGGCGCGATGGGGTAGGGTAAGCCTCGAGACGCGATGACGGAGCCGCTCGACAACGTTCGGGCCGGCATGACCGGCCGGCACGAGGTCGTCGTGACGCGTGAACTCACGGTTGGCGCCCATGTGGACGGCATGCCGTTCGTCTTCGGGACCCCCATGATGATCCTGGCGATGGAGATGGCTTCTGCGGCGGCTGCGGCGCCGCATTTGCCTGGGGGATGGGTGACCGTCGGCAGCGAAGTCAATGTGCGCCATCTCGCGCCGACTCCGGTCGGGCGCACGGTCGTCGCCACTGCACAGGTTCTTGAAGTCTCGGGCCGTTCTATGCTGCTCGCGGTCGAAGCGCATGACGGCGTCCACAAGATCGGCGAGGGGACGCACCGCCGCGGCGCGGTCAACCTGGAGACCTTCGCCAAGCGCCACGCCATCGGGTAGCCGGCCTGCGATGCCGGCGCGGCGAGTTTTGACGTTGGTCGCGTCTCGATGATCTTTGCTCGCGACAATTGCCGGCAATCTGTTAAGGGAGCTTCGGGGGAAATCTGATCGCTGGAAGAGCGGCGAGAACGTGAGCAGCCGATGTTGGAACGCGTGCAGGACGGGCCAGCGCAGACTGTGGCGTTACGCGCGAGCGGGGCGATCGAGGCTCAGGACGTCGAGGCGGCGATCAACGCGGCCGTCGGAGAAGCCGCAACCGGCCTCGTTGTGATTATCGCCCCGGATTTTGGCGGCGATTTTGCGGAATTGGCGCGTGGGCTTGCGACCTCCGCGCTCGCCCACAAGTCGTTGGTCAAGCTCGCTGTCGTCGTCGACGCTGAACAGATGGACGGAGCCAGGCTCAACAGCTTTGAGGCCTCGCCCGTTCACATCCGCCAATTCGCTCGCGCCGACGAGAGCGCCGCGCTCGAATGGGCGGCGGCAGCCCGGCGAGGGGAGTAGAGCAGACGCCTGCCGGGGCGCCTTGGATAGCCTCCGGCGCCGCTTATCTATGGGCGGATGAATGCTCCAACCCGCCGCGCCCGTCCCGCGTCGCCCTCCAGCCAGACCGATCTCTTTGCCGCGTCCTCGGGCCTACCGGAGGGGTTCCGCTATTATGCGGACGTTCTGTCCGTCGAGGAAGAGGAAGCGCTTGCCCACGAACTTGGCGCGCTTCCATTCAAGCCGTTCGACTTTCAAGGATTTCTGGCCAACCGCCAAGTCGTGAGCTTCGGCTACCGCTATGACTATGATCGTCGCGCGGTCGTGGAGGCTGCGCCGTTTCCGTCGTTTCTCATTCCTCTGCGGCGCAAGGTCGCCGCGATTTTCGACCGCCCGGAGGAAATCTTCAGCCAGGTTCTCATCAACGAATATCGGCCCGGCGCTGGAATCGGCTGGCATCGAGACAAGGCGCAGTTCGACGAAGTCGTCGGCGTGTCGCTGCTTGCACCTTGCACTCTGCGCTTTCGCCGCAAGGCGGGCCAAACTTGGGACCGCGCGTCGCTCACGGCTGAGCCGCGTTCGGCTTATCTGCTTTCGGGGCCCGCGCGCACGGTCTGGGAGCACAGCATTCCCGCTCTCGACCGGCTTCGCTATTCGATCACCTTGCGGACGCTGGTTGCTTCTGACCAAGAGCGCCCATTCTCCGCCTCGTCCTGAATAGCGCGGCCAGGAGAAGGCGCCCAGCCATAGGGCGTCCTTCCGGACGGAGCTGTGAGCCAGCCGAATGAGGCCCGCAGCCCATTCCGACGATCGTTTTCCTTCAACGTCCGCCCGAGACCGTCACCACGCTGCCGGTGACAAAGGCGGCCGCTGGCGAGATGAGCCAGGCCGCGGCCTCCGCGATCTCTTCGGGAGCGCCGACGCGGCGCAAGGGAGTCATCCCCTCGATGCGCTCGCGGAAGCCTGGCTGGGCGATCTGGTCGCGGGTCAGGTCGGTTGCGGTGAAGCCGGGCGCAACCGCATTGACCCGGATGCCTTCGGGCCCGACCTCGGTTGCAAGGCCCTTGGTGAAGCTCTCGACGGCCCCCTTGGTCGCTGCGTAGCTCGCGAGCCCCGGCAGCCCACCAAGCCTCGCGGCGATCGACGAGATGTTGACGATCGATCCACCGCCGCCGCCGTGCTTGGTCGAGAGTCGGAGGACGGCCTCCTTGCAGGCGAGGATGGTCCCAATCACGTTGATCTGAAAGAGCTGCGTCAGCTCCGCAGCTTCCCGCTGGTCGGTCGTGACGGCGGCTCCCGTGACGCCGGCGTTATTGACGAGGCCGGCGAGCGGTCCGAGCGCTTTCGTCGCCTGTTCAAATAGCCGAGGAAGCTGAGCTGCGTCCGCGACATCGGCCTGGAACGCCTGCGCCCGGCCGCCTGACTTCTTGATCTCCGCGACGGTCGTCTCGGCGGCCTTGGCGTCAGCGGTGTAGTTGACCGCGACCGCATGGCCGTCCGCGGCGAGACGGCGGCAGATGGCTGCGCCAATGCCGCGCGAACCTCCGGTGACAATGATGAGGCCTGAAGGCATGGCGACACTCCACGATTTTCGAGGATGTTCGGTCGATCTTGAAGCCAAAGCCTTCGTCTGGTCAATTCAACCGCGCGTTACGCACTACGGCTTGAGGCGCCATCCGGTGTGGAAGATCCATGCCAGAACCGCGAGGCAAACGGCGATGAACAGCGCCGTGAAGCCGAGGCTCGCGCCGACGCTGACGTCGCCCTGGCCATAGAAGCTCCAACGAAAGCCGCTGATCAGATAGACCACGGGATTGAACAGACTGACCGCGCGCCAGAAGGGCGGCAACATGTCGATCGAATAAAAGGCGCCGCCGAGAAACGTGAGCGGCGTCACCACCAGCGAAGGGATAACCGCGAGCTGCTCGAAGTTCTTGGCCCAGATGCCAATGATGAAGCCGAACAGGCTAAAGGCGATCGAGGTCAGCGCGAGAAAGGCGATCATCCAGAACGGGTGTTCGATGCGCAGCGGCACCAACAGCGCGGCGGTTGTAAGAATGATGAGGCCGATCGCGATCGACTTGGTCGCTGCGGCGCCGACATAGGCGCAGACCGCCTCAATCGCGGATATCGGGGCCGAGAGGAGCTCGTAGATCTGACCCGTGAACTTGGGGAAGTAAATGCCAATCGACGCGTTGGAGATGCTCTGCGTGAGAAGCGAGAGCATCATGAGGCCCGGCACGATGAAGGCGCCGTAGCTGACCCCGCTCACTTCGCGAATGCGGCCGCCGATCGCCGCTCCGAAGACGATAAAATAGAGCGCGGTCGTGATGACGGGAGTCGCGACGCTCTGCAGAATGGTGCGCTGCGTGCGCTGCATTTCGGCGCGGTAAATCGACCAAACGCCGCTCAGGTTGATCGCCGAAACCGTCACGCGGCGCGCCCCACGAGGTCAACGAAAATGTCCTCGAGCGTGGTTGTGCTGGTGTCGAGATCCTTGAAATCGATGCCGATCTCGTTGAGGCGACGCAAAAGCGTCGGCACCCCGGTGTCCTCAGCTCCCGCGGAAAAGCGATAGGAAAGGCGCCGGCCGTCGTCCTCGAGTTCGAGCGGCCAGCCGGCCAGCTCTGTGGGAAGCGCCGGCAGCGGCTTCTGCAGCGCGAGCGTCAGGCGCCGTTTGCCAAGCTTGCGCATGAGCGCCGCTTTCTCCTCCACCAGCACGATCCGGCCGTTATTGATGACGCCGACGCGGTCCGCCATCTCCTCTGCTTCCTCGATATAGTGGGTGGTCAGAATGACCGTGACGCCCTGGCTGCGCAGGCGTCGCACCAGCGCCCACATGTCGCGTCGCAGATTGACGTCGACGCCGGCGGTCGGCTCGTCGAGGAACAGCACGTCTGGCTCATGAGCAAGCGCCTTGGCGATCATGACCCGCCGTTTCATGCCGCCCGACAATTCGACGATCCGCGTATCGCGTTTGTCCCACAAGGAAAGTTCGCGCAGCAATTGCTCGATATAGGCGGGATTGGGCGGCCGCCCGAACAGACCACGACTGAACGTCGCGGCTCGCCAAACGGTGGAGAAGATATCGAGCGCAATCTCTTGGGGCACGAGCCCGACGATAGACCGCGCGGCGCGATAGTCCCGGACGACATCGTGTCCATCGATGAGGACTTTGCCTGAAGTCATCGACACGGAGCCGCAGACGACCCCGATGAGCGTCGTCTTGCCGGCGCCGTTCGGACCCAAAAGAGCAAAAATCTCGCCTCTGTCGATCTCCAGATCGATCGCGTGGAGAGCGACGAGGCCTGACTTGTAACGCTTGGTTACAGCGGCGATCGATATCATCGGCGGCATCGCCGGCTCTCCCCCAGTAGGCGCGTTTCGAGACGCGGCTAGCGGGGCGGCGACGGCGCCGCGCGCGGGCCGGGGCCGCGAACCTCCGGCCGCGAGCCCGCTATGTAGGCGCCTGGAGGCCGCACGTCATCCCCTCGGCGCGGCGGCTTCACAGGAAAGCGCGCAGCGGAGACGCATTCAGCGCCAATCCGGATCTACCAAATCGTCGACGGGAATCAGAACGCCATCGGCACGAAGAAGCAATAGATGCCGGATTGTCCGTTCGCCCCATCGTCCCGGTAGAAGATCCAATAATCTCCATCCTGGCTCGGCAGCGCCTGGACGACGGGAATGCGGCGGACGTAACCGTCGACCGAGTAATAGTCGTCCGAGATCCGGTGCACCTGCTCGGGCCGAAGGTGGTGCGCGTCCGCCGGCCCGCAGCACGAAGCTTTCACCCAGTCGGGAATAGCTTTTCCGTCCGACCAGTAGTCATGCGCGTCCGCGCCGCCAGCGGACAAAGCAAACAACAACACAGCGATTCGAGCGATCATCTCAGTCCCCTTTGCGGGTTCTAAGTTGGAGTGATGCCGAATCCCTGGGAGTCTTCCTCCTCTAAACCCAAGTCCACGCTGAACTCCGCCTCAGCAAGTCTCATGCCGACGGCTCGACTCAGTGATGTAATGCTCTACTTGAGCCGCTCAATGGGCAAGCGAGCGTTCACGACATATTTGAGGAGTTCACTCAAAAATGATTGTGCAATTTCATCCAGCGCGTGCGCGGGCCATCTGGGCGCATTTCGGAGGACGCATCCCCTGTTCAGGCAACGTTCCCTGACGTTACGTTAGGGGAAAGCGATCAGAGGCCCGCTTAGCGTCCAAAACGCGAACAGCCTTGCGGCGACTCAAGCCTCGGGGTAACCGCAACCCATGGCCAAACCTGTTCCGCCGCCTCCGGCCCCGCCATCGGTCCCGATCGACATCAACCTGCGCGATGCGCTCGAGGAGCGCTATCTCGCCTACGCCCTGTCCACCATCATGGGCCGGGCGCTTCCGGACGCTCGCGATGGACTGAAGCCCGTGCACCGCCGCATTCTCTATGGCATGCACATTCTCAGGCTCGACCCCGGCACGGCCTTCAAGAAATGCGCGAAGATCGTCGGCGACGTGATGGGCTCGTTTCATCCGCACGGCGACCAGGCGATCTACGAGGCGCTGGTGCGTCTCGCACAGGACTTCGTCTCGCGCTATCCGCTGGTCGAGGGGCAGGGGAATTTCGGCAACATCGACGGCGATAACGCCGCCGCTTATCGGTACACCGAAGCGCGCATGACTGATGTGGCGCGCCTCATCATGGAGGGCGTCGACGAAGACTTGGTCGATTGGCGTGACAACTACTCGGGCGACGCGAAAGAGCCGATCGTCATGCCGTCGGCGGTGCCGAACCTGCTCGCGAACGGCTCGCAGGGCATCGCGGTCGGCATGGCGACGTCGATTCCGCCGCACAACATCGCCGAGCTTTGCGACGCTGCGCTCTACCTCATCGCCCATCCCGACGCTGACGCGCAGGCGCTTGCGACTTTTGTCCCAGGGCCGGATTTCCCGACCGGCGGCGTGGTCATCGACGACAGGTCCGCAATCATCGAAACCTACCGGACCGGCCGCGGCGCCTTTCGGGTGAGAGCGCGCTGGACGAAGGAAGATACGGGCCGTGGTGGTTGGGTCGCGGTCGTCAATGAAATTCCCTACGGGGTGCAGAAGTCCCGGCTGATCGAGCAGATCGCGAACCTTCTCAACGAGCGCAAAATTCCGCTGCTCGCCGACGTCCGGGACGAATCGACCGAGGACGTGCGCATCGTGCTCGAGCCGCGCACCCGCGCGGTCGAGGCCGAAACGCTGATGGAATCCCTGTTCAGGATGACCGAGCTCGAGGCGCGCGTCTCGGTCAACATGAACGTGCTGGTCGATGGTGTGACGCCAAGAGTCGTTTCGCTTGGCGAAGCGCTCAGGCAATGGCTCGATCATCGCCGCAACGTGCTGGTGCGGCGCTCGCGTCACCGGTTGGCGGCGATCGACAAGCGGCTCGAACTGCTCGCCGGCATGATCATCGTCTTTCTCAATCTCGACGAGGTCATCCGCATCGTTCGCGAGGACGATGACCCGAAAGAGGCGCTGAAAGCCCGCTTCAGCCTGTCAGAGATGCAGGCCGTCTACGTTCTCGACACACGGCTCGAGAAGCCTGCGCCGCCTCGAGGAAATGGCGCTGCGCAAGGAACAGGATGAGCTGAGCAAGGAGAAAGCGACGATCGAGGGGCTGCTCGCCAGCGAAAAGAAGCAATGGCAGATGATCGCGGTCGAGATCCGCGACGTCAAAAAGAAATTCGGCCCCGACACCAAGCTCGGCCGGCGACGCACCAGTTTCGAAGCGGCGCCCGACGTCATCGTCGCCGATCTCGCCGAGGCGATGATCGAGCGCGAACCCTTGACCATCGTCGTGTCGCAGAAGGGCTGGATCCGCGCGATGAAAGGCCAGGTCGCCGATCTGTCCACGGCTACGTTCAAAGGCGACGATGGCTTGAAGACGGCGTTCTTCGCCGAAACGACCTCGAAGATTCTGGTGCTGGCGAGCGACGGCAAGGTGTTCACGCTCGAAGCCTCGAAATTGCCCGGCGGACGAGGGCAGGGCGAGCCGATCCGCCTCATGGCCGACATCGACGAGAGCGCTTCCATCGTCGCTGTCTGGGCCTACGCGGCGGGCGTGAAACGCCTCATTGCGTCGAGCGACGGCAACGGCTTCATCGTCGGCGACGACGAGCTTCTGTCCTCGACACGCAAGGGCAGGGCGGTGCTCAACGTCACGAGCCCGGCGACCGCGGCGCTGATCGTTTCAGCCGCCGGCGACCATGTCGCAATCATCGGGCAGAACCGCAGGCTGCTCGTGTTCCCGTTTACGCAGCTCAACGAAATGGCGCGCGGCAAGGGCACGCGGCTTCAGCGCTACAAGGACGGCGGCATTTCCGACGCCAGGGTCTTCGCTATCGCCGAGGGGCTCACCTGGCGCGACTCGGCCGGGCGCACGTTCACCGTCGCGAAGGCCCGAGCTCAAGGAGTGGATCGGCAATCGCGCCGAAGCCGGCCGCCTGCCGCCAAAGGGCTTTCCGAAGAACAATCGGTTCGAAGGCTAGGCGCCGCTTCGGGGCCGCCCGCGCCTTTGGCTGAGGTCGATCGTTTTCAATCACTTAGGCGCCGAAAACTGTCACCTCTTGTGATTCCGCCGGGGCTTCTTCGGCAGGCGAAACGGCATGGGACAGCCTGAGGGTCGGGAGCGCGGGCGGCGGTGAAGACAGGAGGTCGAGCGCGTCTGGAGGACTGGAGCTAGACTGGCCCCGAGGGGCGGTCAGCCCGTGATAGCGATCCATCGCCGAAACAACTGTCACGAGCGCCCGCACGGCTTTCAGGTCCCCGCGCTCGAGGGCAGCGTCCGCGAAGCGCAGCGCCTTGGTGAGCCTCGCGACCTGCAAGTGGACATAGCGTTCCGGCGCGTCGAGCCGACGCCGGGCGACGGCGGCATCGATCTCCCGGCGGATTGTCCGAACGCTGACCTTGCGGACTTCCGCGATTTGTTCGGGACTGTAGCCGGACGCGAGCAAGTCGAACGAGCTCTGGCTCCAGGCGAGCTTAGCCGCTTTGCGCGCTTTCGCTTGCGACCGTTCGCGGGCGCGTCCGGATTGCGGTTCCTGATTTTCGCTCATCGCTGGCCCATCGGTGGATATGGACTGAGAGAACACCATAAGGCATATTCTGCTTTTCAGCAAGGCAATGTTGGCGCTTATAGCAATACTTGTTGATTGACTTGACTCTGCCGTCATGGCCGGCCTTGTGCCGGCCGTCCACGCGGCCCCGGCTCCGCCATCGGTCATCGGCGCGGATAATTACTTATAATCAATGCATTAGATTGGACCGACCGTGTTCTCGTCGATGGCCGGGTCGAGCCCGGCCAAGACGCCCGGAACTGGCCACGTATATAAATAAACCAACAGGTATCCCTATAAGAGCCACAATGTCGCAAAGGGTCCATCCAGGGCGAGAGCTGAGGATGGAATGGCGAGTCCGGTTGGCCGCACGAGGCCTCGCGCCTCCGGCTCTGTCTCCGTGAAGTCGGCGATCACGAAAGCGTGATCGCTCCGTGAGCGATCTTCTCACCAAACCGTGAGCGGAAATGCCGAGCCCTGCGTACTGATTGCATGCAGAAACCAATGACGTCCCGCGCTCTTGGAAGCGCCTTTGCGCTTGCCGCGTCAGTGCTAATCGCCGCTCAAGCGCCGCTATCGTCTCCCGCCGCCCAGCAATTGAGCGTCTTCCAGTTCATTTTCTTGACCCAGATCGCGCTTCTCGTCTCCGTCCCGCTTCTGCTGATCTCCGCCGACGGCCGCCGTGGACTTGTTGGCGCGCTTGGCTCGATGGCAAACTATTGGAAATTGGCTGCGATCTTCGCGGTCAGCGCCGCGGGCCTCGTCCTTTACAACGTCAGCCTGAGCCACGCTCATCCTGTCGTTGTCGTTGCGATCCTGAACCTTGGCCCCTTTTGGGGCGCGCTCGTTGCGCTGCTCCTGAGCCGGACGCCGATTCCGGTCTCGCCATTCGTGTTCTTCCTCTGCGCGGCCGTGGCCTTTCTTGGCGCAACGGCCGTGGCCTGGAGCCAGACGAAAGACGGTTCCGGTCTCGTCGCTGAGCTTCTGAAAGGATCCTGGCTCTTCGCGCTGCCGATCCCGATCTTCACGGTTCTGAGCGCCTCGCTCATGTCCAAGTGGTTCTCGGACCTGAACGCATCCGGCGTGATTGCAGCGAACATCCTCGTGGGCGGCGCCGTCCTGATCCCCGTGACCGCGATGCTGGTGATCGCGCGGGGCGAACCCTTATTTTCGCATCTCGAGCTCACGCTTCTGATGGTCGCCGGGATTATTCTCGCCGATACGATCGGGCGGGTCTTCTATCAAAAGGCGCTCAACACCACCGGCAACGACAATGGCTTCGTCACTATGTTCCAGAACCTGGAGCCGGCGATCGCGGCGCTCATCGCGTTTTGCCTGTCGCCATGGATCGAGGGCTTGCGCTTCGAGGCGGGATGGACGTTCTTCGCCGGACTTGGGCTCACGGCCGTCAGTCTTTTCATCTTTTCGTGGAGTTCCCTGCAGCAGGCGAACAAGGACGAGAAAGTCGCGCCTGCCATTCCGGAACGAAGCCTCGCCATTCGACTTTAACGTGGCGCGCACGTTGACGATCTTGTCATTGCGAGGAGCGGTAGGCGGGGAATGACAATCCGCCTTGAATCCGTGCTCACGATCATCCGTCAGCGCCAGCTGGGCGCAAGCGAGCGGCGCGGCGATCCAAGGCCGGATCGAGCATCCAGCGCTAATGAGCGTGCGCTCCGCTCCGCCGAACACGTGTTGACTTAGCTCACGTCCGCGTGTTTCCCATTTCATTGTCGCTTCTACGGCCGAGCGTGTAGGTGGCGGCGTTTGGGGGGAATGCATGCTGACGAGACTGATTGGCGCCGCTCTCGGCGTCGGATTGATACTCCTGTCCCTTTCGGCGAAGGCAGCCACGATTCAGGCCAGATGGGAATCAGAACTCCGATGACTTCTGGTGGTCTCAAGACACGAATCCGACGCCGGATTCTTATGCATTGGGATCCAGCACAACAGTGCCGATAACTGGCGGCTCCCCCGCGCCGGAACTCACCTACATCCAATTTCTCAATGCAAGCCAAGGCGGCGGTTTTATAACAGAACTGGGCATTTTTATTGCGTCTGGCGAGCAGCTCTATTCGGGTAGCGAAGACCATCCGGTATTCACCGCTGGGGCCTCCTACAGTCTCTATGACGTCATATCGGATGAGGTCGGCACTCTCCAATTCTTGCTCATAGGCGCGTCTCCCGTTCCTGAGACGCCGACCTGGACGATGATGCTCGGCGGCTTTGCAACCTTAAGCGCGCTCGCGATTGCCAAGCGCAGGCGCGCCCGCGCCGCATAAGCCAGGCTGACCAACTGGCGCGGACCCGCGCGGCAAAGCCCTGGGCCTATGTGGCCTATGAAACGAACGGCTAGGGCTTTGGTCTATCGCGAGTTCATCAGCTGCTACTGACCATCATGCCGGAGCGGGCGCTAGCGGGCTCTTCCTCCGGCAAGGGCCTGAACGTCATTGCGACTAGGAAGGCGCCGATGCCCATGGCCCATGAGCCCACGTACAGCCACGTGTAACTGGCCAGCGCATCGTAGATGAGCCCGCCGGCCAGCGGGCCCAGCGCCATCCCTAAGCTGCCCGCCATCGCCGTGCCGCCGATGACAGTTCCCATCATCCGGAGCGGGAAGGTTTCGCGGGCCAGAACCGCGTAGAGCGGCATGACGCCCGCGTAAATGAAGCCGAAGATCGCCGCGACGGTATAGAACTCACCCAAGCCTCGGGCGAAGACATAGGCGAGGGCGCCGAACGCCTGCGCAAGCAGGCCGAGGACCAGAATGCGCTTGGCGCCGAACCGATCGCCAAGGAGGCCGAAGCCGATCCGGCCGCCCATGCCCGCAAGCCCCTCGACGCTGTAGATCGAGACCGCGGCCACAAGCGGGATGCCGCACGTTTGCGCGTAGCTCACGGTATGAAAGATCGGGCCGGAATGGGTGGCGCAGCAGAAGAAGTTGGTGAGAACCAGGACGACGAATTGCGGCGAGCGCAACGCCTCGCCAACCGACATGCCGGATTGGGACCCGCTCTCTGACACGGCGCTGACCCCTAAGAGCGACGGAGGCCTGCGCACCAGAAGCGCCGCCGGGATCATGAGGAGGGCGGCGACGGCAGCGAGGATCTCGAGCGTGGTTCGCCAGCTCAGGGTCGAAACGAGCCACGCGGCCAAGGGCGCCATGGTCATCGGCGCCATGCCCATGCCCGCCGAGACGAGCGACACCGCAAGGCTGCGATGGGTGTCGAACCAGCCGGTGACGCAGGCCATCATTGGCACAATGATGGCCGCCGCGCTGCCGCCCACGAGAAGCCCGAAGATCAACTGGAACGCGACAAGCGAGGTCGCTTGGGCCGCCAGCGCCAGGCTGACAACCAGGATGATCGTCCCGGTCAGGACAATGGCGCGCGGACCGAACCGATCGGAGAGGCTGCCCCAGGCGATGCTGCCGAACGCCATGGCGAGAAAGCCGATGGTCATGGCGCTCGACACGCCGGTCACCGACCAGCCGGTGTCCCGAGCAATGGGCTGCAGCAGAACGGGCAGCGAGAACATGGCTCCGATCGCAACGCAGCCCAAAAGGCCGCCCGCTGCAACGATCACCCATCGGTAGGGAGATTCGGTCATTCCTTACCGTACCAACTGGTCGGTATTCTCGTCAAGAGCCATTCAAACGAAGCAATGGAGACGACGCGAGCGCGATGCGCGATGCCCGAAAGCAACGCCAATCCTGACCGGCGAGAGTGGCGCTACCGCGATCGAATAGGCGCTGGCGGCTCGCGCCACTCCGCTGGCGCGACCTCGTCATGCGTCAAACGTGGGCCCCATCGCATCGAACACGCCGTCGCGTCGGATCAGCGCGTGGAACAGCCCGGCGGCCAGATGCATCAGGATCAGCGCGAAGAACAGGAAGGCGAGATAGAAATGCGCGTTCCACAAGAGCGTATGCAGGCTGGGGTTGAGCGGCAGGATCTGCGGCAGCCAGATGCCCGGCCATATCACGACCGGATATTCCGCGGCCGATAGCATCGCCCAGCCGATCAGCGGCATCGCGATCATGAGCGCGTAGAGCGCATAGTGCGAGAGATAGGCCGCGAGTTTCATGGGCTCTGGCAGATCGAGCGGCAGGGGCGGGGCGCCGTAGCGCAAGCGCACAACGAGGCGGATCAGCGCGAGGATCAGGATCAAGATCCCAAGCGGCTTATGAATGTTCACGAGCGTCAAATATTCCGACGCCACAGTCGATGCCATGCCGACGCCGATGAACAGCATCGCCAGGATGCAGACGGCCATGAGCCAGTGCAGCGCTCGCTGCAGCGGGGTGAAGCGTTGAATGATCCTGACCGGGCGCAGCCGCTGAACGTTCGTCATTGGGCGGCTCCCGTTGCGGTTCGCGGATAGTCTTTCTCCTCCGCCGTGCGGCGGTCGTAGGAGACCCTGTAGGCCGATGAGCGGGCCGCCGGGAACGGATCGTCCGACGTCCTTATGCCGTTCGGCAGCACCGTCGGATCGAAATTGATGTCGCGGCAGGGACCGTCCGCTTCGGCTTCGATTTTGTCCACCGTAAGCGTGCCGACCTCGACGCTGCGTCGGTCCTGAGGCCAGGCCTTGCTCGGGTCCACGGTCTGATCGCCAACGTTGGCGACAGTGACCCGCATCGTCCAACGCGCCGGGCCGGCCTTGATGCGATCCACGATCTCGGTTTCGAGGAAGTTCGGCCCTCGCTTCGCGAGCTCCTCGGGCGGCACCGGAACTGGCTGCGCCGCGGGCGTCAGCGACCAGCGCACCGCGTGGTCGTTTCCGGAACCATCTGTGAAGATGAAGCTGTTGAGGCCGTTGTAAGGCTCCTCGGCGTAACTGCCGGTCCAGGGCGCGCTCTTCGCCCAGCCGCCGAAGGCTGCGATCTCCGGATGGGCTCCGGCGAACTTCGCCATCGCGTCAGGCTCCTTGCTTGCGGATGCGATTTGGAGCTCGCGGAAGGCCTCGACCGACGCCACGGGGAAGAACGGCGCGTCGATCATCGCCATGCGCCATTCCTGGCCGTCTGGCGTGGAGATCATGAGCCCTAAGCCCCGCACGCGCTCCTTGGCGTCCTCGGCGTTCGGGTTCGGCGTGCCAAGATTGAAGCGTCCGATGACGGGATACTGACCTTTGGCGAACACCTGAGCATGCGACAGCTCTGATCCGGCGCCGTTCGCCTCAAACATTCCTGTGAAGCAAATTCCTTTGGCGTGATTGCGCCGGTGGCCGAGCGGCGGTCCTGATGGCCCGGCAAAGCCGTCAACAAGCTTCTGCGGCGTCAGGCGCTCCGGCGAGAACCATCCGGCCGTATAGGAGAAGGTTGCGGCGACAAACGCGACGACGCCCGCGATGAGCGCGAGCGATCCAATAGGATTGCGCGGAGGCGGTCGGGACGCTTCGGGCAATGTCCGTTCTCCGTCTGACAATTCTGAGCCAGCCTAGCACAAAGAGTTCGGCTGGAAACATCGAGGTGCAAGCGGCAGGCCGCTCCGTTTCGTCTACGACAACGCGTATTCACGGCGAGAGGTCGCCGAAGGTCGTGGGCACAAGTTCGGAGACCGTCGGGTGGATCGCCACGACGCGGGTATAGGCCGAAGCTGTTGCGCCCGCGGCCATCGCCTCGATCACGCCATGGATCGCCTCGTCGCCTCCGACGCCAAGAATTGCGGCGCCGAGGATGGCGTCGGTGTCGCGGTCGACCACGACCTTCATGAACCCCTGCGTTTCGCCCTTCTCGACCGCGCGACCAACGCGCGTCATTGGCCGGCGACCGATCCGGACATTATGCCCTTTGGCCCGCGCTTCGGCCTCGGTCAGGCCGACTCGCCCGAGCGGTGGATCGACATAGAGCGCGTAAACGGGAATGCGATCGCTCACTTTGCGCGTCGGCGCCGTCGAGCAGGTTCGCCGCGGCGATCTCGAAATCATTGTACGAAGTGTGGGTGAAGGCGCCGCGGCCGTTGCAATCGCCGAGCGCCCAGATGTGCGGAACGTTGGTCTTCAGAGGATTCGTCGACGACGATATAGCCGTGTGCGTCGACCTTCACGCCCGCGGCCTCGAGCCCGAGATCGTCGGTGTTCGGACGGCGGCCGACCGCAAGCAGCACATGAGAACCTAGAACCTCGGGTTCGCCAGATGTGCAATTGACGCCGACCGCGATCTCCGCGCCGCGCGGTTCGAATTGAATGCATTCCGATTCAAGCCGGATCTCGATGCCTTCCGCCTCGAGGATTTCGCGGATCGCATCCGAGACTTCGTTATCCTCCCGCGCAACGAGTCGCGCCGCCTTTTCCACCACCGTGACTTCCGCTCCCAGGCGTCGAAAAACCTGCGCGAACTCGAGCCCGACATAGCTCCCGCCAACGACGACAAGGCGCCGGGGCAGGGCGTCGAGTTCAAGCAGCGTCGTGTTGGTCAGCGTCCTCACCTGATCGCGACCCGGAAAGTCGGGAAGAACCGCTCGGCCACCAACATTGATGAAGAAGCGTTCCGCCTCGAGCACGTCGTCGCCAACGGCGAGCGTAGTTGGAGAAAGGAAGCGGGCGTGACCTCGGATGACGGTGCAATTCGCCATGCCTTCCAGCCAGTCCGTGAGATGTGAGCGGGAATTGCCGACCACGGCGTCTTTGCGCGCCATGACGGCGGCGAAATCGATGCTGACCGGCCCGACCTTTATGCCGAAATCCATGGCCCGCCGCGCGAGATGAGCCGCATAGGCGCTCGCGACCAGCGTCTTGGTCGGCGTGCAGCCGGTGTTGACGCACGTCCCGCCGATCAGATCGCGCTCGATGAGCGCGACCTTCTGGCCCGCCGCCGCAAGCCGGCCGACCATCGGCGGTCCAGCCTGCCCGGCGCCGATCACGATCGCATCGAAATGGCGGTTCATCGGAGCGCCCAGATGATGATGAGCCCAAGGATGATGGCGCCGGCGTCCTCGATGAACGCAGCCGGCGTGTCGCGACCGAACGCCTTCGCCATGTAGCCGCGAATTTCCGCGCCGCCGAACGTTCCGATCACCGCGCCGATCACGCCGGCTATAAGGCCAATGATCCAGGAGCCGGCCGCCGCGCCGATCGTCGCGCCTGACGAGGGCGCCGCCGACAATGCGAGCGCCAAACTGCATGGGGACTTTTCGGCTCGGCGTCGAGGGCAGCTGATCGCCAACCATTTCGACGATCGCCAGCAGAGTTAAGATCCAGGGCGTCCAGGCATAGCCCATGAACGCAAGCCAGGAGCCGTCGAGATTAAGATAGCCCAGTCTCGCCGCCCAGCTCACCGCGGCTGGGCCCGTGAAAGTTCGCGAACCGGCCACGATGCCGGCCAAGAGCGCAAGTCCGTAGAGCATCGCTTATCCCTTTCCCTAATGCCTTTGCCGGCGCGCTCGCGGTCGGCGAACGATGTATATCCCGCACCGGTGGGAACGGCTACGCCTTCACTCGCACATGTTCCCCTGGCGCGTCGCCGAAGGAGTTGGAGCTTGCCGTCGCCGGGCTTGCGGGCGGGACTTTCGCCGGCGCTGCGCGGCGCAACCGCGCTAAGGCGACTTGTCATAACGGAAGCGCAAGTAATCGAGTAAGACGTTCCCCGCTTATAGGTAATTTCCCCTACACATATTTCCCGGTATTCCGTTCACAAATTTGTGATAGAGTTTATCGCGGACCGGATGTCGTTCCAGAAAAGCCGGCCGCTAAAGGGGGGGCCGTGGCCCGCATCGCGCGTTTCGCCGTTCCTGGCCTTCCGCATCACGTGACCCAGCGCGGCAATCGGGGCGAGCAGGTATTCTTCGGCGACGACGACTACGAGCTCTATCGCGATCTCTTGGCCAGCCAATGCCGCAGGCACGGCGTTGCTTGCTGGGCCTATTGCCTCATGCCCAACCACGTCCATCTCATCCTGGTTCCGGACACGGAACGGGCTCTGGGACGGGCGCTCGGCGAAACACACCGGCGGTATACGTTGGTCATCAACGCCCGGCTTCGGGTGACCGGACATCTCTTCCAGTCGCGCTTCGGCTCGGTCGCGATGGACGACGAGCACTTTCTGACGGCGGCGCGCCATGTGGCGCTGAATCCGGTGCGGGCTGGGCTCGTGGTGCGGGCAGAGGACTGGCGGTGGTCGAGCGCTAGCGCGCCATCTCGAGGGCCGCGACAACGCGCTCGTGCGTGTCGGACCGCTATTGGAGCGCTGCGGCGCTCGCTTCGCCGATCTTCTGGACGCGCCCGCCTCGGCCGGGCGGCTCTCGGCGCTGCGCGCCGCCGAAACGATCGGCCGCCCGCTGGGCTCGGCGGCCTTCCTGGATTTCATCGCCGGCGCGACCGGCCGCGATCCGCGCCCCAAGCGCCGCGGGCCCGGGTTCAGGCGGCTGGCGTCGGTGCATTAATCGGTCAGGGTGTCTCCTTCATAGGCACGGGCACTGAAGTTGCTTTCTTCTGCGCCCATAGAATCCTGGCCCGGATCTCCGTCAGCCCGCTAAGTGTGGTCCCAGCTATGCCTAGCGCCGGCGAGCGGCTGTGAAATTGTCTCCTCGACGAGCATCTGCGAAACCAAGCGTCGAAGCCGGCCAGCGACATGGCCAGGTCGATAGCGGCTCGGACGGATATGTCACAGAATGCGACTATCCTGTGCTGTCAGCAATGCGTACGATCCGTTCGGGCTCAGCCATTCAGAGGTCCGTCGACTTCTCAGTAAGACTTTGCAATCGAAACAGATCTGTTGAGTTGATAGGGACGACCTCACTCTCTTATCCGATCTTGTAGCTGAGACTACGTTGTCGGGACTATCTACGAAATGGAGCGGAGGTATTAGCACTACGCGATCAGATCGTCACGGATGGTTTTCCAGGCGGACGAAAGTTTCGCATTTTCGCAAATCAACGCGGCGGAAATATCGGGACAAGGACTTCAGCGGGCTAATGCCTGTCGATTCGTATGAACGCGGTGCGTGACGTCCGCGCTTGGAACCCGCTCGGCAGCAGGCGAGATGTCCCACTGATGAGATTCCGGATGGGCGTTGATCAAAGAATGGAGTCGCCGCTCACGGATCCGCGTGGCAAGCGAACGTACGCTCAAGGCACTTGCCGGATTCTGTTTCGCCCACGGGGTGCTCCCGGTTCAAGTCCGGTCGCGGGCAACAGCTGCAGAGGTTGGGTCCCCACTCCAGGAGCCGCCGGCGCGTCGCCGCCGCCACTCGAAAACATGGCAAGCGGCCCGCTGGCCGCCGGGTCGAAGGTATAAACAGAAGGATCATATGCAAGCGACATGGTCACCCCGGTCACGTCCACTGCGGTCGGATCAGCTGCGATTGTTAGCCCCAAGCAAAGCCAGCGACCGCCCCCGGCCGCCTTACAAAGTAGAGAGGCCGCCAAGCTTGCACCGGGTACTGGGATTGGTGCTAACGCGAATGCTTCTCGCGACATTAGAACTATGCTCGTCGAGAGGAAGGTCAGCGCAATCGTGGACAGGCTGCTGATAAGTATCCGTCGAGATAACATGACCTACTCCCGCCTAGAGTGTATTTCCACCATCAAACGCAATCTGTTCAAATCTTAGCCCTGCCACCGATCTCGTCCAGCAACAACTAATTATGAGGCCCGCGTTGATTGAATAGTCACCCCGTCACAGACCGTGACGGACGATACTGTAGCCGGGATCGTGACCGTCAGCTATTCACTGCCAACGCCTCTCGATTTTACTACGCCGGGTGACACAAATCTGTTCGCTTTCTATTTCGAGGCGAAGAGCCCTTACAATCCATATGCGACCTACGCGACGTTTTACGATAAGCCGGGAACTTATGACTTCACTCAACTCGAAGCCAGTTGCATCTCAACTCTCCCCTGCGGCAGCGATACGCCGGTCTACGGCAGTGAGATCCGCTCGGTTCCCGACGGGTGCGGCCCATCGAGCGCAGCCCATGCTCGGCGCGAAAGACGTTGCGGTAGAGGCTGCTGATCCATTGCTGCCGGCTCGCAGAGACGTTGAGGCAGCCGTAGGGGTCGCGAATGTAAGGGGCGACTTTCTCCCAGTAGAATTGCAAATATTCGCCGACAGATCGGCGGCGATCCGTAGTCGGAGGTCCGACCTAGAGTTTGCTATGAACCGCCTCCGCCCACGTTTAGCTTCCCACTCGTGCGGAAACGATAACCGCTCTCACGCCTTCACTCGCACATAGTCCCCCGGCGCGTCGCCCAGTGGTTTGAGCTTGCCGTCGCCGGGCTTGCGGGCCGGGACTTTCTCCGGCGCCTGCGCGGTCAGCCAAGCGAGCCAGTCTGGCCACCATGAGCCAGGCGTCTCCTTGGCCTTCGCGACCCAATCGTCGAACTGGCCCTCAGGCGGCCCGTTCGACCAGTACTGGTATTTCGGCTTGCCCGGCGGATTGACGACACCGGCGATATGGCCGGACCCCGCCATCACGTAGCGCACCGGGCCGCCAAAGCATTTCGCCCCCGTGAACGCCGAGCGGGCAGGGGCGATGTGATCTTCCTTCGTGGCCAATTCGTAGACCGGGATCGTCACCTTCTTGAGGTCGAGCGTCCTGCCGTTCAGCTCCATTCGTCCATTCGACAGATCGTTCTGCAAATAACAGTGGCGCAAATAGAAGTTGTGGTTGGCCGCCGGCATCCGGGTCGCGTCCGAGTTCCAGACCAGGAGATCGAACGGCATCGGCTCTTTGCCCTTGAGATAATTGTTGACGTAATAGGACCAGATGAGGTCGTTCGGCCTCAGCATATTGAAGGCGTTGGCCATCGCCGAGCCCTCGAGATAGCCGCGCTCGGCCATCCGCTCCTCGACCGCCTTCAATTGTTCAGCGTCGACGAACACCTTGAGATCGCCGGGGTCGGCAAAGTCGATCTGGGTGGCGAAAAGGGTCGCGGCAGTGATGCGCTTGTCGCCGGCCGCGGCCATATAGGCAAGCGTAGCGGCGACGAGTGTTCCGCCGACGCAATAGCCAACCGCCGTGAGTTCGCGTTCGCCGGTCGCCTGCTCGATGCAGTCGACGGCGGTGAGGACGCCCTCGCGCATATAGCTGCCGAAGTCCTTGTCGGCATGGCGTTCGTCGGGATTGACCCAGGAGATGACGAACACGGTCAAGCCCTGCGCGACCGCCCAGCGGATGAAGGACTTCTCGGGATTGAGGTCGAGGATGTAGAACTTGTTGATCCACGGGGGAACGATGAGCAGCGGGCGCTTATAGACATCGGGCGTGCTAGGCGCGTACTGGATGAGCTCCATCAGCGCGTTGCGGAACACCACTTTTCCGGGTGTCGCCGCCATGTTGACGCCAAGCTTGAACGTCCGCGCGTCCGACTGGCGAATGCGCAACTGGCCATGGCCCGCGTGGATGTCCTCGGCCAGCATCTTCAAGCCCCGCACCAGGTTCTCGCCGCTCTCCGCGAGCGTCGTGCGCAGAAGCTCCGGATTGGTGGCAAGGAAGTTCGAGGGGGAGAGCGCGGCGGTGACCTGCCGCAAGTAGAAGTGCGCTTTCTCACGATCGTGCGGATCGAGCTCGTCGGCGCGCTTGACCAAATCGTCGGCCCAGCGCGCCGTCAGCACATAAGCCTGCTTGATGAAATCGAAGTACGGATTGTCGCGCCACGCGGAATCGGCGAAGCGCTTGTCGGCGGCGTCGGGCGCCGCGACCGGCGGCGCCTGTTCGCCCTGGAGGCGTTGCAGGGTTGAAGCCCAAAGGTCGACGAACTGTTGGGTCAACGCCGTTTGCGCCGCGAACGCCCGCTGGGGATCGGTCATGTAATATTCGACGACGCGGCCAATGGAGCGCACCATTTCGCCAATATCATTGGCGATCGTGACCTTGATCTCGCCGCTCTGCCTTGGAGCCATATACGCGGCCAGCGCCTTGCCGCCGTGTTCGATCGCTTGCGCGATGTTGTGTGCGAGCGCCTCCACATTCGGGGCGGGATATTGGCCGCTCGCGACCGCCGCTCGGGCGGAAGCAGGCGCCGACGCGGCGTCCCTCGCCGGCTCGGGCGGCGCGGCGGGGGCGGCGATGGTCTCAATTTCGCTTGCGCGTCGCCCTTCAGCCTCGCGACGCTTAGGAGGCGGTTGCTTTCTCTTCGAAGCCGGCGCCGAGACTCGCGCTATGGGGGCGGCCGCCGCCTTGGGAGCCGGCGGCTCGCTTCGCCGCTCGGGGGTTTTCGCACGGGACGTTTTGACATGGGTGGCGGGTCCGTCGCCGGGCGTCGGTCGCTTGGCGCCGCTGGGGGCGGATCTTGCGGCTGCGGCCTTGGCGGGCTTGGATTTGCCGCGCGCCCTTGGCTGGCTTGGGATCTTGGCCATAACGAGCGTTTCCTGTGGAGTCCGGGCGGGAGGCTTAGTCCCGTTTTGGTCATAATAGGTCAGTACCTGTCCGCGAAGCCAACACCACTATTCGGACAGAAAAATGTTTTGCACGATTTGTGCCGAACGCGCCGGACCCGGCGTCGGGAGGATCGGATTAGCCGGGCTGCTCGCCCTTGCCGCGCTCTTCACTTCCGGCTCGGATGTTTATGCGCAGCAGCAAGACAGCATCTTGAAACAGGCGTTCAAGGTCTTTGGATTCGCCACCGACGTCGGGCCGCAGGCTGATTTTGTCAACAAGACGCGGCCGGGCGTCGACCCTGACTATATTCCCGTGTTCCAGCCACCACCCGAGCCCGCGCGGCCGACTTTGAAAACCGACCAGCTCAAGGCGATGAAGAGCGACCTTGACGCGGTCGGGAAACAGCACGACACGCTTCGACAGGGCTTTGCGCCGGCCGCCAAGGCGATGGCGGAGCAACAGGCGGCGCAAAAAAAGCCGAAACCCAAGGCTCCCGGCGCCCCGCAATAACGGGGTTTCGTTTGCCGCCCTCAGTCTTCCGATGCTACAGGGCCATGTCGGCGCTTTGATCGACGAATCGGGATCAAACCCAAGGCCAGTGGCTGCGATGAGCGATTTTCACCGAGTGCGGCGCTTGCCGCCTTACGTCTTCGAGCAGGTCAACAAGCTCAAGGCCAAGGCTCGCGCCGGCGGCGCCGACATCGTCGATCTCGGCATGGGCAATCCGGACTTGCCCGCCCCCAAGCATGTGATCGACAAGCTCGTTGAGACGGTCGGCAAGCCGCGCACCGACCGCTATTCGGCCTCGAAAGGCATCGCCGGATTGCGCCGCGCCCAGGCGGGCTATTACGCACGCCGGTTCGGGGTCAAACTCGATCCCGAGACGCAAGTGGTCGCGACCCTTGGCTCGAAGGAAGGCTTCGCCAACATGGCCCAGGCGATCACCGCGCCGGGCGATGTCGTCTTGGTGCCGAATCCATCCTACCCGATCCACGCCTTCGGCTTCCTGATGGCCGGCGGCGTCATCCGCTCGGTGCCGGCGGAGCCAGGCCCCGAATTCTTCGTCGCGCTCGAGCGCGCGATCGCCCATTCGATTCCGAAGCCGATCGCGGTCGTGGTCTGCTATCCGTCCAACCCGACGGCGATGGTCGCCTCGCTCGACTTCTATAGGGACCTGGTGCTGTTCGCGAAAAAGCACGAGATTTTCGTGCTGTCCGACATTGCCTACGCTGAAGTGTATTTCGAAGACGAGGCGCCTCCGTCGATCCTGCAGGCGCCCGGCGCCTTCGAAGTCGCGGTCGAGTTCACTTCGATGTCGAAGACCTTTTCGATGGCGGGCTGGCGGATCGGCTTCGCTGTCGGCAATGAGCGGCTGCTCGCGGCGCTCGCGCGTGTCAAATCCTATCTCGACTACGGCGCCTATACGCCTATCCAGGTCGCTGCCGCCGCCGCGCTCAACGGCCCCGATGATTGCGTGCGCGAGATGCGCGCGACCTACAAACGCAGGCGCGACGTGATGATCGAGAGCTTCGCTGCGGCGGGCTGGGCGATCGACAAGCCGAGCGCATCGATGTTCGCCTGGACGCCGGTGCCAGAGCGCTTCCGCCATCTCGGCAGCCTCGAGTTCTCGAAGCTGTTGATCGAGAAAGCCGACGTCGCCGTGGCGCCGGGTGTGGGCTTCGGCGAGCACGGCGACGACTACGTGCGCCTCGCGCTGGTCGAGAACGAGCAACGCATCCGCCAGGCCGCGCGCGGCGTCCGACGCTTCTTTGAAGCAGCGGACACGACCCTGCACAATGTGGTGAAGCTCAAGAAGCAGGCGTGAGCGGAAGTTTTAGCTTAGCTCTAGCGCATCCAACCTGAGCGCGAAGGCCTCAGGCGCTATCAAGGGCGTGATCCTGTCGGCGGGGCCGAAATCGCTTGCATTGCGATAGCCGTCCGCCGCGGGCTCTCGGAACACCCGCGCCGTCAGTCGGACCGCATCGATCACCCAAAGCTCTCGAATGCCGAAGCTGGCGTAAAGCGCCGCCTTACGGCCGATGTCGTAGCGGAGCGACGTATCGGCAATCTCGACCACGAGCAGCACATTGTTTGCGCTGAGGCCCCTAATGCCAGTCGCGCGGGGGTAAATGACAACGTCCGGCTCGAGATAGGTGTCCTCACTGAGTCGAAAGGTCGTCTCGGGGACGAGCCCGAATTCGTCTGGGGCTGCGCGGTACCACTGTTGTAGGAGGGCCGCCTTCAAGACTTCGTGGTGATTTCCCTTTGGCGACATTGGAACGAGCTCCCCCCCGATCAGCTCGACGCGCTCGTCCTCTTCCATCACGCCTGCGGCGACCATCGCTTCCACCTCGGCGACCGTAAAGCGCCGGCGCGGCAGCCCCTCTGCGGCGGATGTCACTCGAGCGACGGATCCCATGGCTCAAAATCTCCTCGCGGTTCGCCGGTCGCGCGTTTAGCCTATCATAAGCAGGCCGCGCCGTCCCACGCGTCGCCTTCGCCGCGCCCCGCCTCTGGATCAGCGGTGGCGTAGCATGAGCTTGCGGCCCCGTTGAAAGACCACTACGACTCGCGAACGGCTCAATACTTAAGCCGCACAAAAAGATCGGGGAGGACCTCAATGAGGGGCTTGGCGCTCGGACTAGGCGTGCTTGGATTTGCAGCGGCCGTCGCTGCTCCGGCTGCGGCTGATCCGCTTAAAATCGTCATGGTCATCCACGGTTCAACCGCGAACCCATTCTGGCAGCCAGTCAAGAAGGGCTTTGACGACGCTTGCGGAAAGATCCAGGCCGACTGTCAAATGGTCTTCACCAATACAAACATGTCGGTTCAGGAAGAGCTGACCAATGTCGACGCGGCGCTCGCCACCAACCCCGACGCCTTGATCCTGACGCTCCCGGACAACAACGCGTTCACCAAAGTCGTCGCCGACGCGCGGGCCAAGGGCACTATCGTCATCGCGATCAATAACGACGACGTCACTCCGGGCCACAATGCGCGGCAGTCTTATATCGGGCCGGCGTTTCTGGCCTCGGGGATCGCTTTGACGAACCAGCTAGCAACCTTGTTCCCCAAAGAGGGGCCGATCAATGTCCTGGTCGGCGTGAACGTTCCGGGCGCCAACTGGTCCGAACAGCGCGCCGCAGGCATTGTGAAGGCGCTCGAGGACTTCAAGGCCGCCAATCCGGGACGCCAACTCACCATCACCAAATTGGACGTCGGCGCGGATCCCGCGACCGTATCGGATCGCGTCGGCGCCTATCTGAACGCCCATCCTGACACGACAGCCTATATTGAGACGGGCTCGTTCGACGTCGCGGTGGCGCAGTGGCTCAAGGACCGCGGGATTCCTGCCGGAAAGATCATCGTCGGCGGCTTCGACGTCGAGTCCGACGTGCTGCAGGAAATGAAATCTGGCTACATCCAGGCTCACGCCGACCAGCAGCCCTACATGCAAGGCTTCATGCCGGTCATGGAAGCTTATATGGCGAAGACCGTGGGCCTTGCGCCCTCGGATATCGACACCGGCAACGGTCTCGTGCTTCCGAGCCAGGCGGACTCAATCGCCGCGATGGCCGCGAAAGGTCTCCGCTAAGAGCGGGACGTCATCGCGAGGACCCGGGGTCTGGCGCGGGGGGACGCGGCGTTCCGGCGGCGCCTTCGTTTGTCCTCCTCGGACCGCTTGCCCTTCGAGCCCGGACTCCGGGTCGCGATGACGATCGCGGTTTGTCCAGATTTCAACTTGCTCTCATCACCACGCGGCCGAAGACTTGAATGAAAAGAGCGCTGAAGATTTATCTGGAGAAGCCCGAGCTCGCCGGGATTCTCCTCCTCTTCGTGTTGATGGCGTTCTTCGAAGTCCGCTCGAAAGGCATCTTCCTCTCGTATCAGAACATCCGTGGCGTGCTCGGTCTGCTGCCCGAGGTCGGGGCAGTAACGATCGGGTTCGCCATGCTGATGATTTGCGGCGAATTCGATCTTTCGGTCGGCTCGGTTTTCGCGATCATGCCAATGAGCATCGCGCTTATGCTGAACGCCGGCGTTCCATTCTGGCCGGCGTTTGCCATCGGAATCTTGATCTGCGCCATCATCGGCTTTCTCAACGCGTTCATCACGCTGAGGTTCGACATTCCAAGTTTCATCACGACGCTGGGAATGCTCTTCATGGTGCGTTCGCTGACCATTGTGATGTCCGGCGGATTTCCGCCTTTGCTCGCTGTGGACAAGGTGCCGATGGCTTTGTTCACCGACTTCATTGGCGGCGGTCTATTTCGGGCTTCGTTCGTGTGGTTCGTGGCGCTTGTTGTGCTCGCTTCGGCGTTCATGTCGAAAACGAATTTCGGCAACTGGATCAGCGCGACCGGAGGGTTCATCGAGGCGGCGCGATCGATGGGCATACCGGTGACGCGGGTCAAGTTCACCTGCTTCATGATGTGCTCGATCCTCGCCGGCCTTGCAGGAACGGTTCAGGTCTTTCGATTGAAGTCGCCTTTTCCCAATCTGGGCGAGAGCCTTGAATTGCAGGCTATAGCGGGTTCGGTGATCGGCGGGGTCGCGCTCACGGGGGGCGTAGGCACCGTCTTCGGCGCCGTGGTCGGCGCGCTCCTGATCCGCGTCATCGACAACGGCCTTGTCCTTTCGCGCATCGATGCAAACTGGTTCAAATTTGCGATCGGCGCGCTCACCGTGTTTGCAGTCGTCGGCAATTCGTGGCTGAGGCGGACCGCACGCCGAATCAAGCTGGAGGTGTGAGACGTGGCCACGCCGATCATATCGATCAGGGGCCTCCACAAATGGTATTCGGGCGTTCACGCCTTGAACGGTATTGATCTCGATATCGAACCCGGCGAAGCGATCGGACTCGTCGGCGACAATGGCGCCGGCAAATCGACGCTCATCAAAGTTCTTTCCGGGGTCGAGCTTCCCGACAGCGGCGAGATTCGAGTCGAGGGTCGACCCGCTGCGCTTCGATCGCCGAAGTCGGCGATGCGGCTCGGAATCGAGACCGTCTATCAGTACAATTCCCTGGTCCCGAATATGTCGGTCGCCCGTAATCTTTTCATCGGGCGCGAGCCGCTGACGTTCTCGCTTGGGGGCGTCGGAATCATGGATCAGCGCAAGATGCGCGAGGATTCGACGCGCGCCATCGCGAACGTCGACCTTCATCTGAGATCGCCGGACACCCTGGTCGGAGAACTGTCCGGCGGCCAGCGCCAGGGCGTCGCCATCGCTCGCGCCATGTACTTCAAGTCGAAGGTTCTCATTCTCGACGAGCCGACCAATCATTTGTCTGTCCGGGAGACATCGAAGGTGCTCGGCTTCGTCAAGGGCCTTGCGGCTCAGAACGTGACGGCCATTCTCATCAGCCATAACCTTCATCATGTCTTCGTCTCGTGCCAACGCGTCGTGGCGATGGCGAGAGGCAAAATCGTCTTGGACAAGAAGATCGCCGAAACATCGATCGATGAGATCGTCGACGTGATCTAGCGGCGACGGCTGGGGGCGACGGCTGGATAAGGGCCGGTCGGAGCTAGGTATCTTGCCGACGCTTCACGCCTGGCAATAATTAGCCGAATGACACCGCCCGCTTCCAACGTCGAAATCCTGCCCGCCGTTCTCGCGGACGCCGCAAGGATTCGCGCCCTGACGCGCGCAGCCTACGCCAAATGGGTCGCGCTGATCGGGCGTGAGCCTTTGCCCATGCAGGCCGACTATGAGCGGGCGATCGTCGAGCACACGATTGATCTTCTCATCGTCGACGGCGCGCTTGCCGGCCTCATCGAGACGATCCTGCGACCCGATCATCTGTGGATCGAGAATGTCGCGGTTGCGCCGGAGCAACAGGGCAGGGGCTTTGGGCGCCTGTTGCTGGCTCACGCCGAGCGTCGCGCCATTCATTCTGGGCGTCCGGAAATCCGCCTGCTGACCAATCAGGCGTTCGCGGCCAATCTCGAACTCTACGCAAGGCGTGGTTACAGCGTAAACCGAACCGAGCCGTTTCGTGGAGGAACAACGGTTCACATGAGCAAGCGGATCGAGCCGCTGGACGTACGCGCAGGCGCGGCGATGGGAGCCGGCTCGTCGGCTTGACTGCCTGCGCGGACGGTTCCACGATTGCGAACATGAAAACCCCGCCGCGAAAATTCGAGCTGACGGCGGACATCCTGCTCCGGGCCTATTCCATCGGTGTTTTCCCGATGGCCGAAAGCCGCGACGCCAAGGACTTGTTTTGGGTCGAGCCGCAGGAGCGTGGCGTCTTCCCGCTCGACGGACTCATCGTCTCGCGCAGCCTCGCCAAGACGGTGCGGTCGGATCGATTCCGGGTGGTCGCCGACCGCGCGTTCGAAACGGTCGTGCGCGCCTGCGCCGAGCGTGAGAAGACCTGGATCAACGACGAGATCGTGCGGCTGTACGGCGAATTGTTCGCCGCCGGCCATGCGCATTCCATCGAGGCCTACGAAGGCGAGACGCTGGTCGGCGGCCTATACGGGGTGAGCCTGCGCGGCGCCTTCTTCGGAGAGAGCATGTTTCACCGCGCTCGCGACGCCTCGAAGGTCGCGCTCGTGCATCTGTTCGCGCGCCTTCGGACCGGCGGGTTCCGACTGCTCGACGCCCAATTCTCAACCGAGCATTTGGCGAGCCTCGGCGCGGTCGAGATTCCGCGCGATATGTTCAGGTTGCGGCTCGCCGAAGCGCTTGACTTTCAAGCGAATTTTGGAGCTTGGCCAGTTGAAACTGCTATGAGCGGCGCCGAGGCGCTTGAGCGCGCCTGCGGCACGGAAGTTGCGATAACTGGTTCACCGAGACGGAGCGTCGTTCGAGCCTGACGACGCCAGCAATGAGGTTTGGTCGGGGCATGGCTGCGTTTGACGAGATGGGCTTTGCCTCCGGCGAGACGAGGCCGCTCTACCAGCAAATCGCTCGCTGGCTCGATGAAACTCCACCCGAATTGCTTGCCTCTCGCCGCGCCCAGGCAGAATACATGTTCCGGCGCATCGGCATCACCTTCGGCGTCTACGGCGACAAGGACGCCGCCGAGCGGCTGATCCCGTTCGACATCGTTCCGCGTCTCATATCGCAAACGGAGTGGCGCAAGCTTGAGGCCGGGCTCACGCAGCGTGTGCGCGCCCTGAACCTCTTCCTCACGGATATTTATGGAAAGCGGGCCATTTTCAAGGAATTGATCATCCCGCCCGAATTGATTCTTCGCAATCCTTTCTATCGGCCGGAAATGATCGGCCAGCGCGCGCCCCACGACATCTGGGTGCATATCGGCGGCATCGACATCGTGCGGGTGGACGATCAGGAATTTTACGTCCTCGAAGACAACGCGCGCACCCCGTCGGGCGTTTCGTACATGCTGGAGAACCGCGAAGTGACGATGCGACTCCTGCCCGACCTGTTCGCGCGGCACAGCGTCGCGCCGGTGGACGATTATCCCGACCAGTTGCTCGCCTGCCTGCGCTCGGTCGCGCCGCGGCTCAGAACGGCGGCGAGGCGACGATCGTTATCCTGACGCCGGGCGCGTTCAATTCCGCCTATTACGAGCATTCGTTTCTCGCCGACAAGCTCGGTGTGGAACTGGTCGAGGGCCGAGACTTGTTCGTCGAGGATGATCAGGTTTTCATGCGCACCACGCTCGGGCCGCGCAGGGTGGATGTCATCTATCGGCGGGTCGATGATGATTTTCTGGACCCTCTGGTCTTCAATCCGGCCTCCGTCTTGGGCGTGCCCGGACTGGTCGGCGCCTATTTGGCGGGCAATGTGACGATCGCGAATGCAATCGGAACCGGAATTGCCGACGACAAGGCGATTTACTGTTATATGCCCGAGCTGATCCGTTTCTATCTTTCCGAGGAGCCGCTGCTCAAGAACGTGCCGACGTACCGCTGCCGAGAGCCCACATCGCTCAAATATGTGATGGAGCGGCTCGATCAGCTGGTGGTCAAGGAGGTGAACGGGTCGGGCGGTTACGGCATGCTGGTTGGCCCGCATGCGAGCGCCGCGCAGCGCGAGCAATTCGGCGCGAAGATCATGGCCGACCCCAGCAACTACATCGCCCAACCGACGCTGGCGCTGTCGACTTGTCCGTCCTCGTTCGACGGCGGCGTGTCGCCCCGCCACGTGGACCTGCGGCCGTTCGTCCTTTCGGGAGCGGACGGCGTGCGCATCGTGCCTGGCGGCCTCACCCGCGTCGCGCTGAAGGAGGGGTCGCTGGTCGTCAATTCGAGCCAGGGCGGAGGCACCAAGGACACCTGGATCGTCGACGACCCGGAAGGGTCGGCTTGACCTCGATGCTCGCGCGCACGGCCGACAATCTCTTCTGGCTCGCACGCTCGATGGAGCGGGCCGATTACATCGCCCGCACCATCGAGGCGACGCTGCGGCTCGAATATCTGCCCAAGACCGACAGCGAGCAGGTCGGCGAGTGGGAGGGCGCGCTCAACGCCGCTGGCGCCCATGAGAGCTTCGTGGAGAAGCATGGCGAGCTGAGCGAAGAGGCCGCCATTGAATATCTGACCTTCGACCTCACGAATTCCTCCTCGATCCGCAATTGTCTGGAGAACGCGCGCGCCGCCGGACGCGCTGTGCGCACTGCGCTGACCGCCGAAACCTGGACGGCGATCAACGACGCCTGGCTTGAGCTGAAGCGGTTCGAGACCTCGAGGCGCGTCAAACGCGCGCTTGGCCGCGAGGAGCTGATGCGCTTTCTCGATTACGTGAAGAAGGCTTCGCTCGATTTCGACGGCGCGTGCTACCGCACGATGCTGCGCAACGAGGCCTATTGGTTCAATCGCCTCGGCGTCTTCGTCGAGCGCGCGGACAACACGGCGCGTCTGCTCGACGTCAAATATCATCTGCTCCTGCCCTCGACGGAAACGGTCGGCGGCCCGCTCGATTATTTCCAGTGGGTGGCGATCCTGCGCGCGGTTTCGGCGGCCACCGCCTACCACTGGGTCTATCGCGATCGGGTGAAGCCGTGGCTGATCGCCGATCTCCTGATTCTGAAGCCCGCGATGCCGCGTTCGCTGATCTCCTGCTACGAGAGCATCGACCGGGCGCTCGACGCGCTCGCCCGCGACGATGGGCGCAGCGGCCTCGCTCAGCGTCAGGCGCGGGCGATGTACGCCAAGCTCGAGCGTTCGAGCATGACCGAGATTTTCCAGGGCGGACTGCACGAGTTCATCACCGAGTTCATCGAGGACAACGCACGCCTCTCGAACACAATCTCCGACCAATATCTCTTCAACTAAAGAGAGCGGCGCGGATCAAATCATGCGGATCAGGGTTGCGCACCAGATCATCCATCGCTTCGACCCGCCGGCCCGAACGGTCAACCAGATCCTGAGGCTGACGCCGCTTTCTTTCGACAGTCAGTACGTGCTGCGCTGGCGGGTCGACATCGACGCCGACGGCGCGCGGCGCGAGACTGAGGATGCCCACGGCAACGCCGTCATCTCTTACTCCCATTACGGGCCGATCGAGCGGGTGACGATATCGGCGGTAGGTGAGGTCGAGACCAGCGACGTGGCCGGCATCGTCCGAGGGGCTGCAGAGAGGCTGCCGCCGGAGATGTACTTGCGCGATAGTCCGCTTGCGCAGCTCAACGGGGCGCTGCGCGCCTTCGCCGCAGAGGCGACAAGTGGCGGCGTCAACGCGCTCGATTCGATGCATCGGCTGATGGCCGCGCTGTATGAGACCTTGCCCCACCATCCGGAAGAGAAGGATGCCGCCGATTCCGCTATTGAAGCTTTCGCGCTGAGGCGCGCGCGAGCGCGCGATTTCGCCCACATCTTCATCGCCTGCGCGCGCTGGCGCGGAATCCCAGCTCGCTTCGTCGCAGGTTATCGCCTTGCCGACGGCTCTACCGAGCCGGGCGTGCATGAATGGGCCGAGGCCTATATTCCGGAACTCGGTTGGGTCGCCTTCGATGCGACCGTTCCAATCTGTCCGGATAACCGCTATGTCCGCATCGCGATTGGCTTCGACGGCCAGGACGGCGCGATGAGCCGGTCAGCCCATAGCGGCGGCGCGGAGAAGGTTGAAGCGGCAGTCCGCGTCGAGCAGGCAGGCGCGCAAAGCCAGGCTTGACCGGGGATCCGCTTCCGAGCGGGCTGATCAGGGACGGGCGTGCGGCCAGGACGCCTCATGCGTGGACAGGCGCCCATTTAAGACAGCGCGCAGTTGATTTATCATTTCCGTTACGGTATTAAAATCGAGTCCGGATCAGCGGGTCCAGATGGCCGTAGGGAGGTTTAGAGCGTTGGATCGTCGCGGTCGGTAATTCGGTCTTCGCTTCCCGAGGCGATGCGTGACTTCCTTGGCCAGAACCCTGATCGTGGCCGTGCTGACCTTCGTGAGCGGACTGCTCGGCTTCTTCCTGCAATGGCTGTTGCCCGTTCAGGAGGTCGCCGGCGCGAAGGACATGATCGGCTCGATCATCGTTTTCGTGACCTCGCTGCTCGCTCTGGTGCTCGGCCTGCTCGTATGGACGACTTATGGCGTCTACACCAACCAGAACGCGGAATCGCAGTCGCTGGGGCCGCTGATCCTGAAACTGGACTTCGCCCTCGAGCAATATGGGCCGGAGGCGGATCGGGGACGCGACTTGCTGCGCGCGGCGGTCGTTCGCGCGCGCGATCGTTTCTGGGGCGGCCGTGCGGTCGGCGTAACGCCTTACGCGCAGTTGCGCGCCGATCTGCATGACATCATGGGTTTTTTCGCCACCCTCGAGCCCACCACAGATCAACAGAAGCAGATTATCACGACCGCCATGCCCAATTTCATGGAGGTGGTGGAAACGACCTTGCTGATGACCCGTCAATTGGCAAATCCAGTGCCAAGGATTCTCCTATTCGTGGTCATTGGATGGGCGGCGCTCTTGTTCATGAGCTTCGGATTGCTTGGCGCGTTCAACGGATTCAGCGTCGCCTTCCAGGCGCTTGGCTCGATCGCGGTCGCCAGCGCGATTTACCTCATTCTCGAGTTCAGTCAGCCCTATTCGGGGCTGTTCCGCATTTCGCCGATCGGCGTGGACAATTTGATCGCCGTGCTTGGCCGCTGAAGGCGTTAATCGCCGACATCACGCAGTGACCGGATCGCGAACTCAAAGCGCGGAGTAACCAGCTCGCGCCTCTCCTGCGCGCCGTCGGGTTGAAAACGTTTCGACCACGATTCCATCTTCATGGAGAAACGACGCGCGCTATGTCGAATGTTGCGCGTCGCATCGTAACCCGTTCCAGACTAGGACCGGTCGCTGGGTGTGACGGGGCGCACATCGTGGGGGACGAGGTCATGTGATGACACCAATTGCTGCAGAGCTTTTTGGCGAGCGGGATTCCGCTACGGGCAAAGTGGGATTTTTTTAACGAGAAAATATGGAGGCGATCATGGCGGTTTCAACGACACAAACGTTCGACCCTACGGATGGGACGACTCTCGTACCGCTGCCCATTCAGGACCCCTGCTGCCAAAGCCCCTGCGATCCGGAATGGCGGACCGAGCCGAGTTGCACCACGTTCGCGGAGACCAAGACGGCCATCGTCGGCCTCACGGGTGGGCCGGCCACTGGAGATTTTGGCCGAGGCTTCGTGACTGTCAAGGTAACATATGCCCACACGCTCTGCCTCATCGGCAAGCAGCACGGCGGGCTAGCTTACACTCTGACGCTGCTGCCAGGCGAGAAAATGACCCTCTACCAGAGCGATCGGTATCGCCGCACAACGTCCGAAACCACGCGGTACTCCGTCCAAACGACTTTCGCCCAATTTGTATCGGCTCTGTACCAGCAGCAGAATTCCAGCGATTCCAGTTTGCTAGTGCAAGTGCTGAACAGCCAAGCCCAGAGCAGCGGCTCGGCGGGCGGCGGCTTCAACCCGTTTACCCTCAGCGTAGGAGGCGGCAGTAGCAGCAGTTCTTCGAGTTCCAGCAGCGCGGTTGACCTGTCGGCCCAATCGAGCGCCAATCAATTCCTGTCGTTAGCTCAGCAGGCCTCCCAATTCACGGATCTGCAGCGGTCGGTCACGGTCAGCAGCTACGAGGATTCCGAAACGGTTTCCACGACCCAACGGACCATCGTCAACAACAACGTCTGCCACGCCGTGAACTATTTCGTGCGCAAGGTGCTCGATGTCTACGTAAGCACGACGAAGGTGACCTTGGTGACCTTCCAGGTGACGGTCGGAAACTATGTGTCGGCCGTCTTGACGCCGGCCCAGATCGGGCAAGTCGAGAAACAATTTCAGGCGGCGGTCGAGGCGGTCCTGAAGGGCCTGCCGGCGGTCGGCGAGGTGATCGAGCAGCCGACGGTCTTGTCCGTTCCGACTGACGGCGTGGTCTACGATCCCGAACTCTCCCACTGTTGCGCCCAAGATCCCGAACTTGAGAAGGCCAATCTGATCAAGCTCGAACGCGAGCAAGCGGAAGCGCAGAAGATTGGCCTGCAGGTGCAGCTCTTGGCGTTGGAGGTCCAACGAAGGCAGGCCCTGCTTGCCGCAGGCACGCTAACGCCATTCGAGCCGGCCGCGACAACGACCCTTGTGGCGTGAGGGGCCGCTTCAAAAAGTAGGTTCGCATCGTCAACGGCGATGCGGCGCCCGCGTCCGTCAATCGCGACGGAGTCCGTGCGCGCCGATCCGAGTTTTTAGCGAACGCTATCGGAAGAGACATAAGAGCCGGATCTTGTGAGGGCGCCGCGCCGGATGCGTCGCTCTACGGCCTCTCGACAGGCCTGCGCATCCTGCCGCATTATGAGGACCGAGGATCGCGGTCTAAGCCCGGTGTGGGAGGTCGACGCATGTATCCCGGACAGCACGCCGTTCAGCGCGCCGACCAGCCGGCGGTCATCATGGCGGAGTCAGGCGAGACCATCACGTATTGCGAACTGGAAGCGCGCAGCAACCGGCTCGCTCATCTCCTGCGCGCCGTAGGGCTTAAACGGCTCGATCATTATGCCATCTTCATGGAGAACCACCCGCGCTACGTCGAATGCTGCGCCGCGGGCGAGCGATCCGGGCTCTATTACACCTGCCGTCAATTCGTTTCTGACCGCGGACGAACTCGCCTTCATCATCAACAACAGCCTTTCTAAAGTGCTCATCACGTCAGAGGCGAAGCGCGAGGTCGCTATCGCGGCGCTCCGGGATTGCCCCAAGGTCGAGCTTTGTCTCGTCGCCGATGGCGCCGGCGAGGGGTCGCGCGTGCGCAGTCTCAGCGAAGCAACGGCGGAATTTCCCGCCACCCCAATTGGCGATGAGTCGTTGGGAACTGCGATGCTCTATTCTTCGGGTACGACCGGGCGCCCCAAGGGCGTGCTGCGTCCGCTGCCCGATCAGCCGCCCGATGAGCCGTTGTCGGCGCTTGCCGCGCGGCTGAATGTCTGGCGATTTCGTGAAGGCCAGATCTATCTCTCGCCTGCGCCGCTCTATCACTCCGCGCCGTTGGCCGGGGTCGGTGGCACGCTCAGGCGCGGTGGGACAGTCGTCGTGATGGAGCGCTTCGCCGAGGAGCGCTTCCTTGAGTTCGTCGAGCGATATCGTGTCACTCACACCCAGCTCGTGCCGACCATGTTCTCGCGCATGTTGAAACTGCCAGCGGCCGTGCGCGCCGCCTATGATCTCTCCTCCCTTGAGGTCGCAATCCATGCCGCGGCGCCCTGTCCCGTTCCGGTCAAGCGGGCGATGATCGACTGGTGGGGGCCGATCATCCTCGAATATTACAGCGCGACCGAAGCGATGGGCATGACGCTCTGCGACAGCGCGGAATGGCTTGCGCACCCGGGCACCGTCGGCAAATCGGTGTTCGGCGAAATTCACGTCCTTGATGACGCAATGCGTGAGGTTCCGGCCGGCCAGACCGGCAAGCTCTGGTTCAAGACGGCGTCGCCGTTCGAATATTTCAACGATCCGGTCAGGACCGCCGAAGTCAACTCGCCCGACGGCTCGATGAGCACGCTCGGCGATATCGGCCATGTCGATGAGGAGGGTTATGTCTACCTCACCGACCGCGCGACGTTCATGATCATTTCGGGCGGCGTCAACATCTATCCGCAAGAGTGCGAGAACGTGCTGGTCACCCACCCCAGGGTCGCGGACGCCGCGGTGTTCGGTGTGCCCCACGAGGAAATGGGCGAACAGGTGAAGGCAATCGTGCAGCTCGTGCCGGGCTTCGCGGCGGGAGCCGAGATGGAGGCAGAGCTGATCGCATTCTGCCGCGACCATCTCGCCCATCACAAATGCCCCCGCTCGATCGATTTCGAGGCGGAGCTTCCGCGCCTGCCGACGGGCAAGCTGTACAAGGCCGTCGTTGCGCGAACGCTATTGGAAGGGGCGCCAGAGCCGCATCGTTTGAATGCCGACGCCGAGAGGGCTGATACGCGCCGGCGTAGACGTTCAGCCGGCACTCGAGGTTTGCGCTATTCGAGTGCGGCGAGGCCGCCAGGCGTTCGGGAAGCGATGTCTGAAAGTATCAGGCGGCGTCGCGGGGAAACTGCGTCTGCGCGATGTGGGTATAGGTGCGCCCCTGCGCCAGGAGCTCGCCGTGCCGCCCGCGCTCGACAATGCGGCCACGGTCGATGACGCAGATTTCATCAGCTTGCGCCACCGTCGACAGCCGGTGAGCGATGACGATCGTCGTGCGTCCTTCGCACAAAGTGCGGAGCGCCTTCTGAATCGCCTGCTCGGATTCGGAATCGAGCGCTGAAGTCGCTTCGTCCAGAAGGATGATCGGCGCGTCCTTGAGAAATGCGCGGGCGATGGCGATGCGCTGACGTTGTCCGCCGGACAGCTGCATGCCGTGCTCACCGCATGGCGAGTCATAGCCGCGCTCGAAGCCCATGATGAAATCGTGCGCATAGGCCGCTTTGGCGGCGGCGACGATCTGGTCCTCGCTCGCGCCGGGCCGGCCCATCGCGATATTGTCGCGCACCGAACCTTTG
Organism: uncultured Alphaproteobacteria bacterium; assembly: GCA_963770275.1. Taxonomy (GTDB): domain Bacteria; phylum Pseudomonadota; class Alphaproteobacteria; order Rhizobiales; family Beijerinckiaceae; genus Roseiarcus. The sequence goes on from CAVYPD010000005.1 coordinate 221,404, forward strand.
AACAGGAAATTCTCCTGCGCGACATAACCGATTTGCTGGCGCAGCGACGCCAGGCCGACGGTCGCGATGTCTTGGCCGTCGCACAAGATCTGCCCCGACTCCGGCCTCGTAGAGTCGCAGGATGAGGTTCATCACCGTCGATTTTCCCCCGCCCGAGCGGCCGACCAGCGCCGTCGTCTTGCCCGCTTCAGCGACGAAGCTAATGGCGTGCAGGACTGGCTCCCCGGACCGATAGCCGAAAACCACGTCGCGAAATTCGATTCTGCCGTTCGTGACCGCGAGCTGGGGCGCCTGGGGTGCGTCCTCCTCGTAGTCGCGCTCGTCGAGGAAGGCGTAGAGCATGCTGACGCCGAACAGCGACGACGACAGGTCGACATGCAGTCGCGCCACCCGCTTCATCGGCTCATAGAGCATGATCACCGAAGTGATAAAGGAAAAGAGGCTTCCCGGTGGATTGCCACGAAGAATGACGGTGTAGCCGCTGTAAAGGACGACGGCGGCAATGGCGAAGCCGCCGAGACTTTCCATGATCGGGCTCGTGCGCGAGCTCACGCGAGCGAGCTTGTTCGCCGCCTTCCGGAAGCCTTCGATCGCTTCGCCTTGCCGGTCGCGCATGAAATTCTCGAGGGTGAACGCCTTGACGATGCGAATGCCCTGCGCGGTCTCCTGCATCGATTCCATCATCTGTGCGGCGCCCTGGAACTCGCTCGCCATGATCTTGCGCACGCGGATGCCGATCTTGCGCACCCCGAACACGGCGAGCCGGAACCAACATCAGCGCCAGGAACGAAAGCAGAGGATCTTGCGACACCATGACGACGACGAGCCCGACGATCGTCAGTGCGTCGCGAGAAAATGTGGTGATCAGAAGGTTGAGCACGGTGCTCGCCGATTGGGCGATGAAGGCCTGACGGGCGATGAACATGGACGAATGCGACTGGCCGTAATAGCTCACCTTCATCCGCAGCATCTGGTCGAACATGCGCTTCTGGACGTTGGCGACAATACTGTTGCCGACCTGCGACATCACAACCTGCTGTCCGTAGGTCGCAAGGCCCTTCACTGTGTAAATGACGACAATCGCCGCCGTGATTTCCCACACCGCCGCAAGGCTGCGGCCGACGAAAACCTCGTTGACGATCTTGCCGATAATCCAGGCGGAAAGCGCGGTCGTAAGCGCGATGAGGGCCATCATCGCAAACGCGAAGGCGTAGCCCTTCCAGTGCTCGAAGCCCTGGTCGGTCAGCAGCCGACGCAGGATCGCGTTCGAGGGCGAATTGAAAAAGGAGCCGACGCGCTTGCGGGCTTCACGCCAAACCGACAATGCTTCAGTCCCTCGCCCCGGCTCATGGCTGAGCCGTATTCATAGTTGCTGCCGGCGAATCCCGCCCGAGCGGGCCTTCCATATCATCGGCGGCAAAATTAGGGAAATAGCTGGATACCTATGGTCAGCGCCGAGTTAACGGCCGTTTCCCATCGGTTAGAGCAAGCCTGATTTCACCTGGGCTTGATTGTCGGTCGAGTTCGGAACGCCAGGCAAAACAATTGTGACGGCGCCTAGGCGCCGCATCGCGTGCTTACGCCGCCGACGAAGCGGCGACGGGCTGCCGTTTTGGCGCGCCGTAGGTATCCGGGATCTTGTCAGCGAAGAACATGACCAATTCATCGTTTTCCATCTCGTCGATCGAGACCGGGCGCGTCGCGTCGTCGACATAAGCCTTGCTAGCGGGATCCTGGACGACGCGCTTCTTGATGCTGTGATAGCGCCACCCGACGGTGAGCCATTGCGCGACCACGGACACGAACTCGACGGCGCGGACGGGATAGAAAATCAGCGGATTGACGATCGGCATCCCGTGCCGACGGGTCGTCCTCACCTTTCGGCGGACGATGCCGCATTGCAGCGGGTGGACGCCCTCGATCCGCGCGGCGGAGGAGAAAGCCGTCATCACGTCGGCAATCTTGTTCATCCTGAGCCCGGTGGCGGCGGCGCGCTTGAGCACCGTCTCGACATGCTCGTCAGTGTAGTACTGCTTCCAGGCGTCTCGATAGGTTTTGTTCCACGCCTCGTTCGACATGAGAGGATGACCGGTGCAGACATGCTCGACGTCGTATTTGTTCATGTCCGGGTCCATCGGAACCCCCTTGAGGTAAAGGGTCTTGTGATCCTCGGAGCCGGGAAGGGGGGTCAGGCAAAAGAATTCGAGGATATCGAGCGGCAGCTCCTTCTTGATGATGTCGATGTCGCGGGCGACCGATTCGGGCGTGTCTGTCGGAAAACCGATGATGAAGCCCGCCCAGGTCATCACCTTGTACTTTCGCCAGGCCTGCAGCATGACCCGGTATTCCCAGATCTTGTTCTGCCGCTTTTTTGCGCCCTGGAGCGATTGGGGATTGATGCTCTCGAGCCCGATGAAAACCTGGTTGCAGCCGGCCTGCGCCGCCTTCTCGATAAATCCCGGGATCTTGTGGCAGAGCGTGTCGACCTGAAGGATCAGCTTGATCGGAATGCCCTTGTTGGTCCTCAGATCGATCAGGCGGTCGAGGATCGCCTCCCAGTTGCGGTTGCGGGCGAAGTTGTCGTCGGTGACGAAATAATGGTTGATGCCCTGGGCGTAATTGGCGCGCACGATCGCCTCGACGTCATCGGCGCTCCGATAGCGTGACTTGCGACCCTGGACATTGATGATCGTGCAGAAGCTGCACTGGAACGGGCAGCCGCGGCCGGCGTCGAAGCACGCATGATGGCCGACGATCCGCCCCACGATTTCCTTCGGCAACACGGGAATCGCGGCCGCCTCCATGCCGGGCATATCGTGGAGGTAATTGTAGAGAGGCTTCGCCTGGTCGGCGTCGATGTCGCGGAGGAGATCGGCCATCCGGCCCTCGCCCTCGCCCGCGTACAAAGTCACGCCCAGCGACTGCGCTTCCTTCAAGTCCGACGGCAGCTCAGGGAGCATCGATATGCAGCCCGAGACGTGAAATCCCCCGATCACCACGGGCACGCTTTTCGCCCGGAACTCGCGGGCTAGATCAAGGGCGCGCGGAAACTGATTCGACTGAACCCCGACGAGCCCGACAAATCCACCTCCCGCCGCCTTGATCCGCCGCGAGATCGCCTTGACGTCGACAACCGTGTTGCACTCGTCGCAGGCGTCGATATCGATGTCGACATCGGGGCCAAGAGCCCGTTCTTCCCTGCAGGCGGCCAGAAGCCCGTAGACACTGGCGAGGCTGTTCGAGGGGATGGTGGAAAGGCGCCATTGGATCACATAGCCGTCGTCGTCATAATGCGACGGCTTGATAAGGAAGATCTTGAACGTCCGGTTTCCCATGGCGTGCTCTTCATTGTCGCGCGGGGCGGCGCCGATCTCATCGGCCTCCCACGCTTCCGTCCAAAAAGAATCCCCAGCCCTCCCGGCCCTTGGGAGTCGACCCGGCATACTTTGTTTTGTTTGGGCGGTCCAGGAGGGATCTCGGGGCGAGCCTGAGTTCGTGCGCCCCGCTCGAATCGACGGTCGATCGCCGGGTCAGCCCTTCTTGCGACCGCCTGGCTTTCGCTTGTCCTTCCCCTCCTCGACGGCCGCATGATACTTGCGCTTTATCTCGGCGAGGTCGACCGACGGCGCCGGGAAGGCGAGGCCGAGATCGGCCATGGCGTCCGCGATGATCTGCGACACGGCGAGATTGCGAAACCACTTGTGATTGGCGGGGATGACATACCACGGCGCGTTCGCTGTACTCGTCGCGCGGATCGCGTCCTCGAAGGCGTCGACGTAATCGTCCCATAATTCACGCTCCGAATAGTCGGATTCGCTGATCTTCCAATTGCGTCCTGGGTCATCCAGGCGTTGCGCGAAACGCGCGAGCTGCTCCTCCTTGCTGATGTGGAGGAAGAATTTGAGGATCGTGGTTCCCGATTCGACGAGCAGCGCCTCGAAATCGCGGATATGCTCATAGCGGCGGGCGCAGGTTTTCTTGTCAACGAGCTTGTGGACCCGCGTGACCAGCACGTCCTCGTAGTGCGAGCGGTTGAAGATGACGATCTGGCCTGCTCTCGGCGCCTGGGCGTGGATGCGCCAGAGAAAGTCATGCGCGAGTTCGAGCGGCGTCGGCTGCTTGAAGCTGGCGACGTCGACGCCCTGCGGGTTGACGCCGCTGAACACGTGCCTGATCGTGCCATCCTTGCCGCCGGCGTCCATCGCCTGCAAGACCACGAGGACCGAGTGTTTGTGCTCGGCGTAGAGTAAGACCTGCTGATGGGCGACCCGTTTGAGATAGTGTTCGGCGTCCTTCTTGCCCTCATCCTCCGATGTGAGTTTGCCTGTGTCGGACGGATCAAGCTTGTTGAGCCGGACTTTTTCACCTGGTTTAACGCGAAACTGCTTGCGGTAATCCACGATTCCTCCGTCCGCTGGTATGCACGCGCGCCTTGGCCTCACTGTGGTACGAAAATGAGTGTCAGATCAACGTCATTCCCTGACGGACGGGTCTGGATCGCGCGATGAACATCACAATCATCGGCGCCGGCGCGATCGGCGGCCACATCGCAGCGAAACTCGCCGCCGCGGGCGAGCGCGTGACGGTCGTGGCGCGCGGGGAGCACCTGAAGGCGATCCGCGAACGCGGGCTCACGCTCAAGGAGAACGGCGAAGAGATCGTCGCGCGCGTCCAGGCGACGGATCGCATCGCCGACGCCGGCGGCGCCGATCTTGTCGTCCTCGGCGTCAAGGCGCATCAGCTGACGCCGATCGCAGCAGAGGTCGCCTCGATCGTGACGCCCTCGACGACGCTCATGATGACGCAAAACGGTTTTCCGTGGTGGTACTTCTTCAAGCACGGCGGACCGCACGAAGGCGTTCAGCTCGAGAGCGTCGATCCCGGGGGAATGATCGCTCGCAATCTGCCGATCGACGCGGTCGTCGCCGCCATCAGCTACCAGGCGGCGGAGATCGAACGCCCGGGCGTTATTCGCCATATCGAAGGCCATCGCGTGCCGGTCGCGGAAATCGACGGCCAAAAGACTGAGCGCATCGTGGCGGTGTCAGAGGTCTTCACGAGAGCAGGCTTCAAATCGCCAGTGCTCACCGACGTGCGTTCCGAAATCTGGATGAAGCTGTGGGGCAATCTGACGTTCAATCCGATAAGCGCGCTCACCCACGCCACTTTGGAAGATCTTTGCCGCTTTCCCCAGACACGCGCGCTTGCGACGGCGATGATGCGGGAAGCCCAAGCGGTCGGCGAAGCCTTCGGCATCCGTTTCCGTCTCGGCATCGAAAAGCGCATCGCCGGCGCGGAGAGCATTGGCGCGCACAAGACCTCGATGCTGCAGGACATCGAGCACGGCCGCGCGACCGAAATCGATGCGCTGCTTGGCTCGGTCATCGAACTCGCTCGCCTCGTCAACATGCCGACCCCGCATCTTGATGCAACTTATGCGGTGACGAAGCTTTTGGGTGAAACAATTGCTCGGAACGGGAGCGGACTGTCGTTCGCGCCGTCAGAGCCCGTTCGGAGTTGATAGACAATGAATGCGGATCGAACCTTGAAGGACCTTTTAGCATCGGGGCGCGACGACGCGGTGGCGATCGCCGCCCATGAGACGCCGTCGCTGACCTACGAAGGTTTGCGCGCGCTGATCGAACGGACCTGCGCAACGCTGAACGATCTTGGAATTGGCCTTGGCGATCGGGTCGCGATCGTATTGCCGAACGGGCCCGAAATGGCGACGGCGTTTCTTTGCGTGGCCTCCGCGGCGACGTCGGCGCCGCTCAATCCCGCCTATAAGCAGGAGGAGTTCGAGTTCTACCTCGAAGATCTCAGGGCGAAGGCCCTGATTGTTGAGGCTGGCAGCGAGTCGCCCGCTCTTCGCGCGGCCGAGAAGCTTGGCGTTGCGGTCTTGACCCTCATTCCGGAGCGGCAATGTCGGGGCGGGCGCGTTCGAGCTATCCGGCTCTCCGCTTGGCGCCGCCATACGACCCGGCCCCGCCAAACCGGATGATGTGGCGCTCATCCTTCACACATCGGGCACCACTTCACGGCCGAAAATCGTGCCGCTCCACCACGCCAACATCTGGACCTCGGCCGGCAACATCGCGGCTGCGCTCGAGCTTTCCGAAAAGGACAGGGCGCTCAACGTCATGCCCCTGTTCCACATCCACGGCCTGATCGCCGGTCTTTCCGCTCCGCTTTCGCGTGGCGGCTCGGTGTTCTGCACGCCGGGGTTCAACGCGCTCAAGTTCTTTGCCGAGATGGAGGAGGCCAAGCCCACCTGGTACACGGCGGTGCCGACCATGCATCAGACGATCCTGACCCGCGCCGGGCGCCACAAGGAGCTCATCGCCCGTCATCCGCTCCGCTTCGTGCGCTCTTCGTCCTCGTCGCTGCCGCCGACCGTGATCGGGGAACTCGAGGCGGTATTCAAATGCCCGGTCATCGAGGCTTACGGGATGACGGAAGCGACGCACCAGATGGCGTCCAATCCGCTTGAACGGAATCCGCAAACCTGGATCGGTCGGCGTCCCGGCGGGGCCCGAGATCGCCATCATGGACGAGGCTGGGCTGCTCATGAGCCGAGGAGAAACCGGCGAGGTCGTCATTCGCGGCGAGAACGTCACCGCCGCTTACGAGAACAATCCGAAGGCGAATGGCGAGGCGTTCGTCAACGGCTGGTTCCGCACCGGCGATCAGGGCGTCATCGACGCCGAGGGCTACCTGACGCTGACCGGACGGCTGAAGGAGATCATCAACCGCGGCGGCGAGAAAATCTCCCCGCGCGAGGTCGACGAAGCGTTGATGGACCACCCGGCCGTTCTGCAGGCGGTGGCCTTCGCCGTGCCGCACCCCATGCTCGGTGAAGACGTCGGCGCGGCGGTCGTCTTGCGCGAGGGCCTAACGACCACTGAACAAGAGCTTGGCGCGTTCCTCGCCGAGCGCCTAGCGGCGTTCAAGACGCCGCGCAAAATCCTGTTCCTGGCCGAGATCCCGAAGGGCGCGACCGGCAAGCTCCAACGCATTGGGCTCGCGCAGAAGCTGGGCCTGGGGTGAGCGGAGCCGATGGGCGTACCGTCAAGAGGCGCCGAATAGGGGACCGCCCAAGGGCTCAAGCGTAAACTAAACGTCCCACCTTTCGGCTCGTCGTTTCGTCTGGCTCGCTCTAGTCTCTCTGACCAAAGTCTATTGATTTTATCAAATTAATAGACTAATGCCGATGGCGGGGATAAGCCCGAGCGTTGGAGACCGTACATGAGACTCGATCGCCGCTTCGTTTTGGCCGGAATATTGGCGCTCACGCCGTTGCTTGCGCCGGCCGGCGCCGACGCCGAACAGAAGACCCTTCGCGTCGGCATCATGAGCGCCGAGGACGAGGACGTCTGGGCGGTGGTGGCCGAACAGGCGAAGACGAAAGGCCTCGACCTCAAGCTGGTCGTCTTCAACGACTACACCCAGCCTAACGAGGCGCTGGAGAACGGCGAGCTCGACGCCAATGCGTTTCAGCACAAGCCTTACCTCGACAACCAGATCAAGACGCGCGGCTACCACATCGTTCCGGTCGGCTTCACCGCCGTCTGGCCGATCGGTCTCTATTCGAAAAAGCATCACAGCCTGGCCGATCTGCCAAGCGGCGCAGTGGTCGGCGTGCCGAACGATCCAAGCAACGAGGGCCGCGCGCTCCGCGTGCTCGAGACTCAAGGCCTTATCAAGCTCAACCCTGAGGCCGGAATCCTGGCGACCACGCAAGACATAACCGCCAATCCGAAGAACCTCGTGGTCAAGGAGCTCGATGCCGGGATCGTTGGCCGCTCGATCGACGATCTCGACGCCGCTGTCGTCAACACCGACTGGGCGCTCAAATCGGGTCTGACGCCAAGCGACCGCATCGCGACGGAAGCCGTTGAGAACAACCCGTATCGCAACTTCATCGCCGTCAAGGCCGGCCACGAGAACGACGCCTGGGTCAAGTCGCTCGTCGAGTCTTATGAGAATGACACGGTGCGGGCGACGCTGGCGAAAGTCTACAAGGGCACGGCGCTTCCGGCGTGGTGACCGTTAGCCCGCGAAAGCGGGCCCATGCGCCCTATCGCACGCGAGGGCTTCCTCCCCCCGAGCGTGCGATAGGGACGCGTGGCTTTGCAGCCCTCATCCGTCACGCCTTCGGCGCGCCACCTTCTCCCGGAGGGAGAAGGGAAGAAGGGCGCTGAATCCCTTCTCCCTCCGGGAGAAGGTGGCGCGAAGCGCCGGATGAGGGTCTTCGCGCGATGCAGCGAAAGGAAACATGACGGTAGATCTCAAACTGATGGAGCATCGCTCAAAGCGCGCTCGGTGATCGCTCGGCCTTATCTCCGCCGCACGAGCCCCTTCCGCGCGAGACGGTGCTGCGCCTCGTCAACGTCAGCAAGCGCTTCGGCGCGACGCCGGCGATCGAGGGCGTGTCGTTCGAGGTCAAGCGCGGCGAGATCGTCGGCGTCATCGGCCGCAGCGGCGCGGGAAAATCGACGCTCATCCGCTGCCTGAACGGCCTCGAGAAGCCCGACAGCGGGCGCATCGAGGTGCTTGGCGAGGACATCGCGCCGCTCGGCGAGCGCGAGTTGCGCAGGGTCCGCCTGCGCGTGGGCATGATCTTCCAGCACTTCAACCTGCTGTCGTCCAAGACGGTCGCCGACAATGTCGCGCTCCCGCTCAAGATCGCGGGAAGGACGCAGAGCGAGCGCCGCGACCGGGTGCGATCCCTGCTGTGGCTCGTCGGCCTTGAGGACAAGGCCGCGGCTTATCCCGCGCAGCTATCGGGCGGTCAAAAGCAGCGCGTCGGCATCGCCCGCGCGCTCGCGGCCGACCCCGCGCTCCTCTTGTCCGACGAAGCGACCTCCGCGCTCGATCCCGAGACCACCGCCTCCATTCTCGCGCTGCTGCGCGATATCAACCGCAAGCTCGGCCTCACCATCGTTCTCATCACTCACGAGATGAGCGTGGTGCGGGCGATCGCCGGCCGGGTCATCGTGCTCGATCAAGGGCGCATCGTCGAGGAGGGAGAGGCGGCCGCCGTCTTCGGTAGGCCGCAAGCGGCGTTGACCCGCCGTCTCCTCGCGCCCGCCCACCACGACGCGCCCGATTCCAAGGATCGGGAATGGTTCGCAAGTCTCGGCGAGGATTGGGCGCCCGGGTTCGACACCGTCTTTCGCATCATCCTCGAAGGCGGGTTGGCCGAGCGCCCCGTGCTCGCCGAGCTAACCTCGGAGACAGGCGCCCTTCCTGTCATCCTGAGGGCGAAGACCTTTGGAGAAGCGTGCGGCGCCGTCGCGACGATCATTTTCTCCGTGCGCGCCCCTTCGTCCGAGTTTGTGGCGCGCGTCGAACGCTGGCTTAAGCTCAGCGGCGCCACTGTGGAGATCCTCGGCCATGCTCGCCCTGCCGTTTGACCGTCTCCTTGGCTCGCTCGGCGAGACGCTGGTGATGACGGCGGTCTCGGGCGCGATCAGCTTCGCCATCGGTCTGCCGCTCGGGCTTGTTCTCGTCGGCACGGCGCCCGGCGGGTTCTGGGAAAATCGATGGGTCAACGGAAGTGTCGGCGCGGTCGTCAACGGCTTCCGCTCGCTGCCGTTCATCATTCTCCTGGTCGCGGTGATTCCGCTCACTCGCATCCTTGTCGGAACGTCGATCGGGACGGCGGCGGCGATCGTGCCCTTGTCGATCTCGGGCATTCCTTATTTCGGCCGCGTCGCGGAGGTCGCGCTGCGCGAGGTCGACCGCGGCCTCATCGAGGCGGTGAGAGCGATGGGTGGTGGAAACTGGACCATCATCCGCGAGGCGCTTGTTCCGGAAGCGCTGCCAAGCCTGATTGCGGGCTTCACCGTGACGCTGGTGCTGCTCGTCGGCGCGTCCGCCATGGCGGGCGCGGTGGGGGCAGGGGGCCTCGGCGATCTCGCGATCCGCTACGGCTACCAGCGGTTCGAGACGTCCGTCATGATCGCGGTGATCGTCGTCCTCATCGCGCTGGTGGCGCTCATTCAGGCCGGCGGCGACCGGTTGGCGAGGTCAGTCGACCACCGGTGACTAGCCGCTGCTCGGACGATCTCGGCTCGATGCAGCGCCCGGCCGGGGACAAAAAGTGGGCTCTGGACATCGTCTGAGGTGGCATGTGAAATAATTTGGCGCCAATCTTGATTCTTCGCATATTCCGGACATCGGCAACAACGAGTTCTCCCGCTTCTATGACAATCGGCATCCTGCTCTGCGGCGGCTTTCCCGCGACGCTTGAGGCGCAATTCGGATCATACAGCAGTATGGTCCGTAAGCTGCTCGGTTCCCGTTCCGCTGCGGTCTTCGACGTTCGGGAGCGTCAACTGCCGAGATCAGTCTCGGCTTGCGAGGCTTATGTCATCACTGGCTCCAGCGCGGGAGTCTATGACGACCTGCCTTGGATCAAGGACCTGATGGCTTTTCTCCGGAGCGCCCGCGGCGGCTCCAAACTGATCGGCATTTGTTTCGGCCACCAGGCGATGGCTCAAGCTTTTGGCGGCTCTGTCCTCAAATCGCCGAGGGGGTGGGGGATCGGTCTTCATCGGTACGAATTGCCTGCGCAGCCATACTGGATGGATGACCCTGCCGCCGTAGCGGTCCCCGCGTCTCATCAGGATCAGGTGGTCACATTGCCCTCCGATGCTCGGGTGATCGCGAGCAGCGCGTTCACGCCTTATGCAGGGCTGGATTACGGGGACGCAATCTCCTTCCAATTCCATCCGGAATTCTCGCGCGCCTTTGCGGCGGCGCTGATCGAAGCCAAACGTGAGCGCTACCCCGACCTCGTCGCCTCGGCAGTCGAATCGCACTTGCAGCCAGACGATTGCGCCCGGGTCGGTCGCTGGATCAGCCGCTTCCTCGATTCTGACGACGCCGCCCAGGTCCTAGAGGGAAGAGCGTGGCCTGATTGACCTTGGCGAAGGCGTTGGAATGGGTGCGGTCCATGAAACCGCAGCCGACCAGACCGACGTTGAGCGTTCTTTTCGTGCTCATTCCCGTCCTTAATGCAGCGACATTACGCACGCGGCGCACTTGGGGTGGCCTTAGGCTCCCGCCCGGACAACACCAGAGCCATCAAGGTTCGGTCAAGGTTCACCGTCCTTGAACGGCGGCTCTTTGTCGGCGGGCACGCCCTGTTCGGCCATCGCGAGCAGCATGGCGACGCCGACATAGGTTCCGGCAACGGCGGTTAGGTCGACGACTTGCTGTTCGCCGAGAAGCATCTTCGCGCGATCGAACAATGCGTCGGACACGGCATGCTTGGTCGTGAGGTCGGTCACGAAATCATAGACGACTGCCTCCTCGGCGCTCATGTCCGTGGGCCGCTTGTTGGCTTTCAAGTCGGCGATGATCGAATCAGCGAGGCCCGCTTTCTTCGCCAGCGGCGCATGCGCATACCATTCCACCTGCGAGCGCCATTGGCGTGAGACGACGAGGATGGCCATTTCGTTGAGCTTGGTCGGCACGGACGTATGCCAGCGCAGATAATCGAGCAGGTCGTACATTCGCTGCGCATAGACCGGGCTGCGCAACATCGGATTGTAAGGGCCGCCGAGTCCTACGCTCGAGATCTTCACGATCTTCTCGCCGACCGGACGCTGCTGGTCGTTGAGCTCTTCCAAACTCAATTGAGGAAACCGAGGCTCCTTGCCTCTGGCTGGCAAACTCGCCGTATTTGCGGCGATCCAACCCAGGGGTAGCGCCGCCGCCAGGCAGCCCACGGCGATCAGCATTTGTCGCATAGTTTGCTCCTTCCGTGAGTGAGTCTTTCGATCTCGTGGCACAGGCGCAGCACGACGCCACATGACGCGCAGGACGTGGCGAATCCAATGCTCCATTGCGCCGGCACGGCTTGGCGCCGTCGCGATCGGCAGCATCCTCATCGACAATGGCTACAACGCGGCGTGGTTCGGTAAGCGCCACGGAACAAGGTGAGCAGCGCGCGGTTGTAGTTTAAACGGGCGCCGGTCTCAGGCTACGCGGCGAAACGGCGCCTGTTAGCCCCGCGCTTGGGAGCCCGAGCGGCGCAATGGAGGAATCGGCCATGATGGACGACGAGTTGCGGCAGAAGAATGCTTTCTTGCGAGAGAAGATCAAAGAGATCTCGGACCGGCATCCGGAGCTGCGCGACCTTTCAGACGAAATCGCGCTGGAACAGAGCACGCATGTGGAGGTCGGCACTCCATTCCTTGAGCGGGTCAACGGCAAGCTGCAGGAGAGGGCGCGAGCCATCATCGAGCGCCGCCCCGATCTGGAACGCTTTTTCGAAAACTAACCAGCCAGGTTTGCGGCGCCTTATTCCGCCAGCATGGCCCGCAACGCGTTCGGCTCGACGACAAGGATCGGCCTAGGCCCGGTTAACCTGGTCCGCGGAAACCAGCTTGCGAAGGGTCGCGTTTGCGGTGGTGGGCGACATTGGCCATGATCGCAAGGTCGGATTGGCTGGCTTCCACTTCGATCGGCTGCTCGCCTTCGGGAGATTGAGCCCTCACGCCGGCAAGCCGAAGCAGACCTGCGACGAGCCGTTCGACATGGTCCCGGATCATGAGATCGGCGACGGCGGAGACCGCCGTTCGTTCGCGCTCGAAGGCGAGCAGTGCGAACCAGCGCCAAAAAGCGGGCTCCCTGTTCAGGAACTCGGGGCTAAGCACCGTGGGGCTTCCCGGCGCGGCGGATTGCGCTCGGCGCCGCCATTGATGGAGTATGGCGGCGACGTCATCGCCAAGGAGGCGCCGGGCGTCCGCGCGGGGGCAAATCGCAATGTCTCATGTCTTGTCGGCGCTTCCTCTCTGGGCGCTCATTCTCGCCGTGATCGTCATCCCGACGTCGCTCGCGATCGGAGTCCAGTTTCTGGTCCGGCGCGCGGTCGGCGTCGAGAAGCTCGCCCTCAACAACGAGGTCGCCGGTTTCATCTTCGCCATCATCGGCGTGGTCTACGCAGTGCTGCTTGCCTTTGTCGTCATTGCGGTCTGGGAGAAATTCAGCGAGGGCCAAACCTCCGTTGCAAAAGAATCCGCCGCGGCCGCTGCCTTGTTCTACTATTCCGAGGGCGCGGAGCCAGAAGCCGCCAAGCTCCACGAGAGCCTTGTTCACTACCTCAGGCTCGTTATCGAAAGCGATTGGCCCGCAATGGGGTCCAAGTCCGAGGACAGCCAGACGACTGACGCGTTAGGGGCCCTCTACCGCGCGGCCATGGCGCTCAATCGAACGGGCACGCGGAGCATTCCCGACATGTCGGAGGTCTTTACCCAAATCGACAACCTGACCTTGACCCGACGCGTGCGCCTTCATCTCTCGACCGGGCTCGTGCCTGAAATCATATGGATCACGCTCTTTGCGGGCGCCGGCTTCACTGTGTGCTTCGCGCTATTCTTCGGCAGTCCCAATGCGCTGGCGCATCTCGCGATGACCGCAATTCTATCGATCGTCCTTGCGGCCGGCCTGGTTGTCATCATTTCCCTGGACCACCCGTTCAGCGGTCCGGTGCACATATCGCCGGAAGCGCTCGAACAGGTGCTCGCAATCGCGGAACATGGATAGCGCATACACTTGTGCCTGAGGCCAGCTCGCCTCGGCCGGCGGGCGGTCCTTCCGGGCTCAATATGCCGTGGAGACACCGTTTAAGCCGCGGCCCTGCCGCTTGGCGCGGTAGCCGGCAAAGCCGAGACCGGCGAAGCCTATGAGCATCATGGCCCAGCTCGAAGGCTCAGGAATCGAAGACGTCGTTACAATCACCGCCACCGTCTCGTCGCCGACGCATTTGGCTTTCGTCTTAGAAAAAGAGACGCGACGCGGTTTGACGCCGAGGATATACCTAGGGCGATTGCACCATGCCCCCGATGTTGAAGGCTTTAGGGCAATGGAAGAACCGTTTTCGCTTAGGATTGTCGCGAAATAGGAATACGCCTTAGTACATCCTCCCGCAGGCGTTGACTTGGCGGGTGCTGTGCTACCTCCCATAGCGCCGCCGGTGCCGAAACAAAGGTCCGCTCTGCCGTTCTAGTAGTGGCCGGGACGAACTGACCTGCATCCCGGCCACCTTCGCCGATGCTTTCGTTGGAAGGAATGCGAGAACCAACGCCAGTGAACAGCAAATACTGGTATGCTCGGCGAACTATGCCAAGGTCCGAACCACCAATGAAGCAACACGGGGAGCTTTGTAGCTCCTCAACGGTCCTCACATGCTGTTGTTCGAGCAGCCTTGGATAGTGGCGAGTGTAAGCTACGCCTTGGCGCGCATCTCCTGGGCTTCATCCCTTGGATGGTCCAGAAATCGATTGGCGCTTGGTCAATGTGGACCTCCCAGCGATAGCCCCGGTCGCGTGCGAGGGGATTGAGCGTAGTGTTGACGCTCCAGCCACCACGCTCGCCGCTCGGGAGCAGTTGCGCGACGATTTAACTGCTCAATTCGCCATTCGAAAGACTTGGTGATGTTGCTATTGAAATGGTCCCTCTGGTGATAAAAGCAGACGTTTCGAAGTCCGCTGCCACGACGTATTTCACGTTCATTTCAATATCACTCCTGTAACAATAGTTCGCGCTGATCGACGTCTCGGCGCCAGAATAGATGAGTGGACTCTTATTGTGCGTCGCCTATGATTTGCACATGCCGCTACAGTCGGGCCCATCCGCAGAATTGAATCACACTCATGAGTTGAGTGTGCGAGCCGATGGCGGCCGCGCGCAGACGATCCTCTAAGGTGTCAATGTCGATCTCTTGGGCTGTCGCGACACCGATTTTCTCAAGCTGCGGAATGAGACTGCGTAGGGTATGAACGATCCAGCCGCAAACAGGAGATTGAGCGCCTACGCCGATGGGTATCTCGCAGAATAGTGTTGGTGTCCGCTTTAGTCCGGCCGCGTGGAAGTGCCCTGCCATCCTAGCGCCCGCATCCGGGTGCGGCATGACTGACTGGAAGGCCGTAAACATCCAATCGAAAACCTTAGACCACAGCGCAATTGGTGGCGCCGTCTGAGTGCGCTTATCGTACAATCCAGGCTCGTGAAACGCCACCACGCCGCCAGGACGAACATTTTTAGCGACAGCGCGGATGAAGGAAGCAGGATCGGGCTGGTGGACGAGCACATAGCGGCCGACGGCGAAATCGAATGGGACCCGCGTGTTGAATGCCTCGGCACTTCCTTCGCGGAATTCAATGTTGTTATGGCCGGCCGCCCGCGCGCGTTCGCGCGCAATTGCAAGAGCATCTTTGCTGCGGTCGATGCCCACCACCGCGCCACCCAATCCGACCATTTCGGCGGCGAGCATCGACACGTCGCCGGTACCGCAGCCGACATCTAACACGCGCATGTCGCGCGCGAGGCCCGCGTCGCTAAACAAGCGCCGTGTAATCGGTGCAAGCACTGACGCCTGACGCATCAAGCGGTGAAGTTCGGATTCGGAATGACCGAGAATGTAAGGAATCGCCGGGCCAATATCCGTGCTTGCTCCCGTCACAAGAGCCCGTTTTCCCGTTAGCGTCATTGTAATCTCCACTGCCGCAATGATCGACACAGAATTATCTAGGCCCTCGATCGACAGCGTTTGGGAGCTTCCGTTATTTGTCTCCGCTCTCTGCGACAGGGGGCTGCCAAGATCGGAATCTAGCCGGCTGGACCTCAGGTGTCGTGAGGCAATCGCGCCCAATCATCCGTACTGGCGCGAACCGCGCCAATGTGAGGCGCAAGGTCTGCCTTGGGTCATTCGCGTCGATTTCGGCCTAACCCTTTACCAACGGAGCTTGACCATTCCGGGCGGCATATCGGGCGGGCGCGGCTGCTCAAGGTCTGGCAGATACAGGCCGCACTCGGTTCTCCCCTTCTTGGTTCGCGATTGCGTACGCCATAGGCAATCATAGGAAAAATCGGTCTAATAGGTAGCGAAGGGTGATTTCAGGGCCGTATTTCGCGGCTATCCGCGCCGCCGGTACGAGCCTTTACGAGCGCAAACGCGACAGCGCGCGCATGGGTCTCTCCCAATCAAGTCTGGCTCGTCGCCTTAACACACTAGCGTGGGCGTGGCCGATGTTCAACAACCGCAGTCTGCAATTTTCGACAGTCCGGTTGACGGCCCACGCAATAGGGGCTTAACCGCAAATTATCAGTCGACAAATCCTTCCTGAAAAACAAGATCTGTGCTACTCTTCAATTCGCCAGATTCAGTTGCACTCACTCGACAATGAGGAAAACCAGACACATTTGAGCCATCGGCCCCGGTCGGACCTCGTGAATACAACCTGAGATCCAAAGCGGCAGATTTTTTTTATTCCAATCGCCCGTAACCCATTGAAAAGTCCCAATTCGAAAAAATAAACGCTAGTAAACGCTAGCTATTTTACTAACGTTTAAGCGCGTTTATTGGCGTTTACTGGCGTTTATTCGTCATCGGTTCGCGCATGAGGTTGCATCCTCGGCCGCCGCCCATAGGCGCTCGCCTTCACTCCGGTCCGGTCACGACCGGGCAGTCGGCGCGCGAGCCCCACTCGGCCCACGAGCCGTCGTAGAGGCCTTCGACCTTGCCGCCGGCTTCCTCCACCGCCAGCGCCAGGATGGCGGCGGTCACCCCGGATCCGCAGGTGGTGATGATCGGCTTCGCAATGTCGATCTTATGCTCCGCGAACGTGGCCCTGAGCGCCTCAGGCGACTTGAGGGAGCCATGCTCGATGATCTCGACGAATGGCAGGTTGAGGCTGCCGGGCATGCGGCCGCTTTTGACGCCGGGTCGCGGCTCCGGGACAAGCCCACGAAATCGTTCGGCCGGACGCGCGTCGACCACCTGCGCCGAACCGGTCCCGAGCGCGGCGCGCACCTCGTCCAGCGAGGCGACGAATTTGTCTTCGTGACGCGGCGTGAAGACGCGGGGCTTGGGGTGCGCGTCGCCCGTTTCCAGTCGGCGTCCTTCCTTGATCCATCTCGGCAGACCGCCCTCGAGAATGCGCACGTCATCGACGCCGTAAGCGCGCAGCGTCCACCAGACTCGCGCCGCGGCATATAGGCCGAGCGCGTCATAGACCACGAAACGCATGCCGTCGCCGAGACCTAGCGCGGTCATCGCCTTGGCGAGCGCGTCAGGTTTCGGCAGCATATGGGGCAGGTCCTGATCGTGGTCGGCGATCAAGTCGATGTCGAAGAACACGGCGTCCGGAATGTGCTTTTGCCGGAACTCGGCCGCGCCAGTGCGTCCGGTATTGGGCAGATGCCAGGAGGCGTCGATCACGCCGAGATTGGCGTCGCCGAGCTCGGCCGCGAGTTCAGCCGTGGTCAGGAAGTTGCGAGAGGGCATGGGAATTCGATCCGTTTATATAGCGCCGAGCGCGATGCGCACGCGGCGGTTGATTTTGCCTTTCTTCTCGATCCCCGTGACCGAGGCGTGGCCGATTTCCCCGGTGCGCGCGACATGCGTTCCCCCACAGGGCTGAAGATCGAGGCCCTCGATGGCGATCAGGCGGACCCGGCCCGTGCCCATCGGCGGCTTGACCGACATGGTCTTGATCAGGCTGGGATTGGCCTCGAGCTCAGCGTCGGCGATCCAGCGATGGCTCACCGGCGGCATCGCGCGCGATCAGCTCGTTGAGCCGGCGCTCGATGTCCGTTTTGTCGAGCGCCGCCTCGCCCGAATCGAAATCGAGCCGCCCGTCCGCATCGCCAACCGACCCTCCCGTCACCGGATAGGGCGCCACGACCGAAAGCAGGTGAAGGGCGGTGTGGGCGCGCATCCGCTTGTAACGCAGGTCCCAGTCGATGCGGGCGGTCACGCGCGCGCCAGGGCGGGGCAGGGCGGCTCCTTCGGCGAGCACATGCAGAATGGTCGCGCGGTCCGAGTCGTAGATCGTATTGACGATCGGAAGCACCGTCCCGTCTTCGAGCACGAGCGTTCCTTGATCGCCGCTCTGTCCTCCGCCCTGCGGATAAAAGACCGTCCGATCGAGCGCAATTCCGCGCGGTTCGGACAAGCGCACGGTCGCTTCCGTCTCGGCTTGATACGCGTCTTCGCGAAAGAGCGCCTGTGTCATGGCGCGAACACCTGAGGCGCGCTGCCTTTCGCTTCCAGCCAATCGGGAACCGGAAGATGCTTCGAGCGCAGGAAGTCCGGATTGAAGAGTTTGGAGGCGTAGCGGACGCCGGAATCGCAGAGCAGCGTCACGATCGTGTGGCCGGGACCGAGCTCGTGAGCGAGGTGGATCGCGCCGGCGATGTTGATCCCCGAAGAACCGCCGAGCAGCAATCCTTCCTGGACCACCAGATCGAAGACGATCGGCAAGGCCTCCTCGTCGGGGATTTGGTAGGCGAAATCGACCGGCGCGCCTTCCAGATTGGCGGTGATCCGGCCCTGTCCAATGCCCTCGGTGATGGAGGAGCCGGAACTCTTGAGCTCGCCCGAGGTGTAAAACGAATAGAGCGCCGCGCCCAGTGGGTCAGCGAGCGCGATCTTGATGTTTCGGTTGCGCTCTTTGAGCGCCATGCCGACGCCGGCCAGGGTACCGCCGCTGCCGACCGCACTGACGAAGCCATGAACTTCGCCGTTGAGATCGTCGTAGATCTCCGGCCCGGTCGTTTCATAATGGCCGCGCCGGTTGGCGACATTGTCGAACTGGTTGGCCCAGACGGCGCCGTTGGGCTCGGTCTTGGCGAGCGCTTCGGCGAGGCGCCCGGAATAGCGGACGTAATTGTTGGGATTGGAATAGGGGACGGCGGGAACCTCGATCAGCTCCGCGCCGGCGAGACGCAGCATGTCCTTCTTTTCCTGCGCCTGGGTGTCGGGGATGACGATCACGGTGCGGTAGCCGAGCGCGCTCGCCACCATGGCAATCCCGATGCCCGTGTTGCCGGCCGTGCCTTCGACGACTACCCCGCCAGGGCGCAAGGCGCCGCGCGCGACCGCGTCATTGATCATCGCCAACGCCGCGCGATCCTTGACCGATCCGCCCGGATTCATGAATTCCGCCTTGCCGAGAATCGTGCATCCCGTGGCATCGGAAGCGGCGCGAAGCTTAATGAGGGGGGTGCGGCCAATCGCAGCGACAACATCGCGTACCGGCGTCATCGAGGTCCTTTTGGGGTTGAAAGCGGGAAGGGTAGGCGACCGCGCGTCTTGCGACAAGCCTCCGCCCTTGCCACAAGCGCGCGCTCAGGGGGTCCGCCGTCGGTGTTTTTCTTCGCCTCGAAAATATTCTGGATGCTCGCCTCGCCGATCAACCTCTTGTTGTTCGCCGCGCTCATCGGCGTCTTGCTCTGCTTTGGCCGGCGCGTCCGCCTGGGGCGCGGACTGGCGCTGGGAGCGATCCTCGTTTTGGCCCTGGCGGCGACCTTGCCGCTCGGCAAGTTGCTGATTGCGCCGTTGGAGGACCGCTTCCCTTTGCCCCCGCCTGATCTGCCTTCTCCGGAGGGCATTATCGTGCTCGGGGGGGCCATCGACAGCGAAGTGAGCGAAGCCCGCGGGGAGACTGTGTTCGATGAGGGCGGCGAACGGCTGACCGAGGCCGTCATCTTGGCCAAGCGCTACCCGCAGGCGCGGGTTGTCTATACCAGCGGCAGTTCGTCGTTTGCCGGCAAGACCTCTACGGAGGCAATGCAAGCCAGAACATTCATGTCGCAAATGGGGATCGCGCCGGAGCGGGTGACGATCGAGGACAAATCACGCAACACCGATGAGAATGCCCGCTTCACTGCGGCGATCGTCCATCCGCAACCTTCCCAGCGCTGGATCATCGTCACCTCCGCCTTTCATATGCCGCGCTCGATGGGCATCTTCGAGAAAGCCGGATTTCATCCGATCGCCTATCCGGTGGCCTTTCGCACGCGCGGTCATTGGCCTGATGATCTGAGGCTTTCGTTCGAACCGGTTCGAAATCTGCGGATCTTCGAGATCGCCGTCCATGAGTGGATCGGGCTTGCGGCCTATTGGGTGAGCGGTCGCAGCGACTATCTCTTTCCCGGGCCCGGCGACAGCGTGTGATGCTGATTGTTTTGCAGCGCACACCACTTGCCTTCGCAGTGCAACTGACTAGAGTGTAGGCAGGATGCGTAACGCCCAAAATTTAGGCGTCTCCCCGATCATCACGATTGGACCGATCCGGCTCGAGGGGCGGGCGCTGCTTGCCCCTATGTCGGGCATCAGCGACCTGGCGATGCGGCGGATCGCGCGCCGCTTCGGGGCTGCGCTTGTCTTTTCCGAGATGGTCGCGGCCGAGACCTTTCTCCGCGGAGAAACGGAAGCCTCCGTGCGCGCCGAGGGCGAGGGGCTGTCGCCCCACGCGGTACAGATCGTTGGCTGCGAAGCGGGGGCTTTGGCGGAAACTGCACGCAGGGTGGTCGACGCGGGCGCCGTCCTGGTTGACATCAACATGGGTTGTCCGTCGCGGCGGGTATCGGGCGCACTGGCCGGCGCGGCCCTGATGCGCGATCTCGATAACGCCGAACGCCTGATCGCAACGGTGGTCAAGGCGGTCTCGGTCCCCGTGACCGTCAAGATGCGCTTAGGCTGGGACGAAACCTCCTTGAACGCGCCGGAACTCGCGCGGCGCGCCGAACGGGCAGGCGCGCAGATGGCGACCGTTCACGGCCGCACGCGCTCCCAATTCTACGACGGTCGCGCCGATTGGGCCGCCGTTCGAGCAGTCGTCGATGCGGTCACGATCCCAGTCGTCGTCAACGGCGATTGCGCAACCGCGGAAGACGCCCGGACCATGCTGGCCCTGTCCGGCGCGGCGGGCGTGATGATCGGGCGCGCGGCGGTTGGCGCGCCCTGGCTGGTCGGCGCCCTGTCGCGCGCGCTCGATGACGGCGGCCCAGTGCAGGAGCCATCAGGAAAGGAGCGTCGCGAGGCCGCGCTCGAACATCTCGATTGGCTGGTTAGCAAGCTCGGGGCCGCGCACCGGACTTCGCCATGCGCGAAAACATCTCGCGGCCTACGCCGAACAGGCCGGAACTGACGAGACGCTTCGGCGTGAACTGGTGACCAGCGAGGACGTGGCTCACGCCCGGCGCCTGCTCGCCTGACGCCTTCGATCGCGATGAGGCGAGGCAGGCGGCATGACCGCGCACCCGGCTCAACGGCGTCCGGACGCCGCGAAAGTGTTGAACGCGCTCGCCCAACCGCTGCTCACGGTCGACGTGCAGGGCATGGTGGTCGACGTCAACGCAGCGGCCGAGACCTTCTTCGACATGGGGCGCGGAACGCTGCTGCGCTCGCGCCTCACGGACCTTTTTCCGTCCGACTCCCCCATTTTGGCTCTCGTCGCCGATGCGCTGAGCAATCACGCGACCGTCAATGGTTATAAAATCGACGTTTCCACACCTCGAATCGGCAGTCGCGATGTCGACGTTTTCGTTGCGCCCTTGTCGCAAACAGACGATTCCGTCGCGATTATGCTGCAGGAACGTGCGATTGCCGAAAAAATAGACAGACAATTGACGCATCGCAGCGCCGCTCGCTCAATCAGCGCGCTCGGGCTCATGCTCGCGCATGAGATCAAAAATCCCGCTTTCCGGCATTCGCGGCGCCGCCCAATTGCTGGAGGCGGGCGCAAGCGACGAGGATCGGGCGCTAACGCGGCTGATCTGCGACGAGACCGATCGGATCGTGAAACTCGTCGACCGGATGCAATCCTTCTCCGTCTCCGCGCCGTCGCAATGGGAAAGTCTCAATATCCACGCCGTCTTGGACCACGTAAAGCGTTTGGCTCAGGTCGGGTTTCGCGCGCCATATCCGCTTTGTCGAGGCCTATGACCCCTCGCTGCCCGGATGTGCTTGGATCTCGCGATCAGCTCATCCAAGTGTTCCTTAATCTGGTGAAGAACGCGGCTGAAGCCATTGGAAAAGATAGCATCGAGGGCGAGATAACGCTCACGACGGCGTATCGGCCGGGCGTGCGCCTGCGCACGACGCCGAGCGCCGAATCGGTCGGGCTGCCGCTTGAAATCTGCGTTCGCGACAACGGCCTCGGCATTGCCCCTGAGATCCTGGGCAATTTGTTCGATCCGTTCGTGACGACGAAAGCCCAGGGCTCTGGTCTGGGTCTTGCACTGGTTGCCAAGCTGATTGGCGACCACGGAGGCATCATTGAGTGCGAATCGCATCCGCGCAGGACGATGTTTCGCGTGCTGATGCCGTTGCGCTCGCCGCGTGCGGCGGCAAGATGATCGGCCGAGCGTGGGGGCGAAGGAGCTAGTGGGAATGCCGTCAGGGCATATTCTTGTTGCCGACGACGACGCCGGAATTCGCACCGTTCTCAATCAGGCGCTGACCCGCGCCGGCTACGAGGTCCGCTCGACCGGAACGGTTGCGGGGCTCTGGCGGTGGGTGGCGGCGGGCGAGGGCGATCTCGTCATAACCGATGTCGTCATGCCGGACGACAATGCTTTCGACCTCTTGCCGCGCATCAAGCGGATGCGGCCTGATCTGCCGATCATCGTGATGAGCGCGCAGAATACCTTCATCACGGCGATCAAAGCCTCCGAGCGCGGCGCATACGAATATCTGCCGAAGCCCTTCGATCTGCGCGAACTGGTGGCGATCGTCGGCCGCGCGCTGGCCGAACCCAAGCGTCGGCGCGAGGAGCCCGAGGCGCCGGTCGAGGTGATGCCGATCGTCGGCCGCTCGCCGGCGATGCAGGACATTTTTCGAATTCTCGCCCGGCTGATGCAGACCGATCTTGACGGTGATGATTTCCGGTGAATCCGGGACCGGCAAGGAACTCGTCGCGAAAGCGCTGCACGACTACGGCAAGCGCAAGGGCGGCCCGTTCGTCGCCATCAACATGGCCGCCATTCCGCGCGATCTCATCGAAAGCGAGCTGTTCGGCCACGAGAAGGGCGCCTTCACCGGGGCCGCCGCCCGCTCCGTCGGCCGCTTTGAACAGGCGGAAGGGGGAACCCTCTTTCTCGACGAAATCGGCGACATGCCGATGGAGGCTCAGACCCGTCTTCTTCGCGTGCTGCAGCAGGGCGAGTACACGACCGTCGGCGGCCGTACTCCGATCAAGACGAACGTGCGGATCGTCGCCGCGACAAACAAGGACCTCCGCTTCTCGATCCAGCAAGGCACGTTTCGGGAGGATTTGTTTTTCCGCCTCAACGTCGTGCCGATCCGTCTTCCCCCCTTACGCGAGCGCCCTGAGGACATCCCCGATCTCGTGCGCGCGTTCTTTCAGCGCGGATCGTCCGAGGGGCTTCCGGTCAAGACGTTCGAGCCCGCGGCCGTGGAGCGGCTCCGGCGCTATTCTTGGCCCGGAAACGTGCGCGAACTCGAAAATCTGACCCGCCGCCTGGCCGCGCTTTATCCCCAGGAGGTGATCGGGGAGGCATTGATCGAATCCGAACTCAGCGCCGGAGCCTCGCCCATGTTTCCGCCGCCGGCGGCAGGGGACGATGGCCGGAAGCGTGTCGGGCCGACGGCGGCGCAGATCTCAGGAGATGGGTTTGACGCCTCAATGGAGCGCGCCGTCGCTGATCTCTTTCACTCGTTTGGCGGCGCGAGCCCTCAGGTCGGGCTGTACCACCGGGTGCTGCACGACCTCGAGGCGCCCCTGATCGCCGCCACGCTGACCTGGACGCGCGGCAATCAGATCAAGGCGGCCGAGATCCTCGGGCTGAACCGAAACACCCTGCGCAAGAAGATCCGCGACCTGAACCTTCGCGGCGTTGCAAGCTTCCGCTAAGCGGGGGCTTGAGCAGACGCCATAACCCGATTGGGATCGGCGCGGCCGTGCTCGGGTCGTGAGCTCCATTTGTAGCGAGTGATTTTGCCGAGATCTCGGGGCGGGGGCCGGTCCGAACGCTCGATTTGGATTCTCTTGGCCGGTCGGTGTTTCGCTGTGAAAACCCCCGTTAATGGGGGTTGGAAAAGCTTGGATTTCCTTGGATTCTCTCGTCCGAATCGAGACTTATCAATGGGTTACGAGGGAATTTCGCTGAAATTATTTTCTTGGTCCTCTGTCCCCTGCGCGGGCGCCTCGCAGTCGACCGGCTGGAGATTGTCGGCGAGACGGTTGATCTTGTCGATGAGCCGCTGCCGCTCCTCCGGCCCGTAAGTGTATTTCGCCACGACCGTCTGCTGATGCTTGTCGAGCCGATCGATCACCTTGATCAGCGGGGCGACCGCCTTGAGCTCCCCACGCCCGATCGCCTCGCCGACGATCCGCATGGCGGGCATCAGCCGTTCGAGCTGCAGATGCGCGTGGTCGACGCCACGGTCGATCACGCGCTTATCGAGAACTTCCGAGACGATCTGCCGGATCCGCTCCGCGCTGAGGCGCTCCTCGCCGGCGATCTCGTCATAAGCCCAGCCTTCTCGGAGCCGCGCGAAAATCCGCTTCCTCCGCGCGGCCTTGCCCAGAACATTGAGCCGCCGCCCGGGTGTAGGAGTCTGTTCCATGGTTCATGCCTCGCTTCTCCGGAAAAGCGGAATGATAGCACAGTGTTCGGAAAATAGGAATATTTGGCTTTGCAAAAGTTTCGGGACCAGTCCCGAAGCGGACAAATAGGGCGTTGTTGCGGAAGTCGGCCTCGCGCAAAAATAGGGGTCATTCAACGATGGCCCGCGGCAAGAACGGTCGATGATGTGGGAAACGCGGCGCATCATCGACTAGCGTGGTCTTAGGCTCTTGACGACGATGACGCTACGTGATTCAATTAACGGGTGCTGGCCGCGAAACCGGCAAATTTCGAAACGGGGTAATTTCGCTAGGGGAATCCACAATGAGCATCAAAAGTCAGTTCTTGGCCGCGACAGCCGTCGCCGCTATTTTGGGATGGGCCGCAGGAACCGCACAAGCGGCTCCGGTCACGTTTTTCGGCGAAGACCTTAATCCAACGGGCAATACCCCGATTCCCACACCCCTTTCGGACGCCGCACGAAACAGCTTCTTTAACAACCTCACAGGAGTGTCGACCGAAACCTTCGAGGAATTCAACAACGGCGACTCGAACCTTAACGTCACTTTCCCCGGCAGCGGAATTACTGCTAATCTGTCCGGCGGCACAATTCAGAATTTCAGCAGCGCCGGGCGCTTCGCGATCTCCTCGCCAAACTACTATAATGCTGACACGTCGACGTTCGCGATCAACTTCACCGCACCTGTCGCCGCATTTGGTTTCTACGGCACCGACATCGGGGATTTCGGCGGTGTGCTGAGCCTGACCCTTACGGACATCCACGGCAATATGTCGTCTTTGGTTGTCCCAGCTTCCCAGGGCAGCGGCGGGTCCAGCCCGCAAAACGGCTCGGCGCTTTATTTCGGGTTCTTCGACCTGACTGATCAATACATGTCGATCTCCTTCAATAACAGCAACACGACCGACCAGTTCGGCTTCGACAACTTCTCGGTCGGCAACTTGCAAGAGGTAACTCCGTCAGCTCCCGAGGCTTCCACCTGGCTGATGATGATTCTCGGCTTTGCGGGGCTTGGTGGCGCCGGCTATTTCCGGGCAAAGGCACACCGTTCGTCTATCGCGTGATACGTCTCGCCTGAGAACAAACACGGGGCCGCCGGACGCTTAAAGCGTCCGGCGGCCTGTTCGTTAAGATCTATCCGCGTCAACTCAAGACCAGTTCTGACGCTCTCGCTGTTGAAACGTCAGAGTGCTCGGCGTCTCAAACTGGTTGTCGAAGCCGACGTAAGCTCTCCGATCGATTCGTTGGCGTTCGCGGCGCAGCCCCACGCCAAATCGAACAACCAGCCCCTCTCGGCCCCCTCCAAAGCCCCGGCGGCGCGGTTGCGGCGCCCCTGAGGATCCCGGGGGAAGCGTGGCCCTTACTCGCTCGTGAATTATGACGCCGGCGAGGGCTCCGCCAGAGCCTCGAACAGCGGGCCCAAGTGCTTTTCATAGCGGCGCCAACGCTCGATCGCATTCGTGTAGATCGGCTGACGCACCTGCCACAAGCTGTAGGTGTAAACCGGACGCTCGTTCTGATGAAAGGCAAGACAGCGTTCGTCCCAAGGCAGGCCGATAAAATCAACGAGCTTTCGGGTCCAGCCTTCCTGATCACCAACCAGCGCCTCATAGGGCACCCGGAGGATTGGATTCGGCAAGACCGCCTCCCAATGGGCCATGAGCCGCTGATAGGTGCGGTAGAATTGTCCCAACGTCCTGAGATCATTCGTATATCGGTTATCTGAAGCGAAATCATGAAAGTAGCAGGAAAGGCATGTGTCAACGGGATCACGCGTGCAATGGATGATTCGCGCGCGCGGAAAGAGCAGGGAAATCATGCCGAGACGCTCGAAATTGTGCGGCAGCTTGTCGATATGGCGCAGCGCGTCCGGCGCACCCCTCTCGAGCCGCGTCAGAGTTTCCTCAGCGATGTGCAGCGCCGTCGCTGGGTCGAGTCCGGCGACACATTCCGGATAGGGATCAGGACTGACCAGTCGTCCGGGAAGCGCATGGACGATCTGGCGAATGTAATCGAGCTCGCCGTGACCATGCACGTCAGGGTGGCTCGCCAGGATCTGCTCGGTAAGCGTCGTGCCCGAACGGAGCATGCCGACGATGAACACCGGCGCCGGGGAAGGGCTGCCGGTTTTCGCCTTGCTTGTGAAGAGATCTTGGTTGAATGCATCGATCAGACGTTGAGTGAAAGACGCCGACTCCCCGTCATCGAACGGGTATTGCGCCTTCCTCAGATCGTTGGCGACCCTGTAATGCGAAAAAGCGGCATTGTGATCGCCGAGATTGTCATATTCTCCGGCAAGCGCGTATTCGAGTGTGGCGCGCTGTTCGGCGTCAGGCGAGTTCAGGGAGAGCAGGCGCTCGAGTTCCGGGATTTGGGAAGTTGAACCGCGGGATTTGCGAAGCATCGTTAGACACAAGTAGGCGTGAGCATGCGCGGGGTTGGCGGCGATCGCGCGCTCATAAGCCCCGATCGCCTCGTCGAAGTGACCCTCCGATTGATGAATCAAGCCAAGCATTGTCTGGCATTCGGCTTCATCGGCGTTGTGCGCGAGCGCCTGGGCGATAAGCGCGCGCGCCTCCAGACAGAGGCCTTGAAGATGGCGCGCCCGGGCAAGACCTAGATAGAGAACCGGCGATTGTGGGTCGAGGACGAGTCCACGCTCGAAACACTGGCTCGCTTCCTCTAACGACTGCAGGCGGGTCAGAACCTGACCAAGCTCATAGAGCGCAGACACCATGTCGGGCCGCCGCTTGAGCGCTTCCCGGAGCGCCTGCGCTGCTTCGTCCACACGATCGAGAGCAAGGAGGACGATCCCCATCTGATACGGCGCATCGGCCAGCGCCGGATCAAGATCTGCGGCCCGCGCCAGCAGGCGGGAAGCCCTAGGCAGATCCCCCTTGCTCTTGAGAGCCAGGCCGTACTTGAAGTGTATCGCCGCGTGGCCGGGTTTGAGCGCCAGGGCTCGCTCGAAATGAGGGGCGGCTTCATCGTGCCGGCCGAGCTCGGAGAGGGCCGCGCCGAGGTTCAGATGCGCGTCGACATGGTTCGGCTCAGCTTTGACGACCGCCTCGAGCTCGGTCGCCGCGGCGGCAAAGTCCCGTTGTCCGAAAAGGGCCATTCCCAGCCCGAAGCGGGCAAGACGCGAGCCCGGTTCGATGGCGAGGACGCGAAGATAGGAGTCCTTCGCCGCCGCAAATTGTTCGCACATGAGGTGGGCATGGCCGAGATTCCCGTGATAGGCGGCAATCCTTCCTTCGATGCCGATCGCTTTCTTCAGGAGCCCGATCGCCTGCACATGATCGCCCCGCTCGCGGGCGATGACGCCAAGGAGATGGAGCGCGACATGATCGCGAGGATTCGCGGCTACCAAGGGGCGCAGAACAGCTTCGGCTTCCGTGTGACGGCCGTGTTGAAATTGCGACGCTGCCTGAGCGATGAGGGGGTGCACAGTGGACGGAAATCTCGCGGACGGGCGGGCTGGTCGGCGTCATATGCCGCGGAGGACCTTTGGCGAAACGCCCGTCTCTTCGACCCACGTCCGTCTCCTTGCAGCACGCCCGAATTAGCCGGAAAACCCCGAAACAATGGTATCAGGGCGGCGACGCCTTGTCTTCGGCGGCAACTTCTCTTCCACGACCATGACCGCCCCGGACGTGTCGGAAACGAAGCGCCGTCGTCTGCTCCGTAGACGGGCAGGCGAAGACCGTCGAGCATTTGGGCCTCCTCGTCCGAGAGCTCGATCGCGACGTCTTCGAGCCGGATCGGTGTATTGACGAACTCGGCGGGCTTCGGGTCCTGGAGGATGATGGTCGCGCCCATCGCGGCTGATCTCGGTGCACCATGAAGAGCTTGAGGCTGTCGTGCACGTCGTCCGGCGTCAGTCCGTACTCGCGCTGCGCCTCCGCCTGAACGTGATGCCAATTGGCATGCGCGTCGAAGCCGTAACGCTCTCGTGGACATAGCCGCTGCAGCGCGGGAACAGCACGTCGACTGCGGCCTCGAGCGGCGCGATCGTGGCGCTGGCGTTCGCGGAGGCCGATTTAGGCGCCGCAGTTGAGCAACATCGTTGCCAATTTGCCACGGAAGCGCTAAAGGTGTTCGCCGTTGCGCGAAGTGCTTCGCGACCCTCGGTTCGCTGATTTGACTGGAACGACGAGTATCACTGCGCGGGGGTCGCCCCTTCTGGACGACAGCCCGCCAACCGGCCGCTTTGGAATTGTCGTCGTCGGCGCGGCTTTCGTCCTCGCTTTGGCGACGTTCCTGGTTTTTGCCGGCTTCACACCGATCATTCCGACGGCGACCGTCGTCCTGACATTGATGGTCGGCGACGGTCTCGTCGTCGTCATTCTCATTGTCCTCATCTCGATCGAGCTGGCGCGTTTAAGGGCAGCGCGCCGTGCGGCGCGGGCGGGCGCCCGGCTGCACAGTCGGTTCGTGGCTCTGTTTTCGCTGGTCGCCGCCATCCCGGCCATCATCACCGCGATTGTCGCTGCGGTTTCGGTCGAGTGGGCCATCAATCCGCGATTCATGAGCGACGTCGGAGCCTTCATCACCGAAGCCAATCAGGCCACCCAGCTTTACCGCGAATCCCAGTGTCGCGCGCTGCTGCGCGATGTCGAACTCACGGCCGGCGACATCGGCCGCAGCGCCCTCTTGCTCCAGTCGGATCCCACGCAGTTCAACGTATATTTCAGCTCGCGCTCCAAGACATTGGGCTTTACCGCCGCGGCGCTCATGAAAAACGACGGAACTCCGATCGTTGTCGCGCAAGGGTCGGACGACAAGCTGATCGCCAAACCCGAGCCGTCCGACTTTCAGGACGCCGTCAATGGGGAAGCGCTCTGCGGCTTCCTCGGGGTCGGCAACATCTTCGTTGGCATTCGGCCGATTCCCGGGGCTGACGGCCAATTCCTGTACGCCGCGCGGGGGATTGACCCGTTGGCGGCCAAGGTCGCGGAAGATGCGGCGCTCGTTTCCAACATCTGGGCGCGCTTCGAAGCCCATAGGCACAGCCTTGAGCTGGGTTTCGCCACCGTCTTCGTGCTCCTCGCGCTGACCATGCTGTTCTCGGCCATCTGGCTCGGCCTCGCCTTCGCCAATCGTCTGGTCAGACCGATCCGCGGCCTCATCCGCGCCGCGGACGAGGTCGCTTCCGGCAATCTTCAGGTCCAAGTGCCAACGCGCCGATCTGACGGAGATCTCGGCCATCTCGGCGAAACGTTCAACAAGATGACCTCAGAGCTCCTGCGCCAGCAGACCGGCCTCATCGACGCAAACGCGCTCAACGATGAGCGGCGCGCGTTCATCGAGGCGGTGCTGTCAGGCGTGCCTGCGGGCGTGCTCGGCGTCGACAATGACGGCATCATCACGATTTCGAACGCCGCCGCCGATCGGCTGCTCGGTGGCGAACACGGCCTCATTGGGCAACACCTCGATGCCATCCAGCCGAGCATTGGGTCCATTTGGGAACAGGCTCGTTCACTCAGGCTCAGGCTGCATCAAGGGCAGGCGACCGTATTGCGGGACGGCCGCGAGCGCGTTCTCAACGTTCGGGTCACTGGAAGTCCCGGACGCGACGGTCGCGCCAGCGTCATCACGCTCGACGACATCAGCGATCTCGTCAGCGCTCAACGGACCGCCGCGTGGGCTGACGTCGCCCGTCGCATTGCGCACGAGATCAGGAATCCGCTAACGCCGATCCAACTCGCGGCCGAGAGGCTGAAGCGACGTTACGGCCGACACATTGTCGAGGGCAAGGACATATTCGACCAATGCACGGACACAATTATCCGGCAGGTGGACGACATCAAGCGCATGGTCGACGAATTCTCGTCCTTCGCGCGCATGCCGAAGGCGCGTTCGGCGCGGGACGATCTCACCGATTGCGTGCGCCAGGCGATCTTCCTGATGCGGGTGGGCCGCGCGGACATCAGTTTTGAGGAACAATTGCCTGAGGATCCAATTTTAGCTGACTTCGATCGGCGGCTGGTCTCGCAGGCGCTTACCAACGTGTTGAAGAACGCGACCGAAGGTATTGATGCTTTGAGCGAGCAGCACGGCAAGGGCGTCGTCACAACCATCGGTCTCCGTGGATGGCGCGGGCTTTGCCGAGATTGCCGTCAGCGACAACGGCAAGGGTTTTCCGCGTGAAGATCGGCGCCGTCTGATCGAGCCCTATGTCACGACGCGAGCCGAGGGAACGGGGCTCGGGCTTGCCGATCGTCGTGAAGATATTTGAGGATCACGGCGGCGGCGTTGAGCTTCTCGACGGAGCCCTGCGTCCCGATGGCGGCCGGGGCGCCAAAGTGTTGATGAGGCTGCCGTTGCAGCGCGCCGAACAGAACGCAACGCCGGCGGAGAATGAGAGGATCGGTGCGCACTGATGGCTGCTGACATTCTTATTGTTGATGACGAGGACGACATTCGTGGACTTGTCGCCGGCATCTTGGAGGACGAAGGATACGGGGCGCGTCTGGCGCGCGATTCGGACGAGGCGATCGCGGCGGTTGAAGCGCGCCGTCCGCAACTGATCCTCCTCGACATATGGCTGCAGGGCTCGAAGCTTGACGGGCTGCAGCTGCTCGAAGCGATCAAGCGGCAGCATCCGAATGTGCCCGTGGTGATGATTTCGGGACACGGCAATATCGAGACCGCAGTGAGAGCGATCAAGCTCGGCGCCTACGATTTCATCGAGAAGCCATTCAAGGCTGATCGCTTGATCCTTATCGCCGAGCGGGCATTGGAGACTTCGCGCCTCAAGCGGGAAGTTAACGATCTGCGCGCTCGCGGCGGCTCCCCCGACCGGATGGTCGGTTCTTCGTCAGCGATCTCGAACCTTAGGCGGATCATCGAAAAGCTCGGACCGGCCAACTCGCGGGTTCTGATATCGGGCGCCGCCGGATCGGGTAAGGAACTGGCCGCTCGATTGATTCACGAACATTCGGCGCGCGCCAACGGTCCCTTTGTCGTCATCAACGCGCCGACAATGTCGCCCGAGAAAATGGAAGCGGAACTGTTTGGCGTCGAATCCGGCGTCGAGGGGCAGGCGAGGGTCGGCGCGCTTGAAGAGGCGCATGGCGGTACGCTCTACCTGGACGAAATTGCCGACATGCCGCGCGAGACGCAGGCTAAGATCCTCCGCGTTTTGGTCGATCAGAACTTCCAGCGCGTCGGCGGCGCCTCGCGTGTTTCCGTCGATGTGCGCATCATTTCGTCGACCAGCCGCGATTTGGCGGAGGCAATTACCGAGGGACGTTTTCGCGAAGACCTTTTTCATCGGCTGTCGGTGGTGCCTGTTCGCGTTCCGTCGCTAGCCGAGCGGCGGGAGGACATTCCTGAACTCGTTCAATACTTTTCGAAGAGCACTGCAGCCAGTATGGGGGTTCCGCCTCGCCGGGTTGGGTCGGACGCCATGGCCGTGCTTGAGTCGCATGACTGGCCAGGAAACATTCGCCAGCTCAGAAACAACGTCGAACGATTGATGATCCTCGCGCTCGGCGACCCGAACGCCGAGATCTCGGCCTCGATGCTTCCGGCGGAGGTCGGCGCGCTTGTGCCGGCCGTGCCGAGCGGCATTGGCGGCGAGAAATTGCTGAGCCTTCCCCTTCGCGAGGCGCGGGAAGCCTTCGAGCGCGACTATCTCGTAGCTCAGATCAGCCGTTTTGGCGGCAACATATCCCGAACCGCGGAGTTCATCGGCATGGAGCGCTCCGCGTTGCATCGAAAGCTGAAGTCTCTCGGGGTCGAATAGTAGGGAGGTGCGGCCCAGTCCTTCTTGGCTCGCGTCTTTGTGACGTGTCGCTCCCATCAAAAGCCTTGAAAGCGTCTTCAACGTTGTATTTCGGCCTATGAGTTCGCCTGCCTTATTTTCTATGATATGAGGTTTAGGAACTGCGCGTTGGCAAAGGCGCGGGTTACGAAGAACAACGCTGGCCGAAAAGGCCCAACGAACGGAAACACGAATGGCAACCGAGAAGGCGCAAAACCTCCAGGACACGTTCCTGAATCACGTGCGAAAGTCCAAGACGTCGGTCACGATCTTTCTCGTTAACGGGGTGAAATTGCAGGGTTTCGTGACTTGGTTCGACAATTTCTGTGTGCTGCTCCGGCGCGACGGACATTCGCAGCTGGTCTATAAGCACGCAATCTCCACGATCATGCCGGCAAGCCCAATCACCATGTTCGAGGCGGTCGACGAAGAGCCCCGGTGACACGGCTCGGTCTCGCGAAGCGACAGTCGAACGGGAGCAAACGGGTTTGAGCACGCGCGCTCTGGTCATCTGCCCGAGCCTCACGCGAGAGTCGAATGAGGCGTTGCGCAGTCCGGAGGCGCGGCGCGACGAGGCGGTCGGCTTGGCGCGCGCCATTGATCTCGCGGTGGTGGGAGCCGAAAGCGTTGCGCTCAGCGCGATCCGGCCGGCGACCTTTATCGGCAAGGGCAAGGTCGAAACGATCGCCGCCCAGGTGAAGGCCGAGGAGATCGATCTTGTGGTCATGGACTGCGCTTTATCCCCGGCGCAGCAGCGCAACCTCGAGAAGGCCTTTGGCTGCAAGGTCATCGACCGCACCGGGCTCATCCTGGAGATTTTCGGCCAAAGGGCCCGCACCGCCGAGGGCGCGCTGCAGGTGGAGCTCGCCCACCTGAAGTATCAGCGCTCCCGCTTGGTTCGCTCATGGACCCACCTTGAGCGGCAGCGCGGCGGCTTCGGCTTTCTCGGCGGCCCTGGCGAAACCCAGATCGAGACCGATCGGCGCCTGATCGGCGAGCGCATTGTCCGCATCGAGCGGGAGCTCGAGACTGTCAAGCGCAGGCGCGCCCTGCAACGGGCGAACCGCAGCGATGTGCCCTATCCGATTGTCGCGCTGGTCGGCTACACCAACGCCGGAAAGTCGACCCTGTTCAATCGGCTCACCCGCGCCGAAGTGACAGCGGCCGACATGCTGTTCGCGACGCTCGATCCGACCATGCGTCTCATCAAGTTGCCCCATGGCGGCTCGGCAATCCTTTCCGACACGGTCGGCTTCATTTCCGATTTGCCGACGACGCTTATTTCCGCCTTTCGCGCCACGCTTGAGGAGGTGCGCGCCGCCGATGTCATCGTGCACGTGCGCGACATCTCGCACGCCGATAGCGAGGCGCAGAGCCCATGACGTCGAGGCGGTTCTGGGCGAGATCGGCGTCGCCAATCTCACCGATCGCGTCATTGAGGCCTGGAACAAGGTGGACCTGCTTGACGCCGACGCGCGCGAGGCGCTCGCTCAGGAGCAGGAGACAAGAGACACCGCGCCGCTCGCCATTTCCGCGGTGACCGGGGAGGGGATCGATCATCTTTTGTCGGCGATCGAGGATCGCCTGGCTCGCGGCCGGCCTGAACTCGAACTGACGCTCGACGCCAGCGACGGGCAGGGGCTGCATTGGCTCTACGAACATGCCGAGGTCATGAACCGAAGCGACGACGAAGACGGCGGGCTCCATCTCAGGGTGCGCGTTCCGCCTGACCAGATCGAGCGGCTGAAAAGGCGCTTCCCTATCGGGCGGCGCCCAAGCCCGATCCCGCCCGCCGACGCCTGACGGCGGCGGACCGATGGGCGACCGGATACAACCCGGACGCGAATTGCGCCAAGAAAATCCAAATAAAACCAAGGAAAATCACTTGTATTTCCTTGGATTCCTTTGGCTAAATCTGGACTTTTCAACGGGTTACGGCGAATCCAAATAAAAAAATCCGATTGGCGCCGACTCGCGTTCGAGGTTGTAGGGCCGAACGGCTCACGCGCTTTCGGCACTTCTATCTTCGCTTCTCGCCGGGCGGCGCATGGCGGAATCCGGGTTCCTTCAGAGAAAAGTGTACCAAGGCTTCGCCGGAACCGCCAAGGAGTTGTTGGCCGAAAGCTGTACCGGGCGGCGAAAGATCAAGCCTTGCCAAGGGCTTGCCCTGGATAGGGCCGAGCGGTCGCGGACCAGTGAGGGCCGGTTATGGCCGCGCCTCCACGCCTTGCTATAAGCGCTTTGCCTGTAAGCCATTTTGTTTTTGGATATGACCACCCGCCTCTGATGCGACAACGATACTGTCCCCTTGACGGATAGACATCATGACGTCATGATGTCTATCCGGGCAGCCAACACAACGGTCGCTCAGCCTCCGCGAGTTGGAGGTTGGTTTGCCCAGACTGCGAGCGATCTGTGCACCGATGGCTAGGGCGCAAAAGCGCGCTCAGGGACCTGTTCGTAGAAGGCTCCAGAATGGTTGCAGCGATGCGTGAGAGCCCTTCCACGCGGCTGCCGCTTTACGTCCAAGTCGAAGACATTCTCGCCGCCCGGATTTCGAGCGGCGCGCTGCCGGTCGGAACGCAGCTCCCGTCCGAAGAGGACCTGATCCGTGAGTTCAACGTCAGCCGGACCACGATCCGGGCGACGATCCAAAACCTTGTGCGACAAGGCATGGTGGAGATTCGGCGCGGTCGGGGGACCTTCGTGGCTTCGCCCAGGATCGTTCAGGAACTCACCGAGCTCACAGGCTTCGTGGAGGACATGCGGGTCCTTGGGCGGATTCCCACCGCCCGCGTGCTGAGTCGCGAGGTTGTGTCGGCTGCTCCCCTCGTCGCGGAGAAGCTTGGTGTCCCTGCGGGGACAAGTGTTGTGCGGATCCAACGCGTCCGCCTTTCCGACGGCGTGCCGCTTTCTTTCGACGAGACTTATCTGCCGGAGGACCTCGGCCGCAGGATCATGAACGATGACCTCGCCAACGAGCCCATCTTCACTTTGTTGGAAGAACGATACGACACCCCGCTCGTCGAGGCCGAATACGTACTGGAGGCCGCCGCGGCGGAGCCCGCAGTCGCAGCGGCGCTCGAGATTCCAGTTGGCGGCCCGATCTTCCTGATCGAGCGGACCTCCTACACCTCGGAACATCGCGCCGTGGACTATGAAAGACTGCACTACCGAGGCGACACCATTCGGTTCAAGACGCGCTTGGCCCGGCGGCGCATCCCGCCCGCTCCGAAGTGCGATTGACATGCTCGCGACCTCTGTTCCTGGACTTTTCTGCCTCTCGGTTGGCGCGAGTGCTCTCGGTGGAGCGCTCGGGATGGCGAGCGGCATCTTCATCGTCCCCATCCTGACGCTTCTCGCCAATGTGGATGTCCATCTCGCCATCGGCGCGAGTCTCGTCTCCGTAATCGCCTGCTCCTGTGGAAGCGCTGGGCCGTTCCTCAAGGCGCGCCTGACAAACGTGCGGCTCGCTATCGTGCTGGAGACGGCGACCACGCTTGGCGCAGCGAGCGGCGTGCTGCTGTCCGGCGTGGTTCCGGTTCCGATCCTCTACGCGATTTTCGCCGTGGTCCTTTTGGTCTCCGCTTGGCAGATGCTGATACGCCGGCGGGACGCCACCATCCCTGTTGATGGCGCGCCGGCGACCGGTTGGGCGCGGCGGCTTGACGCTGTCTATCCAGACCGCAATCTCGGCGGCGACGTTGCCTATCGGGTGGAGCGGCTGTCGATGGGCCTCGGGCTGATGTACGGCGCGGGCCTGCTCTCCGCGCTTCTTGGCATCGGCAGCGGCGTTTTGAAGATCCCTGCGATGGACACCGCCCTTCGGCTGCCGATCAAGGTTTCGTCAGCGACGTCGAATTTCATGATCGGCGTGACGGCCGCCGCGAGCGCCGGCGCCTATTTCATACGGGGCGCAATCGTGCCCGAGATCGCGGGTCCAGTCGCCCTGGGCTCAGTTGTCGGCGCGCTGCTCGGCGCCCGCGTGCTGGTGATCGTCACGCCCGGCAAGCTTCGCCTCGCGTTCGTGGCTATTCTGCTGGTCCTGGCGGTCTGGATGGCGCTCGCGGCGGTCGGCGTTCATCAAGGGCTTTGAGCATGATGCTTTCGACGTCCGCCTCTTCGGATCGTTTGAACAATCGCCTGGCGCGGCTTCTGGTCCTTGGGACATGGACGTCGTGCGAACTCATTCTGATCGGGATTGTGTTGCCGGCCCTGGGCCCAAGCCTGCGACCGGGCAGTGCGTATTTTGTCTCGAGCGGAATCGTGCTGCTGATCGCGCTTCCTCCGGTGCGGGTGGCGACGATGGCCGTGTGGTTTCTGTTCAACGACGATCGCGATTTCGCTCTCATCGCTGCGCTTGTCCTCGCCATTATCGTCGCGTCGACTCTGCTCGGGGTTGGTTCGGCGTGATCCGATCCTGACGATTGGAGCGTGGCATCGCGCTCTTCGCGCCGGCCGACCGGCGACACGTCGGTTCACTTGGAGCCCTTCACCCCGCCGAGCGCTCCTCGGCCTTCGCCTCGACCCAAAGCCGCTCCATTTCATCGAGACTGGCGCCTTCGGGAGTTTGGCCGCCTTCGGCTAAGCGGTTCTCGATGTGCGCGAAGCGGCGTTCGAATTTGGCGTTGGCGCTGCGCAAGGCGGCCTCGGGATCGACCTTGAGATGGCGCGCCAGGTTCACGGCCGCGAATAGGAGGTCGCCCACTTCGCCCGACAGCGCCTGCGCCGAACCGTCGGCGATCTCCGCCTCGACCTCGACGATCTCCTCCCTGATCTTTTCCAGGACAGCGCGAACATCGTTCCAGTCGAAACCGACTTTTCCGGCCTTCTCTTGCAGTTTCAGGGCGCGAGAAAGCGCCGGCAAGGCCAGCGGAACTCCGTCCAGCGCGCCGGACTTCGCCTCCGCGGGCCGTCCGTCCTTTGCCTCCGACGCGAGCTTTGCGCGCTTCTCATCGGCCTTGATGCGCCCCCACAGGGCCTTCACTTCGTCAGGACTGAGGGCCTTGGCGTCTCCGAAGACATGAGGATGTCGGCGCACGAGCTTGGCGGTGATGGCCTCGACGACGCCGCCAAAATCAAACAGGCCCGCCTCTTCCGCCATGCGGGCGTGAAAGACGACCTGCAACAAAAGGTCGCCAAGCTCCTCGCGCAGATCTTCCGTCGCTCCGCGCTCGATCGCGTCGGCGACCTCATAGGCCTCTTCGATGGTGAACGGGGCGATCGAGGCGAAGGTCTGCTCGACGTCCCACGGGCAGCCGTGAACAGGATCACGAAGCGCCGCCATGATGTCGATGAGACGACGAATGTCGCGGGAGGGCTGCATGGGCGAGGCCAACAGTCGGGAAATGGGACGATAGACTATTGGCGCAAAAAGGAGCGCCGCAAAGGCGCTCCTGCATTATGGCTCGGGGATCGTTTAGAGCGAGAGCGAAATCGCCTCGCGGCCTTTGGGCGTATCCACCACTCTCATCGTCACCTGCTGGCCTTCGGCCAGATGCGAAATGCCGGCCGGACCGAGGACCGAGATATGGACGAAGACGTCTTTGCCGCCGTCGTCGCTGGCGACGAAACCAAACCCCTTGGCGTCGTCAAACCATTTCACCTTTCCGATGACCGAAACGGCGGTCGACGGATCAGGGGCGACCCGGCGAGGTGGTCGAACTCCATCGCCGCTCGACGGCCTTTGCGGCCGCTCGACAATGCCGGCAGCGTCGACTTCGAGCACCCGGGTCACCTGCGCTCCCTTGGCGCCGGCGCCGACCTGGACGCGCAACTTGGCGCCCGCAGGGACAGCGTCGTGGCCTGCGGCATGCAAGGCATTGGCGTGCAGGAACGCGTCGCCCGCGCCGCCCGCCAACTCGACAAATCCGTAGCCCTTGTCCGCCTTGAACCATTTGACGACCGCATCGACCGGCGGCGCGCCAGAATCGACCGGCGCGGCGCCTCCCCCCATGGGTGGGCCGCCAAAACCCCCTGCGTCCGGTCCGCCGCCGAAGCTTCGACCCGGCCGAGGTCTCGACTCGTAAGGCATCGGCCCATCGTCATCGAAGCCGCGCTTGCGGGGCGCCCTAAAGTCCTTACCCTTGCTCATGTTAGTCCCAAGTCCTCACCCAAAACCTAATCGATAGGCGCGCATTGCGGCCCCTTGTGATCCGCTGGATTTCAGCGAAACTCCGTTGCGACTTTCCGTCGTGAAAAGATCTCGTCGATTGGACGCGCAATCCCCAAAGTGCCCGTCAACCCGCTCAAAGGCAGGCCCCCTCACGTGGCAGAGGGAACTCGGGAGATTTTCCAGCGCGCTTGCGCGCTTCGGAAGGCGAAGAGCGCTTCGCCACCGGCCTACAAATAAAATATTGCGCCCGCATCATCGAATACCCGCTAGGCCGGTCGCAAAACGTACACGGACCTTGCAAACCCAGATTAGCGCATTTTTTTCGTCGTCGCCAGATGGTCCAGGTGGGGTCGATAAACTATTTGTTCATTTAAACTGCTGTGTTGAGTGATTTATTTTGCTCCCAATTGTCTCAAACTGCTGGCGAGGCCAACCTCCAGTAGAGCCTGATTTACAGCTCTCTTATTGCGGGTAGGGCGAGAGGCGCCCGCGACGCCGCCACAGGCGCCGGAGCGTTCGGTTGCTACAGATCGACGAGTTCGAGCGACTTCGGCGCACGCTCCTGAATGAAGGCGAAACGCGCCTCGGGCTTCGTGCCCATCAGCCGCTCGACCGTGTCGGCCGTCGACTCCTTCTCTTCCGCGATGATGGCGACACGCAGCAGGGTGCGCTTCGCCGGGTCCATCGTCGTATCGCGCAAATCGCGCATCGGCATTTCGCCGAGGCCCTTGAACCGGCTGACCTCGATCGCGCCACGGCCGGTAAATCCTGACTTCATCAATTCCGCTTTGTGCGCGTCATCGCGCGCGTAGAGAGAGCGCGCTCCCTGTGTCAGCCGGTAAAGCGGCGGAACGGCGAGATAAAGGTGCCCTTCCTCAATCAGTTTCGGCGTTTGCCGGTAGAAGAAGGTGATCAGGAGCGAGGCGATATGAGCGCCGTCGACGTCCGCGTCGGTCATGATGATGATCTTGTCGTAGCGAAGATCAGCCGAGCGGTAGTGCGCGCCAGCGCTGGCGCCGAGCGCCTGCATGAGATCCGAGAGCTGCTGATTTTGCGCGAGCTTATCGCGCGCGGCCGAGGCGACGTTGAGGATCTTTCCCCGCAACGGCAGCACCGCCTGCGACGCGCGATCCCGCGCCTGCTTCGCCGAACCGCCCGCCGAATCGCCCTCGACGATAAACAATTCAGAGCCTTGCGCCGAAGAGTTCGTGCAATCGGCCAACTTGCCCGGGAGCCGCAGCTTTGCGCACGGCGGTCTTGCGGGCGACCTCTTTCTCCATGCGGCGGCGAAGGCGCTCCTCAGCGCGCTCAATCGACCAGTCGAGGAGCTTGGACGCCTGGCTCGGCGCCGCGGCAAGCCAGTGGTCGAAGGCGTCGCGAACCACGTTATCGACCAGGCGCGCGGCCTCGGCCGTTTGCAGGCGGCCCTTGTTCTGTCCCTGGAATTCAGGCTCGCGGATGAAGACCGAGATCAGCGCCGCGCAGCTGACCATAACGTCGTCGGTCGTCAGCGCCGCCGCGCGTTTGCCCTGGCCGATGCGGTCCGCATGATCCTTGAGCCCGCGCAGCAAGGCGGTGCGGAGGCCCGCTTCATGCGTGCCCGCCATCGGGGGTCGGGATGGTGTTGCAATAGGAATGAACGAAGCCGTCATCGCCTGCGAGCCATGCGATCGCCCATTCGACCGAGCCATGCTTGCCCGCTTTGTCGACCCGGCCGGTGAAGACCTGGTCGGCGACGAGTTCCTGACCCTCGATGTCGGCGGCGAGATAGTCTCGCAAGCCCGCCCGGAAAATGAAACGTGGCCTCCGCCGGGACTTTCGAGCCGTCGCCGATCAGCGCAGGCGCGCAGTGCCAGCGGATCTCGACGCCCCCGAACAGATAGGCCTTCGAACGCGCCATCTTGAACACGCGCGCGGGATCGAAGCGCGCCTGGGCGCCGAAAATCTGCGGGATCGGGCAGAAAGCGCACCTTGGTGCCGCGGCGGTTCAACGTCTTGCCGACGATCGTAAGCTTGCTCGTCGGCTTGCCGCGCTCGAACGTCTGCCGATAGAGCGTCTGCCCGCGGGCGACCTCGACCTCGAGCTTCTCGGACAGCGCATTCACCACCGAGACGCCGACGCCGTGGAGCCCGCCGGAGGTCTCGTAGGCGCCGCTGTCGAATTTGCCGCCCGCGTGCAGCATCGTCATGATGACTTCGAGGGCTGATTTTTTTGGAAATTTCGGGTGCGGGTCGACCGGCATGCCGCGGCCGTTGTCGATCACGGTCAAATAACCGCTGTCCTCGAGCGTGACCTCGATGAATGTGGCGTGGCCGGCGACGGCTTCGTCCATCGAATTGTCGATCACTTCGGCGAAGAGATGATGCAGCGCGTTGGCATCGGTCCCGCCCACATACATGCCCGGGCGCCGGCGCACGGGCTCCAGCCCCTCGAGCACTTCGATCGAGGCGGCGGTGTAGTTCGCTTCGTCGGGCGTTCCGTTGCGCACGCCAGACTTGGCATTGACTGGCGCGGGTTTGCCGCGTCGAGGCGCTGCCGCGCCGAAAAGATCATTCATGTCAGTTGTCACATTCTGGCGAATCGCCGGGGTTCAAGCTACCACGGCGAGGGGAGAACAAAAAGAGAACGATCTCGCGCGCGCGTCGCAGCTGGCGTCGTGAAACCTCAGCGAGCCTGCAGCAAGGACGTGGTGAAACGCCGCGCCTGGCAGTTGTCGGAGTTTGAATGTGAGAGATTGTGACCCGTCGTCGCGGGGACCCCTAACTCATGCTATGCCAAGCGGCAAGCATGGGAGCCCCGGTATGCCAGATCGACGAGAGCTATACCGCAGCCCAAACGGCGATACCTGGTTCCTTGGGCGGGAGCCCGCGAACGGGCACGCGTTCATTGTCCATCAACCCAACGCGCCTTCCGGCGGCCGTTTGGCGCACATTGAGATCGGCGCCTTCCTGAGAGAAGGGACGGGGCCCGAGCAGCAGGCTCTCTTGCGGCTGGTTGGAACCTTGGTCGATGTTCCCCCCTACGCCGACCGGCCCTAAAGGCGGAAAGCGTCGTAGACGCGAAGGCTCGGCGACCTAATCGCCTTACATTCCCGTCAGCAGCGTGCGGGTCGCGGCGGCGACGTCCTTGTGGCGCATCAGCGCTTCGCCAACCAAGAAAGCTTCCACCCCGGCCCTGGCCAGCCGCTTGCAGTCCGCGTGGTCGGAAATGCCGCTTTCGGCGACCACGATCTTGCCCGGCGGGATTAGAGGGCAAGAGCCGTTCGCACACTTCGAGCGACGTTTCGAACGTGCGCAGGTTCCGATTGTTGACGCCGATCAGGCGGCCCTCGAGAGACGAGCGCGCGTTTGAGCTCATGCTCGTCATGCGTCTCGATCAGCACGTCGAGGCCAAGATCATGCGCGGTCTTGTTGAGGGTTTTGGCGAGGTCGTCGTCGACGGCGGCCATGATGATGAGGATGCAGTCGGCGCCCCAGGCGCGCGCCT
The DNA here is from genome assembly GCA_963770275.1 of uncultured Alphaproteobacteria bacterium. Taxonomy (GTDB): domain Bacteria; phylum Pseudomonadota; class Alphaproteobacteria; order Rhizobiales; family Beijerinckiaceae; genus Roseiarcus. The sequence continues at coordinate 263,183 of CAVYPD010000005.1, forward strand.
CGAGCACCTGATAGGCGTCGAAAAGAAAATCCTTGCGCAGGATCGGAAGCGTCGTCGCCTTGCGCGCCTTCATCAGGTGCTCGGGCGCGCCCTGAAACGAGGGCGCGTCGGTCAGCACGGAAAGACAGGATGCGCCGCCCGCCTGATAGGCCTTGGCGAGAGAGGCCGGCTCGAAATCCTCGCGGATGAGCCCCTTCGACGGGCTCGCCTTCTTGATCTCCGCGATCAGGCCGAACCGGCCCTCGTCGATCGCCCTTTGCAGCGCCTTGATGAAGCCGCGCGGCGGGGACTGGCCATCGATCTCGCGCTCCAAGGTCGCGCGCGGCACCCTGACCTTGGCCTCGGCAATTTCACGGCGCTTGTAGCTTTCGATCTTTTTCAGGATGTCGGTCATCGGCGTTCCCGACTTTCGCTATTCGACGCTGCGATCAATCGATCGAGCGTGCGGCGCGCCGCCCCGGAGCGAATGGCGGCGTCGCCCATGGCCACGCCCTCTTTGATGGAGCCGGCCTTGCCGGCGATCACAAGCGCCGCGCCGGCGTTCATGAGCGCAATGTCGCGATAGGCGCCCTCGAGCGCCGTCGAGAACATCGGCGATCGCCTTCGCGTTGTACGCCGGCTCGCCGCCCTTCAGCGCCGCCGGCGTCGCGCGGGACAGGCCGGCTGCTTCCGGCGTCAGTTCGAAGGCGTGCAGCGCGCCGCCTTTGAGTTCGACCACCTTGGTCGGCCCCGTGGTGGTGATCTCGTCGAGGCCGTCGAGCCCGTGCGTCACCCAGACGCGTTCCGAGCCAAAATTGCGCAGGACTTCCGCCATCGGCTCGAGCCAGGCGGCGGAGAAGACGCCGACAAGCTGGCGCTTGACGCCGGCCGGATTGGAGAGGGGCCCAAGAATATTGAACATGGTGCGCGTGCCGAGCTCGGTCCGCGTCGGGCCGACGTTGCGCATCGAGGCGTGGTGCGTCGGCGCCATCATGAAGCCGATCCCGGCCTCATCGATGCAGCGCTCGACGCCGTCGGGCGAGAGCCCGATCTTGACGCCGAGCGCGGCGAGCGTGTCCGCGGCGCCCGAACGCGAGGACGCAGCGCGATTGCCATGCTTGGCGACCGTGACCCCGCAGGCCGCGGTAATGATCGCGGCCAGCGTCGACACATTGAGAGAGCCCGAACCGTCACCGCCGGTGCCAACGATGTCAATCGCTTCCGGCGGCGCTTTGACGCTGAGCATCTTGGCGCGCATGGCCGCGACGGCGCCGGTGATCTCCTCGACCGTCTCGCCCCGGACCCTCAACGCCATGAGGAACCCGCCCATTTGCGAAGGCGTAACTTCGCCCGAAAGCATCGAATCGAAGGCGCTTTCCGCCTCGCTCCGCGTCAGCGTCGCCCCCGCGGCGACTTTAGCGATCAGAGGCTTGAAAGATTCCATATCCTCATTTCGCGTTCTCGTCAGAAGGTCTGCTGGCGCTGATGAAAGACCTCGGCGAGGTCCAGAAAATTGCGCAGAATTTGCCGGCCGTGCTCACTGGCGATGCTTTCTGGATGAAACTGCACCCCGAATGTCGGGCGGTCACGGTGCTGAACGCCCATGATGACCCCGTCGTCGGTCTCCGCGCTCACCTCGAGCTCGGCGGGCGCGCTTGATCGCTCGATGACGAGCGAGTGATAACGCGTCGCGGAAAAGGGTCCGTTCAGACCACGGAAGAGCCCGCGCGCATTGTGCGAAATGCGGGACACCTTGCCATGCATCGGCGTTGGCGCGCGCACGACATCGCCGCCAAACGCCTGTCCGATCGCCTGATGGCCAAGGCAGACCCCAAGCATTGGCGTCGTTTCGCTGCGCCGCGCGAACGAGATCGAGACAGACGCCCGCTTCGTTCGGCGTGCAAGGCCCGGGGGAGAGGACGATGGCGTCCGGCTTGTCGGCGAGCGCATCTGCGACCGTGATTTCGTCGTTGCGCCACACAGACACGTCCGCGCCCAACTCGCCAAGGTAGTGGACGAGGTTGAACGTGAAGCTGTCATAGTTGTCGATCAGCGTGACGCGCTGCATCCGGGCTTCCGCACACCAAAGGAGCCGTCTTTTCCGATGCTGCGCCGCGCCCGTCAAGTTGAGCGCGCAATGCCGCGATGAACTTCGCCGAAAGCCCACGAGGCCGAATGTCGAAGCCGAAATTCAGGAGGACGGCAGAGTTCTCGTTCGCGACGCTCGAAGACCGATTTGAGCCTTGGCGGCGGCGTCATTTGTCCGCGACACGACCGACGGGTCAGCGAACGGGGCAGGGCTCCTTTGAGCCTGCGTCAGGAACCCAAGCAGCCATTTCTCCTGTTTCTCACGAGGGTATCCCGTTGACCGCCTTTTCTCTGGCATGTTAGCTCTCGCTGGCAGCAGCGGCGGCTCTTACCCGCCCGACGCTACATCAAGGACAAACGCAGAAGTCGAGCGCGTCCCAAACGCGCGCCTGCTCGTCTATGAGGGAGGACATTTCCATGAATCGCAACGTCTCGATGCTCGCACTGGCCGCAGCGGCCGGGCTTTTCGCCGCGTCGGCGCTGGCCGACACAAGCAAGATGAAAATCGCCTTCTCCAACAACTACGCCGGCAATTCCTGGCGCCAGGCGATGCTGAAGAGCTACGACATCGTCACCAAGAAGGCGGTCGCGGACAAGATTGTCGCCGCGGCGGACGTGTTCACGACCGCCGACAAGGAAGTGCCGACGCAGGCCGCCCAGATCCAGAACCTCATCCTGCAGGGCTATAACGCGATCGTCATCAACGCCGCTTCGCCCGACGCGCTGAATGGCGCGGTCAAGCAGGCCTGCGACGCCGGCATCGTCGTCGTCTCTTTCGACGGCATCGTCACCGAGCCTTGCGCCTACCGCGTCGTCGTCGACTTCAAGGACTATGGGCAAGCAGGAAGTCGAGCACATGGCGAAGTTCCAGCCCAAGGGCGGGAACCTGCTGGAAATCCGCGGCCTTGGCGGGGACCGCGATCGACGCCTCCATCCACGACGGCATCGTCGAGGGCGTGAAGGCGCATCCGGATTTCAAGATCGTCTCTTCCGTGACCGGCGACTGGGACCAGACGACCGCGCAGAAGGCGGTTGCGACGGTGCTGCCTTCGCTGCCGCCGATCGTCGGCGTCGTCGATCAGGGCGGCGACGGCTATGGCGCGGCGCAGGCCTTCGCCGCCGCCGGCAAGCCGCGCCCGACCATCATCGATGGGCAATCGCCAGGACGAATTGCAGTGGTGGAAGGAGCAGAAGGATAAGGACGGCTACTAAGACCTGGTCCGGCTCGATCGCGCCCGGCGTCTCGACGCTCGCCTTCTGGGTCGCGCAGCAGGTTCTCGACGGCAACAAGACCATTCCCCACGATCTGCTCGTGCCCTATCTCGCCTTCACCCAGGACGACTTCGAGAAGGAATTGCCGAACATTCCGAAGGGCGGCGTCGCCAGCCACGAATATACTCAGGCGGACGCCATCGCCGCGATCAAGGCGAATATGAAGTAAGCCCGACTAGACGAGCGCCCGCGCAGCAAGCAGACAAGACCATGGAGCACGCGGGCGCTTCTCTCGTCGATTTCATCGGTGTCGAAAAATCCTACGGCGCCGTCCGGGCTCTGGACGGCGCCGATTTTTCGCTTGCAGCCCGGCGAATGCGTCGGCGTCGTCGGTCACAACGGCGCCGGCAAATCGACGCTGATGCATGTCCTCAACGGCGGCGTCGCGCCGGATCGCGGTCGACTCGTCGTCGGTGGCGAGGAACAGCCGCATTGGGGTTCGGCGCGAGCAAGAGCGCTGGGCTTACGCTGCGTCTTTCAGGAACTATCGCTTTGCCCGAACCTGACCGTGGCCGAAAATGCTCGCGTCGTTCACCCGGCGATTCAAGGCTTTGGCTGGCGGCGCAGGGCGGGCGGCTCATTCTCGACAAGCTTGACGAGATCTTTCCCGGTCATGGCGTAAGACCCGGCGATCTGGTTCAGGACTTGACCATCGGGCGAAAGCAGATGGTCGAAATCGCGCGCGCCTTCTCGGTCTCGAATGCGCCTGCGCGCCTCGTCATTCTCGACGAACCGACCTCGTCGCTTGACGCGCATACCGCTGGGCAGCTCTTGGCGCATGTGCGTCGCTCGGTCGAGTCCGGCGTAAGCTGTGTCCTGATTTCCCATATTCTGGGCGAGGTGTTGTCCACCTGCGACCGTATCGTCGTCATGCGCGACGGCAAGGTCGTGTCTGACCGACGTTGCGCGAAACTTCAACCGGGCCAAGCTGGTTGGCGCGATGGGCGGCATTGAGCCCGAAGTCGCCAGCGGCTCAGGCCGCGGTCGCGAGCGCCGCGCGTGGCGAGACGCCGGTCATGGTGCGCGTGCGCCCCAAGCGACAGGCTGACGATCGGGAGTTGGTGGCGCACGAAGGCGAGATCATCGGCCTCGCGGGTCTCGCGGGCCACGGCCAGACCGACCTCTTGCTGGCGACCTTTTCCGCCGCTTCCCATCCGCGCGCAGGCGCAACGGTCAGCGCGCCGGTCGCGCTGGTCGCCGGAGACCGGCAGTCGGACGGCGTCTTTCCGGGATGGTCGATCGCCCATAACATTGGCGTGCGCTCGCTGAAAAAACTGCGCTCGGGCCCGCTGCTCTCGTCTCGCCTTGAAAACGAACTCGCCGACGCCTGGCGCGAGCGCATCAAGATCCGCACGCCGGACGTCCACAACAACATTCTTTCGCTCTCGGGCGGAAATCAGCAGAAGGCGTTGTTCGCGCGGGCGCTTGGCTCGGACGCGCGCATCATGCTGATGGACGATCCGATGCGCGGCGTCGATTTCAACACCAAGCTTGAAGTCTATGACCTGATCCGCGCCGAAGCGCAGAGGGGCCGCACCTTCCTCTGGTATACGACCGAGGTCGACGAGCTGAAGAACTGCGACCGCGCCTACGTTTTCCGCAATGGCGCAATCGTCGCTGAGCTCGCGCGCGACGAACTCAATGAAGAGCAGGTGATCCACTCTTCTTTCGCGGACGCCGGCTGACCATGAGCGCAGTCGCTGCCGTCCGGTCGGCGAATGCGAGCGGAGCCGAGTGGCGCCGCCGCCTGCGCGCCGCGCTCCCGGCCTTGTCGCTGGCTCTGGTCATCGCCGCGATCGCCTGGCTCAATCCGCGCGCGATCAGCTATTTCGGCTTCACGCTGATGCTGAACCTCGCGATTCCGATCGCGCTCGCCACGATGGCGCAGATGTTCGTCATCGCCGGCAACGATCTCGATCTGTCGATCGGCACGTTCGTCGGCTTCGTCTGCTGCGTGGCGGCGACCTGGCTGCACGACACGCCGTGGCTCGGCGTGCTGGCGTTGATCGGCTGCATCGCGCTTTATGCTGCGCTCGGCGCGCTCATCTATCTGCGCAATCTGCCTTCGATCGTCGTTACGCTCGGCATGAGCTTCGTCTGGCAGGGCCTGGCGATCCTTCTTCTGCCGAAGCCCGGCGGAAAGGCGCCGGGCTGGCTGCTGGCGATCATGGGCGTCAAGCCGCCGTTCATCCCCTTTCCGATTGTCGCCGCCGTGATCATCGCGGCTGTCGGCTATTTCGGGCTGATGCGCACGTCCTATGGCGCGATTCTTCGCGCGTCCGGCGGCAATGCGCTCGCGATCGAGCGCGCCGGATGGTCGCTGCTCAGGGCCAAGATGACGCTGTTCGCGCTGGCTGGGGTCTTTGGCGTGCTGTCGGGCATGGCGCTGGTCGGCATCACGACTTCGGCCGACGCCAATATCGGCAATGGCTATACGCTGCTTTCGATTGCGGGCGTGATCCTCGGCGGCGGCGAGTTCGTTGGCGGCGTCGTGTCGCCGGTCGGCGCCGTGCTCGGCGCGCTCACCATGGCGATGGCGGCGTCGCCGCTCCTGACCTTCATGCGCATCCCGCCGGACTGGCAGGTCGGCGCCAATGGCGCGATCCTCATCATCGTTCTCGCCGCTCGCGTCGCCATCACCCGCAAGGGCGTCGGACCGATGACCGCAGCCTTCCAGACGCTTCTCAAGCGGCCATGGATCTGGTCCTTCGTCGGCGCCGCTCTGGTGTGGCTTGCGGCGATCGTCTTCACCGGAGGTTACGGCGCCGGGGGCATGCTGACCGCGGCGCTATCCCTGGCGGTCTTCACCGTCATTGTCGGCGTCGGTCAGATGTTCGTCATCACGCTCGGGCCCGGCAATGTCGACCTCTCTTTGCCCGCCAACATCGGGCTCGCCAGCGCGGTCGCGATGAAGACGATGGGCGGTGACGACCGCATGGTCTTGGTCGGCCTCGCCGCCGCGATCGCCTGCGGATTTGCGGTCGGGCTCGCCAACTACCTGTTGATCTGGGCCTTGCGCATTCCGCCGATCATCGCGACGCTGTCGGCGAGTTTCATCATCCAGTCGATCGACATCTCTTACGGGCGCGGGCTCCAGATCAAGCCGCCGCCGGGCTTCGCCGATTTCGCCAACATCGTGGTCGCAGGCGTGCCATTGCTGGCGATCCTGACGGTCCTGTTCACGATCGGCGCCAGCATCGCGCTTCACCGCACGATCTGGGGGCGATCGGTCGTCGCCATCGGACAGAACCAGCGCGCGGCGCGGTTGGCGGGCCTCAAGGTCGAACCGGTCCGCTGCGCAACTTACGCCTTCTGCGGCGCGCTCGGCGGCCTCAACGGGGCGCTGCTCGCGGGTTACTTCCGCGGCGCCAACATCGACATCGGCAACGAATACCTTCTGGCTTCGATCGCCGTCGTCGTCATCGGCGGCACGTCGGTTTCCGGGGGCAGGGCGAACCTGCCCGGCGTGTGGGGAGGCGCGCTGTTCCTCGTGCTCCTCTTGACGATGCTCAACACGTTCGGCGTCAGCGCCGGCGTGCGCCTGCTGCTGACCGGGCTGATCATCGTCGCGGTCATCACCGCGGCGGGCGGGGAGAAGGCGACGCGGTAGGGGCGCTAACCGACAAACGGAATGAGCGCTGGCACTCTCGCGGCGTATCGGGCGTATGTCTCGCCAAACTGGCGGCGCATGAAGGCCTCCTCGACTCGCAGCTTGCGCCAGAAGGCGAGGGCGACGATCACGACGGCGAGCGCAGCGCGCCACTCCCCGACCGCCAGCGCCGTTCCGATGAGGGCGAGGAGAATACCGGTGTAGATCGGATGGCGAACAAGAGCATAGGGCCCCTTGACGATGAGCTCATGGTCGCGCTTGAGCGTTACGTCCGAGCTCCAGTTGCCCGCAATCAGCATCCGCGCCCAGATGGCCAAGGCCACGCCGGCCAACGTCAGCGCCGCGCCGCACAAGCCAAAGGCTCAACGGCGCAAAGCGATCGTTGAGCGCAGCGATAGCAGCATGCGGCGCGGCGAGCAGATAGATGGCGATGAGCAGCGGCAGATATGCGAGAGCCGCGAAGAGACGCTTTCGCGCTCGGCGATCGCCTTGCCGCCGCGCGCCATGCGCTCCAGGCGCCCGAAGCGGTCTCCGTAGGCTTCAGCCCTCGAACGCTTCCACGGCCTGAACGTCCGGCAGGAAGTGCTTGAAAAGGTTCTCGATTCCGTGCCTGAGCGTCGCCGTCGAAGACGGGCAGCCGGAGCAGGCGCCTTTCATCTTGAGATAGACGATTCCGTCGCGGTAGCCTTTGAAAATGATGTCGCCGCCGTCGTTGGCCACTGCGGGGCGGACGCGGGTCTCGATCAATTCCTTGATCGCCTCGACCGATTCGGCGTCCTTGGGGTCGAAGAACTCGCCGCTCGTCCCGGAATCCGCGCCGCCCGTTTCGATCAAGGGCGCGCCCGAGAGATAGAATTCGGTCACGACGCCCAGCACCTGGGGGCGCAGATGCTGCCACTCGCCGTCGGCCTTGGTCACGGAGATGAAATCGTTGGCGAAGAACACCCCGCTAACGCCCGGCAGCTGCATGAGCGCCTTGGCGAGCGGCGAGCGCTCGGCCTGAGCCTCATCGCGCGCCTCGAACGTGCCCTCGTCCATCACCGGCCGGCCGGGAAGGAATTTGAGGGTTGCGGGATTGGGGGTGACTTCGGTCTGGATGAACATGGGCTCGACTCCTGTGTCCTAGATAAGCTTGCGAGCGACCCGGCGCAAGAAACCCCTTCAAACCAAGACGATCGCGCCGCAGCGAACGTGAGACCACTGTGCTGGAGGCCGCTCGGATTTGCCATGGCCGGGCTTGGGTCGGCCATCCACGCGCTCGGCGCGTTGGACCGGCCGGCGAAAGAGCTTCAAGAAGGATGTGCAACTCCTTGATTGGCTTGCTGCCGGTGAGCCGAAGTTAGACTCGTTATCCACGTGGTGCGGCGTGGATGGCCGGGTCAAGCCCGGCTATGACGCCAAAGACTCCCGCTTGTGCGCACTCTCGCGCGCAATGCGAGCGAATTAATCCGCTTTTTCATCCGCAATTGGACGCAGCGCGCGGTGTCCCTCGGTACTCCGGCGCTACTCTCAGCCGAACGCGCCGTGGCCCTCAAAGCTAGGCGAGGGCCGCCGCTCTTCGGCGATCACGTCCGGCACAGTCGCGCCACCCGTGCGTATCAAAACCCGCTCCCGCTCGCTCTTGGCCTTGGCGAAGCCGTGCATGCCCATTTGCCACTGCATCGCCACGACAGCGCCCTTCACAGGCTGCAGCAAGCCGGTCGACAGCAGCAGCGTCAGGGGGATCCAGATCACGAATTCGACCCAATAAGGCGGAGCGTAAGCACTATCCACGGCAAGCAAAAGCGCAACGACGAGGTGCCCGACAAACAGCAGCACGAGATAGGCGGGCAAGTCGTCCGCCCGATGATGGTAAAACGGCTCGCCGCAGACGTCGCATTCTCTTGCAACTTGCAGGAACCGCTCAAACAAGCGTCCGCGCCCGCAGCACGGACATTTGCCGACGAAGCCGCGCTCAAGCGCCGTCGCCATCGTGACCGGACCGCAGATGCTCACGACCATCTCTCCTCTTGCAACTCTGACATCCATACAATATGGGGATTAGATGCGGACATAAAGGCCTACAAAGCAACATTGCATGGATTGGGTCCCTACAATCTCGCCGCAGGCTGGCCCGCTCTATCGCCAGATCGCGGAAGCCATCGAGGGCGACATCGTGTCGGGCCGGCTGCGGCGAGGCCAGCAATTGCCCACACACCGCGCGCTGGCGCAGGCGCTTGGAATCGATCTGACCACCGTCACGCGCGCCTATGCGGAGGCGAGAGGACGCGGTCTCCTCGAAGGCCGGGTCGGGCAGGGGACATTCGTCTCGGAATCGAGCCTCCGGCCGCCGACGTTGACGCCCGATGTCATCGACGTCGACCTTTCGATGAACGTTCCTCCACAGCCCGCCGAGGCCGCCCTCGACGTCCGGATCGCCCAAGGCCTTGCGGCGATCGAGCGCCGCGCAGGATTCTCGCCATTCCTGAACTACCAGCGGCCGGGAGGCGGGGAGGCGGAGCTGGAACAGGCCGTCCGGTGGCTCGCGCCTCGCCTCGTGGGCCTCTCGACCGAGCGAATGGCCATTTTCCCCGGTAGCCAGTCCGCAATCTTCAGCGTCTTGCGCTTTCTCTGCCGCCCCGGCGACCGCGTGTTGACCGAAGCCTTGACGTTTCCCGGCTTCCGGTCGGCGGCGCAAACTCTGGGCCTGACCGTCGCCGGCGTCGCCATGGATGGGGAGGGCGCCGTCCCCGACGCCCTGGCCAAGGCGATTCGCGCGCATAGACCCAAGGCCGTTTACCTGACCCCGACCATGCACAATCCCTCGACAGCGACGATGAGCGCGCGGCGCCGCTGGGACATCGCCCAGATCCTGCGCAAGACAGCCATTCCGCTGATCGAAGACGACGCTTACGGGCTCCTGGATCGTTCGCAGGATTTGATCGCGACGCTCATCCCGGATCAGACCTTCGTGACCACGAGCCTGTCGAAATGCCTGACGCCGGGCTTACGCGTCTCGTTTTTGACCGCGCCGGATGCGGCTTCGGCGACGGGTTTGCGGGGCATCCTGCAATCGATCGCGCATATGGCGCCGCCGCTGATGGTCGCGCTGGTGATGGAATGGCTCAAGACCGGCGACGCCGAGACGATCATCCTGGCCATCAGGAAGGAGGCCGGCGCGCGGCAAGACCTCGCCGCCCGGATTTTGCGGGGCCACGCCTATTCAGCCCACCCCAATGGGCACCACGTCTGGATGCCCTTGCCTCAGGCATGGAGCCGGATGGAATTCGTGGCGCAACTCTTCCGACGGGGCTTAAGCGTCGTCCCCAGCGACGCCTTCGCGGTCGACGCGCCTCCGCAAGCCATTCGTCTCGGCCTCGGCGCGGCGCGCACACGCGAGGATCTGGCGTCTGCGCTCACCCTGCTCGCCGCGACGCTCAGGCAATCAGGAGGAATTGCGCCAGTCGTGTAGCGAACGTTTGGGTGACAAGCGCGACGACGAACCGTCACTGCGACGCGGACACTTGCGAGCTTCCAAGTGCAACAGCCGCGCTGCAGAGGCGGCTTTCTTGGCAATCGCGGGTCATTCGGCGATAAGTTCGACTTGGGAGACCAGTCGATGCCATCGCTCACCAACCTTTTCGCTTTCGCGTTCGTTGCGCTCGGAATGGTGCTGACGCCCGGTCCGAACATGATTTATCTGATCTCGCGGTCGATCATCCAAGGTCGCGTAGCGGGTCTCATTTCACTCGGCGGCGTCGCGCTCGGATTTGTCGTCTATATGGTGTGCGCGGCGTTCGGCCTCACCGCGCTCATTTTCGCCGTGCCTTACGCCTATGACGCGCTTCGCCTGACGGGCGCCGCGTATCTGCTCTGGCTCGCTTGGGCTGCGTTGCGTCCCGGCGGACGGTCGCCATTCGAGGTGAAGGCGTTGCCTGTCGACAGCCCGCGCCGGTTGTTCGCGATGGGTCTCCTGACCAATCTCCTCAATCCGAAAATTGCGATGCTGTATCTGTCGCTGCTGCCGCAGTTCATCGACTTGCACGCGGGCAGCGTGCTGTTGCAATCGCTCGCGCTCGGATCGACGCAGATCATGATCAGCGTCACCGTCAACGCCGCCATCGCCATGATGGCCGGCTCGATCGCTGCGTTTCTGAAAGCGCACCCATCGTGGGCGCTGATCCAGCGCTGGCTGATGGGAACGGTTCTTGCCGGTCTCGCTGTCCGGATGGCGGTGGAAAGCCGAAGATAATTCGCTCACAGGGGCTCGCCGGCCTTGCTCGAACGCCGGCGCGCTCTCGCTCCGGCGCCGTAGGAGCAACAAAAAGGTTGCGCGTTCGGTCGAAACGTCGTAGTCGACGAGCAACTCAGAGGTTGCTCATGGATCCCAATCGCATCGAAAAGACAATCGTTCTCAAAGCCACGCGAGAACGCGTGTGGCGCGCAATCACCGATTCCGCGCGCTTTGGCCGATGGTTCGGCGTCGAGATCGACGGACCCTTCGTCGCCGGCAAAGAGGCGGTCGGACGGATTGCTCCGACAAAGGTTGATCCGGAGGTCGCCCGTCTTCAGGAACCGTATCGCGGAACGCCGTTTCGCGTGGTGGTGGAGCGGATTGAGCCCATGACGCTGTTCTCATTTCGCTGGCGCCCCGGCGCCGTCGATCCCGCTTATGATTATTCCGAGGAGCCTTTGACGCTGGTCACGTTCGAACTTGCGGAGGCGGAAGATGGCGTCTTGCTCACCATCACCGAGTCCGGCTTCGAGCGCCTTCCGCCTGATCGCCGCGCGAAGGCTAGAGACGGCAACGACGAGGGCTGGACGCATCAGACGAAATTGATCGAGAAATATCTTGCCCTCGAAGAGCAGGCTTGAGGCCTCGCCATGCTGACGCGCGGCGACAGCGCCAACGCATTGTCAAAGGTAGCGCCGATCTTCTCGGCTTTGGGCGATCCGGTCCGATTGGCGATCGTTGCCCGTCTCAGCAGAGACGGTCCGCTTCCGACCATTGAATTGAAGCAATGCGCTAGCGGCGTCTCACGCCAAGGCGTGACCAAGCATTTGCAGATCCTCGAAGACGTGGGTCTCGTAGAAAGCGACCGGGTGGGGCGAGACCGGCAGTGGCGGCTGCAACCGAGTAGGTTTGTGGCGATGCGCGACACTCTCGACCGGCTTTCCGCGCAATGGGATGAGCGGTTGGAACGGTTGAGGGCGTTTGTGGAGGACGCTGACAATTGAGCGCCGTCATTCCCGAGCACGCGGGAATCCAGACGATCGCTAGCCACTGTCTGGACGCCCGCGTGGGCGATTTATGCTCGGGGAGTTCGGAACGGCGCCGGCCCTCTCAATCAAGAGCGCGGGAGCCGCGCGCACGAAATTGATTCGGCTCGCGTCTGTCCGAGAGTCAGAACGGATAGGGGTTCGGCTTCTCCTTGATCGTCATCCATTGCCACTGGGTGAATTCATCCCAATTGGCGGGGCCGCCGATACGCGTGCCGTTACCGGACGCGCCGCTTCCCCCGAAGGGAACGTGCGGTTCGTCGGCGACCGTCTGGTCGTTGATGTGCAGAAGCCCGGTGTTCAGACGATTGCCGATTGCAATCGCGTGCCCGACGTTGGCGGAGAACACGCCGGCGGATAGGCCATACTCGCCATTGTTGGCGAGCGCGACCGCCTCGTCGTCGGTCGAGAAAGTCGTGATCGCCGCAACCGGGCCAAAGATCTCTTCTTCGAAAGCGCGCATGCCGGGCTTCACGCCGCTGAGGACCGTCGGGCGATAGAATGGCCCATCGAACGTGCCGCCGGCCTCGAGCTTCGCGCCGGCCGCCACCGTATCTTTGACGATGCCGTCAATTCGCTCAGCCTGCGCGCGGCTGATGACGGGGCCAAGCGCCACCTGCCCAAGCGGGTCGCCAACCGGCAAGTGTTCGGCCTTAGCCACAAGTCTCTCGGTGAGCGGCGCCGCGACCTTGTCGTTGACCAGCACGCGGCCCGTCGTCATGCAAATCTGGCCCTGATGGAACCAGGCTCCGAACGCGATCGCGGAAGCCGTTGCGTCGAGTTCGGCATCGTCGAGCACAATGACTGCGTTCTTGCCACCGAGCTCAAGTTGAACCTTCTTCAGATGTTTGCCGGCGAGTTCGCCGATGCGCCGACCGACGTTGCTTGAGCCGGTGAACGAGACCATCGCAATATCAGGGTCAACGCAAATCGCCTCGCCCGCTTCGACGCCCCCTGGCATCACTTGCAGGACGCCTTTCGGCAATCCGGCCTCTTCGAATATGCGGGCCACAATGAATCCGCCGGTCAGCGCCGTACGCGGATCGGGCTTCAGCACGACCGCGTTACCCGTCGCCAGCGCGGGAGCGACGGCGCGCATCGAAAGAATCAATGGAAAATTGAATGGCGAGATCACGCCGATAACCCCGCGCGGCACACGCCTGGCCAGACTGATGCGGCCGGGATCAGAAGGGAGCACCAAGCCCTGCGGTTCGGTGCACATCGCGGAAGAGCGATAGAGAATCTCGGTCACCAGGTGGATTTCGAACCCAGCTTTTGCCGGAATTCCTCCGGTCTCTCGCGCGATCCAGGAAACCAATTCTTCTTGATTGTCTTCCAGGTGACGCGCGGCCTTTCGCAAGATTGCGGCTCGCGTCTCATAAGGGGTCGCGGCCCACCCGGGCTGAGCCGCGCGAGCTTCCGCAGCGGCTTTTCGCACGTCCTTCGCCGTGGCGTTGCCAACTTGAGTGAGCCTCTTGCCAGTCGCGGGTTCGAGGACGTCGAGCGATCCGCCTGCCGCGCTGCTCCACTCTCCGCCGAACAGCCGTCCGCTCCAAGTGCTTTCAATCATGAACTTCGGCGCGGGTGCGTTCATAGCGATTGTCCTCCCTTGGCGTGAACGGTTCAGCACGCCATCGCTAAGTCAGCGCTAATCCGACCGTTCGTAATATCTATACGACTATAGCGGGTGGCGATGTAACCCCTCGTGTTGACCGACGCTATCGTCGACGACCTTCAGGTACGCAAGTTTCGCGACGCCGGCGCGTCCTTGGCCGGTATTCGGGGTAATTCAGTCGCATTTATCCGCGTTTGCACGCTTGTTTCGGCGTAGCTTCGAGGGGAAGCGCTTCCGGCGCCGGCTCCCAGCCGAACACGCTGCGGCCGCCAAAGGCGTGCGAGAGCCGCCGCTCTTCGGCGATCACGTCCGGCACAGATCGGCCCGGCGGCGCGGCGCTCGACCCGGCGCGCTTCTTCGTCGAGCCGCTTGAGCGCAGCGAGCCTGATCGTCCTGTCCGAGTTTCGCCTTTTGCACCGCCGCCTTCATGACGGAGATCGTCTCGTCATAGACCTTGAGCGGAACCGGGAACGGATGCCGGTCCTTGCCGCCATGCGCGAACGAGAAGCGCGCGGGATCGGTGAAGCGATAGGGCGCGCCGTGCACCACTTCGGCCACCATCGCGAGCGCCCGCACCGTGCGCGCGCCGACGCCGGGGACGAGAAGCAATTCGGCGAAGTCGGCCGGTCCTCGATTCGCCGCCGCAGTGAAGGTCGCATGCAGCCGCGGGGCCAGCACGTCGCTTGCGCGGACGTCGTGATGTGCCGGCATGACGAGATGGGGCAGGGTGAGCTGGACGGGATCGGGCGGGGGTACGGGCTTGCCCGGTTTCGCCTCGATGCCGGCGAGTTCGCGCGCGAGACCGTCGGGGCCGAGCGAATCCAGAAGCTCGAGCTGGGCCCGACGGGAGGCGTCCGCGCGACGATCCGTCAGGTTGACGATCTCGCCTTGATGGATTCCGTCGATCGCATTGTGCGGCTCCTCGACGAAATTCTGCAAGCCCTCGGACAGCCAATGATAGCGGCGCGCCGTGCGGCTCGAAGTCGTTCATGCCCTGTTGGACGACGGTCCAGTGGCCGTCGTCGGTGACGATGAACCCGTGCAGGTAGAGGTCGAAACCATCCTGGACGGCGGCGCTGTCGACCTTCGCCACCAGCCGGCTGACGTTGGCAAGCGCGGAGCCGTCGATCCCAACCCGCTCGCCGACCGCTGTGAGCTCAAAGGGCGTCTTTCGCGATTGCTTGCCGCGGCCGCCGCAGACATGGATTCCGAGTTCGCCTGAGAGCGGCTCGAGCCCTCGCTTCAGCGCGCCGATCACGCTCGTGGTGATGCCGGAGGAATGCCAGTCCATGCCCATGACGGCGCCGAACGACTGGAACCAGAATGGATGAGCGAGGCGACGCAGCAATTCGTCGCGGCCGTAAGCTATGGACGATCGCCTCGCTGATGACGGCGCCAAGCCGGCTCATGCGGCCCGCCAGCCACAGGGGCACCCGCCCGCCATGCAGCGGCAGATCGGCGCTTCCTGATCGATGGGCCATGCGTGGTCCCGAGACTCGTTCTGAGGGGCGGCTCACTGCTGGGCGGAGCCTGCGAGTCTAACATCGGGAATGAGAATGCGCACCAATCTCGCGCAAGGCGTTAGCGCTTCAAGGTGCTCTTGCAGAGCAAAGGCCCTCGTCCTGAGGCGCCAGCCCTCCAGGGCAAGCCGTGTGGCATATTCTGGATTGTCCTTCGAGGTCTTGCTTCGCAAGAGCACCTCAGGACGAGGTGCGTGAAGGGTGCCGCTGGCGACACGAGGCGAGTACGCTTAAGGCGCGCCGCCACCTCACCGCCGATCGCTCCACCCGAAGCCCTCGTCGATGGAATAGCCGGCGCCGCGGACCGTGCGGATCGGATCACTCTCCCTGCCTTTAGACAATTTCTTGCGCAGGCGTCCGATGTGCACGTCAACAGTGCGTTCGTCGACCTCGGCCGAGCGCCCCCACACCAGATCGAGCAGCTGCGCTCGCGAGAACACCCGCCCCGGCTTTTCGATCAGACATTCCAGCAGCCGAAAATCGGTCGGACCGAGGCGAATGTCTCGATCGCCGCGCCGAACGCGCCGGGTCAGTCGATCGAGATCGAGATCTCCGACGTACAGTCGTTCGGCGACCCGCTCCGGCCGGCTGCGGCGGAGAAGCGCGTGCACGCGGGCCATCAATTCGATCACCGAAAACGGCTTGATGACATAGTCGTCCGCGCCGACCGCGAGACCGCGCACCCGCTCCGATTCCTCATTCCTGGCGGTGACCATGATGACCGGCAAGGTCCGGGTCGTCTCGCGCGCCCGCAAACGCCGGCAAATCTCGATGCCTGAAACGCCTGGCAACATCCAGTCGAGAATGAGAAGATCCGGCAACCTTTCGGCCAGTCGCCGCTCGGCCTCGTCGCCGCGCGCAACGCTTTCCACGACGTAGCCCTCAGCCTCCAGATTGTAAGCGATCAGCAACGCCACATCGATCTCGTCCTCGACGACCAGAATGCGGGGCGCAGAGACGAGCCGAGAACGGCCGATGGGGTTGCTCGTCTCGTTGTTCAGCGGTCAACTCCAACAGTCATGGTCGCATCGTCCCCTTCCGATTCCCTCCCTGTTGGCGGCGCGCGCCGTATCGCGGCTTGGCTCTAGCCGAGGCCCTACTCAAAGCGTGTAATAACGAAATGCCCAGCGGCAGAATGATGTTCCATGCATCCAGGCCGCAACTCGCAGAAATGGGGAGGAAGGCGAACTCGGACGTGTCTTCGATCGGCGTGATGGTCGCCGCCCATGCGCGGCTCACGGGTAACTGTTGTTCGGGCGCCCCTCGAAATGAACGCCCGCTAAACACGACATTCATCTTCAATTCAGCATGGAGAGCGCAGAGAGCCGGTGTTCGACTAACAAGTGTCGAAACACTCGCTTCAAAGGAAACTGTAATGATTAACAAGTATCTCGCGATGGGCCTCGGCGCCCTGATCGCCGTCGCGCCTGTCGCCGCAATGGCTCACAC
Source organism: uncultured Alphaproteobacteria bacterium (assembly GCA_963770275.1). Classification (GTDB taxonomy): domain Bacteria; phylum Pseudomonadota; class Alphaproteobacteria; order Rhizobiales; family Beijerinckiaceae; genus Roseiarcus. The sequence continues at coordinate 279,975 of CAVYPD010000005.1, forward strand.
CTCCAAGGGAAAGACACACACGGCCTCGCATAAGAGCCACACGACCCATCACATGGCCAAGAAGACGACCGCTCCCGAGGCTCCCAAGAGCTGATTGATGAAATTCGCGCCGTTTGGGGGGCGCGAACGAGATTGCGAAGGGGGCCGTGTCATAGCGGCCCCCTCCGTCTGATATCGCGTTGAGCGAATTGGCGGGCGAATGAGCCGCCACGCTAGGAGGCCGGGCGTCGGTCTATCTACGTTTTCTTTCCTCTATATTGCCGAATTTTTGGTGGGATCGGCCGCTAACCGAGGCGGACCAGCGCTTTCCCCGTTAGAATGAACATGGTAGCTCTGCGCCGCGTCGGAGCAGAGAGGCTTGAGAAACGCGGATGCCGGGCCGTTCGGGCGATGAGCATGAGCCGAGTTCTCGCATCCTCCTCGTTGGGTGGTTCATCAGACCACGCGTCGCGTTCTTTGGTGGCCCTGGATTGCCGCGTTGAGCGCTCCGGCGGGAAACGGCTCTCTCAGTCTGTCGCGCGTTGCCGCGGCGCGAGCGGCGTTCTTCCTTGCATTTTGGCTCATGATCTCGGGATGGGCGCCTGCTGATCTTCCGGTTGGGCTCGCCGCCGTTGTCGGCGCCACCTGGGTGAGCTTGCGTTTTCTGCCGCCGATAGGGCCACGGTACAGGCTCGCCTCGATCGCGTCGCTCGTAGCGAGTTTCTTCCGCCAGTCCGTGGTTTCGGGAACGGATGTGGCGTGGCGCGCGCTCAGTCCGAGCCTGAAGCTGGAGCCCGGATTGGTCGCCTGTCCGTTGCGTCTGCCCGCGGGCGGCAAGCGAAGCGCCTTCTGCGCTTTGTCGAGTCTGATGCCGGGAACACTGCCGACGGGGACTGACGAACAGGGGGCGCTGCTGGTTCACTGCCTCGACATGAGCCAGCCGGTCGCGGCCAATCTGGCGGCGGAAGAGCTTTTGTTCATGCGAGCGTTCGGCGGTGACTGAGTTCCTTCTCGCGACCGCGGGTGTCATCCTCTTCACCGTGGCTGTCGGGCTCGTGCGCATCCTGGGCGGCCCCGGCGACGCCGATCGCCTGATGGCGGCGCAGCTCATCGGCACTGGGGGCATTGGTTCGCTCCTCCTGATTGCTGCGGCCACAGGCGCGCATGGGGTCGAGGATGTCGCTCTTGGGCTTGCGCTGCTTGCGGCCTTCGCTTCCGCCGCCTTCGTCAACAGCGCCGCGCCGGCCGAGGCTTCAGACGTCGCGGATGGCCGATGAGTTCTTGTCGTTGACCTCTTCAGTATTGTCGCGATCGGCGCTGGCGTCTTCTTCTTCCTTGCCGGTACGGTCGGCTTGTTGCGCTTTCCTGACTCTCTCAGTCGTCTGCACGCGCTGACCAAGGCGGACAATCTCGGTCTCGGCCTCGTCGTGCTTGGCCTCTTGCCGCGTTCCGAAAGCCCGCTCACCGCGCTCAAGCTTGTCGCCATTTGGGCGCTCGTGCAATTGGCCGGCGCGACCGCCGCACAGCTCGTCGGACGCGCGGTGCGGCGCAAAGGAACGGCCGCATGAGCGTTTTGCAGGCGCTCGACATTGGCCTCGCGTTCCTGGTTTTCGCGGTTGCGGCCTGGACCATTTTCGCGCCCGGGGCCTTCGCGGCGACGGTCGGCTATGTCGTCTACGGACTGTTGCTGTCGCTCGTCTGGATACGCCTGTTTGCGGTCGATGTGGCGCTGACGGAGGCGGCGATCGGCAGCGGCGTGACCGGCATTCTGCTCATCGGCGCCGCCGCGCGGCTGCGCGCAGCGGAGAGCGCGGGCCATGAGAAATCCTTGAGCGGTCTCTCGCGCATCTTTGCTGCGGTTCTTTGCGTTCTTGTCGCCCTGGCGCTCGCCGGAGTCGTGCTGCTGTTGCCAGACCAAGGCCCGTCCTTGGCGCCGCAAGCGATGCAGCACCTGCCTGAAACCGGTCTCGGCAATCCGGTCACGGCCGTCCTGATCGCCTACCGCGCGTTCGACACCATGCTCGAGAAGGTCGTGCTGGTTCTGGCCGTGGTCGGCGTGTGGTCGCTTGCCGCCGACCGATATTGGGGCGGCGCGCCGGGCGAGGCGCGCGCGGAGCGTCCTGAGCCGACGCTGGCCTTCCTTGCGCAAATCTTGGCGCCCCTCGGCATCCTGGTCGGCATCCATGTCTTCTGGGTCGGCGCCGACGCGCCCGGCGGCGCCTTTCAGGGCGGCGCGATTCTCGCGGCGATGTGGATCATCGTCATGATGGCGAGACTGACCGAGGCGCCGCCGACGAGCGCCTTTTGGCTGCGGGTCGCGATCGTCGCGGGGCCGCTCGTGTTTCTGGCCGCGGGCGTCGCAGGCGCGATAATTGCTGGCGGATTTTTCGCCTATCCGCCCGGCTTCGCCAAGCCGGCGATCCTGTTCATCGAGGCGTTCATGGTCCTCTCCATCGCCGTGGCGCTTCCCATGCTGGTGGCCGGCCCGCCGCGACGCGAGCCGCGACAATGACCTCGGCGACTCTGGCTGGGCTTGTTGGCGCAGCGCTGGTTGGCCTTGGCCTCTATGGCCTCATCGCCAACCCCCAGCCGCTGCGGAAAATCCTCGCGTTCAATCTGATGGGCAGCGGCGTTTTTCTCGTGTTCGGCATCGTTGCGCGAAAGGGCGCGGCTGCGGGATTGCAGGCCGATCCTGTGCCACAGGCAATGGTGATCACCGGCATCGTCGTCGCCTTCGCGGCGAGCGCCCTCGCCGTCGCCCTTGTGTTGCGGCTGTTCGAAGATACCGGCCAGGCGACGTTAGACCCTGAAGCTTGGGCCAAACCTCCGGACGGCGGAGCCGGCGCCGAATGACGGCTGGCGCGTCCGCGATCGCGGCGACGGCGGGCGGAAGCCTGCTGCCGCTGGCGATCCTCCTGCCGGCGCTCGGCGTACTGCTGTCGTTTCTCATCGGCGGGCGGCGGGCGGAATGGATCGCGCTTGGCCTCATGCCGGTCGAATTCGCGGTCGCCGTCGCGATCGCATGCCTCGTGTGGCGTTCGGGACACCCGCTCGTCTACACGCTCGCCGGCTATACGCCGCCGCTCGGCATCGCGCTCCGAGCCGATGGATTTTCGGCGGTGATGCTCGTGACGGCGGGACTGATCGCGCCGGCCGCCGCGCTCTACGCGCGGACCACTTTCGCGACGCCGCAAGAACTGACGGAGAAGCGCGCGCCGCTCGTCTTCTGGACTCTGCTGCAGGGCATCCAGGCGGCGTTGAGCCTCGTCTTTCTGGGCGGCGATCTGTTCAATCTTTATGTCGGCCTCGAGCTTCTCACCTTCGCCGCGGTTCCGCTGGTTTCACTGGACGGGCGCCCGGAAACGGTGGCCGCAGCGCTGCGCTATCTCTTGTTCGCTCTGTTCGGCTCGGTGTTCTATCTGCTCGGCGTCGCCTTGCTCTACGGAGCCTATGGCACGCTCGACATCGCGCTCCTTGCGCCGCTTGTTCGCCCCGAGCCTGCCGTGTGGTTGGCGGCCGGGCTGATGACCGCTGGCCTCCTGGCGAAGACCGCGCTTTTTCCTCTGCATTTGTGGCTCCCTCCCGCGCACGCCAACGCGCCCGCCGCCGCGAGCGCGGTGCTTTCGGGGCTGGTGGTGAAGGGATCGTTCTTCCTCGTTGTCCGGCTCTGGTTCGACGTGCTGGCGGCTCTCCCAGGCGTGATCCCAGGGACGATCCTCGCCACGCTGGGTTCGGCTGCGATCCTCTTCGGCAGCGTGCTGGCTCTGCGTCAGGCGCGGCTGAAATTGCTCATCGCCTATTCGACCGTTGCGCAGATCGGCTACCTGTTCATCATGTTCCCGCTCGGCCATGGCCCTTGGGCGGCGGACGCCTTCAGCGGTGGCGTTATGCAGGCGCTTTCGCACGCCTTCGCCAAGGCGGCGATGTTCCTATCCGCAGGCCTCATTGCCGAGTCCCTTGGCCATGATCGCATCGCGGGCCTCGGCGGCGCCGCGCGCGCAATGCCGGTGACATTCTTCGCGCTCGGTCTCGGCGGATTGTCGCTCATGGGTCTGCCGCCGAGCGGCGGCTTCGCCGCCAAATGGCTTCTGATGAAGGCCTCGATCGAGGCCGGCCAATGGGTGTGGGCGATCGTCATGGCGGCTGGTGGACTGCTGGCGGGCGGATATCTTTATCGAGTGCTGGCGCCGGCGCTCTCGGGCGAAAGCCCGGCCTTGAAGACGGCGCCCGCGCGCAGCCGCGAAAGCATCGCTCTGGCTCTGGCGCTCGTCGCTCTCCTGCTCGCCTTTGCGCCGCCGTCGTTCTTCGCCTTCCTGCAGATCGGCCGTCCGGCCGCAGGCGTCGCGCTGCAATGAGCGCGCTGGCGCAACAGTTCGGTCCTGCATTGCTGATCGCAACGTTGGCGGCGCCGCTCGTCGTCCTCGTCCTCTTCCTCGCGCCCAGCTTGCGCGGCCTGGCGCGAGCGATCACGCCGCTGGCTGCGGCGCCCGCGCTCGCAGCCGCGGCGCTCGCGATTGGCGGCGCGCCGTTCGGCGCCGAGCTGCCCGCGTTGCGCGTGAGCCTCTGGCTCGATCGGCCGGGCGGCCTGCTGCTCCTCGCGGCGGCGCTCGTCTGGCTCATCGTCAGCATCTTTGCTGTCGGCCGAAGGGCAGGGGAGGCCGAACGCCGACCGCTTCGCGGTCTCCTGGCTCTCGACCATGGCCGGCAGTCTCGGCGTGTTCGTCGCCGCCGACCTTCTGACCTTCTACCTCGTCTACGCGCTGGTCAGCGTCCCCGCCTATTATCTCGTCGCGCATGACGAAGAGCCCGCATCGCGCCGCGCGGGCGCCGTCTATATGGCGTTTGCGCTGCTCGGTGAGGCGGTGCTGCTGATCGCCTTCGTCATGCTGGCGGCGGGCGAGCCGAACGGCAGCGTGCAAATTCGCGATGTCGTCGCCGCGCTGCCGGCTTCGCCCTGGCGCGACGCAGCGCTCGCGCTCATCATCCTCGGCTTCGGCATGAAGATCGCGCTCGTGCCTCTGCATGGCTGGATGCCGCTGACTTATACGGCGGCGCCAATTCCGGCCGCGGCGGTGTTGAGCGGCGCCGGAGTCAAGGCGGGGGTCATTGGCCTCATCCGCTTTCTGCCGCTTGGCGCAGCGTTTCCCGGATGGGGCGAGGCGCTCGTCTGGATCGGATTCATCTCCGCCTTCTATGGCGTCGCAATCGGCGTGACGCAGCGCGACCCGAAGACAATGCTCGCCTATTCGAGCATCAGCCAGATGGGCGTGATCGCCGCGGCGTTCGGCATGGCGCTCGCGAGCGCGGACCAGGGTGCGGCGACGAACGTCGCGTTCTACGCGGCCAACCACGTGCTGGTGAAGGCCGCCCTGTTTCTGACTGTGGGGGCCGTCGCCGCGCTCGACGGCCGCGCCCGAACGCTGGCCCTCATCCTAGCGGGACTGCTGGGCCTCAGCCTCGCCGGATTGCCGCTCACCGGAGGCGCGCTCGCCAAACTCGCGGTCAAAGACCAGTTCGGCGGCGGCGCCGCGGGCGTGGCGTCGCAACTGTCGGCCGCCGCCACCACGGCGCTGATGCTGGTGTTCGTCATGCGGCTCGCGCACTTGCCCGCAGCCCAGTGGGTAGGGGCGTCGCACCGGCGCCTCTGGTCGTGGCTCGCGCTGGCCATCGCTGCCTTGCTCCTCCCTTGGCTCACGTTTGCCGCCATCGGAAGTCCAGCCGAGGCGTTCGAACCGGCGAAGCTCATGGGACGCAATCTGGCCGATGCTGGTCGGCGCCGCGGTGGCAGCCGGGTTATGGGCGGTTCGCGATCGGCTTCCGCGCATTCCCGCAGGCGACATCGTCGTCGCCGAGGAGGCGGCGTTCCGCGCCTCGCTCTCTCTCGGGCCCATGTTCGAGCGGGCGGATCGCGGCTTGCGGGAATGGCCGGCGGCGGGCCTCGCGCTGCTCATGATCGCGCTCACTCTCGTCGCGGCGGGCTACGCGAGCCGGTAAGGCTCCGCCGCTCGCGGGCTGAAGCGTGCGACGCATGCCGCCAATCGCGATTGCGTTTAGCGTCGTCGAGCGCCTACTCCCCCGCGCTCTTTTCGTTGGCTTGCAGACCCTTGCCTTGATCATGGTGCGAGTTGGACCTCTCGCCCACCCCTGGCGCTGCTCGTGACTTCGCGGGCTTTTTGCCTTCCGGCTATTATCGTTCATCTGGAGACCTTCGCCCTGAACATTTCCCGCTTGGACGTGTCGCCGGATTCGTCCGGCGCCGTGTTATCGTTCGTCTCGAGCTTCTTGATCATAGCTGCAACCTTTCAACACATGAGACGGCGCTCGCGAGACGAGTGCGAGCGGTCGAAGTTCCCAGAAAAGATTGCTATTGCGCCGATCCCGGCCGATAGCCGTTGGGCGTTGAACGCCACGCGTCGTCGATAGCCGGCCAGCACGGCCTCGACGCTGCCACCGCCCACGAGCGTCGTCATCGCTTCAGCAGCCGCGTCGACCTTCTCCTGCACCATGAGATGAACTTCCTGGACGGCGTCGACGCCGCCGTGCGCAATCTTGATTAAACGCAAGCCGATCACGCTGTTCGCCTCGAGGGTCAACATGGCCGCTTCATATCCGGGAAAAAACATTTCGCTGCCTTCAGGCAGCCCCATGCTGCGGAAGGTGAAGTCCCGGGCCGGGCAAAGGTTCCAGAGCGACGGTCGAACGAGAAGGCGCTTGGGATTCGTGGCCTTCTCCGTCATGCATCCTTTGTGTTAGGGCGAGTGCAAAGTGTGGATGGGCGCGGGAGCTTGCCATCGCCCGAGAGGAACCCCATGGGGAGAGACGAGGAGCCAGACACCCGCCGGTTCGGATGGGCGAGCGCCGTGTTCGCGAAGCTGGTCGCCCTGGCTGGACGGGTCGGCGCCGACCCTCTTGAAAGCAGTGACGCGGCGCTGCAGCGGCTGGTGATGGTCCTCCTGGCCGTCGGCACCCTGCCGATGACGATCCTGTGGTCGGTGATCTATCTCGCCGCCGGGGCTCCGCTCGCCGCCGCGGCGCCAGCGGTCTATTCGGTCGCCACGCCGATCAATACGGCTTTGTTTGCCTGGACCCGCAACCTCAGCCTCTATCGCTTCATCCAGCTTCTCATGACGCTTGTGCTGCCCTGGATGGTCACGATGAGCCTTGGCGGCTTCAAGAATTCGAGCGCGGTGATCATCTGGGCGGCGCTCTGTCCGCTCGTCTCGCTTCTGGTCGAGGATCTGCGCCAGACTTTGCTGTGGATCGTGGGCTTCGTCCTGCTCCTGATCGTGAGCGCGACTTTCGAGCCATCGCTGAAAGCCCCGGACCTGCCGCAGGCGTTCGTCACCTGGTTCTTCGTTTTGAACCTCGGCAGCGTGATCGCGATCGTCTTCGCGCTGCTCTATTATTTTATCGCGCAGCGAAACTTCTTCCAGGAACGGTCCGAGACGCTGCTCCTGAACATTTTGCCGAAGGAAATCTCGGACGCACTCAAGACCGATCGAGGGCGCCATTGCCGCACATTACGAATCCGCAAGCGTGCTGTTTGCGGATGTTGTCGGCTTCACCTCAATGGCTGCGGCGATGGTTCCGCTTCGGCTGGTCAATCTTCTCAACGAGGTTTTCTCCACCTTCGACGATCTCGTCGAAAGGCATGGCCTCGAAAAGATCAAGACGATTGGCGATTCCTACATGGTCGCGTCCGGCGTGCCTCGCGAGCGGGCCGATCACGCGCTCGCTTTGGTGCAGCTTGCCCTCGACATGCGCGACGCTGTGGCGAACCGGACATTCGGCGGCGAGACGCTTGCGTTCCGCATCGGCGTCAATTCCGGGCCGGTGGTCGCCGGCGTGATCGGCCGCAAGAAGTTCATCTACGATCTCTGGGGCGCGACGGTGAACCTGGCGAGCCGCATGGAATCGCAGGGGCAAAGCGGGGTCGTCCAGATCACGCGCAGCACCTATGATCTGGTTGGCGCGGAGTTCGAATGCGAATCCGCCAGAACCATCCAGGTGAAAGGCGCAGGCGAAGTGGAAGTGTGGCGTGTGGTTGGCCGGAAAGGCCGCTAAGCGGCTCGTCATTTCGGCTCGACTGGCTCCGTCACCGAAGTGTCGCGCTCCCAGCCCTCGTTCTCGAGCACGAGCTGCTCGATCGCGACATCGTTGCTGTTGGCGTCGAGCGGCAACTCCACCACGGGCGCCTCCTCCGAACAGATCATTCCGTCGGAATGTGCGAAGCGCAGCCGGTCAGACGGACGCCTTCTTGCCCCGCGGCCAGAAGGCGATGGCGAGGCCGACAACCGCGACGCCAGCCAACACCAGCAACAGCGACGCCTGCTTGAGCCATGTCATGGCCGGAATGGACAAGGCCATGGCGGCGCCGAGAAAGCAGATCCGGAGCGACATCATGTTGATACCGGCGAGAAAGGTTCCAACGCCGAGCAACAACAGCAGCACCAGACCCGCGGCTTGCACGGGCAATACTTGTTGAAAGCCTGGCAGAAGCACAAGGTTCATCGCCACCAGGATGGTCACCCAATGCGCGACCTGGGTCCAGACCAGGTGGAATCGGGTCTTGCGCTCAGGCGCATTCGGCCATGCCGGTGGTGATGCACACAAGCCCCATCGCGATCGCCAGGAACTCCCAATAGCCGTTGATCGTGTGGCCGGAGAAATTGCTGTAGGCCACCCCGAATATGGCGAGCGCCAGCGCCAGCATAAAAGGCAGGTTGCGTAACAGAGTGGCCATCGAGAAGAATCGGTCGGGAGCATGTTCAAGCTCCGGCTCCAGTTCGGGCGCCGGCTCCGGGTCTAGAAAGTCATTTGGGTCGGTCATCGTCCGTCCAATTTGCGATGGAGCGCAAAAATGTTTACGCCTCGGCGGCTCCGAGTCTATCTCAATAACGCGACGGCGTCTGATTTGGCGCTTTGAAAGTCTCGGCGCGAACAAAATCAATAGTTAGCCTGGTCGCTTGATCCTCGCGCTCACGCGTTGCGATTCAAGCAGCGCGCGGCGCCTTGGGCTTCGTCCGAAGCGGCGGGAGCCGCCAGCATGCCGACATTCGAGGTTCACGAGATGCCGACTGAAGCCAAGCCGATAACGCGCAAGCCCGTCCTGATCGATCTCGCCCTCCAAGGCGGCGGGTCGCACGGCGCCTTCACCTGGGGCGTGCTCGACCGCCTGCTCGAGGAGCCGTGGCTCACGATCGATGGCATTTCCGGCACCTCCGCCGGCGCGATGAACGCCGCGGTGCTGGTCTACGGTCATCAGAAAGGCGGAGCCGCTGGCGCCCGCGAGGCGCTCGAAGCTTTCTGGCGCCGCGTCTCGGACGCCGCTCGTTACAGTCCGTTCCAGCGCGGGCCGCTCGACGTGCTGCTCGGGCGCTGGACGCTCGATTCCTCGCCGATGTATGTCGCGATGGATCTCATGTCGCGCCTGGTGTCGCCCTACGACATCAATCCGATGGGCAAGAATCCGCTGCGCGAGATCCTTGCCGAAATGATCGATTTCAAGGTCCTGGCGCAATCGCCGATCCATCTGTTCATCACCGCGACCAATGTGCGCACCGGGACGCGGCAAGGTGTTCAAGAACGACGCCGTGACGCCCGACGTCCTGCTCGCCTCGGCCTGTCTGCCGACGATGTTCCAGGCGATCGAGATCGACGGCGAGGCCTATTGGGACGGCGGCTATTCCGGCAATCCGACGCTCACCCCGCTCGTCCGCGAGTGCAAATCGCAGGACACGATTCTCGTTCCCATCAATCCGATCGAGCGGCCGGGCATCCCGCGCAGCGCGTCCGACATCCTGAACCGCCTGAACGAAGTGTCGTTCAACGCCGTGGTCCTGAAGGAGCTCAGGATGATGGCGCTCCTGCGCAAGGTCGCCGATCCGGGCGACGGCGAGGGCAAGCTCTGGACGCAGATGCGCGTGCATGTCGTCAGGAACGCCATCATGACCGAGCTTGGCGCATCGTCGAAGCTCAATGCGGAATGGTCGTTCTTCTCGTTCCTGCGCGACGAGGGCCGCAAGGCCGCGCAGACGTTTCTCGACGATCACGGGATGGATCTCGGAAAACGCTCGACCCTCGATATCGACGTCCTGCTCGAGGGAGTCTGAGAGCATGGGGCTCGTCGGCATCCTCATCGCGCTCGGGCTGCTGATCTGGCTCGCCTACCGCGGCTGGAGCATCCTCCTGCTTGCGCCGGCCGCCGCGATCCTCGCGGCCGCATTGGCCGGCGAGCCGCTGCTTGCGCATTGGACGCAAACCTTCATGGCGAGCGCGGCGCAATTCGTCATGCAGTTCTTCCCGATTTTTCTCTTGGGCGCCTTGTTCGGCAAGCTCATGGAGGACTCGGGCTCGGTGGCGTCGATCGCGAAATACATGACCGAGCGTCTCGGGCCCCAGCGTTCCGTGCTCGCGGTCGTGCTCGCCGGCGCGATCGTCACCTATGGCGGCGTCAGCCTGTTCGTCGCCTTCTTCGTCATCGCGCCGATGGCGCATCAATTGTTCCGTGCGGCGGCGATCCCGAGGCGCCTGATGCCGGCGGCGATCGCGCTCGGCACGACGACCTTCACCATGTCGGCTCTGCCCGGCACGCCCGCGATTCAGAACGCGATCCCGATGCCGTTCTTCGGCACCACGCCCTTCGCCGCGCCGGGGCTCGGATTCATCGCGGCGATCGTGATGTTCGGCTTCGGCATGTGGTGGCTCGGGCGCGCCGAGCGAAGCGCGCGCGCCAAGGGCGAGGGCTATGGGGCGGACGTTCCGCATGAGAATGCGGCGGAGGATCTTGTCGTGCGCGAGCGGGCGACGACCGCGAGCACATTCGATCCGCCCGAGGCGATCCATGGGCGGCCGAGCGACATAGGGCCGCCGATCGCGCTCGCGGCTTTGCCGCTGGTGATCGTCGTCGCGGTCAATCTCCTCATGTCGCTCTTCGTCCTGCCGCGCATGGATGCGTCTTTTCTCGAGAAGGCGGAATGGGGCGAGACCTCGCTCCCCGCGGTCGGCGGCGTCTGGGCGGTGGTGACGGCGCTCTTTGTCGCGATCGTCGTTCTCATCGCCGTCAACTATCGGCGCCTGCCGGCTTTGCGCGACAGCATGGACGCGGGCGCCAACGCGTCGGTGTTGCCGGTGCTCAGCGTCGCGAGCCTGGTCGGCTTCGGCTCGGTCGTCGCCGCGCTTCCGGCGTTTGCGCTGGTGCGCGACTGGGTGCTCGGCATCGAAGGCGGCCCGCTGGTGTCGTTGGCGGTCGCCACCAATGTGCTGGCTTCGTTGACCGGCTCGGCCTCCGGCGGACTCACGATCGCGCTCGACGCTCTGGGCGCGACCTATCTCAAGATCGCGCATGAGCAGGGCATCGACCCCGGGCTTCTGCATCGCGTGGCGGTGATCGGCGCCGGCACGCTGGACAGCCTGCCGCACAACGGCGCCGTGGTGACGCTGCTCGCGGTCTGCAACTCGACCCATCGCGAGAGCTATCTCGACATCGTCATGGTGTCGATCGTCGGCGGCCTGCTGGCGCTCGCCGTCGTGATCGTGCTTGGAAGCACGGTCGGATATTTCTGACTCACGCCCCTCTCCTACGGGAGAGGGGTAGGGGGTGAGGGTTCGCGCGAAGCGCGCCTGCGTTGGAGGTTGCCCTCATCCGTCGCGCTACGCGCGCCACCTTCTCCCCGAGGGAGAAGGGAGGGAACCTGAACGTCCTCGCCATCTGTCTAGCGCTCGAACGTGGAGTTCGCCCCTTTCCTCCGGGGGAGGGGTAGGGGTGACGGTTCGCGCGTGGTGCGCCTTGGGTCTCGAAGGTCCCGCATCCGGCGAGCTACGCTCTCCGCTTCCTCCTGGAGGGAGAAGGGCGCCTCTACCGCACGAAGGTATACCGGAAGCGGTCGCCGTCGGCGGAAACGAAGTCCCGTGGTCGGATGCGGAAAATGGATCGGCAGGACGAACGTGCCCGTGTCGGCGACCTGGCCCAGGAGGCGCCGCCGCGATTGCGCGGCTTGGACGGGGTCAGTGTCGAAGATGGTGGACCAATCGGGCTCGCGGCATTGCAGCGCGTGATGCATCAGGTCACCGGTCACGATCGCCTCCTGGCCCTGCGAGCGGATCATGACGCAGCAATGGCATGGCGAATGACCGGGCGTCGGGACAAGCGTGAAAGTGTCGTCGAGCTGAAACGCATCGTCGACCAGCAGAGCCTGTCCCGCCTCCACAATCGGCCGGCAATTGTAGCTCCACGAGTTCCCCGGCAGTGCGCCCTGCATGATCCCGGGCGGCGTCTCCCCACGAGCGGTGGTCGCTTCCCACCGCTCGTACTCGCCCTTGTGAAAGATGTATTTCGCGTTCGGAAACGTCGGCGTCCATCGTCCGTTACGAAGCATCGTATTCCAGCCGGTGTGGTCGAAATGCAGATGCGTGCAGAAGACGTGCGTGATGTCCTCCAAGCGCAAGCCGGCTGCGTGGAGATTGTCGAGCCAGGGTTGCTTGGGGAAGTCATAAGGGGCCGGATAACCCTTGTCCTCACCGGTGCAGGTGTCGATTAGGATGGTGTGTCTGGGCGTGCGCACGAGAAACGTCTGGTAGGTGATCACCATGCGGCCGCTGGCGGGATCGAAGACGATGGGGTCAAGCTCCGCAAGATGTCCGCGCCCGATCTCGGGATCATAGGCCGGGAACATCGTCTCAGGCGTGCGCCAGGGACCGTCGCGCTCGATGAGGCTCGTGATGAGGATCTCGCCGACCTTCAGCGTTTTCATGACGGTCTCCCTGCGGCGTTGGCCCCCTCTCCTACGGGCGAGGGTTGGGGTGAGGGTTCACGCGAACCGCGCTTTCTTCCAGACGACGCACCCTCATCCGACCGGCTACGCCGGCCACCTTCTCCCGAAGGGAGAAGGGAAGGGGCGCTAGGCCGCCACCGTCTCCGCGGGCTGCGTCGCGCGGTAGAGCGTGATGTAGAAGACCGGTAGCACAAGAAGCGTCAGCAGGGTGGCGACGAACAGGCCGCCCATGATGGCGAAGGCCATCGGCCCCCAGAACACCGTCGGCGCGATCGGGATCAAGCCCAGCACGGTCGAGACCGCCGTCAGCATGATCGGACGGAAGCGCGAGAGCGTCGCCTCGACCACCGCGGTCCAGATGTCGCGACCTTGCGCCCGCTCGGTCTCGATCTGATCGATCAGGATGACGGCGTTGCGGGCGATCATGCCGACCAGCGCGAGAATCCCGAGAATCGCCACGAATCCGAGCGGCCGGTTGGCGAGCAGGAGCGCAAGAACGATGCCGATCAGCCCGAGCGGCACCGTCGCCACCACCAGCGCGACGCGTCCGAAACTGTGCAATTGCGCCATCAGGAACAGGAGCATCAGGAACAAAGCGGCCGGCAGCAGCGCGAACACGGACGCCTGCGATTGCGCGCTCTCTTCGACCGTGCCGCCGGTCGCAATGTGGTAGCCGCTCGGCAGGCTCGCCTCGAGTTTCTCGATTCCCGGTTTGAGCGAGGCGACCGCGCCTTCCGGCGTCGCCGCGTCGCGGACATCGGCCTGCACGGTGAGGGTCGGGACCCGGTCGCGCCGCCAGATCAGCGGGTATTCCTGATCGAAATCGAAGGTCGCAATCTGGCTGAGCGGCACGGTGCGGCCGCCGGGGAGCGGCAACTGCAGTGAGCGAAGAGTGGAGAGCGAGACGCGCTGCTCGTCATTCGCGCGCGCGACGACATTGATGAGATAGATGCCGTCACGAACCTGCGTGATCGGCGTGCCCGACATGACGGCGTTGAGCGTTTCGGCCAGCGTCTGCGAGCTCAACCCAAGCAGCCGCGCCTGGTCCTGGTCGATCTTGACCCTGACCTCGCGCGAAGGCTCCATCCAGTCGAAATTGACGAGCCGCAGATTTGAGTTCTCGCCCATCGTCTGGCCGAGCTTGAGCGCGATCTCGCGCACTTGCGCAGGTTCCGGCCCGCTCACCCGATATTGCACCGGCCAGCCGACGGGCGGTCCAAGCTCGAGCGGCGACACCCGCGACAACCGCGCTTGGCAGCTGCTCCGCCAGCGCTTTCTCGAGCTTGGCGTGCAGCCGATCGCGCGCCGCAACGTCTTTGGCGATCACGACGACTTGCGAGAAGAAGTCGTTGGGGAGCTTGACGTCGAGCGGAAGGTAGAAGCGGATCGCGCCGCGTCCGACATAGGTGCTCCAGCTCGCGACGTCGGGATCGTCTTTCAGCATCGCGTCGAGCTTGGCTGACGCGGCTTCGCTGCCAAAGATCGAGGCGTTTTGCGGCAGGGTCAGATCGACGACGAGTTCCGGGCGGTCGGAGGCGGGGAAGAACTGCCGCGGCACGTAGGGCAGGGCGAGCAGCGCCGCGACGAAGCAGGCGAGCGTGACGGCGATGGTGATCCAGCGCATCCGCATCGCGCCGACGAGGATCGAACGAAATGTGCGCAAGACGAAGTTGGGCGGAGCATCGGAGGGCTTGTCCGGCTTCTTGAGGATCCAGACGCCAAGCAGCGGCGCAAACAGGACGGCGACGAACCAGGAGACAATGAGCGCGATCGTGACCACGGCGAAGATCGAAAACGTGTATTCGCCGGCCGCGCTGCGGGCGAAACCGATCGGCACGAAGCCGGCGATGGTCACGAAGGTGCCGGTCAGCATCGGCAGCGCCAGCGTCTTGTACGCAAAGGACGCAGCTTCTTCCTTGCTGTCGCCTTGGGCGAGGCGCGTCGTCATCACGTCGATCGCGGTCATGGCGCTGTCGACGAGCAGGCTCGAGCGAGATGATGAGCGCGCCGAGCGAGATGCGCTGAAGGTCGATGTGCATCGCCTGCATGATCGGAAACACGATCGCGATCGTGAGCGGGATCGTCAGCGCCACGACGGAGCCCGGCCTCAAGCCAAGGCTGATGATGCTGACCGCCATGATGATGGCGATCGCCTGCCAGAGCGATTCCATGAACTCGCCGATCGCGGTCTGAACCACGACCGGCTGGTCAGAGACGAGCGACGCATCGATGCCGAGCGGCAGATTGGCGACACTTTGGTCGATCGCCTTTTTCACGTTGCGGCCGAGCGTCAGAATGTCGCCGCCGTCGCGCATGGCGATGGCGAGGCCGATCGCCGGCTTGCCGTTGACGCGAAACATCGGCTGGGGCGGATCGGAATAGCCACGCCTGACGGTCGCAATGTCGCGCAGCCGGATCAGCCGGCCATTGGACAGGAAGTTGACGTTGAGGAGGTCCGCTTCCGACCCGAAGGCGCCGGAAACGCGGAGCAGAATCTTCTCGTCGCCGGTCTCGAGCGCGCCCGCGGGACTGACCGCGTTCTGAGCCCTCAGCGCTGCGAGCAGCGCCGCCCGATCGATGCCGAGGCCCGCCAGCTCCTGGGTCGAAAATTCCACATAGATCTGCTCGTCCTGCGCGCCGAGGAGCTCGATCTTGGATACGTCCGGAACCTGCAAGAGGCGCGAGCGGATGTCCTCGACGTAGTCGCGGAGTTCGCGGTGGCTGAAGCCGTCGGCGGTGAAGCCGTAGATCAAGCCGAAGGTGTCGCCGAAGTCGTCGTTGAAGCCGGGCCCGACGACGCCGGCCGGCAGCGTGCCGCGGATGTCGCCGATGTTCTTGCGCACCTGATACCAGATGTCCGGCACTTCGGACGCCTTTGTCGATCCTTTCAGGTTGACGAAGATCGTGGCGCGCCCGGGTATCGTGTAGCTGCGCAGGAAGTCGAGGCCTCGCGTCTCCTGCAACTTGCGCTCGAGCCGTTCGGTGACCTGCTGCAACGTGTCGTCCATGCTCGCGCCCGGCCATCCGGCCTGGACGATCATGGTGCGGAAGGTGAAGGGCGGATCCTCGGCGCGGCCTAGGCTGAAAAATGAGGCGATGCCGGCCAGCGTCACCGCGGCCATGATGAAGACGATGAAGGAGCGATGCTTCAGCGCCCAATCGGAAAGATTGAGTGAGCTCACGAAGTCGCTCCGAGGAGCCGCACCTTCTGGCCCGGATGCAGCGCCTGGACGCCCGCCGTCACCACCACGTCGCCGGGCGCGAGCCCCTGCGAGATCACGGCTGACGCCGGATCGAAACGCTCAACCTCGACATTGCGTAGTGCAACGGTCAGATTCTGCGGATCGACGATCCACACCGCCGGCTTGCTGGTCGATCGAGGTCAGCGCGCTCGCCGGAATAGAAATGCCGTTTCCACTCTCGAGCTGGAGGCGGCCGGTCACGGTCGCGCCGAGGCGCATCGCCTCGGGATGATCGATGAGGCTGAGCCTCACCTGGAATGTGCGCGTGACCGGATCGGCTTGCGGCGAGACCGTCCGGACGCGCGCCTTCGCGGTCACCGAGGGATCGTTGGCGAGCGCAATGGTGATCGTCGCGTCCGTCGGCGCGGCGCGCAGAACCTGGGCTGGAACGTCAAACACCGCGTCGCGCCCGTCCGTCCGCGCGATGGTGAAGATCGGCTGACCTGCCTGCACCACCTGACCCGACTCGGCGGATCGCGCCGTGATCGTCCCCTCGACATTGGCCTTAAGCTCGGTGAAGCCAACCCGATCCTGGGCGATGTCCAGCTGCGCGGTCGCGTCGTCGACCCGGGCCTGCGCCGTCTGCAACGCCTGCTTCGCAGAATCGAAATTCGCGCGGGTGGTGAAGCCGCGCTCCATCAGATGGTTCTGGCGGTCGAACGTGTTCTGCGCCTCGACCTGCTGGCCCTGGGCGGCGTTCAGAGCCGCCTGTGCCGAGCGCAGCGTGTTGAGTTCGTCCTGCGGATCGAGCTTCGCCAGCACCTGGTCCGGCTCGACCTTGTCGCCAACCTCGCCCTTGCGCTCGATGATCCGTCCGCCAATGCGGAAGGCGAGGTTCACCTCGTTTTCAGCGCGGATGTCCCCGGTGAGCTGAACCGCGTCGCCGATCGCGCCTTTTTCGACCGTGACGGTGCGGACCGGACGGGGCAGCGGCGGTTCGGTCTTGGCTTCCTGATTGCAGCCAGCCGCGAGCAGGGCGAGCCCAATAACGCCGACAAGCGCGCGAACGCGTCCGCGCGCTGACGAGTGAGCGGTGGATCGAGCCAAGGCGAATCCTCTCACGACAACGCGGCCGTGCTTATAGGCCAGCCGCCTGCCGCGCAACGATCAGGAACGCTGTCCGCCGCGACCGATCCCGGTCTGGACGATCAGCGATGGCGGCCGCCGCCTCCGCCCCGATGCCCGCCGCCACCTCTGTGTCCGCCGCCGCTGGCCGTCCGCCGCGATGCCCGCCGCCACCTGGGCGATGACCGCCGCCGTGGCCAGGCCTGTGGCCGCCGCCGTGTCCGGGGCGATGAGCCGGGGGCCTGTGGTGGACGTTCCGATTGACGTGAACGTTGCGGTTGACGTGGACATTCCGGTTCACGTGCACGTTCCGATTGACGTGGACGTTGCGGTGGTTCCAGCTGTGCCAGCCGGCGGCGCCGCCCCAGCCGATGCCGCGACGCCATGCGTAGCCGCACCAGTACCAGCCCGGGCCTCGCCAGGCTGAATTGTACCAGCAGTAATTCCGTCCACCCCAAACGAACTGCGCTTGTTCGACGGGCGAGCTTTCGACGAGCGCGGCTGGAGGCGCGAATGCGCCAACGCCGATCGCCGCCTCAGCGGGCAGGACGAGCTGGGCGACCATTCCGGCCGCCGCAGCGAGAGATAAGACAAGCTTGCGAAACATGAGATGCATCCTCCGAACGCTCCGATTGTGAACGCGCCGCTTGAACGCAAGATGAATGGAAGGGGCCGTGCGGGTTTCGCCGCGATAGGGTTCGCTACCGCGCGAAAGCACAGCATGCTATGGAGCTTTAACGCCCCGGAAATTTTCTTGCCCAACGCAATGCAAGCGCCCGACGTTTCTCCCTCGAGCGCTGAGCCCGAGCTCGAGCGCCGCGAGCCCGTTCGCGCGAGGCCGATCCTCGATCCGCGCAATGGCGACGCAGAGGACGACGTCTCGAGCCCGAAGCAGAAGTCGCTTCTGGCGATCGCCGGCAGCCTGCTCGCCGAGATCAGCCTGACGAAGCTCCTGCTCGCGTGGATTGTCTCGATCGTGCTGCCGGCGGCGATCCTTGGGCTCGCGCCGCTCATCGTGACGGCGTGGGTCGGCGGCGTCTTTTCCAGAGTCCTGGAATTGTACGGATACGGCGCCGCGCTTCTGCTTCTCGCGATCGTCGCCGCAGGCTGGTTCGGCTGGCGTCCCTTGTTTCGCGTTGCAGAGGCGAATTTCTGGGCGCTCAACGCACTTGGCGTTCAGCCCGGATACGCCCTGTGCCGCGAGGCGATCCGGCATCTCGCGGAGCGATCCCTCAAGCCGCGCGGCGGAGCCGAGTTGGCGCGCATGCGGGCGAGAAGCTGCGCGGCCGCCGGAATTCTTCTCGCCCTCGTCGCGGCGCTGGTTGCGGCCTTTGTCTGGCCTCACACGCGCTGGATCGGATCGACCGCTGATCTCGCCGTCCCGCATCATCTGATCGTGCCGACGCTCGCCAACGCCATCGTCATCATGTCCGCCTACCTCGCAGCGGCTTCGCTCGTCTGGGGCTTCGCCGACGCAAGTATGGACCAGCCGCTCGACCTCGAAGCCTTCGACGCTGCGCCATCGGACGGTCGCGTCTGGCGCGTCGCGCATCTGTCGGACATCCATATCGTCGGCGAGCGTTATGGCTTCAGGATCGAGAGCGGGCGGGGCGGCCCGCGCGGCAACGATCGCGTGAGGCGAGTCATGGCTCGGCTCGAGGCCGAGCACGCCGCCCGGCCGCTGGATCTTATCCTCATCACCGGCGACATGACCGACGCCGGGCGCTCGGGCGAATGGGCCGAATTCTTCGACATTCTCGCCGGCCATCCGAACCTCGCCGACCGGATCCTCATTCTGCCGGGCAATCACGACGTCAATGTCGTCGACCGCGCCAACCCGGCGCGCCTCGATCTGCCGTTCAGCCCGGCGAAAACGTTACGCAAGATGCGCGCGTTGTCCGCGATGGCCGCCTTTGGCGCCGACCGCTTGCGCGTGATGAGCGCCGGCGCCGCAGAGCCCGGCCTCACGCTTGCGGCGACGCTTGCGCCGCAGCGTCAGGCGATCGAGACCTTCGCGGACCAAGGCGGAATTCGACTGTCGAACCAACTCGCGCGCCTGTGGGATGAGCTCTTTCCGTTGATCCTTCCACCAGCGGAGGACGACGGTCTCGGAGTCGCAATCCTCAATTCGAACGCCGACACGAATTTCTCATTCACCAACGCGCTCGGCATGATTTCAGTCGGGCAGGCGACGCAGCTCACCGCGGCATTCGACGCCTATCCCAAGGCGCGATGGATCGTCGGATTGCATCATCATATGATCGAATATCCGATGCCGGTCGCCGCCTTCTCCGAGCGGATCGGCACGGCCCTCATCAACGGCAGCTGGTTTCAGCGCGTGCTCAAGCCCTATGCCGAACGCGTCGTCGTCATGCACGGCCACCGGCATGTCGACTGGATCGGCGCCTGCGGCAAGCTCAAGATCGTCTCCGCCCCGTCACCGGTCATGGCGCCGGATACCAAACCGACGCATTTCTACGTGCATGCGCTTGGGGCCGGCTCGGATGGCGGGCTCGCGCTGATGGAGCCGACGCGAATTGATCTCGGCTCGCGGAGAGCGCTGTCGAAGCGCCCTCCGGCCTCGAACCCTTGTCGTCATCGCGAGCGTAAGCGAAGCGATCCAGGGGAACGTAGGGCGCCCTGCGGCTCCTGGATCGCCACGTCCCCCTTCGGGGTCCTCGCGGTGACGATTCTAAAGAAGCGCCGCCCTAATTCTTCACCAACGCCTTTTCCTCCACGGGCCCGCCGAGAAGGTCGGCGATCCAGCGGCTGGAGGGATGATAGGCGCAGAAGGTGACGATTGCGATGACGATCGGGACGCCGATGAAGGCGCCGAACAGGCCCCACAGGTAAGTCCACAAGAAAACGGCGAGCAACACGACGGTCGGCGACATAGCGAGCATGGCGCCGGACACGCGCGGCTCGATATAGCTGCCGACGACGAACTGAATGATGTTGAGGCAGACGAAGACGCCGACGACGGCTTGCCACGATTCGAACTGCGTCATCGCCACCAAGGTTGGAAACAGGGTGGCGACGAAGGGGCCGATGAACGGAATGTAGTTGAGCGCGAAGGCGATCACGCCCCATTCGAGGGCGAATGGCAGTCCGGCGATCCAGGCGAACAGGCCGACGAGAACGCCGGTCGCCACGCTCATCAGCGTGCGCACTTCCATATATTTGCGGATCTTCACCGCCGTCGCGGCGCTCCCTTGCAGAAGGATCCGCGCGGTCTCGGGTTGGAGGTAGGCGTGGGCTCGCCGGCGAAGGACATCGACCTCCATCAGGCCCAAGATGACGTAGAGAAGGGCGATCAGCCAGAAGGTGAGGGTCGTGTTGACGCGGCCGGTGATCTGGCCCGCCCAATGCACGAGCCAGCCGACGTTGAAGTGCTCGCTCCATAAGCCCGCGACGGAAATCCCGCGGTCGTCGAGCCAGTCGATCGCGCGCTCGTATAGCGCCTGGTAGCGCGCCGTGTCGGCGAGCAGCGATACGCCGACACGGCCAAAGCCCCATGCGACGAGCGAGGCGAAGGCGATACACGACGGCGACGGTCACGGTCATCGTGATGGCGAGCGCGAGCAGCGCCGGCATCCGAGCCTGCAACCAGGACTGCAAAGGCCACACCAGCGCGATGATGAACAAAGCCAGCGCCAAGGGCGCGAAGACATCGCTCGCCTGCGAGGCGGCGACACAAATCATGACCGCGGCGATGATCCCGACCGAGACAGTGAGCGCCGAGTCGCGAGCCATAACGAAAATTCCCGGAAGCGCCGAGGTCCTGCCTGCCTTGAGGGCGCGCCGGTTGTGCCCGAACGGCGCCGCCATGTACAGGCGACGCGCTTGTGGGAGGGAGGGGCTATTCCGAGGCCGCGCGGTCGCCACGGCGCTGTTGAGGTCGCGCTGGCGTTAGCAGCTGTCGCGCCAATTCGCGAGGACGCCGGCGATCAAACTTCGCCGATCGCAGAGGTCCGAACCCGTGGCTCGAGTTGGGTCGGCGGACGTCGTTCCTGGCTGGAGGCGCGGCGCCTCCGAGCGGTCACGCAGCGGCTTTGACAAGGCTCGCGTGATTGTCCTTGGCGCCTTTGGTCTCCGAGCGCGCGTCCAGCGAGTCGCAGACATGGGCGATGGTCATGTCGATGAAATACACAAGCGCTCGGTCCGAGCTTCGTTCCCCGAGAGCTCGGGCTTCTCTCAGTTTTCTGGCGACCTCGATCAGGCAATCGATCTTCGTCATCGTGCTGTCCTGCTCATGGCAAGCGCCGCGGCGGCGCCCGTCTGCTGTTCCGGTGAGGCCCATCATCACGCGAATCCCTATCGAACCCCTGTAAGCGGCGTGATAAATTGTACACAACCGGAACATAATGAGCTGAAATTCGGTTTCGCACGATGGCGCCGCGAACTGGCGCGAGGCTGGAAAGATTGACAGTCTGAGGTGCGCCAATGAGTTGGCGTGCCGAGGCGGGTAGACGGAAGGACCTTTCGATGGCGGCGCGTCCATTCTGGAAGGGCTACATGAAGCTCAGCCTCGTCACCTGTCCGGTGGCGATGATGTCGGCGACCAGCGAAGAGGACAAGGTTCGGTTCCACGTCCTGAACCGTCGAACCGGCAATCGAATCCAGAGCCATTATGTCGACGCCGAAACGGGCAAGCCCGTCGATGAGGCCAACGAGGTCAAGGGCTACGCGCGCGGCGAGGACGATTACGTGCTGCTCGAGGACGAGGAGCTGGAATCCGTCGCGCTCGAGAGCGCCCGCACGATCGACATCCAGAGTTTCGTCGCCGCGGAGAGCATCGACTGGATCTGGTACGACACGCCCTACTACCTGACGCCCGACAATCCGATTGGCGAAGAGGCTTATTGCGTCATTCGCGACGCCATGCGCTCGACCGAGATGGTCGGCGTGTCGCGGCTCGTTCTCAATCGGCGCGAACGGGCGGTGATCTTGAAGCCGCGGGACAACGGAATTGTGCTCTGGACGCTGCGCTTCGGCGATGAAGTGCGCGATGCGAGCGAATATTTCGGCGCCATTCGCGAGGCGAAACCCGACGCGGAGCTGATGCGCCTGATCGGCGACCTCATCAAGTCGCGGAAGAAAGACTGGAGCCCGGATATGGTCGCCGATCCGGTGCAGGCCCAGTTGCTCGACATTATCGCCGCGAAAAAGAAGGGCGCGAAGAAAGCCAAGGCGAAACCGAAGGCCGAACCCGAAGCCCCGAGCAACGTCATCAACATCATGGACGCGTTGCGGCGAAGCGTGGCCAGCGCGAAGAAGCCCAAGGGGCGCTAACGCGACAGGCTTTGGCCGCGCATTACCCTCATTCTGAGGCGCCCGCGTCAGCGGGCCTCGAAGAATGCTCCAGATGGCGCCGCGAGCGCGCACAACGCTGGAGCGTCCTTCGAGACGCGCCTGCGGCGCTCCTCAGGACGAGGCGGAGTGCGGCAGGGCCCCAGAAAGGAGGCTCTACCGCAGCTCCTTACCGCTTCCGCGTGGGCTTGGCTTTCTTGCGCTCTTCCTCGATCGGCGCTGCGGCGGCGCGGAAATCCGCCCACGGATCAGCGGACGAAGAGAGGCGCGTCGGGGTGTTACGAGTGGTGAAATAGGCAGGGCCGATTTCAGGGGTGAGCTCTTCCCAGGCGAGGGGCATCGAAACGGTCGCGCCCGGCCGGGCGCGGGTGGAATAGGCGGCGACAGCGGTCATGCCGCGCTGATTGCGCAGATAGTCGATCAGGATCTTGCCGTGCCGCCGCGCCTTCGGGATCGTCGAGACGAAGCGGTCGGGACTGTCGGCCGCCATGGAATCGGCGATCGCCTTGGTGAAGGCCTTCACGGCGGGCCATTCGGCTTTCGGCTTGATCGGCGAGACGACATGCAGACCCTTGCCGCCCGAGGTCTTCACAAACGAAGCAAGACCCAGAGTTTTTCAGCCGCTCACGCACCTCTTCCGCCGCCGAAATGACCGCGGTCCAGTCCACGTCGTCGCCTGGGTCGAGGTCCATCACGATCATGTCCGGCCGTTCCCAGTCGGTGACCGTCGACCCCCAAGGATGGATTTCGAGCGCCGCTGACTGCACCAGCGCCATCAGCCCGTCGAAGTCGCGAATGCTGATGATCGGCTCCGGCTCCTTGGGGTCGTTGACGAGGACGATATTGCGGTTGAGACCCTTCCAGGCATGTTTCTGGAAGAATGTCTGTCCGCCGATTCCGTCCGGACAGCGCACCAACGCCAGCGCCCGGCCGACGATCAAGGGCTTCATGAACGGCCAGGCCTCGGCGTAATAATCGGCGAGGCCTTCCTTGGTGACGCCGACGTCCGGCCAATAGATGCGGTCGGGATGGGTCAGCGTCACGCTGCTCTTCGGACGTTCGGGCGCGGCATTCGTGGCCATGGTCGTCTCGCGCACAATCTCGCGGGCCGGCTTGTCGTCCCGCAATCCCTGAAAGGACGCCTGACGCAGGAGCCCGTCGCCGGTCCAGCCCCGGAAATCCACCTCGGCGATCAGCTCCGGCTTAACGAAGCGGACCTGCCGCGCTTCGGCCGTGGTGAGGCGCTTGGCGAACGGACTCGAACGAATGCGCATCTCGTCGAGCCGCGCGAACAACGCCTCGGCCACGCCTGAGGAAAAGCCGGTGCCGACGCGTCCGACGTACCGCAGCTCCTTGCCCTCGTAGACGCCGAGCACGAGCGAGCCGATGGCCTTGCGCCCGGTCGACGAGGGGACGTAGCCAGCGATCACGAACTCCTGCCGGGCCGAACACTTGGCCTTGACCCAGCTTTTGCCGCGACCCGAGACATAGACGGATTGGCTGGCCTTCGAGATGATGCCTTCGAGACCAAGGGCGCAGGCGCGCTGCAGCACCAGCTTGCCGTCCTCCACGAAGTGCGAACTGTAGCGAATAGCCCCGCCGTCGGTTCCGATCAGCTGGCCAAGCAGCTCCTTGCGGCGGATGAGCGGCTGCTTCGCGCAAATCGTGTCCGTCGAGATAGAGGCAATCGAAGGCGTAGTAGGCGAACCGGTCGAGGCGTCCGTCGCTGAGATCCGCTTGCAGAAGCGAGAACTCGGCGACGCCGCTCTCGTTTTCGACCACCATCTCGCCGTCGATCAGGGCCGTTCGGACCGGCAGATCTCGCAACGCCGCTGGAACGGCGTTGCCGAATTTATTCGTCCAATCGAGGCCGCCCCGGGTCCAGAGCGTAACCTTGCCGTCTTCGATATGCGCTTGAAGCCGGTAGCCGTCGAACTTGATCTCATGCAGCCATCGGTCTCCGGTGGGCGGAGACTTCGACAGCGTCGCCAGCATCGGCTCGACAAAGCCGGGCAGGGGGCCTTTCGCCCCGTCCTCGATCGCGGACGCGTCCAGAGACTTCCGTGCGGACGCGCTCACGCTCGGTTTGGCGGCGGCGTCCGCGCCGTCAGGCTTCTCGATCTTCCCCGTCTTCGACGACCAGCCCGGCGCTTCCCCTTCGAGCTCATCAATCGTCCGGCCGGTGTTGATCGACTCTGGCCGCTCTTCGAGGATATCGGCTTCCTCGGCGGCGCGGGCGAATTCATCATCCCCCTTGATGAGAAGCCAGTTCTCCCGCTTTTCGCCCGGCTTGCCGTGCATCCTCACGAGATGCCACCGGCCGTGGAGCTTCTGGCCGTGCAGCTCGAACTCGAGATGGCCCTTCTTCAAGCCTTTGTGCGCATCCCCGAGCGGCGCCCACGTTCCATTGTCCCACACGATGACCGCGCCGCCGCCGTATTCGCCCTTGGCGATCGTGCCCTCGAAATTGGCATATTCCAGCGGATGGTCTTCGACCGCGACGGCGAGGCGCTTCTCCCCTGGGTTCAGGCTCGGACCGCGCGTCACCGCCCAACTTTTCAGGACGCCGTCCAGCGCGAGGCGGAAGTCGTAATGCAATCGGGTCGCGTCATGCTTCTGCACGACAAAAATATCGCTGTCCGCATTCGGCGCTGCGCCTTTGGGCTCGGCGGTCGCGGCGAAATTGCGCTTTTTCCGATAGGTTTCCAGCGCCATTCGTCAGCTAGCCTTGCGTCGCGGCGCAGCGGGCTTGGCCTTTGCTGCAGCACGCCGGCCGGTCTTTTTCTTGGCCGCGGCCTTGCCGCTTGGCCGTGTGCCAGCCGCGCTCTCGCGCAGAGCCTGCAGGAGGTTGACGGTCGGTTCGCGGGGCGCCGGCGCGCGCTTGGGGATTTCCTTGCCTTGAAGCTTCAGTTTGACCAGCTCAGCCAGCGAGTCCTCGTAGCGATCCTCAAACTTGCGCGGATCGAACGCGCCCTGCTTGGTCTTGATGATGTGGACGGCGAGATCGAGCATCTCTCCGGCGATCTCTTTCTTTGGGATATCCGAGAACGCCTGCTTGGCCGGACGCACCTCATAATCGTAGTTCAGCATCGAGGCGGCGAGACCCTCGTCGAGAGCGCGGACGAGAACCGTTCGGGCACGCCGAAACAAGCACGGCTTCCGCGACCGCCGCCACTTTGGCCTTCCGCATGCCGTCGCGCACCAGCGCAAAGGTTTCGTCGGCGCTGCGGTCCGAGGGGGCGAGGTAATAAGGCTTATCGAAATAGAGATCGTCGACCCCCGCCAGATCGACGAACGCGGAGACGGTGAGCGTCTTGTCGCCGTGCGGGATGATCGCGGCGATTTCATCGGGCTCGACCGATACATATTCGTCCTTCGCGACTTCGTAGCCCTTGACCTGATCGTCCCGTTCGACGGTCTTGCCGGTCTCGGCGTCGACGAACTCCCGTCGAACCCGATGGCCGGTCGGCCGATTGATCGTATGCAGGGCGATGCGTTCCGAGGTCGAAGCGGCGGAGTAAAGGCCGACCGGGACCGTCACATCGGCGATCTTCAGAAAGCCCTTCCAGCTTGCTCTCGGCGACAATGTCGACCTCGCGAAGTTCTGAGGGCGGCTTGAACCGCCAAGGATTAAATCCTCAATGCTGGATGGTCAAACTTTGATCCCACGTATTTTGCGTTCATGACTGCGCCCGCGGGAACTTTTCCCGTGCCGGCCTGTTTATTCCGGTCGTCGCTCGCCTCAACTCGACGTTGTTAAGCCCCTCCGTTAAGAATAGAGCCACAATTGTTCTCAAGCGATCGACTGTCGGGGGCTGCGAACGCCACCGGATGCCCCGAGCGTCGAGCGATGCGCCAATGAACGCCTTGCCGCCAACGCGGCGAAGCGGAGGAACGATGGGGGAAGGGCAGCGTCCCGAGGCGGTCGCGGCGGCGGATGAGGAGCCCCATCCGGAAATCACGCTGCGGGAAATTTCGGCTTGGTCGCTGGCGATCCTCGCCACAGTCGCGGTGGGCTTCCTTCTTTATGCCGCGCGCGAGGTCATGCTGCCAGTGGTGGCGGCTTTCGTGGTCGGAATCATGCTGGGTCCGGCGGCGCGGAGACTCGAAGCGCTGCACGTTCCGCGCCCGCTCGTGGCGCTGCTGCTCGTGGCCAGCGTGACGCTGATCTTCGCTTTCGTGATCCTGCTGATCTTTCCGCGCGTGTCCGAGCTCGCGAGTGGCTTGCCGGGCATCGTCGCGTCGCTAAAGGAAAAACTGCACGTCTTCGATGGCTTGGTCGCAGCCTGGGGGCGGCTCACATCGATGATCGGCGACGCTCCAAGCGCAGGTGGGGTTGCGCTCCCCTCACCCGGGATTTCCTGGGTTCCATCGACGATCTCGATCCTGCTGCCGCCGATCACAGGCTTTCTGTTCTTTCTCGTCGTGCTGCTTTTGGTCATTTCGGAATGGCCCGACTTGCGGCGTGCCCTCGTCATGACCTTCGCAAGCCGCGATTCACGTCTGACGGTGCTCAAGATTCTCAACGAGATCGAGTCCGGACTGGCGAGCTATCTTTTGATCGTTACGCTGATCAACGTGGGCGTCGGCATAATGGCAGGGATCATTTGTTGGCTGACCGGAATGCCGAACGCGATTGGGTTCGGCGCATTGGCGGCGACTCTGAATTTCATACCGATCATCGGACCGATGGTGATGTTCGTCGTTCTGCTCGTGGTCGGGGTGGTGGCCGAACCGACTTTTCTGTTGGGCCTCGTCCCGGCTGCGGGGTTCCTCATGGTGATCACGGTGGAGGGTCAGTTCCTGACCCCAATGATCATCGGACGCCACCTCGAACTCAACGCGCTCGCGGTTCTGCTCTCGCTCGCGTTCTGGACCTGGCTTTGGGGGCCGATGGGGGCGTTCCTGTCATCGCCAATTCTGATGGTGGCGCTGATCCTGAAGCAACGGCTGTACGTTGACGAAGACCGGTAAATCGCCCGCGGGGAACCTTCCGCGCGGACCGACGTTAACATCAGACGCGTGTTTCGGAGAAACGGATGACCTCTGACTTTCCGTCCGGCGCTGAACGAAGCAACGAAACGCGAGACACAGGCGACGACAACGCCTTTGCCCGCCTGGAGAAGGAGATGGCGAAGCATGAGAGATGCGATAGGCGGTCTTTCTGACCAGATTTCGGACGCGGCGAGCGATATCGGCGCGGTTGCGCAAGAGCAGGCGAGACGTGGGATGAAACATGCCCGCGCCAATATGGGATCAATGGTGAATGACGCCTCCGATCGGCTCGGGGTCGTCGCCAACCGGGCGCAATCTCAGGCTTCGTCGCTGGGCGACTCGCTCGAAGATGCAATTCAAGAGCGCCCGCTATCCACGCTCGCCCTCGCTCTTGGGCTCGGCTTCCTGGCTGGGGTGATCTGGCGAAGATAGCGTCGAGCTGATTGCCTCGAGACCGTAGTAGCCCCAAAATGAATGACCCCGCCGCAAATCGCGGCGGGGTCCATTTTTATTCGGACAGGTCGAGTGCGCCGTCTTCTGCCGGCTAGACATATCCAAGCAAGGCGAGAATGAGGACGATGATCAGCAGTGTCCCGAGTCCTCCGACCGGATAGTAGCCCCAACCCGTGCTGTAAGGCCAAGACGGCACGGCGCCGACGATCAGAATGATCAGAATGATGAGGATGATGAGCCGCATTTTGGCCTCTGCTTGGGTAAACCGCGGGCGCGCGGGCGCCCCAACAACGCCAAAATCCGCGAAACGTTCCCAATGCTACAGCCACCTGAACATCAGCAAATAACGCGATGCGACAAGCCGTTGATATTCTTTCGATTCCAACTCGCGGCCGCGGGCTCGTGGAGATTACGCGCGACGTCCTGAATTGGCTCAAGCCGCAGGCGATCCAAGCCGGGCTTTTGACCTTGTTTTGCCGGCACACGTCGGCCGGATTGCTGATACAGGAGAACGCCGCGCGGGACGTTCGCGCCGATCTCGAGACATTTTTCGACCGCCTGGCGCCGGAGGAGGCCGGCCGATATCGGCACGCCGACGAAGGCCCCGACGACATGCCCGCGCATATCCGGACGGCTCTCATCGGCGTGCAGCTGGCGATTCCGATCGTGCAGGGGGAGCTCGCCTTGGGAACTTGGCAAGGCATTTACTTGTTCGAGCATCGGCGTGCGCCGCATCGGCGACAGATTGCCCTGCATCTTATTGGTGAATGATGGCGGCCGCATAGATCACAGATCGAAAGCGCGGTCTCTAGCCGCAGTTCTCGCTAAATTACGCAGCGCGAACGCGTTCAGGTTCCTGTGGATGAAACTTCAATGACACCGGGAACGCCATATTTTACTGGACCTTTGACGCGAGCTGTGATTAAAGCGTGACGTCGCGACGGGTTTTAACCTGGACCTTTGGGTTGAGAACCCCCTTCAACCCGATGAGTGACGCGATATATGGAGGCGACGCGACTAGCACCGGCCGGGAGGGCTTGCAGCAAGTTCGTCTGGCAAAGTCGCTTCCTAATGAAACTGGGCGGTTCGAGTGCTTACGCATTCGGGCCGCCCGGTCTTTTGTGACAATCACCCATCACTACATGTCGATTACGAATCACCGGAGAGTGGAGGCTTGGGCCTTTGACTGATTCGATGCGCCGTAATCAATTGACGCGCTCCTTAAACGCGGTCGGATTCCCGACTGCGATTCGGAACTCGCGTCTCGAAATGCGCGCTGGCTGGGCGCTGTGATTCGTCTGTCCAGTTCTTCGCAGGATAGGGGCGGTCTTCTGCGCAAATGGGCTGGCCACGTTGTTGCCGCGTTTGGGCGTCACTCCTCGCGGCCGAAATGCGGCGGACGGCGGGACGGCTGTCCAGCGAATCGGTTCCCTCGTGGGGCGCAACGGCGGCCTCCTCGTTAGGCTTGCGGGGAGCGGAATTCGTTAGCGAATTCGAAACGAAGCGGGATCAATAGTGCGCAGCGGGCTTCATGGTTCTGAAATATTCTGTTGCTGTGGCGGGCTCGGCGTTTGAAGCTCGAACCTTGCGCTGGTGCGCGACCCGAGTAAGCGTGATGAGCGTTTCGGGCCTTGGACCGCACCTGAATGCGGGCAATCGGAGATGGCGAGGCGCCATGAGCCTCGGCGTGGCGTGCTGGGCGCTCGCCGGCTGCGCTCCTCCTCCGGCCCCCCACGTGTCCTATTCCCACGGTCACGAGCATTTTGCTCAGGGCAAAAAATACGGCCACGCCAGCCGGAAGGTCGTCGCCGATGGCGAACGCGTGCCTCGCGGCGGAGGGCAATATCTGGTCGGCCGCCCTTACACGGTCGCGGGCAACCGATATTACCCCGCCGAGAACCCCTCCTATACGGCGATCGGCATGGCCTCCTGGTACGGCGCGGCGTTCCATGGCCGCCGCACCGCCAATGGCGAAGTCTATGACATGGCCTCGCTGTCGGCCGCTCATCCGACGATGCCGCTGCCGAGCTATGCGCGCGTGACCAATCTCGGCAACGGCTATTCGGTCATCGTGCGCGTCAACGATCGCGGCCCCTATCATCGCCGGGCGGGTGATGGACGTCTCGTCCCGTGTCGCCGATGTCCTCGACATGAAGGCGCATGGGCACCGCGAAGGTGAAAGTCGATTATGTCGGAGCCGCGCCGATCGAAGGGTCGGACAATTCGCAATTGCTGGCGAGCCTTCGCACCGACGGATCGCCGGCCAATATGATTGGCTATTCGGCGCCAGTCATGATGGCCAACGCCGCAGCGGAGCAGACCGACACGATCTGGTCATTCTTTTCCGGCGGCGGCCGTGGCGGACAACAGGCCCAGCCACAGCCGCAACCTGAAGCTCAACCAGCTCCGGCGCCTGCGCCGGAACCGCCGCCGGTCCAGGTCGCAAGCGCTCCCGAGCCTCCCCCGCCGCCTGAGCCCGTCCGGGTCGCGGCCGCGCCCGTGGACGCTGACGCCGCGCCTGCGGAATCCGGCGACACAGACCCGTCGCCGCCCGAGCCGATCCGTTCCGCTCATCTGACGAAGGGCGCCGTTCCGCTGCCGCCGCCCCGGCCGTTCGATCTCAGCCTGAGCCACAGCTCAACGGTGGTGGCTGCCGCCTCGTCTTCGTCACGTTCGTCGATGCGCGTCTCGTCCGCGCACGCTGTCGTGCCGCCGCACCGGCCCGAACTTCATGCCAGCGTCGAGAGGGCGCTCTATTCGGGGCCCGTTCGTCTGCCGCCCAAGAAGCCGACGACCGGCGCCTTCGATCACGTGAAGTCTGCGAAGACCGCTCGCGCCGACTACTAAAGCTGCTTCGCGCTTGAAGGGAGCCGGTTCGGCTCCGTCGCCTGCACTTGGCCGGAGGCTCGGCTCGTTAATTTGGGTTTTCTTGGCGCCTGACCGTTTCGCTGCGAAAACCCTCACTTTTGAGGGTTGGATTTCCTTGGATTTCCTTGGATTCTTTCGTCTGAAATCGAGACTTATCAATGGGTTACGCCGGATAAACGCGCAAAAGCTTTTCTCGACGCCGCAAGGCCTTTGAAGCTTGGGACAGAGCCGATGACCTTGCATGCGAGGGGCAGGAATGTTCATATCGAAAGCGTAACATAGGTTCTGATTTTCCGCAATGGATTGTCGCCCTAGCGGTTCTCTCTTCTCTCATGTCCAAAGCGGCCAGTTCCGCATAGAGGCGTAAGGCGTACGCGTTGCCAACCTACGTCCAACCATGCTGAGAGACGGGCTCGGCGGGAGCTTGAGACGCCGCTTGCGGAAGGACCAGCGGTGGGCTTCGTACGGTGCGATTGGATAGGGGCGGAAGCCGCGCTGCGCCCGACGCGGCAATGACCGGGCAGGCGAGGGGGCGATTCATCACGCTCGAGGGCGGCGAGGGCGTGGGCAAGTCGGTTCAGGCCAAGCGGCTCGAGGAGCGTCTCGCCGCGCTCGGGCTTGCCGTCGTTCGGACGCGCGAGCCGGGCGGGTCTCCGGGCGCCGAGGCGCTGCGCGAGGCGATTCTTTCCGGCTTCGCGGCCGAGTTTAACTCCGCCGGCCAGGCGTTCTTGTTCTCCGCCGCCCGTGTCGACCATCTCGACAAGACGATTCTGCCGGCGCTCGCGAGCGGAGCCTGGGTCGTTTCCGACCGGTTCGCCAATTCGACCCGGGCCTATCAAGGCGCGGCGGGGAATCTGCCGCCGGAGTTCATCGCCTCACTCGAGCGCCTGACGGTCGGCGCGAACCGGCCCGACCTGACGTTGATCCTCGACCTCGACCCGGAAGTCGGCCTCAAGCGGGCCGCCGCGCGAAGGCAGACGGGGCCTGCCGACCGGTTCGAATCGGAGGGGCTGCCGTTTCATAAAACCCTTCGGCGGGCGTTCCTCGACATCGCCGCGGCCGAGCCTTTGCGCTGCGCGCTCATCGACGCGGATCGAAGCGAAGACGACGTCGCCGCGGCCATATGGTCGACGGTCGAGAGCAGGCTCGATCCGGCGGGCGCGCTCAAGGCCAAGCTCGCATGAAAAAAGCTGAGACCGACGATCTTCCCGAAGCCGACGCGCTCACCGGCGCGCCCCATCCGCGCCACGTCTATTCGCTGGTCGGCCACGAACGCGCCGAAACGGAAATGCTATCGGCCTATCGCGAGGGCCGCCTCGCGCACGCCTGGCTGATCGGCGGCAGGGAGGGGATCGGCAAGGCGACGCTCGCCTGGCGGTTCGCCCGTTTCGTGCTCGCCAACCCTGATCCGGCCGCGAAGGCGGTCCATGAGGCGCGCAACCTCCATGTCGAGCCGACCCATCACGGCGGCGCGGCTTCTCGCGGGGCTCGCCCATCCCGATTTTGCTCTCATCCGCCGCGAGTGGCAGGGCGCAACGAAGAGGCTCGCGAGCGAGATTTCGGTCGACGCCGTGCGGCAGGGACTGCAAATCTTCCAGCTCTCCGCCGCCTTCGGCGGCTGGCGGATTGTGATCGTGGATTCGGCCGAGGATCTGAATCGCAGCAGCGCCAACGCCTTGCTCAAAATGGTTGAGGAGCCGCCGCAACGATCGCTGATCCTCATCGTGTCGCATCGGCCGGGCCAGATCCTGCCCACAATCCGCTCGCGCTGCCGCCGTTTGCGGCTCGATCCTCTGTCGGAGGATGAGATCGCTCAGGCGGTGATCGGCCTCGGGCCGCCCTGGAGCGAAGCCGGCCGCAATGCGATCGCGGCCGCGGCCAAGCGCGCCGACGGATCGGTTCGCGAGGCGCTCATTCGCCTCGCGCCCGAATCGGAAGGGGTGGGCGCGCTGATCGACTCGATCGTCGCCGGCCTTCCGCGCCCCGATCCCCGCGCGGTCGCGAGGCTCGCCGATGCGGTCAGCGGGCGCGCGGGAGACGAGGCTTACCGGGCCCTCCATCGCGAGCTCTACGACTGGATGGTTACGTATGCGCGCGACGTCGAGCCTGGATCTCTCCGGGTGGAGGAGATTGGCGAGCTTTGGGATCGCATTCGCGACGCGGAGCGCGAGACGGAAGAGCTTAATCTCGACCGCAAGCTGCATATTCTGGCGCTCTTCGCCGAGATCGCCGCGACCGCGCCGGGGCGTTGAAGGATAACTCCTAACCCAGCCCCTCGTGCTGAGGAGCGGCGCCGCAAGGCGACGCGTCTCGAAGCGCGCTCCCGAGGGCGCCACCGGCGCCGCCTCCTGGATCATCCTTCGAGACGCGCCTTCGGCGCTCCTCAGGATGAGGCTGGCGGAGTGGCAACCACAGGGCTGGAGTTGCGCACAGATTTTCGTCGCCGCTCAAAAACTTTTGCTTTAGGACGGCGCTCATGAGCCGCTTCTACATCACCACGGCGATCCCTTACGCCAATGGCGCGCCGCATATCGGCCATGCCTACGAGCGCATCGCGACCGATGCGATCCAGCGGTTCATGCGTCTCGACGGACGCGAGACCCTGTTCGTCACCGGCATGGACGAGCATGGCCTCAAGGTTCAGCAGGCGGCGGCGCGCGAGGGGGTGACGCCGCAGCAATTTGTCGATCGCGTCGCGGCCGAATTCGAGGCGATGGGCGACATGCTCAACGCCCGCGCCGACGACATCGTGCGCACCACCCAACCCCGGCACGCCCGCGCCTCCCAGGCGATCTGGGAGCGGATGGCCGCGAACGGCGACATCTATCTGTCGAAATATTCCGGCTGGTATTCGGTGCGCGACGAGGCCTATTTCGACGAGAGCGAGCTGACCGACGGCCCGGACGGCACGAAGCTCGCGCCGAGCGGCGCGCCGGTCGAATGGGTGGAGGAGGAAAGCTACTTCTTCCGGCTCTCCAAATACGCCGACAAACTGCTCGCGCATTACGCCGCGCATCCCGACTTCGTCACGCCGGAAAAATATCTGAACGAGATCGTCGCCTTCGTGAAGCGAGGTTTGTCCGACCTCTCGATCAGCCGCGCGACGTTGAAATGGGGCGTGCCGGTTCCGGGCGATCCGAAGCACGTGATGTATGTCTGGGTCGACGCGCTGACCAACTACATCACCGCGACCGGCTTCCCGGATGATGGCCCGCGGGCGAAATTCTGGCCGGCGGACGCGCATGTGATCGGCAAGGACATCACGCGCTTCCATTCCATCTACTGGCCGGCTTTCCTGATGTCGGCCGGATCTGCCCGTGCCGAAACAGGTCGTCGTGCACGGCTTCCTGTTCAACCGCGGCGAGAAAATGTCGAAGTCGGTCGGCAACGTTGTCGACCCGAAGGCGATGGTCGAGGCTTACGGACTCGATGCGGTGCGCTATTTCTTTCTGCGGGAAGTCCCGTTCGGCCAGGACGGCAGCTACTCGCATGAGGCGATCGTCGCCCGCATGAACGCCGATCTCGCCAACGACATCGGCAATCTGGCGCAGCGCTCGCTGACCATGATCGCCAGGAACTGCGGGGGAGCGACTCCAGACTGGACGCGCCATGGGACGGTCGACGAAGAGACAGACGAACTGTTGGCGGCCGCGCGATTCCTTGGTCGAAACCGCCCGAACGCACATGGCCGCTTTTGCGCTACATCACTACGTCGGCAGCGTTTTCGAAGTTGTCGCGCGGACCAATCGCTATTTCGCAACGCCGAGCCATGGAAACAGGCCAAGAGCGATCCCGGCGAAATGCGCGTTGTTCTCTACATGACGATCGAAATCTTACGCATCGTCGCGATCTTGCTGCAGCCGTCGATGCCCGCGTCGATGAACAAGCTGCTCGATCTCCTCGCGGTGCCTCCAGACGAACGCAATTTCCGCGACCTCGAAGTGTGGACCGAAGATATCGAGGTCGGCGAACCGTTTTGGAGGATCAGGGCGCCACATCGGCTCAAGCCGGGCGCGCTGCTGCCCCCGCCGGCGCCGGTCTTTCCTCGCTATGTCGAACCGGAGCCGGCGAAGTGAGGGCTTGGGCCGGCGCCGAATGACAATCATCGACAGCCATTGCCACCTCGATTTTCCCGACTTCGCCGACGACCTCGACGGGGTCGTTGAGCGCGCCCGCGCCGCCGGCGTCGAGCGGATGATCACCATCGGCACCAAAGTGTCGAAGGCCGCAGGCGTGGTCGCGATCGCGGAGCGTTACGACGACGTCTTCTTCACCGTCGGCACGCATCCGCATGAGGCGGCCGGGGACGACGCGGAGGATTTCGACGCCATGCGCGCCTTCGCCAAACATCCCAAATGCGTCGGGATCGGCGAGGCGGGCCTCGATTATCACTATGACAGCGCGCCGCGCGACGTCGCTCAGCGGGTCTTTCGCGGACATATCGCGCTTGCCCGCGAGCTTGACCTGCCGCTCGTGATCCATACGCGCGACGCCGACGCCGACATGGCGGCAATCCTGGCCGATGAAATGGGGCAGGGGCGGTTCCGCGCCCTGCTCCATTGTTTCACCGGCTCGCGCGAGCTCGCGGAGACTGCGCTCGGCCTCGGCCTCTCGATTTCGTTTTCCGGCGTGGTGACGTTCAAGAAGTCGGAGGATTTGCGCGCCATCGCCCGCGACGTTCCGCTCGACCGCATTCTGGTCGAGACCGACGCGCCCTATCTCGCGCCGACGCCCCATCGCGGCCGCCGCAACGAGCCGGCGTTCGTCGTCGCCACGGCAGGCGTGGTCGCCGAGGCGCGCGGGATCACGCCGGAAGCGCTGGCCGAGGCGACGCGCGCCAACACCCACGCAATCTTTCAAAGGCTACCGCCGGCAGTCGGCAAGCCATCGCAGGCCGTTGGCAAGCCGCCGCAGGCCGTTGGGTCAGTCGCATTGACGCTGCGCCTGACCATCCTGGGCTGCGCTTCGTCCGGCGGCGTGCCGCGGATCGCGGAAGGGTGGGGCGCCTGCGACCCGGCGAACCCGAAGAACCGTCGCCGCCGCTGCTCGGTGCTTGTCGAGCGCTTCGGGTCTGAAGGCGCGACAACGGTTCTCGTCGACACCTCGCCCGATCTGCGCGAGCAACTGATCGACGCCGAGGTCAAGCGGCTCGACGGCGTCCTTTTGAGCCATCCCCACGCGGACCACACGCACGGCATCGACGATCTGAGGCCGCTCTGCTTGGCCATGCGCCGCCCCCTCGACGTGCATATGAACGAGCAGACCTCGCGCCGAATGAACCAAGCGTTCTCCTATATTTTTCAGACGCCTGACGGAAGTTCTTATCCTCCGATCGCAAAGGAGCTGCGCCTCACCGCCGGCCAGCTCTGCCGCATCGAGGGCCCGGGCGGAGCGGTCGAGGCGATGCCGTTCGATCTCGACCACGGCGATATCAGCGCGCTCGGCTTTCGCTTCGGGGCGCTCGCCTACACCCCTGATGTGAAAAGCATTCCCGAGGCGAGCCGCCCTTTTCTCGAAGGCTTGGACGTGTGGATCATCGACGCGTTGCGCTATCGCCCCCACCCGTCCCATTTCAGCCTCGACGAGGCCTTGTCGTGGATCGAGACGATGCGTCCGCGGCGCGCGATCCTCACCAACTTGCATACCGATCTCGATTACGAGACCTTGCGCGCGAGGCTGCCGGCGCATGTGACGCCGGCTTATGACGGGATGCGCGTCGAGGGCTTCGACGCCTGACGTTCGACGGGGGAAACGCAATGACGCCAGTCGAGAGCGCGATACGCGACTTCGTGCGCGAGCATGCCGAAGCGGAGACGCGCTTCCTCGCCGAGATCGTGAAGATTCCGTCGGACAATCCGCCCGGTGATTGCAGCCGCCCCGCGGAAGTCGTCGCCACACTCCTGGAAGGACTTGGTTTTCAGGTCGAGAGGCACAAGGTTCCCGAGGCCCTCGTCAAGGCCAACGGCATGATTTCGGCGACCAACCTGATCGTCAGGCGCCGGTTCCGGCAGGGCCCGACGATCGCGCTCAACGCGCATGGCGACGTGGTGCCTCCGGGTTCAGGCTGGACGCACGACCCTTACGGCGCCGAGATTGTCGACGGCTGGATGGTCGGGCGCGGAGCCGCGGTGTCGAAGTCGGACATTGCGACTTACGCGTTCGCGATGCTGGCGCTCGAAAAGTGTGGCGCGGCGCTCAATGGCGCGGTCGAACTGCACGTCACCTACGACGAGGAGGCGGGCGGCGAGATCGGCCCGCGCTATCTGCTCGAGCAGGGTCTGTCGCGTCCGGATCTGGCGATCGGCGCTGGCTTCTCCTACGCGGTCGTCAACGCCCACAACGGCGCCCTTCACCTGGAGGTCGAGGTCCTCGGCCGCTCGGCTCACGCCGCCCGTCCCTCGACCGGCGTCGACGCGCTCGAAGCGGCGAACGCAATCCTTTCCGCCCTTTATGACTGGCGCGGCGGGCTTCAGGCGCGGACCTCGGCGATAGCCGGCATCGGCTCGCCGCAGATGACGGTCGGGCTCATAGCGGGCGGGATCAACACCAATGTGGTGCCGGATCGCGTGACCTTCCGCCTGGACCGGCGCATCGTGCCGGAGGAAAATCCGGCCGAGGTCGAGGCGGAGTTGCGCGCCGTCATCGCCCGCGCGGCGGCGCTGCATCCTGCGGCGAAGGTCGAGGTCAAGCGCATCCTGCTTGCCGAGCCGCTGACGCCGACCCCGGCCGGAGCGAAGCTGACCGAGATTCTGTGCCGGCAGGCGAGCCAGGTCATGGGCGAAACGATCGCCGCCTCGGGCGTGCCGCTCTACACCGACGCGCGCCACTACGCCAAAGCGGGCGTTCCGATCGTGCTCTATGGCGCCGGCCCCCGCACGATCGAGGAAGCCAACGCCCATCGCGCCGATGAGCGCCTGCCGCTGTCGGATCTGTACAAGGCGACGGAAGTGATCGCGCTGACGCTGGCGGAGCTGCTGGGAGGAGTCGGACGTCGGCGGCTAGTCGCAGTCCTCGTTGCCGAAGGCCCGCCAACGCAAAGCAGCCACCGGACGATCGCTACCGCCTCAGTCATGACGGGAAGTTGTTCGTCGCACTGTCGATCAAATCAATAATCTATCGATAGCGCGCCGGCCACCATTGGAATAAAGCCGGACTTCGCATCAAGGAGGCGCGTTATGTCGAAAATCGTTGGCGAGGTCGTCGCGGCCAATGAGGCCTACGTCCGGGGGTTCGGCAAAAAGGGCGACTTGCCGCTGCCGCCGGCTCGCCGATTCGCGATCCTGACCTGCATGGACGCCCGGCTCGACCCGGCCAAATACGCCGGCCTGGCGGAGGGCGACGCGCATGTCATCCGCAACGCGGGCGGCCGCGCGACCGACGACGCCATACGGTCGCTTGTCATTTCCCACAAGCTCCTCGGGACGCAGGAATGGTTTGTCATTCATCACACGAATTGCGGCATGGAGCTTTTCGCCGACGAGGTGATCGCTGATCTGCTCGAGGACGATCTTTCGACCGCGAGCTTTGACGGCAAGACCTGGTCGAACCCGCACCACCACGGGGGTCACGCGGCCGGCCACTTCATCAAATGGCATACGATCAAGAACCAGCCTGACAGCGTCACACAGGACGTGCGTCGCATTCGCGAGCATCCCCTGGTGCCCACAAACGTGCCTGTCTATGGCTATGTCTACGACGTCCGAACCGGACGGCTCGACGAAGTGAAGACCGGCGACCGAAGCGGGCAGGGCGGCCGCCTAACGGCGTCCTTCGAGATCGCGGGCGGGGCTCGGCCCTGCCCCGTCGTATCCGAGCGTGAACCGCCGGTGGACGAGCGCGGGGCTCTAACTGAAGCTGAAACTGTCGGGTTGTGTGACGGCCGTCACAGCCTGCAAGGCCAAAATCGATTAGCGCCTGTTTGTTCGTCATCGGGCCGAGCCAGTTTCCGGCGGCTAGCAATTTCTATCAATTTACTTTGGGAGGGGCTCGTGATTGTTGATCGCGCCTGGATCGCGCGCAATATCGGCGTCGATCCTGCCACCGTTTCAATTCCGCAATCGGCGTTTGCGACACGCGCCGCAGCCTCGCGGGACGCGAGTCTCGACGATATTCAACGCGACATCATCGATTTCGATTCCGACGGCCCGGAAGGCTTGGCCTTCCTCGCCTTCACGAAAGCGACCGGCCTCAGCCGCTTCGTCGACATTCCGTGGCCTAAGGGCCTTGCTCCAACGCCCGCCACGCGGACGCCGGTTGGGGGCGCGAAGCCGCTGCCCCGCGCCGACGTGCTGATCGTCACCTGGACGGTGGACGAGGGCCATGCGCTGAGTCGGGTTCTGACGCCGGGCAAAGATTCCCGCAACGACTACGTTCCCTACACGCACAATTTCGCAGCGTTATCCGGCCAGATGAGCAAGGGCTCGCCTGCGGTCAAGGCGAAGCGCCTTGGCGCGTTCTGGACGACGACCATCGGCGGCAAGAAGGTCGTCGTCTTCAAGTCCGAGTCGCACCTGTCGCAGGACACATTCAAGCACCTTCCTGCGAATGGGGTGCTTCCGAACGCCGAACTCTGGAAACAGATCATTGGCGAGGTGCGGCCCAAGCTGATTCTGACGACCGGGACGGCCGGCGGCATCGGCAAGGAGTTCGAGGTCGGCGACGTGGTGGTCAGCCCGGTCGTGCGTTTCGATTCGACAAGCTGGCTGAAAAAGGCGCCTTTCGCCGCTGCGCATTACGCGAGCAACGCCGCGAAGACAAAATTCTTCTCGCAAGCGAAGGATCTGTTCAAGACCAACGCCTCTCAGCTGCCGCAGGACAACACGCGTCCGCCGGCGATCACCATCGTCGCGCCGTCGGGCCTTTCCCAGTCGATCGTGACCACGGACTTCTTCGGCTTCGACACTTCGGACAATCATTTCAAGCTGCAGGGGCTCGGCGACGTCTCGGAAATGGGGGACGCGGTGCTGGGAATGGTCGCCCAGTCGCTCGGCGACCCGCCGCCTTGGCTCGCGATCCGCAATGTCTCGGATCCTCAGATCGCTGCCGAAGGCACCCTGAAGCAGCAGGCCCAGGCGGCGGCGACAATTTATAAGGCTTACGGGCGCTGGAGCTCGGTTTGCAGCGCCATAGTTTGTTGGGCTGCGGTGGCCGCTCTTTAGCCAAGGGCGGGGCAGGGGCTTAGCCCTGCCCCGCCGCCTCAATAGCCGACGGTAAACCGCGCGCGGATGTGGGCTGGTTTCTCGAGTTCATCGACCGCGGCGATAGCGTAATCTTCCCACGAGATGTTGCTGCCATTATCGTGGGTTAGCAGCTGATCTTTACCCAGCCGAAACTTGCCTGTGCGCTCGCCGGGAGCGATCACCGCGGACGGCGACAGGAAGGTCCAGTCGAGTTCTTTGTCCTTCCGCAGGAGCTCGAGAAACTCGCCGCCCTTGGTCGCCTCTGCCTTGTAGGCGGCCGGAAACTGGGGCGTGTCGATGAGCTTCACGCCGGGCGCGACCTCGAGACTGCCGGCGCCGCCCACGACGAAATAGCGGTTCACGCCCGCTTCCTTGACCGCCTCGATGAGAAGCTTCGGATCGCTCGCGGTGAAATGAACGGCGCTGATCACGGCGTCGTGGCCCTTAAGCAGCTGGACCAGACCCGGCTTGTCGAAGACATCGCCCTTTCTCGTCGTCACGCCCGGGAGCTTGGCGATCGTGTCCGGATTGCGCGCGATCGCCGTCACCTCATGACCGCGGCTGCTCAATTCCGCGAGGAGACGCGAACCGCCATTTCCCGAGGCGCCGATGAGCGCGACTTTCATGATTGCCTCCGATTTCTAGATCGCGGAGAAGCCAGTTAGAGGGCGACCTCGTCGATGCGCAAGGCCGAAGCACCGCAAATCCCAGCGCCGCCGATGGCGCGAACTTAGGTTCCATAATAACTCTTATGCGAATCGGATCTGAGCCCCGCGCGACGGTCATGAGCTTTCTCACGAACAAGGATCGCGTTCGCTGTCCTTCCCGTCTGAGCCGAAATTAATCGCGTTGGCGCCCGAATACGGCTCATAGGCGTTATGGCGATATCCAATCCTCGCGAAAAGAAGCGCGGACATGTGCGCCCGTCTAAAGGGCGATCTCCGTGGAACTCGCCGATGAGCGGAAGACGGCATAGGTCTCGTACTGGATTCGACATCAATTTGCCCTGTATTGAAGACAATGAGCGACGATTTTGCGATAGCGCTTTAGCGAGCTCGCGTAAGGATGAAAGGAAAGCGGTACATGCCCCGTTCCACGGCGCTCGGGTCTGGCGGGGATCCGCTGATCTGGTTGGGCCTGGCCGCCGCCACCCTTTTCTTCGTGGCGTCAGGCGCGGTCGCCTATCTCAATTTCCAGACTTTGAAACAAGACAGCGCTCTCGTTGTTCACAGCGGGGAAACGCTCACCGCATTGGAGGATGTCCTTTCCACTGTGAAAGACGCCGAAACCGGCCAACGGGGCTATCTGCTCACCGACAATGAAAGTTACCTCGGCCCATATAACGCG
The DNA here is from genome assembly GCA_963770275.1 of uncultured Alphaproteobacteria bacterium. Lineage (GTDB taxonomy): Bacteria > Pseudomonadota > Alphaproteobacteria > Rhizobiales > Beijerinckiaceae > Roseiarcus. The sequence continues at coordinate 321,186 of CAVYPD010000005.1, forward strand.
GCAGTTGAGCAAATTGGGCATCGCCTCGATGCGCTGCGGCGCCTCACAACCGACAACCCGACGCAGCAGGACCGACTTGCCACGGTTAAGCAGCGCACCGACGCCAAACTCGCCGAGCTCAAGCAGACCATCGATCTGCGTCAAAGCCAGGGAAAGGCTGCCGCGCTCGCGGTCGTTCAGACCGATCGCGGCAAAGCAGGACATGGATGCAATCCGCGACCAGGTCTCGGCGATGGAGCACGAGGAGATCGATCTGCGTGCGAAGCGGCTGGCGGAGATGGCCGACGCCTATTGGAGGGCGATCGCCGGCGGCATCATCTCCAGCCTACTCGGCCTTGGCCTGACTGGGGTCGTAGGCTTTCTGATCCTTCGCAACGAGGCCGCCCGACGCCGAGAGGATTGGCTTCAGACAGGTCGCGTCGGGCTCTCGAAGGCGATGCTCGGCGACCAGCCGATCAACCAGCTTGGCGACAACGTTCTGGGCTACTTGTGCCGATATCTCGACGCTCATGCCGGCGCTGCTTTCTCTCGGGACAGAAACGGCCCCTATCGCCGGATGTCGACCTATGGCGTCCCCGCCGATGCGAAGATCCTGGATCATTTTTCCAGCGGAGAGGGGCTCCTCGGGCAGGCAGCGGTCGATGGCCGATCAATTCTCGTCCGCGATGTCCCCGATGGCTACCTCGCCATCGGTTCGGCGTTCGGGGAAGGCAAGCCGCGGCACCTGGTTGTCGCCCCGGCAATCGTAGACGGGTCGACGAACGCGGTGCTTGAGTTCGGATTCGTCCATCCGCTCAAGGAAGACGCGCTCTCCCTTCTCGAACAGATGTCGGAGGGAATCGGCATTGCCGTTCGTTCCGCCAACTATCGCGCGGAGCTTCAGAACTTTCTTGAAGAGACGCAACGTCAAGCCGAAGAGCTTCAGGCGCAGGGCGAAGAGCTCAGGGTATCGAATGAGGAACTCGAAGAGCAGGGTCGAGCGCTGAAGCAGTCGCAATCTCGTCTCGAACTTCAGCAAGCTGAACTCGAGCAGACCAATTCGCAGCTCGAGGAGCAGGCGCAGCAGCTCGAGAACCAACGGGACGATCTGGAGCGCGCGAACGAGATGGTGCGGCTCAGGGCTCAGGAACTCGAGCGGGCAAGCCAGTACAAATCAGATTTCCTGGCGAACATGTCGCACGAACTCAGGACGCCCCTGAACTCGCTCTTGATCCTCGCGAAACTCCTCGCCGACAACGACACCGGACGGCTGAGCGAGGAGCAGGTGCGTTACGCCCAGACGATCCAATCGTCGGGCAACGATTTGCTGACTCTTATCAATGACATCCTCGACCTTTCGAAGATCGAGGCGGGGCATATGGAGATCAAGCCCGAGCCGCTTGCTCTCGCACGCCTGACCAAGGATCTCACGAACCTCTTCACGCCGGTTGCGGAGAAGAAAAATCTGGAGTTTCGGGTCGAAGTCAGGCCGGAATGCCCGGCTTACATCGAGACTGACGGTCAAAGGCTCGAGCAGGTCTTGCGGAACCTGCTGTCGAACGCATTCAAGTTCACCGAACAGGGCAGCGTCGAGTTGAGAGTCACGCGCGCGCCCGACGGCCAGATCGCCCTATCGGTCGCCGACACCGGCATCGGCATCTCCCAAGACAAACAGAACGCCGTGTTTGAGCCTTTCAGGCAGGCGGACGGAACGATCAGCCGCAAATATGGCGGCACCGGCCTCGGGCTATCGATCTGTCGGGAGCTCGTCCGCCTGCTCGGCGGAACGCTCGCGCTCAAAAGCGTGGAGGGTCAGGGCAGCACGTTCACAGTCCTCGTTCCCGAAGCCTTTAGCGCCGCGAGAGCGCAGCCGCGAGCCGGAGACGCCTCAAGCTTCCCCTGCCCCGCTTCGCTGTCGAGTCGCCGCAGCCGGTCGCGGCGCCAGCGGCGACTCGAAGGCCGGATCGACAACTCGAAGACGATCGCCAGCGGCTGAGTGGTCAAAGGCGCGTCCTTTTGATCATCGAGGACGACCAGAGTTTCGCTCGCATCCTCCGGGATCTTTCCCACGAGATGGAGTTCGAATGTCTTGTCGCCGGCAGCGCGACCGAGGCGCTCACGCTCGCCAAGGAATTCGTTCCGAGCGCGGTCGTGTTGGACGTAGGTTTGCCGGACCATTCCGGCCTTTGGGTGCTCGATCAGCTGAAGCGCGACGTTCGCACCCGTCATATCCCGGTTCATGTGGTTTCGGCCACCGACAACGCGCAAACGGCGCTCTCGCTCGGCGCGATCGGCTACGCTGTTGAAGCCGGTGAAGCATGAGGACCTGACTGAGGTTCTCAAGAAGCTCGAGACGAAGCTCGCGCAGCGCATGCGCAGAGTTCTCATCGTCGAAGATGATCCGGTTCAGCGTGACGCGGTGCAAAGACTCTTGGGCTCGCACGAGGTCGAGACCGTAGCCGCCGCCACGGCCGCGGAGTGCCTGCTTCTTCTCAAGAACCAAACTTTCGACTGCATGGTCCTCGACCTTTCTCTTCCGGACGCGTCCGGGTATTCGCTTCTCGAAACCTTGAGCCAGGAAGGCGCCTATTCCTTTCCGCCCGTCATTGTCTACACGGGCCGCGATCTTTCCGGCGAGGAAGAGCAAAGGCTGCGCCGCTATTCGAAATCGATCATCATCAAGGGCGCGAAATCACCCGAGCGGCTTCTCGATGAGGTCAGCCTCTTCCTGCATCAGGTCATCTCCGACCTTCCGGACGAACAACAGAGGATGATCCGCCAGGCGCGCAACCGCGATGCGCTGCTCGAAGGGCGGCGGATCCTCGTGGTCGAGGACGATGTGCGGAACGTTTATTCGCTGACGAGCATTCTCGAACCGCGCGGCGCGCGCGTGCAGATCGCGCGAAATGGCCGCGAGGCCATCGAGGCCATCGATAAATCCTTCAAGGAGGGCAGCGCGATCGACCTCGTCCTGATGGACGTCATGATGCCGGTGATGGACGGCCTGATGGCGACCGAAAAGATCCGCCAGAACCCCGACTGGAAAAAGCTGCCGATCATCATGTTGACAGCAAAAGCCATGCCCGACGATCAGGAGCGATGCCTCTCGGCAGGCGCCAACGATTATATGGCGAAACCGCTCGACGTCGAGAAGCTGCTGTCACTCGATCCGCGTGTGGATGCCCAACAACTAATCGGACCGCGCGGTGGATAAGACCGAGGAGATCGAGATTCGGTTGCTGCTGGAGGCGCTGTTCCAGAAGTACCACTTTGACTTTCGTGGTTACGCCATGGCTTCGCTGAAGCGGCGGCTGAAGCGGGCGCGCGACGATCTGGGTTTTGCGACCACCTCCGCCATGCAGGACCGGTTGCTGCACGACGCTGCGATGTTGCCGAAGCTCCTCGGATATCTGACGGTTCAGGTCAGCGAGATGTTTCGCGATCCCGCCTATTTCCGGACAATTCGGGAGAGGGTCGTTCCCCATCTCCGCACCTACCCTTCGCTGAAGGTCTGGATCGCCGGCTGCAGCGCGGGCGAAGAGCTCTATTCGTTCGTGATTCTCTTCCGCGAAGAGGGTCTTGAAGACCGGACATTGTTCTATGCGACCGACGTCAATCAAGATGCCCTGACAAAAGCCGAGACCGGCATCTACGACCTCGATCGCATCAAAATGTTCACGGAGAACCATCGCCAGTCAGGCGGAAAGTCGTCTCTATCGGACTATTATACGGCCGCGTATGGCCGCGCTTCCTTCAATAGGGGCCTTCGCCAGCGTGTGGTCTTTTCCGATCACAGTCTGGTGACTGATGCTTCATTCGGCGAAATGCATCTCATATCTTGCAGAAACGTGCTGATCTATTTCGATAAGGCTTTGCAGAACCGGGCGGTTGGCCTGTTCAAGGATTCGCTGGCGCGCAGAGCGTTTCTCGGAATTGGCTCGAAGGAGAGCCTTCGTTTCACGGAATATGCGAACGCGTTTGCCGAGTTCGCAAAAGATGAGCGAATTTACCAGAAGCGGAGCGGCGCGTGAGCGGACTTGCTCCGGAAGCGATCGTGATCGGCGCGTCGGCGGGGGCGCTGGACGCGCTGTCGAACCTCCTGCCCGCCCTGCCCTCGGACTATCGCTTACCGATTCTGGTCGTCGTTCACCTCCCGCCGGACAAGACCAGCGTGTTCGCGGAGCTTATACGCGCACGCTGCGCAATTCGAGTGCGCGAAGCGGAGGACAAGGAGCCTATCGAACCTGGGGTCGCCTACTTCGCTCCGCCGGACTATCATCTGCTGGTCGAACAGGATAAGCGCCTGTCTTTGTCGGACGACGAGCCGGTCCTGTTCTCGCGTCCCTCGATCGACGTTCTGTTTGAGAGCGCGGCCGACGCCTATGGCGGCGGTCTGATCGGGGTGGTGCTTACCGGAGCCAACAGCGATGGCGCAAACGGCCTTAAGGCTGTGGTCGAAGCAGGCGGAGTGGCGGTCGTACAAAGTCCGGGGAGCGCCTATGCGGCCGCGATGCCGGAGGCCGCCATCGCGGCCTGCCCCGAGGCTCGCGTTCTGCCGGTGAACGAGATCGCCGCGTATCTGCGGGAGGTTGGAGCCCGATGACGTCCGAGATCGGACCCGTATATTTTCTGCTCGTTGACGATCTTGAGGAAAACCTGCTGTCGCTCGAAGGCCTCCTGCGTCGCGACGGGCTTGTGCTGCTCAAGGCGCGCTCTGGACCCGAAGCGCTGGAGCTGCTCCTGCAATACGACGTCGCGCTCGCCATTCTCGATGTGCAGATGCCCGAGATGGATGGCTACGAGCTCGCCGAGCTCATGCGGGGAACCGAGCGCACCCGCCGAGCGCCGATCATCTTTCTCACCGCGGGAGCCGCCGATCGTCAACGCCGATTCCGCGGATACGAAGCTGGCGCCGTGGATTTCCTGAACAAGCCGATCGAGCCTGACATTCTGCGCAGCAAAGCCAGCGTGTTCTTTGAGCTCTACCAGCAGCGTAACCAGATCGCTGCTCAACGCGACGAGCTCAAGTCCTATGCTGCGGCGCTCACGGAGGCGGACAGACGCAAGGATGAGTTTCTGGCCACGCTCGCGCATGAGTTGCGCAATCCGCTCGCGCCGATACGCAACGGGCTCGACATCCTGCGGACGTCTCCAACAGCGCCGAACGCGGAAGAGATCCGCGACGTCATGGACCGGCAGCTCTCGCATCTCGTGCGGTTGGTCGACGATCTCCTGGATGTGTCGAGAGTGAGCCAGGGCAAGATCGATCTTCGCAAAGCGCGTGTCGCGTTGAGCGACGTCATTAAGACCGCCGTTGACGCGAGCAATCCGCTGATCATTGCGGGTCGTCACGAACTTAAGCTCGACATGCCGGAGGCTCCAGTCTGGCTGGACGCCGACCTTATGCGACTGTCTCAGGTCGTCAGCAATCTTCTCAACAACGCCGCGAAATACACCCCCGAGGGCGGCACGATCGTTCTTTCAACGCGACGGGAAGGCGACGAGGCCGTTGTGACCGTCTCCGACAATGGCGTCGGCATTCCTTCCGATATGCTTCCGCGGGTTTTTGATCTCTTCACGCAGGTTCGCGACAACCTGGATCGCTCACACGGCGGTCTCGGAATCGGCCTCGCCCTCGTGAAGCAGCTCGTGGAGATGCATGGCGGATCCATCACGGCCGAAAGCGCCGGCCCCGGCAAGGGCAGCGCCTTCCGCCTGCGCCTGCCCGTGATGGAGTTCGCGCCGGCGTCGTCAGACGTGACTGAACCCGATTCACCGTCCGGCGTCACAGAATGCTGCGCTGAAGGTCCTGATTGTGGACGACAATGTCGATGTCGCGCAGACCATGGGCTGGATGCTGGAGACGATCGGTCACGACTATCGGATGGTCCATGAAAGTAAGCTCGCCGTTCAGACGGCGCAGGACTACCGGCCCGACGCAATCCTGCTCGATATCGGGATGCCCGGAATGGACGGTTATGCAGTTTGCCGCGCTCTTCGCGAGCAGACGCTCTTCGACGATACGGTGATCATCGCGCAGACCGGATGGGGCCAAACCCAGGCTCGCGCCGCCCCCGGCGAATCCGGATTCGACCACCATCTGGTAAAGCCGGTGACGATGGACCGGCTGGAAGAATTGCTTGCCGATATCGCTTCGGCGCGGGGAAAGAGCCCCGTCGCAGGCTGATGGAGGCGCGCCACAAGACCGTCTTTGGCGTCAGTTGGTTGGAGTGGTCGGAGTGGCGGGATTCGAACCCACGACCCCTAGTCCCCCAGACTAGTGCGCTAACCGGGCTGCGCTACACTCCGACGGCGCTCCTTATAGGGGCCGTCGCCGCGGCGCGCAATGTTGCGCTTCAGCGCAGCGCGTCAAGACGCCGGCGCGCTGGCATGCGCAAGGATTCGTTGCGCCTCCACAATTTCGGCCAGCGCTTCGCGCAGCGCCGCGAGCTCGTCGTCCGCGATCCTGGGATGGGCTGTCTGGCGCGCCGGGTTCTTCCGGAGCCCAGGCGGCGAGGCTCAGCGGCGCTTGCGGGTTCCTCGGACGGTCCAACGGGCGATAGAGCGACGGCCGACAGCGCCTGAACGCCCTGCTCCTTGAACAGCTTCTGGACGCCCTTGATCGTGTAGCCTTCGTCGTACAGCAGACGCTTGATGATCCTTAGCCGCTCGATGTCGTCAGGGCGATAGTAACGCCGCCCGCCGGCTCGCTTGAGCGGCCGGATCTGGGGAAAGCGGGTTTCCCAGAAGCGCAGCACATGCTGCGGCAGATCCAGCGAGTCGGCGACTTCGCGGATCGTTCGATAGGCGTCCGGGCTCTTCTCCATTGGCGCACTCGCTGGCGCCCGGCGTGAGAATCAGGGCGCCTCCGTTTAACGATGACCGACTATCGGTCGATCGGGGCCGAAACGCCAGGGTCCCGCTCGCGGAAGGAAGCGCCCTACCCTTTTTCTGGTTCGTCGCGCCCGTTGATCTTCGCCTTCAGCACATTGGACGGCTTGAACACCATCACCCGGCGAGGAAGGATCGGCACCTCGACCCCGGTCTTGGGATTGCGCCCCACGCGCTCGCCCTTGGAGCGGACGACGAAGGAGCCAAAGCCGGACAGCTTGACCGTTTCGCCGCGTGCAGCCGCATCGCAAATCTCGTCCAGAACCGACTGGACCAGCTCCGCCGACTCCGTGCGCGACAATCCGATCTTTTGATAAACGATTTCCGACAAATCGGCGCGAGTCACGGTCTTTCCAGATTCGCGGCCAACCCTAGCGTTCGCCATATCGAGCCCCACTCAATTTCCCCCTACCGCGCAACGTCAGCCCTTGACCGCGCAGGCCCCCAAAACGCACGCCAGCGAATCATGTCCGAGTCCGTATCGGATGCCTCTTTTCAGCCCCGGCGATCCCTGAGGGATCGAAGCCTATAATCTGTGGAATAGAAAATCCACGTTTGTCGCACCGCCGCAGCCGGCGCTGATGCGACCCGGCCCCCCGTCGTCTTGCGTCCTCCCGCAACCATGCCCCATAGGCAAGCCTAGCAAATGATGCAAGGAGTGTCGATTGAGCGCCTCGAAGCAGGATGGACCGCCTCGGATCGCGCTGGTGACCGGGGCCTCTCGCGGCATTGGCCGCGCGGCGGCTCTCGCCTTGGCCAAGTCGGGCGCGCATGTTGTGGCGCTTGCCCGCACCCAGGGCGGCCTTGAGGAACTCGACGACGAAATTCGAGCGCTCCGGCCTGAAGAGCCGGAGGCGACGACCTTGGTTCCGATGGATTTGCGCGACTTCGCCGCCATCGATCGGCTGGGCGAAGCTCTCAATCGCCGATGGGGCCGGCTTGACGCCTTCGTCGGCAATGCCGGCGTTCTGGGTCTGTTGACCCCCTTGCATCAACTCGATCCGAAAACGTGGGACGACGTGATGGCGGTCAACGTGACCGCCAACTGGCGCCTCATTCGGTCGCTCGATCCGCTGCTCCGCCTGTCCGACGCGGGCCGCGTCGCGTTCATCACCTCCGGCGCGGCGAGCCGGGCGGATCTGCGCGCCTATTGGGGCCCTTACGCCGTCTCGAAGGCCGCGCTCGACGCCCTCGCCCGAACCTACGCCGCCGAGACCCTCAACACCTCGAACGTCCGCGTCATGCTGGTCAACCCGGGACCGCTGCGCACGCGCATGCGCGCGACCGCGATGCCTGGCGAAGATCCCTCATCGTTACGAACGCCTGACGATCTCGCGCCGAAGATCGTCGAGATGTGCTCGCCCGATTGGACCGAGACGGGCAAGCTTTACGATTTCCCCTCGGATCGCATTCTGAGCTTCAAAGCTCCCGACTGAGGCGAGCCGATCGCAGCTGATCGCGGGGACTCAGACGAGGCGCCTATCTGGCGTTTCCTCGGCCTCTTTGCGGCGTTCTTTACGACCCATTTAGGCGATTCAACGACGCCATCCGCAGCCCGTTTATCGCGAATTGTGTACGCCGTTCCGCTTGGAACCCTGCGTATCGGAGCGAGTTTCTTCAGGCGAGTGTCTAACTGAGGAGTCGCTCATGGCAGGAGCGCCCGAGAAATCAGCACGAGAAACTAGCAGAGCAAAAAACGACGCGGCCGGTGCGGTAAGCCCCGGAAACGGTGAGGCCGGTGAAGCGAAACCCGGCGAGGTCAATTCAGCCCCCGAACTGCTCAAGACGCAGCGCCAGGAGCTTAAGACTGTACTCGCCAAGCGGTCCGAGGCGAATGCGGATCGCGACTCAATTGCGAAGGAATTCGCCGCGGTATGGCTGCCCCATGTCGCTGTTGAACAAGACATCCTTGTGCCCGCGCTGAAGAACGCAGGGATCGATGAGGACAAGCTGGCTGACGTCGCGATCCACAAGGACATCATCAATTGGCTTCTTGCAGATAGGAGAATGATCCATGACCCGAAGACCTGGCGGACTGTCGGCCGCGAACGTTACACATCATCTGCAGGGGGCTCATTTTCCCGCGTCCAAGAGTGACCTGCTTCTGCGAGCTCGAGACAGTGGCGCTGGCCAGGACGCGCTCGAGCTGTTGGAGTCTTTCCCTGACGACGCGGAATTCGAATCCCTGGCCGATGTGACGAGGGCCTATGAAGCATCCGATCAGGTTCCTCAGACTGGGATCATTGACGTGAAGCCATAAGCCTGATCAGGAAATCGAGCCGCTCCGGATTTTTCCTTGCCGCGAGCCTGAAGTCTCTGTATGAGGGCCGCTTCGTTGCGTCCCGCCGGGGGCTGAACGGAGGGCCGCGCGCTTCTAAAGCGAGCGTGCGGCAGGGCCTTGAGCGTCCGTCCTCCCGTGTTCCCGCCTTCGAACGATCCGGTTCGAGCCTTTCCCGGGCTCGAAGGGCTCCGCGTGGGACGCGGTTGAATTGGAAAGGCCCAACATGGCTCTCTATGAGCATATCTTCCTGGTGCGCCAGGACGTCACGCAGCAGCAAGTCGAGGCGCTGACGGAGCAAATCAAGACCCAAATCGCCTCCCTCGGCGGCGCCGTCACCAAGGTCGAGCCTTGGGGTTTGAAGTCGCTTGCCTTCCGCATCAAGAAGAACCGCAAGGCTCATTTCACGCTTCTGAACATTGCCGCGCCTTCCGCGGCGGTGGTCGAGGTCGAGCGCCTGTTGAGCCTCAACGAGGACGTCATCCGCTATCTCACCATACGCGTCGACGAGCATGAGGCCGGACCGTCGGCTATGCTGCGCAAGCGCGAGGATAGCGATCGCGACGACCGCGGACCGCGCGGACCGCGTGGGGATCGGCCGGATCGGGGAGACCGCGGGGACCGGGGAGATCGTCCGCCGCGCCGCCCGCGTGAAGACGCAACCGTGGAGGAGCAATCTGATGGCCAGCTCGCCCCGCCGCCCCTTTTTCCGTCGTCGCAAGTCGTGCCCGTTTTCTGGCGCCAACGCGCCGAAGATCGACTACAAGGACATGCGCCTGTTGTCGCGCTACATCTCCGAGCGCGGCAAGATCGTGCCCTCGCGCATCACCGCGGTGAGCGCCGGCAAGCAGCGCGAACTCGCCCAGGCGATCAAGCGCTCCCGATTTCTGGGCCTCCTGCCTTACGTGATCCGCTAACGACCGTCGGGCGTCGCCGCGCCTGAATTTCGAACCCGCCGCGTTTCGACGCGGCGGCAGTTGGAGGCGGGCGGGCGGCCCCCTTCTAACCGCAAGCCAACGCGGGACAGCGCTCGTCATGTTGCATCGCTTTGTCGTCGCCATCGGGGCCGGATGCGCCGCCGCGCTGCTGTTCGCGGTGAGCGCTCAGTCCAGCCTTCTGGCGATGACGCTCGCGTATCTCGCGCCATTGCCGATCATGATCGCGACCCTTGGCTGGGGACTCGACGGCGGGGCGATCGCCGCGGCGATTGCAATCGCGGTGCTCGCCGTGGTCGCCGAGCCGTTGTCCGCGCTGGTGTTCGCCGGCTCGGTCGCTGTTCCCGCGTGGGCCTTGGCCGCCTTTTCGGTCAGTCCGCTCGCGCGTTATCTCAAGCGGCTGAAACCGGACGCGCCGGTCCACGCGCCAGCTCGGCGCCATCGTCTCGCTCGCGGCGCTCTTGGGAATGCTCGGCAGCCTCGCAGTGCTGACGACGGTCATCGTGATCTACGGCGGCTACAGCGAAGCCGCGACGCCACGTCGCGGAGGCGATCACCACCCTCGCCGGCGACGCGTTTGAGGGCGCGCCTGGCAACCTGACTGCTCGCGAGTTCGCCGACGCGCTCGTGCGCTACGGTCCGCCCGCGATCGCCGCCTCGACGCTGATGATGCTGTGCGTCAATCTCTACGCCGCGGCTCGTTCCACCCAATTGTCGCGCAACCTTCCAAGGCCATGGCCCGACGTGCCGAGCTCGCTTGCGCTTCCCTGGCCGGTGGGCGTCGCATTCCTCGCTTGTCTCGCAGGCGCTTACGCCCTGCCCTCTCCGACCGCGCAATATTTCTCCATCGGCGTCGGCGGGTTCGGCGCGGCGTTGGCGCTGCAGGGCCTCGCGGTCGCGCACGCGCTGTCGCGCGGTCTCAAGATGCGGCCCCTCATGCTGATTGCGCTCTACGCCTGCTGCATTCTGCGAGCCAAATACACCCTTCCCGTTCTTGCCGGCCTCGGCATCATCGATGGATTCCTCAAGCTGCGCTCGCGCGCGGCCCTCATTGCCTCCCCTTCCCCGACTGGACAAACTAGGAGATAAATCATGGACGTTATTTTGATGGAGCGTGTCGGAAAGCTCGGACACATCGGCGACACCGTGCGCGTGAAGGACGGTTACGCGCGCAATTTCCTGTCTGCCGCGCGGCAAGGCGTTGCGCGCGACCGAGGCCAACAAGAAGAAATTCGAGGGCCGACGCGCCGATCTCGAGGCGCGCAACGCCGAACTCAAGCGCAGCGCCAGCGAGGTGTCGGACAAGCTCGACGGCGTCACGGTGGTCATCGTTCGCCAGGCCGGCGAGACCGGACAGCTCTACGGCTCGGTGTCGGCGCGCGACATCGCCGAAGCGCTGACCGCCGCCCGGCACACGGTGGAACGCAATCATGTCGCGATCCAGCAGCCGATCAAGACGCTCGGCCTGCACAAGGTCCCCATTCACCTGCATCCCGAGGTCGAGTCGAAGGTCACCGTCAACGTCGCCCGCTCGCCCGAGCAGGCCGAACGACAGGCGAAGGGCGAAGACCTCTCGGTGCGCGAGCAGACCTCGATGGACGACCTTGGGCTCGAAGTCGGCAGGGCGCTGGCCGAGGCCGGACCCAACGCCAGCTTCGAGCAGTGATGAAGCACGAACGGCGGCGCGCACAAGTTTACGCGCGCTAACGATTTCAGGCGCTTAGCTGCGCTTTCGCGCAACTTTTTGCGCGCCTTGGGTCGCACTCCAAAGGCCTGTTCTTAGGCGTCTCGAAGCGGCCTCGAAAGCCTGCCCTGAGCTTGCCGAAGGGAATGCTTTTGTATCCGCGAGCGGCAGGCGCTCGCCGAGCGTCTTCGAGAGCCATCAGCATTTAGGCTGAGGCATAAGCTGCGCCAGTGAGATAGTTTGCGCATTTGTCTGGCGGGATGGTGGTGAGGGCTTTGGCGAGAGCGTCGGAGACGGCGTCGAGGGTTCGGGGCGCGGCTTTTCGGACGAAGCCTTTGATCTTGGCGAAGACCTGCTCGATCGGGTTGAGGGCGGGTGAGTATTTTGGAAGGAACAGGAGACGCGCGCCGGCGGCCTTGATCGCGTTTCGCACGGCTTTGCCTTTGTGCGATCCTAGATTGTCGAGCACGACGATGTCGTTGCGCTTGAGGGTCGGGACTAGGAACTGTTCGACGTAGGCGAGAAACCGCTCGTCGTTGATGGGACCGTCGAACACGCAGGGCGCGTCGATGCGGTCGTTGCGCAGGGCAGCCAGGAATGTCGCGGTCTTCCAATGGCCGTGCGGGATCTTGGCGACGAGCCGACGTCCGCGCGGCGCCCAACTTAGAGCCGGGTCATGTTGGTCTTGGTCCAGGTCTCGTCGATGAACGCCAGTCGCGAAGGATCGACGCGCTTCTGATGGCTTCGCCAGCGCCTGCGATGGCGCTTTATGTCCGCACGATCCTGCTCGCGCGCGATAAGCGTCTTTTTTTGAGCGTGACGCCGATGCGGCGGAAGAAGCGGCTCATCATTGCCGTGTCGGCCCGGACCCCACGCTCCGCCAACCGGTCGCAAAGCGCCTGCAGGGTGATGTCGGATTTCTCCGCTCTCAGCGCTTCGAGAAACTCACGATGCGGATCAAGCCTCGGACGGAGGTATCCGCCCATCTTGCTCGCCGCCCGCCAACCGCTCCGTTCGAAGCGCTGCACCCACTTGATGGCCGAGGACTCGCTCACCCCAAAGCGCGCCGCAGCCGCCCGCCGGCTCATCTCTCCCCAACCACCGCGTCGATCACCCGGTCGCGCAAGTCTTGCGAATAGGCACTGGCCATCCCTGCCGGCCTCCGCCCAGCCAGCAGGTTGAATCAGAACAATGCCGATTCGGGAATCCCAACCGATTCAAACTCGATCCAGCTTGCTCTAGGCGGTGACCCGTTCGGGATCAGAGCGGATGGCCAGTTTCGGCTGGCGATCCGCCGGTTACACTGACCTCACCGCCCCGCAATCGCCGCGGGATGGTGGACAGACCAGATCTCGGAGATCGAGGACAGGACGACGATCGCACCCAGTACGACGCAGGACCACATCGCCGGATGGATCACGGCGAATCCAAGGACCCAAGGCGCGATGACGATGAGCGCGCCGACGATTAGCGCCACCCATTCCTCCCACTCGGCGAATTGCATCAGCGCGATGACGCCCACGACAAAGATAATCACGCCGCCGACCCATGCCGCTCTCGCCGCCATGAGATCCCCCGAAAATCCGAGGGCCCAGGGCGATATGAAAAGCAGCACGCCGCAGATCAGGTTGATCCAATCCTGGATATTTCTTTCGTCCCCGCGCAACGAAGCACTATTTGCCATTCAAACCTCCTTCATCACACGCGGCGTTGAACAACGCCTCTAATTCCTTTACTTAACTCTCGTTTTTGGGGATTTCATGGCGAACTGCGAGAAGCGCTTGTGAAGGCGGGTGGCTCAAGGAAGGGCAAGCCGTGACCGACAGGGTTCCAATTTTTGGCTACGGCCCGGTTGGACGCGCGACCGCGGCGCGGCTCATAGCCGAAGGCCGCGAGGTCGTCGTGGCGCAGCGGAACGCGCCAAGCGATCTCCCAAAGGGAGCGACGTTCGCGCCCGTCGACGCGCTCGACCGCGACGCGGTCGCCAACGTCGTGCGCGGCTCGGGGCAGTTCGTGGTCACGATCGGCTTTCCCTATTCCGGCGCCCTCTGGCGCGACGTCTGGCCAAGAGCCATCAGCAATTTCGTCGCTGCTTGCAAAGCGACCGGCGCGCGGATGGTGTTTGTCGACAATCTCTACATGTACGGTCCCCAGACAACGCCGCTCATCGAGACGATGGCGCTTTCCTACCGTGGTCTCAAGCCTGCGGCGCGCTCCGCCGCGACCCGGATCTGGATGGCCGCAGCGGCCGCGGGTGAAGCGCGTGTCGCGGCTCTTCGCCCTCCCGACTTCTATGGGCCCGGCGTCGGTCTTTCTTTTCTCGGCGACACGTCGATAGGCAAGCTCGCCCAGGGCAAGCCCGCCGTGTTCGTTGGCTCGCCGGGCGTGCTGCACGACTATGCCTACGTGCCGGACATCGCGCGCGCGGCGACGACGCTTCTGGATGCGCCCGACTCAGCCTTCGGCCAAGCTTGGCATATGCCGTGCGCTCCAACTCGAACGACACGCGATATCCTGCAAATCGCGGCCGACACGCTTGGCGTGAAGCTGCGCATCAGCGCCATGCCGGCCTGGATGCTGGGCCCAAGCGCTATGTTCTCGCCGTTCTTGCGCGAACTGAAGGAAATGCGCTTCCAGTGGGACCGACCGTACCAGGTCGACGCGAGCCGTTTCAAAGCCGCGTTCTGGTCGGATGCGACGCCGTTCGAAACCGGCGTCGCCGAGACCGCGCTCGCCTTTCGCGCCGAACTCAAGCGAAAGCGCTGAGCGCCCGGTTAGGTCAGGCCCACCGCTCGCCAACTCGACCCGGATTGACTGGCCGCCACGGCTATTGCTGGTTCGTTTGCCGGTGGACCAGCTTGCGGGAAGAGCCGACGGTACTGGCCGTCTCCGGATCTAAGCGGCTGGTTTGCGTAGCTCGAGCCGAAACGCAGAACAGCCCGCGCTGGACGGCGCGGGCTGCTCATTGTTCCTTGATCGACGAAGCGAAGCCGTGTCTTACGGCTCTTCAGGAGCCGGCTCCTTGTCGTCAGCGTCCGAGTTGGCGGGTTCCACGCGCTTGCGCGATTTCCGGGCGCCCGCCGCGACGATCAGATCGCGCTCAAGCCGGGGTTGGGCCGGGCCCTCGGGATAGACGAAGCTGAGCTTCTTCACGCCTGTTTCATCGGCCGTGACCACGACCTTGACCACGCCGCCGCCTTTGAGCCGGCCGAACAACACCTCGTCAGCGAGCGGAGTCTTGATCTGGGCCTGGATCACGCGCGCCATCGGCCGCGCGCCCATCGCCTCATCGTAGCCGTTCTTGACCAGCCATTCGCGCGCCTCGTCCGTGAGTTCGATCGTCACGTTGCGATCGGCGAGCTGAGCCTCGAGCTGCAGGATGAACTTGTCGACCACGCGGGCGATGACGCCTTCCGGCAGACGTGCGAACGGCACGATGGCGTCGAGCCGGTTGCGGAACTCGGGCGCAAACAACCGGTCGATCGCTTCGGTATCGTCGCCCTCGCGCTTCGACTTGTGGAAGCCGAACGCCGCGCCGGCGAGGTCGCGCGCCCCAGCATTTGTGGTCATGATGAGGATCACGTTGCGGAAGTCGATCTGCTTACCGGAGTGGTCGGTGAGTTTGCCATGGTCCATAATCTGCAACAAGA
The DNA here is from genome assembly GCA_963770275.1 of uncultured Alphaproteobacteria bacterium. Lineage (GTDB taxonomy): Bacteria > Pseudomonadota > Alphaproteobacteria > Rhizobiales > Beijerinckiaceae > Roseiarcus. The sequence goes on from CAVYPD010000005.1 coordinate 336,603, forward strand.
TATTGAACAGGTCAGGATGGGCCTTCTCAATCTCGTCGAGCAACAGAACCGAGTGCGGATGCTGGTCGATGGCGTCCGTCAGCAGGCCGCCTTGATCGAAGCCGACATAGCCGGGAGGCGCGCCGATAAGTCGCGAGACGGTGTGGCGCTCCATATATTCTGACATGTCGAAGCGGGTCAGCTCCAACCCAAGGCTTACCGAGAGCTGGCGGGCCGCTTCCGTCTTGCCAACGCCAGTCGGGCCAGAGAACAAGTAGCATCCGATCGGCTTCTCCGGATCGCGCAGGCCCGCGCGGGCGAGCTTGATCGCCGAGGCCAGCGCGGCCACCGCCTCATCCTGGCCGTAGACCGCACGCTTCAAGGTCTCTTCCAGGTGCTGGAGCACTTCCGTGTCGTCCTTCGACACCGATTTCGCCGGGATTCGCGCCATCGACGCGACGGTCGCCTCGATCTCCTTGACCCCGATCGTCTTCTTGCGCCTTGCCTCCGGCACGAGCATCTGCGAGGCGCCGGTCTCGTCGATGACGTCGATCGCCTTATCCGGCAGCTTACGGTCGTGGATGTAGCGCGACGACAGCTCCACCGCCGCCCTCACCGCCTCTCCGGTGTAGCGCAGCTTGTGGAACTCCTCGAAATAGGGCTTGAGGCCCTTGAGGATCTCGATCGCGTCGGCGACGCTCGGCTCCTTGACATCGATCTTCTGGAACCGCCGGACCAGCGCGCGGTCCTTCTCGAAATACTGGCGATATTCCTTGTAAGTGGTTGAACCTATGCAGCGAAGCGTTCCTTGCGCCAAGGCCGGCTTGAGCAAGTTCGAGGCGTCCATCGCCCCGCCCGAAGTGGCGCCGGCGCCAATGACGGTATGGATTTCGTCGATGAACAGAATTGCGTCCTTATGCTGCTCGATTTCCTTCATCACCTGCTTCAAGCGCTCTTCGAAATCGCCGCGGTAACGCGTGCCAGCGAGCAGCGCGCCCATGTCGAGCGCGAAAACGGTCGACTCAGCCAACACCTCAGGCACGTCCGAATTGATGATCTTGCGCGCCAGGCCCTCGGCGATGGCCGTTTTGCCGACGCCCGGGTCACCGACCAGGAGCGGATTGTTCTTCTGCCGGCGGCACAGCACCTGAATGGTGCGCTGCACTTCGGCCTCGCGGCCAATAAGCGGATCGATGCGCCCCTCTCGCGCCTTCCGATTGAGGTTGACGCAATAAGCTTCCAAGGCGCCTTCCTTTTTCTTCGAATCCGGGCTGTCCTTCGAGTCCTTGGAATCGCGCGAACTCGTGCTCGTCGTCGGCGCCACGCGGCAAGCGCGACGTATCGGAGGCTCCGGGACGCTTGGCGATCCCATGGCTGATGTAGTTGACCGCGTCGTAGCGGGTCATGTCCTGCTCCTGCAGGAAATATGCCGCATGCGTCTCGCGCTCGGCGAAAATGGCGACAAGGACATTCGCCCCAGTCACTTCCTCGCGTCCGGATGACTGAACGTGGAACGCGGCGCGCTGCACGACCCGCTGGAAGCCATTGGTGGCCTTGGCCTCCTCCTGGCTGTCGACCACGAGGTTTTCAAGTTCGGTGTCGAGGTACTGAACGACGGTCTTGCGCAGCGCATCTAGGTCGACGCCGCATGCCCGCAGGACGGCCGCCGCATCGACGTCGTCGATCAGCGCCAGCAGGAGATGTTCGAGGGTCGCGTATTCATGACGGCGCTCGTTGGCGAGCGACAGGGCTCGACGGAGGGTCTTTTCGAGCGCGCGAGAGAAAATTGGCATCAGGCGCCTTTCACTTCTTTTCCATGATGCACTGCAAGGGGTGTTGGTTCTTGCGTGCATGATCCATCACTTGCGACACCTTGGTCTCCGCGATCTCGTAGCTAAAGATGCCGCACTCACCGACACCGTTATTGTGCACCTGAAGCATGATCTGCATCGCTTCCTGAGCGTCCTTGTTGAAGAAGGCCTGCAAAATGGAGACCACGAACTCCATCGGGGTGTAGTCGTCGTTGAGCAACAGAACGCGATACATATTCGGGCGCTTCGTCTGCGTCCGTGTGCGCGTGATCACCGCCGCGCCAGCGCCTGGGTTTTCTCCCCCACGCTTGGGTTCGCGCGCCGCGATCGGTCGCACGGACACCTGCGCGGCGGCGACGCCGAAGCCCGGATAGAGCCACCGCGCCAGCCGAGCCATTCCCGCCCGGAGTCGAACCACTAACGGAATTGAGGCGGCAGCCACCGAAAGACCCCGATTGATGCCGGTTTGGCTAGAACTCACATTCATGCGTACGCAATAACAGTACCAACATCATCTAGGCGCCGCACGCCGTCGGCGCCAGATGTCGTTGCCAAATGGCAGCATTGCCAATTTGCTCGTCACGCGCAAGAGCCTCATCACACGCAACTTGGAATGTCCCTCTCCTGTTCCGTTTCCCCTACGGACGAGAGGACTGGTGGAGTGAGCGCGCAAATAAAAAAAGCCGGCGCTGGGAGGCGCCGGCGTTGGCCGGAATAAGACACCGGCGCTGGAAGGGAGCCGGCATACCTCGAATAAAAAGCCGGCGCTCGAAGGGCGCCGGAGGGGCTCAGGGGATTTTTCCCGCCGCGCTTGGCGGCGAGAGGATCGCTCGATGATTACTTCTGGATGCTCGCATAGGCGGTTGTGACCGGCTTCATAGCGTCGGAAGCGACCCGGGTGTAGAGCTCGGAAACCTTGGTCGCCTGGGCGACAAAGCCCTCAAAGGCCTGCTTCACGAATTCGGTCTGGATCTGGATCGCGGATTCGACGCTGCGCACGCCGAGAAGCTTCTCGTACATCGCGGAGCCGGCAGCGAAGGACTTCTTGGAATAATCGCTCGAACTCGGCGGCGATCTCCTGCAGACCCTTCGACAAGGTGGTCGAGGCAGCGGTAAAAGCCTCGAGCTGGTCTTTAGAAAATTTCTGGAAGTCTTCAAGCGTAGCTGTCATTTGTCGCGCTCCTACATTTGAGTTCGTTTCGCATCTGAAAAGAGGCGAACCGGCGATAAACGCAATATGTGCAGTGCACAATGGAAGTCAAGGCCGATTTGTTGCACTGCAGCAAAACTGCCTTCCAGCTCCCGAAGCAAACGTCCGATAATATTAAAAACAGTAAATTATTTCAATCGATAACTCGCCTTTACTCAGCTGTAACTTCATCCGGCCCGACCGTCACCGCCTTGCGCCGATAGCGATTTCAAAGGCTTGCTGAAAAATATCCTCGGCTCTTCGGAATCCCGTTAACCGCTGCGTAACCGCTGCGGCATATCGTTGGCGACTGTGTGCGTAACGCAACTGTGATCGGCGGATACGCCTCATCGTTGCGTGGAGTCCGTGGGGCGTTTCATGGCGTTGCGTATCGGTTGCTCTCAGATGGGCCGGCTTGCTCGCATAGCGACCGCGGCCTTGATCTCAGCTTCGACCCTCTGCCTGGTTAGCGCGCAGGCGCAGGCGCATCATTATTCGCGGCATCGGCACTACGCGCACGCGACGCATCAACCGCATTATTCGCACTATGCGCGCGCTACGCACTATGGGCGTTCCGCTCATTACGCTCGTCGCACGTCCCCGCGTTACGCCTCCGTAGCGGCAGGCGCGGTTCCCAGTTCGCCAGCTTTTTCAGCGATTGTCGTCGACGCCAACAGCGGCCGCACCCTTTATTCCGCCGATGAGAACGGCCTGCGTCATCCCGCGTCGATCACCAAGGTGATGACGCTCTACCTCTTATTCGAAAAGCTCGACAGCGGCGCAATGACGCTTCGGACGCCAATTCCAATCTCCGAGCACGCCGCGGGGCAAGAGCCCTCCAAACTCGGACTTGCTCCCGGCGACTTCGATCAGCGTCGACGACGCGATCAAGGCGGTCGTGACCCGTTCGGCCAACGACATCGCGGTCGCGATCGCCGAGGCCGTCGGGCAATCCGAGAGCAATTTCGCCGACATGATGACGCGCAAGGCGCATGAGCTCGGCATGACGAACACGGTCTACGTCAACGCGTCCGGACTCCCCAATGACGCGCAGATTACCACGGCGCATGATCTGACGATCCTCGGACGTTCGCTCGAGGAGCGCTTCCCTCGCTACTTCCGCTATTTCTCGACCACCCAATTCGATTTCGACGGCGAGATCATCGGCAGCCACAATCATCTGCTCGGCCGCGTCGACGGCGTGGATGGAATCAAGACCGGCTACACCAGAGCGTCCGGCTTCAATCTCCTGACCTCGGTCCATCGTGACGGACGGTCGCTGCTTGCTGTCGTCATGGGTGGGCGCTCCGCCGCAGGGCGCGACCGGATCATGGCGAACCTGATTGGCGACCACATTGCTGAAGCGTCGACGGCGCATACCGCGACCGCAGTCGCCGACGCTTCGCCGGTCGAGACGACCGTGCCGGCCGCCGAACCGGCCGTCGCGCCTCCGGCGCGGGCGCGTCAGGCGGTTGTCGCCGAAGCCAAGTTTGAACGCGTCTCCGCCGCGGCGCGCGCGGCAAATGCCGCGGGGGAAGGCGACGACGGGGCTGGCGACGAAGAAGCTGCGACCCCGCAGCCGACGGCCGCCGATCTCGGCATGCTTAAAAGCCCGGCCGGCGCCAAGCCGTCAGCGAAGACTTAGGCGCGGCTCGCGGCGGCAAGCGCGCTGATCATGCCCCCGCTTGGGCGGCCCGAGAATTCGGCCGACGACCGGCGTCCGGGCCGCGCCTCCGCCAAAGACGACAACGCTGCCGACGCTTCCGCTGGTGGCGTGATGATCCAGATCGGCGCCCCCGACAACCTCGCCAAGGCCAACGCCCTTTTGAGCCGCGCTCGCGAACGCAACCGTTCGACGCTCGCCGCAGCCAAGCCCGTTACTGAGAAAGTGCGCAAAGGCGACGCCACCCTCTACCGCGCGCGTTTCGCCGGCCTGGATTTCGGCTTCAGCGGAAGCCGCATGCCGTTCGCTCAAACGCACCGGATTTTCCTGCTTCACCGCCCACGACTGACGCGTAGCTTTCGGAGTCGCTAGCCTTGACGCTGCATCAGAACATCCTTGGCCTGATTGACCCGCGCGGCAAGCGTGGTCGAGCCGCCATGATCTGGATGAAACTTCTTCATCAAAGTCCGGTGGGCGCGAATTATGTCCGCCGCGGCCGCACCTTCGGCGAGGCCGAGGACTTCGAACGCCTCCCGGCGCGTCATCGCCCCGCTGCTTCCCCGCCCCTGACGCTGACCCTGGTCTGCCTCACGCCAGCCGGCGAACCGGCGGTCGAGATATGCCTCTAACAGGCTGACGCCGTCAGGATCGTCGCGCGCGAGCTCCTGGCGGAGCGACATGAGCTCCGGACGCGACAGGGTTTCGAGCGCGCGGCCCCCATAGGCGCCAGACAGGATCGTTCCGGTCATTGCGCCGCTAGCGTGGTCGAGCCGCATTTCCACCATCGCCGACCGAGCGACCGAGGACCTGCCGGGCCGCGCGCCTCCACCAACATTGCTAAAGCCCGGCGACGCGCCGCCGGGCGTCTTCCAGCCGGCGAAGTTCGCCATCATCCCCGCGACTGTCGCGGCGAGCCCGATCCGGCCGCGCAGAAGCAGGAGCAGCGCGCCAATCATCCCCAGGACGCCGCCGCCATGGCGCACAATGCGCGCAGCCGTCGCGGCGTCCATGCGGCCAAATTGCTTGATCGCTTGCACGAGAAGAAACAGCAGGATCAAGCCTATAACGAGATTCATTCTTCTAAGGCTTTCGATTGGGCGCGCCGTCTCGCCGCAGTTTAACGCCCGAACTTAGTTGCAGCCGAAGGCGAAACTACGCCAAGTTCACGTTCCGCGCATCTGAGACAGCAGAAGCCGCGCTTCCGTGTCGCCCGCCGCCTCCCGAACCAGCGCCGCATGGCCGCCGGCGGCATAGGCCGCCGCCGCGCGCAGGAGCGCCGCGAGCCGCGCAGAAGCGCCAGCGTCGAAGGCGCTATAGGCGCCCCCAGTCAGGCGGGCGATTTCGCCGAACGTGCGCCTGGCCGCCGGATCCTGCCCCTCCTGGAACATGAACGCCTTCACGCCAAGCAGGGCGAGCTCTCCCGCGAGAGCCGCCAGCGTGTCCGGGTTTTCCTCCATGGCGTCGCCGATAAAGATCAGCGCTCCGACCTTGGCGCGCTTGGCTTCATCGCGCGCATGGGCGAGCACTCTCTTGATCTGCGTCGATCCGCCGCGCACATCGATGCGGCTCATGAGCTGGGCGAGCCCCTGCCCGCCGGAGACGAAGTTCGACGCCCGGCATTCGTTCAAGCCGCGAAAATAGACAAGCTGCACGTCGAGGCCGCCAAGCGAGCCCGTGGCCTCGAACATCTTCGCCTGCAGCGATTGGGCGAGATCCCAGGTCGGCTGCCGGCTCATCGTGGCGTCGAGGGCAAAGATCAGCCGGCCGCGGCCGGACCCACCCGGCGCGGGAACCTTTTTCGCCGCATCGACGAAGGCGGCGATGCCCTCGCCGCCGCGGCGATTCGTCAGCGCGCCGTCTTTATCCTTGTCCATCACGAGCCCAATTACCGACCGAGGTAATAGATTGGGGGTGTCCAAGAGCTTAGCAAGCCGCTGGGACGGATAACCACGGTCGCAATGCGACGAAAGATCAATGGTTAAGGCGTCTCCTACTTCTGGGCCGCCACCAGCGCGATCATCGGCCTGTCCAGTTCGTCCGCCAGGGAAGGTTGCGCCGCGAGTTGTTCAGGCGTCGGACTCCATTCGACCACCCGTCGGATGGCGAAGCCGGCGTCAATTAGGCTGTTGAGTGTCGCGCCCAAAGTTCGGTGCTGCTTCCTCACGCCTTTGGCGAGCCAGTCGGTGATCCGCGGGCCTTCGATCGCGTAATGGTCGACCGGCCAAGTCCTGCCGCCATCGTCGGTCGTGAGCCATCCGGGGCTTGTCGACGCCATGAAAATCGGATGCTCGATGCTGAAGACGAAATGTCCGCCGGAAACGAGCGCCTGAAACACGTCGCCAACGAGCCTACCAAAGCCTTCGACATAATGCAGGGCAAGCGAGCTGTAGGCGAGATCGAAGGTCTCCTCGGGCAGTTCAAGGCTTTCCAGATCGGCCCGGAGATAGCGCACGCCCGGATCGGCGGTCTCCGCTCTCGCCCGCGAGAGCATGTTTTCGGACAGATCGACGGCCAGCACCTGAGCCGCGCCTTAAGTCATCGCCCATCGGGCGAACCAGCCGAAGCCGCAGCCAAGATCGACGACGCGTTTTCGGCGTAACTCCGGCAGCAGCATCTGGATCGCCGGCCATTCCGGGGCCCCGTCCAATCCGCGAACGGATCGATCCATCCGGCTGTAGCCGTCAAAGAATTCCGGCCGGTCGTAGACATTCTGCGCCAAGTCTTTGTCCGGCTACTAAAGCAAGCCGAGCGACGCCAGCTCGCGCCGCATCCCCTCCGGCATGGCGGCGAAGCCAGGCTGGGTCTCGTCGATGTCCGGCGGCGCGTCCTTCGCCTGATAGTAGCGCCAGCCCTGGAAGGCGCGCATCGGCCGCGGCGCAACCGCGACCACCGTCTCGCCGAGCCAGATCTTGCAGCGGCCGATCCCGTCCGCATCAACGAATGGCTCGAGGCCGAGGATCGGCTGTCTGGCGGAGATCATGCCTTTGACGACCCAGTAGAGCGAGCCGCCGTCCAGGACCTGTTCGGTTCGTTTCGGCGCCATCCGGGTGACGTGGGCATGGCGGAGCGGGACGCGGCGGCGCTTGGCGTCCGCCATGCGCTCCGCCATCCATTCGCGAAGGTCCGCAAGCGAATCCGCGCCAACGGCGAGCTTGATGAGGTGAAGAGGCATGCCGCCGATGCTAGCAGAGGCGGCCGCTGCGATGGAGCGGGCCAAGGAACTTGCCCCCAGAAACCTTCAACTGGGGTCTGCGACGCTATGGTGCCCCTAGCCAGTGCTCTGCGGCTCCTTTTGACGTCGCACTGACCAGCGCCAGCAGTTGCGACGAACGGCTTACTTCGCGGCATTCATCTCAACCCGGATGCCGTGAAGATGTTGGCCGGAGGCGTTGACGACACGTCCGGCGGGTTGAGGCGCTATATCAACGACCAAGCATCCCTTACCGTCCCATGCTTGTAGAGCCTTGATGACATCCCTATTCGGCGGCGACTGTGTCCGTCGGGCGCGATATCATGGATCGGTCCTTGCACCTGGTCCAAGACGAATATTGAGCGCCACTGATGATGATGCACTGGCTCCTCCTCGTCCGGCGCCAGATTGACCTCAAGAACCCGAAGATTGTCGCTCTCGAATAGAACCTTGTGATGGGCGGGCGCAGCGACGACGGCGTCTAGGCGCCGGGTCCCATGTCGAAGGGTCCAAATTCGCAACCTGTTTCTCCAGGTGGTCTCGCCTGTGTTGGAAGTCAGGAACGATCCTCGCTTGTGTGCAAAGCCCGCCGGGGCCGCCCTCTTCGCGCTTGGGGCCAGCAATTTTTGGCGAGATTTTGAGCGCTTCGGTGGGCGAAACTACCTATTACGCCCGAGTGGGTCACTCGCCTCCCAAGTTAGGAAAGCGACTTCGCCCGCTGAGCAGGCGCCGCCGAACTGGCCGCGGCCATCGAGACCACAGCAGCGAGGATGACCGCGCCGCCGATCAGAATCGGTAGCCCCGGCGCCTCGCCGAACACGAGCCAAACCCAGACGGGGCCGAATATCGTCTCGGTCTGCGCCAGCACCGTCTGCGCCGCTGCTGGAACGCGTGGCGCGCCACGCAGGAAGCAGGCGAAGCCCAGTCCCATTGGCAGCAGGCCTCCCGCGAGCGCGGCCACGACGTCAGGGAGAGGCGAAACCAGGGAGACTCCTTCGCCAAGACAGACCAGCGCAGAAAATGCGCAAGCGATGATCCCGTAACCGAAGATCGCAGGCGAAAAGTCCCGAACGCGACCGCGCCGCATTGCGACGCTCGCGCCAGCAAAGCCGAGTGCAGTGGCTAAAGCGCAGACGTTCCCGATCAGGCTTCCCGCCGCGAGGCCACCGCTGACGATGAGCAAGAGGCCCGCGAGCCCTAGCGCGATGGAGGCCGTCTGCCAGAAGAGTCGAATTTCTCGCCGAGCACGAGATAACCGAGAATTGCCGCCAGAAGCGGCGCGCAGGACGACAAGAACAGCGCATTGGCTACCGTCGTTGTCTTCATCGAGATTATGAACGTGATTGACGCGACAGCGAACGCTAGCGTGACGATGGCGCCGACGCGACCCAATGCGAACAACCGGCTCACGAGACGGCCTTGTCGACCGAAGCGCGCGATGATGGAGATGGCGCAGGCAGTCCCGAAGCTTCGCCAGGCGAGGAACTGCCACGGGTCGAAATGTGGCGCCAGACGCAGGAATATGCCGGTGAAGCTCCAACACAGACCGGCGGCCAAGACGTAGACTGCACCGCGCAGGGCGGCGCCCCGCATGCCAGCAGCGATTTCGGCCGCGCTCATGTCTCGTTCCAGTTATGAGCTAGTCGACGGACTCAGGGCGGCGGAGAGCCAAATGAACCGGACAATGATTTATACCTTCGACACGCTTGCTCACGATCAATCTTGGTTGGCGGGCTGAGGCAAGACGGCCCCCAACGAAGGTCCAATCCAATTTTGGGAGGCGTTCCGACATGAACCCCTGCCTAGCTTAAAAATCGATCAAGTGCGGCAGAGACTCCGCTGTTTTTATAGTTTGGGCAAGCGTATTTCAGGCTGGGTGCTTGCAGTAGGCAAAATTACCCGGGCTGAGGTCAGCTCGGCCTTGCTCAGCGCTCGTATTCGCCTTCCGGTCCTCGCCGTCGCGCTTTCCCTGCGGCCCGCTGTCGCGACGAGGCAGGACTCCCAAATACGAACGAGCGAGCATGACCCCCGAGGAGCGCGGCCATGGACCTCTCAAACGATAGGTGGGTAGTTTTACGAATTGCGAAATCGGCTTCGCGGCTTCATCACATAGTTTGGCGGACCACTCTGGCGCATTTCAACGGCGCAGGGCGTCTAATTTCAGTCGACCAATAACGACTGCCCAAGAGTATTGAGGCAAACTAGACGACCGTAATCACAGGCCTCGGCGCAGCTCATCAGTCCATAACCCCATTCACGGAGGTCGATATGGCAAGCAACACCACAGGCTCGCGCGGTGACCGCCTCACGCATCCACTTCTCGAGGAACTCGGCGCCATATCGGCTGCGGCCGAGGGTCTCTTCGCCTACAGCGTCAAGATCGTGTGCGGCAAGCAAACCGACGCAAGCTGTTGTTGCAGCGCAGGCGTCCGGCCGGGCGTGTACGCGACCGAGGTCAACATCCAAAATCTCAATCTCGTGACCGCGCCGGTTGTGAAGTTCGTCGTGCCCTTGATCAACTCGGGGGCGGTCGTGGCGCGTGAGCCCAACGTCGCCGACCCTGCCACCGCTCTCCGAGGACGCCCGGTCGACGTCGTCAAACTTCCCCCGCTGGGGGCGACGATGGACGATTGTTGCCGCATCTCGGAGCTTCTTTTGGGCGCGGCCCCGAGCGGAGAGGCGCCGCTCACCATCGCGCTCCTGACGATCGTGAGCCAGTTCGAGCTGGCCGTCTCCGTGGTCTACACGGCGAACCCCCTCAGCGGGGACGGGATCAGCATTGACGTCGAGTATATTCCGTCACGGATTCTGCGGCTTCGCGGCCAAGGCTGAACGCGGGCGACAATTTAGGGATGAATTCCAGCCTTGAAGCGACTGGAATTGCTCGATATTCGGCCATAGTTTTTCGGTCGCCGAACAAAATCTTGGCATTTCCGAGAAGCGCCCGTATACTTTCGGCTGATCGAAACCCCACCGCTCTGCTGCGGCGGAAACAGCACGAACGGAGCGTCGAGACGTTCGGCCTCCAGCCTAACGGAGGAGAAGTTTTTTTTACTCCAATCGCGCTGTAACCCATTGAAAAGTCTCGATTCCAAAAAATAAACGCTAGTAAACGCTAGCTCTTTTACTAGCGTTTATGCGCTTTTATTGACGTTTACTGGCTCTTATTTGCGCCCCACTCGGGGCAGCAGACGCCGAACCGCGCCTCGCCGCTCCCACGGCCCCGCTCACTCCGTTGAGCTCAGACTGGCGAGAAGCGTGTCGCGGAGATCGAGCTCGCGCTCGATGCGGCGGCGGCCTTCATCCTTCAGCTCGCCGGCGCGATAAAGATTGTTGACGAGGTCCCTTTCCGCCTCGATCAGCGAGAGCTCGATCTCATCGCTAAGCTCAGCGACCTTTTTGTGATGCGCCTCGCCATCCTTGCGATGCTCGACATTTTCGAGCCGGTTGCGCAGATGAGCGAGGATCGGTCCGACCACGGGCTCGCCGAGCTTGCGGCTCTCGGCGAGCGACTCAAGCCGTTCAATCGCCGCCTCGACCGCGCGTCTGCGGACCTTGAACTCCTCCTCCCGCTCGGCCTGCCGCTCACGGCGTCCGGCGTCGGCGAGACCCAGCGCGCGGACCACCGCTGGCAGCGTCAAGCCTTCGCCGACCAGGGTCACGAAAATGACGGCGAAGACAAGAATCAGAATGAGATCGCGGTGTGGAAAGGGGCTTCCGTCAGCGACGGTGAACGGGATCGCGAGCGCCGCTGCGAGCGAGACGATGCCGCGGATGCCGGTGAACGCGAGCAGAAACGGGTGCTGCCACGGCGGATAAGGGTCGCGTCGCCGGAGCGCAGGGAAGAGCCAACGCGGCAGGTAGGTCGCGGGATACATCCAAATGAAGCGAGCCCCGATGACGACCACGCAGACGACAACAGCCGCCATGGCGATTTCCGCGAGCGTATAGTGGCGAATGGAGGGGAGCAGCGTGCGCGCCTGCAGACCGGTGATGAGGAACACCATGCCCTCGATCAGATAGGTCAGGAAGTCCCAGAATACGGCGCCCGGCAGCCGGGTCGCCGCCGGAATCAAGCGCAAGCCGTTCCAACTGACATAGAGCCCTGCCGCCAAAGTGGCGAGCACGCCGGAGCCGCCAAGCTGCTCGGGCGGCCAATAGGCCACGAACGGCGTCAAGATCGAGAGCATGATCTCGATGGCAGGATCGCGGACCCAACGGCGCAGGCGAAGCCAGAGCCAGCCGACGCCAATTCCCCAGATGACCTCCCCTGTAACGATCGCCACAAAGCTGCCGGCGGCCGTGACGAACGAGAACGATCCCGCGCTCACCGCCATGACCGCGAAGCGATAAAGGACGAGCGCGGTTGCGTCGTTCGCCAGTCCCTCGCCTTCGAGGACGACGAGGAGGCGCCTTGGCAGCTGCATCCGCCGGGCGATCGCCAGCGGCGCGACGGAGTCGGGAGGCGAAATAATGGCGCCCAGAACGAACCCGACCGCCCAGGGAAAGCCCAACAGGAAATGCGTCGCCGCGGCGACGGCGACCGTGGTGAACACGACACAGCCGATCGCCAGCAGCGCGATAGGTCGCAGGTTGAAGCGGAACTCTTTCCAGCTCATCTTCACCGCGTCCCAATAGATGATCGGCGGCAGGACGAGCAGCAAGACAAGATCGGGCGCGAGTTGCAGGCTCGGCAGCCCCGGGATAAGCGCAAGCCCGACGCCGGTGATCACAAGGAGAATGGCGGCTGGAATATGCAATCGTTTCGCGATGACGCCGACCAGGGATATGACAGCCAAAAGCAGGATCAGAATTTGAAACGTCTCGGTCATCGTCGAATAGGCTCCCCGCGCCGTGTTCCTGCTTAGGAACGACATCGGCCGAGATCATAGTCAAATCAATGAGCGACTTCGCCAACCCCTGCCCGCCTTGATACGGGATTTCTGGTGGGTTCGCTGCCAGGCTTGAAAAAACGGCCTGTGAGGCGCATCGCTTCCGGCGATCTGGGCGCGCCGATCACTCAGGTTCGAGACCAATGGCCGATTCCGTCTATCCCGCTCGCGGGCCACGCTATCAGGAGACGTTTCCCGCGCTAACGGCGCAGGAAATCGACCGCCTGCGGCGCTACGGGTCGTTACGCAAATATTCGGACGGCGAAAAGCTGTTCGAAGCCGGGAAAGATCAGTCCCGGCATGTTCGTCGTGCTCAAAGGCGTGGTGGCGCTGACCCAACGCGACGGCTTGGGACATTTAGCGCCGATCGTCGAACAGGGCGAGGGCCAGTTTCTCGCGGACGTCGGCCAGCTGTCTACGCGCGCGACGCTTGTCGACGGAACGGCGGAGGGCGACGTCGAGACCCTGCTGATCCCGACCGAAGGCCTGCGTGCTCTCTTGGTCGCCGAAGCCGATCTCGGCGAGCGCATCATGCGGGCGCTCATTCTGCGGCGCGTCGCCCTCCTGCAAGGCGGCGCGGCCGGCGCCGTGCTGATCGGCTCTGCAGGCGCCGCGGACGTGATCCGACTCGAGGGCTTTCTCACCAGGAACGGCTATCCGCACCATTTGCTCGATCCGGCCCGCGACCCCGAGGCCACAGGAGGTGATCGCCCGCTACACGGATGTCGCCGGCGGATTGCCTCTCGTGATTTGTCCCGACGGCTCGGTGCTCGGCAATCCATCGGAAGCGGCTGTGTCGCGCCAGATCGGCTTGACGGCGCCGACGCGATCGAACTTCGTCTACGACGTCGCGGTGGTCGGCGCCGGACCCGCGGGCCTTTCAACCGCGGTCTATGGCTGTTCCGAAGGCCTGACGGTCGCGGTTCTCGACGCCCGCGCTTACGGCGGTCAGGCCGGCGCCAGCGCCCGGATCGAAAACTACTTTGGCTTTCCGACCGGAATAAGCGGCCAGGCGCTCACCGCCCGCGCCTTCGTTCAGGCGCAGAAATTCGGCGCCGACGTCATGATACCGGTCGCGATCAAGACGCTCGATTGCTCGCGCCCCAACCACGCCTTGGTTCTCGAGACAGACGACGGCGAGCGCATTCAGGCGCGCACGGTCGTGGTCGCCAGCGGCGCCCGATATCGCCATCCGACAATCGCCGACATAGCCCGGTTTGAGGGGCGCGGAATCTGGTACTGGGCCTCGCAGATCGAGGCGCAATTGTGCGCCGGCGAAGAGGTCGCTCTGGTTGGCGGCGGCAATTCGGCCGGCCAGGGCGCGGTCTTTCTCTCCCGCCACGCGTCCAAGGTGCGCATGATGGTCAGAGGGCCGGGGCTGGCCGAAAGCATGTCGCGCTATTTGATCGATCGCATCGCCGCGACCCCGAACATTGAGCTCATGACCGAGACTGAGCTCGTTGCGCTCAGCGGCGCGGCCGGCGCCAATCTCGAGGGCGTGCGGTGGCGCGATGGTCGCGCCGGTAAAGAGACCGAAGCTGCCATCCGCAACGTTTTTCTGTTCGTCGGCGCCGATCCCGCGACCGAATGGCTCCAAGGCTGCGTGGCGCTCGACAAGGCAGGCTTCGTGATCACCGGGATTGCAGGGGACGACGGGGCCCCTGTCCCGTCGCCGCTTGAATCGTCCGTCCCCGGCGTGTTCGCGGTCGGCGACGTGCGGTCGGGGTCGGTCAAGCGGGTCGGCGGCGCGATTGGCGAAGGCGCCCAGGTGGTGGCCGCGATCCATAGGTTCCTATCGCATGCTCCTGGTCCCCATCTCTAACCGATCGGCGCCCGCATAATGTCGAAGACCTGCACGCATATGGAGACCATTCGCGATGTGACGCCGAGCGCGCTCGGCTGCGAGGAGTGCCTCAAGACCGGCGATGTCTGGGTGCACTTGCGGATCTGCCGCACCTGCGGCCATGTCGGCTGTTGCGATCAGTCGCCGAACCATCATGCGACCAAGCATTACCGCTCCAGTAGCCATCCGATCATCGAGGGCTACGATCCGCCAGAAGGCTGGGGCTGGTGTTATGTCGACGAAGCGATGTTCGATCTCTCCGACCGCATGACGCCGCACAACGGCAGAATTCCGCGCTACTATTGAGGTCTGTCGCGCGGGCGCTCAATTGTCCACGCGGGACGATTGCCCGTGTTGGGCAAAAAGCTAGCGCCCGTTTTTTGGCAGGAGAAACCCGCGAACCGTCCAGAGTATTGGGAAGCCGCGCGATTGCGTGTCTCCCGTTTCACACACCCTTCTGCGGCGGCCGGTTGATTGCGCGCGCCCCGACCCTTCGCGAACTAGATGTCTCCCGCCGCATTGTCGACCGCCATGGTCGAGCGGCCCGATCCCCGTCGTTTCCACCAGTGCGACCGTCGCTGGCGCTGGGGTGCGACGAGAAAGCGGCTTTCGGCCGGCGCCTTCCAAAACTGCGCCGCACGGTTCTCGATCATTTCGTCCGCCTTGGTGACGCGCGCCTCGCGATATCTGAGTTCGAGAAGGGAAGGGATGAGGAAGGTCTCAACCATCTTGCCCAGCTGGTTCGGGTCCTCGAACATATGCCACGCATAGGCGCCATCCCGCTTTCGCTCGAGGCTGATGTCCTGCATCACGGCGAGGAAGGCGCTGCTCTCCGAAGGGTCGATCAGATATTCGACGATCCCGAGGATCGGTCCCACATCGTCCGCGACCCGATTGGCGAAGGAAGGCGCGCGCCACCGCATCGACGGCGTGAGATCCTGCGCTTCGCTCGTCTGCAGCTTCCATGCCCATGTGAGCGCGAGACCGATCAACGTCCCCACGCCAGCGCAGTAGAGAGCGAAGGGGACGCCTTTGGCCGTCGCGACTTCGCCCCACACGGCGCTCCCGAGCGTCAGCGCGCCGAAGTAGACGGTAAGAAAGATCGCCAAGCCCCGGCCACGCACCCATTCCGGCAACGCAACCTGCGCCGAAACAAAAAAGGTCGTCAGGGCGACGATCGACGCAGCGCCGGAGATGAAGCTGGCGATGAGCGCCATAATGGGCTCACGGGCTGAGGCGAGGAGACATAGCGAGACGACGGTTCCGACCGCGCCCAGCGCGGCCTGCCCGTTCGCGCCAAGCCGCCTCTTCAACCAGTTGAGAGCGAATGTGGCGACGATCGAGCCGACGCCCACGGCCGCCATCAACTGGCCATAGACCTCCGCCCCATCGCCACGATCCTGGCTGCGCGCCACAAGCGGCAGCAAGGCGAGATAGGCGCTCGCGAAGGGAAAGAACGCGATGGCGCGAATGAGCGTCGCGTCCATTTCACGACTGTAGCGAACATAGCGCACGCCGGTCGTCATTGCGCTGAACAGACGTTCGGCCGGCAAGGTTTCCTTCGGCTTTCGCGGCGCCCGCCACCAGAGCAACGCCGCGAGCAGCGCCAGATTGCCGGCGCAGCAGCCCCAGAATGGAACGGCGATGCTGAGCCTTGCGATCGCGTATCCGGCGATCGCCGGACCGATCGCCCGCGCGACATTGTAGCCCGCGGTATCGATCGCAATCGCGCCGTCGAGGTCCGCTGTTCGCACAAGCAGCGTGGTTATGAGGAGCCATCCCGGCGCCGCGAGCGCGCCACACATGCCCATCAGGAACGATGTCGTGAGCAGCGAGGTCGTGCCTGCCAACCCAGCCGAAGCCGCGGCGGCGAACACGACGGAAATCGCCGACCGCGAGCGTTTGCGTAACGATCAGGAGACGGCGTGGGTCCACGACATCGGTCAGCGCTCCGGCCGGCAGGGTCAGGAGAAAGAGCGGCAGGGTGGTGGCGACCTGGACGGCTGAGACCAGTCTCGGACTCGGGTTGAGGCTGGTCATCATCCAGGCCGAACCCGTGTCGAACATCGCCAGTCCGACACTCGAAAGCGACGTCGCCATGAGAATGACCATGAAGGCGGGATTGCCGAGCAAACCCGAGGGCGGTTCGGCGCTCGATGGCATGTCCGGGTCGACGTTTAGCTCGGTGGTCGTCAAGTCATCCGCCCGGTTCCCGAACGCAGTTCGGCCCGAGATTTGCGTGCCCGCATTGAAGGCCTTTGGCAAGCGCATCCGCGAGACGCGCGGCGCTTACAGATGTTCCTTGAAGAACGCGCCGGCATGCGCAAGCGCGCGTCGGCCGGGCTCGAGATGCGCGTTCCAGAGCGGCCAAGCATGGATCATGTACGGCCAAATTTGGAGGGTCGCAGCGACGTCGGCTGCGCCGGCGGCGGCGGCGAAATGGACGGCGTCGTCGAGCAAGGTCTCGGCCGAGCCGATCTGGATGAGGGTGGGCGGCAGCCCTTTAAGATCGGCGTAGAGAGGCGACACGCGCGGGTCTTTCCGGTCCATCCCGGCTGGGACATAAGCGTCGGCCAGCCCCTCCAGGTACCCCTTCTGAATGAGCGGATCGACGGCGCTTTTGGTCAAGAGCGTCGCTCCCGACATGGTGAGATCGACCCACGGCGATAGGAGCCAGAGACAGCCGGGCAGGTCCTGGCCCGCACGCTTGAGCTCCCCGACCAGAGCCAACGTGAGATTTGCACCCGCGCTATCGCCGCCGACGGCAATCTGGTTGGCCGGGCAGCCTTCGCGCCGCAAGCGCCGCCAGACGGCCAGTGCGTCGTCACGCGCTGCCGGAAAGGGATGCTCGGGCGCGAGGCGGTAGTCCACGGACAACGTGCGCAGGCCCCCTGCCCGTCCGGCTTCGGTCACCAATCGGCGGTGACTCACGATCGAACCGGAGCAATAGCCTCCGCCATGAAAGTAGATCAGCAAGCGTGAAGCGTGGGCGCCGGGGACGATCGACCATTCGGCTTTGACCCCGTCGAGATCAACCGGCTCGAGCTTGACGTCGTCCGCGACCGGCCAGACCGCTCCGACCTCCTCAATCCGGCGTCGGCGCTCTTCCCAGCCCACCGGCCTCGGCTGGGCGCTTAAGAGCGCGCGAACGGCGTCGATTTCGGTTTGCGGCACCCACTGGCCCCCCACTTGCCCCGCATTCTATGCGAGCGGCTAAGACGATCAACCGGTGCGCCTCCGCAACCAGCAGATCTGCGAGGCAAAAACGCTCCGGGGGAGTTCCCAAAGGAACATTTGTATCGGCCGGCGGTTGTTTTGTGGGCGCCCCAAATGAGTGCGCCAGCGAGCAGCCTCCGTGCGCGGCGAGGCGTCCGGAGCGGCGGACGAGCGTGTCCGAGCAATATGGATAGAGTGGACGCTCGACGCCTTGCTTCTCGAAAAGGAGGCGAAGATGCTTAAGACTCTTGTTTACGCAACCTTGTTCAGCACCGCGCTTGTTGGGTCCAGCGCTTACGCGGCGGACAATCCGCAGGCTCCCGCGAACCCATCGGCGCAAACCCAGGCGCCTTCGGGCGTCAACTTCGTGACAAGCCAGGACAAGTCGCAGTGGCGCGCGCCGAAATTGATCGGGGTCGGCGTTTACGGCTCCGACGACAAGCAGATCGGAAAGATCGACGACTTGCTGCTGGATAAGAACGGGTCAGCCCAAACGATCGTGGTCGGTGTCGGTGGATTCCTTGGGTTCGGCAAGAAAGATGTCGCCGTTCCGTTCTCCGCAATGCAATGGCGTACGGAAGCCCGGAAGGTTCCGGCGACCGATCAGCCAACCCCAATGACCGCCACAAGTGGACAACAGTCGCCGCCGATGAAGGAAACGGACCCATCGGCTACCGAGGCGAGCCAGGGCTATCCCGACAAGGCAATCCTCAACGTGACCTTGGATGAGCTGAAGGCCGCGCCCGACTTCAAATATGCGTCTAGCACGCTTGCAGATTCCGCTATGCAGCCTGCGGGCGCCGATCAGGCCATGAAGAGAACCACTCCATAAACGGCATTTTGGAGAGGTCGATAAAAGCTCAGCGCTCCGGACGGGTTTGAACCCCGCCGGAGCGTCGAGACAGGCGAGTTGGGACACGCGTTTATTGCGGCGACGCCGGAGTGCCTGCCAGCGGGCTGAACTGGCCGAGCGGCTTGAGGATGAACTTCACGACGTCTCGGACCGGCGCCGAGGGAAAAGCGTGCTTGGCGCGCGCGTCGTGGAGGGCCGCAGCCGCCTGCCGATCACCCTCACTCGCCGACTCTAAATCGCGCTGATAGAGGTCGCGGATCCACGCATCGCTTGGCGCCGGCGCGGCATCCTTGGCGAACTCGAGCCACATCAATCCGCGCGCACGCTGATGGGGCACGCCGTCGCCCATGAATAGCATATGTCCGAGCAAAGCCTGGGACGGCGCATGGCCCTTCTGGGCCGCCACCGCCAACCAGCGAACAGCGGCGACATTGTCCTTGGCGAGGCCTCCAGCGCCGACCGTATACATATGGGCGAGATTATATTGCGCATTGGGATCGCCGAAGATCGTGGCCGCGTATTGAAACAATTCGTGCGCCCGTCCGGGATCAGGTCGCACTTCGCTCTTCGGTATGCCATTCAGGCAATAGACGCCAACTGCGACGAACGCGTTCGAGATTGCGCTGAGATTTCGCCGATCCGGCTGGTCTTCGTCGTAATCTTCGACCATCTGGTTGAAGTAATGGTAAGCCTTAAGGTCATTCTGTTCGACCCCCTGACCGTCCGCATACATCTCCCCAAGTTTCCAGCGCGCGAGATCTTGCCCGCCCTCGGCGGCGTAAGTGAGGGCTGCGGCCGCCGCGTCGGCGTCGCCAGCCTTCAACTCGGCAAGGCCCGCGCGCAGCGCCTGACTCGGATCAGTGAAATTTTTGGGGATCTTCTCTGACGGGTCGGACGTTGAGCCGTCGAAAGCGAAGGCGGGTGCGCATCCCAGCGTCATCGATCCAATGATTGCGAAAGCGAAACGCCGCCGCAACAACGTCCTCTCGACTGCTACCTTCGCACACGCAACCGCCCGCATATCGATCCCGAGTTGTATCCAGCCGCGTCGCGGTCCTTTTGAGGGGGCTCGCGATTTGGACGACTTTCGTTCATCAATGATTTCAAAGTGCGGGCCGTTTATGGCGCAATAGCGGCGTCTTGCAGCCGGAATCCCGACTCGCAAAAGTTGCGTCGGAGATGTTGCGAAAAAGCAACAATTTGCCGCTTCAGGCCCCCTCAAACCGCTGCAGGCGCTCGCGTGCGCCGGTAAGCTTAACGAGCCGTGCCTGAAACGTCTCCAGCCGGTCCTGATGTTCGGCGATGACGTCCTCAGGCGCCCGGGCGACGAAGTCGTCGTTGCCGAGTTTGGACACGACCTTCGCGATTTCGAGCTTCTCCTTGGCGATCTCTCTATCGAGACGCGCCTTCTCCGCCGTAAGGTCGACTACGCCGGCAAGCGGCAGGGCCACCGTCTCGCCACGCACAACCAGGAGCAGCGCGCCGGGCGGCGGCGCCTCGACGGTCTCGATCGATGCGACGCGGGCAAGGCGCCCGATGCTGTCGCTCCAAGCGCGCGCGCTTCTGGCCGCCCGCTCGCTCGGCGCGATCAGAATGAGCGGCGTCTGGATCGACGGCGCCACCCCCATTTCCGACCTCACCGAACGCACCTCGGCGATCAGATCGACCACCCACCCGATTTCCGCTTCGACCGCCTCGTCAACTTCGAACCCTTGGGCAGGCCATGGCCCCAGCGCCAAAGGACCGGCGCGCTTGGGACCGGCTTCCCCCGTGATCGCCCAAAGCTCCTCGGTGAGGAACGGCATGAAGGGGTGCAGCATGGCGTAGATCATGTCGAGCACATGGGCGATCGTCGCCTGCGTCTCGACCTTGGCGGCCGGCTCGGCGGCGTCCCCCTGAAGCAGGGGCTTAGCCAGTTCTAGATGCCAGTCGCAGAACACGCTCCAGACGAACCGATATGCCGCGTTGGCGGCGTCGTTGAAGCGATAAGCCTGGATCGCCCCGGCCGTCTCCGCCGCCGCCGAGGCGGCCCCGCCGAGAATCCAGCGGTTGAGCGGTTCGCGCACGGCTGATGGATCGAACCCCTCGACGCGAAGGCAGCCATTCATCTCGGCGAAGCGCGAGGCGTTCCATAGCTTGGTCGCGAAATTGCGATAGCCTTCGATCCGGGCTTCGCTGAGCTTGATGTCCCTGCCCTGCGCCGCCATCGCCGCGAGCGTGAAGCGCAGCGCATCGGCGCCAAACCGGTTGATCAGGTCGAGGGGATCGATGACGTTACCCTTCGACTTCGACATTTTCGCGCCCTTCTCGTCGCGGACGAGGGCGTGAATGTAGACGTCGTGGAACGGGACCTCCTCCATGAAATGGAGTCCCATCATCATCATCCGTGCGACCCAGAAGAAGATGATGTCGAAGCCGGTGACGAGCGCGTCGGTCGGGTAGAAACGCTTGAGCTCCGGCGTCTCTTCCGGCCAGCCCAGCGTCGAGAAAGGCCACAAAGCGGAGGAGAACCAGGTGTCGAGCACGTCCTCGTCGCGCGTGAACATTTCGGCCAGCCGGGCGGGATCGCCCGCGAGGGCATCAGCCTCGGCTTGCGCCAAAGCGCCGCGTTCAACGCCGTCGGCGAGCGCCGCGGCGTAAGCCGCGTCTTCAGTCTCCTCGACAAAGACCGCGCCCCAAGGCGCATACCACGCCGGTATCTGGTGTCCCCACCAGAGCTGGCGAGAAATGCACCACGGCTGGATGTTCTCGAGCCAATCAAAGTAGGTCTTCTCCCAGGTCTTGGGGACGAACTGGGTCTTGCCTTCGCGCACCGCGGCGATCGCCGGCTCGGCCAGCGTCTTGGCGTCGGCGTACCACTGATCGGTGAGCCAGGGTTCGATAACGACGTTCGACCGGTCGCCGTGCGGAACTGCGTGCGCGTGCGGTTCGATTTTCGCGAGAAAGCCGGCGAGCGCCATCATCTCGACGATCCGGCTCCGCGCGACGAAGCGGTCCTGGCTATCGACTGTGGCGATCAGCCGGGCATGATCGTTGTCGCTCTCCAGCCCGTCGAAGAAGTCGACATTGCCCTTGAGCGTTACTCGCCCCTGGGCGTCGAGAATATTGATCGAACGCACACCCTCGGCCTCATGCCGCTTGCCGACTTCGAAATCGTTGAAGTCATGCGCGGGCGTGATCTTGACCGCGCCAGCGCCCTTTTCGGGATCCGAATATTCGTCAGCGACAATCGCGATCAGGCGGCCGACCAGCGGCAGGCGGACTCGTTTACCGAACAGATGCTGATAGCGCGGGTCGTCCGGATGCGCCGCGACCGCCGTGTCGCCCAGCATCGTTTCGGGCCTGGTCGTGGCGACGGTAAGCCGTTCGCCGGTCTCTTCACCCTCAGAGTCCACGACAGGATATTCGAGGTAGTAGAGGTGGCCGTTGGGGTTTTTGGCCAAGACCTTGGCGAGCGCCGCCGCATCGAGCGGCGCGCCGTCGTCACGAGACCACTTGAACGAGCCCTTCGTCTCGACCTGCACCACCTCCAGGTCCGAGATCGCGGTCTGGAACTTAGGATCCCAGTTGACTAGGCGCTTGTCCTTGTAGACGAGCCCCTCGCGATAGAGCTGCACGAACACTTTCGCGACCGCGCGTGACAGGCCTTCGTCGAGCGTAAACCGCTCCCGGCTCCAGTCGCAGGAAGCGCCGAGGCGCTTGAGCTGGGCCACGATAGCCCCGCCCGATTCTGCTTTCCACGCCCAGACGCGCTCGACGAACGCCTTGCGACCCAACGCGCGGCGGTCCGGCTCCTGCTGTTCCATCAGCATGCGCTCAACCACCATTTGCGTGGCGATTCCGGCATGGTCCACGCCTGGCTGCCACAGCACGTCGCGGCCGTTCATGCGCCAGTAGCGGCACAGGACGTCCTGAAGCGTGTTGTTGAGCGCGTGGCCCATATGAAGATTGCCGGTGACGTTCGGCGGGGGAATGACAACGCAAAACGGTTGCGCTTCCGCCCGGTCGGCGCGACCGACCCGGAAGGCGCCTGTCTCCTCCCAAAGCGCGGAGGCGCGGCCTTCTGCGGCAGCGAAGTCGAACGATTTGTCCATCATGGATTTCTGGTCTGCGATCCCGTCGGAGACGCCCTTGGATCAAATGGCGGCGTTCCGAGCGGCGCCGGCTACGGACGCCGCAGGCGCAAGCGCCACAAGCGCTATAAAGGCATCGTCGCGGTCGAAGTCAACGCGCGACGCAAGTCGGGAGGCTATTTCCGCCCGCGCGCGATCCTCTGAATTTCATCCCGGACCAGCCGCTCGACCATCGTCGGAAGGTTGTCGTCCAGCCATTCCTTGACCATCGGCCGCAGCATATCGCGCACCATGCTGTCGGCGAGCTCGGCGCTGCGAACCTCAAGATTGGCCGACAAGGCCCCGAAGGACAAAGCGACCGCTTCGTTCGCCTCGGGCGACAGCAGAGGGTCCGCGCCGGGCTCGACCGCGTCGGCGGTGGTCTCGGCTTCGACGGCTTGCGGCCGACGCCAGACGACCGTCGGTGTGTTCGCGTCTGGGCGCTGGGACAGTCCGGCGGTATCGCCATGTGGCGCGGCAGCGTTTTTGGAATAGACGATTTGCGGCGTGGGCGTCGGCGGCGGCTCTTTGGGCGCCGCCCCCTTCACGGGGTCGTCAGTGATTAGGTTGCGGATCGAGGCGAGAATCTCTTCCATCGACGGCTCGTGCGCCCTCTGCGCGCGATGAATCGCTTCGAAATCGCGATCGCTGGGATTCGAATTGGTTGAGCTCATCAGACCGCCTTGCTCCAATCCAAGGAGCTTTGTCCTATGCGCACATCGCGAAGTCAGACTAAAACCAACGCTGTCGGCGCTTCGAGCGGTGCTTCGCTAAACTCCAACACACGATGGTCACTCGGCGCCGCCACCGGCTCGGACCCGAACCAAGAGACTTACTGTCCGCTCGGCGTCCTGAGGCCGATCCACTTACTCTTCACCTGGTCGAAATGCACCCGCGGATCGTACTCCGCGACGGCAAGTCCGAGGGTCGGGATGTTGAGCCGGCCGATCGCCGACAACAACGAGTAGGAATCGACGACCTGATCGTGTTCGGCCTGAACCAGTGTCGTTCGCGCCTGCAACAAAGCCTGTTGGGCGTTGAGCACGTCGAGCGTCGTCCGCTGCCCGACCTTCGCCTCTTCGCGCACCCCGGTCAGCGCCACTTCGTTGGCGGAGACCGACGCTCGGGCGGCGCGCACCACGCCAACCGCAGCCTCGTTGAGGCCCCAGGCGGCGACCACGGCCTGGCGAACCTGGTTGCGCAAGGAATCGGTCTGGATTTCCTGTTGGGAGAGGCTCTCCTTGGCCTGTCGAGTCGCCGCATATTCCGCGCCGCCCTGATAGATGGGAATTGTGATTTGTCCCGTGATCTGACCGCCCAGTTGGTGCAGGCCGGGCACCCCGCCTGAGTCGTACTGGTTGGTGAACGAGGCGGAGAGCCCCACGGTCGGATAGAGCGCGCCCTCGGCGATCTTCACCTGCAATTCCGCCGCGTCGACGCCATGCAGAGAACCGCTGATCGCCGGATGCTCGATTTGCGAGATCGATATCGCCTCGGGTAATGTTTTCGGTATAGGCCTCATCAGCGGCTTCACCGGTGCGAGGCTGGTCGGCTGATCGCCGATGAATTGCCGATAGCGCGCCACCGCGGCCTGCAAGGTCGCCACAGCGCTGAGCGCGATACCCTGACCCTGCGCCAGGCTCGCCTCCGCTTGGGCGACGTCGGTGCGCGTCACCTCGCCTACGGTGAAGCGGTCGCGCGTCTCGCGCAGCTGCTCTTTCAACACATCGACGTTGTTGTTGTCGAGGCCGAGAATGGCCGTGTCCTCAAGCACATCCATATAGGCGGTGAGGCCTGAAAGAAGCGTGTTCTGCTCGGTGTTTCGCAATTGCTCCCGCGCCCCGAAGACCTGCAACTCGGCCTGACGGATCGAATTGAGCGTGCGGTTGCCGTTGAACACTGTCTCGTTGGCCTGAACGCCGTACCCTCGCGGCTTGGCGATGAAGTTCTCCGTCGGCGTTGAGGAAAAGGTGCCATCGTTGGCCCCCGAGGGAACGACCTCATTGGCTCGCGAGCGCTGGATCCCAATATTCCCAGTCGCCTCGACGGTCGGCAGATAGCCGGCATTCGCCTTCGGAACGTTTTCGTCCGCCACCCTTACCGCGGCGCGCTGCGTATTGATGTCGGGGCTGGTCAAATAGGCCTTGGTAAGCGCGCCGCCGATTGTTTCCGCCCGGCCGGCGCCAACGCCGATCGTCAGGCCGACTCCCGCCAAGAGCGCCGCGCGCAAGCAGCTGCGCGTTGCCACGCCGCACCATGCGGCGGACCGCCTCTCAAATGCGCTTGAGCCCCAGATCATCCCCGCCTCACGCGCCCTTCGCCGCATCGTGAAGTCAGCGGCCGGCCCTCTCGCCGTCGCTTAACTTGCACGTCCAACGCGAAAATCAAAGACGCGAGCGCGACAGCCAACACACTTCAACCAACGCCGCCTCCTGCTCGCTCGCCGAAGCAGCCAAACCGTCAAGAATCATACCAAGCATCATACGCGGAGAAATCCCGGTCGCGCTACGGAACCTGCGCCAGGCAGCCGGCGTGGCGCCCATTTTTTCACTGAGCGTCGCAAAGATGAGACACTTCGCGCACCCCAGCGGCTTCACGAAACAAAGATCCAATGAGTTAGAAGGCGAAGCTCACCCGAGGCCTGAAGCCATCGAGGATCTCTGTCTTGGTTTCGAACAAGGCCCTACGGCTCAGTCCTCCGCCGTTTTTTTCGTAGATAACCGCCTGAGACGGCTCGGAAGATGAGTCAACGCCAACGAGGCGTCCTGGGTCGGCCATCAGCGCGATGAGGCTCTCCGGATAGACACCAAACGCGCCCTCGACGACGATGAGATCGAAAGGCCCAAGAGCAGCGGCCCCGCTATCAAGCGGCCCGACGACCACGGTGACGCTCGCGCGATTGTGAAGTTCACTCTTGGCCGCTTCCGCTGCAGCGGCGTCGGATTCCAAAAGGACAACCTTGGCGCCCATGGAGGCAAGCAGAGCCGCCCCGTAGCCGGAGCCGCCCGCAACATCGAGCACGCGATCAGTTGGAACGACCGTCGCCGCCTGAAACATCCGCGCCAGGACCATGGGGGCCAGCAGGCGGCGAAACTTTGCGTGACGCGCCGGCAGTTCGCGATCGAGATACGCCAGAGACTCATGTTCTGGCGCAACGAAATGCTGCCGCGGCGTCTCGAGGAACGCCGCCAGCACAGCCTTATCGACCACCCCTCCAGTGCGGATTTGGCCGTTGACCATGTGCACGCGCCGGTCAAGCATCGTTTCGGCGGAAATGTGCGCCCCCTTGCCCCAGACCCGCGACGTGGGACGGATCACCGCCCCGGATGAAAAATTGTTTGGAGGCCTCGCCCGGAATCGAACCGGGGTGCAAGGATTTGCAGTCCTCTGCGTAGCCACTCCGCCACGAGGCCAACGATGAAGCCAAGCAGCATCGCGAGGCGCGGCTATACCAAGGATTCAATCCGGCTCGCAAGCCGCTTCCTGCGCTTCTGCACCGTTCTCAGGGCTCCGCCAGAGGCGAATGACGCAGGAACGGCAACCCAAGGAAATAGGCCGCCGTCACGATCAGGCCCCACCCGACCCAGGGCTGGGGCTCTAAGTTCTCGGCGATCGCCAGCGCCGCCAGGGCGAACCAAGCGACGGTCATCGCGATGGTCAGGCGGCGCATTCGGGCTACCCTCAATGGATGGATGAATACGACCGGGGTGAACATGAGCGCCGCCGCGCCAAGCAGAATGAGCGCGCTGACCACCCATGGCGGTCGAAGGACAAAGAGATAGAGGACAACGATATTCCAAGTGGCGGGAAATCCGCGAAACCAAAGGTCGTCGGTCTTCATTCGGGTGTCGGCGAAATAAAGGGCGGACGCGATCGTGACGACAAGTCCGATCCAGAACGACGCTTGGGTCGGCATGAGGTCCGAGCGCCAGAGCGCGATCACCGGCACGAGCACGTAGGTGAGAAAGTCGATCACCAGGTCGAGGACTGTCCCGTCAATCGTCGCCGCCGTGATTTGCACCTTCGCGGCCCTCGCGAGCGTGCCGTCGATTCCGTCGATGAACAGAGCAAGCCCAAGCCAGGCGAAGGAGATCGCGAAATGTCGCTCGATCGCCGCGTATAGCGCAAGCACCGCCACCGCCCCGCCCGATGCGGTGAAGAGATGGACTGAGAAACCCGCGGCGCTCGCGACGCCAGCGGGCCGCTTTTCGATCGACATGCCCTGCCCTGTCCGCCTGCCGCGCGACTCACTTAAGGGTCTGGCGTTGGCTTGACCTTACAGCGTCCGCCTTATCAAAGTTGCGCGACGCCGTCTCCCCGACCGCAAAGTTGAACCATCGGCGGTAGTAAGACGGATGCGGGGAGACCGACGATGACCAACGGCGATAAGTCTTCCCGGATGCGAGTCGGACGTCTTGATCGCGGGGGCGGGGCTTGCCGGACTGACTGCGGCGTACGGCATGGCCAGGGCCGGGTTCGATGTCGTCTGCTGCGGCGCGGCCGAGCGGACCGGGCGGGGACGGACCGTCGCGCTCCTCAACCAATCCGTGGCTTTTTTGAAGTCCCTTGGCGTGTGGGCTGATTTGGAGCCCCGAGCCGCGCCTCTGCGCTCATTGCGCCTCATCGACGACACGGGAGCGTTCTTTCCGCCGCGGCCGGTCGAGTTCCACGCGGCCGAGATCGGGCTCGACGCCTTCGGGTGGAATATCGAAAACGACCTTATGGCCGAGGCGCTCGCGGCCAAGGTCGCGCAGATTCCCGGCGTCGAGCGCGTCGCCACGGGGATCGAGGCGTACGAATTTTCCGCCCACGCCGTTCGGGCGCGGCTCGAGGACGGGCGCGAGATCGTGGCCCCTCTTGCGATCGGCGCCGACGGCCGGGATTCGAAGGCGCGCCGCGCCGCAGGCCTCACAACGCGCCTCCATCGCTATCCGCAAACCGCGTTGACGGCGCATCTCGCCCACCGATTGCCGCATGACGACTTCTCGA
This sequence comes from uncultured Alphaproteobacteria bacterium, assembly GCA_963770275.1. GTDB lineage: Bacteria > Pseudomonadota > Alphaproteobacteria > Rhizobiales > Beijerinckiaceae > Roseiarcus. The sequence goes on from CAVYPD010000005.1 coordinate 364,340, forward strand.
CCGAATTCCACACCCGCGGCGGGCCCTTCACCCTCGTTCCCCTGCCCGCCTCAGCGACCGCGCCCAACCGCTCGAGCCTCGTCTGGGTGATGTCACGCGACGACGCGCGCCGGCGCGAGGGACTCGACGACGAAGCCCTTTCGCGCGAAATCGAACGTGAGGCGCACTCGCTGCTCGGCGCCATACGCATCGAGGGCCAGCGCGGATTTTTCCCCATGATCCGCCAGACCGTGCCCGAGATAGTCGGCGAACGGCTGGCGCTCGTTGGCGATGCGGCGCATGTCCTGCCGCCCATCGGCGCGCAAGGGCTCAACCTTGGCCTGCGGGACGTCGAGGCGATCGTCGCCTGCGCCGCCGAAGCGCGAGCGGACGGGCGCGACATCGGCGGAGCGGAGACGTTGGCCGCCTATGAGCGCGCGAGGCGCAGCGACGTCATGCTTCGGACTGGGGCCGTTGACGCCCTCAACCGGTCATTGCTCTCTCATTTCGCCCCCGTCGACTTCGCGCGCGGCGCCGGCTTGGCCGCGCTCTCCGCCGTCGGGCCGTTGCGCCGCTTCGTTATGCGAGCAGGAATCGGGCCTCGCTACACGGGGCGATACTAGGGGGCGGCGGCGACCCCTTACGGGGTCCCGACGGTCCGGTTTGGGTTTTCTTGGTCCTGGCCGTTTGCTTGCGAAAACCCCCAATTATGAGGGTTGGCTTTCCTTGGATTTCCTTGGATTCTCTCGTCAACTCCAAGACCAAACTTAAACGATTGATAATGCTGCTGCTTCGGCCATCGTTCCCTCACCCAAAATCGCGGTGAGGGAATAGACGTTCTCGAGTTCGGCCCTGACGAGGCCGCCGATCGCCTCCGCCGCCATGAGCTTCCTGCTCGCTTCGCGGGTGTATTTGATCGCCATATCCGGTCGCGTCCCAGCCGAAGATCGCCATCAACTGATTGACCGTCGCGCCGGCCTCGGCGAGCCGGCGAGCGGCAGCCTTGCGAATGCCGTGCGCCGTGCAATCGACAAGGCCTGCTCGCTCGGCGGCTTCGCTGAACCAAGCGCCCAAGTGCTCTTTGCCGACGTTGGTAGCGCGCCTCAGGGTAATGAAGGCCAATTGCTCGGGCCGCCCCTTGGGCCCGGCCGCAAGCGCTTGGCGCAGCGGCGCGAGGATCGGCAGATAGACGACAGCGCCAGTCTTCTCATTCCGAAGCTGGATCGTGCCATCTTTTTGAATGTGTTGGCGGCCGAGCCGCGCCGCGTCGCCAATTCTGAGGCCCGTGTAGAGCAGGATCGAATAGACAAGCCGCTCGTATGAGCCGAGCGGATAGGCCCGCTCGAATTTCGCGAGTTCTTGCTCGCGCCAAGTCTTGTGGCCGTCCTCTTCATCGACGCCAGTCTTCTTGGGCTTGAGGCCCTTGATCCCTTCACAAGGATTGCGGTCGACGTGGCCGGCGCTGACCGCCCAAGCGAAGAGGTTCTTCGGACCGTAGGATCGAGTTGGCTTGCTCTGGGGTTTCCTTCCGCGCCTCGAGCGCCTCGATGACAGATCTGGTTATGTCTTCGGTGTCATAATCGAGCGCTGCCCATTTTTCGTAAATATGGCCGCGCGTTGTCCACGTTGATCGGCTTGTAGGCCTGCCATTCCGAGCTCTTGCAATAGAGATCGATCAGGCCTTCGAACTTCGTCTTCGGCGCCTGCCGTTGGTTTCGGATGACCATCGGCTGGCCGGCGAGACAGGCGCGATCGGTGGCTGTGAATTCATCCGAACCATAGAGATCGGGCAAGCGAACGCGGGCCTCGCTGCGATTACGGCGGAAGTACCAGACTTTGCGGCCATGCCGGGTGACCTGGCGGTGAACGAAGGGCAAGTGGGGGCGAGGCATTAGAGGACGACCTTCTTCTTCGGCCAGTACAAATCCTGATCGGTCCCAGCGGCTCGTCATTGCGCCCATTGGGCAGGGCGGCGGCTTGCTCTTCTGTTTCGAGAACAATGTCAATCGATCCATCCGGGCCGATCTTGACGCGCTTCGCCCCGAATCTCTGAGCCTCGCGCAGGGCGCGCGCGATGTCGGCTTGCTTCACTCGCGCAGGAACGGTCATGGCGCGCTAGTGTACTATTAGGGGCGAGAGGCGGCCAAAAGGGATGGAGCTTCGGCCGAGATGCGAAACATGTGACTAGACGTGACGAGACCCGACGTTATGCGACGCTGCGAGCGCAAAGCAATTGGCGTCACCACCCGATATGAGATCAGGCGCGCAGAAAAAGTCGTGGCGGCGCAACAGCTTGCGCATAAAGGGTCCCGCCACTGGAGCGTGATCCAGCCGTATTTCCAGTTTCGCGCGGGCCGTTGATTTTCGAGGGCTGCAGGGCCGGACAATTGGCCCGTGCAAGCGAAGGTTTCTTCGTCAGTTCCTTTCGATCCGCCACGCGCATTAATCCGCCCGCAATGGGCGATGAAAACCGGCTTTCCCAATGAAAAAGCCGGCTGTCGGCAAGGTTGACAATTTGCGTGCGCTCACGGACGACCCCGAGCTGCGCGCGCTGATGGAGCAGTACTACGCCGTGAAACCGAGGGAGCGCGAGCCATATGGGGCTTTTCTAGAAGTCTTCATCGCGAAAACCGACGCGTTCTACCCGCATTGGCGAGAGACACTGGAAGCCGCAGGGAGCGACGGCCCGCATCGTGCGCGCTTGCGATACATTGTGTGCTGCGGATACGAGCGCGCTCGGATCTCGATGAACTTGAGCGGTTCGAGGCGAAAACCGCGGAGACCGACTTCGTCTCGTCTTTCCACGAGGTCACCAAGTCTCCGAGCGCCTCTGCGGCGTTCCGAATGACGTTGGCCTTCCATGAATTGATGCGGATAGCCAAGCTCGATCCAGACGAAATGGCTGAAATCGCGCGGCAGCTGCGGAAAGACATCGCGGCCCACGCCGGATCGCAGCCAAAGACGGAAAAGGACTGGGTGCAACCGGTTCTGAATGCAGCGCGGCGCCTCTTCAAGCACGATCCGTTCATGAAAAGCCAACCCGCCGCAAATACAATCAAGGAAACGATGGGCGAGAACTGTCCCGACGTCCGCTGGGTCGCGCAGTTGATTCGCAACAAGCGCGACGGCAAGACCCTCCCACTACGATAGCTGCCGCCAACGCCCCGCCCTACCCGATGGCGCTGAAAAATATTTTCGGACGGAAACGAGATACTGTCCGAAAAACCTGTCTAATCCAATAGGCGACATACCGCAGCGGGAGTCGCCAAATGGAACAAAGTTATTCCAAGAAGCAGGTCTGCAAGCAGGCCAACATCTCCGACCGAACGCTCGACCGGGAAAACGCCGCCGGCCGCGGCCCGGTCCGCAC
>CAVYPD010000006.1:0-81329 GCA_963770275.1 uncultured Alphaproteobacteria bacterium
GTAGGTGGTTCCATTTACCCGTCCTACAAGGTTCATCAGCGCTGACAGGTAGACGCTTGTATCGACGTTGTCGCGCTTAATCAGATCGTCGAGCGGCATCAGCCAGCCGGCCTGCGTGAACTCGGCCACCCAATAGAAGTCGACCACTATGGCGTCGTAGCCGCCCTGTGGCGAAGAAAGTTGCGGGACAAGCTTCGAGTGCATATCGATGTAGCTGATGGCCTCGATGTCGACGTCGATCCCTGTCTTCGCCTTGAATTCCGGGAGTTGGTCCTTGATGAACTGGGTGTCGGGGACATTCTCCATAAGGATGTGCACTGTAGTGGCGTGCGCCGACGCCCCTAGAGCAAGCCCGAAGGCGGCCGTTAGAAAAAGTCTCTTCATCACACTCTCTCCCTGGTCGATCCCAATAGGGATCGTGCGACGCCGTGGCCTATTTTATAGCGCCCAGCGACAACCCTTTGATGAGGTACCGCCGCATGAACGGCAGCACGATCAGCACTGGTAGGATCGTGACGACCGTAGCTGCCGAAAGAAGCGCGATGTCGACGCCGCGCTGGGTCTGAAAGCCAGCGAGCCCGACCGGTAGTGTGTTGGTCGCCTTGCCAGTTAGGATGAGTGCGAAGAGGAATTCGTTCCAACTTAAGATGAAGGCCAGGATGCCGGCAGCCAGCAGGCCGGGTGCGGCCACAGGAACAGCGACATAGAGAAAGGCCTGGAAGCGCGTGGCGCCGTCGATCCGGGCGGCCTGTTCCAGCTGTTCGACGTCGCCCTGAAAAAAGGCGATCAGGATCCACGCAAGAAACGGGATGTTGATGGCCAGATGCGCCAGGAGCAGGCCGGTCCAGGTGTTAAGCAGATGGGCCATGAGGAACAGCGAATACATCGGCAGCACCAGGATGACCGGCGGCAGCATCTGGCTCGCCAGCACCACAAGCCGGAGGCCGCTACCGCCGGTGTTGTGGCGCGCAAACGCATAAGCCATGGCGGTGGCCAATGGCAGAGCGATGGCGGTCGACCCTACCGCCGCCACGATACTGTTGAGGAAATACGCGGAGAAATTGTAGTGGATGAAGATCTCTACGAAATTGTCGAGCCGAAGCGGCGCCAATTCGGTGGAATCCGATAGGCCGTCAGCTTATCGGTGAGCGCCACCCGTAGCAGCCAGACGAGAGGCAGCAGGATCGATGCCGAGAAGGCAACAAGGACAAGATGCGGCACGAGGCCCCGCAACCTCCTGGACGGCGCTCCCGCCCCCGCGCTCATCGCCTATTCGTCCCATCTCGGGGCCGGCTCCACGCTCGATCGCGCAACAATCCCCCTGGGGCATTGGTTCCGCCCGGCTGTTCTGATGTGCTCGCCCGGCGGTTCAAAAGTTTAACTGAATCACCCGTTAGGAGTTCGTTTGCAAGCGTGGACAATCGAACCAGAACGATTTCAGACTGAAACCGCTCTAGAAAATGCGCTAAACGCTAGACTGGAGCGCGACTTTCTAAGCTGACGCCTCGGTCAATTCGACCCGTTTGGCTTCGGTATTCAGGGAAGGCAGCATTTGCGCACTCCGGACGGCCGACCGCCGACCTCCTGGCGATCGGCGTTGCCGACGTCTCTCATCTACGCGGAATAGGCACGCACCACGTGGGTGACGAGCGTCCTTGGTCGGCCGTATTTCTTCATGATCCTCTTGAGAAGCTTCAGCGCCGCAGCCTTGTTTCCCCTTGAGGTGCCCACGGCGTCCAGCACCTCGCCTTTATGGTCGACGGCCCGCCAGAGATAACGGAATTTGCCGTTGACCTTCACGAATGCCAACGCCGCTGATGAAGCCGCACGCGTCGCGGCGCGTCTCTTGCGGATCTCGGCGGCAAACATTGGACCAGCCCGGTTCCACCAGAACCGGACTGTCTCGTGGCTCACGCACGTACATCATCACGGCCAGATGGATGACCTCTGGTGAGCTGAAATATCGGAACGGGTTGCTCATGACCCGATCCTACAAAGCCAGAGATGCCGAAAGCGTTAGGTCTGACAAAGCCATCAATAGTCCATGTCACCCATGCCGACGCCGCTCTGCACGGCCGGAGGCTCCTCCTTCTTCGGCGTCTCCGCGACCATGGCCTCGGTGGTTATCATGAGACCGGCGACCGACGCAGCGTCCTGCGGGGCGACCCGCGCGACCCTTCGCCGGGTCGACGATGCCGGCGTTCAGCATGTCGACATATTGCTCGGTCTGGGCGTCGAACCCGAAGGTCTGGACTTGTTCTCAAGCACCTTGCTGGCGACGATCGAACCCCACGTTCTCAAATTCCGCAGAATTGCCGGGGGCGGAGCCTCCGCCGGAGTTAGCCGGTTTCCGCGGTACTACGAACCTCTCCGCCACCCCAGAGCGCCCGGCCTGTCCCTCACGGGCGTCCGGTTGGTCCTGTCATCCCTGACCTAACCACGCTTGGGGCTTCCCGTGCTGCGTGCGCTTTCCTTGTGTACGTGCTGCCGCCACTGCCCCGGTGCAGCGGCTGGGCGTCGTCGTCGCTCATCTCACCCAGCCGTATCAACCTTCCCCGATAACGTTGTCGGGTCGGCCTGCACATCGTGCTTTTCGAGGATTGCTCAGCGTTCACTCGCGTTGCGGCCCGTACACTCGCGCGGTCAGCTATATGTGACCTGCTACACCGAAGGCTTCAGCCATTTTGTTACCTCCCTGACTGCTCCGGTTGCTTCAGGCTGGAGCGGTTGCCGGGTGAGGTGCACACCCACTGGAAAGCGCCGCCTCCTCACGGCGCACATGTGAAGCGGACATTACGTCGCGGCCGTGAACGTCGTGGTTGGGCGGACTCCGGTCCTTCCCGCGGTGCCACTGTAGGCCCGCTATCCGCCCGAAAGGGGTTCAACCTCCGGCGTGGCGCCTGTCGACAAACCTTCAGCGACCACGCGCACAAGTCGGATCCTCGATCGCTACGTCTTTCGCGACGAACGGGGTCCGGGAGAAAGTTGGAAGCGCAGGATTGAAACGCGACGAAAGCGTCGCGCATAAGCACTCCTTTGTCCCCACCCGAGCCGATCGGTTCCGAATGACCGCTAGGTCGTGCGCGGGTTCTCGCTCGCAAAAGCTGACTTCATGACTTTGTCGGGCCGGTTCTCAATCGAGGAGCAATCGAATGCGCTCGGTTTGCCTAGAGTCTTGAGGACCAGAGTTCGGCTCGCTCTCTTGATCGAGAGAACCTTTTCGGTTCAGCGAAGCCCAGATGACGACTCTGATTGCGCAAAGGTAGCGCTGTCAGCACCAAGTTGTTTTGGATTCGCGCGCGTTGGCAAACTAAGATTGTAGGACCAATGAATTTAGCTGGGGACGCGCTTGTGAAGGAGTAGGGCAGGGCGGACGGGTTCGCTCCTCGGCGCGTAGCCGCGGTTGCGCTTTCGGGCGAGCCACGTTTCTAGCGTTACTTGGGCCCGCGAGGCGTCCTCACCTCCAAAAAACTGATGGCGTTCCCGACCGAGGGAGCCGATGCGGCCCCAGCGCCGGATCAGCGTATGCTTCGCAAACAATGTCGGTTCGATCGACAAAACGTAATAGCGCGCGATGTTTCGGGCAGGGTAGACGCGTTCCAGAACGATATGCAGCGAGGAGCAGTCGCCTTCGGGAACATTCGCCATGCCGAATCTTGGGCTCAGCGTTGTCGTGCGTCCAACGCAAAGTTTGAATCAGTCATACTGATTCGATTCCAAAAATTGATTGATGTCCCCGGGTCTGAATCGCGCCAGTCCAAATATGGAAGTCGTTTAAGCGCGCGAGCCTCGCGGCTGCCGGAAGAGGATACTCAAACGTTCTCATTTGGGATGCCAAAGGCACGCTAGACTAGGTACGCGGTGCGATGGATTTCCCAGACCTATTCGGGCGCTCACTCTCTCTCCGCTGACCTCGGCGGTGTAATCCGGCCGAGAACTCGCCGACAAGAAGGTGAGTTTGAACGGCGGTCAGGTTTTCTCCCACGACCTTATTGTCGAGCCGCAAACGAAACAGGCTTCGCGAGTCGCCTGGAATTTCAAGCTCAATGACGATCCTCTCGACTGAGATCCTGCCGCGAACGCTCATGCTTTTCCGTCTCGCCCGACACCCGCGGAGACGGAACTGCTTCGACGGCGCGCCGAGCCGCCGAGCCGTTCCCGCGCACGGGATCAAACTCGACGTGCTGACAAACGGGAAGCAAGAGCCCTTCTCACGCCACCCGCGGCGCTCTCATCGCGCCATGTTTTGGCGGCAGATTATCCACATTTATGTCGAATTGATTTTCGGTTGTGACAACTTTAAATAGCAACCGGCGAGCGGGACCTCCCACAAGGCGCACGCTTCGGCCCCGCGCTGACCTCCCAAGGGCGGGGCCTTTTCCCCGATCGGATGTAACTATGGTCAGCCGGACCGAACCACTAGGCGTCGCAAGTGACCCTGATGACGGAACGATAGTCGCATCTGAATCGCTTCTAGCGCGCTTTCTGATGCGGAAACTCGAATCTTCGGAGGGTGTCAACGATCTTCTTGTGCTATTTGACGCGCCGCAGCAAAGCGTGGCACGGCGGCTTGCGGTTCGCGCCGCCAATAAATGGTATTGATGCCTTTACTTTCGCAACTGAATCACACCACGCTCCACGCTCGAACGCGCGGATGGGTCGTCGCCTTGAGATTGACGAGGAAATCGGGCAGGCGGCCCTGGACCACGTTGATGATCCCGGTGATCGCATCCCGGGCGACGGCGTCGACGAAAGAATCGGTCCAGCAGAGGTTGTGAGCGGTGGATATGACGTTGTCCATTGCGAAGAGAGCGTTGGCGGGGTCGGGCGGTTCCTGCTCGAAAACGTCGAGGCCAGCCCCGGCGATCCGGTCTTCCCGAAGCGCGGTGATCAGCGCTTCCTCGTCGACAATCGGGCCGCGCGCGACATTGATGAGATAGGCGGTCGGCTTCATCAGTGCGAGACGAGCCGGATTCAGCAAATGCCGCGTCTCCTTGTTGAGGAGACAGGCGACAACGACAAAGTCCGAGCGAGTTCATCAGCTCTTCGAGGCTGCAGGTTCGACGCCCACATCGGCGGCGGCCGCTGAACCGACATGGGGATCGGCCGCCAGGATTGTCATGCCGTAGGGCTGCATCAGGCGAACGAGTTCGCGCCCAATCCCGCCAAGGCCGACAATGCCGAGCGTCCGGTCCGGCAGGCCGACGCCGAGATAATTCGCGCGCTCGCGCCAGCGGCCCTCACGAGCAAGCCGCGATTTGATCGGCATGCGGAGGCTGAGTGTCAGGATGAAGGCGACGGCTATGGAGGCAACCGCATGCCTGACCGGGATCGGCGTATTGGTCAGCAGGATGCCGCGTCGGTTCAGCGCTTCAGTGTCGATCGCGTCGAAGCCGACGCCGTTGCGGGCAATCACCCGCAGCCGACCGCTCTCGCCCCCGAAGCTCGGCGTCCGACACTTTGGCGCCGCCAATGAGCAAGGCCTCGTAGTCAGTGAAAGCCTGCGGCGGAAGGCGGCCGTCCTTGACCGCAACCAGGTCCCAAGAGAGCCCTGCGTCGGAAAAAAGCGCGAGCGGCGCTGACCCGAACATCGGGCGCCCGGCGGTGTCGAAGAGGTCCGAGCCCAGGCCGATTTTTGCCGCTGTCTCGTTCATGTGCTCATGCCTCGAGGTGTCTGCCCCTTGATCAGATCGACGGCTTCGCCCGTACGCGCGGACTCATAGGCGCCGAAAACCAGGCCATAGGTCTTCAGGCTGTCCGCCCCCGAGGTTTCAGGTTCGCGCTTCTCTCGAAAGCAGCGCACCCAATGTTCCTGAACTCTGAGGACGCTCTCCTGGGAGCCATGCCAGGGCGGCGTCGACCACGGCAGGATCGTAGGCGACACGTCGATTTCCGACGCTGCGCCGTTCGAGAAGACGCTCAGTTGATAGCCCGGATCGAGGCGCAGACTGCCTGCCGTCCCCTCGATCTGCACCCGGAGCTGGGGGAACGGGTCGGGGTGAATAGGGCTTGCATAGCTCGCTTCGACGACGCTGGTCGCGCCGCTCTCATGGTGCAGCAGGATCGTCGCCATGTCCTCGCCCCGAATGCCGGGCTTGATGCTTTGCGTTTGGCAAGTGAGGCGCGTCGCCTCGCCCATCAGGAAGCGGGCGACGTCGAGCATATGGACGCCGAGGTCGAGAATGACGAATTTCTCCACCTTGGCCAGATAAGGCTGCTTGCCGTAGATGTTGTGGCCGGTGCGGAACGAGACCCGCGCCCAGGTTGGCTTGCCGATCGCACCGGAATCGATGATCGCGCGAATTTTTCGCACGGGCTTCAGAAAGCGCGTGTTCTCATGCACCATGAAAGAAATGCCGGCGGCGCGCGTTCCCTCGACGATCGCGACGCAATCCTCGAAGGTCGGCGCGAGCGGCTTCTGCACGATCGCCGGGAGTTTTCGACTTGCGGCGAGCGCGACCAGACTTGCGTGCAATTCCATCGTCGTCGCGATGTCAACGAAGTCCAACCGCTCGCGCGCCAGCATCTCGGCCGCGTCGCCGTAATAAGCTCCAGCCTTGTGGCGCTCAGCGGCGGAACGCGCTTTTTCAAGGTCGATGTCACAGACCGCGGCGAGCACGACGTGGTTCATGCTCGACCATGCCGCCAGATGATTTTCGGCAAAGAAGCCGCAGCCGATCAGGCCGACGCGAAGTGGCGCAGCGTTCACGCGATCCTCCTCGCGGTCGCTAGTGGATTTCGCTCGAGGCGCGCAGCGCCTCACGCATAGCCGCGCTGTCGAAGCCGGCACCGCGGGCGCGGGCGAGGATCACCTTCTCGCGTCTCGTTATGAGATCGATCGCCTTCGGCAGCGCGCGCACTGCCTCGGCCGGAATAAACACCGCGCCGTGCACGTCGGCGTGGACGACATCATCGTTGCGAACAAGCATCCCGAAGATGTTCACGTCGCAATTCATCTGAACCATGTGAACGTGGGCATGACTCGGCCCGATCCGCCCGCCGACGATCTGAAAACCTGGCGCGAGCATGTCGATGTCGCGAAACGAGCCGTTGGTGATGCAGCCGACGACGCCGAGGCTGGCGTGTACGGTCGTCTGCACCTCGCCCCAGAACGCCCCGAAACCGGGACGATCGTCGATGTCCTGGATGACGGCGATCGTTGGCAGGCCGTGAGCGGCGACGTAGTCATACCAGTCCTCGCGTGGCGGAATCAGGCCGCTCGGCCGCTCCTTGGCGCGGCTCCTGAAAGGGCGCGCGCTTTCCTCCTATTATGACGACATCGCCCTGAAAGCGCTGAGACTGGTCGCGAACGACTTAGCACGCGGAGTCGTTCAACCGGGGCAGCTCGAGAAAATCCAAGAGGTGATGTTGGGGTTGATCCAGGACCTTGAACCGCATGAGGACGTCGACCCGACGCTCACCGAGAAGCAAGCCAAAGCCGCGGTCGTAGAGGTCGCGGGCGTCGCGCGACCGGAACGCGAGACGACAACGCAACCAGCCCCTCAGGGACAGGTCCACGAAAGCGCCAATCTCCCGGCTGTGTGGCGCAGCGAACGAAGTATGCTATGCGTCGCCGGCCGCGACCCTCTTGACGGGGTTGTAGCGTCGATGCTGGCGCAGCTGCTGCGTAAGCACGGGCTCGGCGCGCAATCCGCGCTCCATAGCGAGGTCTCGCGGTTTGCGATCAACACACTCGATACGACCGGCGTCGCGCTGATCTTCGTTACTTACGCCGAGCTCCGCGGTAATCCACCGCATATGCGCTACTTGCTGCGTCGGATTCGACAAAGATTTCCTCTGTGTCCGGTTTTGGTCGGATTCTGGGATCCCGACGAGGCATTGCTCGGGGATCCGGCAGCGCAAGAAATGGCGGGCGCCACCGCATTCGCGAGCTCACTCCACGACGCCGTGAACAAGTGCCTAGACGAGGCCAAGAAGGTGCAGCAAAACCGGAAGGCGAACAAGATCTGGCTACCGGCACCCCGGACGCGCATCTTGCCCTGCCCGTCGATTAGACGGTGCGGTGACGCACTGTCGCGGACCTCAGCTACCATCTTCGTCTTTGCGGGCGCGCTGCTGATACCCGCCATCCCGAGCGGGTTCTCTCGCGTATCGGGACTGGTTTGCCGATTGCGTATGGAAGCAACCCTCATTTCACTATGATCGTTTCTAATGCCAACAGGCCGAAGCGACTCGCGCGTTCGCGACGACGGGGACGGTAGAGTCCGACTTGCACCCGACGATCGATCGGGCGCGCGTCGCGCCCCGTCAAAGGAAGCCGTGAGCGGACATGGATGCCAAGATGCGACAATCCATAATCACCAAGTTGAGAAGTATTTTGGCCCGACGCAACCTGAACTTGCGACGATGCATGCGCGCGCGTATGCCATCACAGGTAGGCGTTCGAGACCCGAGAGCGTGGTGACTCCAGACGACCGTCACCGCGACGCGGAGATAGCGAATGAGCATCGAACGTATGCCGTAAAGGAATTTTCCGGCAGTGGCGGCCGTCGATTAGAACGATCATTCGGAAGTCTGTCGCTGTCGGCCTGACGCCACACGCGAACGCATGATCGGAATAGCGAAATGACAAGTATCTTGCGCCTACGCGGCGATCGGATCGCTACGCTGTGTTTTGCCATGATTTTTGGCATCGGTCTGCCAGCCGTCACTTGGGCGGCCGTGATTAATCGTGGTCAGGAAGGACTGCCGCTCTCGGAAATTCGTCCCGCCCCCAAATCGATCTATCCAGACCAGCAAGTTATCACCGCGCAGCCGTCGCCTTCGGAAGTGGATCCGGCCTATCTCGGACCCGTACTCCTGATGAAGTCAGCCATCGTCGATTTGGACGCCGGTACGGCAACTCTCCCTTTGCGAAAGGGGCGGCTGGAGTTCGGGCGAATTGGTCTGGTCGATCATGACCGACACGACAGATCCCAACCTCGCCAATCTCCATGGCGTCGATTACTCGCCCAAGCTCGCATACGCGGTGACGGGCAAGGCCGCGCGCGAAGCTCGGATCGACAAAGACGGCGTCATTGTTTTCAAATCCGGAAAGGTTGATTTCTCACCTGAACGGAGCATCACGCCCGGCGAAGCGCCGAACTTCTTCCCGCCCAAAGCGGCTCACCCCGGATCCGTCGGCGACGCCGATTATTCCCCGCTCGTGCAATTCGCGAACGGCAAGGATGCGCTCTTCAACATGCCGATGGTGGCGTTCAACGTTTCGGAGGACGATCTCAACACAATGTGCGACGGCAACGTCGATTATTCCAAAGTTGAGGATAAAGTCGTTAAGATCTGTCCTCGCGACGGCGCCGTGACGCTCAAATTGACCCTCGGTTACACGTTCGGAAAGCCGATCTTTTATCTCTCCACGGAGGCCAACGATCCGGTCGTCGCCACGCTTGAAGGCGCGACATACACGCCCGCTCTCAAAGACGTGTCGTTCGCGCTCGAGGACGCCTCTCCCGGTGAAGCCGCCGAGCGGATCTATGCGTTCGTGAACGGACCGACGGGCATTGACAACCCGTTCCGCCAGGGAATCGACAGCGCCCTTTCGGACAAGGGCTCACATGGACCCTTGAACGTCCTTGGCGGCATTCCGACGATCAATCTCGACTATAGCCCGTTGTGGCGGCTGTTCCCCGTCAGGTGGACGGACGCCGCCATCGAGAAGGGTTACCGCACCAAGATGACGGATGCGATCGCCATCGAAGACGCTGGCGAACGCGGCATCATCGAGAGCATCGCGGGGGGCAAGCCGAAGGCTGTCGGATTCATCATCAACTGCCCCGTCGTCTATCGCGTCAACTGAACCCTTGCCGAGGGCGAGCGCCAGGTACGTAGGCCTGGCGTTGCTCTTGCGCGCCCGGAATAGAGCAATGATCAGACATTTCGTATCGGCCACTTTTTGCGTTGGCGCCTTGATGCTTGCATCATCGTTCGTCGAAGCAAGGCAGGCGGCCCAACTGATGGTGGGCGACCCCTCGGGGGCGAATGTGGCGTTCGCCTTCGGCATCAAAGGGAGCGGCGAAGGACTTCGCATCGAGACCCATGAGGTCGGCAATCCGGGCGCTAAGCTCTCCATTTGGATTGACGGCAGCCGAGAGCGGCTGTTTTCACGTATCCTCACCACGGACGACTGCAAGTTTGGGGACGACGGTGCGCGGTGCCGGCTGACTTTCCCCCGAAGCAGCCCCGACTATCGGCGCTTTGTCTTCGCCTTCAGGCGCGGCAGAACGGCCCATGTCGAAGTCCAGAACGCAGCGGTCATGCACATGAGCCAGGACCTTTCGCTCGCCGGCTTCGCCCGCAAGCTTGGGACGGGGTCGTAGTTTTGCGGCGCCTCAATTGTGTCGGGAATAAAGGGAGCCGCCACTTTGGCTATCTCGGCCTCGACCGACCGTAAGCCAATTCGAACCCTAAGCCGTCCCATGACCCCGTAATGCAATCCCCGCTTCCAATCCTATGCCGACGCAACTGACGGCCAGGGATAGCGGCGAACCGCGTTCATGAAAGCCTTGACCGGGGATGATGGTCGACGACCGGCGACGGTGACGAGACAGACACTTCGCGTGACGGAGGGTGAAACGACTGGGCAACCTATCACGCCCGGAAACGTGGCGGTATATTCGGGGAGAAAGCAAACTCCGAGCCCGGCAGCCACCATCGTCAAGATCCAGTCCTCACGTTCGCTACTATAAGATTTTATGAGCTTCACGCCTTCATTGATGCACATCTGATCGAGGGCGTCGTAAAACTCGCAGTTGATCCGAGAAAAATAAAACTCTCCGTCCAGTGCGGCCATCGGAATCTCGCGCTTATCGGCAAATCGATGGCCCGCGGAGCAGGCGATAACAAATCGTTCCGAATAGAGTTCCAACGCTCGCAGAGGGTCTGGAAACCCATCCGGCTTAGCCATGATTGCCAAATCAAGCTCGCCTCTGACCAAAAGGTCGCTCAGTTGGTTGGGGACGTCCTCCAAAAGTGTGATGTCGACGCCCGGATTGTCGGCCCTGAAGCGACTGAGGAAGCTGACAAATTGCAACGGGAGAGATCGTACACATGACGCCGAGGGACAGCTGCGCCTTTTCGAGCTTGATAAAGCGCGCCGCTGTTTGCTTCGCCTCGCCAGCGCGCGCCATGATTTCCGTGAGATGCGGTTCTATCAGGCGGCCGAGCTCCGTCAAATGGGTGTTGTTGCGCTCGCGAGAGAACAACAGGCCGCCGAGCTCTTCCTCCATATTTCGAATCGCACGAGTGAGCGCCGGCTGGGTAATATGGCAGACCTCAGCCGCCTTGGTGAAATTGAGCGTCTCACCCAACGCGAGAAAATAGCGAATTTGGTGGAGTTCCATTCCAGGTCGCCCTTCACCCACGTTTCTCACACGGACCGCCGCGGACAGTCCGCTTGAGGCGTGACGATGCAAGATGAAAGCGGGCGGCGTCGTCATGGACGTCGCGCCACCTATCGAATCAAGCTTAATCGGCATTGGAGCCAACGGGAAGCTCCGCGCCCAGCCGTCGCCAGCGTCGCGACCTCGGCAAATCAAACACCAGATCAGTCGATCCATAGCTTCGGCGTTTACGAACTGCCGATCGGACGCAGGCGGCGCGAGCGTCGTGGACCCGTCCGAGTAGAGAAGTACTCAAGGCGCTATAGGCTTCGTCTTCTTTGGGGGTTTACGCCAGGTTAGCTCGGATTGCAGCGGCGGATTGCGCGGGCAACTTCTTCGGGTTGATTGACGAACGCAGTTCACGCGACTCCGTAGCGCTCGGTCCGGATGGTGTCGGCGGGAATGCCGGCGGCGATCGCGCCATCGGCGGCCGCGTTGACGAAGCCGTTGGTCCCGCACATGAATGATCGCGACGGCGGGGTTGTGAAGGCTCTCAAAACGTCACGCATCATGGCGGTGTCGATCCGACGGCTGTAGTCCGACTGACGCGGGGCCGGCTCGCGCGTGATAGCCAACGTGAGACTGAAGCCGTCGTCGCGTCCCGCAAGTGCTTCAAGCTCATTTCGGCAGAGAATGTCGGCCGAGGTTCGGGCGGAGAGAAGCAGGTGGAACGGGGGCGCAGCGCGCGTGCCGGCGCGATGGCGGATCATCGCCAGGAGCGGTACGACGCCAGACCCGGCGCCGACCAACAGCACTGGGCCGTGATCGACGGGCCTCCACACGAAGTGACCTCCCAGTGGCCCCTTAAGCTCAACGACGTCGCCGACCTGAGCGATATCGTGGAAGAAGGGCGATACCTCGCCGTCGGGTAGCCGCTCGATGGCCAATTCGATCACCCCGCTGTCATTCGGCGCGGAGGCGATGGAATAGCTGCGTGCAGCGCGATAGCCGTCCGCAGCCGTAAGGCGAACGTCGACGTGTTGGCCTGCGAGCCACTGAAACGGTGCGACGGGACGAAGCAAGAAGCTGGTGATGTTCGGCGTCTGCGGCTGACGTGCGACGATCGTTGCATCTTGCCAGCGTACCGGATTGAGCGCAGCGAGGGCGACCTCAGTCATCGGTGTAGCGCTGCTCTCGCCAAGGATCGCCGTAGAGGTGGTAGCCCCTGAGCTCCCAGAAGCCCGCCTCGTCGCGCGGCGTGAATTGCAGGCCCTTGACCCATTTCGCGGACTTCCAGAAGTACAGGTGTGGTACGAGAAGCCGCGCCGGGCCGCCATGGTCGGGTGGCAGAGGCTTTCCATCGTAACGAAGCGCGATCATCGCCTTTCCGTGCACGAGATCGGCCAGCGGGACGTTTGTGGAGTAGCCGTCAAAGGAGTGAACGAGGAGATACTCGGTCGGCGGATCGATCTCGACGCTGTCGAGCAGATCGTCAATCAGGACTCCGCTCCATCGAGTGTCGAACTTGGACCACGTGGTCACGCAATGGATGTCGCGCGTCAGCTCGGTCTGCGGTAAGGCGAGAAACTCCGACCAAGTCCAGCTCCGCACCTCGCGCGGCCCAACCTTGACGGTAAATGTCCAGCTATCGGTAGGGACGCGCGGCGTTGGTCCGGCCGATAGCACCGGGAAATCCTCCACCAGATGCTGACCGGGCGGCAAGCGTCGCGCCGCGTCGGGGGGTGGTCGACGTCCGCTGAAACCTCGGGTAACCATGGCTTAGACCTCCAGTGCTTGGAGCCGAGGATTGGCGAAGGCGTGCAGCAGCGCCACTGCCGCTCTTGCGGCGTACGCCTCTCGATAGAACACCCAAACAGCGTCCGCCTCAATGCTCCCGTGTCTCATTCGCCAATCGCATTCGATTCCGCTGAAGTCGCACCAGCCAAACCTGGAAACTCGCGCGCCAGATCGGTGTACACAGAGACGGCCGAGGGCCGTGTCACGATCCTCGATGGCATTGGCCTCGTCCTTATTGTCGATCGCCCACACCAATCGCAGGATTCGATGGTATCAGCGAGTGGATCGGTCCAGCCCCAGGTGAGCCTTCGAGATAACGTAGTCGGTGTCCGACGCGAGCGTCACATGGCATGATATGCAAGTGGTCGTGGGCTGCGCAGTCGGGAGGTACGGCTCCGGCTGATGGCCGAAGCTGAAGTAACCCCAGTGGCCGGGCTGCTCGGGAAAGCGGGCAGAGTCCTTGACCATGTAGCCGAGCCCAATATAGCGGCTCTCATAGATTCCATCTCCGAACCGGGTGCTGCAAATGGAGGTCTTGCTATCGCATCCCTGGTCCAACCTGGACGGCGGTAAACTCTTTGACGATCTGACTCCCTTCCGGCCATTGGCCTGTCTGATTGTACACCGCCATGGCGCTGGGCTCGACATACGCGTTCAGGATCTCGGGGGTTTTAGTCAGTTTCTGGTCGAGAATGTTCAGGCCGACGGGTTTGTATCGGGTGCCCACGTGGACCCACTGACGCCATTCGATCGGACGTGTAACCGACCCATCCGCCGCGAAGCGAGCCCGGTTGACCTGTTCTTCCGACTTGGCGTGAGCGAAAGACCAAGCTGCGGCGGCAAAGGTGAGAAGCACTAGCGGCGCGCCTGCCTTCTTTGCGCGTGCGGACTTCACGGGCGGCCCTCAGCCTTCGGAGAGGGTTTGGGCGCCGGCGGGTTGCCGACCTGCTCCTGCGCTGTGAATGGCGCGCCGAAATAAGGGAACTCCGTCCGTATCCTCGTTTTGTCCGGCGCCACGCCGTCAGCCAAAGCGAAATTACTGGCAAGGGTGATGATGACGTCCATGACGTCGTCCGCAAGGTTTCGGCCGTTGAAGCCGGCGAAGTCGAAACTCGCGTCCGATCCGAGTTCGTAAGGTAGCATGATGGGGCAGAGGCGATCGGCGACCTGGCGTCCATACTCAGCAGGATTCGGGGTCGAGCCAGCCAGATCACTGACGGTTGCGGCGTACTGTGCAAGCGCCGCCCCAAGCTTCTCGCGATCCTCGGCCGGTCCGGTCCGGTTATAAATCTCTCGCAACGCCTCGTTGGGCAGGAGGACGTTCGTGATCAATGGTAGGCCCCAGCGGGACACCTGCAGTTCGGGGGCATGGCCAAACAGCGAAGCAGTCGCCCAAGCGTGAACTCGGCTCCCCTCACTGCCTATCATTCGGGTGGGAACCTCAAGCACGATTGCCGTCACATTGCGGTGGGCGAAAAAATTCTTGCGGTTCTCCCATGCCTCCACGGCGAAACGTTTCTCTTTGGCGAGCGCGGTCCTGAACTTCCCAAGCGCCTGTGCGTCTCCGGCGAACAGGTCTGGCGCGAGCCCTGCAAAAACCTTGATCCCGCCCTCGCCGGTCAGCGAGGCGCCGGTCAAGCTTGAGGCAACGAGCTCGCCTTCGACCCCTTTGAGCGCGTGCGGCGCCGGTCGAGCGCAGGACTTGGAAGGGTTGAATATGATGATGCTCGTCGCCGGCGGCATGTTCAACCGCGCCGAATCGCACCTTGAAGGCCAAGCTCCTCCATTGCATCGCCATCAAGATCGAAGCGGAAGGCGTAGAGTCCTTCGTCACGAAAAGTCTCGGGCGCGGAGACACCCGCATCGGGGTTCACCGTCATCGCCATGACTGTGGCGCCAGGCGATCCGTTGAAAAGGTAGAAGTCGCAAACGTTGATCCGCGGATCTTCCCGGGCAGTTGGCGTGTCGAAATGATGGGACATGGTGGCCTCGGAAATCAGGCAGCGCCGGCGGTGACAAAATAGGGAAACTGGTTGGCCGTCGCGTACCGCTTGGTTGCGTCGCCTCGTCTTGGTGCGCCTGCCAAGATGGTCCTCACGATGGGATCGATCGCGTCACCAGGCTTGCGACCGTTCATCGCCGCGAAGGTGAAGCCGCCAGGACGGGAAGGATCGAACTCAAGCGTGTCAGGCAACAGCTGGGCGGCGAGGCGGTTGGCCCGAGGTAGATTGTCGGGGCCCGCGTGACCGCCTCCGCGCTCCGCGATTTGGCGGGCGAGCACGCCGGGAAGCATCGGACGGTCCCTCGCGGGTTCCAACTGCCCCTGCAAGCCGGCCAGCTCGGCCGTGCCTCCTCCAGCAGATGCGAAATCGTGGGGTTGCCAATCCGGGCCCGGATTCCGCGGGCGCTGATGACTTCCGCCCACACGCCTAGACTCGACTTCTCGAGCTCCTGCGCCGGCGTCGCCACCGCAATTAGGTGCGCGGCACTCTCGCCGCTGCTCCACAATTGCCGCACCTTTCCCGAGAAAATGCGAACGCCGTTGGATGACAAACGTACCGTTGGTATGAGCGCGAAGGGACCGATGGTCCAAGCGCTCCCGCCAGCGTGCAACCGGACAGTTAGCGCGTTCGTGCTCGGTTTGACCGAAGGGGCGCGTCGGGCAATGTCACGGCGAAGACCACCTCAGGGCGGTCTGGTGCGGTGAAAGCAAACAAGTCGCCAGAGAGACGTTGTTGAGTTTCGGTCGACCGGGCGCCTCCGGGCGTTAGGCCAACGGCCGTCGTCAAACTGACACAGCCAACTATGAAGCGGCGGCGAGAGAGCGCCAGGCCTCCAGTCTCTGGTTTGCGTGTCGGCATCTCGGCACTATTCAACCGTGCGCGCCTGCCTCGCCAGCATCATTTGGGCATCGATTCCATAACCAATCGAAATCGACTCATGACCAACCGGAGGTCGCGCCGCCTCTATCGCCGGACGAGACCTCAGCACTCGCGGGCGCCGACGGCGCCCCAAGGCCGGACATCCAAATTAGAAGAGATGTGCCACGAGCAGGAGCAGTATCGCCTTAAAAACTGCATTCCGGACGAGTAAAAGGCTCTGGCAGCTTGCCCACTTGCAGCCCGCTTGCTCCGCACATCTCACGCGAAGCAATTCCATAGTGCGCCGCGATGGCATAACTGTTTCGCCCCTCGATCAGCCATCGGCTTTTGAATGGGCATAAGCCTAGTCTAAGTGCCGCAGAACGTCCGAAAGACGCGCTCATCTGCGTGAGGCGGGTTAGCATAGTCGGCGAAAGCCCGCTTGATCCTCGTACGGTCGTGAGAGAACCGTCAACAGCTCGGCAAATAGTGAAAAGTCTCCATACTCGATCGCTGCGTCGAGCGCCTGCTCCACACGGTGATTGCGCGGGATGAAGGCCGGATTAACGTTTCGCATAGCCTGAGCGCGGGCATCGGGTCCGACCGTTTCGGCGTCCAGACGTGATCGCCAACTCGAAGCCCAACTGTCGTAGGCCGCGGGGTTCGCGAACAAGACCCGCACGTTGGCGTCAGCTTTCTCGTCCGCGGCAGCGTCGCACAGCCGACGGAAGGTCAGTGTGAAGTCCGCGGCGTTTTCATGCATCGCTCGGAGAAGCGCATGGACGAGTTCGAGATCGCCTCCTTCTTTGCGGACTAGTCCGAGCTTGTCTCGCATGCCGGCGAGCCAATGCTCCTGAAAGCGAGAGCTAAATGCGGAAATCGCTTCGTTCGCAAGTTCGATCGCCCGCTCAGGGTCAGGATCCAAGAGCGGAACCAGGGTCTCGGCGAACCTGGCAAGATTCCATTGCGCGATCGTCGGTTGGTTACCGTAGGCGTAACGTCCCAATTCATCGATCGCGCTAAAGGTAGTCGCCGGGTCGTACGAATCCATGAAGGCGCAGGGTCCAAAATCGATTGTCTCTCCCGAAAGCGCGGTGTTGTCGGTGTTCATGACGCCATGGATGAAACCGACATGCATCCAACGCGCGACCAGTGAAGCTTGGCGCTCTGCGACGCTCTGAAGCAGCGCCAGAATGGGCCTCTCAGAGTCTCGGGCCTCGGGGAAGTGACGATCGATTACGTAGCCGGCGAGGCGTTCAACGGCTTCCCTGTCGCCCCGCACAGCGAAATATTGAAAGGTCCCGATGCGGATGTGACTCGATGCGACGCGGGTCAGCACGGCCCCAGGCAACGGACGATCGCGGAACACACGTTCGCCGGTTGAGACCGCCGCCAACGCCCGCGTGGTTGGAATTCCGAGCGCATGCATCGCTTCGCTGACGAGATATTCGCGCAAGGCCGGCCCCAATGCAGCGCGACCATCGCCGCTCCGGGAAAACGGCGTTCGGCCCGCGCCCTTCAATTGAATGTCGCGCCGCTCGCCGTTGCGGTCCACGACCTCGCCAAGGAGGATCGCACGGCCATCGCCAAGCTGAGGAACGAAATTGCCGAATTGATGCGCGGCATAAGCCATCGCGATTGGCTCGGCGCCCAGCGGGAGGACGTTGCCGGCAAATATTGCCGCCAGCTCGTCCGGTCCAAGTCCTCGCGTATCGACGCCTAATTCTTCGGCGAGCGATTCGTTGAATTTGATCAGGCGCGGCTTTGCGACCGGAGTTGGAGACAGTCGCGAGAAAAAATGCTCCGGCAGGCGCGCATAGCTGTTGGAGAAGACAGCGATCGGGTGGCTTGTGCGTTCAGCCGCCAGCGGCTCTTCAATTGCATTATTCAACGACATGAGTTCGCAGTCTCCCTTTGGAGGCACGCTATCGATAGCGCGGCATTGATTGGTCGACGTCGCAAGCCCAGGCATCGATGCCGCCGTCGAGGTTGACTGCGTTGTCAAAGCCGGCGCTTCGCAGAAAGTCGACGATCATCTGACTTCGGGCGCCATGATGACAAAGGACCACCAACAATTGATCGGTCGGGAGCTCGTCGGTGCGAGCCGAAATCTGCGCCATTGGAATATGCAGAGCGCCTTCCAGTCTGCAAACATCCAGCTCTCTCGCCTCACGCACGTCGAGAACCGTAAGCGCCTTCCCTGAGCTGCGCATGTCTGCAAGCTCGTGGACAGAGATTGCATCTGGTCCTTTAAGAGGTTCCGTGGACATCGCGAGGTTGCTCCCCTGGCTTACGCTACTGCCGTACATATGCCGGACTGCAAGCAGAACAAGAAACATTTGACGGAGAGCCTTGGACGAGGAGCTGATGTCCCCGATGTTTCGAATCTGCTCCACAACGCCGCCAAGTGGGCGAGACAGCCGTTCTTGTCGCCGCAGACAAAGTCGGACCAATGGTCGAGATGGCAATCGAGGATAACGGCACCCGCCCCTCTCCGATCAGCAGGCGGTCGGTGTCAAAGGGCTTGGGCATCGCACCCGCGGCCTGACGTTCTCATTTGGAGTTCCGGCGACGGGACTTTCTTGGCGGTTGTGTGACCGCGCCAGATCGGAGAACCCAAGCGTCCGGGCCCTCAAGCGGCGGCGGGAACATGTTCTTGTCACTAACATTCCTATTCTAACGACCGCCCCGAGGAGCCCATGGCGAACGACAGGCTGACCACCTACAAGGCGAAGCGCGACTTCCAGAAGACGCGGGAGCCAAGCGGCCAGGACGCTGTGAAGCCCACGACCCGTCGCCGCTTCGTCATCCAGAAGCACGACGCCACCCGCCTCCACTACGATCTGCGGCTCGAACTGGATGGCGTTTTCAAATCCTGGGCGGTGACCAAAGGGCCGTCGCTCGATCCCCATGACAAGCGGCTTGCGGTCGAGGTCGAAGATCATCCGCTCGATTATGGCGACTTCGAAGGGACGATTCCCAAGGGTCAGTATGGCGGCGGCACGGTCATGCTGTGGGACCGCGGCTATTGGGAGCCGGACGGACCCAGGACCCCAGAGCAGGCGCTGGCGAAGGGCGATTTCAAGTTTACCCTCGAGGGCAAGCGTCTGCATGGCGGGTTCGTCCTGGTCCGCATGGCCAACGATCGTGAACGCGGCAAGCGCACAAACTGGCTACTGATCAAGCACCGCGACGACTTCGCCGTGGCTGCCAGCGGCGCGGCAGTTCTTGAGGAGAATGACACTTCCGTCGCGTCCGGCCGGCCCATGGAGGCGATAGCGGCGGGCAAGGGCCGAAAGCCGAAGCCGTTCATGCTGGAAAGCGGCAAGGTGCAGGCCGATGCCGTCTGGGACAGCCGCAGCGGTCTCGCGGCGGAGGAACGCAAGGCGGGTCGTGAGAAGAGACCAAAGGCCGTCCTTGCCCGTGATCTTCCGGAGTTCATCGCCCCGCAGCTCTGCGACACCCTGGATCGCCCTCCTTCCGCAGACGGCTGGATCCACGAGATCAAGTTCGACGGCTACCGCATCCAGATGCGCGTGGTGGACGGTGAGGTAACCTTGAAGACCCGCAAGGGCCTCGATTGGACCGCCAAATATCCGGCCATCGCAAAAGCCGCCGGCAAGTTGCCGGACGCGATCATCGACGGCGAGATCTGCGCTCTCGACGAAAATGGCGCGCCTGATTTCGCGGCGCTACAAGCGGCGCTGTCAGAAGGCAAGACCGACTTGCTCGTCTATTTCGCGTTCGACCTTCTGTTTGAAGGCGGCAAGGATCTACGCAGGCGGCCTCTCACCGAGCGGAAGGAGCGATTGCAGCAACTTCTCTCAAAAGCCGGCGACGACGCGCGTCTTCGCTTCGTCGAGCATTTCGAGGACGGCGGGGAGGCGGTGCTGCGCTCGGCCTGCCGGTTGTCCCTTGAAGGAATCGTGTCCAAGCGCGGCGATGCCTCTTACGTCTCCGGGCGCACGAACACATGGGCGAAGTCGAAGTGCCGCGCGGGACATGAGGTCGTCATCGGCGGCTACTCCACAACCGAGGGTAAATTCAGGTCTCTCCTCGTCGGGGTCCACCGTGGCGACGGCTTCGTCTATGTCGGCCGCGTGGGGACGGGTTTTGGCGCGGCGAAGGTAAAGACGTTGTGGCGAAAGCTGCAGGCGCTCAAGACGTCGAAGTCGCCTTTCACCGGTCTCAACGCCCCAAAAAAGCAATCCGGGGTCGTCTGGCTCACTCCCGATTTGGTGGCGGAAATCGAGTTTGCCGGCTGGACAGCTGATGGCCTCGTGCGTCAGGCCGCGTTCAAGGCTTTGCGTGAAGACAAACCCGCAAGCGAGGTGGAAGCCGAGAAGCCGGCGGAGCCCGACTACGACCGACGTCCCGCAACCGGCCGCGCCAGCGACGGCTAAACCGGTGCGGCGCGGCGGAAGGGTCGACGTCATGGGCGTCTTGATCTCGAATCCGGACAAGCCGCTTTGGCCAGACGCCAACGACGGCATCCCCGTCACGAAAGAGGATCTGGCCCGCTATTACGAAGCTGTCGGTCCGTGGTTGATCGATCATATCAAAGGGCGACCGTGCTCAATCATCCGAGCGCCTGACGGAATTGGCGGAGAGCAGTTCTTCCAGCGACACGCCATGCCCGGGACATCCAATCTTTTGGAGCTGGTGACCGTGTTCGGCGACCGTAAGCCCTATCTCCAGATCGACCGCATAGAAGGCCTTGCTGCGGTCGCCCAAGTCGGCGCTGTCGAGCTCCATCCCTGGAATTGCGAGCCTCAGCAGCCGGAGGTTCCCGGCCGTCTTGTCTTCGATCTCGATCCGGGGCCGGACGTGCCGTTCTCGACGGTCGTCGAGGCGGCGCAGGAAATGCGCGACCGCCTCAATGATCTGGGTCTCGTCAGCTTCTGCAAGACGACCGGCGGCAAGGGCCTGCATGTCGTGACGCCACTGGCCGTCGCCAAACGCAGCCCGTTGTCCTGGCCGCAGGCCAAGAGGCTTCGCCCACGATGTCTGTCTGCAGATGGCGCGCGACAATCCAAGCCTTTACCTGATCAAGATGAGCAAGAGCCTACGGAATGGGCGAATCTTTCTCGACTATCTGCGCAACGATCGCATGGCGACAGCAGTTGCGCCGCTCTCGCCCCGCGCACGGCCCGGCGCGACCGTGTCGATGCCCATCACGTGGGCACAGGTCAAAGCTGATCTCGACCCCAAGCGCTTTACCGTTCGCACTACGCCAGCTCTCCTGGCGAAGAGCACGGCCTGGAAAGACTACTGCGACGCTCTCCGGCCCCTTGAGCCTGCGATCAAGAAGCTGGGTAAAGTGAAACAGGCTGCGTGATCGGGCCGCTGCAAGGTCAGACGAACCGCAACATTTAGGCATCTTTCGCTTCAGGAGTTTGGGGTGCCGAACTACGCTCAGCAACCGTGTCCCGAGGGCGCTTCTGCGAATGCCGGTGCGGACGGTCTGATGCTATGGAAAACGTTACGCGCGGAGCCTCGACAAGCAATTGTTTAAGCCCTTGGAGCATGGCCTCGTCGGCGTTGGTTCTCCGTTCTCGCTCGTGCAGGACCTCAAGCCACGAGTCCATGAGGAAGGTCTCGACGAACCGCCCGGCTTCGTCGATGGTCTCGTAGACGCCCCAGGCATATGCGCCGTCGCGCTTTCTAGCTTGTCCCAAACCATCGAGGCCTGCCTGGAACTGTGACCGATTTTCACCCTCCACACGATATTCCACCACCACAAGAACTGGACCTTGGTTGTTCTCCACTCGTCGCGACGGCGTTGGCGCCCGCCAATGAAGCGCAGGTGAGAGATCCAAGGCCGCCCCGGTTTGCAGTTTCCAGCGCCAACTTAGCGGGATGCAGATCAGCAAGCCCGCGGCGGCGGCGAAATATGCGTGTTGCAAACCCTGAATTTCCGTAAGCTTACCCCAGATAGCGCTGCCAGCGGTTGTCGCCCCAAAAATGAAAGTCAGAAAGATCGCGAGGCCACGACCACGGGCCCAGTCTGGCAACGCAACCTGGGCCGAAACGTAGAGCTTAGTCAGCACCACGGTCCAAGACGCGCCCGCAAGGAGGCAAGCCGCAATGGCGGAGATTGGCTCGTGCGACACCCCGAAGATCACCAGAGCGGCGGCCATTCCAACCGCCCCGATCGCGGCTAGACTGTCAGCGCCAATTGTGAGCCGAGTCAGCGCTAACGTCCCGCCGACCGTGCCCACTCCGATTGCGCCCAGCAGGACGCCATAAAACTGCGGGCCGTCGGCCATCTGCGCGCGAGCGACCAACGGAAGCAGAGAGAGATAGGCGATTGCGAAGGGGAAGAACGCAATAACGCGCACCAGGGTCGCACGTAAGTCTGGATTGTTCGCCGCGTGGCGAGCTCCGGTGCGAACCGCGTTGACAAGGTGCTCAGCGGGAAGGCTTCCCGCGCCTCTTCTGGGCGCGCGCCACCACAATAAGGCCGCTATGATTGCGACGTTGCTGGCTGCGAAGACCCAGAACGGAACGGACAGGCCGGCCCAAGCAATGGCCAATCCGCCGAGCGCGGGCCCAGCAGCACGACCAATGTTGAAACCCGCGCCATTTAAAGCGGTAGCTCCATCCAGATCCTCCTTGGGCACGAGCATAGGTGTGATCGCGCCCCAGGCCGGAGACGTGAGCGCCCCGCCTACCCCGAGCAAGAAGGTCGTCGCCAGCAAGAGCGTAGGCGTGGCGAGGCCCACGGAAACCAAACCAGCGAAAACAAGGGACACCGCCAAGATCGCCGTTTCGACTGCGATGAGTAGTCGGCGGGAATCGAGGACATCGGCCAGCGCTCCCGCCGGCAGGGTGAAAAGAAACAACGGCAGGCTGACAGCAACCTGGACGAGGGAGACCATCATCGGATTGGGGTCTATGCTCGTTATCAACCAGCCCGACGCCGTATCGAACATTGCGGTGCCGATGTTGGAGACGACGCTGACACTCCATATGACCGCGAAAGCCAGATGGCTGAATGGGCCCCACGGGGATGGCTTGGACTCGCCGGATTGCAAAGCGATTGTCACGGGCGGTCCTGACTTTCGGCGTCTAACGCGCCCAACTTCTGACTAACATTTTACCAGCGCTCGCTGACGAGCCTTACCGCCGCGTCGAGAAAGCTCGCTCAGCTCTCGCTGGCCCATTCGTGTCGTTTCCAAGTAAAGGATATTTCAGCGGAACTCATGACAACAAAACGATTATGGCTTGCTCATCAAGTCATCGACCTCATTGAAAAGATCGGCTTCGTTGTACGGCTTTCCAATAAAGCGGCCGTCATCGGGGATCTCGCTATCGCGCGGCCGGACCTGACCGGACGTAATTACGAGCAGCACGCTCGGCCACCGTGCGTGCACCTCTCGCGCCAAGTCCATACCGTTTGACCGTCCCGGCATTTGGATGTCTGTGAACAGTAACCGCACGTCACGATGAGCTTCCAGTTCTCTTAGCGCGGCCGCCGCATTCTCGGCTTCGATAACTTCAAATCCATGCTCTTCGAGAAGGCCTGCCGCGAACATCCGTAAGATCTCCTCGTCGTCGACTACAAGAGCGAGTGGATGCGCAGTTTTTTCCATCACCTCCAACGCGCGCATCTCATGATTGTTTCTTGTGCGGCGGGATTGTTTGTTTGCGTAACTTCCCGGCCGGGCTCTAGAACGAACCGAGCGGGGCGAGTCCCTTAGCGCAAGGCTGAGAACTCGAGCAATCCGCAGAGTTGAAGCCGTTTACGGCAGCTACGCGGTGGGCGTCCGCGGAGCGCGGACGCCCAGGTAGAGGCTGAGCAGGTGTCTGGTCGCGCCGCCCTCCACCCTAATATTCAGCTATGAGTGTGTCTCAAGCGTCCGCAGCCGGCCTTTTCGATTACTGCGGAACCATCCGCCGCATGGTGCGGTTCCGTAAACACTGCCCTTGGAAACGCCCATGGCCTCGTCGACCGAAGCGGTCTCCACTCCCGCGATTGCTGATCATCCGGTCCGAGCAGCGTTGCTGCTTGGCGCCTTGGGCGTGGTCTTCGGCGACATTGGCACCAGCCCGATCTATGCGTTTCGTGAGGCGCTGAGGGCCGCAGGCGGCCCTTCGGAGGCGGCCGTTTTCGGCGTTCTCTCGCTCGTTTTCTGGGCGATCGTTCTTGTCGTGGCGATCAAGTACGTGGTCTTCGTCATGAAGGCGGACAATCGAGGGTGAAGGCGGGACGATGGCGCTCCTGTCTTTAGCCCTGCCGGTCGCCGGCAGGTTGCAGACAGGCCTCCTGATCGTGGGGCTGGCGGGGGCATCCCTGTTCTTTGGCGACGCCATGATCACGCCCGCCATATCCGTGCTGAGCGCCGTCGAGGGCCTTCGCATCGTGTCCCCTATGGTGACGCCGTATGTGGTGCCGATCGCGGCCGTCGTGCTGGTTTGCCTTTTCTCGATACAGAGCCGGGGCAGCGGCGCGGTTGGTTTCCTGTTCGGACCCATAATGGCGGTTTGGTTCGTGACGTTGGCCGTCGTGGGGCTTATTCATCTCGTGCAGTATCCAAGAGTGCTGCTCGCTCTCAGCCCGACCTATGCACTGGCTTATGCCGGCCATGTCGGCCCCGGAATCACGTTTGCGGTCTTAGGCTCGGTGTTTCTCGCTTTGACAGGAGGGGAGGCGCTGTATGCGGACATGGGTCACTTCGGGAGATCCGCGATCCGTATCAGCTGGTTCGCGTTCGTCGCGCCCGCTCTTGTCCTGGTTTATCTCGGGCAAGGCGCCCTTGTGCTGGCCGATCCGGCGGCAGCGGAAAATCCCTTTTTCCTCCTGTTTCCGAGCTGGCTGTTGGCGCCCGCAATTCTTCTGACGACGGCTGCGACCGTGATCGCAAGCCAAGCCGTGCTGTCCGGCGCCTTCGCTCTCGTTCAGCAAGCCATTCAACTCGGGGCCATTCCGCGGCTCGAGGTGCGTCAGACTTCCGAGGAGTTGGCTGGCCAGGTCTATGTGCCTCAAGTCAACTGGCTACTGGCGGCGCTCGTTCTCGCACTCGTCTTTGGATTTCGCTCGTCAGACGCGCTCGCCAACGCTTATGGAATCGCGGTGGCGGGTGACATGATGGTTACGACGCTGCTGGTCACGGTCGTCGCCTATGCTCTGTGGCGCTGGCCTGCGGTCCTGGTCTTCCCGGTCGCTGGATTGTTCTTTCTGCTCGACCTCACTTTCGTGTCCGCCAATGTTCACAAGATTCCCGCGGGAGGCTGGTTTCCACTGCTCGTCGGATTCATTGCGCTCACACTTATGCTCGTTTGGCGGAAAGGGCGGCGCGTCGCTTTCGAACAGCGCGACCAGAACGCCATTGATCTGGCGACCTTCATCGCCTCTCTTGATCAACCGGGGGCGCCTGAGCGCATGAACGGCACCGCCGTCTACCTCACAAAAGAAACGCACCTCGTGCCGGCGGCCCTGGAACTGAACGTCAGGCACAATGGGATCGTGCACAAGCACGTCGTTCTCCTGAAGGTCACGACCGAGCATTCGCCTCGCGTGGACGAAGGGAGCCGGGTGAAGGCGACGTCCCTCCCTTCTGGCTTCCGGTTGCTTTGGCTTGTGTTTGGCTTCGCGGAGAAGCCAGACGTTCCCGCCGCCCTTCGTCTGCATCCCGAGGCTCTCGGATGCGATCCTGATGAGGCTTCGTTCTTCCTTGGCCGCGAGACCCCGGTTCCGTCATTGAGGCCGCACCTGTCGGGATGGCAGCAGCGGCTTTACGCATTCATGACGCGGAACGCGGTCGCCGCCCCCGACTACTTCCTGATCCCTTCGGCTCGCGTCGTTGAACTCGGGACCCGGGTGGAGATGTGAGCGCGACTCGATCATCGAGCGTAAGACAGCTCCTGAACTTCCCGGCGAGGTCTCAGGCCGCGCGATGAAGATGTCGGAGTAACGATCATTGCGGTCAATCCATTGCTACGAGGGGTCGAACACACTCTTGAGTGCGAACCGCGTTCAGACATTGGATGCGCTGGGCAATGGCGTTTTTTATCTCGGCGCAGGTTTCATCCACTTGCAATCGCCCGATGCATTTCTACCAATAATGCCCAATTGGGCGCCCGCGCCTCGTGAGGTCATTCTGATCACCGGCGTTTGCGAAATTGCAGGCGCACTCGGACTGGTGACACGTTCGTTTAGGTGGTGGGCCGCAGTGATGCTCGCCCTATACGCGGTCTGCGTTTTCCCCGCGAACATCAAGCACGCGTTTGAGAACGTGCAGTTACCGCAATTGCCGTCGAGTTGGTGGTACCATGGTCCACGCCTGGCCCTGCAGCCGGTCATCGTGTGGTGGGCACTCTATTGCGGGAACGTCATTAGCTGGCCGTTCCGGAGCAGCCTCGGAAATTTTGGTCGCGATATCCGGTAAGGGCCCACAAACCTCCTGGCGCCGCCGGCAGGCTCCCGGCATTACGCTAAGCCACCGACCCCCAAAGTCTCTGAGAGCTAACGAAGACGACAAGGGCGGATGGCGGTTCTTTGATCCCGCAATGCTCGACGGAGGCGGAACTTGGTTGAACAACCCCGAGTTTGGCTTGAGAGACCAAAGCTCGGAGCGATCGATGGCCCCCGAAAATTCAAATCTCGGCCGACGCAACTTCCTTCAGATGACCGGCGCGGGGATCGTAGCCGCGAGCGCGGCCGCGTCTGCCACGCAAGCCCTGGCTTCGAACCCTTCGGCTGATTTCGGAGTCTTTATCCGGTATTGTGCCCCAGCCGTCGCCGGAATTCGCTCCGGATCTGACGACAGCCGATATCATGGTGGAAACCCTGATCGCGTGGGGCGCGACGCACTGCTTTGGCGTGGTCGGCGACGGCATCAATTCCATCATTGAGGCGCTGCGCAAGCGCCAGGATCAGATCAAGTATATCGGTGTGCGCCACGAGGAGGCGGCGGCCTTCATGGCGTCGGGCTTCGCCAAGCACACCGGTCAAGCTTGGCGTCTGCGTCGGCACGACGGGTCCCGGCGCCGTCCACCTTCTCAACGGCCTCTACGACGCGAACATGGACGGCTCGCCGGTTGTCGCGATCACGGGCATGACGTTCCACGACCTGATCGGGACGCGCTACCAGCAGGGCGTCGACACGACGAAGCTGATGCAGGACGTGGCGCTCTACAATGTCGAAGTGACGGGACCGGAACACGCGGTTCTGGTGACGAACCGCGCCTGCCGCGTGGCGCTGGGCGATCGCGGAGTTGCTCATCTCACCGTGTCGAAGGACACGCAGATGATGCGGCTGGCTGCAGACAAGCGCTCCATGGGCAATCCGGGCGCGCGAACGTCGTCCTCGTGGGTGCCGGTCGTCAACCAGCCCCCGGCCGATCAGCTGCGCGCCGCCGCCGATGTCCTGAACAGCGGGCGCAAGGTCGCGATCCTGGTTGGACAGGGCGCTCTGAACGCGCGCGAAGAGGTCACCCAGGTCGCGGATCTGCTCGGCGCTCCCGTCGCCAAAGCCCTGCTCGGCAAGGCGGTGCTCGCGGACGACTCGCCCTTCACGACGGGCGGCATCGGCCATCTCGGAACCGCGCCGTCATCTTGGGCGATGAAAAATTGCGACGCCGTGCTGATCGTCGGCTCGACCATGCCGTGGTTCGAATATTACCCGAAGCCCGGCCAGGCGCGGGGCGTGCAGATCGACATGAAGTCGGACCGGATCGGATTGCGCTATCCGGTCGAGATTGGGCTCGTCGGAGACGCCAAGGCGACGCTCGCGGCGCTGATCCCGCTGCTTCAACGCCAATCGGACCGCGGCTTTCTGCGAGAGGCGCAAAGCCGCATGGCCGACTGGAATCGCCTGTTGGCGGAGGTCGAAACGACCTCACGTTCGCCGCTGCGGCCACAGATGGTGATCAAAGCCGTTAGCGACCTGATAGCGGACGACGCCGTCATTTCATTGGACTGTGGCGCGAACACGCATTTCGCGGCGCGCAATCTTATGCTGCGGCCCGGCCAAAGACTGACCGGCACGGGCATGATGGCTTCGATGGGGCCGGGCCTGCCATTCGCGATTGCGGGCCAGCTCGCCTATCCAGGTCGGCAGTCGGTGGCGATCGTCGGGGACGGCGGGTTTGCAATGCTGATGGCGGAGATGACGACCGCCGTGCAGCACAACCTCCCGGTCAAGATCATCGTCCTCAAGAACAACAGCCTCGCTGAGGTCAAGTTCGAGCAAGTCGAGCTCGGCAATCCTTCGTTTGGCTGCGATCTCTCGCCGATCGACTTCGTCGCCTTTGCCCGCGCATGCGGCGCCGAAGGGTATCGCTGCGAGCGGCCCGAGGAGGTGCGGCCCGCGATCCAGGCGGCGCTGAGTTCGCCGAGGCCAGCGCTGGTCGAGGCCGTTGTCGACCCTGACGAGAAGCCAAGCGATCCCGACCAATTGCGCGTCTGAATGTGACGACGGGCCTGGCGTGGCAGAGGCAGCGATCGCGACGTCTGGGTCGCTTCGACAATGATTCACGAGGGCTGCGCCGACGTGCGCGCTAGCTTTCACTAGAAAGTTGATGGCAAAACCTGCCTTCTCCGTCGTCAAAGCCGCAGCTCAGCGGGCTCGCAACCTAGGATGACCTCAGTGACCTCAAGAGAGCCCGCGGGGGTGCCGCATCACGTTGAAGACGCGGTCGCAACTATCGCCGCGCTCCACGCCGCACATCATCGTGAGGCGCGGGCGCTGCAAAGGGCCGTATCGAGGGCGACCAGCGGCATCGCACAGCCCGGCACGCTAATCCTAATCACTCTGGCGATCGCACTCTGGGTGACGATCAATCTAACTCTGCCAGAGTTCGGTCATGCGGCGCTCGACCCGTTTCCGTTCTCGCTGTTAGGTACGATCGTGTCGACCATTGCTCTCTACCTCGCGGCAATGATCCTCATGACACAACGCCACGACGACGAGATGGCTACGCGCAGGGAGCAGATAACGCTGGAACTGGCGATCTTGAGTGAGCAGAAATCGTCCAAGATCATCGAGCTCCTGGAGGAATTTCGTCGCAACGACCCAAACCAAGGCGATCACCGCGACGAAGTGGCCGAGGCTCTCGCGGAGCCGGCAGATGCCCAGGTCGTGCTCGATGCGATCCGCGCCGCAGAGAAGGCCGACGATGCCTCCTAGGGCTCACGTTCGTGGACATGATCCGCCGGTTAGTAGCGGCGGTCCGCTGCTACATGTATAGGGGAGCGCTCTGCTGCGAGTCCTGATCTTATACGCCAACCCGGTCACCGCCAGTTTCGGTGCGACGCTGCATAGCGAGGTCGTCACGACTTTGCGCTCGCGCGGCCACGAGGTCGACGACTGCGATCTCTACGCAGAACGATTCGACCCGGTCTTAAGCGAGAGAGAGCGAATTCAATACCATGACATCAAGCTCAATCGGGCGCCCGTCGCGGCCTATGCCGATCGGCTTTTGGCCGCGGAAGCGCTGATCCTCATCTACCCTGTTTGGAACGAGGGATTTCCAGCGATCCTCAAAGGCTTCTTCGACCGCGTCTTCATCCCCGGCGTAAGTTTCACGGTTGGCCCCGACGGGGCATTGGTAACGAACCTGCAAAAACTGCGGAAGATCGCCGCTGTCTGCACTTATGGAGCCAGCCGGACCATCACGTTTTTGCTGGGGGATCCTCCCAAGCGCGTGGTGAAACGCCTGGTGCGCTGGATGCCGGGCCATCACGTTCGTTGCGACTATCTCGCATATTACAACATGGATCATTCAAGCGAAAAGCAGCGAGCGGCCTTTTTGAAAAAGGTCAGGCGAACGTTCGCGGCTTGGTAGACTATTGATCTCGGAACCTCGCGGTTACCGAATACGCCGGTCAGGCCCTGAAATCGGTTGAAGCGGTCAGCGCTCAGCCTTGACCCGGTGACGATGGGCGGCCTGCTTGGCTCGATTGCCGCACATCGCCATGCTGCACCACCGCCTGCCCCGCCGCCGTGTATGGTCCGCGAAGATAAGCGTGCAGCGGTGTCCCTCGCACGCCCGAATGTCAGCGAAGGCCTCGTCGCACACGCATCGCGCGAGCGCTTCGCCGATCGGCAACAGTAAAGATTCTGGCGATCGCCAACGCCGCGTCGTTTGCAGTTCCAAATGATCGCCGTTTGAATCCTGATGCGCCGCCACGCGACTGAACATTTCGTCACTCTCAAGAAGCGCGTTGAGAGGCTTGAGGTCGCGGATCGCTTTCGGCGTGAGCGGCCGCCCCATGTGCTTGCGCACGAAGCCCCTGAACCATTCGCGTAAAGCGCGCGCCTGGTCGGCGACCTTATCCAGTTCGCCGGGCGTCGCTTGCTTGACCAACGCGTTCAGCGCCTGCGGCGGAACAAGGTCGGCCTGAGCCAGCCAAGCGACGAAGCCGTCGCCGCTGTCGAGCCAGTCGATTGGCTGATCGACCGGCGTCGCGATCGAGTTGAGGAAGTCGAGGCCAAGAGAATCGGCGATGAAAAACGCAGGCGGTCGCGGCGACACAACTCACCCTAACCTGCGCAGCCGCCGTTGACAAGTTACGCTGGACTATCGTAACCGGATAAAGCCATTCGGGCAGGTTACTAAAACCAGGGCCTTATCGGCGCAACACGGGGAGAAGCAAGGTTGATCTCTGCGGCGTTTCCGTATCAAAAGCATCGGCGGCGGGTCCTCGGCCACGAGATGGCGTACGTGGAGGTGGGACAGGGCGACCCCATCGTGCTGCTGCACGGCAACCCCACCTCGTCCTACCTCTGGCGCAACGTCTTGCCGCATCTGCAGCCGCTCGGCCGCTGCATCGCGCCCGACCTGATCGGCATGGGCGACTCCGACAAGCTGCCCGACAGTGGCCCCGGCTCGTATCGCTTCGTCGAGCAGCGCCGCTACCTCGACGCCCTGCTTGAGGCTCTCGATGTGCGCGAGCGCGTAACCCTTGTCATCCATGACTGGGGTTCGACCCTCGGCTTCGACTGGGCCAACCGCCACCGCGAAGCCGTGAAGGGTATCGCGTACATGGAGGCGATGGTTGGGCGGCAGTATTGGGACCACTGGGACAAGTTCGGAATGCGCCCAGTCTTGCAGGCGCTACGTTCCGAGGCCGGCGAGCAGATGGTCCTGCAAGACAATTTCTTCATTGAGAAGGTCCTGCCGGGGGCCATCCTTCGTAAGCTGTCCGACGAAGAGATGGCGGAGTATCGACGGCCGTTCGCCGCGCCTGGCGAGGGGCGGCGGCCGACGCTGACCTTTCCCCGGGAAATCCCGATCGAGGGCGATCCCGCCGACGTGACTGCGGCCGTGGACGCCTACGCGGACTGGCTGAAGACCAGCAACGTGCCCAAGCTATTCCTGAAGGCCGAGCCGGGCGGAATCCTTGCTGGCGGCAAGGTTCTCGAACAGGCCCGAAGCTTTCCCGCGCAGACCGAAGTGACGGTCAAGGGGGTCCATTTCGTCCAGGAGGACTCGCCTGACGAGATCGGGTCAGCCGTCGCCGGCTGGATGAAGACATTGGGCTGAGGCCACGCAGGCCGCAGTGCCAGGAGCAAGATGATGGCGATAAATAATGCGACGGTCGTGCTCGTCCATGGCGCCTGGGCCGACGGATCGAGCTGGGCGAAGGTGATTAGGGCCGCTCGCGGAGAGCGGGGTTAAAGCGGTCGCCGCGCCTTTGCCGCTGACGTCGTTCCAAGACGACGTCGCGGCGCTCGACCGGACGCTCGAGCGGGTGGAGGGGCCCGTGGTCCTCGCCGGCCACGCTTATGCAGGCGGGGTCATCGGGGCGACGCGCAACGAGAAGGTGAAGGCGCTTGTCTATGTGGCCGCGCTCGCTCCAGACGAAGGCGAGACGGTCGCCGACGTGTTCTACCGCGGCACGCCGCATCCGCAGGCGCCCAAGCTCGCGCCGGACGCGCATGGGCTGATCTATCTGCCCGAAGCGGCCTTCGCCGTCGCCTTCGCGCAAAATGCGTCCAAAGAAGAACTGACGGTGCTGGCGGCGGTCCAGCGGCCGATCTCGCCCGCCTGTATCACTGTCAAGGTCGGACGGCCCCTGTGGAAGGAACGGCCGTCCTGGTTCCTCGTGGCCGAGCAGGACCGCATGATCGTCGAGGACAACCATCGCTTCATGGCAGAGCGTATGAAGGCTCGAATTCGTTCACATCCTGTCGATCACACGCCTCTCGTGACAGCGCCCGCGACCGTCGTCGACATCATCCGCGAGGCGATCGGCGAAGCCGTCAAAGGCTGAGGTCACTCCCCGATTGTCGTGCGAAAGGAAAAGCGTCATGACCGCCATCCACTATCGGACCGCGAAGGTCGACAATCGCAATGTGTTCTATCGCGAGGCAGGCAGCGCGGGCGCGCCGAAGCTCCTGTTGCTGCACGGCTTCCCGACGTCCGGCCACATGTTCCGCGACCTCATCCCCCTGCTCGCCGACCGTTTCCATATCGTCGCGCCCGATCTCCCGGGCTTCGGGCAATCCGATATGCCGGACAAAGCGAACACGTTCGATCAAATCGCGGACACGATTGACCGCTTCACCGAGACCGTCGGCTTCGACCGTTTCGCAATCTATGTGTTCGACTATGGCGCGCCGACCGGATTTCGACTCGCAGTCAAGCATCCGGAGCGGATCACCGCGATCATCTCGCAGAACGGCAACGCCTATGAGGAGGGATTGAGCGAGGGCTGGAACCCGATCCAAGCCTATTGGAAGGACCCGTCTCAAGCCAATCGGGAGGCGCTACGCAGCTTTCTCAAGCCAGAAACGACGGCGTGGCAATACACCCACGGCGTGCCCGATCCGACGCGCGTGTCGCCGGACGGATATTCCCTCGACAGTTTCTATATGTTGCGACCGGGCATGGCTGATGTGCAACTCGACCTGATGGGCGACTATCAGAGCAACGTCGCGCTCTATCCCGTCTTCCAGGAATATTTCCGCACCCATAAGCCGCCGCTCCTGGCGGCGTGGGGGAAGAACGATCCCTTCTTTCTGCCGCCGGGCGCGGAGGCGTTCAAGCGGGACATACCCAACGCGACGGTGCGATTCTTCGACACCGGGCATTTCGCGCTGGAGACGCACGCCCCGGAGATCGCAGCCGCGATCCTCGAATTCTTTCCCCGTTGATCTGACTTCTCGGGAGACGACGGCATGGAGAGGTCAGTCGCAATCGTAAGCGGCGCAAGTCAGGGCATTGGCCGGTCGACGGCCATTCGCCTTGCCGGCGATTTCGCGGAGCTCGTTCTTGTCGCGCGAGACCGGGCGAAGCTCGAGAGCACCGCCGAAGCGGTCAAGGCCGCAGGCGCGAAAGCGCTCGTGATCGCCTGCGATCTCTCGAAGCCTGAGGCTGCCAAGGATGTGGTCGATCAGGCTCTCGCCGCGTTCGGTCGCATCGACGCCTTGCTCAACATCGCGGGCGCAGTTCCACAGATTGACCTGTTCGAGATGACCGACGCGCAATGGGAGGCGGGCCTCGCGCTCAAGCTGCACGGCGCGCGGCGTTTGACCATCGCCGCGTGGCCGGCGCTGAAACAGGCCAAAGGCGCAGTTGTCCTGATGTCGGGCAATTCGGCGCTCTTTCCGAAGGCGCCTTATGCGGCCGTGGGCACGATCAACGCCGCGATTGTTGCGCTCGCGAAGGCCTTCTCGGATCGCGGGATCGCCGACGGCGTGCAGGTGAATAGCGTTCTGCCCGGCCCGGTCATGACGGGACGCCGCCGTTCCTATCTCGAGCATTGGGCGCCGCTGCATAACATGACGGTCGAAGAGGCCACCGAGAACTTCCCGAGGGAAGCGGGCATCGCTCGCTATGGCGAGCCGGAGGAGATTGCAGAGCTCATGGCTTTCCTCGTATCGCCCGGCGCGCGCTGGATGACGGGCTCGACTTTGCGCATGGACGGCGGAGAGGTGAAGTCGATCTGACTTGGGCGCCGGAGAGAGTGCTTGGCAGCCGGGGTCCATTGGAGCTCGGCTATCTCACGGTGTACGTGGCGCACCTAAAGCCGGGAAAGCTCGACATCAGCCCGCATGAGTTTCAAGGCTGACAAGGCCGAACGCGCCGTCGGCTAATGAGGCGAGATCGCGGCAGCAAGCCGCTCTTGTTCACCAAGGCATTATCGATTTTGGAAGCGGTCAACTTATCCACCAGGGAAAAAACCCCGGCCCGCGCGCAACTACGGAGGCGCCGGCTAGATCGGATCTGACCCGTTTGAAGGAATCGAGATCCTGCGCATCGCGAATGCGATCGGCAACGCAGCCGCGCAAAGCAGCGCCATGAACCAGAACGCCCGCGGGCCGAACGCGCCATAGAGCGGGCCGGACACGAGTGTCATTATGGCGGTCATCGTACCGACGGCGACGCCGCCGTAGATACCCTGGGCTGTCGCGGCCAGGGCCGGGGGAGCAACCACAGAGAGCATCTGCATGCAGGCAAGATGCAACAGCGCGAACGTCAGACCATGCAACGGTTCCACGAGGACCATCGCCGGGAGCCAAGCCGTGACAGCCGTGACGCTCCAGCGGACCACGCCCGCGCTGGCCGCTAGTGCAGCCGCGCCGGCCGGCCCAAGCCACCTTAGCAGCGCCGGACCCACCACGACGAAGACGACAACCTCGGCCAGGACCCCCTCCGACCACAAGAGCCCTGCCGCGCCCGGTCCGATGCCCCCGTCCGCCCAGCGCAACACTTCAAAGCCATCGTGCAGCGCATGGCTGCTCATGACGAGGGCCGCCAGCGCCATGAGAGGCAAGAAGCCGGGCGCCGCAAGCAGGGCGCGGACATCGGCCCGCCGTGGCGCCGCGGGCCGGTCCAGCGCATTTCGGGGGAGCCAAAGCGCCGCCACGGCGGCGAGCGCGAGCAGCGTCCCGTTCATCCAGATGATGCCACCGAAGCTCGTCGCCTGGACGACCTGCCCGGCGCCCACGGCGCCCACGACGAAGGCAGCCGAAGCCCCGCCGCGCACCCACCCGTATTGAAACCGCCCTGGCGCTGCCGCTAGGGTCATCGCGTCGGCAATCGGCACGATGGGCGCCAGCGCTGAAGCATGTGCGACACTGACAATGAGGAAGATCGCGAAGCCGGCCGGAAGCAAATAGCCGAACGCGATGACAGCGGCCATGGCGAGCAGCCCGGTTAGGATTTGCTGGTGCTTGCCGAGCCGATCCGCAAAGCGCGAAATAACCGGGCCGGTGATCAGTCGGATAGCGGTTCCCGCCGCCAGCACCGCGCCAATTTCCGAAGGCCCAAGCCCGCGCTGATGGAGAAGCGCCGGCAGAAATGGGGACGCGACCCCGAAGGCCGCGAACATCGCGCCATAGAGAAGCAAAAAGCGATCGAACGACCCAAGCTTTATTCGGGCTTCGGCTAACGACCGTCGTGACGGAAGGCGCATGCTCTACCGACATTCTTCGTCAGTCGCCGCAAATGACGCTGGCGAACGGATGTAGCTGACGAAAGATCGCGAGCCTAATCGGGCCGAATTCGTGGTCCCTGTTTTCCTTATGCGGGTTGCACGCCATACGTGCGAATTGGTTC
The DNA here is from genome assembly GCA_963770275.1 of uncultured Alphaproteobacteria bacterium. Taxonomy (GTDB): domain Bacteria; phylum Pseudomonadota; class Alphaproteobacteria; order Rhizobiales; family Beijerinckiaceae; genus Roseiarcus. The sequence goes on from CAVYPD010000006.1 coordinate 35,510, forward strand.
GAGAATGAAATGGAGCTCGCCGGCGTCGTCGCGCGATTCACCGTCAATTCAGAGGCTCGAGACAAATCGTTGATCGGAACTGTGAGTAAGAGGCTAGACGGACAGGAAGACGCCGCACTCCTGTCGTCCTGCCAGCTGGTATGGCTGCATCTTGCGCCGCGATGAAGCCGCTAAGCATCGAAAACTCTCGGACCAGTCCGGCCGCCCACCTTAACCGTGACTCGAGAGCGGCTGCCTTCAAATTCTTCATTTGGCATCCGCCGTCGCGAGACGCGATTGACCGGCCTGTCCTGACGTTCGCGCTCCCGACTCGAGGTCACCAGGCGAACGCTCCGCGGCTCGCGATGGATGTTTGGTCGAGTGGCGGAGAGCTCGCAGCAACTTCTCGAGGAGAGGCAGCGCTCGGACCGAGAAGGGGAGCCACCAGCCTCCGAACATCTCGCGCGCTTGGCGCGCTGCGGCTACGCGGTCGACACGGCATTATCAAGTTGACGATGCCTCGCGCCTACATGACGTCGGTCAGGCAGGTGTTCCCGAGCCACTCGGCCTTCCACTGGCCATTGATCAGGCAGGCCACGACCGCGGCAGCGATTTCCTGTTCGCGCGATCGCCTCCGAACCTTCGCCTGATGAGCGAAGGAGAGAAGGACGACTACCGCTAGCGCCGGCCGCGCCGACAAGGGTTCGTCGCGGGGCTCCCGCGCGTTCCGCGCGCCCTTGCAGCGCGGCCGCCTCGCGGTCGACGGGCAGGGCAGGGGCGAAGAGAAGCCCAAGGCCAGACAGCCGAGCTCCTGCGCTCAAACGCAAGGAGCGACCATGAGCGACCCGGAAATCGAAGACCTGCGCGACAAGGTGCATTGCGCCGTCGTGCTGGAGCGCACACCGCCGCCATGGAAGCTCGACCGGAAGGAGAGCACCAAGCTCAGCCTGAAGTATCGCCGCGGAAAGGGCGAGATCCTGATCGTCAGCCACGGCGGCAAAGGCTGGTGGGATCCGACCAGCGACGCCAAGGGCGACGTGTTCGGTCTGGTCCAAAGGCTGGAGCCGGGGATCAACTTCGGTCATGTCCGAAAGCGCCTGCGCGAATTCGCGGGATTGTCGCCGAGCTTTCCGATCGCCGAAAGGGCAGGGCGCCGCAAAGCTTCAGACAGATCCGTCGCCGAACGTTGGGCCGATCGGAAGGCCGTGTGGCCGGGTTCGCCGACCTGGCGCTATCTCGCCCGGAAGCGCCTCCTTCCATCGGCGATCATCGAGGCGGCTTCCGCGGCCGGCGTCCTGCGGGAGGGCCCGGCCGGCAGCGCCTGGTTCGCTCATTTCAACGGCGCGGGTTCCGTCGCCCACGTCGACATTCGCGGGCCGACCTACAAAGGCTCGCTCACCGGCGGCGCCAAGTCCCTCTTCCGCTTGCCCCCGTCGGCTCAATCCTTCCCACGGCTCGTTCTCGCCGAGGCCGCGATTGACGCTCTGAGCGTCGCCGCCATCGAGAGTCTTCGCGCCGATACGCTCTACGCGGCAAGCGGCGGGGGCATGGGGCCGGGCACGATCGCCGCGCTCGAGGCGCTGCTCACAGCCATGGCGACGCTCCCGGGCGCACTCTTCTGCAGCGCCACGGACGCCAATGGACCGGGCGATCGCTTCGCAGAACGCCACCGATCGCTCGCGGAAAAATTCAGCGTGCCGTTCGCACGGCTTCGGCCTCCAGTCGAAGGCGGCGACTGGAATGACGTTCTTCGCGCCCGCTCACAACATCAAGGATCGACATCATGACAGCCGACACCAGCGCCACCGCCTCGGAGCCGGTGTTTCGACCTTCTCAACCCGGACCCGCACATCCAGAGCGCTCAAAAAAGCAATGAATGCGAATGTATCGACTGTCGCGCTCTCAATTCATCCCGGATGGTCGCGGCAGTGTGATCCGATCAAGAATTTCGCCGACAAGAAGGTGGGCTTGAACCGCGGTCAGATTTTCGCCAACGACCTTATCGTCGAGCCGCAAACGAAACTGGCTTCGCGAGTCGCCTGGGGTTTCAAGCTCAATGACGATCCGCTCGACTGATATCCTGTCGCGACCGCTCATGCTGACTATCTTGCCTCACGTTCTCATAGGCGAAGCTGTTCGGCCGCCGACGGGTCTACTGCACACAGGATCTAACGCGAACTGCCCGCAGAGCGGAAGCAAGCGGGGTGACCTGGACGTGTTCAGCGACAAACGCGGTCCGGAAGAAAGCTGGAAAGGATGAAGCACGGTAGGAAGTCGCTCGTCTCATCGGGCAAAAGGCCGAAGGCGAAGCAGAACTGCAGCATGCCAGCGCTGCGGTCATTTCTGAGAATCCTCGCAGTTTTCGGCGCCAGTTACAGAGTTGATGGTCGTGCCCTTGCAATAGCCATCCGGCGAGATCTTCAACCACAAAACTGACTGATAGGAAAGTATAATATCTATTCGCATAATATTAGTTATGGAACGAAACGGACCATTACATGGTTCTATCAGCTTTCTCTGCGAGCAACCGACCTTAACACAACTAGTTCCAGATCCATTGCTTTGATGACACCTCCCAATTCATGAACGTATTCTCTCACCCACGCCCGGGCAAGTCGCCGTGCCGCAGCCTTTGGACGAGCCCTTCGCGGTCTATCCATCGGATCGATTCGAAATCCGAATCGGCGCAGTCGATTGATTCGAAATATGCGTTGGACGCGCGCGCGGTCTCGCGCCTTAGCTTCGAACTATGAATGAGCAAACCAAGGATCCGGACGTCCTGAACGTGCTCGTGCTGGAGCGGGTCGACCGCACGAAGAACATGGCGCGCTACTACGTCCTGTCGGTCGAGCCGACGCTGTTCGCCGAATCGGCGCTGGTGCGCCGCTGGGGCCGGATCGGCGGCGCCGGGCGAACACGAATCGACCTTCATGCTTCCCCGCCGCTCGCGCAGATAGCGCTCAACACATGGCTCGAACGCAAGCAGCGCCGCGGTTACCGACTTCGCGCCTGATGACACGTCGTTGGCTTCTTTGAAGGGCGTCGACGGGGTCTGGTGGCGTCCGCCGACCGCCTTTTCGAAACGACGATGGATACGTGCCGCGATTCGCCACCGACTATCTGGTGCTACTATGTCCGCGCTGATGAGATGGTCCTCCGGACGAGGCTAAAAACCCACAGGAGATAGCGGACCGAGCAGTGATTGAGCTGGAACGGCAGGATTCCACCGCGCGATAAAGTGCGCGCTTTGCGCCAATGTCGGTCGAGATTGCAGGCTTGCTGTGTCGCAGAGGCGCCGCCGACATCGAAAAGCAGCCTCCCAATCGCGCTCTCAATTCATCGCAGATGGTCGCGGCAGTGTGATCCGATCGAGAATTTCGCCGACAAGAAGGTGAGCTTGAACGGCGGTCAGCTTTTCTCCTACGACCTTGTTGTCGAGCCGCAAACGAAACAGGCTTCTCGAGTCGCCTGGGGTTTCAAGCTCAATGACAATCCGCTGGACTGACATCTTTTCTCTGCCGCCCCATACTTACTATTTCGCCCCGCCCTCACGGAGGCGAAGCTGATCCGGCCGTCGAGCAATTCCTGCGCGCAGGATCTAACTCGGCATGCACGCAGAATGGAAGCAAGCAGAGTGACGTGAGCCGTACCGAATCCGCCCGACTCGATTGATTCCGAATATGCGTCAGACGCGCGCTCGGTCTCGCGGCTCGGCTTCGACCTATGGCTCAGAAAACCGACAATTCGGGCGTCCTGTACTTGCTCGCGCACAAGCCGGTCGACCGCAAAGAACATGGCGCGCTATCAGGTCCTGTCAGTCAGGCCAAGGATTGTTCGCCGAATCGGTGCTGGTGCAGCGGTGGGGGGCCACGGCGGCGCCGGGCAGATATGGATCGACCTCCATCCTTGCCCTTGCCGCATGACGGAGGATGGACGACCTGCCTTGCCTACCTCGCGGAGGTGTGCGCAGCGCTTGAGGATGCCCCGTGCGGGCACGCATTTGCTGGAAAGGTTGGGAGGAGCGCGCCGAGCCGCCGCCATGCGTTCTCGACGGCGCCCTCTGGAAACTGGGCGCCGTCCTGACCGCCGCCGAGCGCAAGGATCAGAATACTCAGGAAGCAGAAGCAGCCCACTTGAGGCCGCGCTCGATCCGCGGCAGACGCAGTCCCAACATCACACCGCGCATGGCCATGAAGCCGCAGAACGCGAACCACAGTCCGTTGTTGCCAAAGAGCCGCTCCAAGCCAATGGCGAGGCCCAGAAACACCAAAAACGAAACCAGCATGCTGTCGCGCAATTCGCGCACACGCGTGGCTCCGATAAAGACGCCGTCCAGTTGAAATCCTGCCACCGAGACGATAGGCAGTGAAACTGCCCAGGGCAGATAGCGCATCGCCAACACGCGCACCGCTTCTACATTGGTGAACAGCGCCACCAGCCAGGGGCCCGCGACCAGATACACAAGCGACCCCGCCCCCGCCACTAGAAACGCCCATACCGCCGAAGCTTTCAGGACCGCGCGGTAGTCGTTGAGGCGACGCGCCCCGATGGACTCACCGACCAGCGCCTCAGTGGCGTTGGCAAATCCATCCAGCCCATACGCGGCAATGTAATTCATGTTCATCAAAACGGCATTAGCAGCCAGAACGGCGTCGCCTTCGCGCGCTCCGGCCCGCGTGAACCACGCGTAGGCCGCAACCAGGCTCAGCGTGCGCAAGAGAAGATCACGGTTCAGCGCGAAAAGGCGCCGCAGGCCCGGCCCGTGGAGCAGTTCGCCCCAACTCAGCGGACGCTTGTCGGGATGCCGTGCCGCATCGCGTGCCAGGACCAATCCCAAGAGGCAGCCCGCCCACTCTGCCGACGCCGTCGCTGTGGCGATGCCGGCCACACCCCAGTGCAGCCGCAACACCAGGAACAGCGCCATACACACATTGACGACGTTGAGCGCCGCCTGCCACGCCAGCGCAGCGCGCGCTCGCTGCCGGCCCAGCAGATAGCCGAGAAGGACGAAGTTCGTTAGTGCCGCAGGAGCCGACCAGATGCGAATGTGGCTGTAGAGACGCGCGTTCTCGGCTACGGCGTCACTGGCCCCCAGCAGCCTTATCGCGACGGCGATCAGCGGCCCCTGCACGACCAGAATCAGGGCGCCAATTGCGACCGCTGAAAGCAGCGCGCGCAAGAAATGCAGCCGCAACTGGTCGTGCTGCTGTGCGCCGTGCGCCTGCGCCACCAGTCCCGTGGTGCCCATGCGTAAAAAACCGAAGGTCCAGTAGATGGTATTGAAGAAGATGCCGCCCACGGCCACACCGCCCAGGGCAGCCGCGCCCGGCAAATGGCCACTCAGCACCGTGTCCACGGTGGAGAGCAGCGGCTGCGTCAGATTGGAGAGAATGAGGGGAAATGCGAGGAGGAACACCCGCCGATACCAGTAGGCCATCGGCTTGATTGTCTCGTTTAGCCACAAAGCCCGGCCTCCTAGTAGCTAACCGACAGCGCTCGCCCTGCCGTCCATGGCATATGCACTATCGTTAAGCCCAAGGTCGGACTCTCGATGCGGATTGAAAGGTTATAGCGAGTGATCCACTCAATGCGCTAGGGAATGCCGGCGTATTGCCGTTCGAAGTATTTGACCTTTACACGGTCACTCGGCTTCGGATCGTGCTGCAGGAGTGACGACTCGCGAATGACGGCGGTGGGTTCCAACCTCGCAATCTCGATCCCTTCAGCGCGGATGATATCGCGGCGCTCGCCATGACCTACAACTCGGATGTGGTTCGCCAGGCTTCAACCGCGGGAAAAGTCCTGTAGGAGCGCAACCGTTTTACCTTTCCGGCAGCGCGTGTAACGGACGAACGCGTAGAAGGTCGCATAGGCAATATCGAAAGCGCTGCCGGTCAGGAATGTTCCGCCGTCTGTAAACTGTCGTTCCAACAAGGCGAGATGCCACCTTAACGGACTCTTCCGAGCTTTCGATGTCGATCGCAGGGCGCTGCCGTTGTTCATTCAGGATGAAGAACAGAGGTCGATGCAGACGCCATGAAGCTGGAGTGAAAGAGACCGATCTCGCATGATCGTCCGCCGCGGCAAGGGTTCGGCCGGTCGAGCCGCTTCGCTGGTCTCTCCCGGCCCGCTGGCGCGCCCTTGCCCCGCCGGCCGCCATGCGAGGGTGGGGAGGCTGTTTTCAGGAACAATTCCGTTCCGAGGAGCAGCCAGATGCGAAACCTCCGAAGCCATCCCACACAAAGACGCGACCACTACCAGGAACTCACCGACAAGATCGTCGCCGCGCTCGAGGCGGGAATCAGCGCCGTGGCGCAGACCATGGGACCCGAACGCCTGCGGCGGATCTAACATGCCGGTCAACGTCGCGACCGGTCATCGCTATCGCGGCGTCAATCTCTTCGTGCTCGGCATGTCGCCCCTCACCTTTACGAGCGGCGATCCGCGCTGGTGCAGCTACCGGCAGGCGGCGGCGCGAGGATGGCAGGTGCGCAAGGGCGAGAAGGCGACGCCCGTCTATTTCTACAAGCCGATCGAAATCGAGGACAAAACGACGGACGGTGGCTGCGAGACGCGGCGAATCCCGATGCTGCGAACATTCTCGGTCTTTCACGCTTCGCAAATTGACGGCGTCCCTGCCCTTGAGCCCACAACGGCGACGAAGACGGTCCCCGAGCGCGTCAAAGACGTCGAGCTCATCATTGAGGCGAGCGGCGTGCCTGTTCGGATCGGAGGTGAACGCGCCTTCTACAGCCCGTCACTCGACGTCATTCAAATGCCTCCGGACGAAGCCTTTCACGGCCCGGAAGAGCGCGCGGTCGTCGTCCTGCACGAACTCGCTCACGCGAGTGGCCATCCCACCCGGTTGAACCGCGATCTGAGCGGCCGCTTTGGATCCGTTCTTTACGCGAAAGAAGAGGTTCGAGCCGAGCTGACCTCGGTGGCCGTCGGATCGATGATTGGATTGCCTTGCGACATTCCCAATCACGCGAGTTACCTCGACACGTGGATCGCAGTCCTCAAACAGGATCGCCGTGAAATTTTTCACGCCATGGCCGAAGCGCAAAGAATGGCCGACTACATTCTCGGCTTCCATCCCGACTACGCCGAGACGCCTAGCGAATCATCAGACGCCGAGGACGGGGGCGCGACATCGATTGCCCCTCTGCTCGCGGCCTGAGCCCGGCGGGGCCAAAGCGCGTTCGCTTCGGACGCGCACGATAGGCGCCAGGCCCCGATAACGGGCTTAGATAAGTCCAACGGCAAGAGCGCAAGACGCGCGTCTTCCTGAACCTCTCTTCCTTTCAGCCTTCGCGTCGAGACGAAAGCCCGCTGCGGTCATGCACTGGGGCTCGCGCTCGCACGCGCTTCTCACGAGCGTTTCCCCATGAACCACGACCAATTCTCCCTGCCCTTCCTCGACACGACCAGCCTCGGCGGCGGTTTCGGCCTTTACGACAGATCGCCCACCCCGAAACCTACGCCGACACGGGAGGACGCTGGGCTATTCGAAACGCCCGCTCCCGACCCGACCGCGTCCCTTCCGACGCAGAATCGAACACTGGCCATCACCGCACACGATTACCGGCTCGCCGGCGATCGCCGGCTTGCCGAAGGCTGGAAAGCGCGCGCAGAGGACAATCTCGCCGCGATCCGACTCATGACGACGATCGAGTCAGAAGCCCGCTACGCCCGGCCTGACGAGCAGGAGCGGCTGGCGCGCTTCACGGGGTTCGGCGCGTCCGACCTCGCCGACCGGATCTTCCGCCGCGCCGGAGACGCTTTCGCGCCCGCCTGGGAAGATGTCGGCATCGAACTCGAAGGGCTCGTCTCGCACGATGACCTCGCCAACCTCAAGCGGGCCACCCAATACGCCCATTACACGCCCGAGTTCATGATCCGCGCCATCTGGCGGACGCTCCGCCGGATGGGTTTCGACGGCGGGCGCGTCCTCGAGCCGGGCTGCGGAACGGGCCTCTTCTTCGCGTTGTCGCCGGAAGCCCTCAGGGCAAGCTCGCGCTGACCGGCGTCGAAATGGACCCAACGACCGCCCGGATCGCCAAACTCCTCTACCCGAACGCCCGCATCCGGCACGAGGATTTCACGAAGGCGAGACTGCCGGAGCTCTACGACCTCGCAATCGGCAATCCGCCGTTCTCGGACAGGACGGTGCGCGCCGACGATCCAGCCGGAGAGCTGCGCCTCTCATTACACGATTATTTCATTGCTCGGTCGGTCGAGCGGCTGCGCCCAGGCGGTCTCGCCGCCTTCGTGACGTCGCGCTGGACGATGGACAAGGTCGACGGCAAGGCGCGCCAGCACATCGCCGCCATGGCCGATCTGATCGGCGCGGTGCGCCTGCCCGAGGGCGCAATGCACGACCGCGCTGGAACAGAAGTCGTGGTCGACATCCTGTTCCTGCAAAAGCGGGGTGCGGGAACCGCGCCTGCCGGTGCGGCGTGGGACGTTCTTGCCGAGGCCGTGCCGGCCGAGGACGGCGAGACGGCGCTTTCGATCAACCGATACTTCGTCGAACATCCCGAAATGGCGCTCGGGACGCATGCGCGAACCTCGAGCGCCTATGGACCGGTCTATACGTTGAAGCCGGTCCTCTCGACGCCCGGCGCGCTCTCAGACCTTCTGGCCCAGGCGCTCGACCGCCTACCACGCGACCTGTTCAAGCCCACAGTCAAGGAGACCAAGCCGTCGTTTCCCTCGACCGTCCACGTCGGGACGGCCGCGGAAGGCGCGACCATCAAGGAAGGCAGCTATCTCGTCCACGAGGGCGCGCTCGTCCAGATCATCGGCGGCGAGCCCCAAGCCGTCGCAGTGCGCGATGGCAAGGGGACGGAGGGGATCCCCGCGAAGCACGCCCGCATCATCCGCGGCCTGATCGCCGTTCGCGACGCCGTCCGCGAGGTTTTGCGCACGCAAGCGAATGATGAACCCTGGGGATCGGCGCAGATCCGGTTGCGCTCGGCCTACGCCCTCTTCGTTCGCAACTTCGGCCCGATCAACCTGACGACGATCAGCGAGACCGTGACGGCCGAGGGCGAGACGCGCGAGACCTTCCGGCGGCTAAACCTCCAGCCCTTCCTCGACGACCCTGATGTCTGGCTGGTCGCCTCGATCGAGGATTACGATCTCGAAAGCGGAACAGCGAAGCATGGACCGATCTTTCGCGAGCGCGTGCTCCATCCGGAGACGACGCCGGTGATCGAGACGGCCGAGGACGCGCTCGCCGTAACCCTGCACGAAACGGGCCTCGTCGATCTCGACCGCATCGCCGAGCTTCTCGGCCGGTCGCGCGAGACGGCGATCGCCGAACTGGGCGAATCGCATTTTCCTCGATCCCGAGCCGACCGTCGCCCTCGACCGAGAAATCTGGGTGACGGCCGACGCCTATCTTTCGGGCAAGATCCGCGACAAGCTCGCGGCCACCCAGACCGCCGCGGCGCTCGACCCGCGTTATCAGCGCAATGTCGCGGCGCTCGAAAAGGCCCTGCCCGAGGACCTCAAGCCCTCCGACATCACCGCGCGTCTCGGCGCGCCGTGGATACCGGCCGACGTCGTTGCCTCCTTCGCGGAAGAGGTCCTTGGCGTCAAAACGCCGGTCTATCACACGGTCGAGATCGCCAGCTGGTCGATCAACGTCCCCGCCTTCGCTGGCCTGGCGAGTTCCTCGACCGACTGGGGCACATCCCGCCGCCATGCCGGCGAACTCTTGATGGACGCCTCAACGCCCGCTGCCGCAGATCTACGACGAGCTCGAGGAGGACGGGGTCAAGAAACGGGTCCTCAACGCCGCCGACACCGAAGCCGCCAAGGACAAGCTCATGAAAATCAAGGCGGCGTTCGAGACCTGGGTGTGGAAGGATGTCGAACGCGCCGACCGGCTGGCGCGGATTTACAACGACCGCTTCAACAACCTCGTCCCCCGGCACTTCGACGGGTCGCATCTGACAATCCCCGGCGCGTCCAGCGTCATCAGCTTCTACGCCCACCAGAAGCGGGCGATCTGGCGGATCGTCGCTTCCGGCACGACTTATGTCGCCCACGCGGTCGGAGCGGGCAAAACCTTCAGCCTCGCTGCTGCGATCATGGAGCAGAAGCGGCTGGGTCTCATCACCAAGGCGATGATGGTCGTTCCCGGTCATTGCCTCGCACAGGCGAGCCGCGAGTTCCTGCAGCTCTACCCGATCGCCCGAAATCCTAGTCGCCGACGAGACCAATTTCGTCAAGGACAAGCGCCAGCGGTTTCTGGCGCGCGCCGCGACCGCGCAATGGGACTGCATCATCATCACCCATTCGGCTTTCAAGTTCATCCCCGCCCCGGCCGAGTTTGAACGCCGGCTGATCGCCGATCAGATCCGGTCCTATTCCGACCTGCTCGAGCGCGTCGACGGCGCCGACCGGCTCTCGCGCAAGCGCATCGAGCGGATGAAGGAAGGGCTCGAAGAAGATCTTGAGCGGTTGAAGTCGCGCAAGGACGACATGCTGACCATCGCCGAGATCGGCGTTGACCAGCTGATCGTCGACGAAATGCAGGAGTTCCGCAAACTGTCGTTCGCCACCAACCAGACGACGCTGAAAGGCGTCGATCCGGAAGGCTCGCAGCGGGCTTGGGACCTGTACGTTAAGACCCGTTTCATCGACGCCACGAGAAACCCCGGACGGGCGCTCGTCGCCGCCTCCGGCACGCCGATCACCAATTCGCTCGCCGAACTCTTCACCGTGCAGCGCTTCGTCCAGCCGGACGCCCTTCAGGAGCGCGGCATCCAGCAGTTCGACGCCTGGGCAGCCAATTTCGGGGAAACGAGGACCGAGCTCGAGCTCCAGCCGTCCGGCCTCTACAAGCCGGTCACTCGCTTCTGCGAGTTCGTCAATGTCCCCGACCTCATGGCGATCTATCGGATGTCGACCGACGTCGTTCTCAAGTCCGACCTCCGCCAATATCTGAAGCTGCCGACGATCGCGGGAGGGCGTCGGCAGATCGTCGCCGCGCCGGCGAGCGAAGCGTTCCTCTCCTACCAGCGTCATCTGGCCGAGCGGATCAAGGCGATCGAGCAACGGCCGAGGAAGCCGCAGAAGGGCGATGACATCCTGCTCTCGGTGATCACCGACGGCCGGCATGCCGCGATCGACCTGCGCTTTGTCGACAGGCCGCTGACAACGAGCCCGACAACAAGCTCAACGCCCTGATCGACAACGTCCATCGCATCTGGGAACAAACAGCGAACACTCGCTACACCCGGCTCGACGGCATTCCCTACGCCCTGCCCGGCGCGGCGCAGATGATCTTTTCCGACCTCGGCACGCTGGCGGCCGAAGAAACCCGTGGCTTCTCCGCCTATCGCTGGATCAAGGACTCCCTTGTCGCCCGCGGCGTGCCATCGGCTCAGATCGCCTTCATGCAGGACTACAAGAAGTCCTCGGCGAAACAGCGCCTGTTCAACGCGGTCAATGGCGGCCAGGTCCGCGTGCTGATCGGCTCGTCCGAGACCATGGGCACCGGCGTCAATGCCCAGCGGCGCCTGAAAGCCCTCCACCATCTCGACGTGCCGTGGCTGCCCTCGCAGATCGAGCAGCGCGAGGGCCGGATCGAGCGGCAGGGCAACGAGAACGAGGAGATCGAGCTCTACGCCTACGCGACGAAGCGCAGCGTCGACGCCACGGGCTGGCAGATCCTCGAGCGGAAAGCCCGCTTCATCGACGCAGCCATGTCGGGCGACCGGCGGTCCGGCGGATCGAGGACGCCGGATCGCAGGCCAACCAGTTCGCGCTCGCCAAGGCGATCGCCTCCGGCGACGAACGGCTCATGCGCAAGGCCGGCATCGCCTCGGAAATCGCTCGGCTCGAGCGCCTGCGCGACAGCCATTTCGACGACCAGTTCGCGATCCGACGCAAGATCGGCTTCGGCGAAAAGCAGTCTCGCCGATGCGACCCGAGGATCGAGGCGATCACCGCGGATCTCGCCCGACGAATGCCGACCCGCGGCGACGCCTTCGTAATGACGGTTGGCGACAGGCGCTCACCGAACGCAAGGCGGCGGGCGAGGCGCTGATTGGGTTCGCCGAAAACTGAAGCCCAAGAAGCCGGACGCGACCGCGCCGTCGGCGCGATCGGCGGCTTCACCATCGAGGCGAGGACCAACTATTTCGATGAACTCGAACTCGGCTCGCGCGCGCCTGCCGGTCCGACCCGATCGCCTACGAAAAGGACGTGACCCCGCTCGGCCTCGTCTCCCGCCTCGAATCGGCGCTCGGGCCGGTTCGAGGTGGAGCTCACCGAGGAGCGCCGCACCGTCACCGAAGTCTCCGGCTGGCTGCCAGGCTTCAAGGCCCGCCTCGGCGACGCCTTCCCGCATCAAGCCGGAGCTCGAGGAGAAGCGCGCCGAAATGGCGGAGCTCGAAGCCTCGCTCGCCGCGACCACCCGGGCGACGCCGCACCGGCCGAGTCTCCCACCGCCGCCGCCGCCTGACCTATCGAGATATGGACGGCTGAGCTAGAATGGTCATTCAATTGCATTACACTGCTCGCCGAAATGGGAGCGCTTTCATGGTCGCCAAGGCCTCGATGCAGACTCGGATCGACGCCGAAGTGAGAGATCGTGCGTCGGTCGTCCTGGAAAATATGGGCATGACCATTTCCGATGCTGTCCGCATCTTGTTGACCCGCACGGCAAATGAGGGTGCGCTTCCCATCGAGCTCCTGAGCACCAGCGAGGCCCATGACGCATGGTTTCGGGCCAAGGTGCGTCAGGCGCTGGACGATGAGCGCCCGGACGTCGATGAAGACACGGTTGACGCGATTTTGCTGAACGCCGCGCCTCTGCGCTTCGGAAGGTTCAAAATCGATCGTGAGGCTCGTCTGGGCGCAACACGCACTGGCCGACCGCGACGCCATCTTCACACACATTGAAGCCGAAAGCCCACGCGGGGCGGTCAGCGTTGACGACGAAATTGTCGCCGCCGTGCGGCGCCTTCTGGAGTTTCCAGAGCGCGGCCGTTGGGACCCGGGAACTTGTCGTACCTCATACCCCCTTCATTGCCGTCTATAGCGTGACCGTCGACAGACTACGCATTTTGCGTATTTTGCACGGCGCTCAACTATGGCCAGACGACATTGCATCGGCTCGATCGTGCGCAGGGCGGAGCTCCATCGGAAGGGCGAGCAGTCCAGAAAGAGCCCGTCGAATATGGAGGGACGACGAGAGAGGCTCTGAAGCACAGGACGCCCGTCCGCCGCAAAGGGTGGGTTCGTCCCGCCGCTGCGCTAGGCGGTCCGAATCCCGGCGCTAAAACGCCGCCTTTGCCCCGGCCGGATCGCCCGCGCTCTCCTGGGTTTCGTCTTCGAGGAAATCCTCGAAGAGCCGAAATCAGGAGAATTCAGATGGAACTGCGACGCGTCGATCCCCAAATCCTCAAGGCGAACGCCCACAACCCGCGCAAAATCCAGCCCGGCGAACATGTCCGACGCCGCGCTCGCCGCTAGCATCAAAGCCGTTGGCATCCTGCAGCCGCCCGCCACCACCGAGAAGAGTGGCGAGCTCACCATCGCCTACGGCGCCCGGCGAGTCCGCATCGCCATACAGATCGGCCTCCCCGAGATCGACGTCCTGGTCAAAGACCCCGACGAGAACGACCAGATGCGGGCGGTGAGCGAAAACGTCGTCAGGGCCCCCATGGCCACGGTCGACCTCTGGCGCTCCATCGAGAGCCTCGCCTCCGAGAACTGGACCGAAGAGGCCATCGCCTCCGCCCTCGCCATTCCCGTCCGCCAGATCCGCAAGCTGCGGCTGCTTGCGACCGTCCATCCCGCCATCCTCGATCAGATCGGCGCGGGCGACATGCCACGAGAGCAGGAGCTTCGCACGATCGCCTCCGCCTCGCGCGAGGATCAGGCTGCCGTCTGGAAGAAGTTCAAACCCAAGAAGGGCGAGGGCGTCCTCTGGTGGCGGCTCTCCCAGGCGCTCGACAAGACCCGCTTCTTCGCCAGAGACGCCAAGTTTGGCGAAGACGAGCGCGCGGCATTCGGCATCGTCTGGCAGGAGGACCTGTTCGCGGAAGGGGACGAGGACAATCGCTTCACCGTCGATGGGGAGGCCTTCATGTCCGCTCAGCGTGCATGGCTCGACGCCCACATGCCCAAGAACGGCGTCCTTCTCGACGTCGACGAATACGGCCGCGAAAAGCTGCCGCCAAAGGCTCAACCGACATGGACCAAGTCGAAAAAGGGCGACACAGATCGGATTCGCGATCCGTCCCCGCGACGGAACGATCCACGAAGTCGTCTTCCGCGTGCCCGAACCGGAAGCCAAGAAAGGCAAGGACCGATCAAGCCGGCAACGACCAGGACGAGGCTCCAGCCCCGAAGAAGACCCGCCCCGAAATCACCCATAAGGGCGACGAGATCATCGGCGCGTTGCGCACCGAGGCGCTGGTCAAGAGTCTCGAAGTGAACGCCGTCGACGACGCGACCCTGATCGGGTTGCTCATCCTTGCCTTGAACGCCCGCAATGTCTCGATCCAGACACACGGTTCCGGGCATGCAACCCGCACAAAACTCGTTCAGTCGATCACCGAGGGCGGACGCCTCAGCCACGACGTCGAACGCCTGCGCGTCGTCGCGCGCCAGACGCTCGCCAATGTCCTCTCCTGCTCGCTCGGCCATGGCGATAGCGGCCTTCCTGCCCGGATCGCTGGCGACGCCATCGGCGCCGACGCTCACCTCGGCAACATGGCGACCGAGGAATTCCTCAGTTGCCTCTCCAAGACGGCGATCGAACGAGTCGGATCGAGCCTGAACGTCCTGCCGCGCCAGCGCGTCAAGGACACCCGCGCCGCCGTCATCGCAGAAGCCGCCGGCTCGACCTACATCCACCCCGCAGCGCTGTTCGCCCTCTCCCAAGCCGAAATCGCTCACCACTCGGAAGCCCCGCGCGACTATTCGTGGGCTTACCGCGACACCGACGACGCATCGGACGAGACGACCGAGGAAGCGGATGGAGCCCCTGGCGCGGAGAATGATTCCCTCGGAGCCAGAGCCGGACGACGATCTCGACAACCTGAACTCGGACGAAAACGCGCATCTCGACGACGAAGATCCGCCGATCGTCCAGGAGCGCGCTCGCGCTCGGCGCCGCCACGCGGCGGCGGTCGAGTAGCGGGACAATTCATCGCCATCGTCAGGAACGCGGGCGCCGCAACCCGGCGCCCGCGCTCGCACACGACCGACACAGGAGGCGCGTCATGGCCCGAGCTGACGACCACTCCCGTCGCGCCCGCCGTGACGCCGCGGACGAACTTTGCGGGGTCGACCTCATCCTCGAATGCGAACGCGCCGCCAGCCGCCGCAATCCGCGCCACCGCGATCCGAAACGATGGAGCAAGACGGCCTGGCGCCGGTACCTGTACACGGCGGCACACGCACCGAGCCTCGTAGACTTAGAACGGCTTTACAACAAATAGTCCCGACTACCCATTAGCGCAGAAAAGCCCGCCCCATTTCCGGGAAGCGGGCTTTTTTTGCCACCACTTCAACGACTCTTATCCTCCGGAATGTCATGACCATCAGGGAACAGCCACGCCTTCGCACCAGGGTCGAGGTGAAACTGAATTCGATTCCGATCCCAGGACAATTTGCACCCGCCCGTCGAACCTGGTTCCTTATAGAGTGGCCTTATGACGTCACGTGCAATCCACGCGAGCTGCCCATTAGCCCGAACAATACGGACGAACCCGTTTTGAACTTCTAAAGGCCACGCGACGTAAACCAAACCTGTCAGATTACCAAGCTTTTTCGAGTCAGCGCTGGCCTCTTGGAATATAGGCGGAAACCCTCTACCAGACCACGCGTCTTCACGCGTCAAGCCGAGCTTTTTCACATCAATGTTATAACACTGATATCCGGATAGATCCTCACTAGGTGATGTCGATCCTGCAATTGCATTGGCCGACAAGCAATGAGCGGCTAGAATTGCGGCGATTGTGAACCGTTTACGCATGAGACTGCCTCCTTAATTTGAAAGAATGGACTGATTTGCAGTCGCGGAACCAAGTTTAGTCACGACAGTCTGTCGCCATTGCCCAACCGTCGTGTTAGCGGTCAGTCCATTAGCTGCAAGCGAAGCGGGGGATAAGTTGATGATCGACTCAAGGTTATCCGAGTCATTTGCCTCGGCAACACGTGGACCGACGCTGCGCCAAACTGATAAACAGCTCGCGCATCGAGCACCGTTGGATCGCTTATGCCGGCGTTGTTCTGCAAGTTAATAGCGTCAGTTCGCAGTTCATACGCCGCAGCATACGCCTCCGTCGTCGGGTCCATCTGCCCAGCAAGACCCGACACGATGCTTCCTGAAATTGCAGGGTCATATGCCACGGCGCCATTGATGTCCGCGGTGTAGGTCGAGTTGATCATCTGGAACGCGCCAGACGCACTGCCGCCTCCCGACGCTCCCACGTTCTGGCAATTTGACTCCATCGCACACGTCGCTGCGAGCGCCGTCGCGCTCACGCCCATCGCGCCCGCCGCGTTGGCCGCAGCCGAACCCCAACTCTGCGACATCATCGTGTTGTAAGCGTCGCCGCTGCCGCCGCTGCTCCCGCTGCCGGCGCTCGTGCTCCCGTCGCCGCCGCCGGCGCCGGTGTCGACGCTTCCGGTCGACCCCCCGAGCAACGACCCGCCTCCAGTCGGAAACGAAAACGCCGGCAACCCGGGCTCCGAATAGGTCGGCTTAACCTGAACCGGCAGCCCATTCGGAAGAACGACTTGCGGATCGGCATTCGCCGCTTGCGTCGCAAGCACTCCTGACGCCCCCGCAACCAACCATAGCCATCGACGCCCGCCAGGCGACGCTCGATTTTGCAAACAAACTCTTTTGCGCGATCTCGCAGACATGAAGCCTCCTTACGATCAGAGGCCCCGATGGTCCGCGCCAATTGCGCGAACACGAAACGCCGAAATTCACGCCCCTCTTTCATCCCATCCGCAGGCCCGAAGATCGACGTTCAATGCACCCTCCCCGGCCGCGGGAGGCGGAACGGGTTGCGCGCTGGCTCTCGGGCCAGCGGAGGGCGGGCGGGCTTGGGGGGCGCTGGCGCGCGCGTCTCCGACGCGCATCCCCGAGACGCGAGGCTGCGACGCTCGCTCACGCGTAGCGAGCGCGGCGACCGATCGAGCGCGGATACCGGCGAACCGCGACGGCGCGAGGGCGCCGCAGACGGCGCGTCAACGACCGGCCTCGTCAAGGACCACGCGCAAAGATTTCTGGTGAGGATAAATGATGTCGTTGATGAACCACTCGCCCGCGGCCGAATGGATCATCAGGAATTCGACCGACCGCTCCGACCCATCATGCAATGTCATTTTCGCCGCGACGCGGTTCGGCGCCTCCATCTTCGCGGAGACGGACTTGATCCCGCCGCCGTTCTGCTCGCCCGTCAGCGGATCGGCGTCGAACACCGGAAAGTCCTTGTTGTGTTTCATCGCCGCCGCCCACGCCTGGTTGAAGGCCGGCGAAAAATATCTGCGCATGAGCGGAGTCGGCGTGTTGTCGAAGATCGGACGCCAACCGCCATTGTTATCCAGCGCAGCCAGCGCCTTCACGAAGTCAATCGGAACGCTGTCGGCGGCAAATGCGAGACCGGACAACATCGTCAAGATCAGAAGGGACAGAGCTTTCCGCATCACGAGACCTCTCACTTGATTGTATAATAGTGACTGCCGGCCTCGGCCGTGTTCCCACCCCATGAGCTCCACGGAATGGTGTGGATTGACGCGCCGCCGGACCCCGACCATTGATCGAGAATCTGAACGCCGCTCGCGTCCTGCCCAAGATAAATGCCGGTATGACTGACGCCGGATGCGCCCCCCGGACTGTCCGGCGGACCGTAGGCGCCATCAAAGTTGAACGTCGCGATCGGCGTTCCCGGAGCAATATCCGTCGCGCCCTCCACAAGCTCGCCCTGCTGCCACTGGCTCGAGGGAGGCAAGGACGAGTCGAAATCGCGCGTCAACGACACGCACTGCTCATTGGCCCCGTAGTAAGACCCGACGTACTGTTGATAGTCCGCCAACGTGGCCGCAGATGCTTCCGGTCCCGGAAGATCCTTGCGTTCCCGACGTTCCTTGCGTTCCGGTTGTTCCGGATCCGACGCCAGACTGGAGTGTCGCCCCTCCTTGGGGAAAGCTGAACGTCGGCAAGCCCGGCTCCGGATAGGTCGGTCGCACCTGAACCGGCAAGCCGCTCGGCGACACAACCTGCGGGTCGGCCCAGCTCTCGCCGCCCGCCACCGCAATCCCAAGCCCGACCGGCGCGATCAGAGGCCAAAGCCACTGAACCGATCGCCTCGCCTTCCGCTTGCCCGTCCTGGCGGCGCGCCGCCAGAGGACAGGCGACCGGCATCCCGTCGCCATGATCCATCTCCCTCGACTTCCTGAAAGTCAGGGTCGGGGAGAGCCGCGCGAACAGGAATTGCTTTTTTCGAGACGCGCTGGCGGCGCCTCCCGAAGAGCGCGCTGCGCCCTATTGGGCGAGCGCCTTCTCAGCCGCGATCAGCGCGTTCATGTCGTCCTCGGCGTTCGAGGGCCGCCACGCCTCGCCGCGCTTGGCGAACTCGATCGCCCGCCCCGCGCCATGGGCAGCCTGCGCGGCCTCATGCGCGACGATCTGAAGTCGCGCCGCCTCGACCGCCCAATAGTCCGCAGCCTCCTTCAGCGGCGCCAACCAATAGCCGCCCTCCATCTGCGCTTTGGCGAACTTCTCGTTGTCCGCGTCCGATCGCAGCGACGCCTGGCGCGCCTGAGCGCACGCGGCGACCGCGCGATCGACGAACGGCTTCAGGATCGCGTTCAATGCCGCCCGCCGCTCCTGTCGGTCGACGGGCAAGTCCATCGTCGCGATCCTCTCCGCCATCGCCCGATCGGCCTTCGCCCGCCCCTCCGGGTCCGGCGCGTCGAAACCGAACGCCTCGGCGATCAACTCGACCTCACGCGAATCCGGCGCAACATCGATCAGAAGATCGATCGAGGGCTTCGCGCGCAACTCGACCGGGAAGCGGATGACATTGCCGCCCAGGGTCAGGGTTTCGTAACGCATGGACAGCTCCAGATCGAACAAACCATGAACAATTAGCAGCGCCCGCCTGCCCCCGTCAACACAAGATGTAGGGGTTTTGCGGAAGAAATGACAAAACTGAAGAAGAGAGCAAGCAGAGAACGCACAGGAAACCGGAATGGACGGGCTACGCGCCATGCCAGTGCGGTCCCTCGGGTTTCTGGGCGGCTATGAAGCCGGACAAGCCGCGCCGCAACGGCTCATGTTCGACGATTTTCCCCTTCGGCCTGAAGGCCGAATTCCTCGCGCGACAAAATCGCCTCCCTCCGCCGTCCTTCGCTCAACGCTTCGGCCCGCTCGTGCCTCGCGGGTGCTGGCCCGGCTCGCCCGACTTCCTTTGAGCCGCACCCGAGGGACCGACGGCATGAGCCGAAGGCCCGAGGAGATGGAAAGAGGAACGAAGCCATGAACACGATTGCGGAATTCACGATCATCGGCCGGGTCGGCGAGATCAGGCAGGTCGGCACGACCCTGCGCGTCAACATCGCGTCGAGCTACAGCCGCAAGGACAATCGCGGCGAATGGGTCGAGCGCACCCGTTGGAACGAAGTCACCGTCTTCGGCAAGTCCACCCGCGGCTACATCAAGCGTAACATCGTCAAGGGCGATCTCGTCTTCACCTCGGGCTCGATGGGCCAAACGAAGTGGGAGAAGGACGGAGAAACGTTCTACGGCGTCACACTCGCCGCCGAACGCCTCGAGCGCCTGTGCAAGGGCCCGAACCACGGCGACGACAAGAACGATGAGCCGCAGGAGAGGCGGCAGGCGCCCGAGCGACAACTCGGACGACATCCCGTTCTGATTGCTCACCCCGAACCGGGGAGGCCTCGGCCTCCCCGCCTTTCTCACTGCCCTATCGGAGACGAACGCCAATCCATGGCCTACCAGATTTACCGCATCGGAGAATGGGAACGCGTCGGCGGCGTCGACGGCTATTCCACCATCCGCGCATACCTCGAGCCGGGTCTCTATGAGACCGAAGCCTATGCTCGCAAGAAGGCCGCTCGCCTCGCCGACCAGGATTACGAGAACGGCGGCGACGGAAGCTTTCAGGTCGTTGCGGTCGGCGAGAGCCCGTTCGACAACAACCGACCGTCGCTCGCCGCCTGGTGGGCCACCCATCCGCACGTCTTCGATTTCGACGACTGCCCCTTCTGAGGAGACGGCCATGACCCGGAAAACAGAGGATGTCCCTCGGCCCCCTCGCACGGACGGTCAAGCGAACTCACGCGAAGCGGAGGGACATCGATACTCGGCCGAGGCCGTCCAGCGCGAAATCGCCAAGGATCGCCGCATCAAGCCGAACGAAGCCCGCCTGATCCACGCCCTCCTGCGAGGGCGAGGCTGAGCGCCGATCGCGCAATATCTCGCCATCTACGACGAGGCACGCACTCGTGATCGGCTGCTCGGCGCCATCCGGGCGTCGACTTTTCCGCCTCAGGGCTTATGACCTCAGCCCTTCCAAACGTACTCGCCACCCGGTGTCCAAGATCGATCGCCACATGGACCTCACGCCCTCGCCCTCGGCAGAGGAACAGCGCATCCTTATGCGCGCCCCTGGTTGCGGCGTCGAGGAACTCGTCGCGCGGCTCGGGGCGGAGGGCCTTTCGGACCCCCACCCCGTGGGCGTCAGCCGACGAACATGCCCCGTCGCGAGCCTTCTTCTCGACCTATGGCTCGGCAGATCTCCGCTCTAACGTCTTTCTCGTGATCCTTGTAAGTCGGCACCGACGGCGCCATGGGCGCGCAACGCGGAAAGCAGCCTGCCGGAGCGCGCCATGACGACTGCGAACACATGCGGGGATATGCAACGCGCGCATCTCGGCCAAGGGTCCCGCGTTCGTCATCGCCGCCTCACGCACGAAGCGGCCCGGACGGTAACGACGCAAGCCGAAAACCTTTCGGATCAGCGTAGAAACGGCCCGCCCCGACCACGACACCGAGGGCTTCTCCCGACAGACTGAGCACGCGTATGGCAGTCGCCTTGTCTTCACGAGGGAGAATGCTCGAGACGGCCTCGGCCATGCGCTTGACGGCGCAAGCTCGGCGGAGCCGGCGCGCTCCATATCCGGGAACAGGCCGAAACCGTCGCAGGGGCGACGTTTTCCGCGACGCCTTCAAGGAGTGGGGGCAAGGGCAGCGCCCTCCAACTGGGGAGCGAAAGCGGGTCTCGCGCTTGGGAGCGGGCGTCGCGGCCAATGTGCGACGGCCATTCCCGAAAATCCTTCTCATCTCGCGCTCTCAAGAAGGCCGCAACGAGACCCGTCGCCCGCTCATATCCCTCGGTTATGCGCGGCTTAAGCCCAACCCGGTCGGCCAGCAACGGCTACGCTCGACGATTTTCCCCTTCGGCCCCCCAAGAATAAGGCCAAGAAAAGTTTCTCATGAAAGGGGGGCCGAATTCCTCGCGATACAAAATCGCCTCCCTCCGCCGTCCTCCGCTGACGCTCCGGCCCTTCGCTCCGCTTCGGGTGCAGGCCGCCCGGGCCGGGCTTCTTTCAGCCGCACCGAGGGACACGAGCTGGCGATGGGCCAGCGGCCCACGGCGCAAGACGAGAAGGATTTTCGACAATGGCCACGAACCGCTCCAAGTCCGCCCCCAAGCGCGAAACCCGCACCCCCGTCACCTTCGAGACCGCCGCCCAGCTCTGCCCCCACCAGGGCGTCGCGGAAAACGTCGCCCAGGCCTTCGGCCTCATCGTCCCCGAATACGACGCCATCCGCACCGAGCACACGACCGCAGTCAAGCGCATGGCCGAGGCCTTCGAAGGCTCCCTCAACGACAAGGCGACCGCCATGCACTTCCAGCGCATCGTCGGGGCCCTCGTCTCCTCCGCAGTCGGGGCCGGCCGCTTCTACTCCGAAAAGGTCACTCAGGCCCGCGACGCCACCGCCCGCGCCGCCGATGGCGGCGACGACGAACATGGGGCCCCGATCGGCCTCGAAAGCAAGGCGCAGCGCACCCGCGAGTTCGCGGCCGACATGGCGATGCAGGCCTACGCCCTCCTCGCCGCGGCCCACGGCGCCATCGACGCCTACAAGGACCTCACCGGCGAAGACTGGAAAGCCTACGAGGCCCCCGCCGACGCCGCGGTCGAGAAGAAGGCCGCCGTCTCCCAGATGGGAGCCTTCGGGGGCTGACGCCCCCAAGAGGCGGGGGTCCGAAAGGCCTCCGCCCCCCTTCCCCCCGGGCGCCTCGCGGCGCCCAACTCAGCGTGCCGTCGTTTGCCGTCCTTCATCCTCACACTCTGCCGGATCAATTCGGCCTGTTCGTCGTCAAATCCGCGAGCCGACACGTTTCAACGGTTTTTCCATCCGCCATCCGCACCATCATCGGCTCAACCCAACAGCGGTCGACCGCCTCCAGCACGGCCTGACGGGCCGCGCTCTCCTTCGCACTCCACCATTGCGTCGTGGCGCCGCCGCCGATGAAGACCGCCACAGCGGCGGCGGCGACCCATGCGGCCAGTCGCCACGCCTCGCGCCGATTGCGCTCCGTCTGCTTCAAGACCAGCCATTTCTGGCTTTCCGCCAGAAGCGCGCGCGACATCTCCTTGGCAATCCGCGCGATCGACTCGTCGATCGCCTCCTCGGCGCGGATGCTCGCAAGACCAGCTCTCTCCGTCGCCTGATGCGCCATCGCGAGCGCGTTCGAGCCCGCCTCGATCATCCGTTCGATCCGACGCCGCTCGGCTTCGCCTTCTCGACGCGCCGTCTCCAACAGCGCCTCAAGATCGCCGAGCGCCGCAAGATTGGTCTTACCCGTCTCCTCAATCGCCTTCAGAAGCGCACGCACGAACTGACCTTCCAGCGCATCGACATGCACACCCCAGTCGAGCGCCGCCCGCTCGACCCTCGCGATCTCCTCCGCGAGACCGAAGTCACGACGCCCTACGGGCGCCGCTCCCTCGTTGGCCGACGTCCCCTCAGGAGCGCCGGGCCTCTCCATTCCACCCATGGCTCTCAGCCGCCCGTCCCGGTCGCCTGGGCTCGCATTTCCGGCAACCACTCGGCCGGGATTTCGCTAAACACTTGTGGCAATGCGTCCGTCCACCACTTGCGGACGCGAAGCCTGTCGAAGATCGACAAGCCTTTTCCGTCCGCCCCGAACTTGCCGTTCATAGCCTCCGCAAAGCTCAGGCCCCGGTCCGTCACTTCCGACATGCAGGCCAAGCGAGGCAGGGACACCAGCACCGCACCTTTGTCTAACGCACGCTGAAGACCCGCGTGACCGTGCAGCGTCGCAAAGGCGATGTCGTCCGATCGCCCATTCAGGATCAGACCGCTATTCCTCACGATCAGGACCGCTTCGGGCGTGAAGAGGTTGCGCTCGAACCGATCGAGATAATCCAGATCAGCGACGTCCGGACCCAACACATGCACCACAACGACCCTCACCCCGAGTTCGGCGAGCGCTGCCGCAACCGGCACATCCTCGACAAGCTGCGTGAGCGGCGTGTCGCCGCCGCCGACATCGAGCAGCGCGTCATAGCGACGCTCCGCAATGTCAAGAAACCGCTCCTCGAGCCACGCCTTCACATCCTCCCGCTGCTCGGACGACGGAGAACTGGCCTGCGCATGAAACACCGACATGTTGTTGGTCGTGTTCATCTGGTCCGTGTCCCAGATCGCAAACTCCGCTCCGCGCTCCTGCAGATATTGCGCAAGCGCGTTCAGAAACGACGTTTTTCCGACCCGCTGACGCCCGACGACAACCATCAATACGGGCTTACGCCCGCCGTTCTCATGATTTTCCAAGTCTCTTTCTCCATTCCTTATCGACACGATTGCTTCGACTGCCGCCCCGCTCTCGTCTCCACGAGTCGAAGCGCATCTTCAGATGCTTCTTCATCACCCGGATTCGCTGCTCCTCGTTGAATTCCGGCAGGTCCCAGGGCCGCGGATCCTCCGGCCCAATGAACAGACGCAGATCGAGGGGCTTCCCCTCGAACATGACCGTGAACTCCGAGGCCGGAAGCAGTTCCTCCGGCCCGCCGGTCAGCACCGGTCCGCCAGGCATGACGGTCAGTTCGCTCCCGACCTCCGCCGCAATAGCCGGCGGCGGAGGCAGCGGGCGCGCATCGACCCGAGGGGGTTGACGATCCGACAACGGCGCGGTGAACGATCCGGTGAAGCGCGAGGGCATATTCTGCCGAGGATCGCGCGCGCGTTGGAACGCGCGCTCGGCGTCCGCCTTGGCTTCGAGCGCGGCAAGCCGCGCCTTCTTCTTCTGCACGCGCAAAAACGTCTGGCGGGCGCTCTTGGGGGTAACGGCTTTTCCCTTCCAAAGCGTCAGGTTTAGAGCGGCGAACAGCGGCAACATGGATTCCCAAGGAATTCCAAGCCCGCTAAGCTTCTTGGCTTCGATCAGTTGATCGTGCTGATCAAATAAGAACCAGAACAACGACGAATGGCGCGGCGATCGACGTGCCACGGCGACGACCGCGTCCCTTCCAAGCCCCGCGCCCTTCGCGCTTTCCGGGTTGCGGGACCCTTCTCCCGCCTGGCTCATCCGAGGCCGAGCTCGCGACCGAACGGCGAAAACGCCGTCTCCATCCGGTCAAGCCATGTCCTCATCGTCACGCGCTTGAACGATAAAGGCTCTTGGCCTGGGACCCCTAGTTTCGAGAACGCGATCAGACTTACGATGTCTCGGTCCGCCGCGAGATCCGATCGAAGGGTAGGCATCCGCGCCACATGCGCCCCATGGTCGATCGCCTCGCGCACCGCAGGGTGGGCGAGGATGCGATCGAATTGACGCCTGCCCTGCTCTCCCGGTGCGCCCTCATTCAACACCAGCAACGTGTCTGTCGCCGTTACCCGCGCTCCATTACTGACGAACGCGTCCGCGTCGCCCGTATCCGGCGCAAAGAAGCACACCTTGGTGACGTCGAAACCGATCTCCGCATATCGATCGCGAAAATCGGTCCCCTCCGGATCGACCCGACGGATCAATCCCTGATTGAGACTGAAGTCGACCACGACAGGACGGCCGCTGCGGTCTTCGCTATCCGCGAGGACCGCATCCCACCACGACTGTATCGCCCCATCGTTGCGATACAGTCGCAACGCGCCTTCTTCGTACCGGCACAAGCCGGTCCCAACGGTGTCGGCGTCCGCCACCACCGGATTTACGCCCCTGGCGCGCATAACCTCCGTCAACCAACGCGCCCAGATCGTCTTTCCAGACTTGCCTCGACCCAAGGCCAGGATCAATCGCCGGCGCGGCGGCCCCGCCTCAATGTGAATTGCCGCATTCGTTGTCATGGATCAGTCTCCTTTCGACCGACCCATCAGAGCGACGACCCGCGCGAACAGCTAATCCCGTTTTTCGTCTCCAGCCTCGCCGCTCGACCTCGGCCTCCCGCGCTTCACTCCGCGCCTCACTCGCGCTTCAGCTCGCGCTTCAGTCCACTTCTCATTGGCGCTTCACTCGGAAGGCTCGAAAAACAGCTACATGGACCAATGCACCTTTGGTGCAGGTCCGCTGCGCGGAGCGCGCGGACAACGCGCGCAGACGCATCCGGCGAAGAAACTCGAAGACGCGCGATTTTTCCCCGTTCCTGTTCGCGCGGCTGACCCTCAACGTGAAGGACGGTCGGGAAATCGTTCCCGATCCGACACCGGCGCAACAGCCACGCGGGCTTCACCCTCATGGCCTTCGCCGCGAGGCTAAGCCTCTGAAAGGGAACAGGTTATGTCAGGAAAAAATCAGGGCGAGGCCGACAACGTCGCCGGCTTACCAACCGAATTCCGGTTCGATGACAGCTCCGTCCGAACGGTCGTAAAGGACGGCGAACCGTGGTTTGTCGCCAAGGACGTGTGCGAAATTCTCGACCTCGAAGACCCCAGCATGACCGTCAGCCGACTGGACGAGGACCAGCGCGGAAAAGCTAATGTTTGTACCCCTGGCGGGCAGCAGCAAATGCTCACCGTTAGCGAGTCCGGTCTGTACAGTCTGATTTTCACGAGCCGAAAGCCTGAAGCGAAACGCTTCAGAAAATGGATCGCGAGCGAGGTCCTGCCCGAAATCCGCAAGACCGGTGGATACCGTCGTCCGGAGACCGAGTTCGCCGGCCTCTCGGGCGAGCGGGTCGAATACGAGCGCTGGCTTCTGGAGCGGGCGCTCCTCGACGCTAAGCTCATCGCCCTCGGAATGCAGAGCATCGGCGTCCATTACGAACGGATGGCCACGGACGATCCGGAATTCGGTGCGGCGCGCGCCGACACCAATTTCGCGGACTACCATCGTGAGCTCCGCGAGAACGTCCATCGATCGAGGGAATTCATGCGGCGCGCCCAACCAGGCTCCGTCTTCAACCGCGGCCCGAAACCTGTCGAACCCTCGAAGCCGACAGAATCTCGCCCCGTCGCCTGAACCTCTTCGCCGTCGGCGCGGGGATTGACCCCTGCGCTTAAGCAAACCAGCGCCGGCGAAACTCCCTTCGCAGGCGCTGCCATTTCCCGTTCGCGCCGATGGCCGCGAAACTTTCCTCTCCAACGAGACCGAGGTTTTCGACCATGACCGCTCCCCTCCCACGGACGCCCGCCAACTCCCCTGCCCAGCCTCCCCTGACCCGAATGAGCGATGAGCTCGAGCGCCTGCGCGCGTCCGTCAACAAGCTCGCGCGGGCGCAGAACGCGCTGCTCTTCAACGTCAAAGCTCTCAGCGACCAAGTGCAGTCGCTGTCGGGCACGGTCCAGCAGATGTCAAGCACGATGAGTGCCGGAAGCCGGAGAGGACGAAGCGCGGCGCCAGCTTCACTAGCCTCTTTGCCAGCGACGCCAGACCAACCCCGACCGACCCAAGGATCATCCTCATGGCCCTCCGCCACGACGCCAATGACGCGAACCTCAGCCGAATCGCCGACGATCTCATCGGCATCCGCGAACTCCTCGACAAAATGGATCACGCCCAGGACGCTCTTCTTGAAAACGGCCAATCCCTTCAGGGCCAGCTCGAAGCCCTGACGGGCCAGATCACCCATATGATCCAAGTCCTGACCCCGGAGCGGCCCGAACAGGAAGGACCATCGCTCGCCGACCTTCTCGCCCGCATCCTGACCCAGCAATCCGGCATGGCCGCCCTGCTGCGCCAGATCAACGACGCCCTGACGCGGCTCACGCCTGCCGAAGCCGCCACAGCCCACGCCAACACTCCCGCCAACGGCGCCGGCCACGCCTGATCCCCATGCTCAATTTCAGGAAAATCTCCGCCGCGAGCGACGGCGCGGCGATCCGCGCCTACATGACCCAGGACCAGCCGGAACCCGAGTCTCTCAAGGTCCATGGCGTCGCCCTCGACGGTCGCGACCTCGAAACCGGGGAGCGCCTCACCGCCTACTACACAGGCCGGGGCGAGCGGGCGAACTGGCGGCCCGACATGGACCCACGCGTCGCGGCGGCGCTCGGCATCGCAAGCGCCCGCGCCGCTCCCCGCGACGGCCAGCTCGACGCCCTGTTCGAAGCGCGCCGCGCCGACACCGGCGAGGACTGGAGCCAGCATGTCCGGAAAAACTCCGGATTCGACTTCGTCTTCGCCCCCCACAAATCCGTGTCGCTGGCGGCCGAGTTCGCGCCGACCGAGGCCGAGCGGCAGATGATCCGCAACGCCATCCACGCCGCGAGCGACGACGCGCTCCGCTACGCCGCCCACGACCTCGGCTTCGCCCGAAAAGGGCATGCGGGAGAGAAAGGGGCGGAGGCAGGCGAGATCGGCTGGGTGACGTTCGCCCATGACGCGGCGCGGCCGACCGTCGCCGTCCAGAACGGGCCGGACGGCGCGACCTACCTCCTCGACGCGCCGATCGCCGGCGATCCGCATTACCATCTGCATAATTTCATTCCGAACCTCGTCGTCACCGACGACGGCCGGGTCGGCTCGATCGACTCGAAGGCGCTGACTGCCCACAAGGTCCCTGAATACGGAGCCTTCTTTCAGGCCCGCCTCGCCGACCGCCTGCGCTCGCTTGGGCTGAGGATCGGCCTCGACGCCGGCGGCGAGGCGGCCGTCGCCCTCGACATCCCCGAGAGCGCCGTTGCGACCTTCTCGAAACGCGACCGGCAGGTGGTCGGCGACGCACAGCGCTACGCCCGCGAACACGCGATGGACTGGGACGAGCTCTCGCTCGAGCGCAAGAAACAGATGCTGCATGAGGCGAGCGCCGCCGGGCGGCTCGGCAAGACCAAGGAGGAAGCGCACGCGGTCTGGCGCGAGCAGGTCGCGGAGCTCGGATGGACGCCAACGTCCGTTCTCGGCGCGACGCCGCCAGTTGAGCGTACGTCCGACCAGCGGCGCGAGGCGGCTTACGCCTCCGCCTCCGCATCGCTCTCGGCGGAATTCCAGTTGAAAGCCGTCCTCGACGCTGAGCGCCTGCGGGTTCATGCGGCGCGCGGCCTGATCGAGGCAGGAGCCGCGGGCGGACGGGACGACGTCGACGCGGTCGTAAGCCTGATCGAGACGCGCGGCTTCGTCCACGACGGCAAGGCGGTCACGCTCATCTTCGGCCTGCACGAAGGCAAGGAGCGGATCAGCCACACCGAGCAACTCCGGATCGAGCAGAGCGTCGCCGAAATGTCGCGCGCGGCCGCCCGCGACCGCTCGGCCAACCTCTCCGACGCGGCGATCCGCGCGGCGATCGGGCGGGTCGAAGCCGACGACGCCGGCGTCCGGTTCTCGAAAGAGCAGCTCGCCGCCATCCATGCGTTGGGCGCCGGCGGAAAACTGTCGCTCCTGACCGGCGTCGCCGGTTCGGGCAAGACCACGCTTCTGAAGCCGCTGGTCGACGCCTGGCGCGACGACGGCCGAACGGTAATCGGCATGTCGACAGCCTGGCGGCAGGCCGACGCCCTCCAGGAGGCCGGCGCCGACGAGACGATCGCGCTCCAGCCGCTCCTCAACGCGATCGACACGGGAGAATTTTCGGCGGACGAGAACACCGTCCTCATCGTCGACGAGATCAGCCAGATCGGTCCCCGCCCGATGCTGAAGCTCCTCGAGCTGCAGGCCAAAACCGGCATGACCATCAAGATGCTCGGCGACCGGGAACAGGTGCAGTCGATCGAGGCGGGCGACACGATCGCGCTCCTGAAACGCGTTCTGCCGAAGTCCGCCATGCCCGAGGTGCTGACCGCTGTCCGCCAGAAGAACGACCGCGACCGCAAGATCGCCGCCCTCTTCCGCGACGGCAAAGCGGAAACAGCCCTCGCGATGAAGCGCGAGGACGGAACGGCGAGACTCCTCGAGGGCGACACCGACCAAGTGGTGCGGCAGATCGCCGACCTCTACATCGAGCGCAACGACGCGCTCAAATCCCAAGACCCGAGCTACGGGGTGACGATCACCACGCTCACCAACGCCGAGGCGGCCGACATCAGCCGGGCGATCCGCGAGCGTCTCAAAGCCCGCGGCGAGATCGGGACGGACGAGGCGACCTACAAGGCGGTCGTCTATCGGTCCGAGAAGCGAGAATTCTTCGACCTGCCCATCGCGACCGGCGATCGGCTGCGCATGTACCGGAAAACCGTCGCCGAGATCGACGGCAAGCGCGCCACGATCGGCAATAACGGCGACATCGTCGAGGTGGTCCGAAAGACGGCCGCCGGCCTCGTTCTGCGCAACGCGCGCGGCCAGACGGCCGAGATCGACTGGAAGCGGCTCTCGGACCCGAAGACCGGGAGGCTCCTGCTCGGCTTCGGCCACGCCTTCACAATCGACGCCGCGCAGGGCATGAGCACCAAGGGCGAGCACATCAACGCCCTGCCGCATGGGACCGGGGCGACTTCGGCCTTCAAGACCTATACCGCCGAGAGCCGCGCCACTGGCCGGACGCATACCCTCATCTCGAAGGCGGCTGTCCACGCCGCCGTGCAGCGGTCCCGGGCGCTCGGCGACGTCACGCCGATGACCGAGGACGATCTTTGGAAAGAGGTCGCCAAGAACGCGTCGGAAAAGCCTTACAAGGCGCTCGCGCTCGACATCGCCGGCAAAGCGCGCCGGCAGCACGACCGAGCCGTCGAGATTGGGCTGTCCAACCACAATCGGATCGAGAAGGTCGCCGAGGAGCGGCCGGATCTCCGCGGCGAGATGAAGGCCTCCTATCAGGCGGGGCTTTTGCGCCAGACTTTCGAGCAGCAGCGCGACGCCCTCATGGCGCTGATGCAGACGATCGACGAGCAATTGAAACGCGCCGCCGGCGTGCTCGTCGACCATGCCAGGGCGATGGCGACGGCGATCAAGGGCGCGCCTGTCGCTGGGACGGAGGCTCCCGATCGGCCCGAACCGCCAGCGCCAGCCCCCTCGGCGCGCGGCCCAAGCCTCTAAGGGTCACAACCCAATCAGTTGGACTGACTTCGCCTAAAAAGGGCGTCTCGAGTTCTCGATTGGATGGCAGCTTCCGGTCCCGAAGCGGGCCTACGCCGCTCGCGGCACGGCGTCCAACAGTGGCCGGAATCGGAATGGCAGGTCCGGAGCATGCAAGGCCAAAAAGCTGCCGTTCGTTCCAACTCGGCCTCTGCATGGTTCTAACAATCGATCGGAGGAGGCTTACGCTGATCAGGGTCTTTGTTCACCTCGTGCAGGACGGTAGCGAAGCGCCTCAACCAGCACGGCGAAGGCGGCCGAAGGCTGTCGGCGGCTCGGATAGTAGAGGTGGTACCCCGCAAAGGGCGGGCACCAGCCTGTCAGCACCCGGACCAGGGTGCCGCGGTCGATAAGCTCCTCGACCTGCTGCTCGGTGAAGTAGGCGAGACCGAAGCCTTCGAGCGCGGCCTTCAGCATCAGCGAGGCGGTATTGAACACCAGCCTTCCATCCACCCGCACGTTGAGTTCGCGACCGTTGCGCTCGAACTCCCAGGCATATATCCCGCGCTTAGCCGGAAGGCGCAGATTGATGCACTCGTGCTCGGTCAGATCACGGGGCGTGCGCGGCGCCGGGCGCCTCGCGAGATAATCCGGCGAGCCGACGACGGCCATCCGCATGGGGGGACCGATCCGCACCGCGATCATGTCCTTCGCGACGGTCTCGCCGAACCGCACGCCGGCATCGACCTGCTCGGCAACGATATCCGTCAGGCCGTAGTCGATGATCACCTCGACCTTGATGTCCGGATATTCGGACAGCAGCTTGCGGATCGCCGGCCAGAGCACAGCATCGGCCGCGTTCTCGGTCGCGGTCAGGCGGATCAGGCCCGCAGGCTTCTGGCGAAGCTCGCTCGCGCCGCAAGCGCCGCACCAATTTCCTTGATGCGCGGCGCTACCGTCTGGAGCAGGCGCTCGCCCGCCGGCGTCGGCGACACACTGCGTGTCGTCCGGTTCAGCAGGCGGATGCCGACCCGCGTCTCCAGGCCCCTGATCGTCTGGCTCAGCGCCGACTGCGACACGCCGAGCCTGATCGCGGCGCGGGTGAAGCTGCGCTCTTCCGCGACAGCGATCAGCGCCGCCAGGTCATCGAGGTGGTCTCCCGTCATTCATAAGTCCTGCCTAATGGCTCCTTCCACATATTAGGGGCTAATCGTCAGGCAATGCAGTGGCCAGATTAGCCTCACGAGACGGGCGCCCTTCGCCCAGGTTGCCAGAGGATGGAAGCAGCATGGACATCATTCGCGCAGGTTCGCAGCCGTCGGGAAAAGGCCCGGCCGAGTATTTCACCGGCACGGTCCGCATCGACCCCTTGAACGCGCCGCCGGAGCCGGCGCGCGTTTCGATGGCCCTCGTCACCTTCGAGCCAGGCGCGCGTACCGCATGGCATACCCATCCGCTCGGGCAGACGCTCATCGTCACCGCCGGATACGGCCGGGTGCAGCGCGAGGGCGGCCCGATCGAGGAAATCCGCCCTGGCGACGTCGTGTGGTTCCCACCCGGGGAGAAGCACTGGCACGGGGCCGGGCAGGCCACGGCGATGAGCCACATCGCCATCCAGGAAAAGCTGAACGGCTCGCCGGTGGACTGGATGGAGCAGGTGACAGACGCGCAATTTCAGGGCCGGCCCATGACGGACTCGCAGTGACATGCCCCACGTCATCGTCAAGCTTTGGCCCAAACCAGAGGCGCAAAAGCGGGCATTGGCCGACACCATTACGCAGGCTATGATGCAGCAGTTCGGTTACGGCGACGACGCGGTCTCAGTCAGCTTCGAAGAGATTGCGCCGGCGGACTGGACCGAGAAAGTCTACAAGCCCGACATCCTCAACGGCGCCGGCACGCTCTACAAAAAGCCGGGTTACCACCCGTCATGAGGACCGCCGAAATGTCGGCATCAGCGCCGGTCCTGCGTCTCGCACCTTCGGTCGCGGGGGCGGTCGCCACGACGATCGCCGACGACCGTCGCCTGATCGATACGACCCCGGCCCATCTCGAGCAGCAGCAGGTCGGCCAACACATCCGAAACAGCGAAAGATATGTAAGATGATCTTGGAAGAGACCTTCACCCTATCGAACGGCGTGAACATCCCGAAGCTGGGACTGGGGACCTGGCGGATTGAAGACGCTGCCGTCGAGCAGGTGGTCCGCGACGCTGTCAAGATCGGCTACCGCCATTTCGATACCGCCCAGGCCTATGCGAACGAGCGCGGTGTGGGCGAAGGCCTGCGCGCCAGCGGCATCCCGCGCAGCGACCTTTTCGTGACCACGAAGCTTGCCGCCGAATGCAAGACCTACGCGGAGGCAAAAGACCGCATTGACGGCTCGCTGAGCACGCTCGGCATGGATCATATCGACCTGATGCTGATCCACAGCCCGCAGCCCTGGTCCGAGTTTCGCGAAGGCGCTCATTTCTACGAAGGTAATCTGGAGGCGTGGCGCGCGCTCGAAGAGGCCTATGGCGCGGGCAAGCTGCGCGCGATCGGCGTCTCCAATTTCGAACGGACGGACCTGGACAACCTCCTCGACAACGGCGTCGTCAAGCCGATGGTCAACCAGATTCTCGCCCATGTCAGCAGCACGCCGTTCGACCTGATCGAGTACAGCCGCAGCAAGGGCATGCTGGTTGAGGCCTATTCCCCGGTGGCCCACGGGGCGGTGCTGAACAACCCCGACCTTGCGGCGCTCGCCGGAAGATATGGCGTCAGCATCCCCCAGCTTTGCATTCGATACTGCCTCCAACTCGGGCTCTTGCCGCTGCCGAAGACCGCCAATCCCGAGCATCTGCGCAGCAATGCGGCCGTGGATTTCGTGATCTCTGACGCGGACATGGAGACGCTGACGAACGCCAGGGCCATTGGAGACTATGGCGAGGCGAGCATGTTCCCGGTGTTCGGCAAGAAGCGGCAGATCGAAGGCGCCTCCGGGGCCACGCCTCATGGGGCGGGAATGCAGCGCGGCACCATCGGATAGAGCGCCGTTACAATAGTCCATCAATCGTAGAAGGTCGAACCATGTCCAACTCCCGTCGCTTCATTGGCAAAGTCGCCTTCGTGACCGGCGCTGCCAGCGGCATCGGCCGCGCCACCGCTGTTGCGTTCGCTGCCGAGGGTGCGCGCGTGGCGATCCTCGACCGTACCGAGACCGCTTTGCACGAGACCGCCCAAAGCGGTCGGGAACGCAGGCGGCGAGGTGCTGACACTCGCTTGCGATGTGTCGAAGCCGGAGGAGGTCGAGGCGGCCGTCGCCCGCACGGTTGAGAGGTTCGGCCGGCTCGATATCGCCTTCAACAATGCCGGCGTGGAGAACAAGGCGGCACCGGTTGCCGAGATCGAGCTTGAGGAGTGGGACCGTATTCTCGACATCAACCTGCGCGGCACCTTCGTCTGCATGAAGCACGAACTGACGCAGATGGTGCGGCAGGGCGGCGGCGTGGTCGTCAACACGTCGTCGGGAGCGGGCATCCGTGGCATCGCCGGTGGCGCCGCCTATGCCGCCTCCAAGCATGCAATCATCGGCCTGACCAAGTCCGCCGCACTCGACTACGCCAAGTCGAACATCCGCGTGAACGCGGTTCTCCCTGGCAACATCGAAACGCCGATGATGGATCGTTTCACGGGAGGCGACATCCAGAAGGCCATCGATCTTGAGCCGGTCGGACGCTTGGGCAAGCCCGAAGAGATCGCAGACGCCGTGCTCTGGATGAGTGCGGACCTCGGCGCTTTCGTCACCGGGGCATCGATCTCGGTAGACGGTGGCTGGTCCCTTTAATCTTTGCAAGGATGCGGCCTGCCTGCCTCCTCTCTCGAAGGATCGAAAGCGGACTGGTGGCAAATCACCCAACCCAGCCATTTGCCGGTGCGCCCGCGAACGACTGCTCTGGAGAAACGGTGCGGGTTGTCCGATCGGCCATAATGGGCGCTAGTCGGCCGTAAGCGCGGCAATACTGCCAAGTCCGCTATCCGCCCAAAGGGGAAGTTGCGGATCGTGTTATTGACTGCTGGCGGTCTCGCGTCGCACCTGATCGGCCGGCTTGTCTTCTCGCAGCCCGACGTAAACCGTGTGCCGCAATAGGTTGTCCGCCGTCCAAGTCAAATACGTGATCTCCGCAACAAGCTTCGGCTCGACCCAATGAACCCGCGACAGGACGAGCGGCGAGCCGTAGCGCGTGCTCCGGGGCGGCGGAACGCTCAGACGCGAGGTCTTTCGAGCTAGCGGATTTAGGCGATGCCGCAGATCGGCAAGCACCTTGACAGACATCCCTGTGCCCACGCGGCCGGCATAGATGAGCTTGCCGTCATCGGTGTAGTAACCGAGCAGCAGCGCTCCGAGATGAGGCCGCGTGCCTTCCGGATCCGACCAACCCACGACGACGAACTCTTGGCGGTTGAGCGCTTTCGCTTTTCGCCATAGCCCGCGGTTTCCTGGCGCGTAGGGCGCATCGATGGTCTTGGACACCACGCCCTCGAAGCCAAGCTTGCCGGCGTGTTTCAGGATAAGCTCGCCGTCACGCGCCTCATGACCATTGAATTGAAGGCCAGGCTTGTCCTTGACCAACGGCTCGAGAAGCGCTTTGCGCTCGATGAGCTGAAGGTTCGAGACATCCCAACCGCCAAGATGCAAGAGATCGAAAGCGTAATAGACGAGGTGCACGCCGCGTTCGCCATCGGTCGCCGCCTGCGTCTGGGCGAAGCTGGGCAAACCGGCCTCGTCGACACCGCAGAGTTCGCCGTCGATATAGGCGGTTTTCACCCTCACATTGGCCAGCGCCGCGATGGCGCTCGGATATTTGTTGGTCCAGTCGAGGCCAGTTCGGGTGAGCAGCTGAACCCGACCATTGTCGATGCGCGCGGCCATGCGGAATCCGTCCAGTTTGATTTCATGCACCCACTGAGGCCCTGACGGTGGCTTCTCGACGGGCTGGGAAAGCTGAGGAGGAACAAACTGCGGGAGAGGAGCGTCGCGGCCGGATGGACCGGCCTTAGTGCCCTGAGGGGCGGGACGCTTAACAACGCGGGACATGCCTCGCCCTCCTTACCCTCCCGTGGATGGTCGACCCTTCTAAACTTCGGCTCTGTAGGTGGTAGCATGAAGCGCACCATCCAATCCCCAACGGCAGTCGCTGCCCCGATCGAGAAACCCTCGCCGCCTGCTAGTGTTTCTCTTCGCCGGGCTAAAGATCGCTTTTCGAGGCATCTGCGCGAGGCCAGACCGGTCGTCTATAGGTCGGCGGGTCCTTCTCGCGCCCGCCGAGCTCGACTCGGCGATCGAGAGCCGCTGACCGACACGTCTCACCAACGATGATGACCAAACATGTTATGCGCAACCTCGCGCCCGATCCCCCAGCCAAACCCATGGACGACCGAGCGCATGAGCCCGGCGCCCTGGTCGGGCGCAAAGACCGCGACCGCGCCAGCGATAAGGCCCACAATGACGAGGGTTCTCATGAGTTCGCTCCTTCCATTCGGGGGGGCAAGGTGAAGAGCCCGGCACGGGCGCACATGACGCGCAGTTCATCGACGGAATAGGCGCGCCTCGCCTTCACCCGCATGAGCGGCAGTCCGATCTCGAGGAACACCGCATTGACGAAGGCGTCCCGTTGCTGGCGCTCGGGCAGGAGGTGGCTGCGGTCGTCGACCTCGATCGCGGCGACCGGATCGAGGGTCAAGACGTCGCAGATCACGAAATCGACGCTCTTCGCCATGACGCCGTTCAACGCCTGGCGGCGGGAGGCCGGGTTGGCGCCAAGCGTCGGGCTCACAAGCTCGGCAAGGCGCACCTGAGCGAAAGCGCGATAGTTCCGGCCGAGCGCGGCGTCGAGCGTCATCAGAAAGGACTTTTCGTTGGTGGTCAGGAATCGGCCGCGCTGATAGCCGGCGCGGCCAGCGCCGCGCAGACCACCCATTATGAAGACGACCCCTGCGGCGAACGCCGCGAGATAGAAGAGCGCCGCCGGACGATCGAGAAGCGCTTCGAGACCCCTTCCCCAACCGGCTCCGAACGCATGGGCCACAGAGGCCAGCGTCTCAGTCATCTGCGCCGCGGCGTCGGACAGCGCGTCGAGGAAGAGGCTCATTGACGCTTCCCCGAACCAGGTCCCCAAATCACAACGTCGCCCCACCCAGGCGCGGCGAAGCCGCTTCCCTGACCTCCGCGGCGGCGGCCTGGCGCGCCGCGCTCACCATGTCGCCCGTCAGCGCCTGGATGGATCGGACAGCCTCCTGTTCCGCTGCCCCTCGAACCGCGACGCGCGCCTCGATCGCCTGCCCCGCGCCGAGCACCATCGCCGCCGCCTGCCGCGCATCCGCTGCCGAAACCCCCGCCGCGATCTCGATACTTTCGATGAACGCCCTTGTTTCTTCCGCGCGCCCGCCGTCTCGCGCATAGAGCGGCGCTGGCGTCGACGGGGCTTTCGGAGGGCGGCTGGTTGCGGCGAGCATCATCGCCTGGAGCGGCGCGTGGGGCGCGAGCGCGGCGATCTCCTCGGCCGACAGCGGAGCTTCACCGGCGGCCTCAATCGCCGCCTCCACGCATTCCATGCCCGGTCGCCCGGAGGCGGCCGCGTCAGAGAACGCCTTCAGCATCGCCGCAAGCGTTGCCGACTTCTCTGTCCTCGCCGTGCCGAGACCGCGTTCGAGCGCTTCCAGAGCGGAGGTCACGGGTCGGGTCGAGGCTTTCAGCGCCTCGGCGTCGGGCGGCGCCAAGACCACGGGACGGTTGAGCCGCATCGGTCCTCTCGCGTCGATGTCGGCGTGAAACAGCTTTGCGTGGATGCGGCGGCCGCCGAACAAGATGATCGCCTCGCCCTCGATCAGGCTCTGCAGATCGCGCCAGTCGACGCCGGCGACCTCTCGGACCTCGGCCGAGCGGCTTTCCGCATATTCGCCCGTCCCGCCGCCCTCATAGCTCGTCGCCTGGGTGACATAGGTCTTGCCGGCGGTGTCCTCGATCCATTGCCGGGTGCGGTTGGCGTCCTGCTGGCGCATCGCGACCGTCAGGTTGCCGTTGCCGAGCAGCGACTGGGTCTTTTCGCCGAGCCGCGCCCAAATGCCCGAGACTTCCTGGAACCCGAGCCAGAACATCATGTTGAGGCCGCGGCCCTGGGCCAGCATACGGTCCATGCCGCTCGTCGCGTAATAGCCGACCTCGTCGAGGACGACATGAAAGGGCGCCACCCCCATGCCGGGCTTGTTGGCGACGATCACATCGGAATCGCCCTCGAGACGCGCGCCGAGCATCTGCGCCATCATGCCGCGCAGCGACGCGACCACGATCTTGCCCAGCGCCGCCAGACGTTCGTCTGAGCTTTCGAGGGCGGGGAGGTTCACGACCAGGATGCGTCGGTTGAGAACCACGTCGCGCATGTCGACGTCCGACTGCCGGACCTTGAAGATGTGGCCGAGCGAGACGCCGAGCAGCTGGAAGGTGTGCGTGAAGTAGAACTGGGCGAAGCCGTGCTGCTTCGACGGCTCCTCGGTCTTCTGTCGGTTCCAGTCGAGGCTCATGTCGTAAGAAGGCAGTTCGCCGAGATAGGCTTGCAGCGGATAGATCAGATCCTCGGGCATTTCCGGGCACGGGAATGTCTGTCGTCTCGCCGGTGATCGGGTTCCTGACCTCGAACACCCGCTTCGTCGCGACCTTCCAGATGCTGCGCAACTCGAAGGAAAGCCGGATGGTCTCGATATTGAGCGGCACGCCCTTATGGTCGCGCATCCAGACGAGGACGGGCGTCAAGGTGCCGACCAGCGCCACCGCGCGCTCGCGAAAGACGCCGTTGGCGTCGCCCGGGGCCGGCTCGCCGAGCAGGCTCGACAGCATCTCGCCGATCGCGTCGGCGTTGCCGACCGCGAACGGGTTGAACCGGTTCGAATCCTTGACGCCCGAGGCGACCATGAAATTGAGGCAGAGGACGTCGTCCTCGCGTCCGAACCGCCGCGCGAGCGCCAGAACCTCGCCGTAAAGCTTGTTGTCGGCCTTGCCGTCGACGATCACGAAGCCCGAGGCGTGGGTCAGCGCATTGGCGAGGAACGACAGGAGCGCCGTCGTCTTGCCCGCGCCGGTCGTGCCCGGCACGGTCGCATGCTGACGGCCATCCTCGAAGGCGATCCAGAGCTCCCGGCCGTTGACGTCCTTGCCGAGATGGATCGAACCGTCGGCCATGCGCGGCCGGCGTCCCTTCGGCGAGGGATGGTTCCAGTCGCGCATGCGCGCCGTTCGGGGCAGGCGAAGCGGCAGGGTGACGCGCCGGCTCATCACGAGCCCCGCATAGAGGAGCGAGGCAGGCGTAACGAAGTTCACGGACGCTGGCTCGACGAACATCAGCATGGCGCCGCCGGCGAGCAGCACGCTGGAGAATTCGCTCATCATCGCCGACCACATGCGGGTGGTGATCGGACGGATGTCGCGCAGGCGCTGCGCGCCCGAACGTTCGAACCGTTCCTGCGGCCCGACGATTTCCCGCTGACCCATCATCGCCTCCCGGTCGACCCGGTCATTGGGCCTCCCTTATTGCTGATGCAGGCCAAATGTCCCGGGACCCGGCTCGCTCTCGGCCGCGCCTGTGGAAGCGGGCGATTGGGCGGGGCAGGCTCAGACGGCGCGGGGATTGGGTTCGATTGCGACCCAGGGGTCGCCACGGGGCTCCCAAGATCATCGAGGCCGGCGACGGCGCTCGGCCGCGGGTGGTAGGCCGTCAGAACGAGCGTCGCCATGGCTCCGAGCCCCACACAAACGACGAAACCGAGGACGCGCGCGAACCAGCCTCGCCGCTTCGGCTGCGGGTTCGAGGCGACCGCCAGCCGCTCGAGCTGAGCCTCACGCAAGGCATCGCGGAACCCCTCGCGAATCGCCCGCTGGATCTCGCTCGCGTCCGGGTTGAGAGCGCCGACGCTCATGGGATGAAGCCGGATGTCGATCCGAAGCCGGGAAGGGTCGCGCTCGTCGAGCACGGCTTCCACGCTCGCCCTATCTTCGACCAACATATCTTTCTCCTTCGCTCGTGCGAGACCTGACGGGCGCCGGCCACGTAGGGCCGGCCTGAGGGCCAGCATGCGGACTAGCGGCGCGAACAAGAAACGGGATTCGTTCAGCCCGTCTTTGGGTCGGATCGCGGCGATCGCCTCATCAAATTCCGGGGTCGGAATCGGCACGCCGACCGCGCGTTCGGCCGCCCAATGGGCGCCCGCGCCGATCGCCTCGACCCGCATGCTCGGATGGGGGTGCGCAATGAGCGCATCCGACTCGAAGCCGAGCGCATGCAGCGCGTACCAGAGCCGGCGATCGACGAGCTTCAGGAAGGCGAACTGCGCCGGCGCCAGAACGCCGCTCCTCAAGCGCGCTTGGTTCAGGACCGACATGAGGCCTGGCGTCGTAAAATGATGCTTCTCCATGACGTCGACGGCCCAGGCGGCGACTTCCACCGTCGTGAGCACGCGATCGGCGAGGGCGACCGTCTGCAAATCGAACGCGAGCGGCTCTTCCGGCCCGGCCCCGCTACCGGCTTTGACGCGTCGGCAACCCTTCCGACAGGAGTCCAAGCAGCGCGGCCGCTTCGTCGCGGCGCTGCACGCCCTGCAAGGCGAAGACCGCGAGCATGCAGCGCACGGGCTCAGAAGCCGCGGCGGGCCCCATCCACCGCCCTCCCAATTGGCGCATGAACTCGCGGCGGGCCGCCGCCTCGTCGAAACCGCTCTTCTCGCTCGTCGCGTAGCGCGCGACCCACTCATCCGCATGCAGCGCGGCGTCGGCCGGGCGCGGCTCGCCGGCGCGCAGCTTCGAAAGTTTGAAGCCCCGACCGACGAACGCCGCCGTGCTGCGGGAATGGATCGCCTGCTCGGCCATCAGCTTTTCGAGATCGAAGGTCCGGGTGAAGCGGGCGTTGCCGGCGCGCAGAAAGCATAGACCCGCCAGCGCCAGAACCAGCGCCATAGCGGGATAAACGAATTCCTGGCCGATGTTGCGATAGAGTCGCACGAGCTGACCGAACTGAACTCGGTCTGGATGAGCGCGTTGAACCGCGATGTCGGCGGGCCTAAAGCGGTCGGTCACGACGCCGATCGCCTCCATCTCAGAGTGGGCGGCCAACAACGCAATCCTGCTGATTTGGGCATGCCAGACCTGCCAACTTGCGCAGCCGAGAATGCACAAGCCCACGACGATCAGGATGAGGCTGAAGCCCGTGTAATCGTCGCTACCGATCGCGGCGCCCGCGCGCGAAGACCGAGCCACTACCGCCCTCCCCCAGTATCGGCGCTCGCAACGTCGCGCTGTCGCCTCACGCACCGCCTCGCGCTTGAGGCGCATCGCCTGCTCGTAGACGAGGCGCATGTACTCGAGCTTATGAAGGGGGTCGTGCGAGTGATAGAGCGCGACGCCCTGCCAAAGATCGCCGTGCGCCTCGTCGAGCGCCTGGCGGAGAATCCAGGCGCCACCCTCGACATTGGCGCAGAAACTGTCTCTGAGCGCCCGATAGGCGTCCTCAGGCGACGCGCCCCAGTGCCCAGCGATCTTGATAAGCCATGTGTCATTGACCTGCATCGGGCCGATGTCGACGGTGCCATTCGCGTTCTGACTGACAGCGCCGAGCCGGCCGCCTTCGACGCTGATCAAGAGCACGAGCACGCCCGCAGGCACATGATGAACTTCGGCCGCGGCCTTCAGGCACCCCTCGATTAAGGCATCATCGGCTCTCGCCGGAACGCTAACGTTAAGCCCGATCGCCAACGCCGCGAGCGCCGGCGCTGCGCGGAATCGCCTTGCGATCCTCTCCCGATCGCCCTTCGGTCTGATAGCCGCTCTGATCACGCAATCGCCTTTCTGGCTTCGATGCGCGCCGTCGCCTCGTCGAACACGCGCGCCAGATCCAGCACCATCACCCCGTGAGCGCCCACGACCGCCGCGATCGCCTCCATGACCGACAGGAGGACGCAGGATAAAGCCTCGGCCCGGATCGCCTCGATCCGCCATGACATGAGCGCGCCGAGATCGCGCTTCAGAGTGAGGTCGAAGCCGCGCCCGGTGACGTCGCGCCAGATCGCCTCTGCGGCGACAAGAAAGACCGGCAGAAGCCCGTCCTCCGCCGCGGCGGCGTCGAACGGGATGCTGACCAGGTCCCGGCGCGGCCCGTCCTCGATCAGGATGTCCCGGCCTGGCCTCGATCAACGAGCGCCCGAACGACGCGGGACACCTGCGCGGGATCAAGCGTCTTCAAGGGGACAGCGTCGGTCGTGGTCATGCGAACCTCCGGCGCTTCCACGCTGGAATCGCCGGACGATAGGGGCCGACAAACCCACGCCGGATCATCCTCAGGGTCGCGGGAACCGTCAGGCCCGCCCAGCTGATCACGGAAAAAAAGATGACGCCGGTCGCGGCGATATAAAACGTCGTCCAGCTCCAGTAGACGACGAACACTAGGAGCGGCAGGCAGGCCCGCGCATCGAGAAAAACAAGTTTGACCGGTCGCCCGGTGTCACGCCACATGCTGATCGCTCCTTACCCAACCGCCTGTTCATCCGTTTTCCCCGTTCACCCGATCTCGCCGCGGACATTTTCCGCCGTTTCTTCGCTGATCCGGCCTTCGTTGAGCGCGATCCCGATCGCCCTCGCGTAGGACTGGCCGTTGGTTTCCAGCGCCTCGGCGGTGATTTGCGGCCAGTCGTCGGCGCGGGTGGAGGCGAGGCGCTTGCGATAGGCCGCATCGCAAACGAGGAACTCCCGCAGCGGCGTCCACTTCCCGTCGGTCGAGGGGACGAGGCGCTGGTTGATCACAAGGCGCAGCGCCTGGGCGCAGGACGTCATGGCGTCCTTGAGCTGGGCTGGCGGGAGGAGGCTCGCGACGCGTTGCATGGTGAGCGGCACGGTCTCGGCGTGGATCGTTGTCGCGGTCGCGTGGCCCGAGATCGCGGCCTGGATGGTCGCGATCATGTGTTCGGGCTTGCGGCACTCGCCGATGATGATATCGGTCGGCTGGCGGCGCATGGCGCCCGCCATGAACTCCTCGAAGCTCTTCACGTTGCGAGGGATCTCGCTTTGCGAGATCGAGCTCGTCGGGCTCTCGACCCGGTCGAGCAAAAACTCGACCGGCTCGGCGCATTCGATGATGTTGCGATGGGCGTCCGGATCGCGGAGTTTTTCCACCGTCATCGCGCCGATCAGCGTCGACTTGCCCGAGCCCGTGGCGCCCGAGACGATCATCATGCCCTTTGTCATTCGATAGTGGGCAAGGATCTCCGGTTCGACGTTCTGGCTCGAAAGGGGCTGCGGCAGGTCGCGCACCGGGCGGATCACAACATGGGCGCCTGCGCCCCGGCTCGCGGTGATGGCTGTCACGTTGCAGCGGAACCGCAGCGTGCCCTTTCTGGGCGAGCCGATCTGGTACATCACATTGATGTCGGCGCCACCCTGAAGTCGCGCGATGCCGTCCGCCCCATAGAGATGATTGACGATCAGGCTCGCGTCGTTCTCATCGAGCGGATCGCGGCTTTTGATCTTGCGATTGACCCCCCACAGGCGGAACGAGGCGGGCTGAAAGGTCGAGAACATCACCTGTTCGGCCCCCAGCCTATGGGCATGGGTCAGGAAGGAATCGAGCGCCGGAGCGAGCTTGCGCGGCTCCTTGACCCATCGCTCGTCATGATCGACCCAAGCATAAGGATCAGCG
Organism: uncultured Alphaproteobacteria bacterium; assembly: GCA_963770275.1. Classification (GTDB taxonomy): domain Bacteria; phylum Pseudomonadota; class Alphaproteobacteria; order Rhizobiales; family Beijerinckiaceae; genus Roseiarcus. Next base: position 78,626 of record CAVYPD010000006.1, read on the forward strand.
GTAGTCTCGGGGTCGGCGCTCAGCGCGCTGGAAGGAATGTCGAGCATCCTCGTGCTTACTTCGGGCAGCGGCGCGCGCCGCGCCAAACGCTTGCGTTTGCCTGCAACCCTGGTTGCGAGGTGATGGTAACGATCCGGTCTCCAGCCCTCAGTTCGCTGCCGCCGCCGTCGACCGCCTGCTGTTTGGTCGCGACGCGCGGGTTGGCGACGACGCCGGCGCGCAAGAGCACTCGGTAACGAGCCATGCCGGTGATGTCGCGTTGCAGCCGGCCAAGATCGTTTAGGAAGATTTCGTTTGCCTGCCGCTCGCCCTCACCCCAGCCTTCAGCGACATATTTGTTCCAGTATTGGACCTCCTGCTCGGTGCGCGGCAGGACAGCGTCGGCAGGCCGGCCGGGCTCATCCCAGGTCCTTACGAGATAGGTCCGCCAGTTCGGCGGCGTGGAGCTGAGCTGAGCGATCTTGCTGATCGAGTAGACGCAGGCGGTCTCGCGGGCGATCTGGCCGCCGTCGCCGAGCGCCATCGCCATCTCGGCTTCCGAGACGACCGGCGGGCGCATGATGATCCGGCTGCCCGGCCTGCGCAAAATCACGTCATCGAAATTGTAGACGGTGTCGAGAGTCGGCTCGTACCGACGCAACATTGCGTTGATCGCGAACGCCTGCGCTGTGAGCCCGCCGCGCGCGCCATAGGCGAGGCCCGCGTCATAGAGGATGTTCTGGCGGCCTGCCTCAAGCCCTGCCGCCGCGAGCCCGCTGCCTGGCCGCGTCGCCTGCAGCAATTCGAGCGACAACGGCTTGTCGCCGCCGACGATCTGCGGCTCGATCAATGCGCCCGTCACCGGCTTGTTGATCGGATTTCCGGTCTCCCGCGCGGCGGCTTCGACCGTGGCGGCCGAAGGCTGCGGCGGGACCGGCATGACGATCAGACTGTTGTCACCCGTTGGCGGCGTCGCCGTCGTGACCGGGACGGCGAGTTTCTTCGTCGGGACATCAGGCTCGGCCGACTGCGGCGTCGCGGACATGTCGGCCGCCTTCGCCGGTCGCATGACGGCGACAGAGGTCAGGATGATCGCCGCGAGTGAGACGGCTGCGAGTACGATCGGACGGCGGTCAGCCATGATAGATCACCTCGAGGAGCTGATGCTGCGCATCGACCCGGACCGTCGCGACGCCGCCGGCCTGGTCGCCGAGACCGTGAAGAATGTCGTAGACCCGCTGTGGAGCCGGATCGACGACGACATTGACCGTTCGCGGCGCATTGCCACTGACGGCCGCGCGGTAGCCGATCGTGTCGGCGAGCTTCTTCACCGCCCCATCGAGCGCCCCGTTCCACGACATCGCCACCACCCGCTCGAGCTCGCCCGGAACAACCGTCGACTTCGACGCGACGGCCGCTGCCGGTTGCATCGCGCCGATCCGGACGAGTTCGCCTGCAGTCTCGTCCATGCTCTTCTGGAGCGCGACCTCGGCGTTCGGCATGCCGGGCGTATCGACATTCGTCGCGACCGGCGTCACGCTGCTGCAGCCTGCGAGCCCGCAAGCGATGAGAACTCGCGGCGAGGAGCGGCGCTTGTGACCTTCGGACCATGCTGGTTGGCTCCCACTTGGCGATGAGATGAGCTTCGGCGAGAGCCGCGCGAACGCGAATGCCTTTGCGCAAATTTTTCGGACGCGGGCCGATCCTCTCGCCTGTTCTGAGAGCTATCTGTTACGGTGGCTTCAAATAACGTGGCCGGCGATTTCAAACGCCGCGCTCACGTTCTTTTGCGACCGGTGGGGCACCAATGGCGTTCGCTCACTCTGAGAGGCCGTTATTGCCGAGGGAAGGAAAGGCGTGGTGAACCGACGTCACCTGCTTTCCCTGGCCGCCGCCTCAGTCGGAACTATGCTCGCGTCTCGCTCCGGATCCTCGCAAACGACGCCCACTTCAACTTCGCCAACGTCTCGAGCCATTTTCCCCGGCTTGCAATGGGAAGCGGCGAGACCCGAGGACTTGCACTGGTCAATCGAGGGCCTCGCCGATGCGTATCGGCTTTTTGCCTCTCTTCCGCCCGCGAGCCTAGTCGTCGTCGATGGCGGCAGGGTCGTCGTCGCCTGGGGAAACTCGGCACGGCGGATCAAAGTGAGTTCGATTCGCAAGAGTTTGCTGAGTGCGCTCTACGGAAGACCTGTCCTGGAACGTCGGATCGCTCTCGATGACACCCTTGAGGTCCTTGGCATCGACGACGACCCGCCGCTCACGCAAGGGGAGAAGCAAGCCACCCTGCGGATGCTACTTCAAGCCCGGTCGGGGATTTATCATTCATACGTTGGCGGTACGCCCTACATGCGGGAACGAATGCCCGCTCGGGGTTCTCATCTGCCCGGCGACCTCTGGTCCTACAACAATTGGGACTTCAACGCGCTCGGCGGGATCTACGAGCGAAAGCTAGGCCAGAAGATCGGAACGGCTTTTGAAGCGGAGATCGCCTCGCCTATTCAAATGCAGGACTTCCGATCCGAAGACATGTATTACTTGAACTCGACGAACACCTCGGAGGAGTACGCGAAATCTCTCTTTCCAGCCTATCACTTCCGTCTTACGGCGAGAGACATGGCGAGATTCGGGTACTTGATGCTGCGGCATGGCGCCTGGAACGGCGATGTGATCATTCCGCCAGCATGGGTGGCCCAGAGCACGACATCTTACTCGGACACCACAG
>CAVYPD010000007.1:0-147802 GCA_963770275.1 uncultured Alphaproteobacteria bacterium
GTCGGCATTGCGCGTCGGTCAGCGCGTGAATTTTCGTCGAGCGCCCGCCGCGCGAGCGGCCGATGGCTTGATTTTTCTCCCCCCTTTTCCATCCGCCGCCGAGCGGTGGGCTTTCACGGCCGAAGAGTCGAGGAGAACTTGGTCAGGCGGACCGTCGGCTTGCGCGAGCGCTTGAAAGAGACCGACCCATATGCCCTTGGCCGCCCAGCGCACATAGCGATTGTAGAGAGTTTTCTTTGGACCATATTCGGCCGGCGCGTCGATCCAGCGCCCGCCAGACTTCAGAACGTGAACGATGCCGCTGATGACGCGACGATCGTCGACCCGCGCCTTGCCGCGCGTGTCAGCCGGCAGATGCGGTTCGATTTTTGAGAATTGCTGCTCCGTCAGCCAAAACTGGTCCCGACTCATTCGCGCCCCCTGTTCGGAAGCCATGAATCAGAACCATTTTGCTCATGCCAACAACTTTATGGGTCCAGACCCTAGTATTTCCGCTAGAACAGCGGCCTTGATCATGACCAATGCAGGCAATAGGCGCCGATGCGGCAGCTGTCGGGTAACTTTGCTGCTGGCGGGTCGGGATCGGCTGCGACCAAATCAAATAACCATGCGGCCGCGCGATTTCAGCGCGCCACTTTATCCGCGCGGCCTCCTGGAGGAGGCATGGGCTCAGATCGTTGACGAGCTTGGTACGGAAATTGAGGACTACAAGGCCAAGCCATACCGCAAGGTCCCGCCGTCACCGGAGCTGATTGAGAAGCGGGAGAACGCTGAGGCCAAGCGGCGTATCGCGTCACGTCTCGCTGGGCATAAGGTCTATGTCGCGTCTGAGGCCGAGATTAACCGTTGGGTGAAGGAATGACTGGAACGGTGCGCCGCCGCCCACGTAGGACCGCTGAGGCTATCGCTGATAGGATGATGGACGCCTTTGGTGAGGACAAGCCCGCGCCACCCCCATTGCCCGCATTGCCGCTTCTGCCCACAAACCCCGTGGGCTGCGTCAATTGGAAAACCGTGAAAGGCGTCCGCAAGCAGGACCGCGCTGAATATGAGCGCAAGTATGCCGCGCTTTATGGATGAATTGAAGGACCCCAACCGGCCGTAGCTCCCGCTGGTCGCGATGCTACCGCACGGCACAAATGACGAGAACGGTGAGCCTCTTGACGACGCGGCCCGCGAGAATGATCGGAGAGCGCACGAGGAAACAGACTACGACAGTTGGAACCCCTTTAAAGCAGAGCAGAAGGCGCGGCGTGGGATGCGCTAACTTCACGCGCGGGGTCACCACAAGGAAACCTCGGAGGGCCTAGAGAATGTTGGGGCTGCACCGAGGATGGCGCGAATGACACTTTCGGTGGGAAATGTAGCGCCTGCTCACGCGGTTCGAATCGTGGCACTTCGTTGGAGGGTTATAGCTTGCGCCTGTCCGACATACCGCGTGAGCCGAAAAGTTCACGCTGACGACTGAACGTTTCAGACCAAACAGCCCCGACTGAGCAGGGGGACACGCAATTCGATTGCGTCGTTCCTTCGCCTCAACCCGCACCAATTCACCAAACCTAAAGGGCCGCTTCTCGGGAGACCGAGGGCGCTTCTGACTCCGTAGCACCATACCGACCCCAAGAAGCTTTCTTTGGGCTCGTACGGGACAAAGCCCTCAGGGGCAGACCAACCATGAAAGAGAACACATGCCCTTCAATCTCGCGGCTTTCGAGTGCGCCTATTGGGCTGAGGTCACCCACCTCGCCCGCCTTCGAGGACACAAGGCCGTGTCCCCATTCTCCAAGCAAGTCGCCCACGCAGTTCTGACCTCGGGCCTGTTGGCTTTGGAGGATAGAATGACAGGTCGCAAGGTCCACCTCACTCTGGCTGCGAATTCCGACGCAATCCGGCCAGGGATTCCGATTTGATGTCGGCCACCGTTCCGATTTGATGCCGGCCACCATTCCGAAATGAAGCCGGCCACCTGAGCCGGTCACGGCTCTCAGCGTTTGCTCCCCGCGGTTCAGCAACTGCGGCACTCCTGACCCGTCGATGATCGACGAGGAGATCGGGATGCCGGCGAAGCGGGAACTGAGCATGCGACAATTGCGACACTTATTGCGGCTTCACCACGATGGGGTGAGCGCGCGCGAGATCGGGCGACGTCTGGGCGTGGCGCGCTCGACGATCCAGGACAATCTGAAACGGGCGGCGGCGGCCGGGTTGACATGGCCGCTGGCGGACGACGTCACCGACGAGGCTCTGGAGCGCCAGCTGTTTGGCCGGGCCGGGGTGACGCCGGGCCAGCGGCGGCGCGTCGAGCCGGACTGGGCGGCCTTGGCGCGCGAGCTGAAGCGTCCTGGCGTCACGATGACGATCCTCTGGGAGGAATACCGGGAGACCCATCCAGAAGGCTACGGCTACAGCCGCTTCTGCGATCTGCTTCGCGGGTTCGAACGGCGGCTGACGCCGGTGATGCGCCAGCACCATGTCGCCGGCGACAAGGCGTTCGTGGACTATTCGGGCAAGCGGATCGGGATCGTCGATCCGACGACGGGCGAAATCCGCGAGGCGGAGATTTTCGTCGGCGTGCTCGGCGCCTCGAACCTCACCTATGCCGAGGCGACCTGGACGCAGACGTTGCCGGACTGGATCGGCGCGCATGTGCGCATGTTCCGCTTCTTCGGCGGCGCGCCGAAGCTGCTGGTTCCCGACAATCTGAAGAGCGGGGTCAACAAGGCCTCGTTCTACGATCCCGAGATCAACCGCACCTACGGCGCGATGGCGGCGCATTACTCGCGTCGGCATCCTGCCGGCACGGCCCGGCAAAGCCGCGGGACAAGGCCAAAGTCGAGGCCGGGGTCAGATTCGCCCAGACCTACATTCTCGGGCGGCTGCGCCAGCTGACCTTCTTCTCGCTCGCCGAATGCAACGAGGCGATCGCGCTCGTCATGCAACGCATGAACGAGCGTCCCATGCGCAACCTCGGCCTGAGCCGGCGCGAGCTGTTCGAGAAGATCGAGCGCGACGCTCTCATCGCCTTGCCCGCCGACGATTGGGAGTTCGCGGAATGGCGGCGCGCGCGGGTCAATCTCGACTATCACATCGAGGTCCATGACTTTCTCTATTCGGTCCCGCACACGCTCATCCGCGCCGAGGTCGACGTGCGGATCACCGCGCGCACCGTCGAGATATTCCATCGCGGCCAGCGCGTCGGCGCCCATCAGCGCCGTTACCTGGGCCGCAAGCACGGCACGGACCCCGACCACATGCCCAGCTCCCATCGGCGCTACGCCGAGTGGACGCCGGATCGGTTCCGCCGCTGGGCCGGCAAGATCGGGCCGAACACCGAAGGGCTTGATCAGTCGCCGTGCTCGCCAGCCGGCCGCATCCCGAACAGGGGTTCCGCACCTGCCTCGGCATTCTGCGCTCCTATCGCGGCCTCGATCCGGCCCGCGTCGAGGCGGTCTCGGCCCGCGCCGTCGAACTGGGCGTCCTCAATTGCAAGGGCGTCGCCTCCCTCCTCGCCCGCAAGCTCGACACGCGGCGCCGACAGCAGCCGCCAGCCACGCTCTTCGACCACGCCAATCTGCGCGGTCCCGGCTACTACCATTGAAGGAAAATCCTCATGCTCGCTCATCCGACGCTCGACCAATTGCACGCTCTCGGTCTCCACGGCTTGGCCAAGGGGTTCAAGGAACTCGAACACAAAGCCGAGGCGCGCGGCCTCGATCATGCCGAATGGCTCGGCCTGCTGCTCGAATACGAACTGACGCTGCGCCGGCAGAAGCAGTTCGAAACGCGCGCCAGGGTCGCCCGCCTGCGCCATCCCGCCAGCGTCGAGGACGTCAACTATCAAAGTCCTCGCGGGCTCGACCGCGCCCTGTTCCTCAAACTCGCCGCCTGCGACTGGATCGCCGAGCGCCGCAATCTGCTCATCACCGGGGCGAGCGGCTTGGGCAAAAGCTGGCTCGCCTGCGCGCTCGGCCACAAGGCGTGCCGAGAGAACATGTCCGTTCTCTACACCCGCATGCCCCGGCTCTTCGCCGATCTGGCCATCGCGCATGGCGACGCGCGCTACGCCAGGCTCCTGCGCTCGCTCGCCCGCGTCAAACTGCTCATCCTCGATGATTGGGGACCGGAGGCGCTCACGCCCGACCAAGCGCGCGATCTGCTCGAAATCGTCGAGGACCGTTACGACAAAGGCTCGATCATCATCACCAGCCAGGTTCCCGTCGACCGCTGGCACGATCTGATCGGCATCCCGACCCTCGCCGACGCCATCCTCGACCGCGTCATTCACAACGCCTATCGCATCGACCTGGCCGGCGAGAGCTTGCGCAAGCGGCGATCGTCGCCTTGAAATCGACGTGCGCGACCAAGGCCAGCTCGCCCCACCCTCGGCGCGGACAAGGCCGTGGACAACGACGGGCTCCGCTACGGCGCAATGGAAAGCGCGCTTCGCCCGTCGCTGCCCACCGCCACCCGATCCGTCCCTCATGAACCGAACCTTCTTCGCAGTTGACCGAGGCCCAAATCCATGGCCGCTTGACCAATACGACCGGGCGAAACATCATCACTTCGATCCGCGGAAGCAAACGCCAGGTGGCCGACATCAAATCGGAACCCCGGCCGGCTTCAAATCGGAATCGGTGGCCGGCTTCCTATTGGAATGCGTGGCCGGCTTCGTCGGAATCCGCACTCTGGCCTCAGGAACTGGCACAGGGAAAAGCTCCTACTCCTGGGCCTTCGCCTCTGCCCCCCTCCAATCTGACCCCACAGCCTCAGTCCTGATGGTCTGCCCCGACGTTCGGCAAGCCGATGACACGTTCATCGAATTGTCCAAGCTGATCGATGATGCAGACTTAGCCATATGGACCTCAGGGCATGATGCGGGAACACCGTTGGAAAAGATCAGTCTACCAGGGGCAGAACGTTGAGTTGCTTCATTCGTTGGCCGCAACCGGCCATCGCCGCCTAGTCCAACTTCACACCACCAACGGAAGGAATGGAGACGTAACTTTTGTGTCTCCACTCCACCTTCACCGCCATTCCCAACACAGGAGGCAAGCGCCCCAAAGGATCACCCATGCCCCCCACCTTCACCGCCCGCTACAGCGGACAAACCTACACCCGCACATGCTCCACCGAAGGCTGCTCGAACACCACCGCGACCATGAGCGGCAGATGCGGAAAGTGTGTCGCCCGCCTACGCCGCTTCGGTCATCCATTGCAGACACTCCCCACATCCTACGATCTCGACACCGCAGTGCGCCGCATGGAGACCCAGAGGGCATCTCTCAAGCTCCTCGATATCGCCACGCTAGAGCGCCGATGGCAGGAGATGGTGACCGAGTGTCGTGGTCAGGCCGAACCGAGCTACCGCACCTCAGGCCGCTTCACACACAACAAGTGGGACACAAACGCATCGAGGCTCATCCGCGACATTGGCAACCGGCTGTCATTCACTCGTGCATTCGATCTGCTTGGCGCTCTGCACCTGGTCGCCATCGAGCGTCCAGGGTTCTTCAAGAGCGATGAGGCGTTCGCCTGTTGCGTCGTAGAGGTTCTCCGCAGGGCATCCGACATAGGACGCTTCGTGACTGAGATGCGGGAGTCTAGCGGGACCATCCGCAGGAGCTTCCGCAAGGAGGTCCCCCGCGACGCCCGATTGGCTACGGCGAAGCTCTTGCACCTGGGCAAAGGCACTGCGGCTGAGGCCCTCGCCAAACGTGAAGCTGCTCGCCCCGATGAGGCTAAGGCTGTCCGCTCAACTACTGGGCAACCGTGGCAGCCATCGAAGCCGCAACCGTCTAGCACCACTTTCATTCAAGGAACACCACCACCGTGTCATCTGCTAAGCAGAGCGCCCTCGATACCCTCCATGCAAGTTCGTGAAGGAGCTTACGGACCAGCTTAAAGGCACTACCGACGAAAACGGAAACCGTGTAGCGCCAACCGCCGCCCTATTGGCTGGGATCGGCCAGACTCTATTCCGCTCAGGACCAAGGCGACAAACGACGCGCCCAACGTTCAGGGTCTAGCCCGCGCCTACCGTGATCTCCCGTTTAAGACTGACGGCGAGGAATCACCCTCCAGGGCGAACTGATGCCCAGCCCTAAATGCCCACAACCCCTCGCCGAGATTGTATGACTCCACGAAGGTCGCGACGGACGAAAGTGCGGCGAGTGTAAACAAGACGACTAGGGCAGCCGTCCGCAACGGTGTCATGAGAGGCCTCCTCTAGCCTGTGTTGCGATACAACCGGGCCGGTAGCAGGACCCCAACCTTCTGACTGTGATCTAGGTCACAAGCCAATCAACTCAGGGATGGCGTGGCAAATTAGGGCCACCTCCCTCTATCCCCCATAGCGCACCGGACATCCCGCAATGCTCGTCCAACAGTGGCGCGGGCCTCTTGCGCTCAATTGCAATTGAAAGTCTTCCAATGCCCATCGCAACCAAACAACCCCCCGCCAACCCGATCACGATCTACTGCACCGGAGACGCCGCAACCTGACTGTGGAGTGCAACCACGTCAACCGGAACCGTCCTAAGTACCGAGAGCAAGAATGTGGCGAACGACATCATCACGGCGCTGCACGCCACAGATCAGAGCACGATGCCGTTCATATATGCGCCTTCATCGAACCTGATGGTCAGTTGCCAGCTGGCGGACCTCGCGGCTCAGGCGCTCCCGAACCACTGACCGAACCGCCACCTTAACCAACCTAAGGGCCTCGCGACACACCATCGCGGGGCTCTTTCGACTCTTACCGACCGGCGACCAACCGGACCAATCGACAACAGAAGGACTGCGCCCCATGAGCGCCGTCACCAACCTCACATGCGCGCACTGCGCCACCGAGTTCACTCTGCCACCGCGCCGAGGAAAACCTTAGATCTTTTGCAGCCCGAAGTGTCGCGTAGCTGGCGCTAACGCCCGCCGAGCCAGTGCACGGGCGGGGCGGAAGAGAGTAACCAATCCACGGCCCTCTTCTCCTACCCCTCCCGCAGTACCTGAGAGCGTGGATAGGTCAGTCAGTGACCGCCAGGACACCCCCAACAACCGTTTATCGGAGCTAGGTGGACGCTGAGGCTAAGGCTGAGGAGACCTCGCGAGAGGAGCTTAACAGGCACCCAGGGGAGATCGAAGGTTACCACCAGCACATCACCGGCGAAGTCTCGCAACAGAACCAGATCGCTTTGATGGTCTATGGTCAGAAGGGTGAGGCCCCGCCCTCGTCCCTCATCCACAGCATTGCCCAAGAGATGGGTGAGCCGCTCAACTCCGCTATCGATAAAATCAACCTCGTGAGCCAAGGTGTCCAGGCGCAGTTTCATGTGCTGGCCAAGTCCATGGGCCTCAACCCAGACAAGGCTGCGGACTGGATCAAGGACCACCGCAAGGACACCGCCATGGTGGCTGCGCAAGCCCACTTCATGCGCCGTGACCTGATGGCTTGGAAACCACTGCTGGCTGACTATCAGGCTGCAACCGGTGAAGGCCGAAAGCACTGATGATCCATTCCGGTAACGCCGCCGTCCAGCGCCGCGAGGAGAGACTCCTGCGGGAGAGACTCCAGGACATGGAGGCCAAGGTGAATGTGCTGGTGACGGAGGCGGCCAAGCTGGCCCCTCCAGCCCCACCACAGTCCCCCGCTGTGACCGCTCTAGCCAAAGCTATGGGCGATAAGGACTACCACTTCCCCACCGGCTCCACAGCGAGCCTGGACTGGGATGAGAACGAGGAGATCTTCGCCACTGGCCTCACCATTGAAGGCAGGTTTTGGTCTGTTGAGGACAGCGTGAAGCTGGGCTTGATCAACGATAGGGGGGCTTGGTTGTGGCATCGATATTCAGCCATCGCCATGGCGATCCCGCCAGTGTCAGCGGACTATCTGAGGCCCCATTAGGCCGCTACCGTGGCTGGTAGGCCGATCCTGTAACCCAAGGATGCTGGAGAGTGGAATGACGACCGAGGGCCCCTTCGGGCGCTCTCAGGTTCGCTCAAGCCTCCGCTGCTATTCCTGAGAGCACTCCAGCAAAGTAAACTTGCCCACACGCGCACTTTCGGTTGGGCCGTGGGGGATTTTTTTCGGTTCATCGCTACCAGGCGGGACCGGATCGATAAGTCGCTCGGCGAATGGCGCAGGAGAGCAATTACTCCCTCAGTTTTTTCAAACCAACATCACCCGACGCCCTCTTTCCTGCGGCTGATCAGCGCCTCAAGATAGACGACCACCTCTGAGAGGCCTTCGATACCCCCGTCGCGAGTCTTCTCCATTGGAATGCCCCCAAGTTCTTCGTTGTGGCTGCTCATCCACGTGAAGATTACCGCCGTGTTGCCCGCGAACAGGACATCAAGGGATTTGAATAGGCGTACAGGTAGGGCTGGTTCTGGTGGTGGCGGCATGTTCGCGAGCGAGGGGAATGGGATGGGCTCGGCGAGAAGCCTCGGTAAAAGCCGCTGGGCCGCCGCTCCGAATGCGGACCAGTCAAGCCTTCCGCCGATGAGCGCTCCGATGAACGCGCTTGCGTCTGCTTTGTATTCTGGCGTTTCAATGGTCCAACGTTTCTTAACGAGGCCATCTCCCTTGAAATAGTCCACGACATGCTCACGCATGTTCCGAAGGTCCTTGATGTCCCGTGGTGGGAAAGCATCGATCTCGCTAAAGTCGACACCGGTGCAAAATCCGAATGACAAGGTCCACTCCTTGAACTCCAGCAGCTTGTTCGCGGCGATGGCGAAATAGTTGCACTCGGTATGGCGGCGTCCGAGCGCCAGCCTACGCTCGGTCAGATCAAGGGACAGCTGATGCTGAAGGGTCTCCGACACGCGGGCAGCCTGGACCACGACCGCGTGCGTCCACTGCACCAAGCCCTCGAAAGCCAGGAAGCGCTCTTTCTCAGGCGACATGATCGGGATTCTTTCGGCGCGCTTTTCCGGCGTGGCTGGACCGACTCGCTTTGCTGAATTGGTGCGCTTGGCGCTCAATGAGAAATCCTCGAGACTTCAGGATCCACTTGGCTTAGAGCATTTGGATTAGAATTTGGCTTAGGAGATGGCTTAGAAGCCTCCACCTCGATCTTCGCTCTCCCCACTACTTCCTAGTGTTTTACTATTCTAGATTTTATTGGCGGAGGGGGCGGGATTCGAACCCGCGATACGGTTTCCCGCATACACACTTTCCAGGCGTGCGCCTTCAGCCGCTCGGCCACCCCTCCGTCGCGCGCCTTGTCGTGAACGCGAGCCGAGGGCGATAGCACCGCCCGCCACGCGGGCGCAAGCAGCCCGGGCTCCTTCGCCCCACTGCAAAAGCATATTGAGTTTCGCGCCCGAGCCGCGGTGACGCCCCGACACAGAACGGGGAGTTTACGAGTCCATTTTGAGCGATCTCAGATGTTTACCGCTCAATTAGCGAGTCACTTGCTCCACCGGTCGCTGCCGTGCCGGTCTTGTTGGCGACAAGGCGCGCACGAGCCCAGGCTGCGTTAGGCTTCTGAAAAACAATACCGCGACTTCGCTCATCGGTCAAGAAATTGTCGATTCCTTGCCTGCCGCGGCGAAGCGATGGCTTATCGAGCGGTGGCCGATCTCACCAGCAAGAGAAGGGAGGGGCGGACGGTCCTGGGGTGTAAAATGACTAAGAGACTCGGCGGCAGGTGGTGGAGCAGGGCGCGGCTTATTGCGAGAGTTTGGCGATCCAGGCCTCGAACAGGTCGATGTCGAGTTTGCACCTTGCGTTGTCCGGAGACACGCCTTGTGATCCAGATCACAGCAGTCTCGATAACAAAGTGCTTGGGTTCGTTTGTTAGTTGGCTGCCGTATTGTCCGGTTACATTTTGAGGCATATTATGAACTGGCATCGAGCTGTTACAGCTTTCACATTTGCGATTTATCTCGGGAGCAACGCTGCCTTCGGGGGGATGCCCCATCAAATCGACCTCGGAAACCCCGCTATCCACGAGGTTCAGGAGCGGGTAGGGCCGCGTCGCGTCGAGCCGGAACGCTACCGAGTGCGCAATTACGACGATAATTCTCAAGTTTTACAGGAAAATCAAGGAGCCCTGCCTCCTGGGGACGCTGCGCGCGCTGCGGGTTGGTCGTTGGAACCCCGGCTCGCGCCATCGCTGCCGGACCTCGGGGTCTCGTCGCTCCAGGACGCGTTGCACCCAAGGGTAATAGAAATGCCGTCGCTAGATGCCCAGCGCGTGTGGATCGAGTTTCCACCCGTGTATAAAAGAGCTCCCTCGAGCCGAAGTGTAAAGCAACTCTTTGATGACTTCTTGGGCCCAGCCTCAAAATTAGCTTCTTGGCCGCTGAACCCTAGTTTGCCCATCCCACCGAAGTCGAGAGCAACAGTGAAGGCCCGCGTGGGTTTACAATCGGCCGGAGCGACGAGAACGTGTGACGAGCAGACCTGATCGGCTCCATCGACTACTCTCGAGGATGGCAGAAAATAACAACGACGCGTTTATTCGCACGCCATACCGGCCATGCGCTTAGCAAACCAGTCAAGGTCCTCTTTCCACTCCGCGTTTTCTGGCGATATCGTAGTGAGGGGAATGAGCAGCGCATAGCCTTGCTGCCACGCGTCCAACGCCTCTTGACGGTTCCCCAAATCTAGAAGGGCATTTCCAATTTTTGCGTGGGACGCCGCGAAATCACGTTGCAACCCGGCGTTGCCAGGATCGGATGTCGCCAAGCGATCGAAAATAGCAAGCTTGGCGCGATAAGACTTTAGCGCGCCGGCAAAGTCGCACTGGTCGCGCTGCACGTCGCCGATTGTTTCGTAGCCGACCCCAAAGTCGTACTGCCAGAGCGAGTTGTTGGGGTCGATTTTCGCCAGGCGCTCTCTAATCGCGAGGCTTGCATTAAATATTTCCAGGGCGCTTTCGCGCTCGCCCCGTAGGTATTTCACTTGGCCGATCCTGTCGTACGATACGGACAAATCCCGCTGCAAGCCGCTGTTGTCGGGATCAGACTCCACCAACCGCTTAACGATTTCAAGATCAGTACGGTATGAAACCAATGCGCCCGCAACGTCGTCCAGAACGAACTGTTCATCGCCGATCTTGCTGTGCAACACGGAGAGGTCACGCAGAGCGCCGGCATTGCCCGGATCTGTTTTTGCTAATTTTGCCAGGATCGTCTGGGCGTCGCGAAAGGTCTTGAGAGCGTCCGCGCGGTCGCCCTCCGCCCGTTGAACGTCGCCAATCCGTTCGTATATGACGGCGAGGGCACGCTCTGCGTTTACTTGAGGCGCCGCGTCGCGTGCGCGGAAAAAGGCCGTCTTGGCTTCGGCGAGCCTGCCTCGCGTCATCCAGAGATCGCCAAGCTCACGCCAAATCCGGAAATTGTCCGGATCGAGATGCGCGGCCTCGGCGAATTTGGCGCAAGCCGCCTCGTAATTGAGCTGCAATCGGTCGACGCGCGCCTCTTGGGCGAGAAATCCGGCTTCCGTTCGATTGGCCTCCTCGCGCAAAGCGCGTGCGCGCTCGCGTCCTTCGGTCAACGCAGCGCGGGCGGCATTGAAGTCGCCCTTGTCGATCAGGGCCGAGGCGCGGGCGCGGATCGCGGCGAACTCGGGTCGGTCGTTGCTGAACCTGGCGAGGTCGGCGCGGAGGCGGAGCAATTCGTCGGCGGCCTTGGCGAGGCGCTCGGGGATTTCGGCTTCCGCAACCTCGGTCTCGCCCAGCCTCTTCAGCACTTCGCGCAAAGGCGCCTCCGCAACGCCCTTGGCCTCGGCGGTCGCCTGTCACCAGCAGAACATTTCCGATATCTGCCGCGACTTGGACCGCGAGCTGTGGCCAGTCTCTCGAATTTGGCCACCGTGTGGTTTGGGATTCAGCGCGCTGCTTCCACGTCTTCAGCAGCCTTAGCTTGTCGGAGTCCTGTCTCGACGATACTTCGGCAGGATGGGAACATCGTCATCGCGCAAATAGACGAGGCAGGGCTTCTCAAGCCGGACGCCCTCCTCGTATTCGGCCTGCGAATACGAAACGCTCCATGCCGGAAGGCAGGCTGCCATATTTGAGCCCGACGATGACGACGAGGAGGTCGCTCTTGCGGACCTCCTCGAGGCAGACATCGATCGGCCGCCCCGGCCGGGCGCCGAAGAACTCCATCGCATTGTGTCGCTCTGGACGCGGCGAATGGCGTCGAGCACCGCTTCGCGCTCCTGCTCGAGGTCGTCGAAGGTGCTGCAGACGAACACACTGAACGGCGCGGACATCGGGTTTGCCTGCCCATCGAACGCGATTGACGGCGAGCCCACCGACTGCTCGACGGAAGAATAGCCGCTATCGCGATCCCCAGGTCAAGGCCGAGGAAGCGATCCGGATTCGAGACGCCGCCTTCGCGCGCTGCCTCGGGACGAGGCATTCAGCAAACCGTCGATGTCAAGCCCGCGAACGGGCATCCGCGAGGCTGATTTATGCCGAGACTGACCAATGCCGTCATTCGAACGAAGCGCGTTGCTCTAGAGTCGGCGATTGATCCGAGCGCCGATCCATAGCCGTCGATCGCGAGCGTACGCGAAGCGATCCAGAGACGCGTCGGCGACTTTGCGATGGTCGCATTCCCGCCGGGCGGTCCTCGCGATGACGTCGCCCGTCCGCTCCGTCACCCGCGCCCGAACAGGCCGACGCGGATCGCCTTCTCGAGCTCAAGCACCAGGATCAGGCCGATCGCGGCGAGCGCGGCGACGCCCATGTCGGGCCAGTCGATCGGCCGCGTATCGTAAAGGAGTTCGAACAGCGGCAGATAGGTGAAGAGGATTTGCAGCACGACGACGGCGGCGATTCCGATCATGAGCGCGCGGGTCAGCCGGATGTCGCGGAAGTCGAAGGGCGCGCTGTGCCGAAGCCGGACGCTGAACAGATAGGCGATTTCGAGCCCGACCATCGCGTTGACGGCGAAGGTCTGCGCGTGCTCGAGCTCCTCGCCACGCCTCAGCGCCCAGGTGAAGACGGCGAACACGACCACGCAGAACAAGACCGAGACCAGCGCCGTGCGCCACACAAGAAGGCCTGAGAGCAGCGGCGCGCGCGGATCGCGCGGCGGACGAAGCATGACGCCGGGCTCGGCGGGATCGAAGGCGAATACGAGACCGAGCGCAACGCTCGTCACCATATTGACCCAGAGGATCTGCGCCGGCGTCATCGGCATGGTGACGCCGAGAAGAACCGCGGCGACGATCGCCATCGCCTGGCCGCCATTGGTCGGCAACGCCCAGCCGACCACCTTGACCAGATTGTCGTAGACGATGCGGCCCTCGCGCACGGCGGCGGCGATGGTGGCGAAATTGTCGTCGGCCAGCACCATCTCGGCTGCTTCCTTGGCGGCCTCGGTGCCCTTGTGGCCCATGGCGACGCCGACATTGGCGCGCTTCAGCGCCGGCGCGTCATTGACGCCGTCGCCGGTCATCGACACGACGGCGCCGTCGGCCTGCAACGCCTCGACCAGCCTCAGCTTGTGCTCGGGGCTGGTGCGGGCGAAGACGGACGTGGTCGGCAGCGAGCGGCGAAGCGCGGCATCGTCCATCGTATCGATCGCGTGGCCGGTGAGCGCGTCGACGGAGCCCTTGCCCAAGCCGAGC
Organism: uncultured Alphaproteobacteria bacterium; assembly: GCA_963770275.1. Classification (GTDB taxonomy): domain Bacteria; phylum Pseudomonadota; class Alphaproteobacteria; order Rhizobiales; family Beijerinckiaceae; genus Roseiarcus. Next base: position 13,586 of record CAVYPD010000007.1, read on the forward strand.
TCGCGCGCGATCGCGGCTCCGGTCGAGGCGTGATCGCCGGTGATCATCTTGACGTCGATGCCCGCCGCCTTGCATTCGGCGATCGCCTGAACCGCCTCTGGTCGCGGCGGATCGATGAGCCCGACAAGGCCGAGCAGCGTGAGGTCGCCGTCTTCGACGTCTGCCAGTTCGAGGGTCTCGAGCCCATGCCCGGGCTTCGAGGCGAAGGCGATGACGCGCTGACCCCGAGCGGCGAGCCTGTCGATTGCGGCGCGCCACCGTGGGGCGTCGATCTCTTCGTCGCCTGTCGCAAGAGCTTGAGTCGCGCAGAGCTCGAGCACGCGCTCAGGCGCGCCCTTGACGGTGATGAGCCTGTCCGCGCCGACGGGATTGAGCGTCGCCATGAATCGATATCGCGAATCGAAGGGAATCTCTTTGAGCCGCGGCGACTCGCGCTTCAAAGCCTCGGGGTCTAGGCCAGCCTTCATCGCGAAGGCGATCAGCGCGCCCTCCATAGGATCGCCGTCGACGATCCAATCGGCTCCTGCCTGTCTGAGCGAGGCGTCGTTGCAAAGGAGCGACGCGCGGGCGATTGCTGCAAGATCGGGATAAGCGGCGGGGTCGATCGCAGCGCCGCCACGAAGGAATTCGCCACGCGGCTCATAGCCGCTTCCGGTCGTCTCGAACTCGGCCGATGCGGTCAAAACCGCGCCGACCGTCATCTGGTTCAAGGTGAGCGTGCCGGTCTTGTCCGAACAGATCGTCGACACGGCGCCCAGCGTTTCGACCGCGGGAAGGCTGCGGATGATGGCGTTGCGATCCGCCATCCGCTTGACGCCGATGGCGAGCGTGATCGTCATCACCGCAGGCAGGCCTTCAGGAATGGCGGCGACCGCGACCCCGACGGCGGCCATGAACGCATGCTCGATTTCGTAGCCGCGCGCCATGAAGGCGAAGACGCAGACGGCGGCGGCGAGCGCGAGGATGACGATCGTCAGACGCTGGGCGAAGACGTTCATCTGACGCAGAAGCGGCGTCGTCAGCGTCTCGACGCCGGCGACCATCGCGCTGACGCGTCCAAGCTCGGTGGCGGCGCCGGTCGCGACCACGAGACCCGCGCCTTGCCCGCTCGCGACCATGGTGCCCGAATAGGCCATCGAGGCGCGGTCGCCGAGCGCGGAATCGGGCGCGACGGGATCGATCGCCTTGTCGGATGCGGCCGCTTCACCCGTCAGCACGGCCTCCTCGATCTTGAGGCTCGAGGCGCGCAAGAGCCTGAGGTCGGCGGGAATGCGGTCGCCGGCTTCAATCAGCACGACGTCGCCGACCACGAGGCTCTCGGCGGGAACCGTCAGTCGCCGCCCATCGCGCAAGACCGAGGACTCGCGCGTGAGCATCGCGCGAATGGCCTCGAGCGACTTTTCCGCACGCCCTTCCTGGATCAATCCAATCGCCCCGTTGATGAGGACGACGGCGAGGATGACAATGGCGTCGAGTGCGTGACCCAGAACGATGGTGACAAGCGCAGAAGCGAGGAGGACATAGATCAGGAGATTGTTGAACTGAGCGAACACACGCGCGAACAACGAGCGCGTTTTGCCCGCCGGCAGGCGGTTCGGCCCGTCCGCTTCGAGCCGCCTTAAGGCTTCGTCGGCGCTCAATCCCTGGATCGAGGACTTGAGCTGCTCGAGCGCCGCCTCGGCCGGCTCCGAATGCCAGGGGCGTTCCGTCGTCGGGCTCAGATCCTGCATCGCCCAGTTAGACCCTCCGGATTTGTCCGCGCCTGGCTGCGGCGAAAGTCAGCTCGTCAACCACGTCGCGCTCTTAGGCGGACCAGCTTGCCCTGATCGACGGTCCACGTCTCGGTGAACACCCGCGTTCCGCGCACATCGACATAGTTCAATGTCAGCTGATCGTCGCGCAAAATCATCTTCGCGAAGCCGTTGTAGCCGACGACCAGATTCTCATCGTTCGGATAGAGGCGCTCGTCGACGAATTCGACCGCAAAGTCATGCAGCGGAATCTTGGGCGGCAGGTCGACCGGCATGCCGCCGTGTCCGATGCAGCGTCCGTACGCGGTGACGCCGCCTTCCATCTTCGCTTCTTCATAGATCGCCAAGCGGTGCTCGTGCCCCCACAGCCAAAGGACCGGACGGGAAAAGAATTCCGCCAATTGTTGCGCGGGCTTCGGATAGCAATGATCGAAGCGCGAGACATATTGATGGTGGCTCAGGATTACGATGCCGCGCGGATCTTCGGAGCGCGGCTTAACAACTGTGCGCAGCCAGTCGACCAATGGGGCCGGCAGCGAGGAGTCGGGCTGGAGGAAATGCTCGACGATCGGCGCGCCGACGGAATTGTAGCTGGTGTCGAGCGCGATGATGCGCCAGTGGTCGTTCTCGAGGCAGAAAAAGCTCGCCCTTTGGCCGCGCGGACTGCCGCGAACGCCGAGCTTCGGCAGGATGTGATCGAAATAGCCGTAGCCCAGCGCATACATTTCATGGTTGCCGTTGAGCGCAAACGCCCCCTCCGACCCTAGAGGCCATTTGCATGGCGCGAACTGGTAGCGAGGATTCGGGATGCCGAGGAAATTCGCACCCACCTCCGCAGGATCTCCAACGTAATAAACGTCGCCCAAATGGATCGAATAGTGCGGCCGCCAGGCTTCGATGAGCGCCGCGATTTCGGCCGCTTCGTCGGTGCCGCTTCCCCAATCGCCTGCGAGCGCGATACGGATCTCGTGGGCGTCGCTGCCGAGCTGGTAGATTCCGTTATCTCCATCCTCGCCATCATAAGTCTGAAATCGATGTCGCCGACCGATTCGAAATCGCCAATATTCGGTCACCCACCGCCAAAATCGGTGAGGCGCGAAGGCGGAGAGGGTTGGATAAGCCAAGCGTTGAGCGGCTTCAGCGCGGGAACGTGGCCGATGCGGCTGAGCATGCTTCTTTTGATAGGATATGAGGGGCGAGCGCGGCAGCTTACGAAGATCCTGGAGATCTTTGCGCATGCCGTGTGGCCGTCGCTCACCGTTCGGGCGCGGCGGCTCGTCTCCGCCTGCGCTCATCGGTGCAATCCTCACTCAGCCGACCACAGCAGCGATGTCCTTATCGCCCAGCCCCTTGGCGTCCGCGCGCGCAAACGCCTTCGCCGCGCTCTCGATCATGCCGGCGGACGCGCCCAGGGATTGAGCGAGCGCCGCCGCATAGCGGGCGTCCTTCAGCATGAGGTTGAGCGCGAAATCCGTCGGCTCGAAATCTTGCGCCAGCATGCGCGGCAGCTTGAGTTTCACGATCGGGCTCGCCGGGGCGCCGCCCAGGATGAGCTCGGAGATTTGCTCATCTCTGAAGCCGGCCTTCTTGGCGACCTCGAGCGCCTCTGCGAGCGCGGCGATCTGACCTGCGGCGAGCTGGTTGTTGATGAGCTTCCAGGTCGCGCCCGCGCCGACAGGCCCGAGGAGATCCATCTTGGCTCCGACGGCCGCGAGCGCAGGACGCGCAGCCTCGTAGGTCTTGGCGTCGCCGCCGACAAAAAACCTCAGTTCGCCGCCCACCGCCGCCGCACGGCTGCCGCCGACCGGCGCATCGAGAAAGCCGACGCCCTTGGCTTGAGCCTGACGGGCAAGCTCGCGGATCCAGTCGGGGGTCAACGTGCTGGATTCAACGCCGATCGCGCCGCTCTTCGCTCCGGCGAGTGCGCCGTCGTTTCCGAGCCAGACGGAGCGTGAGGCGTCGTCGTCGGCCACCATGGCGAAGATGAAGTCGGCGCCTGTCGCGGCTTCGCGAGGGGTCGCCGCGACCTTGGCCCCCTTGCCAGCCAGTGCTTCTGCCTTAGAGGCCGTGCGGTTCCAGACGGAGACTTCAAACCCCTTGGCCAGCCAATTGGCGGCCATGCCGCCTCCCATGATGCCAAGACCGAGAATCGCGATGCGTTGCATGAGCATGCCTCCTTAAGAACTGAACTTATCTCCGCCCACTTGGGCGCGCCGTTTCAAAACCGCGCACGCCGATCACAGCACGTGCGAACCATCGCCGGCGCGCTTGGCGGCTTTCTGGAATTTCTTGATCACCCGGTCGCGCTTGAGCTTCGAGATGTGGTCGATGAAGAGAACGCCATCGAGATGGTCGATCTCATGCTGCAGGACGGTGGCGAGCAGGCCCTCGGCCAGGATCTCGCGTTCCTTCCCCTCGCGGTCGAGGGCGCGGGCGCGCACGGACGCCGGCCGCTCGACCTCGGCGTAATATTCCGGAATGGAAAGGCAGCCCTCCTCGTAGGTCGAGCGCTCCTCGGACGACCAGACGATCTCGGGATTGATGAACACCTGCGGGTCGGGCGTTTCTTCCTTCTTCGCGGTGTCGACCACCAAAAGACGGATGGGTTCGGCGACTTGAATGGCCGCGAGTCCCACGCCCGGCGCATCGTGCATGGTTTCGATCATGTCGTCGATCAGCTTGCGCAGATCGTCGTCGACGCGCTCGATCGTCTTGCTGACGAGACGCAACTTTGGATCGGGCAAAATGATGATCGGTTTGAGGGCCATGCGGGACTTTTTGCGGGAGAGGCGCGGGGACTGATAATCGGCTGGACAAGCGCGGTCAAACGTGTTCTTACTTTGTTCCACCAAACAACCCGCCGTATTGATGATTCCCGCTTCCACAATCACCGTTATCGGCGGCGTCCCGATCTCTTTCTCTGAGGCGCTTGGCGCCGCTTTGGCGCTGCTTGCCACGCTCGCCGCGCTGAGCCTGATCGCGCTTTGGCGCGCCGGGGCCGCGCGGCGGCGGGAGCGGGAGATCGCCGACGAACGGCAGGAGGCGATCGAGGCGCGCTTCGCCGCGCTTGCGCAATCGAGCGCTGAGCTCAACGGGCGTATTGGCGGGATGTCGGAGTGGCTCGGGTCGCGACAGACGGACCTTGCTCGCGTCGTCGCCGACCGGCTCGATTCGGTCGGGGCGCGACTCGGCGCCGGGCTTGAAAGTCATACGCAGACGACCGGAGAAAATCTGGGCAAGCTCAACGAGCGTCTCGCCGTCATCGACGCGGCGCAGTCGCGCATGAGCGAGATGACGCGCGAAGTGGTGTCGCTCAAGGACATTCTCTCCAACAAGCAGTCGCGTGGCGCTTTCGGTCAAGGGAGGATGGAGGCGATCGTGCGCGACGGTTTGCCCGCGGGCGCTTACGATTTCCAGTTCACCCTCTCCAACCGATCCCGCCCCGATTGCGTCATCCGCCTGCCTGGCGACGCGCGGCTGCTCGCCGTTGACGCGAAGTTTCCGCTCGAAGGCTTTACCGCGTTGCGCGCCGCGCGAGACGACGAAACGCGCAAGACGGCGCTGGCGCGGGTGCGCACCGACGTCGGCAAGCACGTCAAGGACATCGCCGAGCGCTACCTTCTGCCCGGCGAGACGCAGGACGTGGCGCTGATGTTCGTGCCGTCGGAAGCGATCTATTCCGATCTCGTCGATCAGTTCGACGAACTGGTGCAGAAGGCCCACCGGTCGCGCGTCGTCATCGTCTCGCCGACGCTCATGATGATGGCGATCAGCGTCGCTCAGGCGATTCTGCGCGACGCGCGCATGCGCGACGAAGCGCATGCAAATCCAGGCCGAGGTCGGCAAGCTCATGAACGACGTGCGGCTGCTCGTCGAACGCGCGGGCAAGCTCGAGGTACATTTTCGCCAGGCGCAGGAGGATCTCGCTGGCGTTGGCGCAGCGAGCGCGCGGGTTGCGCGGCGGAGCGAGCGGATCGAATCCATGGATTTTTCGCGCGAAGGCGAGGCGCCTGCGCCGGATATTTTGCGCTTCGCGCGCGGTGCGGAATAGGGCAGGGGTTCTCCGCCGTCTGGATTTCGGCGGCGCAGGCGCGCGCCGGCCGCCAATCGACGTTCGTCGCCAAGGCGGCGACTTCGCGTCGTGAGCGAGCGCTCGGTTCCGGGCAGCGCCACGGCGAACGGTGCGGCGTGATCGCATTGCGCGCTTTCACGCGGATGTGAAGAGCGCGAGCAATCCCCGGTGGGAATAAATGGCGCAGCCGGCGTGTCTGGTTTCGGGGATCGCAAAGGGGCATGCCAAATTTACGAGCGTTATTGCCGGCGAAGGCGCCAGCGGAGTCGTCTCTACGATTGCTTCACCCGTCGTCCTGAATGTTCTGCGGCGGAGACGGTCCGCCGCCGCCCCGCGAGGCGCACCGCGGGCTAGACGGGACCGGAAAGATAAGTAAGGACATGGCGATGACCGCCATGCCGCGAATCGACGCGCGGTGGAGCTGCGTCAACCAGGGGCTGCGGGGTGGCTGAACAATGACCGTGCGTGTCGATCGACGAAGCGTTCTTGCCGGAATTTCGGTTCTGCTTGGGGGGTGCGCGAGCCAAGGCGGGATGATGTTCGGGTCTGGCTTCGGAAACCCCGCCGCCTATGGCCCAATCAATGACCATGGGCACGAGATCCCCGGGCTCGACATGAGTCGGATCGATCCCGGGGTGCTTCGCCGTCAAGTCGCCTTTTCGAGTCCCTATCGGCCGGGCACGATCGTCGTCATGATCGGTGAGCGGCATCTCTATTTCGTCGAGCCGGGCGGCGTGGCGATGCGCTACACAGTGGGGGTCGGCCGGGAGGAGGCGCTGAACTTCCGCGGCAACGCCGTCATAGGCCGAAAGGCCGAATGGCCGCACTGGACGCCGACCGGAGACATGATTCGCCGCATGCCAATCTATGCGCACTACACGGCCGGACTGCCGGGCGGCATCAACAATCCGCTCGGCGCGCGCGCGCTTTATCTCTACCGCGGCAATCAGGACACGTATTTTCGCCTGCACGGAACCATCGAGCCGGAGACGATCGGCCAGAAGGTTTCCAGCGGCTGCATTCGCCTGTTCAATCACGACATCATCGATCTCTACAACCGCGCGCCCGTTGGGACGCAGGTGATCGTGATTCAGGAGGGCCAGTCGATGCGCGCCGAGGCCGGGCCGGAGATGAACGGATATTACGAGCCCGAACCCGAGCCGATTGGACCCTATGGGGGACCGCCGGGCCCCTATGCCGGACCGCCTGGTCCTTACGCGGGACCATATTATGAGCCGCCGCCGTGGGCGTCAGGATATTGATCCGCGTGGCGCGGCTGATCGAGAGCCGGCCAATCCGGTTCGGCTCCATCGCGGCGGCCGCTTTCGCTTGTCTTCGCGAAAGCGATTTGTTAGACGACCGCCTTCGCTCTGCGCCGCCTGACGCACAGCGAAAAGTGCGGCCATGGCGGAACTGGTAGACGCGCTAGCTTGAGGTGCTAGTTCTTTAACCGGAGTGGAGGTTCGAGTCCTCTTGGCCGCACCAAAATTATTTTCCGCCGCTTGATATTGCTTAGAGTTCGTCGCTCTCACGCCCACCTTTCGATCAGGTGGGCCATAGGATGTCGCGGCGGCCGTCCTCGATCCGGCGCGCCGGCCGCCAAATGAAAAGGCCGCCCTGAAGACGGCCATTCCCTGTCGAGCGAGCCCGACGTTCACCCGGCCGAGACGGCGATCCGGGTACGGCGATAGCCGGCAAACCCCAGCCCCGCAAGCAGCATCATCGCCCAGGTCGAGGGCTCGGGAGTGTCCGCGGTGGTGATGCTGACCCCGATGGTCACAGCACCGAAGATTGAGGAGCCGGGCGTTAGACCAACCCAGCCTGATCGCACACTGCAATGCCTGTGCAACTCGGCGAGACAAACGCGAAGCTGAAGTCAGGTCCGTCGAACAGGCCCGCTGTAACGAGCGGAATGACGTGATCGCCAGTCGGCGTCCCGAAGAGGTCCAACACCATCGACGTGCTCGGAACAAAGCTTTCGTAAAAGAATTCTTCCGGGTCGGCCGGGTTCGCAAAGGCAAAGGGCGCGTTAGGACCAGCGGTCGGGGTGTCCGCGCCTATATACGTCGTGACGAATGCGTAGGTGCCCGAATTAAAGCCGGGCGAGCCGCCGGTGATCAAACCAGACAGTGTAAAGGTGGAGGTGCCATCGACTGCTCGATCGGCCGTGTTGCGCTGACGCCGACGATCCCGATGCTCCAGACCACATCTTCGGCCAGACCAATAGCGGTGAACAACGCCAGCCTGTGCGCTGTTAAGGCCGGGGCTCGCGCGCCGGCGGAGCATGAAGGCAAGCCCGACTTGGCCGGCATAGGTCACCGCCAAGAGGCCGTACCAGAGCGCCAGCCCAGACTTAGGAAGCCGTCCTCGTAAGCGACGGCCCCGACCATGATGCCGCCGCCCACCAACGCGCTCGCTGCGCCCACAGGCGAGTTTCGGACCATCGGTTCGAGTTGAGCGGATTGGACCGCGGCAGCGCTCAGCACGGGCAGTTCCTACACGGAAACGTAAGCCATTCTATCGCACAGGCGCATGGCAGTTGAAACTTTTGCGGCAAGGCCGCAACCGTCAATTGACCTAAAGGCCTAGGACAGGGCCTAGGTCCTCAGGCCAGTCTTGTGCGGCGAGGGATCGTGGTCGACGATCGGTCCATGAAGCTATTGATCATTGATGACCACCCGGTCGTGCGGGACGGCCTCGCTGCGTTGCTGCGGCAGTTGGGGCCGGAGGTCACTGTGTTGCTGGCCGAGGGCGCCTCGCAAGGGCTCGGCATAGCCGATGCCCATCCGGATCTCGACGTCGTTATTCTCGATCTGGCAATGCCCGGGAGCGACGGATTTGCGGCGCTTAATGAATTCGGCAGGCTCCAGCCTCAATTTCCGGTCGTCGTGCTCTCCTCGTCTGAAGACCCTCGCGACGTGCGCCGTGCGCTGGCGTCCGGGGCTCTCGGCTATATTCCCAAATCCGCGCCGCCGCGAACCATCCTAGCGGCGGTGCGGTTCGTGCTCGCCGGCAATGTTTATTTGCCGACCCTATTGGCTCAGGACACAGCTTCCACGGGAGACCAGTCCGCGGACCCGAGCGTCGCGAAAAGCGGTGTGCGCTTAACCAGCCGTCAAATCGATGTGTTGCGGCTGCTTTGCGAAGGGCGTTCGAACAAGGAAATCGGTCGGACGCTCGGCGTCTCTCAAAAGACCGTCAAAGTCCACGTTACGGCAATCTTCAAAGCGCTGAACGTGGTGAACCGCACACAGGCGGCCGCAAAGGCAGACAAAGCGGGACTGATCTAGGGTCGCTCCCTAAAGGCCGGGGACCTTCCCGGCCCGCGGCCTTCCCGAACCTTCCTCGTAAGCTGCGGACGTCAAGCCGCAGCTTGCTCTCTGTCTGCGCCTCGCCTGGTCGGTGAGTGAGGCTATCGGGTCCGAAGCGACAGCTTTCGTACACCGTCGGCTCGCGATCGTGAGGTGCGAGCGCCCGCTAAGCCTAACCCGCCGAATCCGAGGAGCATCATCGCCCAGGTCGAAGCCTCGGGTACGCCTGAGACGGTGATTCTGGCGCCGTCCATCGACGCCGATTCCCAGGAATTACCGTCGCCGTCGAAGGCAAAATAGGTAAAGAAGTTCGGCGACCCCACTGAATTGTTGCCGTCGCCGAGTCCGCCGTTGCCGCTCACCTTGAAGGCGCCCGATCCGAAGACGACGCCGTACGTGCCGGCGCTCAGAGTCAAGTCGACCTTCTCCGTGAGATCGGTGATTTCGGATGGAGCGGCGAAGGTGACGTAAGCGAGACTGTTGGCCTCGATCGTGCTTGGCGTGAAATCCGGAAGCGAGGTCGCGGAGGGCAGCGACACAATCGCGCCGAAAATCTCGCCGCTCGGGAAGCCGCCAAACTGACCACCTATTCCGGTGATCTCCGTCGTCTTGTCCAGGGTGAAGGCGACGCCGAAATAGCGCGTGTCGCTCACGATGTATTCGCCTGTGTCGACGCCCGTAAACGTGGCCGTCTCGAAGATGGTCTTTGCGTCGGCCGAGGTCGCGACCGCCCAGGCGGCGAGGCTCATCAAACAAGTCAGGGCGAGTGTGCGGATCATAAGGGCGTCGCTCCGTCAGGGTGGGAATCGCGTAAACTTACGCGGTCCTGGCGGTAGCCGGTGTCCGTGACGGGTTCATGAATTAGGATCAGGCGCGGAAGCGCGGCGTTGTGGTTTTCTGCGAAGTAAAGACCGCAAAAGAAAAGGCCGCCCAAAGGCGGCCTTTCCCGATCGAACCAGAACTTGGCTAGGCGATCGAGCTTTTCGCCTTGTGCGACCGCCGCAAAGCCGCGAAGCCGAGGCCGCCAAAGCCCGCGAGAAGCATGACCCACGTCGATGCTTCGGGCACGCCGGACGTCACATTGGTGAAGACGAATTGGTCGTCGTTGTAATCGTAGTCGCCGCCGACGCCTCGATCTTCAAAGCCCACGTAAGTGCCGACCGGAATTCCAAGAACGGTCCCGCTGTACGAAGTCGCGTAAGCATGATTGAAGCCGTCAGAGTTAGCCGCGGCGTTGCTGAACCAGTCCACGCCAGTCGTGAAATCGCGGATGAAAAATTCGATCGTATCGCCCACGCTGACCGATCCGAGGTTGAACGCCTCGCCGACGGTGCTCGAATGGTTATTCAGACCGAATATTCCCGTCGGCACCCCATTGACCAACATCGAGACTTCTTCCGTGTCTCCTGCGTCCGACGCGAAAAAATAAGCCGTGATGTTGCCGGTCCCAGTCGCGGTGAAATTATACGAAGGAACCGTGATGGGCGTCCCCGCGTCGGGATAAGGAATCAGGTCAGCATTAGCGGCGCTTCCGAGGCAAGCGCTGCTGACTGCAATGGCCAGGGCGGCCAACAATCGATTGGTGTTCATCATGACTTAAGTCCCCCTTGAGGTGCGAAAGTGGCTGTCCAGGTCAATGGACTTTCCCGCACAGGAGGAACTATCCCAACGCGGCACTGGTGACAAGACGGCGCCCGTGCCGATGCTTTCAAGTCAGATTCGCTTGGGCTCATGCCTCCGCGCTTCCAACACCATCGATCAGTGCTGGCAGCGCCGGGAGCTCGGCCGCGAGGCCGAGCGCGAGCCAATACAGAGGAGCACACCAAGGTGGGTGAAAATCCGTAAGCCCGCATGCACATCGAATTCATGCGGATCGAGCGCTTCGGCTTTCAGCGACGCTGACTACGCCGCGCGCCGCTTGCCGGGATCGTTCTCCTGGCCTTCATTGACCGGCCCGTCGAGCTCGAGCCCGTCGGGCAGCATAATGACCGATTGCGGTCGGCGTTGGCATTCATACATCGCGAATCGAATCGCCTCGTTCCGGTTCGCGAACAGGCCGCCGCATAGGCTGTGGGCATCCTTGACGACCCAATGGCCGCCTCGGTCTTGCCCGATGAACAAACAGGAAGTGTTTGCGGCGCTTGCCGCTTTGATGTCTTGCTGGATCATTGACTTTGCCTCGTTTTCGCGAGGGCCCGGCCCTGTCTTCTGGCGGGCCCGTCGCCTGAAGTCACTCTATGGCCGCCGATCACTGGGGCAGCCGGGCCAGGAGCTCGGCCACCAGGCCGAATGCGAGCGCGATCGTCAGCAGCACGCCAAGCCGGGTGAAGATCTGCAACGGCGACGGCGGATCGAACTCATACGGATCGTGTCGAGCAAGACGATGCCCTCGCGGATGGTCTTGTCTCTCCGCGCCCACTCGATCCCACAGCAAATTGCGCATTAGAACGCGTCTCCATGTCCTTTGATGGCGAAAAGATGTGCTTGGAGGCGTAAGCGTTCGAGAGGGAATCAGGGCCTCGAGTGTAAGAAAGCCATAAGGGCAGCGGCGGCGCCGGGCTCGATCGCGGACCCAGCCCTTCGACATCGCTTGCCTACCCTCGGCGGCTCAACAATCGTGGGATCTGTACGCTCGTCGCGGTGGACTGTAGCAACGCCATGGCGGACCAAACCGTCACCTCGTGGTGATGATCCCTAGGGGCTAAAGGACTGGTTCGCCAGCTGGCGAGGCCAGATCCGCTTCGCTATCACGGAGCTTCGCGTCACCGCCAACGAAGACGTCGGGTTTTGCCACGCTGGTTCACCTGACGGGAAGCCGCGCCGACGGTTCGGAGTCCGATGTCTGGTTCCGTGACACGTTTGGTCTGCGCAAGGGCAGCGGCGTGTGGGAGATCGCCCCGGCCACGAATCCGTGCCCAGCTGGAAGCCGAAGCGGACAACGACCGCCACGTCGCCAATGAAAGATAGCATCCTGCGCCGGCGGCCTCGGGAGCCTAGACTAGCGCGCGTCTGTAGCGCGCCTGGATCCCCAGCATAACGATAAGACCGATGCCGAGCAGCGCCAGTGTACCCGGCTCAGGGATGGCGGGCGGTGCGCCTCCCAGCTGGAACTCGAAATGGCCTCCGCCTTCGGTGAGATCAAAGGGATCGCCTATGGCGGCGAAGACGGCAGTTTCGCCGAAGCCCGTGCTGGCCGTCGCGGAGTAGTCGTAACCGAATTCCAAACTCTCGCCCGGGCCGACACTACCAAACGAGAAACTCTTAATCACAGGCAGCAAACGAAATCCGAATGAGCCGTCGGGCTCGTCAAACTGCGAGAGTGCCCCTAAAGCATCGTCGGTCGGGTCTGCCAGGAGCACGCCGACGATCGGGGCCCGCAAGGTCTGCATACCGTACTCGAAGTGGACTGTTTCCACCTTGCTGCCATCTGTACGGGTGAGTGTGGAGAACAGCTTGATGTTTACAGCAGCCGAGGCGTCAAGATCGGGGTCCGCACCGGCTGGAAAGGAATTGCCCACGCCGAAGAACCGTATGGTCGGAGCCGGTACAGAGATGGTTCCCCTCGACACCTGGGTAACTGCGGAATTGTTGGTTAAGGTTTCTCTCCAGGTCCCCGAGGCAGAGTAGCGGTTCGGGGGCAGCGAGTTCTCAAAATGGAATCCGTTCACACCGACACCAAAAACGCCACCTACCGTCCCAGCCGACGAGGCGAACCCAGCGCCTTGGCTATTTGGTTGATTGGGAAAAGGCTGTCCTTCGATCACCAAAGCTTGCGCCGCCTGCAGTAGCTGGTCGGGCGGGGCCACCTTGAAATCAAAGTCGCTCCTTTCCGGCGCCACCCGCTGCGAGCTGAAGGTGGCACGGGCGGTAATATCGACTTCGGACAATTCAATTCCTGCCGCCGAAACGGAAACTGGCGCGAGGCTGGCAATGAGAAGTAACGCTGCTGGCGAAATCCTGTTGGTCATCGTTGTTCCCCTAAGGGCAAGGGACAATCCACAATTTGCTCCGCCAAATCTTGGTAAACACAAGATCCACTATAACGATCTAAGTTGGGACCTTCGGCGTTTGGAAACTCCTTAACCAAAAGAAAAAACGATCTACTACATCAATTATTTACTTCCCAATGAAATTTGCCGAATTCTGATAATGCAATACCTAAGGTCTCTAGCTGGTTTAGATAATTACAGAGTATCAAGTGAAATATTAGGATAGCTGCTGTCGACTGGGGTCGCGCTTAGACTTTAATCCCAATCATACCTTGCTACCTGTTTTATAATATATCAATGCGCAGTTCTACCCACGACCTGCCACTGCGCTCACGTGAGATCAGGAGTGATCGCGTCAGCGTGGCTTCTAAATCGGCCGGACCCGGCCCGGAACGCCAAGCGGGCATTCCAGGGCGGCGCGGTCCCAGCCTGCGGAATCGGCTGCGGCCGCGTAGGTTGTCGACAGGAAGTCGAGCAGCAAGGCGTCCGGGTCCCGTGATTGCGCGACCGTGTCGTAGGGAAGAATGAACTCGCCAAGCTTCGGGTCAAAGGCGCCGCCTTGCGTGATCTTCCGGTCGCGAAAGCCAGCGGGTTCAGGATAGGCGTAGGAATAGAAGGCCGCGCGCGGAAAGGCCTCGGCGCCTGGCCAGAAACCGGCGCTGCTCACTTCGTGCGAATAGGCTTCGCGCGCCACGTCGTCGGGCAGGCCGGGCACGCCGCCCGGATGGGGCGGGGCGGGTCGTCCCGGAGAACCGCGTCACCGCGAGATCGAAGCTGCCCCAGAAGAAATGGACCGGGCTCGCCTTGCCGATAAATCCGCTGCGGAAGAGCTTGAAGATGCGGTCCGCCTGCACGAGCGCGCGCCAGAAGCGATGGGCGGCGGCTGCGTCGTAGGCGCCGTGCATCTGGTCCTGCGAAAAGCGGATCGGATTGGGGACCTCGTTCGGCGTCTCCTTGATCGCCACCGAAACGTCCACGCGGTTCAGCAGGTCCAAAGTCGCGTGGTAGAAATCGGCGACCGACTGGGCCTTAAGCGGCAGGAACCGTTCGGCGCCTCGGCTGGTTCGCACGTTGAGCCGATGGGCGATAAAATCGAACTCGATCTCGAAGATCTCGACCCCGATCGGGATCGGCGATGTCCCCAGTCCCCGGGCGGTTACGTAAAGTGGCGTTTGCCAGCTATGATTGAGCCAGGGGGTTAGCGTCAGCCGGATCTTGCCGACGATCTGGGTCCAAAGCTGCAAGGTGGCGAGCGTGTCGCTCCAGCCTGTATAGGAAAGATCGGGCCAGATCGGATCAGCGGCGTTCATGGCGGTCATCTTACTCCTCTTGCCGGGGCAAAGCTCGCCGGCGCCGTAGTCGCTTGGCCCGCCTTGAGGGGGCGGGTGAGGTAAGCTCGCGCAGGGTTGAACTTGCCGCTGCGTTTTCTGTTATTCAAAGTTTCGCTTGTCGTTCCTAAATCATGATGGTGTTGCCGCTCGATCCAGATCGAGGAATCACGCGATGTTATACAAAACGATCATTGTCGCCGCCCTCGCTGGGGCGCTGTCATGCCTGGCGCAGCAGGCGATTGCCCAGGATTCTCGAGTGCCGGTCCATGGGGGCGGCTGGCCGATTCAGAATGGGGTCAAACACCAGCCGACCCGGAACGCCGTGGGAGGGGAATTCTCGCGGGGCCAGGCGGAGGAGACGGATAAGTTGTACGATGAGTTGATGTCAAACAGCTTCAGCGCTACGCACCATTCAGGAACTGCACGTATGCGATAACGGTTTCAGGCGAGCGCTCGGCGTTGTGATCGGGGAACCTCAGGGTCGCATGGCTGTTGCTTACGACAGAGCCGCAAGCGCGCAGGGCGGATGCCTCTCATGCAAATTCGCGTTCTCACGCTCAATGTCTGGAACAATGAAGGCCCCTCACAACGAACGTCGCTGATCAACCAGGAACTGAAGCGGCTTCAGCCTGACCTCATTTCCTTTCAAGAGGTCGTTCGCTCCGCGGAGAAGGATCAGCTTGCGGAGCTGACTGAGGGGCTCGGTTTCACGACGACGCACCAAGCCGACATGCAAGCTTATGAGCCGCCGTTCTTTGATCGGTTCGGAGGCGCTGCGATTGCGACCAAGCTCCCGCATAGCCGGCTTGAGGTCGTGGACTTGCGCAAGTCCGGTTCGACCGACGTCCCCTGGGCGACAATGGCGGTGTCGCTGGCGCTTCCGGACCTTGGCGAATTGCTCTTCATCGCCGCTTCGTCCTCGTGGCGTCTGAATGCCGAGGCTGCGAGAGAGCGTCAGGCTTTGGATCTTGTCGATTTGGATAGCCGGCATCGACGCGAGCTGCCGACCATCATTGCCGGGGACTTCAACGCTTCTCCGGAAAGCGCAAGCATTCGCTTCTTGACCGGGCTCCAATCGCTGGACGGGCGCAGCGTTCACTATCACGACGCGTGGACGATCGGCGGTCAGGGACCGGGCTGGACGTGGACCGACGAGAATCCAAACGCAAAAATCGGAATTGAGCAGATTGTCGGGCAGCCTTCGCATCGGCGGCGGATCGACTACGTATTCGTCGGAGGTTGGGACGACCATCCGCGTGCACGCGCAAAAGTGCTAGACGCGAGACTGGCTTTCGATGAGCCGCTCGGTGGCCTATGGGCGAGCGATCATTTCGGCGTACTCGTCACGCTCGAGGTGACGAAGAACTAGCTTTGACCGGGCGCGACGCGCCTATCGCTTATCTCAACTCCACGGCATATTGACGCCGCAAATCTCCTGGCAGATGTCGATAAGCCTGTCCTGCACCGACTCCTCTCGAGCCTCGCGGTTCGGCTCGCGGCGCTTCAGGTGATAGAAATAGCCGCCGGTGGTCTTCGCTTCGGCATCGTCGCTGGTGGCGAGCCACGCTTGCGTGAGATGGGCCTGGCTGATGTCGTCGGGCGCGCCCGCGCCGCCCATCTTGGTCGGGACCCAACCGGGCGTCACCGCATTCGACAGCACGTTCTTCCAGAGGCGCGCGACAGTGAACGCGAGCATGACGTCGTGCAGCTTGCTCTCGGCGTAGGCCGACGATCCGTCCCAGCGGCGCTTCCGCCAAAAAATATCGTCGAGATTCGCGTTCGCGCGCTCGTGCATGCCTGAGCTCAGATAGACGAGGCGCTTCGGCCGATCGATCAGCATGGTGAGGATGTAGGGCGCGAGCGTGTTGATGGCGAAGACATGCGGCACGCCATCGCTGGTCAAGCGCTGCTCCTCGCGATAGCCGACGGCGGCGTTGTGAATGACGGCGTCGAACGAGCCGAGCGCGTTGACTTGGGCCGCCAGGTCCTTCGTGGCGGCGATGCTCGCAAGATCGCCGACCACGACCGCTTCCGCCTTGGGGGCGGCCGTCTTGGCGTCGGCGGCGCGCGCGTCATTGCGCGCATGCAGGACGACCTGGTGGCCTTGATCGGCGAGAAGCTGGCCGGTCATGAGGCCGAGGCCGTCGGATGAACCGGTGATGAAGACGCGCGCCATGGTGTTCTCCTGTGCTTTTTTTGGTCATTAGTTTCGGTCCCGCGCATCGGCTTGTGCGACGGCGTGAAGTAGGGTGCGGATAGCAATGTCGAAAAGCCGACCGGAATATAATCCGTCTGCGCCTGCCTTCGGCGCACGTCATTTCAGCTTTCCGTGAAACATCCGCGACCGACGCGGCGCCATCCTCGTCCCTTGAGGACGCGAAGAGGATGATCGATATGGACACGGAGAAGTCAAGCGCCGCGACCAACGCCGAAGCGATCCAGGCAGCGGAGCGCATCTACCACGCGTGGGACGAGGCGCTCGGCCGCAAGGACCTCGACGGCGCCATGCGCCTCTATGCACCGGACGCTATTTTGGAAAGCCCGCTCGTCCGCCACCTGCTTGGCACTGAGGAGGGAGTCATCCGAGGTCGGGACAATCTACGCGAGTTCGTGGAAAAGGTCTTTGCACGCACGCCGCCTTCGAGGCAGCGGTATCGGGATGGCTTTTTCACTGATGGCAGAAGATTGATCTGGGAATATCCTCGGGCGGCCAAGGATGGTCAGCAAATGGATCTCGTTGAAGCGATGGACATTGTCGATGGCTTAATTCAGCGCCATTGCGTCTATTGGGGCTGGCTGGCCGTCAAGGTGCTCGAAGAGGACCGATATCGCCCTGGGTGAGGTGGGGCGGAATGGAGGCTGGGATGCCGGTGCAGGCCGGATTCGCCAAAATTGCCGCCCTGCTGGCGGACCCGGCGCGAGAGGCCATGCTTGTGGCGCTTGCCGATGGTCGCGCGCTGCCGGCGGGCGAGCTGGCTGACATCGCCGGTGTCACCTCGCAAAGCGCCAGCGGCCATCTGCGAAAGCTCGTGGAGGGGGGCGTCATCTCTGTCTGGCCGCAAGGCCGGTTCCGCTATTTCCGATTGGCGGATGAAGAAATCGCCACCGTTCTGGAAGCGCTCGCCGGCGTGGCTTGCTCCCGATCGGGACGGACCGTCTCGACCCGCCTACGTCCCCCGCATCTTCTGGCCGCTCGCTGCTGCTACAATCACATGGCGGGGCGGCTGGGCGTGGCGTTTGCGGACGCGCTGGTCAATCGGGACTATGTTCGTATCTGCAACGACGCCGCGGCGCTAACGAGCACCGGCTCGCAATGGCTGGGAGCGATTGGGTTGCCCCTAGCGAAGGGGAGGGCAGGCAGCTCGCAGCATCTCCGGCTCTGCCTCGATTGGACCGAACGCAGGTTTCATCTCGCGGGCGCTATTCCGACCGCCATCCTCGGCTTTCTGCTCGATGCCGGTCACCTCGTGCGGGCCGAGGAGCGGTCGCTTACTGTTACGCCGACGGGGAAGGCCTGGTTTGGTCAATTGGGGGTCAAAACCATTTGAGACGACGCTCAGCGCCATGGCGTTGGGCGCAAAGCGCTCTCGTAAATGTGCGGGCCACTGTATGGCCCTCGCGGCGCCACTGTCTTAGGAAATGGTCGACGAAATCATCTGCCCCGGAGCCCGCAATGACCACCCATCAGCGCAATTTCCCCTCGATCGACCCGGCAAAGCTCGATCGGCTGGCCGAGACGGCGGTCAGGGTGGGCTTGCAGCTTCAACCGGGGCAGGATCTTTTTTTGACGGCGCCGGTCTCGGCGCTGCCGCTGGCGCGGCGGATCGTGGCCGAGGCCTACAAGGCGGGCGCGGGCCTGGTGACGCCGATCCTCTCCGACGAAGAAATCACGCTTACGCGATACCGTTTCGCCCCTGACGCGAGCTTCGACCGCGCGCCGGGCTGGCTCTATGAAGGCGTCGGAAAGGCTTTCGCCGCCAACACGGCGCGGCTCGCCATCGTCGGCGACGATCCGATGCTGTTGTCGCAGGAAGACCCGGCCAAGGTCGCGCGCGCCAACAAGGCGAATTCGATCGCCTACCAGCCGGCGCTCGAGAAGATCGCCGGCTTCGACATCAACTGGAACATCGTCGCCTATCCGACCGCCTCATGGGCGAAGCGGGTCTTTCCGGGCGACGAGGAGGAGGTCGCTGTCGGCAGGCTGGCGGAAGCGATCTTCTCCGCTTCTCGCGTCGACAATTCCGATCCGGTTCAAGCCTGGGCCACGCACAATGCGGCGCTCAGCCGCCGGACGGAATGGCTGAACGCGCGCAAATTTCACGCGCTCCATTATTCCGGTCCGGGGACGGATCTCACCATCGGCCTCGCCGACGGTCACGACTGGCAGGGCGGCGCGGCGACGGCGAAGAACGGAATCACCTGCAACCCGAACATTCCGACCGAAGAGGTCTTCACCACGCCGCATGCGCGCCGGGTCGACGGCCATGTCGCCAGCACCAAGCCGCTCTCCTATCAGGGGACGCTGATCGACAACATCGCGGTCCGCTTTGAAGGCGGACGCATTGTCGAAGCGAAGGCCGCGCGTGGCGAGGACGTCTTGAACAAAGTGCTCGACAGCGACGAGGGCGCGCGCCGCCTCGGCGAGGTCGCGCTGGTGCCGCATTCCTCGCCGATCTCGAAGAGCGGCCTCCTGTTCTTCAATACGCTGTTCGACGAGAACGCCGCCTGCCACATCGCGCTCGGGCAATGCTACGCGAAGTGCTTCGTCGACGGCGCGAAGCTCACCCCCGAGCAGATCGCGGAGCAGGGCGGCAACAAGAGCATGATCCATATCGACTGGATGATCGGATCGGACAAGATCGATATCGACGGCCTCGATGCGAACGGCGCCCGCACGCCGGTGTTCCGCAAGGGCGAGTGGGCTTAAGCGTCAGCCGGGCGCGCGCCCGCCAGCTTCGGATCGCGGGCGCGTCACTCCCTGACGCCGCTGTTCAAGTTCGCCAAAGCCCGCTACCACTCACGGCTTGGATTGAGGAAACGTCCCATGAAACGACTTGCATTCGCCGCGACCGCCGTTCTCGCTGTCGTCGGGCAGCCGGCGCGGGCCGATGAGGCGGCTACGAACTTCGTAAAACTGTTCAACGATGTCTGCATAGGCAAGTTCGGTCATCTCACGTCGGTGTGGGACTGGGCGGACAGCCAGAATCTTGCGCCGATCACCAATCCTCAAGCGCTTGCGGTCTTTGCGGGCAAGCCGAACAAAGACGGCAAGCTGACCTCATTCGCCGGCGGCGGCGTGCCTGGTTCCGGCCAGGCCTGGGCAGTGCCCGATCCCGCTGGGCGATTTGTGCTGGCGACGCGGCTCGATCCGGAATCCTGTGTCGCGTGGGCGCAAAAAGCAGATCCGGCCGAGGTCGACGCAGCCTATGAAAAGCTGGTGGCGCAGGCCAACGGTCCTGGCATCGAAGTGAAGCTATCCGATGACAAGACCGTCAACATTCCCGATGGCACAGTGCGTATTCGCGTCACCCATGTGTGGTCGGGATCGCCGCTGAACAGCTACGCATTGGTGGCGGCGACGGTCAGCCGGGCGGGCGGCCCGTTCCAGGCCATGCTGGAGACACAGCGGCTTGTCGAGCGCGACGACGTGATCAATCCGTTCGTGCCGCTGCAGCCGCCGGGCTAGGCCGCCGCTTCTTTTTTGACGCCCGCCGGTCCGAATGGCGTTGTCAGACATGTTGGGCGCGCGTAAGGTTCTGTCGCCTTGCTATGGCGCATTGCTGATGCGCCAGGTCGAAGCAGGGCATCGCGGTAATCCGTCAGTAAAATTTAAAGGGAGGAAAATATGCAGCTTGCACGGTTGAGATTGCTGCCGACGCTTTTGGGCGCGGCAGGGCTTGCGGCGGTGGGAATGGCGTCAGCCGTTCCGGCGCGCGCCGACGACGCGCCGCTGATCAAGTACAACGCCAACGCCAGCGACTATTGGCAACACCCGCCCGCGGACTGGTTCATGGGCGATGAGACAGCGCAGCAGCACGGCACGCATCCCTATCCGAACCAGCCGCTGCCGACGCCGCATGACGAACTCGTTGGCCTCGTCAAAGACAACATCAAGCTGGCGCCGGGCTTCCATATCGAAATCCTGGCCGATCAGCTCGACTGCGCCCGCCAGATGGTGTTTGGCAACGACGGCACGCTCTACGCCGGCTGCTGGACCGATCACGTGTTTGCGCTGAAGAAGCAGGGCGACGAGTGGGTGGCGAAGACCATCATCAAGGGGCTGCGCCAGCCGACTGGCATCGGCTTCTACAACGGCAACCTCTACGTTACCGACATCGACAAGATCTATCGCTACAAGGATATCGCCAACAATCTCGACAATCCGAAGGGTGAGGTCGTCTACAGCGACTTCCCGCCGTACACCTCGCACGGCTGGAAATACATGGTTGCGGATACGCAGTCGCCGGGCTGGTTCTACATTCCGGTTGGCCCGCCCTGCAACGTCTGCATGATCCCGTCGGGCACGGCGCAGTATCGCCACGTCAACCCTGACGAAGGTCTGTCGGAGGTGGCTGCGCTCGGCCAACGCAACAGCGTCGGCGGCGACGTCGATCCGCGCACCGGCCAACTCTGGTGGTCCGAGAATGCGCGCGACTGGATGGGCGACAACATCCCGTCGGACAAGCTCAACCACCTGACCAAGTATGGTGAGCACTTCGGCTATCCCTACTGTCACCAGGGTGACATTCCGGATCCGAAATACGCCATGGGCCACAAGTGCAGCGAGTTCACGCCGCCGGTGCTGAACGTCGGACCGCACTTGGGGGTGCTCGGGATGAAGTTCTACACCGGGAACAGCTTCCCGGCTGAGTACAGGAACAACATCTTCCTCGCCGAGCACGGGGGCTGGAACCAGTTCACACACACTGGGGCCCAGATTGTCCGCATTCAGGCCGATCCGGATGGCAAGAACGCTACGCAGCAGCCGTTCGCGTGGGGTTGGATCAAGGACAACAAGTACTGGGGACGCCCGTCTGACGTGGTGATCAGCCCGATGGATGGCTCGCTCCTGATCTCGGATGATCAGGCCGGCGCGATCTATCGCATCTGGTATGATGGCAAGTCGTAAGTAATCGTCCCGTCGGGATCAATCCTCGCCCTGGCGAATTCAGACGCCAGGGCGAGTTCGTTTTTATGCACTGAGACCGTGAGAATCTGACAACAATGCGAATCCCGGCCTGGCTTATCTTGGCGCTCAGCCTAACCGTTCCCGTCGCCACGATGGCGGCGGAAGGGAAACCAGAGGTCGGCAAGGCCAAGGCGGAGGCCATGGGGTGCTTCGCGTGCCATGGCGCTGACGGCATCGCGACGGCGGACGGGCTCGCGGCCGACAAGAACGTCCCCAACCTGGCCGGGGAGCCAAACCTTTACCTGCAGTTCCAGCTCGTGTTCTTCCGCAAAGGCGTGCGCAAGAACGAGACCATGAACGCAATGGCGCAACAGCTCAGCAACGACGATCTCCGCGACATCTCGGCGTATTATGCTTCGCTGCCGGGGCCCGACGGGTCGAAGGCGCCGGACACCGCGCCGCAGGAGACCGAGCTTGGCGCCAAGATCGCGCAGGGGATCCACTGCACGAACTGCCACGGCGACCATTTCGAGGGAGTGGACAACATCGGGCGGCTAGCGGGCCAGCGCGAGGACTATGTTTACGAGGCCCTGCGCGATTTCAAATCCGGCGCTCGAACGGCAACCGGCGCAGCGAGCATGGCGGAGGTGGTGTATCCGCTCGGCGACGTGGAGATGAAAGCGCTGGCTCATTACGTGGCGGGGCTGCACTGACGCGCTGACGCTGCTGAGGGCCGCCGCCGGCAGATCGGACGCCAGGGATGGACGCTGGGGCGCCTGACTTGAAAGCGTGCTGCGTTCGAACGGAATCGTCATCGCGAGAAGCGAAGCGACGCGGCGATCCAGAGTCGCGAGGCGCCCTCCGTTCCCCTGGATTGCTTCGCTTCGCTCGCAATGACGCGTGGTTAGATCCAAATGCGTATGCTTTAGGGTCGAGCTGAAGGCGGCTGCGCCCGCTGACGAAACCAAAGCGCGCCTTGTTCCTATCCTGTTGAGGTCTCGAAGCCGTCACACTGCGGTCAGACCCGGCCTCTATCTTATCAATCAAACGAAAATCCTTTGGAGACATGTCCATGCTCGGCTCGCCGAACCTCCATCGAGGGAACGTGCCGCTGGCGATGCGGCTCAAGATTCACGACCTTCACGCCCAGCTTGCGCCGCTCGATCGCTATGGCGTTGGCGGCATGAGTTTCGCAATTACAGGCGCCATTCAAGCGCTCGTGCGCTTTGTTGGCGGTGCGCTGCGCGGCGCGTTCTCCTGCGGCGCTGTTACCGGAGGCAATGCCGAGGCCGTCTGACCGCGCGCCTCACCTCGTCCATCTCAGATTGAGGCTGTCGGCCGTCGTTTTGTCGGTCGCCTTCGAGCACCGCGTCCGATAGCGTTTCGCGACTGGAAGCCATTGGCTTCCAGATTTGCGCGAGGGAGGCATTCATGCCGACAGTCACCACGAAAGACGGGCTCGAGATTTTCTACAAGGATTGGGGCCAAGGCCAACCGATCGTGTTCAGCCATGGCTGGCCCCTGTCGGCGGACGATTGGGACGCGCAGATGCTGTTCTTCCTCGCTCAGGGCTATCGCGTCATCGCCCATGACCGGCGCGGCCACGGCCGGTCGAGCCAGACGGCCGACGGACATGATCTCGATCATTATTCAGACGATCTGACCGCGGTGACGGACCATCTCGATCTGAAAGACGCGATCCATATCGGGCATTCGACCGGCGGCGGCGAAGTGGTGCGCTATCTGGCGCGGCGCGGCGAAAAGGGAGTGGTGAAGGCGGCGATCATCAGCGCGGTGCCGCCGCTGATGGTGAAGACTGAGGCGAACCCGAAGGGCCTGCCGAAGAGCGTCTTCGACGATCTGCAGAAGCAGCTCGCGGCCAACCGGTCCAAGTTCTACTACGATCTCCCGGCGGGACCGTTCTATGGCTTCAACCGGCCGGGCGTGAAAACAATCGAGCCTGTGGTTTGGAACTGGTGGCGCCAGGGCATGATGGGCGGCGCCAAGGCGCATTACGACGGCATCGTCGCCTTCTCGCAGACCGACTTCACCGAGGATCTGAAGAAGATCAATGTGCCCGTGCTGGTGATGCACAGCGAGGACGACCAGATCGTGCCTTATGTCGCCGCTGGTCCGCTATCGGCGAAGCTGCTCAAGCATGGAACGCTGAAGACCTACAAGGACTATCCGCACGGCATGCCGACCACCCATGCCGACGTGATCAACGCGGATCTTCTCGCCTTCATCAAGAGCTGAGACGCGGATCAGCCGACCCGTTCGATGAGCGCCATCGCGGCCGCGGGGTTCCGCTCCTTGTGGCCGCTGATGACATAGAGAAAGACATCGCGGCCGGCGCCGTCGGATTTCGGCGCCGGCGCCAGTGTCGCGAGATCTTTCGGAGAGCCGCCAGCGGCCCAGGTCTTCGCGCGGCTCGCCCATTGATCGAGCGCGGCGGCGGAATATCCGTGCTCCTCGGTCTCGGTCGTTCCCATGATGCGCGCGTAGACGAATGGCGCGGTCACGTCGGCGATCTGCGGATAGTCAGCGTCGCCGGCCATCACCACCGCGACCCCATGCTCGCGCGCAAGCGCGATGAAGTCGGGATGTTTGAAACTCTCGTGGCGCACCTCGACCACGTGGCGGATGGCGAGTCCATCGACCGATTTGGGCAATAGCTTCAGGAACGCGGCGAAATCCTCGGCGTCGAAACGCTTGGTGGTCGCGAACTGCCAGTTGACCGGTCCGAGCTTGGCCTTGAGCTCCGTCACGCCGGTCTTGAAGAAGCGTTCGATCAATTCGCCGGCCTCGGCGAGAACGCGGCGATTGGTGGCGAAGCGCGGTCCCTTGACCGAGAAGATGAAATCGTCCGGCGTCTCGTCATGCCACTTCATGAAGCTCGCCGGCTTCTGCGAGCCGTAGTACGTGCCGTTGATCTCGATCGAGGTCAGTTTCGAGCCCGCATATTGGAGCTCGCGCGCCTGCGTCAGACCTTTGGGAAAGAACGCGCCGCCGCGCCACGGCTCATAGGTCCAGCCGCCGACGCCGATCCGGATCTTTCCCGCAGGCGTTCCCTTTGCAGCCACGTTCAGTCCTCTTACTTGCGCGCGACTGCGACCGTCCGTCCGCCGGTCAGTTCGACGAGATCCGACGGCGTCAGACGAAAGACGGCGTTGGGCGTGCCGGCGGCCGCCCAGATTTCATCGAGACCGAGCAGCAATTCCTCGATGAGAACGATCGGCTTGGTCTTGTGGCCGACCGGCGGCACGCCGCCGATGGCGAAGCCGGTCGCCTCGCGCACGAAATCGGCGTCGGCGCGAGCGATCGGCTCGCCAATCGCCGCGGCGGCTTTCTTCTCGTCGACGCGGTCGACGCCCGAGGCGATGATCAACACGGCTTGCCCGCTTGTCGCGCCGCGGAAGATCAGCGACTTCGCGATCTGCGCGACCTCGCAGCCGATCGCCGCGGCGGCGTCGGCGGCGGTGCGCGTGCTGGCGTCAAATTCGAGAACCTCGAACCGGTCGCCGAGCGTCGCCTGAACCTTGAGCGCGGAGGGGCTTTCGGCGGGCTTCACCGCGGCGATCCGATCGGCTGCCGCGCACGTTCACCGGCGATCAGCCTCATCGCGGTGGAACTCTGGCGGTTGCTGGCGATTCAATCGGCCTTGGCACCCGCGCGACAACGAACGCGCGCTCGCCGGAAACACGAATGTCGACCTGATCGCCGTCCTTCAGCCCTAGTTCCCTCACCACGGCGATGGGAAGGCGGATGGCGAGGGCGTTGCCCCATTTGGCGACCTTCATGAGGCTCTCCTACGGACAGGCGTTTCGATCAGCATTATCCGGCGCGGCGGTCAAGGACGCTTGATGCGATGGAGTCGAGCCGCGGTCGTCATCGCGAGCGTAAGCGAAGCGATTCAGGGAACGTAGGGCGCCCAGCGCTCTCCTGGATTGCTTCGTCGCTGCGCTCCTCGCAATGACGATCCCACCTCACGCCTCCGCATGCGCGCGGGCTTCGTATTCGCGAAGGTCCTTCTTCGATATTTTGCCGACCGGCGTCTTCGGCAACGCGTCGCGGATTTCCATGGCGCCGATCATTTCGTGCTTTCCGAGCCGCTCCTTCAGAAACGACTTCATCTCGTCAAGCGTGAGCGTCGGCGCGCCGGCCTTCAACTTGACGAAGGCCTTCGGGGTCTCGCCGCGATAGTCGTCCGGAATTCCGATGACGCTCACTTCCTCGACCGACGGGTGCTGATAGATGGCCTCCTCGATGTTGCGCGGATAGACGTTGAAGCCGCCGCACAGAAGCATGTCCTTGGTCCGGTCGACGATATAGACGAAGCCGTCCTCGTCCATGATGCCGACGTCGCCGGTGCGAAAGAAACCGTCCGCCGTCATTGCGTTCGCGGTCTCTTCCGGCTTTTTCCAGTACGCCTTCATGACGTTCGGGCCCTTGACGCAGATTTCGCCGCGCTCGCCGAGCTTCACCTCGCGCTCCGGGTTGGCGACGTCGATGAACTTCATCTCCGTGCCGGGGTAAGGAAGGCCGCAGGAGCCGGGCCGTCTTGCGCCCTCGCGCGGGTTGAAGGTTCCGGCCGGCGCCGTCTCCGTCATGCCCCAGCCTTCGTTCAATCTGGCAGCCGATAATGCTGTTCGAACCGCTCCTGCACGGCGACCGGCAGCGGCGCGCCGCCCGAGCCGCACAAGCGCAGCGACGAAAAATCCATTTTTTCGACGACCGGGCACGCTGAGAATGCGCGACATGCATCGTCGGCACGCCCATGTAGACGGTGATCTTCTTTTCGACGATGTCCTTGACCGCCGCCGCGGGATCGAAGCGCGGATGAAGGACGAGCTCCGCGCCTAACCTGAAGCCGAGCAGCATGACGACGGTGAGCGAATAGATGTGGAAGAGCGGCAGGATGCACAAGATCCGCTCTTCGCCGACGCGCAGGCCCTCTTCGCCGCGCGTCATCACTTCGGTGTAGAGCGAGCAGGCTGCGGTGAGATTGGCGTGCGTCAGCATCGCGCCTTTGGGCGAGCCCGTGGTGCCGCCGGTATATTGGATGACGGCCAGTTCGTCGGTGAGCGCGCCGAGCGGGTGGATCTGATAGCGGCCGTCGTTGTCGATGAGATCGCGGAAGGCGATATGGCGCTCGTCGTGCTTGACGTCGGCCAGCATGCCTGCAGCCGTCATCTGCGCTTTGACCGGCTCGGGCGCGGGCGTCATCTCGGCGAATTCGCCGACGATCAGCGTTTTGAGCCGCGTCGAGGCGAGCAGCTTCTCCGCTTGCGGATAGAGCGAGGCGACGTCGAGACGTGACGAGGATGTCGGTCTCGCTGTCTTCGATCTTCAATTGGAGCGTCGGCAGCGCGTCCAGGGGCGAGTAATTGACCACCACGCCGCCCGCCTTCAGCACGCCGAAAAAGGCGATCACGTAGTGCGGCGTGTTGGGAAGGAAGAGGCCGACATGCACGCCCGGCCCGACGCCGAGCTTCTGGAAGCCGGCCGCCGCGCGGTTCGCGAGCGCGTCGAGCTCCGCGTAGGTCGTGCGCTTGTTCATGAAATCGAGCGCTGGCCGCGGGCCGAAGCGCTCCGCGGCTGTCTCCAGCACGCTCTGTACGGACGAGAGCTCGATCGGCGCGTTCTGGCGCACCTGTGAGGGATAGGACTTTACCCACGGATGAACCGACATCGCCTGGCCTCGCGCTTCCTCTGGTTCTTTTGGTCCGGCGGTGGTCGCCGGCGGCGGATTGAACCTCAGTTGGCGCGTTCTCAGGCAACCGTCAAGCGGGCAGGGGACGATCGTTGCACGCCGAGGCTGAGCAGCGCAGGATAGGCAGAGACCCTCAACCCAACCCTCTTCCAAAGGGTGTTCGGCAGAACGCCCGTCTCGGTGGGCTATGGGGAGAGGGGGCGCTGCGGCGCCGAAAAACCTTCTCCCTCGGGGAGAAGGTGGCGAGCGAAGTTCGCCGGATGCGGGCCTGCGGCGCGATTCGGCTTATCGTCTTGGTCCAAAGACGAGTTCGGCGTGAGGAGGTTTCAGCAATGGCGGACGGAAGCAAACGTCCTGTATGCGCGGTGGTCGGCGTCGGCCCGGGCAATGGCGAGGCGCTCGCGCGGCGTTTCGCCGCTGACGGGTACGCCATCGCGCTGATGGCGCGACGGACGGAACTTACAGCCAAGCTCGCCGGCGAACTGCCAGGCGCCAAGTCTTACGCGTGCGATGTGACCGAGGCGGCCTCGGTCGAAGCGGCGTTCGCCGCAACGCGCTCCGATCTCGGGGACGTGGACACGCTCATCTATAACGCCGGCTCGGGCGTCTGGGGCAATGTCGAGGAGGTCAAGGCGGAGGATCTCGAGCGCTCGTGGCGCGTCAACACGCTCGGCCTCTTTCTTAGCGGCCAGCAGGTGATTGCCGCCATGCGCAAGAAAGGGCAGGGGGCGATCATCGTCGTCGGCGCGACCGCCTCGCGGCGTGGCGCGGCCGGCGCCGCGGCCTTCGCGCAAAGCAAGATGGCGCAGCGCGCGCTCGCCGAATCGATGGCGCGCCATCTCTGGCCGGCGGGAATCCATGTCGCGCTGATCGTCGTCGACGGCGTCGTCGGCGGGCCGGTGACGCGCGCGCGGTTCGGCGACCGTCCCGGACGATTTTTACATCGATCCAGCAGGCGTCGCTGCGATCGCCGCCGACCTTGTCAAACAGGACCGGTCCGCGTGGAGTTTCGAAGTCGAAGCCCGGCCGTTCAAGGAAAAGTGGTGAGCGTGCGGTCTCCTGGCTGGTTTGCGGGAGGCGGAACGAACCGCAGATCTCATGCACTCGTTGTGATGGCGTCCTTCAGCGAAGCTGCGATCACGAGGCACAATCCCCCTATTCCGATGAAAGTCCGCAACACATGCCAACGCCACCAGGCGTCGCGAAAGTGCGTCCATTCAGCCGGCGGCGCCCCGGCTGACCAGGCAATCACAATCGCGTTGATGGGCTGATTCAAGAATCGGGTGATCAACCCCGCCGCGACAAAGCACGCAGCGGCGGCCAACAGGAGCGCGAGGCGCGCACTGTCGCCCCGAGAGATCGTGGCGGCGAGAAGTGTCAGCAGGATCGCTACGCCGCCCAGCGCCGGCATCGTCGCATTCAAGGTGCGAATGGCTTGCTGCTGCAACGCCACATACGACGCCGCGTCTAAGCCCGCGGGATTAAAGCTAAGCCAAACCCCGAACATGGCGCCGGCGACCAGCGCCGCGATCAGCAGATTGGCGAAGTCGACCGCCACGGCAAACATTGGGCTGCTCCTTTGACGGCCGATGGAAGCCGATGCTATCTTTGATCCGAAGCATATTCGGATGAATTATAGCTGTCAAGGAGTTCAGTGAGCTCGAGCCCTCCAAGCGACGCCCCTACAGTTCCGCGACGCGCCAGTCTGCGGCGCTAGCGACACGTGAGGCGATCATCGAGGCTGCCAGACGTTTGTTCCTGGAACGCGGCTACGCTGGGACGACGATGCCAGCGATCGCTGAGGCCGCAGGCGTTGCTTTGGACACCGTCTACGCCAGCGTAGGCAAGAAGCCGACGCTATTCCGATTGTTGGTGGAGACAGCGATCTCCGGGCGCGGGGACGCCGTTCCTGCGGAGAAGCGCGACTACGTGCGCGCGCTGCGGGCGGAACCGGACGCTCGGGCCAAGCTGAAGATCTACGCCGCCGCGATCTGCGCTATTCAGCCAAGGCTCGCTCCACTTTTCCGAGTGCTCAATTCCGCCGCGGCCACGGAACCGGGGCTGGAGACATTGTGGAGCGAAATTTCTCAACGCCGAGCCGTCAACATGCGCCTTCTGGTTGAGAATTTGACCGCGACCGGACGCTTGCGCGAGGGCCTCTCCGCTGACATCGCCGCCGATATCATTTGGAGCATGAACTCGCCGCGAGTTCTACTTGCTGCTGGTCGAGCAGCGGGGCTGGTCGCCGCAGGCGTTCCAGAGCTGGTTGGAGGACGCCTGGATTCGATTATTGCTGCAGAGTTAAGCCGACGAGGTCGCCGTCGGGTCGACCTCGCTGCGTCTGCCTATGATCTGACCCTTGGGCCGGGCCTGACGATGGCCTGCGATCTCCGGCCGGCCGGCTTCGCTGCTATCGCCGCCGACCTCGTTAAGCAGCATCAACATGGAGCTTCGCAGTCGAAGCCCGACCGTTCACGGAAGTTCGCGAGCGATTTGCCGCGTCTATTTCTCCGCGCTGAGACCGAACACCGCGAACAGCTCATCCGGGTCGCTCCAGAGCCTGCTCACCCGCCAGCCGGACCGTTGCGCCGAATGGGCGAAGCCCGCGACGTCGAACTTGCGGCAAGTCTCGGTATGGATGGTTTCGCCTTCCGCGAAGGCGAAGCTGCGGCCAGCCACGGAAACCACCTGCGGCTTGCAGGCTCACGATGTGCATCTCGATTGCGGACTCGCGTTCGTTCCATCGGGCTTCGTGGGCGAACGCATCGAGGGCAAAATCGCCGTCGAGTTCGCGATTGATGCGGACGAGAAGGTTGAGATTGAATTCCGCCGTCACGCCTTGCTTGTCATCGTAGGCCGCGATCAAGGTCTGGATGTCCTTGCGCAGGTCGACGCCGATGATGGCCTTGCCGCTCGATCCCACATGCTCGCGCATCCGACGCAGAAGAGCGCAGGCGTCGGTGGGCAAGAGATTGCCGAGCGTGCTCCCAGGAAAAAACGCCGCGCGCGGACGAGCGGGGACATCGGCCGGAATGTCAAAGTCGGCGGTGAAATCCGCGATGATCGGCCGCACCGGAAGATCGGGAAACCGATCCCGAAACCGCTCGACCGTCTCGCCGAGAAAATCCGCGGCGATATCGATCGGCGCGTACATGCGCGGCGCATGAAGCGCATCGATCAGGATCTCGGACTTGATCGCCGCTCCGGCGCCGTATTCGAGCAACACGACACGTTCGCCGCACAGAGCCGCCATCTCCTCGGCGTGGCGGCGAAGAATCGCCGTCTCTGTCCGGGTCAGATAATATTCGTCGAGGCGCGTGATCTCCTCGAACAGCTCCGAGCCGCGCTGGTCGTACAGCCATCGGCTGGGCAGCGTCTTTTGTCGGTGCGACAGACCAGCGAGCACATCGGCTCGAAACGCTTCGTGCTGGCTGAGTTTCGATTCGACGAGGTCGAGCATTAGACGTCTCCCGCGAGTCTCAGCCCCGAGAACTGCCATCGCGCATCGGGGGGAAAGAAATTGCGATAAGCGGGCCGCATGTGACTCACCGGCGTCGCGCACGAGCCGCCGCGCAACACGAACTGCCCGCACATGAACTTGCCGTTGTATTCGCCGACTGCGCCTTCGGCCGGCTTGAAGCGCGGGTAGGGCGCAAAGGCGCTGCGCGTCCACTCCCACACGTCGCCATAGATCTGCCGCAGGCCCGTTTGCCCGGCTTGCGCAGGCGCGGGACGCAGGCGCCCTGACTCGACGAAGTTGCCGCGCAACGGCTCGCCAAGCGCCGCATGCTCCCACTCGAACTCGCTCGGCAATCTTCGGCCGAGCCCAGGTCGCGAACGCGTCGGCTTCGAAATAGCTCACATGCGTGACCGGCGCGTCAGGATCGACAGGCTGCGCGCCGCGCAGCGTCATCGACCAGTAGCCGTCCTCGCGCTCGTCCCAATACAAGCGGCGCCGTTCCAGCCTTCCGACTGCACCGTCGCCCATCCGGCGGAGAGCCAGAGCAGAGGCGTCCGATAGCCGCCGTCGGCGATGAACGCCATCCATTCCGCATTGGTGACGAGCCGGTTCGCGAGTTCATAAGGTTCGAGCAGCACGCGATGGCGCGGCCCCTCGCAATCGAAGCCGAAGCCCTGGCCGTCGTGTCCGACCTCCACCACGCCGCCATCGAATTTGCGATACGCAGGCGGCGCGCTGTCCGTCTTGCCGACCGCAATGGGGCCAGGATCCTTGTAGGCCGGACGCAGAGGGTTCTGCGCGAACAGGTGCAGAATGTCGGTGAGCAACAATTCCTGATGCTGCTGTTCGTGATTGCAGCCGAGTTCGATCAACTCGGCGACCGCAGGCGCCAAGATCATCCTGCATGAGCGACGCCATCGCGCGGTCGACATGGTCGCGATAGGCGACGATCGTCTCGAGTGCGGGGCGTGTGATCATGCCGCGTCGCGGACGCGGCTGACGGGCGCCGATGCTCTCGTAATAGGAGTTGAAGAGGAAATTGAACTGCGGATCGAATGCGCGGTAGCCGGGAAGATTCGGCTCGAGAATCATCCGCTCGAAAAACCACGTGGTGTGCGCAAGATGCCACTTCGCGGGACTTGCGTCGGGCATCGACTGCACGGTCGCGTCGGCGTCGGATAGAGGCGAGCCGAGGCGCGCGCTTGCTTCGCGCACGGATTGATAGAGCGTGCTGAGATCGGGGTTTCGCTCCGGCTCGCCGTGGGGCTTCGAGACACGCATGCCATTCTCGTCCTTGTTTAAGGGGCGCCGTTTGCACGCCGGAGCGCCGCATATGGGAAGCTCATCGGCATTAGCGAGGGGCAGGAGACGGAATAATTATTATTCCCGTTGCGAATGAGCGGGTTCAGCGCCACTGGCCTAAATCCGGCCCGCAATGCACCACAATTGCGACACGCGGCGCCCGCGACGGGGTTTTCATCAGCATCACTGCACCCTCCCGATGCTAAGGCGGAACCCAAACTCGCAAGCCCCACGATTGTTCCCTGGCCCCAAGACAGGCGTCGCGCTGACCGCGTCACCCGGACCGCGGCGCTGAGGGTTTGGGGTTGAAGTCGGTCATTCAGAGATGGGTAGCGTGGGCGGCGCCGCGCCGGCAATTGATCTTAGGTATCGGAAAATCGTGCTCGCCGCGTGATTTCGCCCACGGGGTGAAGGGGCGTCATTCGCGCGAAAAGCTTCGGCTCGTCATTCAAAGTGTGATCGCGGTCACAACCCGAGCCTCCCGTTGTCGCTACGATTCCAGCCCGCTGAACCAGCGTCGAAGGGGCGCCGGCGCGAGAACGACAACGCTGCCACAATGGCCGCCGCGCAGGGCTGGGCTGCCGCCGCGAACCAAAGAGAGGGTCACCGCGATGCCAACTGTGGTTGACGAACATGCCGTAGTAATCGGAGCAGGAATGGGCGGCCTCGCCGCTGCGAAGGCCGTCGCGCCCTATTTCAACAAAGTCAGCGTGCTCGACCGAGACGCGCTGCCGGCGGGATCCGATGTCCGACCCGGAACGCCGCAAGCGAGGCATGCCCATGCCCTGCTTGCCGGAGGCTCGACGGCGCTTGAAGCTCTGTTCCCCGGCATCGGAAGCGACCTGCTAAAAGCGGGCGCTATCAAGGCGCGCGCTGGGCTCGCCGTCCGATACGAACAGCCCGGCTTCGATCCATTCCCCCAGCGCGATCTCGGCTTCGACACCTTCTGCCTCTCCCGCCCTTTGCTCGAGCACGTCTGCCGGCAGCGGCTCGGGCAGGAGCCCAACATCGAGCTTCGCCATCGATCGCGTGTCACCGATGTCGCGCCGTCGACTGATCCTCGGGACGCCGTCACGGTGATGTTCGAGGACGACGGGGGAACGCCGCGGAGCGTTTCGGCGGATTTGGTCGTCGACGCTTCGGGTCGCGCCGTCCCTACGACGTCGCTCTTGGACAAACTCGATGCGTCCGAATTGGAGGTGACCGAGATCGGAATCGATCAGGCTTACGCCACGGCTGTGTTCGAGATTCCGGCCAACGTCTCCCGCGACTGGATAGGGCTGGCGCATTTCGGGGCTCCGCCTGAGCAGAACTATGGCGGTCTGATCTTCCCGATCGAGCACGAGCGGTGGATCGTGTCGCTCGGCAACCTTCACGGTGGCGCCCTTCCCGGAGAGATCGAGGGATTCAAGGCCTTCGTCAAAGCCTTCCGGATGCCGACATTCTTCGACGCGATCAAAAGCGCAAGACAGGTCGGCGAAATCGCGCGCTACAGCATGCCTGCAAGCGTCCGACGGCACTTCGATAGATTCGAGCGTTTCCCCAGCGCCATGATCCCGCTTGGCGATTCCGTCTGCCGGTTCAACCCGGTGTTCGGCCAGGGCATGAGCGTCGCCGCGCAGGAAGCGGTCGTGCTCAACCAGCTTCTGGAATCGCGCTGCCGCGAGGCTTCGCCGTTGGAAGGGCTCGCGCAGGATTACCTCATCCGGATCCAAGATCTCCTCGAAGCGCCCTGGGCCGTGGCGCAAACCGATTTTGTTTATCCGCTGACTCGCGGCGCTCGGCCGCCGGATTTCGAGAAGAGGCTTCAATATGGCGCGGCGCTCACGCGCCTCGCGGCCGAAGACCCGGAAACGCACCGGATCCTCATCGAGGTGAGACACCTAATCAGGCCGCAAAGCGCGCTGCGCGAGCCCGGGCTCGCCAGGCGCGTGGCCGCGCTCATGCAGCCGGTCGCGTAACCGGACGGGCGCACATCACCGTAAACAACCGCAAGGGACTGGAGCGCAAGGCAGGCACGGCCTATGGCACGCCCGAAGCCGAATATCGCCGACTGATCGGGTGAAGCGCCGGGGCCCCGGGCCTCCGGCGCCGACGGCTGAGAGATAGGGCCCACCGCCGAGAAAAGAGCGACGCCGCTTTCAGCCCGATTGCGGGGCGGCGCCCTTGGAGGTCAGCCGACCTGGCGCACTCAGTTGCGCGCCCCGCTTTTGCCCGCCGAAAATCAGCCCAGACCGTCGCGGAAACGACGATTTTCGCGGGATAATGCGACTGTATTGTGGTCCCGGCGGACGCGCCGGCGGCTTTCTGGCGCGATGAACACGGCCGCTCCGGCGCTCGCCCTAGCGAACCAGGGGTCAGCGCCGCGGCCAGGACGACCGAGGTTCCGGCGCTTGGCTCAATGGCGATCGCGGTTGAACGTCAAGGCGATCGGCTTTAGCGCGCTAGCTCGCGCAGGCAGCTTTGGCGCGACGATGGCCGGCGAGGCCCAAGCCGGCGAAGCCGATCAGCATCATCGTCCAGGTCGAGGGTTCGGGGGCGGGGGAACCATTGCTTTCTCCGACCGTCTGCCCCGCGTTGTTCATGTCGGTGGCTGCGCTAAGCGCAAAGCCCGGCAGGCCCCCTAGATTGATGATGCTCCCGCCGCTCCACTCGGTGGCGTAAGTAACGCCGTCGACAACGCTGAATCCGATCACCTGTCCGGAATCGTTGATGCTCAGGGCTTCGCTAAGACTAGAGCCGGGCAGACCTCCCAAGTCGATCACGCTGCCTCCGCTCCACTCCACGGCTTGACCGCCGCTCTCTCCCACCACCACCCCAGCGTCGTTGATGCTGGCGGCGAAGCTGCTGCCGGTGAAACCGGGCAGGTCTTCGAGCGTGATGAGGCTGCCGCCGCTCCACTCAAGGGCGTAGCCCCTACCGCCGACAATGCTTGACGCCCGCGACCTGCCCCGAATCGTTGATGCCGTCGGCGACGCTGGACACGGCGCCCGGCAGGCCTCCCAGGTTGATGACAACGCCGCCGCTCCACTCGACGGCATATTGTGTCACGCCGACAAAACTTCTTCCCACCGCCTGCCCGGAGTCGTTGATGTCGGTGGCGGCGCTGAAGACGGATCCCGGGAGACCTCCGAGTTCGATGACGCTGCCGCCGCTCCATTCTGTTGCTTGATAAAAACCGTTGGCGGGATAGCTGACTCCTACCACCTGCCCGGCGTTGTTGATGCTGCTGGCAACGCTGTCCACAAAGCCTGGCAGGCCGCCCAGATTGATAACGTGGCCACCGCTCCACTCGACGGCGTCCTCAAAGTCGGCGCCCGCGCTTGACCCCACCGCCTGCCCGAAATCGTTGAGGCCGTAGGCGATGCTATACGTGGCGCCCGGCAGGCCTCTGAGGTTGATGACGCCGCCGCCGCTCCACTCGACGGCATATTGGGCGCGCGCCGAGCCGGCTGTCTCGCCCAGCAGACAGACTGCGGCGAAAATGGACGAGTCCGAACGACTTCCAGCGCGACATGAGCTTCCCCCAAACATGCAATTGCGCTGAAGTTCGCACGCTCAGCCAACCCTCGACACAGCGAACGCCCAATTCGCCGCCGCGCTCCGCGCTGCGCGACCTTATCGCGGCTCAGTGATGGTTTTAATCTTTCCCGCGCCCGCAGGGACACGATTGCGTGAATGGCTTTGTGAGAATCCTTGGCGGATCGAGAGAGGACAGGCCGAGGACCGATGCGGAGGCCTCGTGAATCGGCAACGAAAGCCGTCATGGCCGGGCTTGACCCGGCCATCCACGGGCTCGGCGAGGCGGCATGGCGGCGAGCAAAGCTGCGATGATGAACAGCTTCGTTCCCGCCGGCCGGTCGGTTTATCGGACCGTCTTTCGCGCATTGGGCGCGTGGATGGCCGGGTCAAGCCCGGCCATGACGGCCCGAGCCAACCGCAGAGGCTGACAAATAACCAGCCCCTCGACCTACAACCTATCGCTAAAATCTGAATCGTGTGCTATATCTTTCTGGTTGGCAGGATCTGGGCGCTACGGTCCAGGTCGTCTAA
The DNA here is from genome assembly GCA_963770275.1 of uncultured Alphaproteobacteria bacterium. Classification (GTDB taxonomy): domain Bacteria; phylum Pseudomonadota; class Alphaproteobacteria; order Rhizobiales; family Beijerinckiaceae; genus Roseiarcus. The sequence goes on from CAVYPD010000007.1 coordinate 49,697, forward strand.
AGTGGGGCGCTCGATACAACTTTGCGCGCGAGTAACGACGGGAAAGAAATTTTTTGCTTGGATTCGCCGTAACCCTTTGAAAAGCCCCGAATCGGCCAAAGGAATCCAAGGAAATGCAAGCGATTTTCCTTGGATTTCTTTGGTTTTCCTTGCTTTTATTTGGAGGAAACTCGCGCGCCGGTTGCATTCGCGGGTCGCGCGGGCGCCGGCTTGGGCGACGGCCCGCTCAGGACGGGCGGCGGCCGAGCAGCGCCGGCAGTTCGGCCAGCGTCCGGATCTCGAAGTCGGGGCTGCCCGGCAGGCGCTCGCGGCGCTGGCCGTAGCGGTTGCACCAGACGACGCGCATGCCGAAGTCCGACGCCCCATGCGCGTCCCAGGCGTTGGAGGATTGGAACGAAATCGCGCTCGCCGGGAGATCGAGCGAGTCGAGCGCGTATTGGTAGACGTCGGGGTGGGTCTTGAAGGCGCGGACGGCGTCGACGGAGAGGACGGCGTCGAACATCGCCTCGAGCCCCGAGCGCTTGACCAGCGCCTCGAGCATCATGGGCGAGCCGTTGGAGAGGATGGCGGTTTTGAACCCGGCCTCGCGCAGGGTCGCGAGCACGGCGGGAACCTCGGGGAACGGCTCGAGGCCGAGATAGAGGTCCATCAGGCGCTCGCGTAACGAGGGCGTCTCAAGATCGAGGCTTTCGAGCGCGAAATCGAGCGCGTCGCCGGTGACCTGCCAGAAGTCGGCGTAGCGGTTCTCGAGCGTGCGCAGCCATGCGTACTGGAGCTGCTTGTCGCGCCAGAGCGTGGTCAGCGCGGCGCGGCGATCCTCCGGCACGTCGGGGCAGCGCGCCGCGGCGGAGGCGAAGTCGAACAGGGTGCCGTAGGCGTCGAAGACGCAGGCCTGAATGCCGTCAAGGGCGCGGGTCAACGAGGCTCCAGCGTCTTCGCGAGCTGGTTCTCCAGCATCGCGATCCGCCGCCGCAGCGTCTCGCTTTCGACCTGCGCATAGGCGATCTCGGCGTCGCGGGCGAGGCTGCCGAGCAGGTGGCGCTCGCTCGAGTCGAGATCGGTTCCGATCTCATGGCCGCCATAGAGGACGAGCGCATAGCAGCGACGCGCATTGCCGACCGGCACGACGAGAACCGGCCGCTCGAGGTCGTCCGGAAGCTCGGCAGGGAGAGGCGTGCGCGGCGTCGATCGAACTCGAGGGTGTAGGGCTTTCTGTCGAACCGTGCCGGCGAGCAGGGGATGGTTGCTGGTCAGCGCATCGGCGTGGTCCGCGTCCCAGCCGGTGCTGAGGCTTCGGGTGAACAGGCCGTCCTGCTCGCGAAACAGCGCCGCCGACGCCAGGCGGAGCGTTTGCATCGGCTCGTTCACCAGGAGGCGCTCGATCTCGTCGAGGCTGTCGGAATTCTGAATGGTCTCGCCCACCTCGGCCAGATGGCGCTCGGCGCGGATGAATTTGCGGTCGAACAGGCGGTCCATGAGCTCGGTCGCAAACTCGTGTCCGCGCGCGATCAGGTAGACGAGACCAGAAGCGACCACGACCCAGGCCCAGTCGGGCATGTGGATGTATTCGTCGATCACTTCGATCTGCTTGTGGAGGAACAGGACCGGCACGCTGAGCAGAAGGCCGAAGGCGGTCGCCCGGCGAAGCGGGATCCAGACGTTGACCACCGTCTGCCGACGCACCGCCTCGACGACGAACAGGCAGAGGATCCCGTTGACGAGGGAGAGCGCGCCGGCCGACTTCCTCCGGCGCCTGACCTCCTCCGAGGAGATCGCCGAACAGCGAGGTTTGCTGCGAGAGCTGGGCGAGCAGATAGGCCGGAAGGCCGATCAGGCAGCCCCAGATCACCCAGCGGATGCGCTGATAGTCGCGGGGCGAGAGGTCCCGCCGGCGCCCGATCAGGATCGCGAGCGCGCCGACGCTGACCGCAAAGCCGATCAACAGCATGCTCCGCGCCCAGATTTCGGCCGAATAGCCGAAGACGGTCGCCATGCTGGCGAGCGCCACGCCCAGGAACACGATCGCCAGAGCGGGCAGGGCGCGCTCGATGGTCCGCCATCGCCCTTCGGCGCGGTCGACCGGCGCCCTCAGCGCGAACAGGAGGAGCCCGGTATAGGCGGCGGCCTGCATCACGAGGAAAATGACGTTCTGCGCCAGAAGCGCGCGAGGCCAAAGCTGGAGCCAGGCCCAGAACTGAAACGCCTGACCGGGATTGAACTGGATCACATAGATGAAGAAACCCCAGGTCATGAGGCCGGGCCGCGTCCACACCAGCCAGGCCGCGCCGAGCACAACCAGGATCCCGGCAATCGTGTCGAGCACAATGACGAGGTCGAGCAGGCGATTGGTGGGCCGCGGCTCGGCGGTGAGCTTGACTTCCTGCAGTGCGTGTTCTGGGGACGGGGCGAAGATAAGCGTCGCCTCGCGTCCGGCCGTGACGTAGGTGACGCCGCCCCATTGCGACAGCAGACTGGCGCAGACGATGGTGTCGACGGGCGCGCAGCGACATCGCGGCAAGATCGAGCCGATCTCCGGCGCGCAGGCCTGCTCGCCAAGCTGGCGAATCGTGCTCAGCTTTCGAACGGACCCTGGACGTCGTAAATCCGTCCGTCACCGTCCATCGCGAGACCGAACGAGCCCAGAGGGACGAACGACCCGAAGCAAGTCGGGGACGATCATCGCGAGCGCATAGACGGTCAAAAGCAAGAGGGCGACGCGGCCGAAAAGGCTCGCGCCCTTCCGGTCACTCATCAGCCGATGCTCCGCGGGGCAAGACGAGGGACCTCCTTCAACGGCGCTGAGAAACGAGGCTATCCGCGACGCAGGTCTTTGTACATAAGCCGCGTCGCGTCGTAGCTGTCCTCGAAGGCGTTGCGCGCGTAATTCGGAATCGCGCCGGCGAGCGTATAGCCGAGCGAGCGATAGAGCGCTTCGGCCGCGTCGCCCGCAGTGTCGAGCGTCAGGAGCCATCGGCCCTCTCTGTCCGCGTGTCGTTCGATCTCCTGCATCAGCGCCCGGGCGACGCCGGCGCGGCGAAAGGCCGGATCGACGAGCACCTTCGAAACCTCGGCGTGATGACGCTTGCTCGGCATCGAATCGAGATCGAGCTGCGCCGTGCCGGCGATATCGCCGCCAAGGGTCGCGATGAGGACAAGCTTGCCGCCGGCCGCGTGCGGCGCGGCGACCCTGTCCAGCCAGTACGCGCGCGCTTCGCTCCGCTCGAACGGCACGACGAAGCCGATGCTCGCGCCCTCGTGCACGCAGGCCTGCAGGATTTGGGCGAGCCGTTCGACGGCTTTGGCGAGCGCGGCGGGGTCGAGCGCGGCGACATTTATGGTTTGGGCTTCCACGAGCTCACCGGAGAATGGCGCGACGACATTCGCAAGCGCGCTGGCGCGCTGCCATGTCAGGCGAGAATATCCTCGGAGATGAGAGCGTCAACGGGGCGGCCGAACGCGAGAGCGCCCGAATTGCGTGTGACGCCATTCTCTTGCACAGTCGAACCTCCCCCAACGGAATGGATCGATGTCGTCGCCGCACCACGCCTCCATTCCGGCCTGGGCCTGGGCTGTACCGCTGCTCGCGAGCGCTCTTGTGGCGCTGAAGCTGTTCCATATCGTCCCTTCCGACGATCCGTACGTGCTTGTTCTCGCCGGTCTCTTCCTCGGCGCCACTGTGTTCGCCGCCGTCCATCACGCCGAGGTGCTCGCGCTCAAGCTTGGCGAGCCTTTTGGCTCGATCCTTCTCGCGGTCGCGGTGACGGTGATCGAAGCCGGGCTCATTGTCTCGATCATGCTTGCCGGGGCCGAGGGCAGCGAGCGCGTCGCCCGGGACACGGTGTTCGCGGCGGTGATGATCGTTCTCAATGGCGTTGTCGGGTCTCTGCCTCGTCCTTGGGGCGGGCAAGCACTTCGAGCAGGCCTTCCAGCTTCAGGGCGCGGCCTCCGCGCTCGCGGTGCTCGGGACTTTGGCCACGCTGGCGCTGATCCTGCCCAACTTCGTCGAGGCCGCTTCCGGCCCGTCCTATTCCATTCTGCAGCTGGAGGGCATCGGCCTCATGTCGCTGGTCCTCTGGTGCGTGTTCGTGTTCGTGCAAACCATCAAGCATCGCGACTACTTCCTCGATGCGCCAAGCGACGACGATTCTGGCGAGGCGTTAGCACAACGCTCCCAGCATCCTGATCACGCTCTTGAGCCTTGTCCTGCTGGTCGTTTCGCTTGCCGCAGTCGTCCTGCTGGCCAAGACGCTGTCCTATCCGGTCGATGTGGCGATCGGCGCAGCCGGGCTGCCGAAGGCCTTCGTCGGCGTCGTCATCGCGCTTATCGTGCTCATGCCCGAAGGGCTCGCCGCGATAAAGTCCGCTCTTCGCAATCGGCTGCAGAACAGCATCAATCTCGCGCTCGGCTCGGCCATCGCCAGTATCGGCCTGACAATTCCGACGGTGGCGCTGGTTTCAATCGTGCTCGGCCGTCAAATCGCGCTGGGCGTTTCGCCAACCGATATGACGCTGCTCATTCTGACCCTCTATATCTCTGCTCTGACCCTCGGCACCGGGCGCACGACCGTGCTGCAGGGCGCCGTGCATCTCGTTATATTCGCCGCGTTCATGCTGGTCTCGGCCGTGCCGTAGCTCGCGTCCGGCGGCGCCTGAACGCCTAGCGGTCTGCGCATTTCATAGGATTGGGGTGACATGAGAATTCTTGTTGTCGGAGCGGGCGCAGTCGGCGGCTATTTCGGCGGACGTCTGCTGCAGGCGGGTCGCGACGTGACGTTTCTCGTTCGTCCGCGTCGCGCCGCGGAGCTGGCGAAGCATGGATTGACCATTCGCAGCCCCGTCGGCGACTTCCACCGCGCTTCGCCGCCGATTGTGCTGCAGGAGAACCTGGCCGAGCCGTTCGACCTCGTGGTGTTGAGCTGCAAAGCCTTCGACCTCGAGGGCGCGATGACATCCTTCGCCAAGGCGGTCGGCCCGGCGACGGCGATTCTGCCGCTCCTGAACGGCATGCGGCACATCGACCGGCTCGGTCGAACGCTTCGGCGCCGAACGCGTGCTCGGCGGGCAGTGCGCCATCTCCACGACCCTCGGCGCCGACGGCGCGGTCGTCCATCTCAATGATTGGCATGCGCTGAGCTTCGGCGAACTCGACGGCTCCCGGTCGCCAGCGGATCGAGACCATCGCCGCAGCGCTTCTCAACGCCGGCTTCGATGCGCGGCTCGCCGACAATATCCGGCAGGAAATGTGGGAAAAGTGGGTGTTCATCGCCACGGCCGCAGGCATAACCTGCCTCATGCGGGCTTCGGTTGGCGATTACGTCGCCGCCGGCGCCGCGGATCTCGCGCTTGGGCTTCTCAACGAATGCGCCTCGATCGCGGCCGCTCAGGGCTTTCCGCTCCGCGAACCGGCGCTTGAGCGGGGGCGGACGGCGCTGACCGCCGCGGGTTCGCCGCTGAAGGCCTCGATGCTGCGCGATATTGAGGGCGGCAAGCCGGTCGAAGGCGACCAGATCCTCGGCGATCTGCTGCGCCGCGCCGCGAAGCCGGACGACCTTTCGCTGCTGCGCATCGCCACCCTTCACGTGAAAGCCTACGAGGCGGGCCGAAAGGGCGGGGAAGTCGCCGGCAACCCGTGACGCTTGCGCCGCGGGCCGCGTTGGTATATCCGCGACCGCTTCGCGAATTTCTGAAGGAGAACGCGCTTTGGCGGACGTCGCGCCGATCAACTGGACCAATGCGATGACGCTGATCAGCGTCGCCATTCTGGTGGGCACGGAGCTTGTGGGCGCCGGCGCCGCTGCAGGCTGGGCGATCGGCGGCCTGTTCCAGCTTGGCGAGACCATCACCCGCTCGCTGGAAGGCGTGCTCATTCTGACCGCTCTGACCGGGCTCTTCTATTTTCTGCGCGCGGCGGTCGCGCACGAGCCGATCCGCGGCTAGCCGGTCGCGCGCTTGCCGCCAAGATTGCCTTCCGAGATCGCCATCGAGCCCCGTGGGGCTGCATCTGCGCAGCAGCAAACACCCGAAGCGCCGGACGAGCTGACGGCGGAACCCAATCGGCGAAGCGCGCTCCTGGTCGATTTGGACGGAACGCTGACCGACCCGGCTGAGGGCATCATCGGCTGCTTCCGCCTTGCGCTCGAAACGTTAGGACGAATCGCGCCGCCTGCCGCGGAACTGCACTGGATCATCGGGCCGCCGCTGCGCGGATGTTTCGCCGAGGCGCTAAACGGCGAAGGCGATCCCGAGGAGGCGCTCAAGATCTATCGCGGCCGGTATTCGGTCGAAGGTCTTTTCGAAGCGATCGTCTATGACGGCGTGAAGGAGACGCTTGCCGAATTGCGCGCCGCGGGAACGCGCCTCTTCCTTTGCACGGCGAAGCCCCTTGTCTACGCGGAGCGGATCCTCAGCCACTTCGACCTTGAGCATCACTTCGAGGCGGCTTACGGCGACGAGCTTGGCGGCCGCTTCCAGGACAAGGCGGACCTGATTGCTCACATTCTCGAGCGTGAGAGGCTCGAGGCCGACGATTGCTGCATGTGGGGCGATCGCAAGCATGACGTCCTGGCCGCGAGCCGGCACGGAATCCCGACCATCGGCGCGCTGTGGGGCTACGGCGGCGCCGATGAGCTTCGCGCCGCGGGCGCGGCGGCCCTCTGCGAAGCGCCCTCGCACGTTCCTGCGGCATTCAACGCGCTTCCACGCGCCGCCCGCGCGCCAGCGTCATGACCAGCAAGCGATCGGCGCGCGGAGCGGGCTCGCAAGCCGCGATCCCGGCGCCGCCCCGAGCCGAGGTCCGGCCCGCAACGCTCTCCGCCCACGGTCTTTCGTGGGTGGACGACTATTCCTGGATGCGGGCCGACAATTGGCGCGAAGTGCTGCGCGATCCGAGCCGGCTGCCGGCCGACATCCGCACGCTCCTGGAGGCTGAGAACGCCTATGCCGACGCGGTGTTGGCGCCGACGCTCGGCTTGCAGAAAGAGCTCAAGCGCGAAATGCGCGCGCGCCTCAAAGAGGATGACAGCGAGCCGCCGCAGGTCGACGGGCCGTGGGCCTATTACTCGCGCTTTCGTCCCGGCGGCCAACGCCGCATCTATTGCCGCAAGCCTCGCGAAGGCGGCGCGGAGACGGTGCTGATCGACGGCGACGCGCGCGCCGAGGGAAAGGCGTTTTTTCATCTCGCTGGCGCGCGTCATTCGCCCGATCATTCAAAGCTCGCCTGGAGCTCCGACGACCTCGGCTCCGAGATGCTGACGATTTCGGTCCGCGACCTTGAGCGCGAGACGGACCTTGTCGACCGTGTCGTCGGGGCGACCGGGGACATCGTCTGGACGCGGGATTCACAGGCGTTTCTTTACGTCGAGCAGGACGAGAGCCACCGCCCTTGCCGGGTGATGCTGCATCGCCTGGGAACCGCGCAGACTGACGATGTCGAGATCTTCGTGGAAGCCGACCCGGCCTGGTTCATCGGCATTGAGCCGACGCGTCTCGGTCGCGCGGCCATTATCTCGGTGCACGGCCACGACGCTTCGGAAGCCTTGGTCGTCGATCTCGATCATCCGACCGCGCCGCCCCGGCTCATCGCGCCGCGCCGCCCGGGGTTGCACTACGACGTGATGGATCACGGCGATCGCTTCTTTATCCGCACCAATGCGGACGCGCCCGACTTCAAGATCGTCGTCGCGCCGCGCGATGCGCCGCAGGAGGCAAACTGGCGCGATTTCGTCGCCGAGCGCGACGGACGCTTCATCGCCGACGCGACGCTGTTCAAAGACCAGCTCGTGCTGCTCATGCGCGAGATGAGCCGGCCGCATCTCGTTGTCTTCGACTTGAAAAGCGGAGAATCGCACGAGATCGCGTTTGACGAGGAGACTTATTTTCTCAGACGCGAGTCGGTCTACGAGTTCGACACGTCTCTCATCCGCTTCAGCTACGCGTCGCCGACGACGCCGCAGGAGACCTACGACTACGATGTCGTCACGCGGCGCCGAACGCTCGTCAAACGGCAGACGATGCCGCGCGGCTTCGACCCGAAGGCCTACGTTGCGCGGCTGGTCTTCGCCCCGGCCGAGGATGGCGAGAGCGTGCCGGTGTCGCTGCTTTACAAGCGGGGCGTGAAGCTCGACGGGTCGGCGCCGCTGTTCATCACCGGCTACGGCGCCTACGGCTATGCGGCCGAGGCGAGTTTCGCGACCAACCGCTTCTCGCTGGTCGACCGCGGCTTCGTGTTCGCGATCGCCCATGTGCGCGGCGGCACGGACAAAGGCTGGCGTTGGTACGAGGACGGCAAGCTCGGCAAGAAGCCGAACACTTTCGGCGATTTCCTCGCCGCCGTCCGGTTCCTCATCGCCGAGGGCTTTACCAGCAGGGGCCAAGTCGTGGCGCAGGGCGGCAGCGCCGGCGGCTTGCTGATGGGCGCGGTCGCCAACCTCGCGCCGGACCTGTTCGCTGGAATCATCGCCGACGTGCCGTTCGTCGACGTGCTGGCGACGATGCTTGACGCGAGCCTGCCGCTCACCCCGCCCGAATGGCTGGAATGGGGCGATCCGATCCACGACAAGGCGGCGTTCGAGACCATCCGCGCCTACAGTCCGATCGACAACGTGCGGGCTCAGCCTTATCCGGCGATCCTGGCGCTCGCCGGCCTCACCGATCCGCGCGTGACCTATTGGGAGCCCGCCAAATGGGTCGCCCGCCTGCGCGCGACAATGACCGGCGGCGGCCCAATTCTGTTGCGCACCGCGATGGACGCGGGACACGCGGGCGCTTCGGGACGCTACGACCGGCTTGACGACGTCGCCCGCCAATACGCCTTCGCTCTTCGCTGCGTCGAGGGCGGCCTTTAGAGTCGAACACGATCTTAGACGGCGCCGTCGCCGTCATCGCGAGGAGCCCGCAGGGCGACGCGGAGATCCAGGGAACGCAGCGATCCTTTCGTTCTCTGGGTTGCTTCGTCGCCATATCCCGTCCGAAAGGACGGGCGTCTCTCGCCGCCCTATCGCTCCTCGCAATGACGTTTCCATCCGAGCGCGCCATGCTCTAGAGGCCCGCTTGGCGCAAATAAGGGCAACTTTGTATTCGAGATTCGGCGCAGGAGCGAGCGAATGAACTCCACGAGATGGGCAGCGCGTCTCCTGCTTCTGCCGTTGCTGATTCTGAGCTTCGCGACGTTCGCCTATGCCGAGGAGCGGCCCTCGGTCTTCCTCGAGGATCTCACCTGGACCGAGTTGCGCGACGCAATCGGCACGGGCAAAACCACCATCATCATGCCCATCGGCGGGACCGAGCAGAACGGCCCGGCACTGGCGCTCGGAAAACACAATCGGCGCGTCAAGTTGCTTTCCGAGCGGATTGCGGTTGCGTTAGGCAGCGCGCTTGTCGCTCCGGTGATCGCCTACGTCCCTGAAGGCGCTATCAGTCCGCCGTCTGGCCACATGCGTTTCCCTGGTACGATCAGCGTGCCGGAAGCCGCGTTTGAAGCGATTCTCGAATCCGCTGCCCGAAGCTTCAAACAGCACGGGTTCAAGGACATCGTCTTCCTGGGCGATCACGGCGGTTACCAGGCCGGCGAGAAGAATGTAGCGAACGCACTTAACAGGGAATGGGCGTCATCGAACGTGCGCGCGCACGCCGTGACCCAATATTACGACGCGGCGCAAATCGGTTTCGCCCAAATTCTGAAAGATCATGGCTTCACGCCCTCGGAGATTGGAACCCATGCCGGTCTCAACGATACGTCGCTGATGCTCGCGCTCGACCCGAGCCTCGTCCGTGAGGATCGGCTCTCCGACGCAGCCAGACTGGGGAGCGCCGACGGCGTTTATGGGGACCCGTCCAAGGCCAGCGCAAAACTCGGAATGTTGGGCGTCGACGCCATCGTCTCGCAAACGGTCGCCGCCATAAAGTCCGCCGTATCCCAACGTTGACGCAGGCTGCTGCGGTCGATTCGCCTGAGACAAGCAGGAGCCGGCCGAGAGAGGGACCACGGCGTTGTGCAAAACTCGAGCGACAAATTCATTGCGGGAAAACAGAAGATGAGCTAAGCTCATCCCATGAGCAACCCTGTGCTTTCACACGATCTCGTCCATGGGCTCCCCGGTTGCCGCCCCTCAACGCCAGGACGGCGAGAGGAAAAAAGTTACGCGATTTATCCCTCGTAGCCCATTGATATGGCTCGATTCGGACGAGAGAATCCAAGGAAATCCAAACGAATCCAATACCTTAGATTGGGGTTCTGCGGCCAAACGGCCAGGGGGCCAAGAAAACCCAAACGGATTGACCCTCGTTAAGAGCTATGGCTCCTCGTCGCCGGGCTCAGGCTCGGCGTTGGCGCCGGGAATGACGTAGCTCCCCTTCAGCCAGCGATGCAGGTCGACATCGGCGCAGCGCTTCGAGCAGAACGGATCGTAAGACTCGCTGCGCGGCTTGCCGCAGATCGGGCAGGGCCGGTTGCTCTTGTCCAGGTCCGGCTGCTTGCCGGTCGATTTGTTGTCGTCTGCTTTCATTGAACGAGGCTCGCGCTCCAGCGACGATGGACATCGTAGCCTTGGCCGGCGAGCAGCGCGACCGTTTCGGCCAGCGGCAGGCCGACGACGTTGGAGTAGGAGCCGACCAGCCGCTCGACGAAGGCGCCGGCGAGGCCCTGGATCGCGTAGCCGCCGGCCTTGCCGCGCCATTCGGCGCTTGCCAGATAGGCCTCGACCTCGTTGGGCGACAGGCGCTTGAACCGGAGACGGGTCTCGACCATCCGACGCCGAACGGCGCCGCTCGCCGGTGACCAGCGCAAGGCCGGTAAAAACGCGATGGCCGCGACCGGACAGGAGATCGAGGCAAAGCTCGGCGTCATCACGCGTCTCGCACTTGGGCAAGATACGTCGGCCGACGCCGACCACCGTGTCAGCCCCAAGCGTCAGGCAGGGGGAGAGATCCGCGCGGCCAGCTGCAATCGCCGCCGAGGCGAGCGCCTTTTCACTGGCCAGCCGTTCGGCGAGCGCGCGCGGCTCCTCGCGCGGGCGTGGCGTTTCGTCGATCTCGGCCGGCAGGACTGCGTCCGGCCGCACGCCGATCTGCGCCAGGAGCTGAAGTCGGCGCGGCGAAGCGGACCCCAGCACGAGGCGGAGGCCCGAGTGCGGAGCGGAGCGATCGTCGCGCCGCCCGAGGGTCAAGGTCATTTGAAACGGTAGGTAATGCGCCCTTTGGTGAGATCGTAGGGCGTCATCTCCACAAGCACCTTATCGCCGGCCAGCACGCGAATGCGGTTCTTGCGCATCTTGCCTGCGGTGTGAGCGATGATTTCGTGGTCGTTCTCAAGTTTGACGCGAAAGGTTGCGTTGGGCAGCAATTCGACGACGAATCCGGGGAACTCGAGCAATTCTTCTTTCGACATAAGGCTCCTTGTTGCGTCGGCGCGCCGCCAAAGGCGAGCGGAGACGGCGGCCGTGACGGCCCCTAGCACGTCAGCGGCGGACTGTCATACCACGGCGAGGTTGTGAGATCGAATAGCTTTCAGCGGCGCCAAACGCGGCGCGCCTCTAAGGGCTTCGTCAATCGGGCGCACCGGGCAGACCGAGCTACTTCACAGCCATGGTGCCCAATTCGTCCAGAAATCCAAGGATCTCGTGGAAGAATTGCACGCGGTTCTTCTCTAGCATCACCGTATGCGTGCCTTCGCCAAGTTCGACAAAACGCTTGTAAGGCGCGTTCGTTAGTTTGGTGAAATAGGTCTCGGCCATTGCGCTTGGAAGATCGGCGTCCCATTCCGCATGAATGAGAAGCGTCGGGACGGTGATCTGGCCCGGATCATAGAACGGCTTACCAGCGCCCCAGTAGTTCGTGAATTCAGCCGTGACGCCGCTGGCTGCGCGAAGCCGTGGCGGCTCCATTTTGCTGCCGACGGGATCGGTGGCGAGGGTCGCGTCCCACCAGCGGTCGAAGACGCCCGGCGGAATAAGCGAAGCCTGTTTGTCCTCAGGGACGCCTCGGAGCCACCGCGCGTGTGCGGAGTCCTTGGCGACCAGGCGATAGGCGGGGATCGTTTTCGTCGACGGCTCGATCGGAGGTTGGGAGACCCAAGCCGGCGCATAGAGAACAAGCCGGTTGATCTTGTCGTTATGCTGGGCTGTGTAGGCGCCGGCGATCGACGTGCCCCACGACCAGCCCATGAGGTCGAGCTTCGGGATGCCTCGCTGGGCCAGAATATAATCGACCGCGGCGCCGAGGTCGGCGCCAGCCTCCTCCGAAGTTGCGATTGGCTTGTTCGCCTCGGGCGGCTGGTCCATTTCCGGCGGACGGGTCGATCGACCGTACGATCGGACATCGACGAGGTAGACGTCGAAGCCGCTCTGAGCGAACCGGTCCATCATCGAGACGCCGTCGATCGGCAGGTCGAAGCTTGTTTCGGCTGGATACGTCGCGCCGTGAATGAAAAGCAGCGTCTTGTCCGGGGAGAAGGCTGTCATGCTCTCCGCGTGCTTGTTGCGCACGTAGAGTTTGATGCCCGGATCGGACGACGGGATCATCGCTTCCGTGGTCGTCAGAGGCGCAGACTGCGCGAAAGCGGCGCCCGACAGCGCTGAGCACATCACCATAGCTGAGCAAACGACTCGAAAGCGCATAAGCAACTCCTCCCGACGCGGTTCGAAACGTCGCGACTGTATAAGGCGCGCATCGCGCGAAGGCCACATCCGGCACGCCGCGAGGGCGTCGGGAACGATGCCAGGGACCGACAAGCGTCAGGCAGCCGTCGACGGAGCGGCGACGTCCGGCTGAGGAGGGCGCGGCCTCGGCGCCGGCTTGCGCTTTCGGCGCTCGTCGAGGCGACTGCATGATCACGTAGAACGAGGGAACGAACACGACCACAAGGCAGGTCGAGGCGATCATGCCGCCGAACACCGCGATGCCGATCGAGCGCCGCGCCGCCGCGCCCGCGCCCGTCGCCAGGACCAGCGGCAGCACGCCGAGGATGAAGGCAAACGATGTCATGACGATTGGGCGGAACCGCAGCCGCGCCGCTTCGACTGCAGCCTCGAGGATCGGCTTGCCCTCGTCCCGTTGCTGGCGCGCATATTCAACGATCAGAATGCCGTTTTTGCTGCCGAGCGCAATGAGCAGGATGATGCCGATCTGCGTGTAGAGATTATTGTCCGCGCCTTCGATATTGAGGCCGGCGACGGTTCCCAAGAGAGCCAACGGGACGGCGAGGATCACGGCGAATGGCAGGATCCAGCTCTCGTACTGTCCGGCCAGCACCAGATAGACGAGCAGGATGGCGAAGCCGAAGATGTAGTATGTCGAGTTGCCGACCGTCTTCTCCTGGTAGGACATCGCGGTCCAGTCGAAGCCCGTTCCTGTCGGGAGCGCCTGGGCGGCGACCTGCTCCATGAGGTCGAGGGCTTGGCCCGAGCTGAAACCAGGCGCGGGCGAGCCGACGACGGTTGCGGTCGGGTAGAGGTTGTAGAGGCTGATCAGCGGCGGACCGGTCACCTGGGTGACCTCGATCGCCGTGCCGATCGGCGTCATCGCTCCGTTGCCGGCCTTGACCTTGAGATTGCGGATGTCATCGACCGTGGCGCGCTTGTCCGCGTCCGCCTGAGTATAGACCTGGAAGACGTGGCCGAACTTGTTGAACTGCGTCACGTAGTTCGAACCGACATAGCCGGCCAGCGCTGAGAACACTTGGCCGACGGTGATTCCGAGCGCCTCCGCCTTCGTCCTGTCGACCACGACGGAGTATTGCGGTGCGCCGGCGCGAAACGTGGTCGCCAGCCGCGAGAGGCCGGATTGCGCATTGCCGTCCGCGACGACGGTGTTGGCGAGGCTTTGCAGAAGGTCATAGTCGAAATCGCCGTTGCGGATTTCGACCTGCATGGTGAAGCCGCCCACGTTGCCGACGCCCTGGATCGGCGGCGGCAGCACGGCAAAAGAGAAGGCTTCGGGGATCGACTGCAGGGCGCCGTTGATCTTCCGTTGGATCGATTCCTGATCCTGGCCCTGTTCCTTGAGCCGCGCGTCCCAATCTTTCATGACGACGAAGGCGACACCAGCGTTGGCGAGGCTGGCGCGATTGTCGAGAATCGAGATGCCGCTGACGGTTACGACATGTTCGATGCCCGGCATCGGCTGGACAAGTTTCTGGATCTTGTCCAGGACCGCGTCCGTGCGTTCCTTCGAGGCGCCGTCCGGCAGTTGCGTGACGACGATCATGTAACCCTGATCTTCGGTCGGAAGGAATCCGGTTGGCACGCGCGTCAGCGACCAGACGGCGAAAACGACGAGCGCTAGCGCCACAGCGACCATCAGCAGGGCGTGGTTCGTCATGCCGCTCATGAGCCGAACGTAGCCGTGCTCCGCCGCGTCATAAACCCTGTTGAAGCCGCGGTAGAAGAAGTTGCGCTGAGCATTCGGCTTTGGGGGCCGTAGCCACAAAGCCGATTGCGTCGGTTTGAGCGTCATCGCGTTGATCGCGCTGATCAGCGCGGTCGACGCAATGACGAGGGCGAATTGGCGGTAAAGCTGCCCTGTAAGACCGGGTAGAAAAGCCGCGGGGAGGAACACCGACAGCAGGACGAGCGTGATGCCGATGACTGGTCCAGTCAGCTCCTCCATGGCTTTAATCGCGGCTTCGCGTCCAGGCATGCCCTCCTCGACGTGGCGTGAGACGCCCTCGACGATCACGATCGCGTCGTCGACCACGATGCCGATCACCAACACGATGGCGAACAGGGTCGGAAGGTTGATCGAGAAGCCGAGCGCCGCCATCGCGGCGAAGGCGCCGATAATCGTCACCGGCACGGTCGTCGCGGGCACCAGCATCGCCCGCCAGTCCTGCAGGAAGACGAGGATGACAATCAGCACGAGGATGCCTGCCTCGATCAGCGTACGCCACACCTCACTGATCGCGGCCTTGACGAATTTCGTCGTGTCGTAGGGGACCAGATATTCGAGTCCATCGGGGAAGCTCTTCTTGAGCTCCTCCATCTTGTCGTGGACCGCTTTGGAGACGGCGACCGCGTTTGCCTCTGGCAGAAGCGAGATGGCGATGCCGGCCGCCGGTTTGCCATCGAGATCGAACGCTTCACTGTAGGTCTGGGCGCCGAGGTCGACGTGCCCGACGTCGCGGATTCGCGTGATCCGACCTCCAGCGCCGGGCTCGACCTTGACGATAAGGTTCTCGAAATCGGGCGCGTCGTTGATTCGACCGTTGAGGTTGAGAGTGTACTGGAAGTTTTGCCCCTTCACCGCCGGCGGCGCGCCGATCTGGCCCGCGGCGACTTCCTGGCTCTGCTGCTGGATAATGGAGATGACGTCCTGCGGCGTTAGCCCACGCGCCTGCATGAGATTCGGGTCCAGCCAGACCCGCATGGCGTACTGGCCAGCGCCGAGCACCGATACGTCGCCCACCCCGTTGAGGCGCTCGAGTTCGTTGACGACATTGATCACCGCGTAATTCGCCAGGAACAGGCTGTCGAAGCGGCTGTCGGGCGACACAAGCCCGACGAATTCGAGGATCGACGTCGATTGCTTCTTAGTCGTCACGCCCTGGACCTGCACTTCGGCCGGCAGGGACGAGAGCGCGGCCGAAACCCGATTTTGCACCAGGATCTCGTCTTCGTCGGCGCTCGTGCCGATCGCGAAAGTGACGGTCAGATTATAGGTGCCGTCGCTCGCGCTCGTGGACTGCATGTACAGCATGTTCTCAACGCCGTTGACGTTCTGCTCGATCGGCAGTGCCGACGGTGTTGACGAGCGTTGTGGCGCTTGCGCCCGGGTACCGCGTCGTCACCTGCACGGTCGGCGGGACGACGTTCGGGTATTGCGAGGTCGGCAGATTGACGAGCGAGACAAGCCCGATAACGACGAAGAACAGCGCCAGAACGTTGGCGAGAACAGGCCGGTCAATAAAGAAGCGGGAGATCATGGGCGCTTATCCCCCGCCGTCACTTCGCCGGATCCGCTGCGGGCGGCTTCGCTGGTTCGGATGTCGCGGCCGGGGCGCTGTCTTGATCAGCGGCGGCTTCGCTGAGCTTGATCTGCTGCGGATTGACCTTGGCGCCGGGGAGCGCGCGCTGAACGCCTTCCGTCACCACCCAGTCGCCGGGATCGATTCCGGATTCGATGATCCGGTAAGCGCCCTGGCGGTCGCCCGTCTTGACGATTTTGCGCTGGACGACGTTGTCCTGCCCGACCACCAGCAGATAGCGGCCCTCCTGGCTCGTCCCGAGCGCCACATCGGGCACGAGAATCGCTTTATCGAGTTTCTCGACCGGCGTCCTGACGCGGACGAACAGACCGGGCAGCAGCCCGCGCGCCTTGTTGTCGAAGATCGCGCGGACTTCAAGCGTGCCGGTCGACGCGTCGACCTGCGGCGCAGCGTAGTCCATGTGGCCTTGGTGCGGAAAACCGTCTTCGCCCTGTAGCCCGATCTGGACTGGGATCGTGGAGAGATCCGTCGTCCGAAACTCGATACCGGCCTTGGCGTTGTTCACTTTGATCCGAAGAATTTGTGGCTCGCTTACGGTGAAATAGACGTAGAGCGGATCGAGCTGGATGATTGTTGCGAGCTTGGTCGGCGACCCGACGCCGACGAGCGCGCCCCTGTCGACAAGGTGCCGGGTGACGATCCCGTCGAACGGCGCGATCACCGTCGTGTAGTTCAAGTTGATTTGGGCCGTCTCGATGGCGGCTTTGGCGTTCAACACTTGCGCGGCGGCCTCATCGGCTTTCGACTTCCATTCCTGCACCGTCGCCTGGCTGGCGAAATCGCTTTTGCCGAGCGTTGCCTGGCGTTGATATTCGGCCTGGTTGTACGCGAGCGTCGCTTGATTGGACGCGAGAGTCGCATTCGCCTGGTCGAGTTGAGCCTGGTATTGATCGCGCTCGATGCCGAATAGCTTAGTGCCCGCCTTCACGGCAGAGCCGTCCACATAGTCGATGTCGGTGAGGAAGCCCTGCACGCGGGCGACGAGATCAACCGAATTGAAGGGCGACGTATTGCCGGTCAGGTTGAGATAGAGCGTCACCGGCTTCAGCAATGGCTGCGCGACCTCCACCTTTGGCGGCGGCGGGGGCGCATAGGCGTTCTTCGAACCGTTGCAGGCCGCGAGCGGGATCGCGGTGGCGATAATGACGGCTGCGCGAAAGACACGCCCGCGCACTTTCGTCGAGGAACAAGGTTTTTGCGTCACCATGCGAGCGCCGATCCTCGGAAGCAATAAAACAACAGCCGCGGGCGGAACCCGATAGCACGGCGCGGCTAAGCCGCGTCAACGCCAGCCTATGATGCCTGACCGGCGCTTTAGCGCAAGAGCGAATGACGGGCGCGATTTGCCGCTACCGCGTCCCGCGGTCGAGCGCGCGATAACGCCTGACCGCGACCGGGATCGAGGCGAGATAGACGAGCGAGACGGCGACCAGCGCCTGCATGGGAAAGTTGAACAGGATGAGGAGTGCCGCGGCGACGCCGACCAGCACCACCGAGACATATTCGCGTGGCACGCGACCGATCGTTTTGCCGGAGAAGTGCGGCACACGGCTCGCCATCAACAGCGCGACCGCCAGCACGTAGAGACTCTCGACCACGGCGAGTTGCGGGGTCGGCTGGCCGAGATCGAAGGCGGAATGAACGTAGATCGGCAGGAGGCCGACAATCGCGCCCGCGGGCGCGGGCATCCCAAGAAAGAAGTTTTTTCGCCATGCAGGCTGATCTTCGTCGATCATGACGTTGAAGCGCGCGAGACGCAGAGCGCAAGCCATAGCGAACAAGAGCGCCGCGACCCAGCCAAAGTTTTTGGCCGCGTGCAGGTTGGCGACGTACAGCACCAGAGCGGGGGCAACCCCGAAGTCAACGAAGTCGGCAAGCGAATCGAGTTCGGCGCCGAAGCGAGAGGTGCCCTTCAAAGCGCGCGCGATTCGCCCGTCGAGGCCGTCGAGCACAGCAGCGGCGGCGACCGCGCTCACCGCCCATTCGATCGACCCCTCCATCGCCAATCGGATCGCGGTCAAGCCAAGGCCGAGCGCAAACAGCGTGATGAGGTTGGGGATCAGGAGCCTGAGAGGCACCGCCCGGAAACCGCGCCGCGCCGACGCGGCATCAGCGATCGGCGCCCGGGTCGGGGGGCCCGCCTCGTTCACGCCTCAGCTCCGCTGAAAGGGCGGCGGCTCGACCTCTGCCGCGACCTGCGCGATCACCGTCTCGCCGGCGATGGCGCGCGAACTGACCCCCACCACGATTTGCGCTCCTGACGGCAGGTAGACGTCGACGCGCGAGCCGAAGCGGATCAGCCCGATTCGTTCGCCCGCGCCGACCAGCGCGCCTTCATGCGTAAAGCACACGATCCGGCGGGCGACGAGGCCTGCGATCTGCACCACGCCGAATCGTCCCGACGGCGCGTCGATGACAAGGCTGTTGCGCTCGTTGTCCTGGCTCGCCTTGTCGAGATCGGCGCTGAGGAACAGCCCCGGATGATAAACGATCTGGGCGACGCGGCCCTGAACCGGGGCGCGATTCACGTGGCAATCGAAAACCGACATGAAGATCGAGACGCGCTGCAATGGCGCCATGCCGAGGCCAAGCTCGGGTGGAGGCGCGGCGAAGCCGGCGAAGCTGACCACACCGTCCGCGGGCGCAATGACCAGGTCGCTCCGGACCGGCGTGACGCGCGCGGGATCGCGAAAGAAATACGCACACCAAAGCGTCATGACGAGACCGAGCCAGCCGAGCGGCGACCATAGCCACCACAAGATCAGCGTCGCAACGGCGAAGCCGGCCACGAACATGTAGCCTTCAGGGTGGATCGGTGCGAGCTGGCCCCGCAGCGATTTGACGATGCTCATTAACCCGCGCTCGGAGACAAACCGCGCGCACTCATGGCGCCAATCGCTTCCGATGTCACGGCGCGGGCTGAGCCGCGAAACCGTCGGCGGCGCGGAGATTGTCCTCACGGCCCGCTTGCCGCAACAATTCCTGCGCCGCGTCGACCTGCCTTTGGCGGCTCCACATCGCGGAATAGATTCCGCCCCGCGCCAAAAGCTCCTGATGGGACCCGCGCTCGGCAATATCGCCCTTGTCGAGCACCAGAATCTCGTCGGCGTTGACCACGGTCGACAGGCGATGTGCAATCACAATTGTCGTGCGCCCGCGGGAGACGCGCTCCAGCGCCGACTGAATGTCGCGCTCGGTGAAACTATCGAGCGCCGATGTCGCTTCGTCGAGCACCAGAATCGGCGGCGCCTTGAGCATTGTGCGCGCGATGGCCGACCCGCTGCTTCTCGCCGCCGGAGAGCTTGAGGCCACGCTCGCCGACCGGCGCATCATAGCCCTGCGGCAGCGAGCGAATAAACCGGTCGATCTGCGCATCCTCGGCGGCGCCGATCACCTCGGCCTCGCTGGCGCCGTCGCGACCATAGTGGATGTTGTAAAGGATCGTATCGTTGAACAAGACCGTGTCCTGGGGCACCATGCCGATCGCCGCGCGCAGCGAACTCTGTGTGACAGCGGCGATATTCTGTCCATCAATCAATATGCGCCCAGCGTTCGGCTCATAGAACCGGAACAGGAGGCGCGATATCGTGGACTTGCCAGCGCCCGACGGCCCGACGATGGCGATCGTATGACCCGCCGGCGCCTCGAACGAGACGCCACGCAAAATAGGTCTGCCCGGATCGTAGGCGAAGTCTACATTCTCGAACCGGACCGCGCCGGCGGTCACCTTCAAAGGCTGAGCGCCGGGAATGTCCTCGATCTCGGGATCCTGCGCCAGGATGACGAACATAGCCTCGACGTCGATGATCGCCTGCCGGATATCGCGGTAAACCATCCCCATGAAATTGAGCGGCTGATAGAGCTGCAGCATGATCAGGTTGACGAGCACGAAGGCGCCGACGGTCTTGGTTCCGTTTCTGACTTCGGCGACGCACATCAGAAGGACGACAATCAGGCCGACCGTGAAAATGAAGGCCTGACCTGCGTTCAGAACGGCGAGCGACACATAAGTGCGGACGCTCATCCGCTCGTACCGCGCCATCGCTTTATCGTATCGCGCGGCTTCGCGGTCCTCGGCGCCAAAATATTTCACCGTCTCGAAATTGAGCAGGCTGTCGATCGCCTTGGTGTTGGCCTCCGTGTCGCTTTCATTCATCGCGCGCCGGATGCCGATGCGCCAATTGGTGGCCAGAGTCGTAAAGACCAAATACGCGACCACCGTGACGCTGATCGCGGCGACATAGCGCCAGTCGAACGTGATCAGCATGGCGGCGACGATCATTGCGAACTCGACCACCGTCGGGATGGCAGTCAGCATCGAGGTGCGGATAAGGGTCTCGATCGCGTTGCGCCCGCGCTCAAGAACACGAGTCAGTCCGCCAGTCTTGCGCTCCAGATGAAACCGTAACGACAGGCGGTGCAAATGGTCGAACACCTCGATCGCCAATCGACGCACCGCATTCATGGCGACAGCCGCGAACAAAGCGTCGCGCCCTTGCTGGGTGAACGCCATCAGGATGCGCAAGACTCCATAAAGGGCTGTGAGCGCCGCCGCGCCGATCAGAACTCGCGGCAGCGGGACGGCATCCAGCGCGAGCTTGTTGGCGACCGCATCGGTCGCCCACTTATAGGAATAGGGAATGGCAATCGTGAACAACTTCGAGAGCAGCATCAGCGCCACGGCGAGAAATACGCGCAGCTTCAGATCAGAGCGGTCGGTTGGCCAGATGTAAGGCCATAGGAGCTGGACGGTTCCCGTCAGTGTGGCCTGCCGCGTCGCGTTCCTGCGCGCGGTGACGAACGTTGACGTCTTTTGATGCTGCATTGGAACTCACGCGGCGCCGATCAATTGGATCGGCAAGCCGCATATAGTCGCTTTGAGCTCCGATGACATCCTCGGACAGTCATATTCTTTGGCTCGGTGATTGTTCGCGAAGCAGCGGCGCAGATGAACGCGGCCACCTGCCGCGACGAATCAAGTTCGCGATTGTTTCTGACCGGCAATTATGCAGCAGCGTAAGCTTTCGCGTGGACGTACCACGATCCTGAAAACGGGCCGGGATGATTCGGTCAAAGCGTTTGCGGCACGTTAATTCGTATCTGTCAAGTGAAGGCAATTGTTTTTTTATCTAAATTCAGCATCCGTCAATCAGCTCATTGTGAGTATTCAGACGATTTCCATCGATTCCGTAGTTGAAGTTATCATATCTTGTCTTGTGCTATGTTTTCTTTTGCGCTATGTGGACGCCGCCCCAAGTCGCAACAGAGCGATAAAGAATGAGGATGCTCGTCGTAGTCGGATGAGCAGAGAATGGCCTGAGCTGATCGTCAACAAGGCGCTCTCTCCGCAGGCAGCTTACTGGAGTAACGTCAACAATGAGCGATTCCACGAACCACATTGAACTCGCCGCGGAGATTGTGTCGGCTTATGTGTCGAACAATTCCGTGCCGTCGAGCGAGTTGCCGTCGCTTCTCAGCGACGTTCACGCGGCACTCGTGCGTGTCGCGACTGGCGCACTGCCGGTCGTAGTGGAAGCAGCCAAGCCCGCCGTCCCACCGAAGAAATCGATTACCAGCGATTACATCATCTGCTTGGAGGACGGTCGTAAATTCAAGTCGTTGAAACGCCATTTGCGGACCCAATACAACCTGTCGCCGGAAGAGTATCGTGAGAAGTGGGGTCTTCCCTCTGATTACCCCATGGTCGCTCCCGCCTACGCCAAGGCGCGCTCGGCTCTGGCGAAGCAGATGGGCCTTGGCCAGCAGCGGCGGCGCCGCAAGTAAGCACGGCGGTTTGTCCCGGCACCGCATTCCTGGCCCCTCCAAGACCGCAGGGGCTCAGGTAACGGACGCGGCGGTCGAACGCCGCGCTTCTATTTCGTGCCGAACATGCGATCGCCCGCGTCGCCGAGGCCAGGAACGATGTAGCCGTGGTCGTCGAGCCGTTCATCAACCGCCGCCGTCCAGATCTGCACCTCGGGATGGGCCTTGGTCAGCCGTTCGATCCCCTCCGGCGCGGCGAGAAGGCAGACGAAGCGGATGTCCCTCACCCCACGCCGCTTGAGGCGGTCGATCGCGGCGACCGCTGAATTCGCCGTCGCGAGCATCGGGTCCATCACGATAACCAACCGGTCGGCCACGTCCGCCGGAGCCTTGAAGTAATATTCCACCGCCTCAAGCGTATGTGGGTCGCGATAGAGCCCGATATGGGCGACCCGCGCACTCGGCACCAGATCGAGCATCCCATCAAGAAATCCAACGCCGGCGCGCAAAATCGGCGCAAACACCAACTTCTTGCCGGCGATGGTTGGCGCCATTGTCTTCGTGAGGGGCGTCTCCACCTCGACCACCTCGAGCGGCAGATCGCGCGTTACCTCGTAGGCGAGCAGCATGCCGATCTCGTTCATCAGTTGCCGGAAGCCCTTGGTCGAGACGGTCTTGTCCCGCATCAGCGTCAACTTGTGCTGCACCAGCGGATGGGCGACGACGTGAACATTCGACATGGGCGAGGTCCTGGCCACGAGGAAGACTTTGAAGACCTTGACATTAAACGAAGTTGGGCCGGCGGAGGCCCGCGGGCGCGCCATCGTCCCCAGCTTTGTCCGCGCCGCGTGGCTGACGACCGCTCGGCGCCTGCGCCTTGCGGGCGCTATTGACGGGCGAACAGGCACGATGTCTGCTGCGTCGCAAATGGTTTCTTCGACCGCCCGTCCGATCAGCCGCAACTGGGCTCTGCCCAATATTCTGACTTACGCGCGGGTCGCGGCGGTCCCGCTGGTCGCCGGGCTTTTGTTCTGGCCGGATGAGCCGTGGGCGCGATGGACAGCGCTCGCGATCTTCATCGCCGCCGGGATTAGCGACTTTTTCGACGGCTATCTGGCGCGAGCGTGGTCGCAACAATCTTCGCTTGGAAGAATGCTGGACCCAATCGCCGACAAGCTTCTCGTCTCCGCGGTGCTCCTGGTGCTCGCCTCCAATCGGACCATTTCGGGCCTCACGCTATGGGCGGCGATCATCATCCTTTGCCGGGAAATTCTGGTTTCGGGCTTGCGTGAGTACCTGGCCGAGCTCAGGGTTCCGCTGCCGGTTACCGCGCTCGCAAAGTGGAAGACCACCGTACAATTCATCGCGCTGGCTTTTCTCATCGCTGGGCCAGCCGGAGAATCCGTCCTTCCGGGATCGATAACAACCGGAATTGTGCTGTTGTGGATCGCAGCCATCGTAACGCTCTATACTGGATGGGACTATATGAAGGCGAGCTACGATCACGCCGGGAGCGACTGAGACGAGAATGAAGGCGCTTTATTTCGCCTGGGTGCGTGAACGCGTCGGCACGGCGGAGGAAGAGCTCAATCCGCCCTCGACGGTGGAGACAGTCGGCGACCTTATCGCCTGGCTCCGTGAGCGCGGTGAGGGCTACGCGCATGCTTTCGACAAACCTGCAGCTGTTCGGACCGCGCTCGATCGGGTTCACGCCCGCAGCGACGCTTCCATCGCGGGGGTGAAGGAAGTGGCGTTCTTTCCGCCGATGACCGGCGGCTGAAGACGATGGCGAGCGTTCGCGTCCAGCGAGAGGATTTCGACCCCGGCGCGGAGGCCGAAGCGCTCGCGCACGGGCGGACCGACGTCGGCGCGGTGGTGAGCTTTATCGGTTACTGCCGCGACGAGGGCGGATCGCTCGCCGCGCTCGAACTCGAGCATTATCCCGGCATGGTCGAGGAAGAGGTTGCACGCGCGACGGGTGAGGCCGAGGCGCGCTGGCCGCTTCTGGGCGCGACCATCATCCATCGCTACGGCCGTATTGCGCCGGGCGAGCGGATCGTTTTGGTCGCGGTCGCCGCCGCGCACCGCGGGGCGGCTTTCGCGGCGGCCGAAATGCTGATGGATTATCTCAAGACCCGCGCGCCGTTCTGGAAGCGCGCGATACGCAGCGATGGCGTTGTCGAGGGTTGGATCGAAGCCAAACAGGAAGACGACCGTTCGGCGGCGCGTTGGAGCGCCGCCGCCGACTGACGGTTCACTCAGGCGCGGGAGACGACCGCACGGTAGACCAGCAACACAACCACCGCGCCGATGACAGCGATGATGATGCTCCCGATGTTCACTCCCGTGACGCCGCCGATACCCAGGAAGCTCGCTAGAAATCCGCCGACGATGGCGCCGATGACGCCGAGCGCAATGTCCATCGTCATGCCGGAGCCGGTCTTATTGACAATCTTGCTGGCGATGAAACCGGCGATCAGGCCCAGAATGATCCAGCTCAATATGCCCATGTCGTAGCCTCCCGTGCGCCGTCCGTCGCCGGGAGAATGTGCGGTATGGACGGGGAAAACGCAAGCCGATAGTCTTGGTCGTGATATCTTCGAATTGCGGCGCTAGGCTGTAGTCGAAGCAGAGGCTTCTTAGCGATTTGGATTCAGGTGGAGGAGACAACGATGGCTTCCTTTGACGATGCGATGAAGAATGCGGTTCCGGGCGGCAATCTGGCGACACCGATCGCGGTCGCCGTCGGCGCGCTGATTCTGGGGAAGATGTTTGGCGGCAGTTCCGCGCCGGCGTCTGCGCCGGCTGTGCCGATCCCGCCGCCTGGGCAACCTGTGCCGACAAACGCGCCAGCCGGCAGCATTCTCGGCGGCCTTTCGGATCTCATTGGCAAGCTCACCGCAGGGGGCGTGTCGCCGCAGGTCAATTCCTGGGTCGGCCACGGGCCGAACGAGCCGGTTCCGCCCGGACAGCTCGGTTCGGCGCTCGGCCAGAATGTCCTTGCCGAACTGGCGCAGCGCACCGGCATGAGCCAGCAAGAATTGCTGAGCCAGCTCTCGACTGTGTTGCCGCAGATCATCAATCATATGACGCCAAACGGCCGCATGCCGACCTTGGCCGATCTCGAGAGGTAAGTAGCCGACAAAAGGCTCAGCCCAATTCCGCCGCGTGGCGGCAGAACGCACAGGCGGGCGGTCGATGCGCGCCATCGACCGCCTATCGGAGATCTCGGACCTGTGGCCGATGAAGTGAGGTTGCGCTAGCTGTCGTGATGTCGTGCGAGAGCTAGTCGGAGATCTCTCCTTCGACCCCGTTGATAGACCAGCCAGCGTGCGGCCCGAGCTCACCTATGACGGCGATGTGCGGGTTGTGCGGCTATTGGCAGAAGCTGACGGCCGGCCAATGGTGGAACCGGCGATTGGCCCGACTCTATTTCCCCAGGGCGCGCTTGAAGACGGAAGGCGAGTGAGGCGGCCGCTGGCGTTTGCGACTACGTGGTCTTCGCGCAGCTGCAAAACATGAGTCCGGGAGTAAATGCGCGCTTGCACGGGCGACTTCTCCAGCATAGCGAGGGATCCAGGACTTTTGCCTTTCGAGGGCGTGCGATCATGAAGCTCATCGTGGCGGTCATTAAGCCGTTCAAACTGGACGAGGTGCGAACGACGCTCGATCGGCTAGGCGTCAAGGGAATGACGGTCAGCGAGGCCAATGGCTACGGCCGGCAGAAGGGGCACACTGAGATTTATCGAGGCTCCGAATACAACGTCGCCTTTATGCCGAAAGTGCGCCTGGAGATTGCGGTCAGCGACAACGAGGTCGAATCGACGATCGAGGCGATCCGGGCGACGGCGCGCACCGGCCAGATCGGCGACGGCAAGATTTTCGTCCTTCCGATGGAGCAGGCGATGCGCATCCGCACCGCCGAGACCGGCGACGAGGCGTTGTGACGCCAGAGGGTAGGCCGCGCCGCGCTGGCGCAAGTGCCGGTTCGCTGGCATAACGACACGATGATTCGTAGCGTCATCGCGCCCGCCGCGAGCGCCGACCGGACCCCGCCCGCCGACCCGGGATTTGGGGTCTATGTCCATTGGCCCTTCTGCCTGTCGAAATGTCCTTATTGCGACTTCAACAGTCACGTGCGCGGCGCGGCGATCGATGAGGCGCGCTATCTCGCCGCCTTTAAGGCGGAGATCGCCCATCGGGCGCAACTCGCGCCGCGCCGGACGGTGCGCTCGGTTTTTTTTGGCGGGGGAACGCCATCGCTCATGCGCCCTGAGACGGTGCAGGGCGTGATCGACGCAATCGCATCGGCCTGGCGCCTCGACAAGGACGCCGAGATTACGCTGGAAGCCAACCCGACCAGCGTCGAAGCCGAGCGATTTCGCGGCTATCGTTCAGCGGGCGTGAACCGGCTTTCGATCGGCGTGCAGGCGCTGAACGACTTTGACCTCAAGGCTCTCGGGCGCAAGCATACGGTCGTCGAGGCGCTGGCCGCCGTGAGGCTCGCGGCGTCGCTGTTCCCGCGCTTCACCTTCGACCTCATCTATGGCCGACCCGGACAGAGCGAGGCCGCTTGGCGGCGCGAGCTCGCCGAGGGGCTCAATTATGTCGGCGACCACATTTCGCTCTACCAATTGACCATCGAACCGGACACGATGTTCGAGCGCCTGCGTGACGCGGGCAAGCTTGAGCTGCCCGACGAAGAGCTGGGCCTGGCCTTGTTCCAGGCGACGCGGGAACTGACCTATGCGCGCGGCCTCCCGGCCTATGAGGTTTCAAACCACGCGCGCCCCGGCGGCGAAAGCCGCCACAACCTCATCTATTGGCGTTACGGCGAATATGCGGGCGTCGGTCCAGGCGCGCACGGGCGCCTCGTCACGGCGAAGGGCCGATTGGCGCAGGAGACTGAGCGGCACCCGGAAATGTGGCTGACCCTTGTCGAGAGCGAGGGCAACGGCTTGGTCGAGAGCGTGCCGCTCAGCCGCGAAGAGCAGGGCGACGAGTTCCTGCTGATGGGGCTGCGTTTAAGCGAAGGCGTCGACCCCCGGACGTTTGAGAAGGTCAGCGGCCGCCTGATCGATCCCGAACGGATTCGAAGCCTGGTCGAAGACGGTTTTCTGGAGCTCGACGAGCGTGGGCGCATTCGCGTGACCGCAATGGGCGCGCCGTTGCTTGACACAGTGGTCGCCGACGTCGCGGCCTAGGCGAAGGGCACAGCCCAAAGCGATAATCTATTGCAGAAAATCAGAAATTAGATTAAGCTTGCCTGATGAACATCCTGCGCTTTCGCCTTGCCTCAATCGCAGGCCTCCCGTGCCTGCGCCGCCGACACCGCGGCCGATAGGGCCGAGGAAAAACTTTTGGTCGTTTTATCCGTGTAACCCATTGATAAGTCTCGATTCGGACGAGAGATTCCAAGGAAATCCAAGGAAATCCAACCCTCATAATCGCGGCCTTCGCCCTGAATCGGCTACACGCCAAGAAAATCCAAACGGATCAACAGGGCCTAACGTCGGGGCCCACGGGCGAGACACTAGCAAGCAGACTCCAGCCCCCTCAGTCACTTGAACGCCGGCGCTTCGTCTATTCGGCCGCTTGGCGGCGGGGCAGGGTCGCCTTGTCGAGCGCCTGGCCCAAGTCCTCGATCAGGTCCTCTACGTCCTCGAGGCCGACCGACAATCTGAGCAGGCCCGGCGAGATCCCGAGCGCCGCACGGTGCTCCGGCTTGAGCCGCTGGTGGGTCGTTGTCTCCGGGTGGGTGACGAGGCTCTTCGCGTCGCCGAGATTGTTGGAAATGCCAATGATCGAAAACGCGTTGGCGACCCGGAAAGCGGCCGCCTTGCCGCCGGCGACTTCGAACGCCACGATCGTGCCGCCGCCTTCCATCTGCCGTTGGGCAAGCGCCGCCTGCGGATGATCGGCGCGGCCGGGATAGAGGGTGAGGGCGACCGCAGGGTGCTGGCTGAGGAAGTCCGCAATTCTGCCCGCGCTGCGTGTCTGCTCCCTGACGCGCACTGTTAGAGTCTCCAGCGACTTGAGCAGCGTCCAGGCGTTGAACGGCGAGAGACAGGGGCCGGTCTGGCGGAGGAAATTGTGGATATGGTCGGCGATGAACTTCTCGCTCGCCAGGATGACGCCGCCGAGCACGCGCCCCTGGCCATCAATGTGCTTAGTGGCCGAGTAGACGACGCAATCGGCGCCGAGCTTCAGCGGATGCTGCAGCAAAGGCGTGGCGAACACGTTGTCGACCACCAGGGTCGCGCCAGCCCCATGCATGATCTCGGCGACAGCGGCGATGTCGACGAGCTCGAGCGTCGGATTGGTCGGCAATTCCAGGAACGCTGTCTTGGTGTTCGGACGCAGAGCAGCCCGCCACGCGTCAAGGTCGGCGCCGTCGACCAGGGTCGAGGCGACGCCAAAGCGCGGCAGCAAATCCTCGACAACATAGAGACACGAGCCGAACAGGGCCCGAGCGGCGACGATGTGGTCGCCCGCTCTGAGCTGGCCCATAAGGGCGGCCGTGACGGCGGCCATCCCGCTCGCTGTTGCCCGCGCCGCCTCGGCGCCTTCGAGCAACGCCATCCGCTTCTCGAACATCGAAACCGTCGGATTGGCGAAGCGTGAATAGATGAAGCCCGGATCCTCGCCCTTGAAGCGCGCCTCCGAGAGTTCCATCGTGTCGTAGAGATAGCCCTGAGTGAGAAAAAGCGCCTCCGACGTCTCCTCGAAGGCCGAACGCAGTGATCCGCCATGGATCAGTTGCGTCGCGGGCCTGAGCGTCTTGGGATCGCGGGATTTTCGTGGGCTCGTCATCTTCAAGACCTCTGCGCCGACGGCGCCTGATGGGCTTGAGACGAGGCGTCGGTTTGAATGCGCCCCGATCTTTTAGCCCGTTGTTTAACGTGGCGGCAAGCCGATCGGCTCAAATGACCACGAGAGCTTTCGATAGCGCCAGCCAAGCCTTGGCGTCAAGGCCAGTCTCTCCTGACACGTCTTGGCTTAAAGGTTAGGGGGCGCTAACAACACCAAACCGCCCCTTGAGGCTTGAGCTTGACCCCGCCCCGAACGCTGCTTCCCCACATCCTCGACAGCGATGAACCGGGCGTGGGGGACGCGCTCTTCTCGGCTCCGTTCGGGCTGTTCGGACGGCAAAAGATCCGGGCCATGATCGGCCGGAAATTGATCAAGGCCGAGATTGAGCTCGAAGTCGTCGCAGCTTCAGCCTGCCAGTCTCGACCTAAGGCTCAGCAAGGAAGCCTATCGTGTTCGGTCGAGCTTCCTTCCCGGGCGCGGGCACAGTGTTCGCGACCGGCTCAAGAGCCTGAACGCGGAGCCCGTCTCGTTGGCTGGCAAGGGCGCCGTGCTGGAGAAGGGAATTGTCTATATCGCCCGGTTGATGGAGCGGCTGGAGCTGAGGCCCAACTTGTCGGGGGCCGCAAACCCGAAGAGCTCGACTGGCCGGATCGACATTTTCACCCGCCTCATCGTCGATGGGGGAGAAGCTTTCGACGACGTGCCGCTCGACTATAAGGGCGAGCTTTGGCTCGAGATTTCACCCCGCAGCTTCAGCGTGCGCGTCAAAGCCGGCTCGAAACTCAGCCAGGTCCGGTTTCGCAGCCGCAATTCCAAGCAGCAGGGAAGACACACTTTCACGCTCGACGATGCCGAGATCCGCAAGCGGCACCTCGCCTGTCCGCTGGTCGACGGCCCGCTGGACGTGCGCGAAGGCGTTGTGTTGCGGGTCGATCTTGGAGGTTCGGGCGAGTCCATCGTCGGCTACCAGGCGATCAAGAACAGCGACGTCATCGACGTCAGCCGCTTGCGCGGCTACGCCATTGAGGATTTCTGGGAGCCAATTCGGGCTCGCGATGATCGGCGGCTGATCCTCGATCCCGACCAGTTCTACATCCTGGCTTCCCGAGAGAGAGTTCAGATCCCCTCTGACCTCGCGGCGGAAATGGCGCCAATCGATCCGGCGATTGGGGAGTTTCGCGTTCATTACGCGGGCTTCTTCGATCCAGGCTTCGGGCAAGGCGGGGACGGGCGCCCATCCGCTCGGGCGGTGCTGGAAGTGCGCAGCCGCGATGTGCCGTTCCTGTTGGAAGACGGCCAACCAGTCGGAAGGCTGGTGTACGAAAAACTCGCCGGACCCCCGGATGCGCTCTACGGCGCCGACGCGACCTCCAGCTATCAGCATCAGGGCCTTAAGCTGTCGAAGCACTTCCGCGGCTAGCGGCCCTGGATTACGCACGCGCCTTGGCCATTGTGACCGTTTTATCTCAGGACGTCACATTTCGCTTGGCGAGAGGGCGCCTTTTCCTATATGAGGTCCGAGGTGGCGCGGCGCCGGGAGGCTCCGCGCCGCGAGTTTTTTGGCTGGGCGTCATCGCCCGCCGCGTCGATTTCAAACCCACGTCGAGGCAATGGCCAACCCATTCGAGTTCATTCAGCAGGTGCGCGCCGAGGGCGCCAAGGTCATCTGGCCGACGCGGCGCGAGACCTTGATCACCACTGGGCTCGTGCTGATGCTGGTGGTGTTCACGAGCCTGTTCTTCCTCGTCGTCGACGAGGTTCTGCGAACAATCGTTTCTCTCGCCCTTGGCTTCGGGCGCGGCGGCTAAGCTCGGCTATGATCCGGATCGCCCAAATATGACTATGCGCTGGTACATCGTTCACGCTTATTCCAACTTCGAAAAGAAGGTGCTGGAATCCATTAAGGAACAGGCGCGTCAAAGAGGCCTTGAGGATAAATTCGAGGATATTCTCGTCCCGACCGAGCAGGTCGTCGAGATGCGTCGCGGGCGCAAGATCAACTCGGAGAGGAAATTTTTTCCCGGCTATGTCTTGGTCAAATGCGACCTCACCGACGAGGTCTACCACTTGATCAAGAACACGCCCAAGGTGACGGGGTTCCTCGGCGCTGACAAGAAGCCGATGCCGATCTCCGACCTCGAGGCCGACCGGATTAAGGGACAAGTGGCCGATGGCGTCGAGCGGCCGAAAGCGGCGATCCGGTTCGAGATCGGCGAAAACGTGCGGGTGGCGGACGGGCCTTTCGCCTCCTTCAACGGCGTGGTCGAGGAAGTCGACGAATCCCGATCGCGGGTCAAAGTCGCGGTGTCCATCTTCGGCCGCGCAACCCCAGTCGACCTGGAATTCGGGCAGGTCGAAAAGCAATAACAAAACATCCGGGCTCCGAATGGGCACGCAGCCTGACATCAGTTACGGCTGATACCAGGCTGCCCTGAGGGGACTTGCGATCGACCCGCGCAGGGCGGCACAGCCACGCCGGCGCATGGATCTCAGCCGATTCGGGGATTGCCATTGCGGCGGACGAACGATATAGAATGTTGCTAAATAAGAGCGGCGCCAAGAAAAGACCATTTGGTTTTCTCGTGAGCGCCGCTTCTTCGTTTTAGGGCCAAGATTTCATGCAGTATACAAACGTACCGAAGCCAATACGGGCCACTGCGCGGGCGCTTAAATATGCTCGCAAATCCGCCCTGAGGTTGTTCGGTGCTCAATATCCGAGACATTGCACGATTTGTGGCCACACCGGCCGTTTCTTTTCTTACGGATACCCACTAGCCGCTGATACGATCTGCCCCGGCTGTCTTTCTCTTGAACGTCATCGGGCGCTGGCCATCTGCGCAGGTCAAGAGCCGCTGTTCGAGGGCAAGGAGCTTCTTCATTTCGCGCCCGAGCCGAGCCTGACCGCGTTCATCCGCAGTAAAGGGGTCAAGAGCTATAAGACCTGCGACCTGTTCAAAACGGATGTCGACCTTCGCATCGACATCTGCAACATCGCTCTTCCGGATCAGTCATTCGATCTCATCTTATGCCTTCACGTTTTGGAGCACGTCCCGGACGATCGCAAGGCGATGTCGGAGCTAAGGCGCATTTTGCGCCCGTCCGGCATGGCGATCATCATGGTTCCGTTAGAAGAAGGACTCGACGAGACCTACGAAAACCCGTCGGTCGTGTCCGCTGCCGACCGATTGATCCATTTCGGGCAGGAGGATCACGCTCGCTATTATGGTCGCGACCTTCGCGATCGGCTGCGCGAGGCGGGGTTCTCGATCCGCGAGTGGGTGTCGAAAGAGCCTTACGTCCTCAAGCATGGGTTGAAGCGCGGGGAACGGGTTTTCCTTTGCACGAGAGTCGAGTGAGTGGCATTGACCGGAGTCGGTCCGGGGAGCGGATGTCCTTCGTTCCGGGCTTAAGCTTACGATTGTGGAGGCGAGGTCAATGACGGTAAGGGAGCGGGTATTCAGCGCGTTTAAAGAAAGCTTTGACCTTGAAGATGATGCTGATACGTCAAAGCTCGTCTATCAGGACTACCCAGCCTGGACGTCGATTGGCCATATGATCCTGGTCGCCGCACTTGAATCGGAATTCGATACAATGCTGGAGACGGACGACATTTTAGAAATGAGCAATTTCGAGAAAGCCGTATCAATCATGAGCAAATACGCCAAATGAGGCTCAAAGGCAGGCTATGACGGTCGGTGAGACCGAACAAGCCTCGCCGCTCGAGGCGACGGGCAGGCCGCCCGGCGTCGGTCTCGTCTCCGTGATCGTGCCGCACCTCGACGATTATGACAGTTTGGATACCTGTTTGAGATTGCTGCAAGCGCAGAGCTTTCCAGGCGATCGGACCGAAATCATCGTCGTCGACAACGGCAGCTGGCGCGGCCTTGACGCGGTGCGCCGCATTGTCGGGTCGCGCGGCCAAGTGATTGAAGCTGCAGAGCGGGGCGCCGGGCCCGCCCGCAATGCTGGGGTGCGCGCTTCACGGGGCGACGCGCTCGCTTTCATCGACAGCGACTGTCGTCCGGATGAGCGGTGGCTTGAGGAGGGCCTCGCCGAACTGCGTTACGCGGATATCGCCGGCGGCCACGTCGACGTCTTGGTTGAGGATCCTGGGCGAATGACGGCGGCCGAGGCCTTTGAGAGCGTGTTCGCCTTCCGCAACGAGCGCTACGTCAAAGAGCTCAAGTTCACGGTCACCGCATCAATGTTTGTGTGGCGCTCGGTGTTCGACGCGGTCGGCGACTTCATAAACAGCGTCCCGGAGGACAAGGATTGGTGTGAAAGGGCGTGGCGGCAGGGCTATCGCATTCGATTTGCGCCAAAGTCGATCGTCGGCCACCCCGCTCGCCGGACAATGGAGGAATTGAAGCGCAAATGGCGGCGGTTGACCCTCGAATCCTCCGAAGGCGCTCGGCGCGAGGGCAGGGGACCTGTCCTCGTCTTGCTGCGCCAATCGGCAGCCCTGCTTGCGGTCGCGCCGCATGCCTTCCTGCCGCTTGCCTCGAAACGCTTGAACGGAACTCGAAACCGCCTCATGGCGATCGTCGGGCTCGCTCAGATTCGCGCGTACCGCTTTTCGGTGGCCTATCGAGCGCTCACGCGGCAGGATGAAAAGTGAATCGCGTCGGGCTTGTCCTCCAAGTGGATCGAGAGCGCTGCGGCCTCCTGATTGACACTGCTTCATGGGTCCGATACCTCTCGATCTTCCCGTGGCGTCTTCAATTCCAGCCAAGGCTTGGAAGACAGGCGCATACGTTCGGCCTCAGGGTGGCCGCGAAGGTCGCTCAGAGTCGTTGCGGCCGCTTCAACCAAAAACATCAGGGCGGGCTTTGCCAGGAGCAGCATTTTAGCCGCGTGTCGTAGCGCTGACGCAAGAGCCCGTCAGCAATTTGCGAATAGCGTTTCGCCAGCCATGCGAGATTGACCAATCGGTAGGGGTGTCGAGTGTCGGAAGTCGCGAACGGAATTAGCACCGCCCCTCGCGTCGTCATTGCGATTGTCGCGACAGACGAGGCCAAGAACCTTGTGGGCTGCCTCGGGTCGCTCAAGGACTCGATCTACCGAGAGTTCAGCGTCGTCATCTGTGAGAACGGCGGCCATGAGGCCTTCGATCGCGATATTCGGGAACTGTCCAACGTCCCGGGTATGGTCGCGGCTGACGCCGAGGCGAATGATCGACTGGGCGCTGCGGAGGGCCAGCGTTTCCATCTTGGCGCGGACCGGCGCGTGGTGAGGGTCCTCAGGTCGCGCGAGAACCGCGGATATAGCGGCGGCGTCAATTTCTGCATCGCCGCCGCCGATACCGAGTTGGATTTCATCTGGGTCCTCAATCCTGACACGTTTCCGGAGCCGGACGCGCTCGGCGCCTTGGTGCGCCGCCAGGCGGAAGGCGGCTACGGAATCGTCGGGAGCAAAATTGTCTTCGTGGCCAACGGACGCGTTCAGCTGTGGGGCGGCCTCAAATACTGGCCTTTACTTGGGCGGGCTCGGTCTCTGGGGCATGGACAGCCGGCCGATATGACTCCCGACCTGAGGGAAGTCGAGGCGGATCTGGACATTGTCGCGGGCACGGCGATGTTCGTGTCGAAGGATTACATCAAGACGATCGGCGTGATGGATGAGGACTTTTTCGTCTATCACGAGGATAGTGAATGGTCGCTCCGCCGTGGAAAGTTCCGGCTGGGCTACGCGCACGAACTCGGTCGTCCACCATGTGGCTGGCGCGACCTCAGGTTCTGGTGGACCGCGTCCAAAGCGGTCGCGGTTCAGTATTTACCTTACCGAGCGGAATCGGGTGATCATTGGGAAAAAACGATACCCCGCGGCTTGGCCTCTGCTCGCGGGCATCGCGCTACTGGAGACTTTGGAACTTCTGGTTCGCTTTCACTCATGGCGCTCGTTCACCATCGGCCTCAGTGGATGGTGGGCGGGCGTGAGCGGCGAAACGGGAATGCCCGGGTTCATGCGAGCCGTTCAGGGACCGGCTACGAAAGTCTTTTTGCAACGCGCCGATTCGTAAGCAACGGTTTCTCGCGCAGCCGAGGAGCGTCGGAGCACCGGAGGTGGATTCTTTTCGGGCGTCAGCACGAAAATGAAGGAGTTTTCTGGCAAAGCCACGCTTTCGGATTGAGCGTGAATTTTCGTGTGAAACAGTGCTGAAACGGGAAAAGGGTCAACGATGAAGGTCTTCGTTACGGGGGTTGCGGGGTTTCTCGGCAGCCATTTGGCTGATGCGATGCTTGCCGAAGGGCATCAGGTTGTGGGGGTCGATAACCTCATCGGCGGGGAACTCGACAATGTTCCGTCGAAAGTTGATTTTCACCAGTTCGACTGCAACGACTTCAACCACATCCAGAAGGTGTCGGAGGGCTGCGACATCTATTATCATTGCGCCGCGACGGCGTACGAAGGCCTATCGGTTTTCTCACCTCACTTCGTAACGCAGAACATTGTTGGCGCGTCGGTGGCGATTTTCTCCGCCGCGGTCGCCAATCGCGCGAAGCGAGTCGTCTTCTGCTCTTCGATGGCGCGCTACGGCGCGCTCAAGCCGCCCTTCAGGGAGGACCAGGCGCCGAAGCCGCAGGATCCCTACGGAATCGGCAAGCTCGCCGCCGAGGACATTCTGCGCAATCTGTGCACCGTGCATGGCGTCGAATATGTGATCGCGGTGCCTCACAACATTATCGGTCCGCGGCAGAAATGGGACGATCCTTTCCGCAACGTGGCGTCGATCATGATCAATTTGATGCTGCAAGGACGCCAGCCCATCATTTATGGGAACGGCAAGCAGAAGCGGTGCTTTTCGTTCATCGACGACTGTCTCTATTGCTTGAAGGAGATGGCGTTCCGCGACAACGTCGTTGGCGAGATCATCAATATCGGTCCGGACGAGGAGACGATCACGATCATCGAACTCGCTGAGCGGATCGCCAATCAGCTACAGTTCAATCTCGACCCCATCTTCATGAAAGGGCGACCGCAGGAAGTCGAGCACGCGTCGTGCTCTTCCGACAAGGCGAGAAAGCTCCTGCAGTACAAGACGTCAGTCGATCTCGACACAGGTTTGGCGAGCATGGTCGAGGCGATCAGGAGGCGAGGCACTCGCGACTTCAAGTATCACATCGATCTTGAGATCATAAACGAGAAGACGCCGAAGACCTGGAAAGACCGGTTGTTCTGAAGCCGGATCGCATGGCCTCGCCTTCCTTCTCTACGCGCCTCAGTATCGCCAGCGCTGCGCGCTGCTGATGAGAAAGTCGCGAAACGCGTGTATCCGCGCGACGTTCTTAAGCTCTTCGGTGTAGACAAGGAAGCAGTCCATCTCGGGCATGTCCGCCTGCGGCAGCAGACGGACGAGTCCTGATTCCGGCTGCACGCAATAGTCGGGTAAGACGGCGATGCCGACGCCGTGTTCGACCGCGTGCGTCATCGCCGCCAGATTGTTGACCGTAATTTGTGGCGTCCGGTGAGACTTGGGGTCGCGGCCAACGCTCAGAAGTGAATTAAGATCGTACAAGAGATGCGTCGCCGTCGGCGCGCCGAACGCGACTAGATGGTGTTGATCGAGATCCTCGACCTTGCGTGGTTGCGGATGCCGTCGCAGATAGTCGGCTGATGCGTAGGCGTGAAAATGCACGGTGAACAGACGTCGCCGAATTAAGTCCGGCTGGATCGGTTCGCGCAGCCTGAGCGCGACGTCCGCTTCTCGCATCCCAAGATCGAGATCGTCGTCCGACAACAGCAAGTGCAGCTTGATCTCGGGGTAGAGATCGACGAACTCGCCGAGCCGCGGCGCTAGCCAGTTGGCGCCGAGACCCAATGTTGTCGTGACCCGCAATTCGCCGTGCGGCTTCTCGCGACTGTCTATGAGTCGGCTGCGCACGGCGTCGAGTTTGAGAACAACGTCGCGCACGGCGCCGAGCAGCATTTCGCCCTGTTCGGTCAGAATGAGGCCGCGCGCGTGCCGATGAAACAGCGGCGTGCCAAGGTCAGCCTCCAGCGCTCCGACCTGACGACTTATCGCCGACTGGCTGAGACCCAGCGTCTCGCCGGCGTGGGTGAATGACCCAGCGTCGGCGGCCGCCTGAAAGACGCGCAGCTTATCCCAGTCCATGAACGTTTCCTCGGCCCCACGAGGCCATCGAGATTTCGTTACTTATTTGCCTGGCGCCGTCGCCGGAATTATTTTTATTCGGCCGCCGCCCGTTCCGGTTCTTCAGCGGCGAGCCAGCGCTCGGCCTCGAGCGCCGCCATGCAGCCGAGGCCGGCCGCCGTGACCGCCTGACGGAACACGTCGTCCGCGACGTCGCCGGCGGCGAACACGCCCTCGACGCTAGTCGTCGTCGAACCGGGCGCAGTCTGAACGTAGCCGTTGGTCTTGAGGGCGACCTGGCCGCGCACCAGTTCGGTCGCCGGCTCGTGCCCGATCGCGACGAAGACGCCGTCGACCGTGAGATCGTCGAGCGCGCCGGTCACTACGTTCCGCAGCCGGATTGCGGTCACGCCGCGCGGGGGCGCTTCCCCTAGAATCGAACTCGACGACGGTGTTCCAGCGGATTGAGACGTTGTGACGGGAGGCCAAGCGCTCGCTTAATATTTTCTCCGCCCGGAACGAGTTGCGACGATGCACGACGGTGACATGGGCGGCGAGGTTGGACAGATGCAGCGCCTCCTCGACCGCGGTATTGCCGCCCCCGATCACGGCCACCGTCTTGCCGCGGAAAAAGAACCCGTCACAGGTCGCGCAAGCCGAGACGCCAAAGCCTTTGAACGCCTCTTCGCTTGCGAGGCCCAGATATTTGGCCTTCGCTCCGGTCGCAAGAATGATCGCCTCCGCGGCGAAGGTGCGACCGCTGTCGCAGCGAATGATGAACGGCCTCTGTCCGAGCTCGAGCGCGACCACGTATTCGCTCTCGATCCGTGCGCCAACGTGATCGGCTTGCGTCCGCATTTGCTCCATCAGCCAGGGTCCCTGGATTGGATCGGCGAATCCGGGATAATTCTCCACATCGGTGGTGGTCATCAACTGGCCGCCTTGCTCGAACCCGGCCAGCACTAGAGGCTTCAACAGAGCGCGCGCGGCGTAAATCGCTGCGGTGTAGGCGGCCGGCCCCGAGCCAATGATAACAAGGCGCTCACGCTCAATTCTGGACGAGGACAACTCCCACCCCCGGATACTATCGCCGCCTAACGAGCCCCTTCCCGGGTTCTGACAGCGTCGTCCTTATATGGGGACGGAGGTTCAGCTACAACGGCGGCTCAAGCTAAAAACCTGCCTTCACCCGTGCTAGGCAAATAACAACACGACGAGTCCGCTCAATCTGCGGACGGCAGCCGGCGTATGACAAATTCGATCTGATCGTCCGCGACCTCCCGCCAAGATTCGATCTCGGTCATATAGGCCGCTTTGGGGAAGCGCTCGAACCATTCGCGCGCCTTGGCGCGGGCTTCGTCGCGTGGCAGGCAAAAGGTCTCGCGCCGCCATGCGTCCTCTGCGGCGGCCGCGTGAGAACGCCTGCTGCGCCGACTGGCGGCGCGGTCAGCGAGATCGATCGGCTTCTTGGTCCCGGTCGCCATCAAGGGCCCTCTTCAGGGCCAGGAGGCTAGCGCGATTTCTGCCCAGTGGGGAGTTGGGGATTGCGTCGCGTCACATTAGAGTTAGCGCCAGACAGGGCGCGGGGCAGGCGGCCGTCAATGAAGGCGAGGCCGATCGCAATCAGCGCGAAGCCGAGAAACTGCCGCGCGAGTAGCCGTTCCTGTAGAAACAGCGCGCCGAGGACCACTGAGGTCGCGGGCGCCAGAAGGGTAACCAGCAGCACATTGGTTGCGCCCGCGCCGGATAGAATGCGGAAATAGACGACATAGGCCAGCGCCGTGCAAAACGCGGCGATCGCGAATACCGACGCGACGACTCCCACGCTCGGGACCGGAAGCGACCATGGCCTGTCCACGAGGAGCGCGAGGGGGATAAGGTAGATCGCGCCCGCTGTCGCCTGTCCGGTGGCGACATCGAGGGGTTCAAGCCCGAGAGCGCGGACGCGCCTCGCGAATACGGCCGACACGGCATAGCTCAGCGCCGCCAACAGCACCGCGCCTTCCGCCCATGCGTTAACGTTCGCTTGCCCCCAGAGCAGGTCCGGCCCGATAACCCAGGCGACGCCTGCCACGCCTGCGGCGGTCCCGATGATTTTGAAACGGCTCAACTTCTCCTCGACCGTAAAGACATGCGCGACGAGCACAGCGAAGAGCGGCGTCGCCGCGTTGAGGATTGAGGCGAGGCCGGCCGCCAGATGGGTCTGCCCCCAGGCGATCAAGGCAAAGGGCAGGGCGTTGTTGCCGAGTCCGAGCAGCGCGAGAGCGGCCAGAGCCTTGCCGCTCCTCGGCAGCTTTGCGCCGGTCAGCGGAGCGCTCGCCCACAGCAGGAGAGCAGCGAGCCCAACCCTTAAGGCCGCCAGGGTCAAGGGGGGCAACTCCTTCACGGCAACGCCGATGAAGAAGAACGACCCGCCCCACAGCAGGGACAAAAGAGCCAGAAGGCCCCATTCGCGCGCCGTCATCGCGCGCTGCGCGACCGTCATCGCCGCTGTCCCCCTCAAACGCTTGTGTTGCGTCTCGGACTAGCAGCGCACTCGTGGCTCGTCCGCCCGATTCCTGCTGTCCAATTCTCAGCGGCGCGCGGCAGGCGGAAAGCGGGCCATCGCCTCGAGGTCATCGAGATCCATGGAATTGCGCACGTATTGACGCGATGCTTTCTGGAACGGCTGAAAATCCCAGGCCTGGATCTTGCCCCTGCTGAGCGCCGCGTCGACGAGTCGGCGCCGGCGCTGGCTATCGCGGATCCGCGCGTCCAACTCGGCCAAATCCCAGCGCTTTCCAACCTCCGCGCGAAACTCGGCGATGACCTCAGCAAAAGTCGGATTGTCTGCAAGGTTGTCGCGCTCGCGCGGGTCGCGATTGACGTCGAACAATTGGTCGGGGTCGACGGGCGAGTGGATGAATTTGAATGCGCCGCGGCGGATCATCACGATCGGCGCAATCGCGCCTTCGGCCAGATATTCGCCAATCGCTTCGTCATGTCCTCCGGCGCCGCGGAGATGAGGCGCCAAGCTGCGCCCGTCGAGGCCGATTCCGAGCGATTGTGCATTCCCGCCCGCGAGGTCGATGAGCGTCGGCATGAGATCGATAAGCGAGACGCTCGCGGCGACGCGGCGCGGCTCGAAGCGGCCGGGACTTGCGACGACCAGCGGCACGCGGGACGCGCCGTCGAGGAAGCTCATTTTGTACCAAAGGCCGCGTTCGCCCAGCATCTCGCCGTGATCGCTGGTGAGGATAACGATCGTGTCCTCGGCCAAGGCGGCGGATCGGAGCGCCTGCATGAGCCGGCCGAGCAGGTCGTCGATATAGGCGATTCCGCCGTAATAGGCGTGGCGCGCGGCGCGCACCTGACCCTCGGTCACGGGTTCGGCGTCCATCGCGCAAACGTGGCGCAGGCGGCGCGAATGCGCATCGAGCGCGTTCCCGGACGCCGGCATGTCGATGTCCTCGTCGCGGTAGAGGTCCCAGTAGCGCTGCTGCACAGCGAAGGGGTCATGCGGATGCGAGAATGAAGCGACCAGCAGAAAAGGCCGGTCGTCTCTTGATCGCGCGAGATCGAAGATCGCGCGTTCCGCCATGAACGCCGTCTCGTCGTCGAAGTCGAGTTGGTTCGAGCGCACGCATAACCCCGCGTCTCGAACCGAGCTCATGTTGTGGTACCAGCTCGGACGATGCTCGGGGCGATCCCAGTCCGGCGTCCAATTAAAGTCGGCGGGATAGATGTCGGTCGTTAGCCGCTGCTCGAACCCATGCAGCTGATCGGGCCCGCAGAAGTGCATCTTGCCCGAGAGAATGGTGCGATAGCCGCGAACCCTGAGAGCGTGTGCGAAGGTCGGAATGTCGGCTGCGAACTCAGCCGCATTGTCATAGACCCGCGTGCGCGACGGCAAAAGGCCAGACATGAACGAGGCGCGCGACGGCGCGCACAAGGGGCTCGCGCAATATGCGCTGTCGAACACGACGCCGTCTCGCGCGAGCGCCTGCATATTTGGCGCGCGGACGAGGGGATGGCCATAGATGGGCAGAAACGCCGGCGCCATCTGGTCGGCCATGACGATGAGAATGTTAGGCGCTTTGGCGGTCATTCAGGATCCTCGCTCGGCCGTCTCTATCTCGATGCGGGCGCAGGCGCTCTACCTTTTTTCGGTTCCCCAAAGCCGTGTGTTGTAACGGTTCACATTTCGGGAAACAGGTAGCTGGCGAGCAACCTCGTTCCGACTAACGCCCGCTGTCTTTCTGGGCATCCTCTTGGCGAGTCAAAGAGGCTGTGATAGAAACAAACCATGAACATTCAGATCGAGGCAAGCCTTCAGCGGAAGCTGGCTATCCTTGCGGACGCCGCGAAATACGACGCTTCCTGCGCGTCTTCCGGAGCCGGCGGTCGAAACTCGCGCGACGGCAAAGGGCTTGGATCCACGACGGGCTCGGGTATCTGTCACGCTTACACGCCGGACGGCCGGTGCGTTTCGCTCCTCAAGGTGCTGCTCACGAATTTCTGCGTCTACGACTGCGCTTTTTGCGTCAATCGCCTGTCGAGCAACACGCCGCGCGCGCGCTTCAAGGTCGAGGAGATTGTGGCGCTCACGCTGGGCTTTTATCGCCGCAACATGATCGAGGGATTGTTTCTTTCGTCGGGGATCGCGAAATCGGAAGATCACACGATGGAGGAGATGGTCCGCGTCGCCGAGACGCTACGGCGCGATCACGACTTCAGGGGCTACATTCATCTAAAGGCGATCGCAGGAGCGTCACAGGATCTGATGGAGCGCGCCGGCCGGGCCGCGGATCGGCTTTCAGTGAATGTCGAACTGCCGGTCGACGACGCGCTTGTCCGCCTTGCGCCCCAGAAGGATGCTCAAGTCATCCGCAAAGCAATGGGCGGCCTTCGGCTGCGCCTCGACGAAACGAAAGAAGAGAAACGGAAAACGCCGCACGCTCCGCGGTTCGCTCCGGCCGGCCAAAGCACGCAGATGATCATCGGCGCCGACGAGACGAACGATCGAGACATCATCGCCCGCTCGGCCTCGCTCTATGCGTCATACGGCCTGCGGCGCATCTACTATTCCGCCTTCAGCCCTATTCCGTCCGCCTCGCAAAGCTTACCGCTTCGCCGTCCGCCGCTGATGCGCGAGCATCGTCTTTATCAAGCCGACTGGCTGATGCGCTACTACGGCTTCGCGGCGGAGGAGATCGTTGGTGCCGCTAGCGACGGCATGCTCGATCTCGAGCGCGATCCGAAGCTCGCTTGGGCTTTGCGCAACCGGGCTCTCTTTCCGATCGACGTCAACCGCGCTCCGCGCGAGACGCTCCTGCGCGTGCCAGGCTTGGGCGCTCGCGTTGTCAAGCGCATCCTGACTGCGCGCCGGCATGTCACGCTGCGGATCGATGATCTCGCTCGTCTCGTCCACTCGCTAGACGCAGTGCGTCCGTTTGTCGTCACGCCCGACTGGCGGCCGACCGGCCTCATCGACTCCGCCTTCGCTTGCGGCAAGCTTGCGAGTCGCGGTTCGCGTCAGCTCGATCTTTTTGCATGAGTGTGGGCAGGGCGCCGTGAAGATCGTTAGCCTGGAAAGCGAGATTGATTTCGAAGGTTTTCGTCGAGTCGCGCGCGCGGCCGCGGCGAGCGGAGTGAGGCCTGATGCAATCCGTTTTGTGACGGAGAATGCGGAGGAAGGGAGCGACCTTTTCTCAGAGCAAGAAGCGCCTGAACCCCCGACGACAGGCGCGGCGCTGCGCGTGCCTCCCCGTTTTCTCGACCTGGCCGATCTGGTTTGCCGACATAAGGAGCCGACCCGCTACGATCTGCTTTACGCAGCCCTCCTG
The DNA here is from genome assembly GCA_963770275.1 of uncultured Alphaproteobacteria bacterium. Lineage (GTDB taxonomy): Bacteria > Pseudomonadota > Alphaproteobacteria > Rhizobiales > Beijerinckiaceae > Roseiarcus. Next base: position 92,166 of record CAVYPD010000007.1, read on the forward strand.
CGACTGCGGGAGACGCCGCGCTTCCTGGAGATCGCAAGCGATCCGCTGGTGCGACGGCTTGAGGACATGGAGCGCGCGGTGCGGCGGGATCGCCACAAAATGACCGCCTTCGTCCGCTTTCGCGAAATCAATACGCCGGACGGGTCGCGATTCGTCGCTTGGTTTGAACCCTCGCATTACATCGAAGAACTCACGGCGCCGTTTTTCGTCGACCGTTTCGCTTCAATGCAGTTTGCGATCCTGACCCCACGGACCTCGATCCTCTGGGATGGAACTTTGCGCTTTGGTCCCGGCGCGCGGCGTGAGGACGCGCCGCCGCTCGACGATTTCGCCGGCGCGTGGGACGTCTACTACCGTTCCATCTTCAATCCGGCTCGGCTGATGAAGCGGGCCATGCTCAAGGAGATGCCGAAGAAATATTGGGCCAATCTCCCTGAAACGCGTCAGATCCCGGCCATGTCTTCGAGCGCTCAACTTCGCGAGGCGCAGATGGTTGCGGCGCAGCCGTCCGAGGTCGAGCCGGGAGCAATGAGAGTCGCCGCGCGCTTCGCTGAGGCCCGCACGCCTCGCGAGCCTGCTGACGGCTATGAATCGCTTCTGCGCGAGGCGAAAGCTTGTCGCCTCTGTTCCCTTGCCGATTGCGCGACGCAAACGGTGTTCGGCGAAGGTCCGATGCAGGCCCGCGCGATCTTCGTTGGCGAGCAGCCCGGTGATCAAGAGGATCTTCAAGGTCGTCCCTTCGTCGGGCCCGCGGGCATGCTGCTGCGCTCGGCTTTGCGCGACGCCGGCTTCTCAGAGGTCGAATGCTATCTCACGAATGCGGTCAAGCATTTCAAGTTCATACCGCGCGGAAAACGGCGCATCCACAAGACGCCTGGCGTGCGCGAGATTGATCACTGCCGCTGGTGGCTGGACCGCGAGTTCGCTTTGGTGGAAGCGCCGCTCGTCGTCACGCTGGGCGCGAGCGCGCTTCGCGCCGTGGCGGGACCGTCGGCGCGGCTTGCTGACATGCGCGGACGGCCAATCGCGTTCGGCGCACGGACGTTGCTGCCGACGATCCATCCCGCCTATCTGCTTCGACTCCCGGACCCAGCCGCAAAGGAGGCTGAGACCCGCGCCTTTGCCCACGACTTAAAGCAAGCAGCTTTCCTCGCTGAGGGAGGCTGGCAGGAAAATGACCGTCGATCGCGCCCATCGAGCGGGCAACCGCTGTCAAGGGCAGGTCATTAGGGGACGGCGCTAGCCGTTCGCGCGACGGGTCCGAATCGAAATGCGCTGTAGAACATTATCAAAGTGTGTTTTTAGCCGCTTTGAAGTTGCAGAAAAATGGGCCTAAGCCTTTGAAAACGAGGAGTCGCGCGCAGAATTGCGTGCCCTTTGAACGGAGCGCCGGATGACTTCGTCTAGGGCCCCGATTGCGCCACGCGGGGGTCCTCGCTAGAGCAGGCGCCAACGCTGCTCCTCCCACACAGGAAACTCCGGCCAGAGATCGATGAGCCAGTTTTCTTTCCGGTTCCCACGCGCCTACCGGTTAAAGCCCGTCGGTCAGAGGGAGGAGGACGCGCTTTCACTGGTGACGATCGGCGCTGCCAAGCAAAGCGTTCTGGCGCCTTTTTCGCCGAATTTGGAGTATGTCGTTGTCTCTAGCGAGGGGACCGCGCTTCCGATCGAGAGCCGCGACTTTCGCGTTGAAACGCTGGCGGCGTTGCCGTCCTTATGGGCGCGGCTGCGTCTGGCATTTTTCTTCAGGAAAAAGAAGTACCTGAAATACGATGAGTTCACTCTTTTCTCCATCGGGCCAAAAGCTGAACGCAAGCGCTTCACCCGATACAATCAGGATTGGATAAACATAGGCGTTACGGTCGACAGTGACCTTGCCGCCAAGCATCCCGAGCTCCTCTATGGGTGGCCGGCGGGGGCGGGTCCGGCTCAAGTCACGGATCGGCCCGCGGCCCTGCCGGTGGCGGTCGTCGCCCACATCTATTATGAGGACACTTGGTCCGACATTGCTGGGGCGCTCCGAGGCCTAACGATTCCTTTCGATCTGATCGTCACGACAGTCGCGGGTCGCGAACGGTTGATCGAAACGATCCGAGGCAACTATCCCGCCGCCGAAATTGAGATGATGGAGAATCGTGGCCGCGATATTGGCCCCTTCCTGACCCTGCTTGAACGAGGCCGGTTCGATGGCTACCGCTACATTTGCAAGATCCACGGGAAGAAGTCGATCGACGGCGGCCGCAAGATGTATACGGGCGAGATGTGGCGGCGCCGGCTGCTGTTCGATCTCATAGGCGCGCCGGGCGCAGCAAACGCCGCCATCGACATGTTCGAGCGCGACCCGTCGGTTGGGATGATCGGCCCGAAGGTCTTCCGATTGCCGAAGGCGGGCTATCCCGAGGATCTCTCCTGGTCGGCCAATCGGCCCATGACGTTGAAGATTGCTCAACGTATGGGGATACCGGCCGACAAGTTCCAACTCGATTTCTTCGGCGGAACAATGTTCTGGGTTCGCCCGGAGGCGTTGAAGCCGTTGAGGGACCTGCATCTTGCCGCCGACATGCCTTACGAGAGCGGGCTGATCGATGGCGACCTGCCGCATGCGCTTGAACGCGTATTGCCGACTTCGGTTTTGGCCGCGGGCTATAAGCTCGCCGACAGCGACGATTACGAGGCGCTTCAAGCGCGCGGAGGCGCCACTGGGATTGCGCATTCGGCTGGAGCCGGCCCGCTAGCCGCGTCGGTCCGCGCCTGAACGCGTCTGGCGTCAAATTGCGCTGGCATGTTCAGGTGGCCGGACCAACAACTCCCCGTATGCGTCTGACCTGAGTGTGGTCAGACACGGTGCGCTAGCCAGTCCGCAATCGCTAGGCTCGCCGTCAGCCCCGGCGACTCGATCCCAAACAGGTTGATCAACCCCGCAACGCCGTGTTCTTTTTCGGTCTGGAGGAGGAAATCTGTGTTTGAGCCGCCGGGGCGCGCGATCTTCGGCCTGACGCCGGCGTAGCCTGGCTGCAGGGCGCCGTCCGGCAGGCCTGGCCAGTAGGTTCGGATCGCCGCGTAGAAGGATGGTGCTCGTCCGGGATCGACGCCGTAGTCGATTGCTTCGACCCATTCGACGTCCGGGCCAAACTTAGCCTGTCCGGCGAGATCGAGCGTAAGATGCACGCCGAGGCCGCCTGGAGTGGGCATTGGATAGATGAGGCGCGAGAAGGGCGAACGTCCGCTCAAGGAAAAGTAGTTGCCCTTGGCGAGATGCAACGACGGGATCTTATCGACCGGCATGCCAGCGATCGAGCGCGCGAGTGCCTGCGCACCGAGACCCGCGGCGTTTACGACCAAACCGGCGGCGAGGCGCATGGGCGCGGGGCCGCCAACTTCGATGACAAGTCCTTGTCCATTGGTGCGTCCGGCGAGAACGGGCGTTTCGAAGGCGAACATGGCGCCGTGGGCCTCCGCGTCGCCCCGCAGCGCCAGCATAAAGCCGTGGGCGTCGATGATGCCGGTGGAGGGTGACAACAGCGCACGCTCCGCGACCAGCGCGGGCTCGAGCGCACGCGCCTCCTCGCCGCTGAGCCAGATGAGATCGACGACGCCGTTGGCCTCGGCCTGGGCCTTAATCGCGGTGAGCTGGTCGACCTCTCCCGCGTTCACCGCCACTAGGAGCTTGCCGCATCGCTTATGCGGAACGCCGAACTCTTGACAGAACGCATATAGCAGCGCTTTGCCGTCTACACAGAGCCGTGTCTTGTCGAGCCCTGTCCGATAATAGATACCGGCATGGATCACTTCGCTGTTGCGGGAACTCACCCCCGCGCCAATCCCGCTCTCGCTTTCGACGACGATGACTTCGCGTCCCGCCCGAGCGAGAGCTCGCGCGACGGCGAGACCGATGACGCCCGCGCCGACGACAAGACAATCAACCGAATCCATCCCTCAACTCTCCGCTCCAGGCGGAGCGTTCCTCGGCGCCAATCTTTCAGCCGGTCAAGGCACCCTCGCAATGACCGGGCGGAGATACCGCGTCGTCGCCTTGCAAAGCTCAATTCGCATACGCCGAGGCTGCGTGTCCTCGAACCCCCGCATCGCTTTCTAGGAATTGCGAGCGGAGGCAATGGGAGCGTTGCGGGCGCATACCAACATTATGCGACGCTTGCGCCGGCCTAAGCTGACAGACGAACTTTCGCCCACGTCGCCACTGCGCCAGGGAGGCCCTCAACACCCCAGGTTCCGCAAAAACCGTGCGCGCATACCGCGGCGACGCGAAACTCAGTTCAGCCGGAATTCCGCTCCAACCGCCTTGAATTCCGCCGGCTTGATGAGCCGCGAATGCGCCACTGTCACTGAGTGGAGCAGACCGTCGAGCTCGCGCGTCCAGAAGTCCAGAAACTTCTTAAGCTCGGGGAAGTGCGGATGAAGGTCGTGATGCTGCCAGATGAAGTTCTGCAGAATATCGGGGTGATCGGGCATGTGATAGAGGATGTTGGCGGTGGTCAGCCCAAACCCCTCGAGCTGGCGGCGGAAGTCGGCAGTGGCCATGCGGGCTCTCCTGATTCCCAGAGTGCGATGGTGCCATCTCCAACGCATTCTGGCAATCTTAGGTTCCGCAAAATTCGTGCCATATCAAACTGTTAGCAGCAAAGCTGCTGAGTGCTAGCGCCAAGGCCTCGGACGCGAGCTCCTTGCGTTGAAGCGTACGCGGAAGCCTCACGCCGCCTTTCGCTTCTCGCTGTGGGAGCCGTAGAAGGTCTCGCCGCGCTCGGCCATCCGGACGAGCTTCTCGCCCGGCTCAAATTGCGGACCATATTTAGCTGCCAGCTCTTTGGCGTGCGAGACGAAGGCCTTAAGCCCCATGCCGTCGATGAAGGACACGGCGCCGCCCGAATAAGGCGCATAGCCAAAGCCGAGGATCGAACCGACGTCGGCTTCGCGCGGATCGGTGACGATGCCCTCTTCCATGCAACGAGCGGCCTCAAGCGCCACAGTGAAGAGGAAGCGATCCTTGAGGTCCTTGACACTGATCGCGTCAGGATCGAGCCGTTTCCCGACAATATTTGCTAGTCCGGGCCACAGGCTCTTCGGCCCATTCGTTGGGTAGTCATAGAACCCCTTGCCGTTCTTGCGGCCGGAGCGGCCTTCCTTGACCGCCATGGCCTCGATGAGCTTCTCTTGGGCAGGATTGACGGCGTTCGCGCCGAGGTCCGTCTTCGCAGCCTGAAGGATTCTCCAGCTTAAATCGATGCCGACCTCGTCGTTGAGCGCGAGCGGCCCGATCGGCATGCCGGCCATCTTGGCGGCATTCTCGATCATCGCCGGCGGCACGCCTTCCATCACCATCGCGTGCGCTTCCACCATGTAGTTGCCGACGCAGCGGTTGACATAGAAACCGCGGCAGTCGTTGACCACGATCGGCGTCTTCTTGATCGCGCGGACGAAATCCATCGCCGTCGCCAGCGCCTTCGCGCCGGTTTTCTCGCCCATGATGATCTCGGTCAGCATCATCTTCTCGACTGGCGAGAAGAAATGCACGCCGACGAAATGCTCCGGCTTGAGCGACGTCGCGGCGAGCGAGGTGATCGGCAGCGTCGAGGTGTTGCTGGCGAACACGACGTCGGGTCCGACGACGGCTTGCGCCTTCTTCGTCGCCTCCTCTTTGATCGCGCGATCCTCGAATACCGCCTCGATGATTAGATCGCAGCCCTTGAGTTGCGCATAGTCCGCAGTGGGAGTGATGCGCGCGAGGAGCGCCTCCTTGTCGGCGGTCTTGGCGCGGCCCTTGGCGATTTGGGAGCTGATGAGCTTGTCCGAATAGGCCTTGCCTTTGTCGGCCGCTTCCTGGTCGCGGTCGATCAGCACGACATCGAGCCCGGCGTTCGCCGAAACGTAGGCGATTCCGGCACCCATCAGACCCGCGCCGAGCACGCCGACCTTGCGCAAGTTCGTTGCTGGCACGCTGGCCGGGCGTCGCGCGCCCTTGTTGAGTTCGCCCATAGACAGGAAGAGCGAACGGATCATCGCCGCGGCTTCCTTCGACAACAGGATGTTGGCGAAATGCTTGCTCTCAACCGCGAGCGCCAGGTCCATAGGCAGTTGCAGGCCTTCGAATACGCTCGTCAGAACCGCCTTGGCCGCCGGATAATTGTCATAGGTTTCGCGACGATAAATGGCGTTGGCCGGCGGCCAGATCATCATGCCTTGAGGCGAAAAAACCTTGCCGGAAGGAAGCTTGAATTTTGGGTCGTCCCACGGAGCCTTGGCGTTCGGGTTCGCCTTCACCCAGGCCTTGGCGAGCGCGACGATCTCACCGGCGGGCGCGACCTCGTGCACGAGGCCCATCTTCTTCGCCGCGGCTGGGCGGATCTGATCGCCCTTGAGCAGCATCTGAAGAGCGTCCGGGGTCGGCATCAGTCGAGCGACGCGCTGCGTACCGCCAGCGCCGGGGAAAAGGCCGACCTTGATTTCCGGCAGTCCGATGCGCGCCTTGTCCGCATCGGCGACGACGCGATAGTGGCACGCCAGAGCCAGTTCGAAGCCGCCGCCCATGCACACGCCGTTGATCGCGGCGGCCACAGGTTTGCCGCAGGTCTCGAGGCGACGGCAGAGCAGCGAGAATTGCTTCGTCCCGTCGACAAGAGCGCGCATCGCGGCGTCCTTGCCTTCGGCCTTGGCGCGGCGCGCGTATTCCTTGCCTGCGGTCTCAAGCATGGTCAGGTCTGCTCCCGCCGCGAAGCCGTCTTTGCCCGAGGTGAACACCGCGCCCTTGATCGCTTCGTCAGTCGCGATCTTGTCGACAATCTGGCCAAGCTCGCCGACAACTTCGGCGTTGATGACGTTCATCGACCGGCCCGGCATATCCCAGGTCACAAGCGCGACGCCGTCCGAATCGGTTTCGAGACGGAAATTTGTCAGGTTCATGGAAAATCTCCGTTTCGCGATCAGACGCGCTCGATGATCGTGGCGGTGCCCATGCCGCCGCCGATGCAGAGCGTGATGAGCGCCGTGCCCTTGCCGGTACGCTCGAGTTCGTCGAGCGCAGTGCCAAGGATCATCGCGCCGGTCGCGCCCAGCGGATGGCCCATCGCGATCGCGCCACCGTTGACGTTGACCTTGCTGTCGTCGAGGTCGAATGCCTGACGGAAGCGGAGCACGACCGAGGCGAACGCCTCGTTGATTTCGAAGAGGTCGATGTCGTCGATCGACATGCCAGAGCGCGCGAGCACTTTCCTGGTCACATCGACCGGTCCGGTCAGCATGATCGCGGGCTCGGAGCCGATGTTGGCGAAAGCGCGGATTTTTGCGCGCGGCTTGAGGCCGGCTTTCGCGCCCGCCTCGCGCGAGCCCAAGAGCACGGCAGCGGCGCCGTCGACGATACCCGATGAATTGCCCGCGTGATGAACATGGATGATGCGCTCGACATCCGGATGCGCCTGAACGGCGACCGCGTCGAAGCCGCCTTGCTCGCCGGGAATGACAAACGAAGGCTTGAGGGAAGCCAGCGACTGCATGTCCGTGCCGGGCGCATATGCTCGTCGTGCTCGAGCATCGGCAGGCCATTGACGTCGAGGACCGGGGCTATCGAGTTCTTGAAACGCCCATCCTTCCACGCCGCAGCGGCGCGCTTCTGCAACTCGACCGCGTAAGCGTCGACATCGTCGCGCGAGAAGCCGTATTTCGTCGCCATGAGATCGGCCGAAACGCCCTGAGGCATGAAATAGGCGGGGATTGCGAGCGATGGATCAGCCGGCCAGGCGCCTCCCGACGCGCCGATGCCGACGCGGCTCATCGATTCGACGCCCCCTCCGATCGTCATATCGTGCTGTCCGCTCATCACTTGCGCGGCGGCGAAATTGACCGAGTCGAGGCCCGACGCGCAGAACCGGTTGATCTGTACGCCGGGGACCGTATCGCCAAAGCCCGCGGCTAGCGCCCCCATGCGGGCGATGTCGCCACCCGCCTCACCGACCGGATCGACGCAACCCATCACCACGTCATCGACGGCAACGGGATCAAGATGGTTGCGATCCTTGATCGCCTTCAAAGCCGTCGCGGCCAAATGGAGCGTCGAAGCGGTGTGCAGCGAGCCATCCGGCTTGCCGCGTCCGCGCGGCGTTCGCACGTGGTCGTAGATGATGGCTTCGGTCATCGTGTCTCTCCACGCGGCTCGCGGGCCGCGATGCTTTGTCAGGTCTGGTGATCCGGATGCTGATGCGAATGAACAGCCGCGATTTTTTTCTTCGTTAGCCATTGTTCTATGCGGAGTTCGGGAAGGCTCAGGGAGCGGTCAAGCCAGCGTACCTTCAATTCGACGCCAAGCTGCGTTTGCGGCTCGGCCGCGCCGGGATCGTCTAGGCTGCCGAGCGTGACGCTGACGCGATCGCTTCCCAAGCCCTGATAGGTTAGGGGTGTGCCGCATCGTGCGCAGAAGCCCCGTTCGGCGATGTCCGAACTCGAGAAAGTTGCGATTGCGCCGCTGGTAACCACGAACTCCGTAACCCGCACGCCGGCGAAGGCCATGAACGGAGCTCCGCTCGCCTTCTGGCACATTCGGCAGTGGCAGATGTTGGCGCCGGTCGGCTCGGCGATCAGGCGATAGCGCACTGCGCCGCACTGGCAACCTCCCGCCAAGCCAGCTGCCGCATCGATCGCCATCGCCTTGAACCTCCCTGGAAACTTGCTTTCAGAACGCATCTGCCGGAAGCGCCATGAGGGCCTCCGCGCCGGCGCTGAGCCGCGCCAGATGCGCAGCCGTTTCCGGCAGCATACGCTCGTTGAAGAACTTGGCGAGGGTCAATTTCGCGTCAAGGGCGGGCGTGCTCGCCGAGCTCGCCTGTCGAGCTAAAACCGCCTTGACGATCCGCGCCCACATATAGCCGAGCGCGGTCAGGCCCATGAGATGCATATAATCATAGGAACCGGCCCCGGCGTTATCTGGATTCTTGAGGCCGTTGGCCGAGAGCCACATCGTGGCTTGCTGCAGATGACCGAGCGAGGACTTGAGGCCGCCGAGATATGGCGCAAGGGCTGCGTCATCCTTGTTGGCGGCGAGGAAGCCGCTGATTTCGCCGAAGAACGCCATCACCGCGCGTCCACTATCCTTCGCCAGCTTGCGGCCTACGAGATCAAGCGCCTGCACGCCATTCGCACCTTCGTAGATCATCGCGATGCGTGCATCGCGCACGAACTGCTCCATGCCCCACTCGGCGATGTAGCCATGGCCGCCCAGCACCTGCTGCGCTTTGACCGCGTTGGCGAACCCGAAATCGGTGAAGACGCCTTTGAGCACTGGCGTGATCAAGCCGAGCCGGTCGTCGGCCGTCTGTCTCGTCTTCGCATCCGGGGCGTGGCGCGCCTCGTCTTGGGCAAGCGCGATCCAGACCAGAAGCGCCCGCGCCCCTTCGTTGAAAGCGCGAATCTCAAGCAGCATGCGCCGCACGTCCGGGTGGACCAGGAGGAGATCGGCGGGCTTGTCAGGGGCGGCGGCGCCTTTCAGCGAGCGGCCCTGCCGGCGCTCTTTCGCGTAGGCCGCTGCGTTCTGATAGGCGACCTCGGAAATTCCAAGACCCTGGATGGCGACGCCGAGGCGCGCGCCGTTCATCATTACGAACATCGCGGGTAAGCCGCGGTGCGCCTCGCCGACCAGCCAGCCTTTAGCGTCGTCATAGTTCAGGACCGCGGTCGAATTGCCGTGAATCCCCATCTTGTGCTCGATCGAGCCACAAACGACGCCGTTGCGTTCGCCTGCGCCGCCGTCGGAATTCGGCAGGAACTTCGGCACAAGGAACAGTGAGATGCCCTTCGTGCCGGCCGGCGCTCCCTCGATGCGAGCGAGAACGAGATGAACGATGTTGTCGGTCAGATCGTGCTCGCCAGCAGAGATGAAAATTTTCTGGCCGGTGATCGCATAGGAGCCGTCCGGCTGCGGGACGGCCTTCGTCTTGATAAGGCCGAGATCGGTGCCGCAATGGGGTTCGGTCAGGTTCATAGTGCCAGCCCACTCGCCAACCGTCAGCTTGGGCAGATACTGCGCCTTCAACGCATGGTCGCCGTGCGCCATCAGCGCGGCGACGGCGCCGCGGGTGAGGCCCGGATACATCGAGAACGCGAGATTGGCGGAGCACTCGTATTCGCCGAATAACGCACCGACGAACATCGGCAGGCCTTGACCGCCGTATGCGGGATCGCCTGCAAGCCCGACCCAGCCGCCTTCGACCAGGCTCTTATAGGCCTGCTTGAAACCCTTGGGGGTGACGACGCTGCCATCGTCCTTCCGCTTGCAGCCCTCGACGTCGCCAACGCGATTAAGCGGCTGAACGACCTCCTCGACGAATTTCGCGCCTTCGCTCAGCACCGCCTCGACAACATCGATCGGCGCCTCGGAAAAGCCAGGGCTGTTCGCATATTTGGCGTAGTCGAACACGTCGCTCAGTAAAAAGACGGTGTCGCTCACCGGCGCCTGATAACTCGGCATCGTCGTCTCCAACATTGAAAGCGGAAGCCGGCCCGTGGCGGCAGCGGCGCGCGTCGGCCGCGATAAGGTTTACATATGAACTATCGCTCCGGCGATTGCAAGGGGAATCTGGATGTGGCCGTCCGCTGCGCCGCTATGTCTTGGTTGGGCGCAATCAGTGGCTGGATGTCTATATACACATTCAATATGTCTTACTTTCTCACTAATGATCCAATCGTTTCGAGTTGCAGAAAAATGAGCCTAAGCAACTGAAAAGACTGAGTCGCGAGCAAAACCGTACACCGTGCGCCGGCTTGAAACTTCGGCCGGGGTCCGGTGCAAGGTTAGGCGATCAGGCCGGGCGGCGGGGCACGAGGCCGATCGGAGTAAACGTGTAGACCGGCTCACCGCGCTGATTGAACGCGGTCCATTTGACCTTGACGATCCCTTGCGGTTTTGACCGTGAAGGCGTGACCTCGACAACCTCGCCTTCCAGATGGAGGACATCGTCCGGATGCACCGGGGCGAGCCATCGTAATTCGTCCACGCCGAGTCCGAGCAGGGGGTGCGGCCCGAATGGACGCGTCTCGACCGCTAGCCGCATGGCGATCGCCGCAGTGTGCCAGCCAGAAGCCGCGAGGCCCTTGAACACCGAGCGCTCCGCGGCCGCCTCGTCGAGATGGTAGGCTTGGGGATCGAATTCAGATGCGAACCGCTTGATGTCTTCGCGCGTGACGCGCCTTTCCGGGCTCTTGAACCGCATGCCGAGGACCAGATCATCGAACCATTCGATCATCGCCCAATCCCTGACTGCACGGACACGGCATTGAAGAAATATGTAATTGCGAGGGTTCGTACATGGCCGGCAAAATGGGCGCAAGTCACCGTCGATCGCTCCGCAGGGCGTCGGTTTTCTCCAGTCTCTTTGTCAGCTAATGTCGCCGAGAGCGCCAATGGCGAGCTTCCGAATGGATCGACCGCGCCGACTTGAGGGACTGGGACGGGCGACGCTGCGATGGGCCATCGCGGCGTATGTCTTAGCGATGGCTGGCTTCGCCTGTGCGGCCGCAACATCGCCGATCTTGACGGCGGTCAAGGCGCGCGGATCGTTGGTCTGCGGGGTCAATGAAGGGTTACCCGGGTTCTCCAATGTCGACGAACGCGGAATGTGGACCGGATTCGACGTCGATTTCTGTCGCGCGATCGCGGCCGCCATCTTTGGCGATCCGAAGAAGCTCAAGCTCGTGCCGCTATCGGCGGATGCCCGGTTTCAGGCGCTTCGGGACGGCAAAATTGACGTTCTCGCACGCAACTCGACATGGACGATGGGACGCGAAACAGAGTTCGGCCTGACCTTCGTTGGCGCCACCTATTACGACGGGCAGGGATTCATGGTCCCGCGGGCGCTGCGCGTGAATTCTGCGCTCCAACTCGACGGCGCTAAAGTCTGCGTGCAGAGCGGCACCACCACGATCGACAATCTGGCCGACTTCTTCAACAGCAACGGCATGACGCTCCAGGAGGTCGTCTCCGACGTCTGCCGACGAGTCGATCAAGAACTACGACGCCGGCCTTTGCTCGGTCCTGACCAGCGATCTTTCCCAGCTCTACGCGTTACGTCTCCGCCTCGCCAAGCCGAGGGATCAGGTGATTCTGCCGGATGTGATCTCCAAGGAGCCCCTCGGCCCGGTAGTGCGCAACAATGATTTGCAATGGATTAGTGTGGTGAGGTGGGTCTATTTCGCCATGATCAACGCCGAAGAGCTTGGGGTCAGTACACAGACCATCGATCAGGCGCTAAGGTCGCAGAAGCCTGAGGTCAAACGGCTGGTCGGGACAACTGGAGATTTCGGCGCGCAGATTGGGCTGACAAATGCCTGGGCGGCCAACGTCATTCGGACTGTCGGCAACTACGGCGAAGTCTTTGAGCGCAACCTCGGCGCGAAAACCCCGCTCGCCATCCCGCGGGGTCTCAATCAGTTGTGGAACGAAGGCGGCATTCAATACGCCCCGCCAATTCGATGACGGATAGTCAAGGCGGCTTGCTTAAGGCCAAGGTCTGATGAGCACTACTTTTAGCTCGAAACGAGAAGGGCGTCGCTAAGTGTCGAACTTTGTGTTGGCAAATTGGGAAGCAGGGGTTATACTATTCGTAATCTCAGGAATGCGACCTTGTCCCGCGCGGCACCGGGAGAGGGCGGGTCTGCGCTTGAGACGGATTGTTTCGCAACCTCTGACGCGAGTTGAAGGGCCGCCGATTTTTTTATTTGTTTCGGCTGTAACTCCTTGAAAAGGCTCGATTCGACCAAGAAAATCCAAATAAATCCAAGGATTTTTATTTGGAATCGCTTGGATTTTCTTGCGCTGAGCTCGCGCCCTGGTTGTCGGAACCCGAGCAACGAGGCGCGTCAGGCGCCCCGGGTCTTACCGGCGTTCACACTCTCTCTTCATCGAGGCGGTGGGACTGGCGTAAGCCTCCTGGCGATCCACGCTCCAGTAGCGTAGCTCGTCGAGAGGGATTGGCTCGCCAGTCACGACGCAGCGCACGTAAGCGCCCGGCCGGAGGATGCGAAAATCGCCGTCGAGAAACTCAATCTTCGCTTCGCCGGTGTCGACTGGACGACGCTCGAATTTGTTCATTTCAGGGATCCTAAGTTGACTATTCTATGCCATGACGCGCGCGACAAGGGAACCGGGACGTCGCCGCGGACCCGCAAGCGCTCTGGACAAGAAATAGCCTCTCTGCTAAAGGCCCCGCAACTTGCGCTACGCGGTGTCAGCGAATGCGCGCGCCAATTTTCGGATCTTTCGAGGCTCGGCCTCAGAATACAGGATAGTCCGTGCAGGTACTCGTTCGCGACAACAATGTGGATCAGGCCCTCAAGGCTCTCAAGAAGAAAATGCAGCGCGAGGGAATCTTCCGCGAAATGAAGCTTCGCGGACATTACGAGAAGCCCTCTGAGAAGCGAGCGCGCGAAAAGGCTGAGGCGGTTCGGCGCGCGCGCAAGCTCGCACGCAAGAAGTTGCAGCGCGAAGGCCTACTTCCGATGAAGCCAAAGCCGGTTCCCGGAGCGCCAAGGTCGGCCGGCTGATCAGCGACGGTTCGATGTCTGTCGGCAAGATTTGCCCAGCAAAACTTTAGCGTCAAGCGCCCGTGGCCCTTGGCGGTCGGTTGAGCGGCGGGGTTTTTGGTTTGGCCTTGCGTATCATCGATCAAGGCGCACATTTGCTCTGGCCTTCGGTCTTGGCGCGATGAGGGGACGACCGACATCCACGAGCATTTCGGCGCGAACCGTGTTAGCGGCGATGGCGCTAACGCTTGCAGCGTGCAGCGAGACGCTCGGCGGGTTTAACACGCATGTGGCGGAACTCGACGCCGAACCCGCGGCTCAGGCCTCCAACGCCGGCAACATTGCTTCCCTTACCGACGTCATTCAACGCAATCCAAGTGACGCTACTGCTTACAACACGCGCGGCGTCGTCTACGCCAAGCTCGGCAAGTATTCGAACGCCATCGAGGATTTCAGCCACACGATCGAGCTCGATCCGCATTTTTCCGGCGCCTACACCAACCGGGCGCTCGCCTACCGCCAGACCAAGAAAGACGACCTGGCGATGCAGGACTTCAATCAGGCGATCTCCGTCAATGCAAACGATGCGGCCGCCTATCTCGGCCGCGGTAACCTCGAGCGCGCGCACGGCGACTATCCCGGTGCCCTCAACGACTTGAACCAAGCGATCCGGCTGAACCCCGAGGGGGCCCAGGCCTACCACGCGCGTGGCCTCATCTATCAGCGGCAGGGCGACAACGCTCAGGCCATCACCGATTTCAACAATGCGATTGACCGAGACCCGTTCGCGGGCGCCCCGTATCAAGCTCGTGGCCAGAGCTTGATGGCTACCGGCAAATACGATGCCGCGATCGAGGACTTCAACGCGGCGCTCAACGTCAACGCCAACAACTCGGAAGCCTGGACAGGCCTCGGCGTCTGTTACGAGAAGCTGAACAATCATGCGAAAGCGGTCGAATCCTACCAACGTGCGGTGACGGTCAATCCCAGCAACGGCGAAGCGCGCGCGGCCTTGCAGCGGTTGAGCTGAGGCGCGAAGCTTAAGGCCGCGACCGAAATTGTACGCGGCAGCGCGGTGTACGGTTTTGCGAGCGAGGAAGCGATTTCAATCGCTTAAGCTGATTTTTCTGCAACTCGACTGAGGCGGCCGCAAGACTGACGGGCGTCTTTCGAAGGCAATGGCTCCTCGCAACTGTGGCGACGGTTCAGCCTAGTGGGAGCCTCGGCGTCCCCTCACCCTCAGCCTAGTGGGAACCTCCGCGTCCCCTCACCCTCCGCGTTTGGCTCGTTCCGCAGGAAATCCTCGAGCCAGTGGATATCGTATTGGCCGTTCTGCACGTCTGAGTTTCGAACCAGCGCGCGAAACAGTGGCAAGGTCGTCTCGATGCCGTCGACGACGAATTCATCGAGCGCCCTTCGGAGCCGCATCAGAGCTTCGGTCCGCGTTCGGCCGTGGACGACCAGTTTGCCAACTAGCGAATCGTAGAAAGGGGGAATCACGTACCCTTGGTACGCTGCCGAATTGACCCGAATGCCTAGGCCTCCGGGGGGATGAAAGTAGGTAATTCGTCCCGGCGAAGGCGTGAATGTGCGCGGGTGCTCCGCGTTAATGCGGCATTCAATCGCCGCACCAAGGAATCGGACATCATCCTGCACGATAGAGAGAGGTGAGCCGGCCGCAATCTTGATTTGCTCATTGATGATGTCAATTCCGGTGATCATTTCGGTGACCGGATGCTCGACTTGGACCCGTGTGTTCATCTCAATGAAGAAGAACTTCCCGTCCTCGTATAGGAACTCGACCGTTCCCGCGCCGACGTAGCCCAGCTCAGCCATCGCCCTGGCGACAATTCCGCCGATGTTCTCGCGCTGTTCCGGGTTTAGAGCCGGGGAGGGGCCCTCCTCCCACACTTTCTGGTGGCGACGCTGAAGGGAGCAGTCGCGCTCGCCAAGGTGAATGGCGTGTCCCTGCGTGTCGCCGAGCACCTGAACTTCGACGTGGCGTGGTTTGGCGAGGTATTTCTCCAGATACACGGAATCATCGCCGAATGCGGTCCTCGCTTCGATCTTGGCCGCACTGATCGCTTCGGCAATGTCGTTGGGCCCAAACGCGACCTTCATCCCGCGGCCACCCCCGCCTGCCGCGGCCTTGACGATGACCGGATAGCCGATCTTGTCGGCAATCTCGCGCGCTTCGACTTCGTCGCGTACGCCGCCTTCGGATCCCGGGACACATGGGAGCCCGAGCCGCTCAGCGGTGCGCTTGGCCTCGATCTTGTCGCCCATCAAGCGGATGTGTTCAGCTTTCGGGCCGATGAATGTGATCTCGTGCTCGTCGAGAATATCCGCGAAACGTGCGTTCTCGGCTAGAAAACCATAGCCCGGATGAACGGCGTCGGCGCCCGTGATCTCGCACGCGGCGACAATCGCGGGAATGTTGAGATAGCTGTCGCGCGCGGGCGGCGGCCCGATGCATACGCTCTCGTCCGCCAGCTTGACGTGCATCGCGTCCTTGTCGGCGGTTGAATAGACCGCAACGGTCGCGATGCCGAGCTCCTTGGCCGCACGCAGGACTCTGAGCGCAATCTCGCCTCGGTTGGCGATCAGGATTTTATCGAACATCGGGGCGAGCTCCCCGATCGCTCGCAACCATCGCGGCTCGACTCGGTATCGCGGTCATTCAACAATCATCAACGGCTGGTCGTATTCGACCGGAGAGCCATCCTCGACCAGGATGCTGACGACCTTGCCGGCCCGCGGCGCAACAATGTCGTTGAAGGTCTTCATTGCCTCGACCAGCAGCAACTTGTCTCCGACCTTCACCATCGACCCAAGTTCGACGAACGGCTTGGTTTCGGGACTGGCCCGCAAATAGGCCGTGCCGACCATCGGGGATTTCACGGCGCCGGCCAGGTCGGCTGCAGGCGGCTCGATTGCAGGCGGAACACCGGCGCCGCCTTGCACGGCATGGGTCGCGGCAGCCGTCGTTTGAGGGCTCGCGGCTACGCTCACAACTGACGACGCTCGCTCGCGCGCCAGACGCACTTGCAGGTCGCCGAGGCTGATCTCGATCTCGCTCAGATCGTATTGCGACACGATCTTTGCGAGTTGGTCGATCGCAGCGACGTCGACAAGACTTTGCGTAGACCCGTCGGTTTGCACGCCGGACGGCTTCTTCATTTTGCTTAGCTCACGAACAGGAATTGACGCGCCGGTCAACAATCGGGCTTTCGTATATCCCGACGATCCGGGCAAAGAAAGTGCGCCGAGCGGCTGCAGTTCATGCCCGGCGCGCCCATACGCTGACATCGTGAAACGCGACGCCGCCGTAGGGAGCGACGCTGTCGTCGCCAACGAGGACGTTGATTCCCCAGCCGTCAAGAAAGGCCGAAGGCGGCCAGATGCCTTCGCTGACCAGGACGCCCGGCTTCACGCTCTCGACGATGCGGGCGTGCAGGCGCGTCCGGCCACGTTCGTTCCCCAGTTGCACGACGTCGCCTTGCGAGAGCCCAAGGCTCGCCGCATCGGACGGATTGATCAGGACTTCGGGTCGCTGTTCCCGCGAGAGCGAGGTCGGCGTCTGAGTGAAGGTCGAATTGAGGAAATTTCGAGCTGGAGAGGTCGCGAGCTTGAACGGGTGATCTTCGTCAGCGTCCTCGTTGATCGCCCAATGGTCAGGCAGAGTTGGCATGGCGCGCCAGGGGCCGCGCATTCCGTCATTGGCGACCGGCGTGTCTTTCCAATCCGCCTTGAAGCGAAATTTTCCGTCCGGAAAGCCAAAGCCGCTGAGGAAGTGCGACTCCTCGAATGGCGGTTGCAAGTCGAGCCAGCGGTCTTTTTCAAGATTCGCAAGATCGCCGTAGCCCGATTCGCGCAGCGTCCAATCAATGATCTCGCGTGGCGACATCGAGAAGGCGGGATGTTCGGCGCCGACGCGTCGAGCGAGCGCGGCGATCACCTCGTGATTCGAGCGGCAGCCCTCGGGCGGATCGACCACCTTGGCGGCGAATTGCAGATGCTGATGGCCTCCGGCGGTGTAGATGTCGTCGTGCTCCAGGAACATGGTGGCGGGCAACACGATATCGGCGTAGCGCGCGGTGTCGGTCATGAACTGCTCGTGGACGCAGGTGAAGAGGTCCTCGCGCGAAAAGCCGCGACGCACTTTCTCCTGATGCGGCGCGACGGCAAGCGGGTTCGTATTCTGGATCAGCATGGCTCGCACGGGCGGGCCGCCTTTCAGCGCCTCTGCCTCGCCGGTCAGGATGGCGCCGACCCGCGACTGGTCCAGGCGACGAACATTCAAATCGCGGACGTCCAGCCCCTCGATCATTGTCCTTTGCAGCTTGTACACGCCGCTGTTGCTGTGGAAGGCGCCGCCTCCCTCGTGCGCCCAGGCGCCGGTGACCGCGGGAATGCATAAAGCCGCGTGCATGTTTGCCGCGCCGTTGCGCTGCCGCGAGAAACCAAAACCAAGGCGGAAGAAGCTTCGCTTCGTTCGCCCGACGAGGGCGGCGAATTCCTCGATTTGCGCAACCGGGACGCCGGTGATCGCGCTCGCCCATGCGGGATCGCGGGTCTGCACGTGCGCCTCGAGTTCATGCGGCGCGTCTGTGTATCGCTCGAGATAGTCCCAATCGGCCAAGCCGTCCCGAAACAGGATGTGCATCACCGCGCAGGCGAGCGCTCCGTCCGTGCCTGGCCTCACGCACAATGCGAGATCGGCCTGGCGCATCGTTTCGTTTTCGTAGATGTCGATGGCGACGATCTTCGCGCCGCGTTCCTTGCGCGCGCGAATCGCGTGGGTCATGACATTGACCTGCGTGGCGACCGCGTTGGTGCCCCAAATAACGACGCAATCCGACTTCGCCATTTCTCGCGGGATCGGCGCCGATCAGCCGACCGGTTCCGGCGACATATCCAGGCTACGCGATCCCGACGCAGATTGTCCCGTGGAAGCGGGAATAGCGCTTGGCGTGCGTGAGGCGCTCGATTCCGTCGCGCATCACGAGACCCATCGTGCCGGCGTAGAAGTATGGCCACACGCCTTCGGGTCCGAGTTCGCGCTCGACCGACAGGAAATTGTCAGCGACGCGGTCGAGCGCCTCGTCCCAACCGATCGGTGCGAATTGCCCGCTTCCCTTGGGGCCAACGCGTCGAAACGGCTGAGTCAGCCGATCCGGGTGATGGATGCGCTCCCAGTAGCGAGCGACCTTGGCGCAGACGACGCCGGACGTGTAGGTCTGGTCGCGCGCGCCGTGGATGCGGCCGATGCGCTTGCCCCCAATCACCTCGACGTCGAGAGCACAAACCGAGGGGCAGTCGTGCGGACAGACGGACGGACGCCGCGTAACCTCGGTGATCGCGTTCATGAGCCTCTTACAATCGTCACGCTTCGAGCCGCCCCTGCCGGCGCGATACTACAGCGCTCCGCCCTCTGATTGAAGCGCTTGCGCTTGGTCCGCAAGCTCCCCTTGCATTTGCAACCAAATACAACTATTAAGTTGTAGTCGATCAAACCGGTTCATTAGTCTTGGCGATTCGCTTATTTCTCAGCGCCTGTGTGGCTTTTACGGCGCTCGGCGCCGCTTGGGCGGAGAAAGGGACCAACGCTGAGGGGTCCCAGCCGGAGATCCACTATGCGCCGCGCGAGAACCTTGAGAACCTCGACGCTCAGGCAATTGGCCGCGCTCAGTTGTCTATCGACATGGCGGCCTACGTTCTGTCCGACCCGCGGATCATCGAGGCGTTGACCGACGCGGCGGAACGCGGCGTCCTCATCCGGCTCTATTTGGACAAATCTCAATTCGCCGAGCACGGACCCACACGCGGGGGGCTGGTCGAAGCGTTGCTCGCCCACCCCAACGTCGTCGCGCGGGTCAAGGGCGAGGGCGTTCTCATGCATTTGAAAGCCTACGCCCTCGATGGGGCGGTGTTGCGCACCGGTTCCGGCAACTTCTCCCGGTCGGGGCTCGCCAGCCAGGACAACGATGCCATCTTCATTACCGACCCGACGGTTGTCGATGCGTTTGAGAGCAATTTCGAACGCATTTGGGCGCGCGCGCAAAACGTCCGAGCGCTGGACGCGAACCGCTGATTTGCCGCGCTCGCCTCAGCGTGGACCGTCAGCTGAAAGATTTAGGAATCTAGCGCCGCCGCTCGAGACGCCGCGGAAGCCAGCCCCGTCGACAGATGCGCATCGTCGATGGGTATGGCTGCGCAATTGCGATCCCGCCCGCACCTTCTAGCGCAAGTCGCCACGCGGCTGGGGCAACCCCAATGGGGTATAGCGCTCGTAACGTTGATTGAATGCCTCGGCGCCGAGCATACCGACAGTTTCCATGCCATGAGAGGTTGTATTGCCTTGGGCGGCTAGAATTGATGATACGTGCCAGCGCCAAGTCGACGAGTCGTCCGTGGTGGGTCCTGTGGCGACCTCGGTCACGCCTGCAGCATAGCCGACGCCGCCGCCGATTGCCGTGAGAGCAAGAATGAGGGACTTCCGCATTGTCTCCTCCGGGATCTTGGCTTCAATTTTTGTCGCTGCGCTGCTATCTTCCATGCGGGCAGCGATGATTACTGAATAGTAAACATAAATTTGTGGCCAGGCTAGGGCCATTCGTTATCCGAAGACATTTGTCGCAGAGCCGCGCTTGCCATCGCGCGCGTTATACGTCGACCTTGCGTCAAAGCTTCGTTGTCGAGCACGGCGACAAGCTCTCGCGCGGCTCCAAGCGAACGCTCGATCCTGAGCGCGATGTAGGCGATTACATGCGGTTCCACCTGAAGCTGCCGATCGCTGAACAGCTTGAACAGAACAGCCTCGGTCAACTCAATGTCGGGCGCGGCAAGGCGTACAACTGGCGCTAGTCGAAGTCGCGACAAAAGGTCGGGAGTTTTGAGTCCCCAGGCGTCCGGCGCTGTACGAGAGGTTAGAAGCAGCCATATATCGTTTTGGAGCCCGGTATTAATCAGATGAAAAAAAAAGGCCTCTGCGCGGCTTGCCTGGTCGGCGTTTTCGATCAGCACCGCGCTAGCTTTCGCGCAAGCCTGGAGGCTCGGTTCGTCCAACTCCTCCCCGGCGAGACAGAGCGCGCCGGCGGCTCGGGCCCAGATTGCTCCAAGGTGGCTCTTTCCGGCTCCCTCAGGTCCGACAAGCATCAGCATTCGGACAGCCCAGTTCGGCCACTGATCGACTGCAGCCAACGCGTCGAGGTTGGACGGCGCCGACAGAAAATCCTCACGCGCGAAACTCGGCGAATGGGGCCAGCGAAACGTCAGCTGGCGAGGCGGAGACATCATGGGCTCTCCGATTCCGAACTGCCGCGGTAAAACGAACTCGTCAGGTAAAGACCGATGAGATGACGAGCGATAACGCCGATCGCCGCTGCCATTGGAACGGCGATGATCAACCCAAGAAAGCCAAACAACTGTCCGAAGGCAAGGAGCGCGAACATCAACCAGACCGGATGAAGTCCGATCGATTCGCCGACGAGCTGCGGCGAGAGGACGTTACCCTCGAGGAATTGACCCGTTCCAACAACGCCGAGAGCTAACAAGAACAGCTTGAGGCTTGGCCATCCCTGAAAGAGGGCGACGCTAAGCGAAAGCACCAGCGCGGTCAGAGAACCAACATAGGGCACGAAGCTCAAAAGGCCGCCGACGACGCCAATCAGAAAACCATAGTCGAGGCCGATCAGCGTCAAGCCGACGCTGTACCAGATCCCGAGAAACAGGCAGACGATCGACTGGCCACGGATGAAACCCGCCAACGCGTGGTTTATTTCTCGGGCGATGTTTCGCAAAGATTGGCGATGGTCGAGCGGGAGCCAGGAGTCGAGCTTTGCGATCATCCTGTGCCAGTCGACGAGAATATAAAAGGCGACGACGGGCGTGACGATGAGGAGCGACAGAAAATTGAATAGCGCAGCCCCGCCGGACACCAGCCGTGTGAACGCGTCGAGAAGCCATTGTGCGCTTTGCGCGACGAAGTCGCCGACCGATTTCTGGATTTGCGCGCTCGACAATTGCTGGCGGAGGCCCAAGGCGTCCAGCCAATGGCCGCCGTATTTTGCAATGAATGCGTTGCCCTCCTCTACCGCGATCGCCTGCAACCGCATCGCATAGCCGGGCAAGTGTTGAGCGAAGGCGATGAATTGGCCGCCCAGCACCGGCACGACGAGAATGAAAAAAAGGACGACGGTCAGGACGAAAACCGTGAGGATAAGAAGCGATGCGCCGAGGCGACTGAATCCCAACCTTTGAAGTTTGAGCACAACCGGGTCGAGAAGATAGCCAAGAGCAATGCCGGCGGCGAAGGGCGTTATCGTTGAGCCCAGTAGATAGACAATCAGCAACAGGCCGACCAGTCCGAGGCCCCAGAACAGAATCTGGCGCTCCAAGGTCACCCGGCCGAAACTCATAGCGTTTCTGGCGCTTCGCTGGCCGGCTGCAGCAAATCCCATTTGCCACCCCAGGGATCGAGAAAGACCGCAACAATCCCATACGTTTCGAGGCGCGGCGCTTCCAGGAATTTGAGGCCGCGCTTACGCAGCCTCTCATAGTCAGCCCAGAAGTCCCAAGAGTGAAGAAAAAAGCCGACCCGCCCCCCCGTTTGGTCGCCGACACGGGCCGTTTGACGTTCGTTGCTCGGAATCGCGAGCACTAGCGCGGCGCCTGCCCCGCGCGACGGGGCGACAACAATCCAGCGTTTCGTCGGGGAGAGCTGGGTGTCTTCAAGAACCGCGAAGCCAAGGACATCGCGAAAAAACGCGAGCCCATCATCGTAGCTCGGAACCAGCACTGTTACGGCGGCAAGGCTTCGGAGCATGGTTGTGCGCTACCGGCTCATATGGTCTAGCCACTGGGCGATGTAGACACCGCCCGAGGCCAGAGTTGTTCCGGCGACCATCCATTCAAGGGAGCTTTGCAGAAGTGGCTGGTCGAGGTCGTACGCGCGGACCCCAAGCGCGAAGCCAGCGAGCGTTATCTGCGCGACCGTATTCAGTTTCGACACCCATACGGGGCGGATTTCAACCGGCTTGTCTAGCAACCAGGAGACCAAAACAGCCATCAAAATCATCACGTCCCTTGACACAACTGTGATGGCGATCGAGGCCGGCAAACCGGCATATATGGCCAGGGAAACGTAGATCGAAATTAGCAGCGCCTTGTCGGCGAGTGGATCGAGATAGGCGCCGAGCTCTGTCCGGAGAGCGAATCGTTTGGCGATGAACCCGTCGATCCCATCGGATACGCCGGCCAGAATAAAGATTAGGAATGCGGGAAAAAAACGTTGAGAAATGATCATCATGACTGCCAGAGGCGTCATCAGCATTCGCGCCAGCGTTATGAAATTAGGTAAATTATTGAAGAGGGTGCCGATATTCATCAACTATAGACGCCCTAGCGTCACCGCCCGACCATCCCTTTCTTTGGACTTCGTTACGTGCATGGGATGTCTGGAGCGCAGCGATAGCACGAAGTCGCCAATGTTGGGAAACCTGATCTGACGTCCGCTCTTGCGCGTTGCGTGTCGGGCAATTACCCCGATGCTCACCGAAGCCCCTGCGAGTCTGGATGTCCGATAGCCGAAAGCCGCTCACCTACGCCGAATCGGGGGTCGACATCGATGTCGGCAACCGGATTGTGGACCGGATCCGCCCATTCGCGCGGGGCACCCGGCGTTCCGGCGCGCGGGCGGACCTTGGGGGATTCGGCGGTCTGTTCGATCTTAAGGGGGCGGGATTTGTTGACCCGATCCTGGTTGCCGCCAACGATGGCGTCGGCACAAAAGTGAAGATCGCGATTGAGAGCGGAATATATGACACAATCGGCATCGACCTAGTGGCGATGTGCGTCAACGACATTGTCGTTCAAGGCGCTGAGCCATTGTTTTTCTTGGACTATTTTGCTTCCGGCAAGCTCGATGAAGACACGACGTCCCTGGTTGTGAGAAGCATCGCAGAAGGATGCGCGCAATCGGGTTGTGCATTAATCGGCGGAGAGACGGCGGAGATGCCCGGTCTTTACGCCTCCGGCGATTTCGACATCGCCGGGTTCGCGGTGGGCGCCGCGGAACGTGGGACGCTTTTGCCGCGGCCAGGATTGAAGCCGGGGGACCTTGTCTTCGGTCTGCCGTCGTCGGGCGTCCATTCCAACGGATTTTCGCTGGTGCGGCGCATTGTCGCGCGGTCAGGCCTCGGATGGGAGGATCCTGCTCCGTTCGATCCGTCACGCTCGCTTGCCGCCGCTCTGCTCACGCCGACGCGCCTTTATGTTCTGCCGCTGCTCGACGCGTTAAAGCGGACCGGAGGCATTCACGCGCTTGCCCATATCACTGGGGGAGGTTACCCGGACAACCTGCCGCGCGTGCTTGACAACGGGCTCGCCGTCTCGCTCGATCTCAACGCCTTCGCTCCGCAACCGGTTTTTTCCTGGCTCGCTTCGGTTGGCGATCTTGACGAAGGGGAGATGCTGCGCACTTTCAATTGCGGATTCGGGATGGCGGCATTCGTTTCCGCCGGCAGCGAGGCAGAAGCGCGGGATGCGCTTGCTGGCGCGGGCCTTGCGCCGGTCTTGATCGGAGAGCTTGTCCCAGCCGAGGGCCGTACGCTTTGGACCCACGGAAAGCTTCGTCTGTGACCGCCCGAGTGCGAACAGCGGTTCTCATCTCGGGGCGCGGTTCCAACATGAGCGCGTTGATCGAAGCCGCGCGATCGCCGGACTTCTCGGGTGAGATCGTGCTTGTTCTGTCGGACGACCCGGCCGCGGCCGGCCTATCGTTGGCGCGCAACCTGGGCGTTGCTGCCGAGGCGATCGACTCTCGAGCCTATGCGGGTAAGCCAGCCTTCGAGGCGGCGCTCGCCACGAGGCTCACCTCCGCCTCGGTCGAAATTGTCTGCCTCGCGGGGTTCATGCGCGTGCTAAGCCCATCCTTCGTCGAGCGGTGGCGAGGACGGATGCTCAACATCCATCCCTCGCTGTTGCCAAATCTGCGCGGCCTCAACACCCACGCGCGCGCTCTGGCCCAAGGGCTCAGCGAACATGGCTGCACGGTTCACCTCGTGACCGCTGAGGTTGACGCGGGTCCGATCCTTGCCCGGGCGCGCGTGCCCGTCCTTCCGAGCGACGACGTGGCCGCCCTTGCAGCGCGTGTCCTGGAAGAGGAACACCGGATCTATCCACAGGCCCTCGACGAACTCGCCCGTTCGCTCCGGTGCGTGGGCGATTGTGAGCGGCAAGCGGCGTCGCCGCCGGCGCAGTGATCATTAAGCAAGTCGCTTTATCTCCGCTTGCGGCGCACCGTGGTTGGATCGATATTCATTGACGAGAAGGAGATTTGTTTGGCCCCGGCGGTTGCAAAAAAGGAGCAGCACTCGTCATCGACCGGGGCGATCGCGGCCAACGTCAAATTGCCGCCCCTTTCGTCTTCACCCGAGCGATTTATCAATCGCGAACTGTCGTGGCTCGAGTTTAATCGAAGGGTATTGGAGGAATCCGCAAACGCAAGCCATCCTCTACTCGAGCGGCTTCGCTTCCTCTCAATCTCGGCCACCAATCTCGACGAGTTTTTTATGGTTCGCGTGGCGGGCCTCGTTGGTCAGGTGCTGACCGGCGTCGCCGAAATTTCTGATGATGGGCGCACGCCTGCTGAGCAACTCGAACGCATTAGCGAGCGTGTCGCCGAATTGATCGCTTCCCAGCAGGCGCGGTGGAAGGCGTTGCAATCCGAGCTCGCCGCTAACGGTGTTGTCATCCTCAACGTTGGCGATCTGACACGCAGAGAACGGGAGGGGCTGCAGGACTTTTTCCTCTCGCACGTGTTCCCGATTCTGACGCCGCTTGCGGTCGATCCGGCGCATCCGTTTCCGTTCATTCCTAATCTGGGATTCACGTTGGCGCTCGAACTTTTGAATCCCCGTGATGGCACAACGATGAGCGCGCTTGTGCGGGTTCCGGGGAGCGTCGAGCGTTTTCTCCGCTTGCCCGACGGTCCGCTTGGTGGCGCCGCCCGCTTCGTAATGCTTGACCGTTTGATTGTCGCCTTTATCGGGCTTTTGTTTCCAGGCCACGAAGTCTTGGGGGAAGGGGCTTTCCGCGTCATTCGCGACAGCGATATTGAAGTTGAGGAGGAAGCGGAGGACCTCGTTCGCCTGTACGAGAGTGCGCTCAAACGGCGTCGGCGTGGCATCGTCATCCGGCTCGAGATCGAGGCCAGTATGCCCGAATCGCTACGGGCGTTCGTGGCCGGCGACGTCGACGTTGTCCCGTCTGGCATCGTGCTGATCGAGGGTATGCTCGCGCTCAACGACTTGTCGCAACTCGTGGCGATCGATCGCCCCGAGCTTAAGTTTCCCCCTTACAACCCTCGCTTTCCGGAACGCGTCAAGGAGCTTGGCGGCGATATTTTCGGGGCGATTCGGCAGAAGGACCTCGTTGTCCATCATCCTTACGAATCGTTCGATGTCGTCGTTCGGTTCCTCAATCAAGCGGCGCACGATCCCAGCGTGGTCGCGATCAAGCAGACGCTCTACCGTACTTCGGCAGACAGTCCGATCGTCCGGGCGCTCATCGAAGCGGCGGAAGCGGGAAAATCAGTCACCGCGCTGGTGGAGCTAAAGGCCCGCTTTGACGAGGAGGCCAACATCCGCTGGGCGCGGGATTTGGAGCGAGCTGGAGCGCAGGTGGTCTATGGGTTCATCGAGCTCAAGACGCACGCGAAGCTCTCAATGGTGCTGCGACGCGAGGGTGGAGCGCTTGTCAACTACTGTCATCTAGGCACTGGCAATTATCATCCCGTGACGGCCAAGATTTACGCGGACATTTCGCTTTTCACCGCGGACGCGGCAATTGGGCGAGATGTCGCGCGCATATTTAATTTCATCACGGGCTACGCCGAGCCGGATGGACTTGAGCAAATGTCGATTTCGCCGATCACACTCAAGCAGACACTTCTGCGCAGTATCGCTGATGAAATCGACTATGGGCGACTGGGCCGGCCTGCGCAGATCTGGATCAAGTGCAACGCACTTGTCGATCCGCAGATCATCGATGCTCTGTATGCCGCTAGTCGGGAAGGCGTGCAAATCGACATCGTGATACGTGGAATTTGTTGCCTGCGGCCTGGCGTTCCGGGACTTTCCGACAATATTCGCGTCAAGTCGCTTGTCGGCCGATTCTTGGAGCATGCCCGCATCTACGCGTTTGGCGCCGGCTGTGGCCTACCCAACCCGAAGGCACGGGTATTTATTTCATCAGCCGATCTTATGCCGCGCAATCTCGATCGGCGCGTCGAAGCGCTGGTCCCGCTGCTCAATCCGACGGTTCATGAACACGTCCTTGATCAAATCATGCAGGCGAACCTGATGGACAACCAGCAGAGCTTTCGAATTCTACCTGACGGCTCAAGCGAAAGAATTGTTCCCGCTGAGGGAGAAGAGCAGTTCAACGCGCACAAGTACTTCATGACCAATCCGAGTCTTTCGGGTCGTGGGAAGGCGCTGATGGACTCCTTTCCGATGGCGCTTCAAAGGCGCGTCTGATAGAGGGCCCTGCCGGGTGACACGGGCGCTCGACGGGGTTGGTCATGCTCGACAACGCGCGAGGACGGTTGCCGGGAAAGCCGCTGGCGATTGTTGACATCGGCTCGAACTCGGTGCGCTTGGTGTCCTACGAGTCGCAGTCACGCGCTCCGACACCCACTTTTAATGAAAAGGCTTTGTGCGGCCTTGGCAGAGGCGTAGCGACGACTGGACTTCTGCCGGAGGACGGGGTCCTCAAGGCGCTCGCTGCGCTTCAGCGCTTTCGCGTTCTCTGCAACACGATGGCGATTCACGATGTGAGCGGCATCGCGACCGCGGCTGTGCGCGACGCGGCGAACGGGGCCGAGTTTCTGAATCGCGCGGAACGCGTGCTTGGTTGCAAAATTGAGCTGTTGAGTGGCCAGCGGGAAGCGAGACTGTCGGCCCTTGGCGTCATAAGTTCGATTTACAAGGCGGATGGCCTTGTCGGGGATTTGGGAGGTGGCTCACTCGAGCTTATTGACGTTCGCGACGGGGAGGGCAGTCCGGGGATCACCCTGCCATTAGGCGGCCTGTCGCTGATGGACCTTTCTGAGCGTTCGCCCAAAAAGGCCGCCAGAATCGTTCGCGAGAAGCTCGCGGCAGTGAAGGCGCTTCAAGGGCTGCCCGGTCGCACGTTCTATGCCGTGGGCGGGACCTGGCGCGCTCTTGCGCGCCTGCATATGCGGCAGCGGCAGTATCCGATGAACGTGATGCACAATTACGTCATCCCTTCGCGTGACGCGCTCGAATTTGCGTCGCTGGTCGAACGGATCGAGGTGGACGCGCTGCTGTCGATTGAGTCAGTGTCGGCGGCTCGCAGACCCCTGCTAGCCTACGGCGCCGCGGTGCTTGAGGAGATCATCCGACAGTGCAATCCGAAGGAGATCGTCGTTTCGGCCCTCGGCGTTCGTGAGGGGCTAATCTATTCGCAGCTCTCTCCTGAGGAGCAGGCAGGAGACCCGCTCATCCTGTCGGCCCGCGAGTTCAACCAGTTGCGCTCTCGGGCGCCTGATCACGGGGACGAGCTTTATGCCTGGACGAGCCGTCTGATCGAATCGACCCATCTCGAAGAAGACAGTCAGGATCGGCGGCTGCGCCACGCTGCATGTCTCTTGTCCGATATTTCCTGGCGCGCCCATCCCGACTATCGTGGTGTTCAGGCCTACGATTTGGTGGTCAACGCAGCTTTCGTCGGCGTCGATCACCCGTCGCGAGCATTTCTTGCGCTGGCCGCTTCCTACCGGCACATGTCCAGTGAAGATCTTGTTTCGCCGCAGTCGCGTGCGCTGGTCACAGCCAGACAACTCGATCGGGCGCGAATCCTCGGCGCGGCGATGCGAGTCGCCTATAACATTTCCGCAGCGATGCCCGGGGTGCTGCCGCGCGCCCCTATGGTCTGCGCCAAGGGTCGTGTGATCCTGACTTTGCCGGCGGACCTCGCGCCGCTGAGCGGAGAGCGACTTTTGTCCCGCATGCGGCAGTTTGGTCGCCTCGTCGGCGCCGAACCGGAGATCCGAACGTCTATATGAGCTTTCGCGAGACTGCGCGATTGCGATGGCGACCACCGAAGTCACTCTCGTCCCGGGCGTCCCAACGTTTCAAAACGCATTGACGCGTCAAACGGATTCTTTACGGGCCCGGCCGCAAGCTCGACATTATCATTTGCGCCAGCGATCGGTCAGACATGCACTCGTTCCGAACCGACAGCCAGTTTTTTCGCAACGCTCTTGAAAGGATCGGCAAAGCGGAAGATTTGCGATCCGTGCCTTCGCCCGTCCCAACAGGTCCGGAGCGACGCGAGACGGAACAAATCAGCGCGAAAGGATTGCCGTGCGAGCAGCCAGAGTTGCAGCCAACGCGCGTCATTGGCCGACTTGTGGCTTTGAACGGAACACAAGGCGTCATCAGCTGCCCGCTCAAGCTAGGCGAAGAGCAGTGGTCGGTTGGCCATCTCACTACGATCGTTCACCGGGGAGCGCGTTTGGTGGGCACTGTTTGCGAAATTGCGACCGATGACGGCCGATGGTCCGAAGACGAGGCCAACGCCGCACGGGTCACAATTGAGTTGAACGGCGAAATTATCGACGATCCCAATGGCGCGCCGTTTTTCCATCGCGGCGTGCGCTCGTTTCCCTCGCTGGGCGCCCCTGCGCACCGAATCCGCGCAGATGATCTCCGAGCCATCTACACTTTTCGCGGCCGGCAGGGCGTCGAAATCGGCAGGTTGAGCCAGAACGAAGATATCCCTGCGGAGATTGACGTCGGCGAATTGATGCGGCGGCACTTCGCAGTTTTGGGATCAACCGGCGTCGGTAAGACAACCTCGGTCAGCCTGCTTCTGAAGAAGTCTTTGGCTATGATGCCTAAGCTGAGAATTATCATTTTCGACCCGCACAACGAATACGCGGCCCATTTTCCTGGGCTGGCGCAGATTATCGATTCGGACAGCTTAGAGCTGCCATTCTGGATGTTTAAGTTCGATGAACTGGCCGACGTCGTGTTTAGCGGTCGCCCGCCGCATGCGGACGAGCGGGATGCGCTTTATGAAGTCATCCGTGTTGCCAGGGCGAAATATCAATCCGAATTGAATTCATCGGCCGGGGCGAGCGCGGTGCGGCGTCAGCCGGTCGCCGAGGGGAATTCGGTAACTTCCGATACGCCAACGCCCTATCGCATTGTTGACGTCATCGCGGTGATCGAGGAATGGCTTGGCCTACTCGATCAGCGGTTTCCCCGCTCCGAATTGCGGGCCCTGCGTTATCGACTTGAGGGGCTCAACCGGGATCCGCGGTATCGGTTCATGTTTGGCAGGCTGGTGGTTGAGGACGACATTGGCAAGGTAATCTCCAAACTCTTTCGTATCCCAACACGGGGACTGCCAGTCACGATCGTCCGACTTGCCGGCCTGCCCAATGAAGTCACCAATTCAGTTGTGTCGGTGCTCGCGCGGCTCTCCTTCGAGATCGCGTTCTGTTGCTCCGGCGCCTATGAAATCAATGTTTTGTGCGAAGAAGCGCACCGCTATATTTCCTCCGCTAGTGGGCAAGCCTTTGGTCCAGCCCGGCTGGCCATCGGACGCATCGCCAAGGAAGGGCGTAAGTATGGCGCCTCGCTTGGAGTGGTTACACAACGTCCTTCGGAACTCGACCCGACGGTACTCTCGCAATGTTCAACTATGTTCGCCATGCGCCTTGCCAATGAGCTCGATAAGGGGATCATTCGCGCCGCGGCGGGCGTTTCAGCCGGCAGCACGATCGCCTTCCTGTCCTCGATTGCCGATCGTGAGGCCATCGCTTTCGGCGAGGCAATCGCCACGCCGATGCGAATGAAGTTCGCCGATATTTCGGCCCGCTCCGAGGACCGACAACTCCGCGCTTCTGACGAGCGCGATGGGAACCCGATTGATTTGAGGAAGCTCTCTGCCCAGTTGCGCGGCGAATCAGTATAAATCATTAGTTGAAAATGTTAAATACAGGCCTTTTGCATTGCCGCGCCTCCGCCGGAGGACATTTGCAATCGGCGCGCATGAACGCCATATAGGGGCGGCAGCCCCGGTCGAAGCGAACCTTGTCTAAGCCGGGGCTCTCATGACCCCCACCGGCGGTCCTTGAAACCGTCAAGGCGAGGAGAAGTCACTAATGGCGGCCGTCCAGGAGACCGTCGATCGCGTACGCTCGATTGAGGTCGACGCTTACAAATATGGCTTCATCAGCCCGATCGAGTCCGATCTGGCCCCTAAGGGCCTGCGAGAGGATACCGTTCGGTTCATTTCGCAAAAGAAGGGTGAGCCGGAATGGCTGCTCGACTGGCGGCTCGAGGCCTTCCGTCGTTGGCAAACGATGGAAGAGCCGAAATGGGCGCGCGTTAACTATCCCCCGATCGACTACCAGAACATGTATTACTTCGCGGCGCCGAAAACGACGCCCGCCCCGAGGTCGCTCGACGAGGTCGACCCGGAGCTGCTGCGGACGTACGCCAAACTTGGCATCCCGCTGGTTGAGCAGGAGATCCTCGCGGGGGTCGAGAGACCCAGGGTGGCGGTAGATGCCGTCTTCGACTCGGTTTCGATTGCTACGACGTTCAAGGCGGAGCTCGCCAAAGGCGGGGGTCATTTTTTGCTCCTTTTCGGAGGCGGTCCGAAATCACCCCGACCTCGTTCGCCGCTATCTCGGCACGGTGGTGCCGAGCAGCGACAACTTCTACGCCACGCTCAATTCGGCTGTGTTCTCCGACGGTTCGTTCGTCTACGTGCCGCCGGGTGTGCGCTGTCCCATGGAACTATCGACCTATTTCCGCATCAACGAGCGAAATACTGGGCAGTTTGAACGCACGCTGATTATCGCCGACCGCGGAGCCTACGTCAGCTATCTTGAAGGCTGTACGGCGCCGAAGCGAGACGAGAACCAGCTCCACGCCGCTGTCGTCGAACTCATCACTCTGGATGACGCGGAGATTAAATATTCGACGGTGCAGAACTGGTATCCGGGCGATTCTCGAGGGTCGCGGCGGTATCTATAACTTTGTGACCAAGCGCGGCGATTGCCGCGGCGCCCGGTCGAAAATCTCCTGGACGCAGGTCGAAACCGGCTCGGCGATCACCTGGAAGTATCCGTCTTGCATTTTGCGCGGCGAGGCCTCGCGCGGTGAATTCTATTCGATCGCGATTTCAAACGGCCATCAGCAGGTCGACAGCGGCACGAAGATGATTCATCTCGGCCGCAACACGACGAGCCGGATCATTTCCAAGGGAGTTGCCGCTGGCAAATCGCAAAACACCTATCGGGGTCAGGTGTCTGCGCATCGGCTAGCGACAGGAGCGCGCAATTTCACCAATTGCGATTCGCTCTTGATAGGGAACGAGTGCGGCGCGCACACGGTCCCTTATATTGAGGCGAAGAACGCCGCTGCGGTGATCGAGCACGAGGCCACCACGTCGAAGGTTTCGGAGGAGCAGCTGTTCTATTGCCTGCAACGAGGGCTGTCGGCCGAGGAGGCGACGGCGCTCATCGTCAACGGCTTCGTCCGGGACGTGCTTCAGCAGTTGCCGATGGAGTTTGCCGTCGAAGCGCAGAAGCTCATTTCAATCAGCCTCGAGGGGAGCGTGGGATGACGGCCAGCTCGATGGCTGAGAAGCGGCGAATGCTAGAGATTAAGAATCTCAGCGTTTCTATCGAAGACAAGCTGATCCTTGATAACCTCAGTCTCAGCGTGAACGCGGGCGAGGTTGCGGCGATTATGGGCCCGAACGGCTCTGGCAAGTCGACATTGGCCTATGTTTTGGCAGGCAAGCCCGCTTACAAGGTCATATCGGGCGAGATCTTGCTCGACGGCGAGAGTCTGCTGGAGCTTGAGCCGAACGAGCGTGCCTTGAAGGGGCTGTTTCTGGCGTTCCAATATCCGGTCGAGATTCCCGGCGTCGCCGCAATGACTTTTCTCAAGGCGGCGTTGAATGCCCAGAGGCGGCCACGTGGAGAGAGTGATCTCACCACGCCCGATTTTATGCGCCGCGTGCGCGCGGCCGCGCAAGAGCTAAAGATCGATCAGGAGATGCTGCGGCGGCCGCTAAACGTCGGCTTTTCCGGGGGCGAGAAGAAGAGGTTCGAGGTGCTGCAGATGGCGCTGCTGACGCCGCGGGTTAGCGTCCTCGACGAAACCGATTCGGGGCTCGACATCGACGCGTTGAGAGTCGTCGCCGAGGGCGTCAACGCCCTTCGCAGCCCAAAGCGCGCTTTTGTCGTGATCACGCACTATCAGCGGCTTTTGGACTACATCAAGCCGGATGTCGTGCATGTGATGGCCAGGGGCCGGATTGTCGCCTCCGGTGGTCCGGAACTTGCGCTCGAGCTCGAGCGCAATGGCTATCGCGATTACGCAGAGGAGGCTGCGTAATTCGCCGATGACCGCGCATGTCGTCAATCGGTCAGTTGCCGAAAGAACCCTTGCCCAGCAATTTGCGGAGCAGGAGCGAGCGCGAGCGATCGCCTGCTCGGGCCGCGGCTTTCGCGCGGTTCGCCGCGGTCGGACTGCCGACCCGGCGGGTCGAGGCTTGGCACTACACCGATTTGCGCGCCTTGATGGCCGATGCGGCGCCGATCCTGCCTGCGCCGACCGCGGGCCGACGTCGAGGCAGCGCGCAGCCGGCTCGCAAGGCGGGAGCGTTTAGCGACGGGGGCGCAACTCGTCTTGCTAGGCGGACGCTTTATCGCCGAGCTCTCGGATCCCCTTCCGACCGGTGTCTCAATCGCTGAGGGGGTCGCGGCCCATGCGGCCGACGATCCCTTAGCGGCGCTAAACGAGGCGCTGAGTCCCTGCGGGTACACCATCTCGATTGTGCGCGGGGCCAACATTGCCGAGCCGATCACGCTTCTGCATCTCGGCGATGAGGCGTCGTCCTGCTCCGTCTATTCGCGGACGGCTATCGAGTTCGGCGTGGAAGCGCAGGCTTCGTTCGTTGAGATATTCGAAGGCGCTCATGCTGGGGTCCAGCGACACCCGGCGACGATTTTGACGCTAGCCGAGGGAGCCAGCGCGAAGCACGTCGCGGTCGTTGGCGACGAGCCTGGGCTGCACATCGAAACCCAGATCTGCGAGCTCGCGAAGGGCGCCGAGCTAACCGCCTTTGGATTGATTTCTGGCGGCGACCTTACGCGTCGGCAGATTTTTGTCAGGATGACCGGAGAGGAAGCTAAGGCGTCGCTTGGTGGACTGGCGCTTATCGACGGCGCGCGGCGTGCCGACACGACGCTGCAGGTCGTTCATGCCGCTCCAAGTGGGACCAGCCGCGAATTCTATCGCACGATCGTCGATGACGACGCGATCGGCGTGTTTCAGGGAAAGATCATTGTCGAAAAAGCAGCGCAAAAGACAGATGGGGCTATGAAGTCGCAGGCTATCCTCCTGTCACCGCGAGCGCAGATGAATGGGAAGCCGGAATTGGAGATCTTTGCCGACGACGTTGTGTGCGGACACGGGGCAACGGTGGCTTCGCTCGACCCCGAGCACGTATTTTATCTGCAATCGCGCGGCATTTCGGACGACGACGCGAAGGGCATGTTGCTTGAGGCTTTCGGGGGGGAGGCTATCGACCGAGTTGAGGACAAGCTGCTGGTCGATGCGTTGCGCGCTCGACTTACCGCGTGGCTCGGAACGCGAAAGGCGAAGATGTGAATAAGTTCGTGCAGCCGGCGTTCGACGCTTACGACGTTGAAGCGACACGGGCGGATTTTCCCGCCCTGGCCGAGCGCCCATACGGAAAGCCGCTTGTGTATCTGGATAATGCCGCCTCGGCTCAGAAGCCGAAGAAGGTTATCGACCGCGTGACGCATGCCTATGAGCACGAATATGCAAATGTGCATCGCGGCTTGCACTATCTCGCGAACGCGGCCACCGAAGCGTATGAGGGGGCCCGAGAAACGGTGCGGCGGTTCGTCAACGCCGCCTCGCACGAGGAGATCGTTTTCACCCGATCGGCGACTGAGGCGATCAATCTCGTTGCATCGAGTTTCGGCCTTGCGGACATCGGCGCCGGCGACGAGATCGTACTAAGCGTGATGGAGCATCACTCTAACGTCGTGCCTTGGCACTTCCACCGTGAACGCAAGGGCGCGGTGTTGCGATGGGTCGATGTCGGCGACGATGGCGCCTTTTCGCTCGACGCATTCGAACGCACTCTGAGCGATCGAACGAAGATTGTCGCGATAACGCAAATGTCCAACGTGCTCGGTACCGCTGTCCCAATCAAGGAGCTCGTCAAAATCGCGCACGAGCGAGCGATCCCGGTGCTGGTCGATGGCTCGCAAGGCGCCGTGCACCTTGACGTCGACGTGCGCGACCTCGATGCAGACTTCTACGTTTTCACTGGGCACAAGGTTTATGGCCCCACGGGTATCGGCGTGCTGTACGGCAAGCGGGAACTTCTTGAGAAGTTGCCGCCATACCAGGGCGGCGGCGAGATGATCGAGGAAGTCACGAGGGACACTGTCTCCTACAACCATCCGCCGCATCGGTTCGAGGCCGGCACTCCGCCGATCGTGCAGGCTATCGGGCTCGCGGCGGCGTTGGACTACATCGAGGAGATCGGGCGACCCCGCATCCGCGCGCATGAGGAAGCGTTGTGCGCTTATGCGCACAAGCTCCTGTCGTCGATCAATTCCCTGCGCATAATTGGCGTTGCAGAAGGTAAAGGCCCTATCGTCTCATTTACGATGGAGGGCGCGCACGCACATGACATCGCAACTTTGATCGATCGATCGGGCGTGGCTGTGAGGGCCGGAACGCACTGCGCGATGCCGCTGTTGCAAAGGTTTGGAGTGACATCGACGTGCCGGGCCTCGTTTGCGCTCTACAACACCTTCGACGAAGTTGATGCGCTGGCGGAATCGCTGATCCGCGCGCGAAAGCTCTTCCAGTAGGGAGATGGGCATGGACGAGGCTCAAAGCCGCGCGAATGGCGTCGAGGCTCTTCCCCCTCAGGTCGAGCGAAATGCGGTGTTCAGGCCGCCTTCGGAGATGGAGTCGGAAGACTTGCGCCAGCTGACAGATTCCATCGTCGCGGCGCTGAAAACTGTATATGATCCGGAGATTCCCGCTGATATCTACGAACTAGGCCTGATTTACAATGTTGATATAGATGACAGTCGTTTTGTCAGCATCGAGATGACGTTGACCGCGCCTGCTTGTCCCGTCGCGGGCGAAATGCCGACTTGGGTTGAAAATGCCGTTAGCGCCGTCCCAGGTGTTGCGGGGGCGAAAGTAAACATGGTGTTTGATCCACCTTGGGATCAGACCCGTATGTCCGACGAAGCGCGGGTCGCGCTCGACATGTGGTGAGCGACCGGTCTTGTGCCGGCGAGCGACGCCATCCGTCGACCGTTGCTCGTCGTCGGCAGGTAGCTTAACGACCTAGGGACCTAAGGAATGGACCCGGCGCCCGCCAAGCGCTCGTCTTGGCTAAATGATCAGCGCGTACGCGGGCTAGCCTACCAGATATTGCTGCTTGCGCTCATCGCGGCCTTAGTTTGGGGCGGAATTTATAACGCTGTGGTCAATATGCGGGCCCGCGGCATTCCGATGGGCTTCGGTTTTTGGAACGACGTCGCCGGCTTCGATATCAATCTTCATCTTATAAATTACTCCAACCTATCGACCTACGGACGAGCGTTTTGGGTTGGATTGCTCAACACCCTGCTTATCGGGGTCATTTGCATTCCACTGGCGACGCTGTTGGGCTTCGTGATTGGCGTGGCGCGCCTCTCCCCGAACTGGCTGCTGTCGCGGTTTGCGCTCGTTTACACCAGCGTCATGCGCAATACGCCGCTGCTCTTGCTGTTGCTGTTCTGGTACAACGCGGTTCTCAAGTCATTGCCGGGACCTCGACAGTCAATCAGTCTCGACGACGTCGTCTTTCTCAACAACCGCGGCCTCTACTTGCCAATGCCTGTCGCGCGGCCCTCCACCGTCTGGTTTCTGGGAACGGCCGTGGTGGCGATCGTTTCCGCGGTCGGATTTCACGTGTGGGCTCGGCGGCGACAAGACCGGACCGGCGCACAAATGCCGACTGCGCTCGTCGCGGCCGCGCTCATCGTCGGACTGCCCGCGCTCGTGATAGCTGCGGCCGGGGCGCCGTTCGGGTTCGATATCGCCCGGTTGTCCGGCTTCAATCTCAAAGGGGGGCTCCAAATCATCCCCGAAATGGCCGCGCTCGTGTTCGGACTTGTCACATTCACCGCAGCTTTCATCGCGGAGATTGTTCGCGCCGGCGTTTTGGCGGTGCCGTTTGGTCAGAGCGAGGCCGCCGGCGCGCTTGGCTTGCATCACGGCCTATCGATGAGGCTGGTTGTCATCCCTCAGGCCATGCGACTCATAACGCCGCCGCTAACTTCACAATATCTAAACATCGTCAAGAATTCCTCGCTTGCTGTGTTTATTGGTTATCCGGACCTCGTACAAATTTTCGCCGGCACGGTTCTCAATCAGACGCAGGCGACGGTGCAGGTGATGGCGGTCACCATGGCGGTTTATCTGGTTATCTCGCTTGCGGTTGCCACGGCACTTAATGCCTTCAATGCACGCTATGCCCTAAAGGGACAGTAAGCGTGGACGCGCTGACCTATGTTCGCAAAGCGCCGGAGCCTGAAGAAGCGCCACCGCTTTTATGGAGGGGAGGGCTGGCCTGGGCCCGGACGAATCTCTTTTCGTCGATCGGATCGACCTTGGTCACTCTCGGCTGCGTCGCGCTTGTCGTGTATTTGCTGCCGCAATTGGCTGCCTGGGCGACCACCGGCGCGATTTGGAGCGCGAGCGACGGCGCCGCCTGCCGCCAGCATCAAGATGGCGCCTGTTGGGCGTTTGTCGCCGCAAAGTGGGATTACTTGCGGTTCGGGTCGTATCCCATCGCCGAGCGCTGGCGCGTCGATCTAACGGAGGCTATCGGGGCCGTTCTGATAATCTGGTTGCTGTGGATTAACGCACCTTGGCGAGTCTGGGGTGCTTTCCTGTTTTTTGTGGTCTATCCGATTTTGGCGCTCATTCTTCTGCGCGGCGCGTTTTGGCTCGGTCTGCCGAGTGTCGACACTCAGTTGTGGGGGGGAATTTTCGTCTCGCTGCTGACGGCCGTTGTCGGAATCGTCTTCTCTTTGCCGCTCGGCGTGCTTCTTGCGCTTGGACGCCGCTCACCGCTGCCCGCCGTCCGCTTGGCCAGCATCGTATTCATCGAGTTCGTCCGCGGCGTGCCGTTCATTACGATTTTGTTCATGGCCAACAACCTGTTGCCATTGTTTGTGCCCGAGACATGGACGCCTGACCGCTTGCTGCGTCCATTGGCCGGCATCATCATATTTTCGGCAGCCTATATGGCTGAGGAAGTGCGTGGCGGTCTTCAGTCTTTGGGGAGGGGGCAATACGAAGCCGCGATGGCGCTCGGATTGAAATATGCTCCCATGACGGCCCTCGTCATACTGCCGCAGGCGCTGACCTTGGTGCTGCCGGGAATAGTAAACAATTTCATTGGCCTGTTTATGGACACGACGCTCATCTCAATTGTTGGCGCGACCGACTTCCTCGAAGCCATGAACAATGCGATCAAGGATCCAGTCTGGGCGGGGCCAACGATCATGGTCACGGGCTATGTCTTCGCGGGCATCTACTATTTCATTTTTTGCTTTGGAATGGCGCGATACTCGGCTCACATCGAGAGAGTTCGCGCCAAAGGGCGCATGTAATGCCGAGCGCATTGGCCGACAACGATCGAGGCGACGATGCTGCAATCCGATTTAGCGGCGTCCACAAATGGTATGGGAGCTTTCACGTATTGCGGAACATCAGCCTGACGGTTGCCCGCGGAGAGCGCATCGTGGTCTGCGGCCCCTCTGGTTCCGGCAAATCGACGCTCATCCGGTGCGTCAATCGCCTTGAGGAACATCAGCGCGGGTCGATCGTGGTAGACGGAGTGGAACTATCTGACGACATTAAACGGATCGATGAGGTGCGGCGCGAAGTGGGGATGGTGTTCCAGAACTTTAACCTGTTTCCTCACCTTACCATTCTGGAGAACTGCACGCTGGCACCGATCTGGGTGCGTAAAATGCCTAGGCGGGATGCGGACGACCTAGCGATGAAACTATTAGAACGCGTAAGAATCGTAGATCAGGCGCACAAATATCCAGGTCAGCTCTCGGGCGGACAGCAGCAGCGCGCCGCGATAGCGCGCGCACTATGCATGACCCCGAAGATCATGCTGTTCGACGAGCCGACGTCGTCACTTGACCCGGAAATGGTGAAGGAAGTGCTCGATACTATGACCGCGCTGGCGCAAGATGGCATGACCATGATCGTCGTCACGCACGAGATGGGCTTCGCGCGCCAAGTTGCCGATCGCGTCGTGTTTATGGACGGTGGCGAAATCGTGGAGATGAACGCGCCTCTACCGTTCTTTCAGGATCCGCAGCATAAACGCACCAAGCTGTTCCTTAGCCAGATTCTTCACATTCATCATTGAGTTTGCACCCCAGCATTCTTTGGCATTCAATATGACCAGGGCGCGATTTGTCCTCGCGTTATGCGCCATAAAGCCAGTCGTACCGCTCGATCAGGCCCCGCGCCCCAAGTAAACGCATTGTCGTGTCCCGAGCGAACGCCAGGGGACCACCCATATGGTAAACGCGACCAAGTTTGAGCGCTTCGCGTTGAACTCGACCGGCTCTCGCGACTCGATCACGTGAGTACATCGAGAGAGCAGACGGGATATCCTGCACTTGAGCGAGGATGCGGCCGATCGCGCCCGCGTCCTCGATGGCTTGCGCGGCTCCCTGCGCAAGGAACGGGACCATCGGATGAGCCGCGTCGCCGACAAGCGCGACGCGGCCGAGCGAAAATGAAGAAATCGGAGAACGGTGGTAGAGCGGCCAAGTTCGCCACTGAACTGGCGCCTTTGTCAACAAGCGCGATTCTCTCGACCACCCGGAGAACGCGTCTTCAAGGGTCGAACCGCTCGCCTTCTCGTCCTTTTCATGATCGGCATGATCAACGCCACCCGTCGGCGTTGCCGACCCAATGGTCGCGACCAGGTTAATGAGTGATCCACCACGCAAGGGGTACTGGACGAGATGCGCATCTCTTCCGAGACGGAGAACAATATTCTGCGTCCACTGGACGTTAGTATCATCGGCATTGACGAGTGCGCGGTAGGCAATGCGCCCCGCGAACTCGGCTTGATCTTGAGCTCCGAAGCCCAACCGGTGACGAACCCGGGAGCGTAAACCATCGGCGCCGATCAGGAGGTCGGCCTCATCGCCGATTTCGGATTCCACTACGGCCCAGTTCGACAGAAAGACGTACCCCATTATCAGCAAAATTGAGAAGGGTCGCGCCTAGCGTCAGTTCAACAGCCGACTGGTTTTGGACAGCGTCGATGAGCGCGCGCTGCAAATCAGCGCGATGAATGACTAAATATGCTGCGCCCCACCGACGTTCCGCGTCGTCCAGCGGCATTCGCATTAGTTCGGCGCCATCCGAGCCTCGCAACACGACGACGGCGGGCGGCCTTGAGGCATGCAGTAGCACCCGCTCGAGCACACCGAGCCTAGCTAAGATGCGCACCGCGTTCGGAGTGACCTGCAAACCGGCCCCAAATTGGTCGATCGAACTCGCTCTCTCGTATATGGCGACCGTGAACCCCGCACGTAACAGCGCGATCGCCGCGGTAAGTCCGGCGATTCCGGCACCGGCGATTATCGCGCGCCGCGGCAAGCTTCAGGCAAGGTCGCGCAATTCGCACTCGACTGGCGAGCAAGGCCCACTGAGATCGCTGCTGTAGATGAAGTGAGTGGAACAATAGGAGCAGATCGCCTCGATATCGGAGCCCATGTCGATGAAAATGTGGGGATGATCGAACGGCGGCCTCGCGCCGGTGCACATAAACTCCGTGACTCCCACCTTGATCGAAGGGACACCGAGATCATTGTGAAAGTGCGGGATTGAGCGGTCCACCATTAACTGCGCTCCTTGCAGGCGCTCGCATTAAAGCATGTTCGAAGTGGCGAAGCCAGCGGGAGCGTCTATTCTGGATGCCACGAAGCATGTGTGGACGGCCCCTTGCTTGCAAGGTCGGGGGAGGATTTTTCGGACGGGTGTTCGCTTGCGTGAATGTGTCCGGCCTGTTGGTGCAGCGAGGGCTGCTGGCCAAGATGGTTTGCGCGGGCGGGAGATCCAAACAATCCAATCCAGCGACCTCGAAGGGCCGTTACTTCGTGCGGTTTATCTCCCGTTGCGGATCGAACGATCCCGTCCATCGCTCTCCGTCCCTTGCAAGGTCGGCCCGGCGCGTTCAAACAATGTCCGAGCGCGCCGATCCCGTCAGGGCTGCGGGGGCGAGCTTGCCTTGCGCGTAGCGCTCGCCGCTCGCCATCAGCTTCCAGGCGATCCGCGCCATTTTGTTGGCGAGCGCGACCGCCGCGTGCTTGGGCGCCTTGCGCTCCAAGAGCGCCAGCACCCAGCCGGATGGGTTCTTCGCGGCGCCCCGGCGCATCTGCTGAATCATCGCAGTCGCGTCAACGACAAGCAGGCTGCGCAGCATCGGATCGCCGGCCCGCGTGATTCGCCCCGGCCGCCCCTTGCCGGCCGTCGAATGGTCGCGCGGCGTCAGCCCGAGCCAGGCGGCGAAGTCGCGCCCCGACTTGAACAGATGCGGCGGGTCTGGGGCCTTCATCACCAGAAGCGAGGCGATCAGCCGGCCGACGCCGAGGATCGCCGTCAAGCGCCGGGCGACCTCATTTTTGGCGTGCCAGTCGCGCAGGCGCCGGTCGAGCGCTGCGATCTGCGCGCACAGGCCCGCATGCTCTTCCGCGAGCTCGGCGAACAGCTCGCGCCAACGCCGGGACGTCGCCCGCCGCCAGGCGCTCGAGGAGGGCCCGATCCCCGCCGGCCCCTTGGCGGCGACGAAGCCGAACTCCGCCGCATGGCCGCGGATCGTATTCACGAGCGGCGTGCGCTGGGCACCCCCCCACTCGCGCTGACCCGCCAGCATCGGTGCCGCCTGCTCAG
This sequence comes from uncultured Alphaproteobacteria bacterium, assembly GCA_963770275.1. Classification (GTDB taxonomy): domain Bacteria; phylum Pseudomonadota; class Alphaproteobacteria; order Rhizobiales; family Beijerinckiaceae; genus Roseiarcus. The sequence continues at coordinate 133,784 of CAVYPD010000007.1, forward strand.
CCGTCGATTTCGCCGGCACGAAGCGCATGTGCGGCCGGCTTGCCGCCTCGCACCGCGCCGCCGCATCGGCCGCATTGTTCTTACCGCGCGCCACGTAAGGCTTGGCAGGTTGCGGCGCGATCAACCGCCTCGTGCCCAAGCCGCGTCAACTCACGGGCTCAATGATGCGCCGCCCCGCACGCCTCCATCGCCACCACCGTCGCCGGCAGCTTCTCGAAGAAGGACAATATCTGAGCGCGCGTCAACTGGCGGCGCAGCGCATATCGACCCCAGGAAGCTGAAGGAAACGCTTGGACGTGTCCATGCCAATGCGCGTAATCTTTTCCACGGACGTCTCCTCTCTGGTGAAGTCTTCGACAAACCTCATCACGGCACACAGATGCCGCTCAGGGGCCGTTCACCCCAACAATCACGCCATGCCGTCGCCCAAAGCATCTCGGCTCATTGGAAAGCGTAATATGAAAATATTCATACTATTGAATTAAAATTAAAGGGATGAACCGCCGATCAACGAAGGATAGAATTTGGGCCGGAAGCCCGAAGAAGATGGTGCACAACAGTTGTCCTGTGGCCCTAAGGATGATGAAATCAAGAGCATGACCTGCCCTCTCTGATTTTACTCAAGCACACGGGGCAACCGGTGAGCAAGTCCACAAAGATTATTATTATGTCGAGTTCGTTTCGAGCAAAACGCGTGTAACGCTGCCAGTCGTTGGCAGAGCGGGAATGAGACAAGCCTGCAAAGCGTGGTAGAAGTCAACTTTTCCAAAAATGGCCCCGCATTCGGGCGCGATGCGTCGTGGATCTGTGCTCGCCACCCCCCTTGTCGCGATCAATGAATCGTGCGGCGGTGAAATTCCAAATCCTACGATACCGTTGTTCACAAATTGGATCGTCTTCGATGGCGTTCAGGAATGCGCTGGCCGCCACCCTCGCAACAGGGCCACCAGTAGCGGTCGCGGACTAGGTTCAAAGCTCAAGCAAGGTATTGAGTGGATTATCGGTCTGTGATTCAAGGCGAATCGGGTTTGAGGGCTTGGATCATGGCGGGCGAATTTTGGTTGAGCGAAGCGCAATGGGGAGCCCTTGGGCCGCTGTTGCCCAAGAACCAGCCCGGGGCGCGCGAAGGACTGACGACCGGCGGGTCATCAGCGGCGTCGTCCCCGTTCTGAAGACCGGCTGTCGGTGGCAGGATTGCCCTGCCGTGTACGGGCCTTCGACGACGCTCTACAATCGCTTTCGCCGCTGGACGATGCGCGGGATCTGGCGTCGGCTGTTTGACGCGCTGGCGCGCGCCGACCCCGGCGATGGTCAAGCCATCGACAGCACGACGGCAAGGCTCACCGCTCGGCGGCGGGCGGAAAAGGGGGGCGCAGGCGCAGGCGATTGGCCGCTCGCGCGGCGGGCGCACCACGAAAATCCACGCCATCGTCGGCGCGCGCGGACGCCCCATCGCCATCGAAGCGACGCCGGCCATCTCGGCGACGTTCGTGTCGCGACAGCGCTAATCAGCGGCGTTCCGGCAGGCGGGCGCCTGGCTGCCGACACCGCCTACGACAGCGATGGTCTGCGTCGCTTTCTTCTCGAACGCGGCACGGTTCCGGTCATCCCGAACAATCCGACCCGCAAGCGACATCATCCGTTCGACGAGACTGCCTATCGCCAACGCAATCTCATCGAGCGCATGGTCTGCCGCCTCAAGGATTGGAGACGCATCGCCACACGATACGACAAGCTCGCAGCCAACTTTGCCGCCGCCGTCATGATCGCGGCCGTTATCATCTGGTGGACCTGATTGAGTCCGGAGCCTAACGCATTGCAGTTACAATCGAGAGCCTTTGATTTTGCCGTACGCTTCAGCAGCGCTTGGGCGAAGAGCGCCTTTGAAGATTGGGGCAGCCAATTCAGCTTGCGACCGCCGAGTTCCAACAACTGGAGTAAGAGACAAGACACTAGCGAGTGCTCCGATGTAGCGCCATAGGGCCGAAACATGGGACTGCCTGCATAGGTCCGATTTACGACCATTTTGTTCGTAAATGTTCAGGAGCGCGCCAACCGTTCGCAGCCGCATGATCGCCGCTTAGTAGGTGGCAATTCATTCCGCCTGTGGGATACGATGAATCGACTGTGGAGTTGGAGTTGACTCGGTTTAGACACCGTTGAGGTTGATTTTTGAGGTAGTGATGCCCGGCAGCTGAACCGCTTATCCGCCGGAGTTCCGGCGACAGATGGTCGATCTAGTGCGATCTGGACCCAGGCCCGAAGAGCAGGTGCGTGAGTTCGAGCCGACCGCACAGTCGATTTCCACTTGGGTGAAGCAAGCCGAGCGGGATGCCGGCAAGCGCGTTGACGGGCCGAGTAGCGCTGAGCGAGAGGAACTGGGCGCCTTCGACGTGAGAACCACCGCCTGCATCAGGAGCGCGACATCCTGGCAAAGGCGGCAGCCTGGTTCGTGCGAGAGAGCAAGGCGAGCCCGAACGGGTTTACCGGTTCGGGAGGCGCGCACCAGCCCTGTATCCCATTCGCACAATGGCCCGCGTCCTGAATGTTTCGGCCTCGGGCTATTATACCAAAGGCTCTGGTTGCTGACTTCACCTGGGGATTCCCGAATCGCGGCGGGGCTGATTTAAGTTGGCGCGGGAGGATTCGCGCCATGCCTTCAGCGGTCAGATTACGAGAGGACTATTCGGCGGAAGAGTTGCGCAGGCTGGCCCGCCGGTCGAAGGACGTCAATCAGAGCCGACGGCTTCTGTCATTGGCAGGGGTTCGAGGCGGAATGGACCGAGGGGCGGCCGCGAGGATCGGCGGCATGGACCGCCAGACACTGCGCGATTGGGTTCACCGCTTCAACGCCTCGGGTCCGGAGGGGCTTGTCGATAACTGGACGGAAGGCCCGAAGCCTCGCCTGTCCAACGAGCAACTGGCGCAGTTTGCGCAGATCGTCGAGGCTGGCCCGGAGCGCGAGAAAGACGGCGTCGTGCGCTGGCGGCGTGTCGATCTTAAGCGCGTCATCGCCGAGCGGTTCGGCGTCGACTTCCACGAGCGCTATGTCGGGACGCTTCTGAAGAAGATCGGCTTCTCCCACATCAGCGCAAGACCGCGCCATCCGGCGCAGGATGAACGAATCGTCGAGGCGTTCAAAAAAACTTCCCCCGCGCGCTGACGGCTCATCTCGACGGTCTGCCCGAGACGACGCCGGTCGAGATATGGTTCCAGGACGAGGCCCGGATCGGCCAGAAGAACGGCAGTCAGAGGATAACCGCCAGTTTCCGGGCGGCCTGACCCTCACAGCGATGGACCTGCCGGGCTAGACTGGCGCCGCAAGGCGTCCGGTGCGGTCTGACCCGCACTCTGATCGACCGGCCGTGTCTTTCCCCGGACCTGTCGACCGCCCGGAAACGCCTGCGGTGAGGCTTTCATCGCCGATGCCTGTGACCCGGAAGGACGTGACCCATGGCTCGTGACTGTCCTGTCCGCGCATTGGGCCCGGCGAAGCCATTCGTGCAGTTCAACTGGAGGCTGGGAATGGCCGTAACCAGGAACGCTTCGATTGTTGGAGGCGTGATACCCATAAGGACGCACGTCGCAGCGGTCGTCGACGAACAGGATCGGGTCATGGAACCGATCCTTCGCCACCACCCGGCAGGGCTATCGCCAGATGCTCGCCTGGATGCGATCCTTCGGTGAGCTTCAACGCATCGGAATAGAGTCGACCGGCAGCTATGGCGCAGGTCTCCTCCGTTTCATGCAGCAAGCCGGGATCGCGGTTCTCGAGGTCACGACGCCCGACAAGCAGGATCGCCGCCGGCGTGGAAAAACGACGATCTCGACGCCCAGAACGCGGCCCATGCCGCCTTTGCAGGCCAGCGGACCGTGACGCCGCGAAGCCGCGACGGGATGATCGAATCCCTGCGGTTCTCATGGCTTGCCGGAAGACCGCGGTGAGCGCCAGGCGGGTCGCCCTGCAGATGATCCACAACACGATCGTCTGCGCCCCCGACGGCCTTCGGATCAGCTCCGCAGCCTCACCCGGATGCAACTCGTCCGAACGTTGGGCTCGTGGCGGCCCGATCTGACCGCATATCGCGACCTGGATTCGCCTATCGTATCGGCCTCAAGTCACTGGCCCGACGCTACCTCGAACTGCATGACGAGATCGCGGACCTGGACGCGATGATCGCAGCCATTGTTGACGAGCTGCGCCGACTCATTGCCCGCAATTCGATCGGCCATGTCGGAGCTGCCCAGTCCTCCTAACGGCCGGCGGCAACCCAAAGATGCGGTCGAAGCCAGCTTCGCATCGTTGTGCGGCGTCAGTCCTGTTCCGGCGTCGTCGGGAAAGACCGTAGACACAGGCTCAACCGCGGAGGAGATCGCGCCGCCAACAGCGCGCTGCACATCATCGCCATCGGACGTTTAAGAACCGATCAGACAGGACTATGTTGCTCGTCGGATCGCGGAAGGGCATTCACTCGACGCCATTCGAGCCCTAGCGTTATGCTCGAAGGTCTCACGCTCGTCACTCGCGCCGCGAAATCAACGCCACCAAATCGCCGCTTGACAAACAGAAGGACTCGTGGTTCGCAATACACGTCGGTCGCTTTCGGCGCTCGCTGCAAGGAAGCCGCCGTTCGTCCATCGACAGGCTCGGTCGGCGACGCCTACGACAATGCAATGTGCGAGAGTTTCTTCGCCACCCTCGAACGCGAGTTGAGCGATCGGCGTCGCTTCCGATCTCACAGCGAGGCGCGGATGGCCGTCTTTCAGTTCATCGAAGGCTTCTACAAATCCCTCACGCCGCCACTCGGCCCTGGGCTAGCTCTCGCCCATCGAACACCAAAGGAAGCATGATCGCCTAAGCAAGCCTGCCTGAGCCCCCAACCCGTCCATCAAACCGGGGAAACTCCAATGTCTGCGCCTGGCCGACTCATGAGATAAGCGATGGTGTAAGCGTGCACGAGTCGCGAGGTTGCAAACGGTACCGGGTACGCTTGTCGGCTGCACCGGGCGCTGTTGGTCGTCTCACCTCGTCGAGATCGTAGAAGCCGCCAAGCGAATTGATAAGTCACCGCACAAAAAACGAAAAAGCTTTCGGCTTGCCCCAGAGCCAAAGTACAATGGCCGGCTAAAGCCATCCGCTTGCGATTCGATAACTCATGGGTCGAACTGCACATATCTAATGTTAGTTGGCAACAGAGCCCTATATCAAGAGCAAGAAGTCAATTTCTCGGCGTTCACCTCCGAATACGACGCCAGGTGAGGGCGCGTCTAAGGCTGGACAAGATTTGATGCGAGAGCGGAGAACGAACGTACTAATTCTTGGTTCTGGCGCCAGGGAACATGCATTGGCTCGGGCATGCGCAAAGTCCGCTTTTATTGGAAATCTTTTTGTGGCCCCGGGTAATCCAGGTTGTGCAACCGTCGCTCACAACGCGCCGCTGAGTCTGACCGAACATGCGAAGGTGGTCGCCTTTTGTCAGAAAGAAGCTATTGATCTGGTGGTAATCGGTCCCGAAGGTCCACTCGTATCGGGTTTGACAGATGATTTGATACACGCAGGCATATTGTGTTGCGGGCCAACGAGAGACGCGGCCCGGCTCGAAGGGTCGAAAGGATACGCCAAGGATTTCTGCCGCGAGTTTGGGATACCGACGGGCGATTTTCGGCGATTCCGAGATCCGAAAGAGGCAAAAACGTATATCCGCAAGAGTGGTGCGCCGATCGTAGTCAAAGCTGATGGGCTTGCTGCGGGAAAGGGGGTCGTCGTTGCCAGGACAATTGAAGAGGCAGAGGTCGCAGTCGACACGTTTCTGTCCAATGCGGGGACGTCGGCGGGAGCGGAAATCGTCGTTGAAGAGTTTCTCCAAGGTGAGGAGATTTCGTTCTTCGCCCTCTGCGATGGCGTAATCGCGATGCCCTTCTCCAGCGCGCAGGACCATAAACGCGTGGGTGAAGGCGACGAGGGTCCCAATACCGGGGGGATGGGCGCTTACTCACCGCCGGCCATAGTGACGCCGAAGTTAACTCAGCGCATTATGAGGGAAATTGTAGCGCCGACATTGCGCGGGATGAATGAAAGAGGCTCGCCCTTTCGAGGCTTGCTATTTGCAGGTCTAATGGTCGACGAACGCGGGCCGAAGGTGATTGAATTCAATGTCCGATTTGGGGATCCGGAAGCGGAGGTCATTCTAGCGCGCCTCAAAAATGACCCACTGCCGCTCCTGATTGCCTGCGCCAGAGGAGCTCTGAGTGGCAACCGACCAAGATTTTCTTCCGGCGCAGCGCTAGCGGTCGTAATGGCTGCGCGAGGCTATCCCGGTCAGCCGCTACGCGGATCCCGGATTGGAGCAATCGAAGATGCTGAGTCGGTGCCAGGAGTTGTGGTTCTTCAGGGGAGCACACGTGAAATCGACGGCGCTATCTTCGCGGATGGGGGAAGGGTCCTAACGATAACGGCGCATGGGAGCGACGTTGCTGACGCGCGTGAGCGAGCGTACACGGCTATCGATCGAATCAAATGGCCGGAGGGCTTTTTCCGGCGTGATATTGGTTGGCGCGCGATAGCTCGCAATAGCAAAAAAGCACGCGCTGTGGACAGTAGTTGGCCCGGATAGCAAATGATCTCTGTCTAGAGCGCCGGACCCTCAGCTGGAATCGAGAGGATTTTAGGGTCGGCTCATAACCAGTAGCAGATGGCGGCAGCGATGCAGACGGCTGCAAGGAAGTTGGTGGCGCTTCGGTCGTATCGCGTGGCGATGCGCCTGAAGTCTTTAGTACGGCAGAACATGCGCTCGATGGTGTTGCGGTTGCGGTAGAGGAACGGCGAGAAGCAGTTCTTCCAATTGCGGTTGGCTTTGGGCGGGATGTTCGGCGTCGCGCCACGCTCCTCGACCTGGCGGCGGATGGCGTTGGCGTCGTAGCCCTTGTCGGCGTGCAGGATGTCGCAATCTGGAAGCTGTTCAAGCAACAGAGCGCCTGCCGTGCAGTCGGCGACTTGCCCGCCAGTCAGCATGAAGGCGAGCGGTCGGCATTGCGCGTCGGTCAGCGCGTGAATTTTCGTCGAGCGCCCGCCGCGCGAGCGGCCGATGGCTTGATTTTTCTCCCCCCTTTTCCACCCGCCGCCGAGCGGTGGGCTTTCACGGCCGAAGAGTCGAGGAGAACTTGGTCAGGCGGACCGTCGGCTTGCGCGAGCGCTTGAAAGAGACCGACCCATATGCCCTTGGCCGCCCAGCGCACATAGCGATTGTAGAGAGTTTTCTTTGGACCATATTCGGCCGGCGCGTCGATCCAGCGCCCGCCAGACTTCAGAACGTGAACGATGCCGCTGATGACGCGACGATCGTCGACCCGCGCCTTGCCGCGCGTGTCAGCCGGCAGATGCGGTTCGATCTTTGAGAATTGCTGCTCCGTCAGCCAAAACTGGTCCCAACTCATTCGCGCCCCCTGTTCGGAAGCCATGAATCAGAACCATTTGCTCATGCCAACAACCTTTATGGGTCCAGACCCTAGTAGGCGGTAGGATTCACTTCCGAAAGGAGGTGGTTCGCGATGCCGAAGCCGTATTCGCTTGATCTGCGTGAGCGCGTTGTCCGCTTTGTCGATGAAGGTCATTCTCGGCACGCGGCCGGGGCGCATTTCAGGGTGTCGGTTTCCTTTGTCGTCAACCTGGTGAATGCTTTTCGGGCGCGGGGAAGCCTTGCCCCCAAGCCCAGCGGCGGACGCCGCCACGCCAAGCTCGAACCGCATCGGGCGTTTCTTTTGGAGAAGGTCGCCGAGAAGGCCGACATCACCATGCCGGAGCTGGCGGCCGAATTGGCCGCCGCCACCTGCGAGAAGGCCGATCCCGCCTCGCTTTCCCGTTGGCTCATCCGCATCGGCTATCGCTTCAAAAAAACTCTGCGGGCCAGCGAGCATGATGGGCCCGACATAAAGCAGGCGCGCGAGGAATGGACCTTGACGCGCCAGCCGATCATGCGGCTTGAGCCGCACCGGCTGGTCTTTCTGGACGAGACCGGAACGACCACTAAGATGGCGCGCCTGCGAGGCCGCAGCCTGAGAGGGCAAAGGCTGCTTTCGAAAGTCCCGTTCGGACACTGGAAGGCGCAGACCTTCATCGCCGGCCTGCGATGCGACGCCCTGACCGCCCCCTTCGTCATTGACGCGCCGATGGACAGGCGCATTTTTGAAACTTACGTCGAGACTCAACTGGCTCCGACTCTCAGGCCGGGCGACGTCGTAGTCCTGGACAATTTGCCGGCTCATAAAAGCGCCGCCGCCGAGCAGGCCGTTCGCACCATGGGCGCTTGGCTCTTATTCCTTCCGCCCTATAGCCCCGACCTCAATCCGATCGAGATGGCTTTCGCAAAGTTGAAGGCCCTTCTGCGAGCCCGCGCCGTCAGGACCATCGACGCCCTCTGGCGCGCCATCGGTGAAATCTGCGATCTCTTTAGCCCTCAAGAGTGCCAAAACTACTTCCACGCTGCAGGCTAAGAACGCACTGGAAAGTCCGACGATCGAGGGTCTGGACCCATAAAGGTTGTTGGCATGAGCAAATGGTTCTGATTCACGGCTTCCGAACAGGGGGCGCGAATGAAGTCGGGACCAGTTTTGGCTGACGGAGGAGCAGTTCGCACGGATCGAACCGCATCTGCCGACCGATACGCGCGGCAAGCCACGGGTCGATGATCGGCGGGTCATCAGCGGCATCATCCAGGTGCTGAAGTCCGGTGGGCGCTGGATCGATGCGCCGGAGGTCTATGGTCCGCGCAAAACACTCTACAATCGCTTCGTCCGCTGGGCAGCGAAGGGCGTATGGGTAGATCATATTCCACGCACTCGCAACGGCCGGCGGACCTCCTGCGCAGGTCCTGATCGATAGCTCGGCCGTGAAGGCGCATCGATGCGCATCTGGCGGCAAAGGGGGGAACATCAGCAGGCCATCGGCCGATCGCGCGGCGGGCGGACCACGAAGATCCATGCTCTGACCGACGCCGAGTGTCGTCCCGTCGCGTTCTTGCTGACCGGGGGTCAGATAGCCGATTGCACCGCTGGAGCGGTTCTGCTCGAAGAGATGCCACGTTCCGCGATCCTGCACGGCGACAAGGGTTATGACAGCGATGCCATCCGCCGACAGGTCGAGGGAAAGGGTGCGATGCCGAACATCCCGCCCAAGGCGAACCGACGCTGGAAGAATTGCTTCTCGCCCGTCCTCTATCGAAGCCGCAACGCCATCGAGCGCATGTTCTGTCGCCTGAAGGACTTCCGTCGCATCGCCACCAGATACGATCGTCTCGCAATCAATTTCCTCGCAGCCGTCTGCATCGCTGCGGCTGTCAGTTACTGGTTATGAGTCCAGACCCTAGGGTAGCTGTAGCGCTTTGAGGCGGCCGCGCACGTGGAATTGTGCGTCTTGGCTCTGGAGGCGTTGGACGAAATGGGGATCCCTCCGGCGGCGGTCGCGGGTAGGTCTGTGGGCGCCACTATCGGCGGCGCGTATGCTGCTGGAATCAACGGGCGCGCCATTTGCGAATCATCCATTGCGAAGTCTTGAGCGATCTCCGATGTGATCAGCGAGTTGTTGCCAGCGCGGGTATGACGTTTCGCTGACATCGTCCTGCGGGCCGTGGCTATTCTGTACTGCTCGCGCCCGAGATTTGTCTTGAGTTGTTCCGGCTTTCGGCATGCCCTGTCGTTTCGAGGATCTCCCTATCAAAAACCTTTATCGTCGCGACGATCGCTACAAGATTGCATCCCCCGCGGGGCTGTTGAGACGGATGTAGCCGGTCAGATGGCCATTCCCGGGTTGTTTCGTCCAGTCTTATTTCGGATAAGTTGCTCATTGACGGCGGGGCTCTAAGTCCTTTGCCATACGATTTGTTGTTGGTCTTGCGAATACTATCGTCGTCGCCGTCGATGTGACGTTTTGGTAGTCGGTCGCCCGGTTGCGTCGATGCTCGGCGCAGCGCAAGTTATACATGGCACGATCACTGTTCAACGAAACGCAAGACGTCCTTGTACGGCCGAAAATCGAGTATCTCGCTGTGCTTGACTTTTTTCTCGCGAGCTAAATCCTGCGAGCCCCAAAGAGGAACTCAAATTCATGATTGGAGGACAAACGAAGTTCATGGAGACTGTGTGAACATTGTTCCCGGAGCAAGAGTCGCCCCACGCATCAATTCTCGACCGCTCATTACGGTTTTACCTGAGCGTTGTCCCTGGAGGACTCGAATCGCACCAGCCCCACATGCGATGCTCATGTCTTCGGAGAGGAGCATTCCGGGCGAGCCGTTGCCTGTCGTGGCCTCGGCGCGAAAAAACTTAATGTTTTCCGCCTTATTTCCGGCGACGACTTTCGAAAAGGCACCTGGCGCAGGTGATAGTGCATGGATGTGATTGCGAACGGTTTCTGCGCTCTGCGTCCAATCAATCTCCGTCTCACTCTTCTCAATCTTGCGTGCATAACAGGCACCCATGGTCGGTTGCTCATGAAATTCCAGTAGACTGGCTTCCATTGATTGCAAAGCATATACTGACATTTTGGCGGCAATTGCTGCAAGGCGACTTGTTAGATCTCCAGCCGTCTCATCGGGACGAACCGGCACGATTTCGCGCATCGCTATTGGTCCGGTATCGAGACCAGCATCCATACGCATCATATCAATGCCGGTCCGTAAGTCGCCGGCCATAATCGCGCGCTGAATTGGGGCGGCGCCGCGCCAACGCGGCAACAAAGAAGCGTGTAAGTTTAAACAGCCCAGCCTTGGTGCTGTGAGGATAGGGATCGGTAGTATGAGGCCGTAGGCGGCCACGACTACAACGTCGGCTGCGAGAGTGTTGAAGGCTTTTTGGACTTCGACGTCGCGCAAGGAACTTGGCGTGAAAACCGGAACTCCAAGAGAATCCGCCGCCGAGTGAACAGGTGTCCTTCTCGTTTCAAGGCCTCGACGGCCACTCCGTGCGGGCGCACGCGTGTAGACGGCGATGGGTACACGGCCGCTCTTCGACATTTCCAACAACGTCGGAACCGCAAATTCTGGCGAGCCCATGAATATAACTCGCATAGTCGTCAACAACATCTCATGTTAGATCATCAAAGCCATACCATGGCGTAGATTTTATCACGACGCGAAAAATTTCGATTTGTGCCAGACGCTTGAGTTTGCTGTCGAGCACACCCGTGTGTGAAAAGAGGCCACGCAGATTGTGTATTTGAGCCAATGTTGTCCGGACTCCGGGGACGTCGGCGCTAACGTTTTGACGCTAATTGGAGGAGCGCCTCGATTAGGTGGCGGGCCGTTCGCCTTGCGGCTCAAGTGTCGGTCCATGGCTACGAGTGCATCATTAGGAATGATGCGGGTCGAGAGTGCGGTCGAATCGTGCGGCCAGCGAATCCATCCGCTCCCCAAGTCGGAGTTCTAAATCATGAATGTCGGCGCGACTGGGAAGCCGGCGTAAGCGGTCAAGAAAATGTTCTCTTTTTGTTCTAGGCCTCGGAAACGCTGAGGTCTGTACTCGTACGAGGTATCGCATCTGCAGACGCAACCCCGTTTGTCGGGGCAGGCGCTCCCGCCGCCGTCGGCCCGAGGCCCAGGTCCGCCCGCGCCTCCTCGCGTGTCTTGATGCCGGCATTGACCAAAATTTCTAGCGTCTGCGCCTGCTCCAGCGGATCGACCGCGTCGTCGCCGACCCAGACGAACTCGAGGCCCTGCTCGTTCATGCACTCCCGGATCACATGGTCGAGCGCGTTCTTCACCCATGCCTTGAGCGGCACCAGTCCTTCCTGCGTCGCCTGCTGGCGCATGGTCTCGCCGGTCGCCCGGTTGACCTGGCTCACGAATGGCGAAACGGGGACCGAGAAGGCGTAGCAGATGATGCGCGCCAGCCACTCGTCGTACTGGTCCTTGAGCGGCGGCTGGCGCGCCTCGATCAGCTTGAAGTCGGCGGGCATGAACTTGGTCTGGCGCCGGCGCGCCAAATTGCCGCTCATCAGCGCGTCGAAATAGTCCTGGAACGAGCGGATCTGGTCCGCCGTCCATTCCTTGGGCAAGGTGGCGAAGGCGTCCGGCGAGGAGCCGGCGCGGTAATAGTCGAGGGTCGAGGCGTCGCGCCTCAGCGCGATGTTGACGGTCAGCGCGATCTGCTCGACCGGGCTCATGCCATAGAGCCGATGGGCGCGGAGGTTGCGCGGCAGATAGAGGAGCTCGACGGCGGAGAAGTCGGCGGCGGGGATGCCCTTGAGGATCTGTTGGTAGGCAGGGTCGGGCGGCTCGGGCGTGCGCCCGTCTTCGCCGATCAGCGGCTTGATCGTCGACCCGTCGATAATGTCGAGCGCATAGAGCGAGCCGCCGCGATTGTAACGCGGATAAATGGTCGCCGCGTCGATGACCAGCATCTCTTCGAGCAGCATGCGCAGCCAGTCGGCGAACGAACGGCGCCGGTCGGGGCGGGCGAAGAAGCGCGTGACCTGATCGATCGCCTGAGAGCTTGCCGACAAATCCTCGCGGTTGCGCGAGCGGATGGCGAAGGCCTGCGCCGCGAGCTGGTCCTTGCGGGTTTCAATCACCGCGCGCAGAAGCGGCAGCGCGTCCGCGAGCCCGCGCAGTTCGGCAAACGAAACGCTGTCTTCGGCGCGCGGGATGTAATTGAGGTTGGCCCCGAATGGATAGTCCCATTGGCGCCCCTTGACGTCGGGCGGCGCCATCGGCGCGAGCGGCTGCAGCGGGCCGAACCAGGTGTCTGGCGACACGCCGGTGATCACATATCGCGTCGCATCGGCGAGCCGGGCGAAAACGCTTGGGGGCAGGGCGCGTCTGACGGGTTCCGACATAGGATCGTTTCCTTGGATCTCCGTCCTCCCATAGGGAGTCCGTCTTTTGACGGGCCATCGCCGGAGAGGGTTGGGTAAGAGGCCTTCGTATTCCGTTAGGGATTGGCGCCTACTTTCGCGCCCGGGTGGCTTACGCAGCAGTGAGGGCGATGCGCATTCCGATAGCGCTGGCCGCAATCATCGTCTCTCTGCCCGTGTTCGCGCTCGCTCCGCCGCGCTGGACCTTCTGCGTCGCCTCGTCAAGAAGCGGCGCCGACGTCTGGATCACTGAGGTTTTCGCCGCCGAGCGTGATCGCGAGCAACTGGAAACCGCGTTCAGAACTATGGTCGCGCGCATGGGCGCGGTTGGCGCCGATGCTCAATGCCCAATGTCGCGCGAGGACAAGACGGAAGCCGTCAACGCCCAATTCGAGGCCGAAGAGTTTCAACCGCAAACTAGGCGCGAAGCTGCATCCGGTGGTTGCCGGCGGTTTCCCGCCGCGGCGATAGCCACGCGGCTAGGACCTCGCCGCAAGACACCAGCTGCTATTTGGAGACCCGCGTGACCGTCGGCTCCTTATCGTCGGACCATTTCAGTCGATAAACGGCGCCGGGCGCGACGGATTGGACCGCGTGCGGCCTTAAAGCCACGATGCACGTTCCTCCTGCCTGCCGGACGGAAGGATAGATGATCCCGTTGAGCCCTTGCGCCCGCGCAGCATCAGCGATCGCGTTTCCGATCGGATAGCCGACCGCCGGCTCCGGATCGAGACAGGGGTGGTTGGACGCCTGCCGGAGATCGACGAACTCCCCGGCCATGCTGGCGAACATTTCGGAATATTCGACGACGCCCTTGAATTGGCCCGATCGCGCGAGGAACTCGCTCATGTGATGGGCGACCTCACGCAAGCAGGTCTCGACATCGAGCGCGGCGTACCAGGCGCCATGGGCTGCATTGAACCGATTGGCCTCGCGCGGCTTCCCGTAGGCGAAGGCCGCGTTGACGAAGCTTGCGTACGGAACGCCGTGAATGAACTCGCCGCGGCCGATCCCCTCCGTTCCTCGGCTCTCCGCCAACAGGCGATTGCTGGTCGCCCCTTCGATTTCGCCGAGCGCCGCGGCGCCCTCGGCTGAAACGAGCGCCTCCAGCACCGGCGGTCGGAGACGTGCCGTCGATACGAGCCGGACGGTTCGCGGAAACGCTTCTCTTACGA
>CAVYPD010000008.1:0-123843 GCA_963770275.1 uncultured Alphaproteobacteria bacterium
GCGGCCTGACTGGCCGCTTGATTTGAGCCGGATGACAAACCGTCCGACGAGGGCAAGCCCAAGTCTTTGGTTAATGTCTCCGAATCCAGAAAGGAGGTGATCCAGCCGCAGGTTCCCCTACGGCTACCTTGTTACGACTTCACCCCAGTCGCTGACCCTACCGTGGCCGGCTGCCTCCTTGCGGTTAGCGCGCCGTCTTCGGGTAAAACCAACTCCCATGGTGTGACGGGCGGTGTGTACAAGGCCCGGGAACGTATTCACCGCGGCGTGCTGATCCGCGATTACTAGCGATTCCAACTTCATGCACTCGAGTTGCAGAGTGCAATCCGAACTGAGACGGCTTTTCGAGATTTGCTAGGGGTCGCCCCTTTGCCTCCCGTTGTCACCGCCATTGTAGCACGTGTGTAGCCCAGCCTGTAAGGGCCATGAGGACTTGACGTCATCCCCACCTTCCTCCGGCTTATCACCGGCAGTCCCCCTGGAGTGCCCAACTGAATGATGGCAACTAAGGGCGAGGGTTGCGCTCGTTGCGGGACTTAACCCAACATCTCACGACACGAGCTGACGACAGCCATGCAGCACCTGTGTTCCCGGCTCCGAAGAGAAGATCGCATCTCTGCAATCCGTCCAGGACATGTCAAAAGCTGGTAAGGTTCTGCGCGTTGCTTCGAATTAAACCACATGCTCCACCGCTTGTGCGGGCCCCCGTCAATTCCTTTGAGTTTTAATCTTGCGACCGTACTCCCCAGGCGGGATGCTTAAAGCGTTAGCTGCGCCACTGAAGAGCAAGCTCCCCAACGGCTAGCATCCATCGTTTACAGCGTGGACTACCAGGGTATCTAATCCTGTTTGCTCCCCACGCTTTCGCGTCTCAGCGTCAGTTCCGAGCCAGTGAGCCGCCTTCGCCACTGGTGTTCTTGCGAATATCTACGAATTTCACCTCTACACTCGCAATTCCACTCACCTCTCTCGGACTCAAGATCTCCAGTATCAAAGGCAGTTCCAAGGTTGAGCCTTGGCATTTCACCCCTGACTTAAAGACCCGCCTACACGCGCTTTACGCCCAGTAATTCCGAACAACGCTAGCCCCCTTCGTATTACCGCGGCTGCTGGCACGAAGTTAGCCGGGGCTTCTTATCTCGGTACCGTCATTATCGTCCCGAGCGAAAGAGCTTTACAACCCTAAGGCCGTCATCACTCACGCGGCATGGCTGGATCAGGCTTGCGCCCATTGTCCAATATTCCCCACTGCTGCCTCCCGTAGGAGTTTGGGCCGTGTCTCAGTCCCAATGTGGCTGATCATCCTCTCAGACCAGCTATCGATCATCGCCTTGGTGAGCCGTTACCTCACCAACAAGCTAATCGAACGCGGGCCAATCCTCCGGCGATAAATCTTTCGCCTCTCAGCCGTATCCGGTATTAATCCAAGTTTCCCTGAGCTATTCCGAACCGGAGGGTATGTTCCCACGCGTTACTCACCCGTCTGCCACTCCCGTATTGCTACGAGCGTTCGACTTGCATGTGTTAAGCCTGCCGCCAGCGTTCGTTCTGAGCCAGGATCAAACTCTCAAGTTGAATGAGATCTTTGTCCTGACTGGTCACTTCAGCGCCCCGAAGGTAGGGGCGCTGTATTCTTGACGAGTTCCAAACACATCCGCTTCAAAAGAGGTTTGCGGCCTGCCCGCCTCACGACGGTCTGACCACGCTCCTTCGAAGCGCGATGAATTTTTGAAACGTGACCGTCAGTTGTCTCTTCGGACTCCAATCCCCGGATCGGCTCCAAGCTTGCGCTTGAATTCAACCCGACGACCAAAGTCCCGCAAGGACCCCGCCGCCCACGTCTCTCTTTCTTCCGATGCAATTGTCAAACAGCACGGAGCCGAAGCCCCACGGACAAAAACCAAACTCTGAGGCGACCCGCCGCCAGAGCCCAATTCAGGCCCGAATTCCGTATTACCGCGCTTTCACGCAGTCAGGAAACGACCGAAAATTCTCCGCCCCCGCCTCACAGCAGGGAGGAGTGCGTTCGGAAAGTTCCCGCAACCCGCTGACTTGGCCGCTTCAAAAGCGCGCCGTCGTCGTTGGGAGAGGCGCATATAGGCCCCTGTGAGATTTCTGTCAACGCACTTTCACAAAGAAAATTCTTCCGCTGTGGAACTTTCCACGCTGACACGCTTTTTTACGTGCATTTTCATGCCGTTACGCGGGCGCAAAGTCACGCGCTGCATGGGCATAACTTGGTGGCCGTCGACCAACTCAAAACGAAAAGCGCGCAGAAAATGCGCGAGCAAAATGATCCCCTCCTGCATCGCGAAGGCCATGCCGATGCACACGCGCGGCCCCGCGCCAAACGGGATGTAGGCGAAACGGTCGATCCGATCGCGCCGTTCGCCAAGGAATCTCGACGGATCGAAGGCGTCCGGATGATCCCAGAGACCCCTTCGCCGGTGCAGGACGTAGGGCGAGACCGTGACCACCGTGCCCGCGGGAATGCGTACGCCCGCGAGCTCGTCATCGGCGATCGCCTGGCGGGCGAGCATTGCGGCCGGGGGATAGAGGCGCAAAGCCTCCTCGAAGACGGCGCGAAGGATTTCGCACTTCTCCGTGGCGACCGTCCCCTCGCTGTCGAACGCCTGATCCGCGTCAGCCTCGGCCCGCTCGCGCCATTCGGGGGACTGGGAGAGCAGGAAGAGCGTCCAGGTCAGCGCGTTGGCGGTCGTCTCGTGACCCGCGTTGATGAAGGTGACGATGTTGGCCCGCACGTCGGCGTCAGCGATGCCGCGGCCGTTTTCAGGGTCCTTGGCGGACATGAGAAGGGTCAGGAGATCACGCGGCGCCTCGCCGCCTCCGCTCAGAAGCGCCTGCCGCTTTTCGATGATCGCGTTGACGGCCGAATCGAAAAATTCGAGCGCGCCGCGGCCGCGCCGGCGCCTGAGCCTCGGCACGAAAGCGGGCGCGCCCAGCAAATCGAGCGGATCGATCCTGCCGATGGTCTCGAAATAACTCGACACTGCGCGCTGGAAGGCGCTGGGCTCACGTCCAAGTCCCTTGCGAGAACAGCGTCTGCTCAAGCACTTCCAGAGTGAGGCGCGACATGACCGCGCCGACATCCGCCACGGCTCCGTCGCGCCGCTGGCTCATACGCTCGACTGCGGCGCGTCCAACCCGGTGGACGGCCGGAGCAAATTCCGCGGTTTGACGCGGAGAGAACAGAGGCGCGAGCGCCCGGCGCTGAACGCGCCAGTCCTCGCCCTCGGCGGTCAACAACCCGTTGCCGAGTCCGGGCCGCAGAATGCGAAGCTGGAGGTCGTCTTTGCGGTAGTTGGCGGAATTGTCGAGAAACACACGTCGAACAGCCGCGGGATCATGGGCGGCGGCGCGCAGCCCGAAGATGGTGCGGCCAATGGAAACCGGTCGCTCGAAATCCCCCTCCCACCAGACTTCGATCGGACTGCGCTGCAGGGCAAGGAGGATCGAGAGCGATCCTCGCGGCCTCGTGGGCCGAGGCGGATAGGCGGAACGAAGGGCCTGAGGCACTGTTGCAAGCGACATCGGTTCGCGAAGAGGGGGTATGAAAAGCTTCGAGGCCGCTGACGCTGCCGACATGCGATCGCCTTCAAAAGACGCTAGCGCCACAACTTAAGCGAGGCTCGGGCCGCCCAACAGGGGCAAGAGCAAAATCCGCCTCGCCCGCAGCCCTGGATCAGAACGCCGTGCGCTGACGCATCGCCGTCGCGAGCGTGCCGTCATCGAGATAGTCGAGTTCACCGCCCACCGGCACGCCGTGCGCGAGCCGCGTCACCTTGACGGGATAGTCGGTCAGGAGATCGATGATGTAGTGCGCGGTCGTTTGGCCCTCGACCGTGGCGTTGACGGCAAGGATCATTTCGCTCACGCCGCCGTTGGCGACGCGCCCGACCAGGCCGGACAGATTGAGATCGGACGGGCCAACGCCGTCGAGCGCCGAGAGGGCGCCGCCAAGCACGTGGTAGCGCGCCCGCGTGGCGCCCGCCCGCTCCAACGCCCAGAGATCGCCGACCGAACTCGACGACGACGAGCGTCGTCGAGTCGCGCCGCTCATCCGAACAGATCGTGCAGGGATCGCGCGTGTCGATGTTGCCGCAGACCGAACAGGTCAAGATCCGCTCCTGCGCGACGCGCAGCGCATCGGCGAGCGGCGCGAGCAGCGTCTCGCGCTTGCGGATGAGATGGAGCGCGACGCGGCGCGCCGAACGCGGCCCCAATCCCGGCAAGCGCGCGAGAAGCTGGACGAGACGCTCGATTTCCGGTCCGGCGACGCTGGTCGACATCCGCGCCTCTAGAACGGCAGCTTCATGCCGGGCGGAAGGGGCAGGCCCTGCGGTCAGGGACTGCATCTTCTCAGCCGCCACACGATCGGCTTTGGCCTTGCCGTCGGTGAAAGCGGCGATGATCAGATCCTCGAGCATCTCCTTGTCGGCCGGCATCAGAAGCGAAGGCGTCGATGCGCACGCCTTTCAACTCGCCTTTGGCGCTGAGCGTGAGACTGACCATGCCGCCGCCCGCCTGACCTTCAACTTCAAGGCGCCCGAGTTCCTCTTGCGCTTCCTGAAGCTTGGCCTGAACGGCCTGCGCTTTTTTCATCATGCCCATGATATCCATGGCGCGATCTCCTTCTCAAACTTCGTCGGCGGGGTCGACGCCGGAATCCGCGTAACCGATCTCATCGTCGACCTCGCCCGCCGCGGGGGGCGGCGCGTCCGTCGGGGACGGCGCCTCTGGACGCCGCACGTCGACGATGCGGGCCCCTTTGAATCGATCAAGAACCTTCTGCACCAGGGGATGCGACGCCGCATTGCTCGTTCGCTCGGCCTCGCGCGCCTGCGCCGTCTCGCGCAACGTCGGCGCGGTCGAGCCGGGAACAAGCGCCACCATCCAGCGCTCGCCCGTCCATTCCTGCAGGCGTCGGCTTAGCGTCTGCGCCAGTCCGGACTCGGCGCCTTCGACTAAGGTGAAGGCGATGCTGCCCTGTTCGAAGCGGGCGAGCCGCACGTCCCGCTCAAGCGACTGGACAAGCTGAATGTCGCGCTTGGAGCGCGCGAGGGCGACGACGTCGTCGAAACGGGCGAGCCGGAGCAGCGACCGGCGGAGGCCGGCGGCGCGGGCGGATGACGGCGGCGCGGACGCGACCGGAGCGGGCTCTGTGGCCGCGAGCCGCATCGAAGCGCGCGGCCGCCTCCGCCCCCGGACGGAAGCGGCGGCGCTTGACGCGGACCCTCGCTCGTCTGGCTCAGCTTGCGAATCGTCTCCTCAGGGGTGGGCAGATCCGAAGCATAAGCGAGGCGGATCAGCGCCATTTCGGCCGAGGCGAGCGGGCGAGGCGAATCTTTCACATCCTCCACGCCCTTGAGCAGGATTTGCCAAGCTCGCGCCAAAACGCCCATCGTCAGCTTGTCGGCGAATTCGCGGCCGCGTTCGCGCTCGATCTCGCTCACCGCCGGATCCTCGGTCGCCGCTGGCGCGATCTTGGCGCGCGTGACGAAATGACAAAACTCGGCCAGATCGATCAGGATGTCGGCGGGGTCAGCGCCCGCCTGATGGAGCGCGCGCACGATCTCGAGCGCCTCGGCGATCTGACCCCTCATGACGCGCTCGAACAGCGCGACGACCTCGCCCCGGTCCGAGAGGCCCAGCATGTCGCGAATGGCGAGCGCCGTGACGCCCCCATCGCCGCCGTGCGCGATCCCCTGGTCGAGCAGCGACAGCGCGTCGCGCACCGAGCCTTCGGCGACGCGGGCGATCAGCGCCAGCGCCTCCGGCTCGGCGGTGACGCCTTCAGCGGCGCAGATCTTGCTCAAATGGCCGACCATCGGGCCCGCCTCGATGCGCCGCAAATCGAAGCGAATGCAGCGCGAGCGCACGGTGATCGGCACCTTTTCGATTTCGGTGGTCGCAAACAGAAACTTGACGTGCTCCGGCGGCTCTTCGAGCGTCTTCAAAAGACCGTTGAAGGCCTGCTTCGAGAGCATGTGCACTTCGTCGATGATGTAGACCTTGGTGCGCGCCGAAACCGGGCGATAGCGCGCGTTCTCGATGATCTCGCGCACGTCGTCGATGCCGGTGTGGGAGGCCGCGTCCATCTCGATCACGTCGACATGGCGCGATTCCATGATCGCCTGACAGTGGAGGCCGAGCTCGGGCATGTCGACGCTCGGGCGGTCGATCTTGCCGGGCAAGGAATAATTGAAGGCGCGCGCCAGAATGCGCGCCGTCGTCGTCTTGCCGACGCCGCGCACGCCGGTGAGGATATAGGCTTGGTGAATGCGGCTCGCGGCGAAGGAATTGGCGAGCGTGCGCACCATCGGCTCCTGGCCGACGAGGTCCTCGAAGCGCATCGGCCGATATTTTCGCGCCAGCACCCGATAGGGGGAGCCCGTCGGCGCGGCTTGAGCTTCGGTGACAGGGAAGAGCGAATCGCTCAACGACGCCCTCTCTTGGCAGGAAAAGGTCGATGGCGGAGCATTTCAAGCTTTGTTTCGCTCGATGGACCGCCGCTCGGAGGCGAAGGCGAACTCAGATCACGCTCGCCTGTCGCTGACGCCAAGCGCGTCAGTGGGAGGTTGGACAAAGACCCGCCCTGGCTCGTTAGGGCTGCTTCCTTCCGGACCTGACCCGGTTGGCGAGCGGTACGTCCTTCGCCAACCTCCCGCCGCCTATGTGGACCATGAGGCGGCGAGGCGCAAGAGGCGGTCGCCCACAGCGCCGCCGGTCGCACGCTTCACGCCGCCCTCTCCTGCTCCTCGACCATGGCTTGCGCGATCTCGCGCGTTCGCGTCGTCGGCGGGAAACAGCATCTCCAGCGCAAGCTCGGAGAGGGTCACATCGTTCGGCGTGCCGAAAACGGTGACCGTGCCGAGGAAGGACATGACTCCCAAGGCGGGTCGCGACGCGAAGCGGCGTCGCCAGGCGCTCGGCCGCGCCGAAGCTCTCCGCTGGTCTCGCTTTCGGGCGGCGCCGGATAGGCCGAGACCTCGGCGAACAGGGCCTGCAGAACCGCATCGCCCCGCGCATCGATCTGCTGGCGAAGCACGCTCAACATATGGGCGCGCCACGCCCCATAGTTCACGATCCTCGGCGCCATGCCCGCCGGATGCAGGGTGAGGCGCACAGCGTTGACCGGCGGGCGCATGAGATCCGCCGAACAGCCCTCGTAAAGTTGGGGCAGCGCGGAATTCGACATGACGACATTCCAATGCCGGTCGACCGCGAAGGCGGGATAAGGCTTGTGCGCCTGAAGAATGGCGTCGATCGCGCGTTTTCGCCGCCGCCAGGGCCGCGATCGAGCGCTCCTGAAACGCCGGCGCGAAGCCCGCCGCCAGAAGAAGCGAGTTCTGGTCGCGCAGCGGAATCTCGAGATATTCGGCGAGACGGGCGATCATCTCGCGGCTCGGCTGCGCCTTGCCGGTCTCGAGACAGGAGAGGTGGCGGGTCGAGCTCTCCGCCGCATAGGCGAGGTCGGCCTGCGTCATGCGGCGCCGCTCGCGCCAGCGCCGCAGCAGCACGCCGAACGGAAGCTGATGAGCGGTCATGGGCTCAAGCTTAGCGCCGGGCGGCGCGCAAGGCCATGACCTCCGAGGTCAAGGGGCAAGCGTCTGCGCCGTCGCTTTTTGACCTGCCAAGTCATGGATTGCTGGCCCGACCAGCGCGATCTTAGCGCCACGAACCCGAGGGCTCGCAGGCCCTCGATCTTCAAAGTGGAGAGATCCAATGCTCAACGCTCAGGCGCTCGCCGATCGCTACGTCGCCGCGTGGAACGAACCGGACGCGGCCAGGCGCTCGTCCGCCATCGCCGCGCTCTGGGCGCCGGACGCGCTCGGCCACAGAGGCGCGGCCGGATACGCCGCGCTCACCAAGCTCACCCTCGCAGAGCCCGGAAGAAGCGCAGGGCGCGAGGGCATTCGCTATCGCGCCGCCCCGACCGCCCGCCTCCGCGGCGACGTCGTGACGTTCCGCTGGGAGATGCTGCTCGCCGACAGCGAGACGGTGCTCGCGGGCGGGCTTGAGTTCCTGATCGTCGATGACGACGGGCGCATCCTGGCCGACCATCCGTTCGCTCTCGCCTAGGCCGCCGCCCCTTCCACCCACTCTTCACCGCAGGACAAATCCCATGCCCTTCATCACAGCGAAAGACGGCGCAGAGCTCTATTGGCGCGAGTGGGGAGCGGGCGCGCCGATCCTGTTCCTGAGCAGCCTCGGCTGCGACAGCCGAATGTGGGACTACCAGATCGCCGCCTTCGCCGACGAAGGCTTCCGCTGCATCGGCTTCGACCGCCGCGGCCACGGCCGCTCCGACCAGCCGGCCCGCGGCTACGACTTCGACACGTTCGCCGACGACGTCGCGACGCTCGTCGAACAGCCTCGATCTCACCGACCTCACCCTCATCGCCCATTCGATGGCGGGCGGCGAGGCGGTGCGGTATCTCACCCGGCACGGGAGCCAACGCGTCGCGCGCCTCGTCCTCCTCGCGCCGACGACGCCGATGCTGCTCAAGACGCCACGACAACCCGAACGGCTTGCCGATGGAAGCCTTCGAGGCGCTGTGGGCTGGGTGGCGTCGCGACTACCCGAAATGGGTCGACGACAACCTCGCGCCGTTCTTCATTCCGGAGACCTCGCCCGCGATGATGCGCTGGGGCGTCACGCTGTTGCACGACCTCGCTCCCCATCACCCTCGCCTGCTCCCGCGCCATGGTCGAGGCGGACTTCCGCGCCGAGATGAGAGCGCATCGACGTTCCGACCCTCATCGTCCATGGCGACCGCGACCGATCGATGCCGGTCGAACTCACCGGCAAGCCCTCGGCCGAGCTCATCCCCGGCTCAAGGCTCCTCGTCTATCCCGGCGCGCCGCACGGCCTCATGTTCACCCACATGGATCAGCTCAACGCCGACCTCGTGGCGTTCATGCGCGAGGAGACGCCAGCGCGGCTCTCCAGGTGAGCGCAAATAAATCCAAGGAAATCCAAATAAAACCAAGGAAAATTCGCTTGCATTTACTTGCGATTCCTTTTCCGAATCGGGACTTTTCAATGGGTTACGGCGAATTCAAGGAAAAAATTCTTCCGTCTCGGTTTTTTGGCACGAGCACTCTCAAGCGTTTCGCAGCGCTATCGTCCTTCACGGAAACCAACCAGGTGGTCTCCATCCGGTCGAAGGGGTAAATAGATATCATCAGACTCCTGCTTTTGACAATGCAAATTGCGCGTGGACGGCCTTGCAATAGCTGCCGCGGCTTTGCAGGTTGCGCTGAGCCCACGACGACTCCCATTGATGGCGTCGGTCCTCAACCGAGCGAGCATCCCTATGACCACGCGACCCAAAGCGTCTATACCGGCGGCTGCCTGTGCGGGGCGCTGCGCTACGAGGCGGTCGGCGAGCCGATCGGCTCGGCCATTGCTATTGCGGCGACTGCCGCAGGGCGTCGGGCTCGGGCTTCGTTCCGTTCATGGGCTTCAAGGCGGAGGCCGTCCGCTTCACGGGCGAAGCCCGCGAGTTCCGCTCGAAAGCGGCGAATGGGGGCGACGCGGTCCGCAACCGCTGCGCCCAGTGCATGAGCCTCGTGTTCGGCGGCGAGATCGGCAAGACCAACTCGTACACGCTTTACGCCGGCTCGCTCGACGATCCCTCGCGCCTTCCACCCGACCTTCGCCATCTTCGCGGAAGGTCGACCGCCTTGGGCGATCATCCCGCCAGACTTCAAGGTTTTCGACCGGATGCCGGGGTAGGCCCGAGGAATGCCCGGTTGAACGTCCGAAACGCGGCTCTTTCAGCGCAATACAATCGAATTTTTGATGACTTTACGACGAATTTTCAGCCTTCGAGGCTGAAAATCTCCGGCACGAGCCGACCAACACCTCGCGTTACCTCGAACACGCCCCGAGCCGCCGCGATCAGCGCACGCTCGCCTTCGCCTGACGCAAGCAGCGAGACGCCGACAAATTCGCCAAAGGCTGGCCGCACAATCTGTCGCTCGCCGATCACGAAAAGGCGGGGCCTAGACCATGACGGCGCGTTTCCGCGAACGGCGAGAGCCCGCAAAGCCAAGGCCCGCGAAGCCGATCCCCATCATCGCCCAGGTCGAGAGCTCGGGGACCGCGGTCAGCGCGTCGACGGCGAATTCCGCGGCCAAGAGATGGCCCGCAGCGGTCGGATGGACCTCATCCCAAAAAAGAAACTGGTTCTGATCGGACGGATCCGGTGAGCAAAGCGTGCCTGACGTAGGATCGGTGAAACTGCCGGTCCAGCACGGATCGCTCACATTCGTGAAGCCAAACCCGGACGGATCGGCTTTGATCTCACCAAGCAGATCGTAGGTGTCCAGCGTAAAGACCTTCAGTCCATCGCTCTTGAGCCCCGCGAGGCCCTTAAGCACCGCCGCGTTGAAAGCCGCCGCCAAGTCGCTCGCGTCGGCCTGAAGCGCCGTGCCGTCGAACCGTGGCGTCAGCCCGAGGTTCGGCACTTCGTAGAACAAGAGCGAGCGCGCGCCGAGCCCAATTAGCGACTTGACCGAGTCAATCGTGTTGGTCTCGGCCTGCATGACAACTGTCTCAACTTCGTCATAGGAGATCTTATTTTCGCTGAACGCCTCCAGCGCGTTCATGATGTCATTGGCGCCAATGTCGAGCGTATAGAGCGCACCTTTGACCGGGTTGGGATCCACAAGATTGAATGCGGTGATCTGGTCGGGAAAGTCGATGTGGATCGGGCTATTGGGGTCAAACGGGTTGATGTCAGTGGTCCCGGTCTGCGCGCCACCGAAGGCGTAATTGGTTCCGTTATTAGACGTGAGAAACGGCTTCATCGGGCCAAGGCCCAGCATTTGCGACAGGTCTTCCACCCAGGTCGGACCGTTGCTGAAATGGCCGTCGACATAGGGCTTGAGCGGAATCGTGCTTTCAGATTCCGCGAAAAGGTTCCCGGCGTCCGAAAGGCTGTCGCCGAACGCAAAAATGCTCGTATAGGCGGCGGCCGCGGGCGTGCATGCGACCCCAAAGAGACCGCGAAAGCCGCCAGGCCCAGTTTCTTGTTCATAGGTCATCCTCCCGATTAGACGGCTATCATTGTGCGCTCGATGCGGACAAGAGGCGGAGCCGCTGACAGGATTCACCTTTATCACGACCGCTCACATGAGTTGGCGGAAAGACAAGCCCCGTGGACGCGTCGCGCTGCTCGGCTATCGTCACAGCAGTCGTGAGGCGCATCCGCACCGAACCCCCGGAACGCAACCGGATCTTTAGCTTCCGCCTTATCGAGTCTTTTCGGTCCGATAGGCGGGAAGCCTCCGAAGGGCGCCGGGGCCTCGCGTCACGTCGAACACGCCCCGAGCCGTCGCGATCAGCGCCCGCTCGCCTTCGCCTGGAGTCACCAGCGAGCCGCCGACAAACTCGCCAAAAGCGGGCAGCACGATCTGCCGCTCGCCCATCACGAAACAGGGCGTGCGAAGCGAATCGCGCCCCGGCCCGTTCAGGCGGACGACCGGATGGAGGTGTCCCGCGAGAGCAAGAGGCCCGGAGACGTTGTCGCGCGCAATCGGGTGGTGCCGGCACTCTATGCCGCCGATCAAGGCGGGCGCGTCCGCGCAGGCGAAGCCGCAGTCCGAATAGAACGGACCGGCTCCGCGATCGTGGTTGCCGAGCACGATGGTGAACGCGAGCGACGACCAGCGCGCCCGCCAGGCGCAGAGCGACTTGAGAAGGCCTGGCGTCATCGCGGCTGCGCGCGTGGGTGAAATCCCCCAGCGCCACGACATGCTGAGGAGAGATCGTCTCGATCAGTTCGGCGAGGCGCCTTAGCGTCTCCTCACTGACGCCGGTCGGCGCGGGCGCGCCCAGCGCGCGGAAGGTCGCCGCCTTGCCAAGATGGAGATCGGCGACAAACAGGGTCTTCGCGCCGGGCGCCCAAACGGCGCGTTCGGGCAAGAGTTTCAGGATTCCAGCGCGCACAGCCTCAAGCGCGTTCAAGCGTCGGCCGCCTTTTCAAGCTGCGCCACCATCCGGTCGATGCGCGCCGACAAGGTCTCATTCGACAGCCGCTCGCGAAGGCGCTGGACCATCAATGGGAACCCGAACGGCGTCGGGCGTTTCAAACTTCGGACTTCGAGTTGGCGCGCCGACATTGTCCGAAGCGTTTCCTGCAGGCGCCGCACGTCGAGTTCATCCTCGAGCACTTCGCGCTCGGCCTGTTTGAGAAGCCCATTGGCGGGGTCGTATTTGCGAAACACGTCGTAAAAGAGTCCTGACGAAGCCTGCATCACGCTCATCTTGCGCCGCTCGCCTGGAAATCCGCGCGAAACGAGGCCCGCAATGTGGGCAATGTCGCGGAAGCGCCGACGCGCCAGTTCGCCAGCGTTGAGGCTCGCGACGACCTCCTCTGTCAGCGCCTCGATGCTTTCGGCGGGCGCGATCAGGGACGGGAGCATTTCCGCCCAATCGCGCGCGTTCGCGCTCAAAATCTCGAACCCATAATCGTTGACGCTGAGCGAAAACGCGCCCTCGCGCTCACGCGCCGCTCGCCACGCGATCAGGCTCGTGAGACCGAGATGAATGTCGCGGCCGGCGAAGGGATAGAGGAAGAGATGCCAGCCCTCGCGCGATTTCATCGTCTCCGCGAGAAGGTTTGCGGGCGTCGGCAACGCGGACCACTTGCGTTGCACTTCGATGAGCGGTCGCGCGGCCGCAAGCTCCGGCTCCTCGTAGTCGCCCTTTCCGGCGCGCACAAAGGCGTCCAGCATGGCGTCGGCGAGCGTCGTCGAAAGCGGCATCCGGCCGCCCTGCCATCGCGGCGTCGCTCCGCCGCCGCTTGCGGCGCGCACATAGGCCGTCTGGTCGCGCAGCCGAACGAATTCCAGCGAGCGGCCGGCGAACCAGAACTTGTCGCCCGCCTTCATGCGCGCGACGAAGCTCTCCTCCACGGCGCCGAGCTTTGCGCCCCGTGGCGCGGGCCCGTACTGCACCATGACGGACGCGTCGCTCACGATCGCGCCGATGTTCAGCTTGTGGCGCAGCGCCACGTACCGGTCGGCCGCGCGCCACACGCCTTTCGCATCGGGCGCAACACGGCGGAAGCCGGGATAGGCCGTGAGGCTCGGACCACCGCGTCGGATGAAATCGAGCACCCACGATCCAGTTTTCGTCCGTGAGATGTTCGTAGGCCGCGGTCTCGCGCACTTCCGCGAGCAGATCATCGGGCCGAAAGCCGCCGCCGAGCGCAACGGTCACGCAATGCTGGGCGAGGACGTCCAGGGGCGCGTTGAGGCTGCGACGGCTTTCGATCTTTTTCTTTAAGACCGCGTCCCGGACCGCGGCGGCTTCGACCAGTTCGAGCGTATGCGTTGGAACCAGCGTGATGCGAGAAACGCGGCCGGGCGCGTGGCCGCTTCGCCCTGCCCGCTGCAGAAGCCGCGCGACGCCTTTGGGCGACCCGATCTGGATCACGCGCTCGACGGGCAGGAAATCGACGCCAAGGTCGAGGCTCGAGGTGCAGACGACCGCCTTCAGCGACCCCTCCTTCAGCCCCTGCTCCACCCAGTCGCGCGTCTCGCGCGACAGCGAGCCGTGATGGATCGCAAGGATTCCAGCCCATTCCGGCCGCAGGCGAAGAATATGCTGATACCAGAGCTCCGCCTGAGAGCGCGTGTTGGTGAAAACGAGGGTGGTCGTCGCGGCTTCGATCTCGGCCACCACCTGTTCGACCATTTTGGCGCCAAGGTGACCCGCCCAGGGAAAGCGCTCCGGCGCTTTCGGCAAAAGCGTGTCGATGATCAGCGGCTTGTCGAGCCGACCCTCGACGAGCGCTCCACGTGGCGCGTCGCGGGGCCCGAGAAGCACGCGCTTCGCGTCCTCGAGGTTGCCGATGGTCGCCGAAAGACCCCAGGTCGCAACGCTGGGACGAAAATGACGAAGGCGAGCGAGCGCAAGCTCTGTCTGCACGCCGCGCTTGTTGCCGATGAGCTCGTGCCATTCGTCGACGATGACGAAGGCAAGCGAAGCGAACGTCTCCCGCGCGCGCTCCTGCGTGAGCATGAGCGAGAGGCTTTCCGGCGTGGTGACGAGGAGGCGCGGAGGCTTTTTCGTCTGGGCCGCGCGCTGGCTGCTCGATGTGTCGCCGGTGCGGGCGCCGATCCGCCACAGCGAAGAGCCGTCCTCGGCCGCGACGCCGGCGAAAGCCTCGCGCAGCGATCGCTCCGTGTCGGCGGCGAGCGCGCGCATCGGCGTGACCCAGAGCACGCGGATTGCGTCATCCGCATCCGCTCTTTCGCTCGAGGCGAGCCAGGCGCCGAACGCAATCGCCAGCGTCTTGCCCGATCCCGTCGTCGCGTGGAGGAGCCCGGATCGGCCCTCCGCCATGAGCCGCCAGGTCTCCCGCTGAAACGGAAAGATTGTCCAGTTTCGACGAGCGAACCAGGACTTCGACCGCAGCGCGCGATCGACAGGATGCGCAGCAGGCGCGCGCTATCGGCGGGCCGGCCGGACGGCCCGGTGTGATCGCTCCGGTCGTCCTTCTGTTTAAGTCGCAGATGGCTTTTCAGGGTGAACCCCAGCTTGAAACGCGGATGGCGAAGAAGGCTCGCGCTCCACCGCTAGATGGGCGCCCCGGTCCCGCCAAGGAAGTGAGCGCCGCGGGGGATTGACGGACCGCCGATTGGATTTTCGCACGAGACGCCCTATCTCCCGCCCCGTGAGGCAACGTCCTCCTCCTTCTTAAGGGTCCAAGTCCGGGACGGCCCGGCGCTTTTTCATGGGGTTCGCCGTGGCCTGGGTTTATCTTGTTATCGCCGGCTTTCTGGAAATCGCGTGGGCTTACGCGATGAAGCAATCCGACGGCTTCACACGGCTCTGGCCAACCGCCATCACGATCAGCGCCAGGTTGGAAGCGTCGACCTCCTGGCGCTGGCCATGCGGGCGATTCCCCTGAGCACCGCCTATCCGATCTGGACCGGCATCGGCGCAGTCGGCGCCCTTCTGATCGGCGTGACGATCCTTGGTGAGCAGGCGACCGCGGCCCGCATCATCGCCCGCCGCGCTCGTCATAGCCGGGCTGGTGATGATGAAGGTGAGCACCGGTTCCAGAGCGCTCATTCCTAGTCATTTGCTACAATGCGACCTTCGAGGTACCGACCCGCCATGAGCGAAAGCCATTTTTTTGACCACACTTTCGGCGCGCTGCTGTTCGACATGGATGGCACGATACTCAACTCCATTGCGTCGGCCGAACGCGTATGGTCCGCCTGGGCTGAGCGCCATGGCCTGGATGTCCCGTCCTTCCTCCCCACGATTCACGGCGTGCGCGCGATCGAAACGATCACCGCGCTTCGACTGCCGGGCGTCGATGCTAAAGCCGAGGTCCACGCGCTCCTGCTTGCCGAGATCGAGGATGTGGAGGGGATCGAGGCGATCGAAGGCGCCAGGGCCTTTCTCGCTTCTCTGCCGCCTGACCGATGGGCCATCGTCACGTCGTCGCCCCGCGAGCTTGCGCTACGTCGACTTGAAGCCGCCGGCCTGCCGCCGCCTGCCGTGTTGGTAACCGGCGAAGATGTCGAACACGGCAAGCCCGCTCCCGACTGCTTCTTGCTGGGAGCAAAACGCTTGGGCCAGAAGATTGAGGATTGCCTCGTGTTCGAAGACGCTCCGGCCGGCATTCAGGCAGCCGAGGCCGCCGGCGCCGCGCTGATCGTCGTCACCACGACGCACAAGCACCCGCTCGACACCCGCCATCCGACGATCACAGGCTACGGCAAACTGACGGCCGCACTCCTTCGCAGCTGACCATCAACGCCGGATCAGCACGACGCCAACGATCAGCAGCGCGACGCCGATCAGGCGAGCCGTGTCAATCGGACGTTGGGCAAGGCCTAGCCATCCGAAATGGTCGAACGCCACCGAAGCGAACATCTGGCCAGTGATGACAAGCGCGATGAACGTTGCGGCGCCGATCTGGGGCACAAGGAAAATGCCAAGGCCAATGAAAATCGCGCCGAAGGCGCCGCCGCTCCAAGCCCACCATGGAATGCGCGTCGCCAAAGTCACTGCGGGGAGCGGGTCACGGAACGCAAGGACGAGCAGGGCCATGCAGGCCCAGCCGACGGCGTAGCTCATGAAGCCCGACCAAGCGCCTGACTGGAGGGCCCCCCGCAAGTTTGCGTTCAGCACCTGCTGAATGACGACGCTGACCCCCGCCGCGAGTGCTAGGACAACAGGGAGCAGAGCGCTGAGCATCGGGGCTGTGACCTTTTAGGGAGTTCTAAGTTCGGCGGGCGAATCGCCGAGACAACAATCGCGCTCAAGAGAGATCGTGCAGATCCTTTTGCGTCGGCTCGGACACGCGGAACTCCGAAAATACGACCGTCAGTCCCGCTCGCTCCGGCGTGCAACACATCGGACCCACACGATAGCTCTTGGCGATCGGAAACGGACAGAGCCGCATGAGCGGCCAGAGCTTCCCGTCGCTGGACAGCTGAAGCCGCAGGACGCCCGCTTTGACGGTTACACGCATCCTGAAATCGGTGGCGTCGCCATGATGCGCAGCCGTAGCCCAGTCCGATTTGCCGAGCGTGAGCACGCTGCTCGCCATCGGCTTGCCGTCGGAGAGTTCGATCCCGGCCTTGATCCACGCGTCATCGGCAAGGCGCACCATCAGTCCGGCTTGGTCGTAAAGCTCTCGATATTGCGCCTGGATGCGCATCTCGGCCGTAAAGTCGCCTACGGTCTCAAAGCCGAAGAAATGACCGGTGTCGCGCGTGAACCCATAATACGTCTCACGCCAGAAATCGGTTGACCGATCGGTGGTGACTTTGAGGGCGTCGCCGTCGCGACGCCAGACGGCAGGCTCGTTCAGCCAGGTGCATTGTGTGAAAGTCATTGCTTTGCCAGGTGGTCAAAATCCCGAGCCTCACAAGCCCATTATCAGTTTGAAGGCAATGGTCCACATTGTGAGTGCGACGAGCGCCTCGAGCGCCCGCCAGGACACTGGACTCGCGAAAATCGGCCGGAGCCACATCGCGCCGTAGCCAAGCGCGAAGAAAAAGAGGAACGAGCCGGTCATCGCTCCCAGCAGCGAAAGACGCCTCCTCGATCGGGAAATCGGGTCGAGATCGCTCCGAGCAACATGACCGTGTCGAGATAGACGTGAGGATTGAGCCAGGTCAGCGCGAGACACATCGCCAAAGTCTGCGTGAGGCTCGCGGAGCGCGGCGTCTCCCGCGGCAAGCGCCTCGGACGATCGCAAAGCGGAATAGAGATTGCGCGCCCCGTACCAGATCAGGAACGCCGCGCCGCCATAGCGCATGGCCGGCACAAACCATGGCGCAGCGACAGCCATCTGCCGAAAGCTCGTCACGCCGAGCGCGATCAGGGCCGCGTCTGACAGGCTGCACGCGAGACTGACCGCAAAGACGTGCGCGCCCATGAGGCCCTGGCGCAGGACAAAGGCGTTCTGCGCGCCGATCGCGACGATCAGGCTGAGTCCCGCCATAAGACCTGTCGACGTAAACTGAGAGGCTCATGCCCCGCGATATCTCCCGAAACCGGGAAAGCGGTATCGCGGCGGGTCAATTTAGTATAATTAATATCTCTAAGTCTAATTAAGCAGAGCTAATCCATGCTCGACTATCCTGCTCTCCGGGCCGTTGCGGCAGTCGTCCAGACCGGCGGCTTTGAAAAAGCCGCCCGCGTCCTGAATGTGACGCCCTCCGCTATCTCGCAAAGGGTAAAGCAGCTGGAGGAGCGCCTCGGAACCGTCCTGATCGAGAGGGGCAGCCCCTGCGTCGCAACGGAGCAGGGTGAATGGCTCTGTCGGCATATGGACAATGTGGGCATGCTCGAAGGCGAATTGTTCGAGCATCTCCCGATGCTCGTCGATCCGGCCGAACCGACACAAAGGACGACGCTCAATATCGCAACGAACGCCGACAGTCTTGGAACCTGGTTCGTGGCGGCCGCGTCGAACTTCGCGAAGGACTCCCAGTATCTCCTGAATATCGTGGTCGACGATCAGGATCACACCGCCGAATGGCTGCGGCGGGGACGGGTTATCGCGGCGGTCACCAGCCTGGAAAAGCCGGTGCCGGGTTGCAAGCGAATAAAGCTCGGCGCGCTCCGCTATCATGCGACAGCGAGCCCCGGTTTCATGTCCCGATATTTTGCCCAAGGGGTCACCGCCGAAGCGATCGGCGATGCACCGGCCCTCACTTTCAACCAGAAAGACAGGTTACAAAGCCGGTGGCTGAGCCAAACGTTCGGAAGTGATCTGCCTCATCCGACCCACTGGCTTCCTTCGACCCAGAGTTTTGTCGAGGCGAGCCTCTTCGGCATGGGCTGGGGCATGAACCCGAGCGAACTTGTGCGGGACCATCTGCAGGCCGGCCGTTTGGTTGAACTCGTCCCCAACACGCCGTTGGATGTTGCGATTGATTGGCAGATCAACCGTTTCGCCGCCGATAAGCTTGTGGGGCTGACAAGACATATCGCCGCCTGTCGCTCGCGGCCGTCTCATCCCGCCTTGAGGCGTTCTCGACGACGCCAGCCGGATGCAGGGGCCCAAGAGCATCGACACTTTGACCGCCATGATGTAAGGGCTCTTTACATGAGTTGGCGGAAAGACAAGGCCGGCGAGCCCGATCCGCCGCGCGGTTATCATCATGGCAACTTGCGCGAGGCGCTGATCCGCGCCGCGTTGGAGCTGATCGCGACGAAGGGGACAGCCGGTTTCACTTTCGCCGAAGCCGCCCGCTTTGCCGGCGTCAGCCCGGCGGCGCCCTATCGGCACTTCCGCGACCGCGACGAACTGATGGCGAGCGTGGCTTTGCGCGGCTTCGAGCAGTTCGAGGCGGCGTTGGCGCGCGCCTGGGATGGCGGTCGCCCTGATGCCTTCACCGCGTTGGATCGGCTCGGCAAGGCCTATCTCGAATTCGCTCGCGCTGAGCCGGCATTCTACTCGGCGATGTTCGAGGCGGGCGTTCCGGCCGGAGCGAATCCCCCGCTGCGAGAAGCCGGCGAACGCGCTTTCTCTGTCTTGCGCAAGGCTGCCGACGCGATCTGCGCCGCGATGCCCTCTTCAGGCCGCCCGCCTGCCCTAATGGTTGCGCTCCACATCTGGGCCATGGCGCACGGCGTCGCTTCGCTCTTTGGACGCGCGGATGGGGCACGCCGGGCCCTGCCAATGTCTCCGTGGGAACTCCTGGAGGCGCAAGTGCTGGTCTATTTGCGAGGGCTCGGGGTTAATGGGGCGCGGCCGTGAGCACGCGGCCTTCGCGATCCAAAATTGTGGCGCAAGGACTTGACAATCGCTCTCGCTAGGAAGTAAATGTTCATTACATTTACACGTGAGGACGCGCCATGCCAATCATTCTTACGGTTTTGGGGTTTCTGTGGTGGTGGCCGATCGGGCTGCTGCTTCTCGCCCTGTTTGTCGGACGGGGAAAGTTCGGCTGCAGGCGTCACCTGTCTTACGCAGGAGACGCGCCGATGTTCGGCAGGGATCACGGTCGGGATCGCTGGGAACACAAGATGACCCGCTTGCAGGAAAAGATGGATAAAGTGCGCGACCGGATGGATCGGGTCCGGGGCGGCGACTGGTTTGGCCCCTCGACGAGCGGCAACCGGGCCTTCGACGACTATCGCGAGGAGACTCTAAAGCGCCTCGAAGAGGAGCAACGCGAGTTCAGGGATTTCCTAGCGCGGCTGCGCTTCGCGAGGGACCGCGCCGAGTTCGATCAGTTCATGACCGCGCGGCGCGGGCGTCCTTCTGAACCGAATACGCAAGGTCAGCCGGTCGAACCGCGCGACTGACGTTCGACGAGCCACCGCCGCTCTTAGCCTAAGTCTTCGCAGCGGGCCCGATTATAGCTGGGCTCGCTGCACGCGCGCTCAGCCGTCCAATCGACATTCGTCATTTTCGGCGAAGACCGTCCCGCCCGGACAAAGGTTCGGCGACAGACCAAGGTATTAATACGCATATACAAAGCACATCGAGGGTTTCAAAACGGACCGAAGCTGCTGGAGGTCCGAATTGAGCGAAGTGCATATGGTTTGGTTTGGCCTCATTGGGATTTTCGTCTTTTTTGCTCTCGTCGTGGCAGCGTTGAGCCTCCTCCCGGTCCGCGATCGTGGGTGAGGGCGTATGTGAGCCGCCTCCCGATTCCCGGATCAGGTTACGGTCTCAAAAGCGACAAGGTCCGTTCCTGGCGCATTTCCTCGGTTGCTCCGCGGCTCTACATCGTCTGCGCGGGTTTGACACGAGGCCAATCGGATCGCCTTTTTTCCTGACCATCGCGAAGCGGCGCCGCCTCGCCTCCTGCCGTCGTTTCTGTATAGTGCCGGCGACCATCCGGAGTCGCTTGTGGCCGCTCAATTCTCGTATCGTTTCGTTAAGCCGGCGCGCCTGAAGACCCTCGCGGTGCTAGTCGCGCTGGGTCTTGCGGCTTGTGGCCGCTACGGGCCCTTGGAGCCTCCGCCCGACCCCAATGCGCCTCCCAAGGCGGCCAGCTCGAGTCCAACCACGATGAACGGCGGCCTGTCCAAGCCGTCGATCCCGCCCATCACCCCGCCGAAGCAGCCGTTTTTCCTCGATTTCCTGCTGAAATAGGCTTAACGGCCCGCGGATGCGTTCCTTCACCTATCGCAACGGCGCTCTTCACGCCGAGGACGTCGCTTTGGCGACGGTCGCCGAAGCTGTCGGGACGCCCTTCTATTGCTATTCGAGCACGGCGATTGCCGGGAGTTTCAAGGAGTTTCGGGACGCGTTCGTCGGCCAGAACGCACTCATCTCATATGCGATGAAGGCCAACTCGAATCAGGCGGTGCTGACGACGCTGGCGGAACTTGGCGCGGGCATGGATGTCGTCAGCGAGGGAGAATTGAGACGGGCGCGGGCGGCGGGCGTGCCCGGAGAGCGCATCATCTTCTCGGGGGTGGGCAAAACGCTGGCCGAAATGAACCTTGGGCTCGACGAGAACATCTTCTGCTTCAACCTCGAGTCGGAGCCGGAATTGGAGGCGCTCTCGCGTGCGGCCTCGGCTCGCGGCGTCGTTGCGCCGATCGCCATCCGCGTCAATCCCGACGTCGATGCGCGCACCCACGCCAAGATCGCGACCGGCAAGTCG
The DNA here is from genome assembly GCA_963770275.1 of uncultured Alphaproteobacteria bacterium. Lineage (GTDB taxonomy): Bacteria > Pseudomonadota > Alphaproteobacteria > Rhizobiales > Beijerinckiaceae > Roseiarcus. The sequence continues at coordinate 21,136 of CAVYPD010000008.1, forward strand.
GAGAACAAGTTCGGCGTGCCAATCTCCCGCGCCCGAGACGTCTACGGCTACGCTCGGACCCTGCCGGGCTTGAACGTCCACGGAGTCGACATGCATATCGGCTCACAGATCACCGATCTTCAGCCGTTCGATGATGCGTTCGCGCTCCTCGCCGAGTTTGTGCGGGCCTTGAGAGCCGACGGGCACACAATCGAGCATGTCGATCTCGGCGGCGGGCTCGGCATTGCTTATCGCAATGACAACAACCCGCCTCCCTCGCCTGGCGCATACGCCAAAGTCGTCGCGAAGCGCACCGCAGCCCTCGGCTGCCAAGTGATTCTGGAGCCGGGCCGAGCGATCGTTGGCAATGCCGGAGCGCTGGTCGCTTCGGTCATCTACCTCAAGAAAGGCGAGAACAAGCGTTTCGTGATCGTCGATGCGGCGATGAACGATTTGGTCCGGCCGACGCTTTACGATGCGCACCACGAGATCCTCCCGGTAAAGGAACCGGAGCCTGGCGCCTATCCGATGCGCAGCGATGTGGTCGGTCCGGTCTGCGAAAGCGGCGATTATCTTGCGCTCGACCGCGACTTGGCGGAACTCGCCGCGGGGGACCTCGTTGCGGTGATGAGCGCTGGCGCTTACGGCGCCGTGCAGGCTGGAACCTACAATACCCGCCTCCTCGTTCCCGAAGTGCTGGTGAAGGGCGCGGAATATGCCGTCGTGAGGCCGAGGACGACTTATGAGGAATTGATCGGCCTCGACACACTTCCGCCTTGGTTAAAGTGAGGCTTGCGACGGCGGAAATTGTCGCGCAGCCTAGCCGAACGGTTGGCCTGGAACTTGCGCCTCAGGCGAACGCGCACAATCTGAATCGCCAAAGACGGATCACGGCATCGCGGTGAACGACTCGGACAACCCATCGATCGACCACGGCCGGTTCGCGGAGCTCGCCCTCTGGGCCAGACGCGCGCTTCTGGTCGAGCGCGTCTGGCCGCCGCTGGTCTTCGCGATCGCCGTCTCGATCCTGTTTCTCGCCGCCTCGTGGGCGGGCGTTTGGCAGTTCGCCCCTCGGGCGGTTCGCATCGGCGGCGTCATCCTGTTCGCGCTCGGCCTTGGAGCGGTCCTTTCGCCGCTCATTCGATTGCGCCGTCCTGGGGCGCGTGACGTCCTGACCCGGCTCGATCGCGACGCAAAAGCGAGCCACCGTCCCGCCTCTTCACTCGCCGATTCTCTCGCCAACGACCATGGTGATTCGGCCACGCAGGCCCTCTGGGCGGCCCATCGGGCGAGGCTTGAGCGCGAAGTCGAGGCCATTCGCGTCTCGCCCCCCGCGCCCGGCATGGCCGCACGGGACCCTTACGCACTCCGCTTCGGCGTGGCGATGCTCGCCTTCGCGGCGGCGGTCGTCGCCGGACCCGAGATGTACGGTCGCTTCGTCGCCGCTTTCGACTGGCGCAGCGACGAGGCCGTGACCGCGGTGACGGAGAGCCGCATCGACGCATGGATCGACCCGCCGCCCTATGCCGGCCAACCGCCGCTTGTCGTCGATTTCAAGACCGCCGATCCGCGGACGCTGACCGTTCCAGAAGATTCCGTTCTGGTGGTGCGCGGCGATCCAGCTGTTGTCGGGACGCGCGTCGACGGAGGGATCACGCCCCTAGAACAGAAGACCGAAACGAAGGCGGCCTCCGCGTCGGGGGAGAAATCCACCGTCCCCGCGAACCCCCCGCCCGCGAGCGCCGCGGCCGCCAGCGCTCCGACAGAAAAGCGGTGGACGATCCATGGGTCCGGCAAGGCGACGATTCTGCGTGGCGGCCGACCCGTGGCGGTCGCCGTCCTCGCCGTCACCCCGGCTGGCAATCCGAGCATTGTCTCGACCGAAGATCCTCGCGCCAATCTCACCGGCACGCTGACGCTCGCGTACAAGACGCAAGACCGATTTGGGCTCGCTAGCGCTCGGGCCGACTTCTCCCGCCCGCCCGAGGGTCCGGGTCCCGCCGCGCGTACGCTGGCGCCGCCGCCTCAGGCCGCCTTAACGCTGCCGCCGACCGCCAATGGCGTCGGTGACGGGCACGCGACCCTCGACCTCTCGGAACACCCTTGGGCAGGCGCTAAGGTGACGATGCGGCTCAGCGCGGTCAGCATTTCAGGCAAGACCGGCGACAGCGGGCCAATCGAAGTGACATTGCCGCAGCGAATGTTTCACAACCCGCTCGCCCGCGCCCTCGTCGAACAGCGCCGCAACCTCATTCTCGACCCGGACCACGCGTCGAAGCCGGTCGGTATGGCGCTATCCGGACTCTCGATCGCGCCCGAATTGTTCGACACACCAGCCAATATCTATCTGGGTCTCAAGCAGGCCAAGACCTCGCTCGAGCATGCCCACAGCGACGCTGACCTGCTTGACGTTGCGGCTCTGCTCTGGGCGATGGCGCAGCAACTCGAGAACGGCGACGCCTCGAAAGCCGAGCGCGATCTGCGCGCGGCTGAGCAGGCGCTACGCGAAGCGCTTCAGCGCGGCGCGAGCGACGAGGAAATCAAGAAGCTCATGGAGCAGTTGCGGGAGGCCGCCAACCGTTTCATGAGCGAGATGGCGCGCAACTCGCCGGACCGCAATCCCGAGGACCAAAACGTCCAGTCGAAAGACATGGACAAGATGATGGACCAGATGGAGGACGCCGCGCGCAACGGCTCGCGCGAAGACGCTCAAGCCATGCTCGACCAGATGCAAGAGATGTTCGAGAACATGCGCAGCGCGCAAGACGATAAGGAAAGCCCGGCCGACCGCGAGATGCGCAAGCAGATCGGCGAACTCGAGAAGCTTCTTCGCGACCAGCAGGCTTTGCGCGACGACACATTCCGCAGCGACCAGAAGGAACGCGCGCACAAGCGGGCACGGCGCAGCCAATCGTCGCCCGATCAGCAGGACTCGCAAGGGCAACCCGACCAGGATGGCTCGAACGCCCCCGACCAGGGCGACAACGATTCCGACCAGGATGACAAGCAAGGCCAGGAGCAGGCTGACAAGGGCCAACCGCAGCTCGGCGATCGCCAGCAGGAGCTGCGGGACCGTCTCGCTGAATTGCAGCGCCAGCTCAAGAGCCTTGGCATGAAGGGCGAGAAGGGCTTCGACGACGCGCAAGGCGATATGAAAGAAGCTGAAGGCGACCTCAAGGGCGGCCAAGGCAAAGGGGACAAGAGCGGACAGGGTGGTCCGGGTGGCAAGGGCGCTGCGGTTGACGCGCAGGGCCGAGCGCTCCAGGCGCTGCGCGACGGCGCGCAGGGTCTGCAGAAGCAGATGGATGGTCAGGGCAAGGGCAAGGGCAAGGGAGGCAAGGGCACCTATGTCGGGCGCAGGAGCCGGCCGGGAGAAATGCCCGGCGACGACCCGCTCGGCCGCGGAGCGGAAGGCGAGAAGGGTCGCGAGGACGGGCCGCTGAAGCAATCCGCTGGCGCCGCCGAGCGCGCGCGCCGGGTCATAGAGGAACTGCGCCGCCGCCTTGCCGACCCAAACCGTCCGGTGGACGAGCGCGATTACCTCGAACGGCTGATGAAACGGGACTGAGGGCGCGAACGGCGGACCACTCGGCAGGCGGGCGCTTTTGCGTGCGACCTAGACTTTTCAGGCGCTTAAACCTCTTTTTCTGCAACTGGCCCAATAGTCGCGGCGGCTTGCCTACGCAAGTATAACTCCAGTCCGGCCCCCACAGATTGCGCGGCGCGGCAAGACGCGCATAATCATCAAAAATAATGGCCCGTGCGAGCCCTGCGGCGGGGAAGCGCGATGATCGAGCTCGATGGCGTCGCCAGCGTGGCGGATGTGGCGCGGGTGCAGGCGCTCCGCCGCGGGAGCGCGCCAGCCCTTGTGTTCGAGGGCCGCGCGATGACCTTTGCGGACGTCGACGCGATGGCCTCGCGCCTCGCCAACGCGCTGATCGCGTCCGGCGTCCGGACTCAGGCGCGGATCGCGTATCTCAGCAAGAACACCGATCATTTCCTGCCCTGCCTGATAGGCGCGTGCAAGGCGCGCGCGGCGCTGGCGCCGTTCAACTTTCGCCTCGCGGCGCCTGAGATCGCCCGTCTGCTCGAGGACAGCGAGGCGAGGATCATGTTCGTCGGTCCGGATGTCGTTGACCTCGCGGACCAGGCGGTCGCCTCGCTCGTCTCGAAGCCTCGGATGATCGCGCTCGGCTTCGACCGCCAACGCTACGAAAGGTATGACGCGTGGATTGATTCCGCGGCGCCGGAGGACCCCCGGCTGGAGGCCGATCCACAGGATGACGTGGTCCAGCTCTACACGTCAGGCACGACTGGGCTTCCCAAGGGAGTTCAGCTGACCAACCGCAACTATCTCGCGCTCTTCGAGCTCCCGACTGTTTCGGGCGGACTCAATTATCGAACAGGCGACACGGTGCTCGCGGCGATGCCGTTCTTCCATGTCGCGGGGATCAACGTCGCGCTGATCGCGATGGCGAGCGGCGCGCGGTCGGCGATCCTCAGGGACGCCGCGCCGCAGGTCATTCTCGATACGATCAGCAAGGAGCGAATCAATCATGCGTTCCTCGCGCCCGCGCTGATTCAGATGCTGATGCAAGCGCCGGGGATCGAGAGCGCCGACCTCTCCAGCATGCGGACGCTCACCTACGGCGCTTCGCCCATCTCCGAGGATTTGCTCAAACGCGCAAGCGTGCGCTTCGGCTGCGAGTTCGTTCAGCTCTACGGCATGACCGAGACCTGCTGGCGCTGGAACGTTCCTCGCCGATGCGGATCATGATCCGGCAAAGGGGAAGCTGCGGTCATGCGGCGTGGCCTGGCCTGGTGTCGAACTCAAGATCGTTTCCGCCGAGGGCGTGGAAGTCCCGCGCGGGACCGTCGGGGAAGTTGTGATCCGCTCGCCCGTCGTCATGAAGGGCTACTGGAACAAGCCCGACGCGACCTCAGCCTCGATCCGCGACGGCTGGATGAGAACCGGCGACGCCGCCTATATGGACAATGACGGCTATGTCTTCATCTACGACCGCGTGAAGGACATGATCGTGACGGGCGGCGAGAACGTCTATCCGGCCGAGGTGGAGAACGCCCTCTTCGGTCATCCCGCTATCAGCTGACGCGGCCGTGATTGGCGTGCCGGACGACACATGGGGCGAGGCGGTGAAGGCGATTGTGGTCCTGAAGCCCGGCGCGCCGCGGGATGCAGCCGACATCATCGCCTGGGCGCGGGCGCGCATCGCAAATTTCAAGACGCCGAAGTCGGTCGATTTCGTCGACGTGATCCCGCGCAACCTCTCGGGAAAGATCCTGCGGCGCGAATTGCGCGAGCCCTACTGGAAAGGGCGCGACCGCAGGGTCAATTGAAGGCCGGGGAGTGGACGCCGGCACTGCGCCGCGCTACGCGGACGCCTCGGCAGCGTCGGCGACTCGTTCGCCACGCCCCGACGCGGAAAAAGCATGGTCAAGCTCAACGTCATCTATACGCGCACCGGGGACAAGGGCGAAACCGGACTTGGCGATGGCTCCCGACGTCCGAAGAGCGACGCACGGGTCGCTGCCATGGGCGACGTCGATGAAACGAATTGCGCCATCGGCCTCGCGCTGCTCGCGGCGCGGAATGCAAGCGATGCCGCCGACCTCGCGATCGAGCCGGTGCTGACGCGAATCCAGAACGATCTGTTCGATCTCGGCGCCGACCTCTGCGTCCCGGGCCAAGCGCACGAAGCGCCGGGCGCGGTCCTGCGCGTCGCGCCGTCTCAAGTTCAAGCGCTCGAGCACGCCATCGACGCGCTCAACGCGAAGCTTCATCCGCTGCGCTCGTTCGTGCTGCCGGGCGGCACGGCCGCCGCCGCCGCGTTGCATCAGGCGCGCGCAATCTGCCGGCGAGCGGAGCGAACCATGGTCGCGCTGGCGGCTATCGAGGGCGAGGAGGTCGGCGAGGCTGCGCTGGCCTATGTCAATCGGCTCTCCGATTATCTGTTCGTCGCCGCCCGCGCGGCCAACGACTTCGGCCGGTCGGACGTGCTGTGGGCGCCCGGCGCCAATCAGAGCGAAAGCGCGAGTCGGACCGAAGACGATGAGTGACAAAGGGGAACTCGAGACTGCCATCGGCGTCATCAGCGGCACGTCGATGGACGGAATCGACGTCGCGCTGATCGAAAGCGACGGCGAGACGCAGCTCAAGACCGGGCCCTCGGCGACTTTCCCTTACCCTCCGGAGGTCGCGCAGCGTCTGCGCGCGGTGGTCGCCGACTTGAGCGAAGCCCAGGCGCCGCAGCTCGAACTCGAGCGCCTGGTGACTGACGCCCATGTCGCCGCGGTCGAGGCGTTTCTTAAGCGCTTTTCCCTTCCCCGCGAACCGCGTCGCGCTCGTTGGTCTGCACGGCCAGACCATTCTGCACCGTCCGCGCGAAGGCCTGACGCGGCAGCTCTGCGACGGCGCACGCGCCGCCGCCGCGCTCAAGATCGACGTCGTGTCGGACTTTCGTTCGGCTGATGTCGCCGCTGGAGGCGAAGGCGCGCCGCTTGCGCCCGTCTATCATGCGGCGATGGCCGCCGGCCTCGAACGGCCACTGATGATTCTCAACTGGGGCGGGGTCGGCAACGTCACCTATCTTGGGCCTCAGGGAGAGATCGTCGCGTTCGACACCGGCCCCGCCAATGCGCTGATCGACGACTTTCTCATCTTAAGGCGAGGACTGGCGTTCGATGAAAACGGCGCGCTGGGCGCAACGGGCCGCGTCGACTCCGACAGCGCTCGCGGCCCTGATGCGCGATCCCTATTTCGACCGCCCGGCGCCCAAATCGCTCGACCGCAATCACTTCAACGCCGCCGCGGCCTGCGTCGAGCGCCTGAGCGACGCGGATGGCGCGGCGACGCTCGGCGCATTCACGGTCGAATCGACCGCGGCCGCGCTGAAGCATGTGCCCCTGGCGCCGGCGCGCTGGCTGGTCGGGGGCGGCGGACGGCGAAACCCGAACCTCATGCGCCGGCTTGCTGAGCGGCTGCAAGTAAAGGTCGAGCCGGTCGAGGCGATCGGCTTCGACGGCGACAGCATCGAAGCGCAATGTTTCGCTTATTGCGCTTTACGCTCGCGGCGCGGCTTGCCGATCTCCTTTCCGACCACGACCGGCGCGCCGAAGCCGATGACCGGCGGCGTCTTCTGGCCGGCCAAATGAAAAGGGCCCCGCTTGTGCGAGGCCCTGCTTTAAAGTGTGACGGGGTTCGTTATTGTCAGCAGACGTTCACGGACTGCTGGCCGAGGTAATTGTCGTAAGCGTCATAGGTCGGCCGAACCTGCCAGCAACCGCCGCCATAACCATACCCGCCATCCCACCGTAGCCGCCGCCCCAATAAGGGATAGCTTGCGATCGCGGCGCCGGCCAGCACGCCCGCGGCGATCGCAGGGCCCCACCAGCCGCTCTACCAGTTACCGCCGCGCCAATAGCCTCCATGCCAGACGCCACGGCCCCCTCAGCCTCGGCCGTGAAAGCCGCCGCCGTGAAACCACGCCGCGCGCCCTAGCCGCCGTCGTCGGCAGAACGACGGCCTCCGCCATCGCCAACGCCGAGATCCCGGCGACAAGCGTGTTCGAAATCCTGACCATTATAGTCTCCGTTATAGATCGACGCCGAATTTCCGGATGAACTCTGTCGCCACAAGATCTTAACCTCGGCGTGTTTGGTAAGCTGCAGTAAATTTCGGCGGCGGTTTGACGTCCCGCGTCGTTTGGGCGCCGAACGGGTTTGTTTCTAAGGTACAGGTACCGAGCGTCCTGAATGGATGTTCACAGTAGATGCTGAACAAACATTCAGGATGGCGGCTTCAGCGTTATGGTTCAATTCTTATTTACCTGAAGCCAAAGCCGCGCACCCTTCAGCTTAGTAGCAGACGTTCACAAGCCGCCGGCCCATATAGTGGCCATTCGCTGTCCAGACGCGCCGCCTGACCCAGCAACCCGGATCGCCGCCATAGGCCGGCTGCGAAGCGATCGCGACCCCGAGGGGCACGGTCGCTGCCGCGATCGCCCAGCCGGGATCCCAACCCCAGCCCCAGCCACCGCCCCAACCGCAATTCCAACAGCCGCCACCCCAACCACCTCCCCAGCCAGCGCGCCGCCAACCCCAGCCCCCGCCGCCCCATCCGCCGCCGCGCCAGCCGCCACCATGCCAGCCGCCTCCCCAGCCGCCGCCGTGAAAGCCGCCGCCATGAAAGCCGCCGCCATGGAAGCCGCCGCCATGAAAGCCACCGCCGCCATGAAATTGGGCCTCGGCAGGGGTCGAGATCGTCGCGACCGCCGTCGCCATGCCAAGAGCGGCAACCGCCGCAACCACAGTCTTCCTGATCGAAACACGCATGGGAAAATCCTCCCGCTGATCGGCCCCTATCGCCGCGTCCTAAGCCTAAAACTATGCCACGATGGAAAAAGTTCTAGGGTTTCTGTGAGGCGCCGCGCAAAAAATTGATAATTCCGGAGAAATCGTCGCCGCCGTGGTCGGCGGCGACATAGAGAGCGTAGAGCTGCGCGGCTTCAGCCCCGAGCGGCGTTAAGGCCCCGACGCTCGACGCCGCCTCCTGCGCCAGCCGCAAATCCTTGAGCATGAGAGCCGCGGCAAATCCGGGTTTGTAGTCGCGATTGGCGGGGGAAGCCGGCACCGGCCCCGGGACCGGACAATAAGTGGTCAGCGACCAGGACTGGCCGGATGCAGTCGAGGAGACGTCGAACAAAGCCTGCGCCGACAGGCCCAGCTTCTCGGCGAGCGCAAAGGCTTCGCAGGTGACGATCATGGTCGCGCCGAGGATCATGTTGTTGCAGATCTTGGCGGCCTGCCCCGCGCCCCGGCCGCCGCAATGGACGATGCGCTTGCCCATATTTTCGAGGATCGGCTTCGCCCGCGCGAACGCCTCGTCGGAGCCGCCGCACATGAAGGTGAGCGTTCCGCCGCTCGCTCCGCCGACCCCGCCCGAGACTGGCGCGTCGAGGGTAAGCACGCCCGCCGCGTCGCCCGCCTCGTGCGCTTTGCGGGCGCTGTCGACGTCGATGGTCGAGCAATCGATGACGAGGGCGCCTTTTGCCGTGGCGGGAAGGAGTTCGGCATGAGCCGCCAGCACATGGCGTCCGGCCGGGAGCATGGTTACGACCGTGTCGGCGCTCGCGACAGCCTCGCGGGCGCTCGCCGCAATGGCGACGCCGGATGCGGCGGCCGCCGTCTTCGCGGCATCGACAAGATCGAAGCCCGCGACCGAATGACCCGCCTTGACGAGATTGGCGGCCATCGGCGCGCCCATGTTGCCGAGGCCGATGAATGCGATTTTGGACATGGGTTTCCCGGACGTTTGCGAGAAAGCGCTCAATCGAAGCTCAGCGCGAAAGGTGTGAGGTTAGCATCTCGCGGCCGTCCGTAAATGCCGCGGAAAGCGGCCGCGGGCGCTTGCGCTTGCGCTGTCCTCAATCTAACAAACAAGTCTCGCCTGGGATTGCGCTCCTCGAATCGATCCTTCCGCTCATCGTCTCGCGCGAAGGAACCCCGCGCCTCCTCGGGGCGTTGATGCTGGTTCCGGAATTCACCGTAGGACCCGGTATGCTGAGGCGCCGAAATGGAAAAGCAAAGACGCCCCGTGGTCCTGGTCGTCGAAGACGAACCTCTGATGCTTATTGACGCCGTGGACCTGGTTACGGAAGCTGGGTTTGAAGCGATCGGGGCAAAAAATGCCGACGAAGCGATCCGGATTTTGGAGAGCAGAGACGACATCAGGATCGTGTTCACCGATGTGAACATGCCGGGCTCGATGGACGGGATCAGACTTGCGCATGCGGTGCGCAACCGCTGGCCTCCGATCGAGATCATCGTGACTTCGGGGCTAACTCTGGCGAATGTGCAAGAGCTGCTCCCGGAACGCGGAATCTTCTTTCCGAAGCCCTACACGCCTGCGCAGGTTGCGAGCGCGTTGCATCGACTAGCCGCGTGAAATTTTGCTTTGGTGTCCCGCTTCAGCGCAAGCAAAGGTCAGTTTGCGCGAGTAGCCCATGCTCGGCGCGATCAAAAATCAGTCCCGCGCCGGCTGCCGTTCAAAAGCGATACTGATGAGCCATCTTGAGGAGACTTTAGAGAGCGCGGATCGAGGGACAACCTCGATAAACCTTTCGACGGTCTCGAACTTGGATGCGGCGCTCACGGCCGACATAACCGCAATTTCCAGGATCGACGCTGTTGCGTCCATTCTGGAGATCGTCTGTCGCACCACCGGAATGGGTTTCGCGGCAGTGGCAAGAGTGACGAAAGACCGTTGGGTTGCTTGCGCCGTTCGTGACGAAATTGCCTTCGGACTCCTGCCGGGAGGCGAGCTCGACGTTAAGACAACGATCTGCGACGAAATTCGTGATAGCGGCCGAGCCTGTGATTATCGATCACGTCGCCGAGGACGAACATTTCCGCGATCATCATACGCCAAGACTATACGGGCTTCAGAGCTACATCTCGATGCCGATCATTCTTCCGAACGGCGCTTTCTTTGGCACATTGTGCGCAATCGATCCGCGTCCGGCGAGGTTGAACAGGCCCGAAGTCGTCGGCATGTTCAAGAACTTCGCCCAGCTGATCGCGTTCCATCTGGATGCGCAGGTTCGCGCAGCGAAGCAGGATGCCGCTCTGTTGGACGCGCAAGAAGCGGCCAAGCTGCGCGAGCAATTCGTTGCTATTCTCGCCCACGATCTCCGAAACCCGCTCGCCTCGATTGACGCGGGCGTCAGCGTCATCCTTCGTCGAAAGCCGGACGAAAAGACGCGATCGATCGGCGAACAGATCCAGAAAAGCGGTCGGCGCATGGCCGCTTTGATCGACGACACCCTCGATTTTGCAAGAGGACGGCTCGGCGGCGGGTTCATGCTTGAGCGGAATCCCAATGCGCCGCTTTTCGATCATCTAGAGCAAGTGATCAGCGAGCTGCGCGGCCTATCTGAAAATCCCATTGAGGCCCGAATCAATTTGGCGCATCCGGTCGACTGCGACCCGAAACGCGTCGCTCAAATCACTTCAAACCTTGTCGCCAACGCGATAAAGCACGGCGCTCCCAGCCGGCCTATCCGAGTTTGGGCGTCGACTGATGAAAAGGGATTCGAGCTTACGGTCGCGAACGAGGGCGACCCGATTGATGACGTTGTCGCACAACGGCTGTTTCAGCCCTTCTTTCGCGGAAACGGTCGGTCGTCGAACCAAGGCCTCGGCCTCGGTCTCTACATCGCTTCCGAAATCGCCCGCGCGCACGGCGGCCAGATCGAGGTCGCCTCTTCGCAAGAAGAGACACGCTTCACGCTGCATATTCCCGCGGCCTAGTCCCGCTTGGCGCGTTGCATTGGAATCGGCGGCGGGCCCGGCCCTTGGTCCGGTCGATCCGTTTGGATTTTCTTGGCGCGTGGCCTTTTCGCTGCGAAAACCCCGCTGATGAGTGTTGGATTTCCTTGGATTTCCTTGGATTCTCTCGTCCGAATCGTGACTTATCAATGGGTTACGCGGACTAAAGCTCGAAAAGTTTTTCCTCGCGCTTTTTCCGTTGCCTTCGCAGCGCCGGACGGGCGCCCCGCGTTCCCACATGCGGAAGGGCAGGATTGCTCATGAGCCAAGCGTATCTCAATTTCTGATTTTCTGCAATGAATTTGTCCTCCAAGCCATTCCCGTTGAGCCGCCTCAATCCGCTTGACTCACCCATAGCCTGATGGTTATGAGTCTATCCATAGCCACACGGTTATGAATCCGAATGCCAGACGCTCATGACATGCTCTTCCGAACACTCGCCGATCCGACGCGGCGGGGACTCTTCGAGCATCTTTGCCGCGAGGGCGAGCTGACGGTGGGAGCGCTGACCGCTCAGGCCGGAATCTCGCAACCGGCCGTCTCGAAGCATCTCGGAGTTCTGAAACAGGCCGGCCTGGCGCGCGACCGCCATCAAGGTCGCCAGACCCACTACAGCGCCGAGGTCGGCGCCTTGGCCCGCTGATCGATTGGACGGGCCAGATGAAAGGCTTCTGGCAGAGTCGGTTCGATGGCCTCGAAGACCTGCTCAGAAGGATGGACCAATGAACGAACAGCTCGCCGCCGCGCGCTCCATCGTTGTCGAGCGCTTGATGCCGCACCCGCCCGAGAAGATCTGGCGCGCCCTCACCCAGGCGCATCTGATCGAGCAATGGCTCATGAAGAACGACTTCGAGCCGCGCCTCGGGGCTGCGTTCACGTTCCAGGCAAAGCCCATGGGAGATTGGAACGGCATCGTCCATTGCGAGGTGACGGCGTTCGATCCGCCGCGGCGGCTTGCCTATTCTTGGCGGGGCGGATCGGCTGAGCAACCCGAGTTACGGCAGCGCTCTGGATAGTGTTGTGAACTGGGTTTTGACCCCTGAATCGGGTGGAACACGTGTCCGGATGGAGCAGTCAGGCTTCGGGCCGGGGAACGAAATGGCATTTGACGCGATGTCCAGCGGCTGGCCGCGCGGACTGGAGCGTTTGGAGCAAGTCGCCGCCGCCGCATGATTAAGCGAGCGAGCAAAAACGGGAGGGACGAATGGGCGTGTCCAAGACATTGGCGAAGACGGCAAGGCCCTCGCGGCGCAAGCCGCAGTCGAGTCAGGTCGAGCCAAAACTTCTCGCAGGCGGCAATCCCCAGATCGCCAAGGGCGAGCGCGACGCGCCGGTGCAGGCCTATATCGCGGCGATGCCGGGTTGGAAGCGCGACGTCGGACGTCGCCTCGATGCGCTGATCGTGAAAACGACGCCTGGCGTGCGCAAGGCGGTCAAATGGAATTCGCCGCTTTATGGCGTCGAGGGCCATGGCTGGTTCCTAGGGCTCCATTGCTTTGCGAAAGCCGTCAAAGTGGCGTTCTTCGACGGCGCGTCGCTGAGCCCCGTTCCGCCTGGTGAATCCAAGAGCGAAGGCACGCGCTACTTGGATATCCGAGAGAAGGACGAGCTCGACGAAGGCCAGTTCATCGCCTGGGTCGCGCAGGCGAGCCGCTTGCCTGGCCGGCGCATGTAAGCGGACGGAGGCAACAGACGCATGAAGACAACGCAAGCACCCATGAAGAAGGCCACGAACAATGCGAACGCGGAAACCTCCGCCTCCCAACTCATCGAAGCGAGGATCAAGGAGCTCAGCGACTGGCGCGGCGAGACGCTCGCGCGCGTGAGAAGCCTGATCAAAGACGCCGATCCGGAAGCGGTCGAAGAATGGAAGTGGAGAGGGGTTCCGGTGTGGTCGCACGGCGGAATCCTTTGCACCGGCGAGACCTACAAGACCGTCGTGAAGCTCACCTTCGCCAAGGGCGCCGCGCTCGACGACCCTTCGAGCCTTTTCAACTCGAGCCTCGAGGGCTCGACGCGGCGAGCGATCGACATTCATGAGGGCGAGCCAATCGATGGAGAGGCGCTGAAGGCGCTCATTCGCGCCGCCGTGGCGCTGAACACGTCAAAGCCAGCCGCCGCTCGCCCGGCCCGTTCAAAGAAGTGAAGGATGGACCCATGACCAGCACTGCCACCGAAATCACGCACCGTCGTCGTCGAACGCGAGATCCCCTATGCGCCGGAAAAGATCTGGCGCGCGCTGACTGAGCCGCATCTGATCGAGGAATGGCTGATGAAGAACGACTTCGAACTGGTCGCGGACCACAAGTTCAATCTTCGTGGCGACTGGGGCTCCGTCGACTGTCAGGTTCTCAAGATCCAGCCGCATAAAACGCTGTCTTACAGCTGGGCGGCTCATGGGCTTGAGAGCGTCGTCACCTGGACCCTCACCCCGACGAGCAAAGGCACGAATCTGCGGATGGAGCAGTCGGGCTTCCGGCCGGATCAGGAGCAAGCCTACCGAGGCGCCAAGATGGGCTGGGGGAACTTCTTCGCTAAGCTCGAGCAGGTGCTGGCGCGGGAGGTGTGACTGCGAATTCCGACCGCCCAAGACAACCGATGTAACACGGCGCAGGACTGAAGCGTAAGGGTTGCCGCGGACGGCCGCGAGGGCGAAGTCTGCGGGACAAACGAATACGCATCATGTCGACGCTCACGCATTTTGAAGCCCTTGGTGCGGCTCTCGCGGGGAACCGCCATTCTGCGGTCATCTACGCCCGTGCGGATGGCGGCATCGGGTTTTGGAACGCGGGCGCAGAGGCTTTGTTCGGCCATTCGTCAGAAGAAGCCATCGGCAAAGGCGTCGACCTGATCGTGCCGGAGAAATATCGGGCGATGCACCGGGCCGGGTTCGCTCGAGCGATCGGCTCCGCGTGGCGTGGGAGTGACGGCTGGGGTCCGGTCGAAGGCTTGCACAAGAACGGCGAACGCGTGGCGCTCGAGGTGTTTCTCACGCCGATTCAGGAAGAGAACGAAAACGTCTCAGGCGTGCTTGGATTGTTTCGCGCTCCGGCGCGCGATTAGAGATCTTCAATGCGCAAGCTATAACGGCCTATCGCCGCCAAGCTTGCGAGGAAAAAATGAGCGCTCAATGTGGCGCGCGAAAGCTTGTTTGTGATGCTCGCCTTGGTTTCGTCGAAGCCATGCTCCTTTAGACGCAGCGCTAGGTCCTCGTAGGTCACGCCGGCGCGCTTGAGTTCCGCCTTGAGGTGCCTGGCGATGCGCTCCGCCCATTCCCTTTCGCTCTCAGCAAACGCCATCCTGCCCTAATTTTTGCTTCCGAGCGATCACTATCGCAAACGAGACTCGCCTTGACCGCAATAGCATATCCGATAGTATGATCTCGTATCCGAGAGCTTTTGCGATGTCCCCAGGCGTTTCTCGTTCCAGCGGAATCTATGAGCGCGAGGGAGCGGATTAGCATCGCATCGTCAAGCTTGAGGTCAGCGGCGGCAGAGTAGGACTAGCCAGGGCGGACGGCCTGCAGATTACAGGCAAAGTTCAGTATCGGATTGACTGTTATTTCGCTTTGGACAAGGCCTGCCTGCCTTCTTTACAACGGGGGATACGCGCCATGTCGATCGCATCCAGGACGTTTCTTGCTATCGCGCTGGCGATGGGGCTTATGGCTCCGGGCGGCGCGCAGGCCGCCGTGCAGAGCTTCTCGATAGCCCTCACCAACCTGACGCCGCACCACAATTCCAGCGGCGGTCTTTCGGCTGACATCGCAGCCTTCGGCGACCAGCCGGCAAAAGCGCTCCAGCACAATGGATCCTACGTCGAGACGCTGACCGGCAATTATGCGGTCACCGACAATCTCCCGCCGTCAAACGAATTAGAATTCTGGCAGACGTTCACCCAAATCACGCTGAACGGGACTCCTTTTTTCACGGCCAATCAGATCGTCGGCCCGACTAGCCCTGACGAGATTTGGCAAGGCATCCTGAACATCACGAATCTAAAGCCCGCTGTCCTCGCGCTCATCGTTCGCGTCCTCGAGAACAACAATTACCTCAGCCTTCTGAACGGCGAATTCGACTATGGTTATAATTTCGCACCGGACGATCGGACGACCGGAACGTTTGCGGTCGGCTCCACGGAGAGCCTGGGCCTCCTGTCGAGCTTCGGCCCACTTCCAGAAGGCGATGACACCTGGTCGCTGACCTTCTCCGCCACGGTTACCACCATTCCCGAGCCGCCAACCTGGCTCATGCTTATGGCGGGGGGCCTGGGTCTTCTCATCATCCGAGGTCTAGCGCGCCGGCCAGGAGTCAGGCGCCGGGTTCCCGCCTAAGGCTTTTACCGCGCACGGTTCTCGTGGAAGAAGTCGTAGACCAGCTTCGCCGTCGCAGCGTTAAGGCCCGGAGTTTTTTCGAGATCGGATAGGCCCGCTTTGGCGACGTCCTTGGCCGAGCCGAAAGCGAACAGGAGCGCACGCTTGCGCGACGGGCCGATGCCAGGGATTTCGTCGAGCGGGCTCTTCACGAACTCCTTCTTGCGCCGCGCGCGATGGGTTCCGACGGCGAAGCGATGCGCCTCGTCGCGCAGGCGCTGAATGAAGAACAAGGCCGGGTCGCGCGGGCTCAGCCTGAACGGCTCGCGCCCCTCGACGAAGAAGGTCTCGCGGCCGGCGTTGCGGTCGGGGCCTTTGGCGATCGCAACCAGCCTGATGCCCGTGACGCCGAGCGCGCCTATCACCTCGCGCGCGGCCTCGAATTGCCCCCGCCCGCCGTCGATGATGACAAGGTCCGGCGTATCAGGAAAGGCGCCCGGCTCGGCCGTTTCGCCATGCCTGACAAGACGGGCAAAACGCCGCGTCAGCACTTCGCGCATCATGCCGTAGTCGTCGCCCGGCGTGAGGTCCACGCTCTTGATGTTGAAGGTGCGGTACTGGTTTTTGACGAAGCCTTCCGGGCCTGCGACCACCATCGCGCCGATCGCGTTCGTCCCCATGATGTGGGAATTGTCATAGATCTCGACCCGCCGGATCGGATGATCGACGCCGAAGGCCTCGCTGAGCGCGACGATTAGCTTCTCCTGGGTCGCCGATTCGGCAAGCTTGCGCGACAAAGCTTGTTGCGCGTTGCGCATGGCAGCGTCGACCAGATCCTTTTTTTCGCCGCGTCGCGGCGCGCCGATGGCGATGCGATGCCCAACGCGGGCGCTTAAGACTTCGGCCAAGGTCCCCGCGCTCGGCACATCGTGACTCAAGAGCACGAGGCGCGGCGCGGGACGGTCGAGATAGAATTGCGCCAAGAAGGCGTCGAGCACCTCCTCGCGCGACAGAGCCCGATCAGCGCGCGGAAAATAGGCGCGGTTGCCCCAGTTCTGATAGGTGCGGAAGAAGAACACTTCGACGCAGAACTGCCCCGCCTCGTCGGTGACCGCGAACACGTCGGCTTCGGCGATCGAGCGAGGATTGACGCTTTGCTCGCCCTGAATCGCGGAAAGCGCGCTGATGCGGTCGCGCAGGCGCGCCGCGCTTTCGAAATCGAGCGCCGCGGCGGCCTCGTTCATTGCGTGGCCAAGGCGGCTCTTGATCGCGCGGCTGCGGCCGGAAAGGAAATCGCGCGCTTCAGTCACCAGGTTCGCATAGTCGTCGAGCCCGATTTCCCCAGTGCATGGCGCCGAGCACCGCTTGATCTGGTGGAGCAGGCATGGCCGGGTGCGATTGGCGTAAAAACTATCCGAGCAGGTGCGCAGGAGAAACGCGCGCTGCAGCGCGTTGAGCGTGCGAAACACCGCGCCCGCGCTCGCGAACGGTCCGAAATAGTCGCCAGTCAGGCTGCGCGCACCCCGATGCTTGATGAGCCTCGGGGCGGCATGCCCGGTGCAAATGAGGATATAGGGGAAGCTCTTGTCGTCGCGCAGCGTGACGTTGTAGCGCGGCTTGAGCTGCTTGATGAGGTTGGCCTCGAGCAGCAGCGCTTCGGCGTCCGACGCGGTGGTGACGAACACCATAGAGTGGGTCTGAGCCACCATGCGCGCGATGCGGTTCTGCTGGCGCTCGGGCGCCATATAGGCGGCGATGCGCTTCTTGATCGAGCGCGCCTTGCCGACATAGAGCACCTCGCCCTCGGACCCGATCATACGATAGACGCCGGGGCCAAGCGGCGCATGGCGCCAGAATTCACGGATCGCCTCGGCGCCGCGCGCCACCCGCGCCGGCTCCGCCGGGGGTTCGTCTTGGGTGATGTCGAGGGGCGCGGAATCCGGCGCGAGCTCGCGCGCAAGGGCGGCCTCTTCCCGCGCCTCAGCCGCGGGCGCTTCGCCGGGAGGAAAGCTATTCGATGCGCCGCTCATAGGGGGCTTATCTAGGCGCTAGGGGCTGCGGTGGGAATAGCGGGAGGGGAGGACGCGCGCTGACGTTAAGGGCGTTTGTGGCTCCGGGTTGGCGCGGGCGGCTTAACGGTTTATTAACCTTGGTTCGCGGCCGCGGACGCGCTGCGGCGGGAGTTGGTTAAGCGTGAGTTCAACTATCGAGGACCCGGTCAGAGCGTTTGTCGCCAGTCTCATTCTGCTGTTCGGGTGCGCGACGCTCAGCGGCTGCAACGATGTCGCCGCCAATCCACCGAACACGGATGCTCAGGCGCAGTTCGCTCTGCGCGACGACGCCAATATGGCGGGCGCCACGGTCGCGATCGTGTCGGTCGACGGCACGCCGACCGACGTGTCCGGGCGCTTCCGGCAGAGCTTGGACGAGGCGGCCGCCACGCGCCGAATTGCTGTCGCAGCCCCGGCCAAGGCGCGCTACCTCGCGCGCGGCTATGTCACGGCTTCCCCGATCGAGGGTGGAGCGGAGGTCGATATCGTCTGGGACGTGTTCACGCCGAACAAGAAGCGTGCCCAGCGACTCAGCGATGCGATCGCGGTCAAGGGCTCCGGCGACGACGCCTGGGCGATGATCGACGATTCGGCGCTGAACAGCGTCGCCGCCAAATGCGCCGATGACCTCGCCGCCTATCTGTCCAACACTCCCGAGGCCGCGCCCGCGAGTGCAGCCCTCAGCTACGCGCAATAGGTTTTTTCTTGTGGACAGCCGGCCGGCGAACGCCCGCTGCAATACCAGTGTCATGTTGTTCGCGCGTCCGCGCGCTGCTATGACCCGCCGCGTCCGCGCTAAAGCGCCCGCCGCGCGTTTGGAGAACCGACCGTGCCCGGCACGATGAAGATTTTGGCGGGCAACTCCAATCGACCGCTGGCGGAAGCGATCGCCGCCTATCTGGGCGAGCCGCTGACCGGCTGCCATGTCCGCCGCTTCGCCGACCTCGAGATCTTCGTCGAAATCCTCGAGAATGTCCGCGGGCGCGACACCTTCATCATCCAGTCGACGTCCTATCCGGCGAACGACAATCTGATGGAGCTGCTCATCATGATCGACGCGTTGCGGCGCGCTTCGGCGCAGCGCATCACGGCAGTCATTCCCTATTTCGGCTACGCGCGCCAGGACCGAAAGCCCGGGCCGCGCTCGCCCATCTCGGCCAAGCTCGTGGCCAATCTCATCACCCGCGCCGGCGCTGACCGGGTGCTGACGGTCGATCTGCACGCCGGCCAGATCCAGGGCTTCTTCGACATTCCGACCGACAACCTGTTCGGCGCCCCGACCATGGTGCGCGACATCCAGGCCCATCACAACGGCAGCAAGAACGTGATGGTCGTGTCTCCCGGACGTCGGCGGCGTGGTGCGCGCCCGCGCGCTCGCCAAACGCCTCGACGCGCCGCTCGCCATTGTCGACAAACGACGCGAGCGGGCGGGCGAATCGGAAGTGATGAACGTGATCGGCGACATCGCCGGGCGCCATTGCGTATTGCTCGACGACATTGTCGATTCGGGCGGCACGCTTTGCAACGCCGCTGACGCTCTGCTCGATGGCGGCGCGACAAGCGTATCGGCCTACATCACCCACGGCGTTCTATCGGGCGGGGCAGTGGCGCGCGTCGCCGCGTCGAAGCTCAGCGAACTCGTGCTCACCGACACAATTCAGCCGACCGAGGCGGTGCGCGTCGCCCGCAATATCCGGGTGATCTCGATCGCCCCCCTGATTGGCGAGGCGATCGGCCGCATCGCCAAAGAGGAAAGCGTCTCGTCGCTGTTCAACTAGCGCGGACTTATCCCCAACGAATGGCGTCCCGTGAGCTGACGTCGACGGGACGGCGGTTCCTCTAACCGCTCACGGTCATTTCCGTGTCATGACATGAGCGCAAATCCCGCGCCCTCTGCGATTCCGCACGGGAGGGGATGAACCATGCGTTGCTCATCGACATTGAAAGCCGCTTTGCTGTTGTCTGTATTCGCCGTCGCTCCGGCCCGAGCCGATGTGAGCTTGCTTGCTATCGGAACTCTGGACGGGACTACCGATCTGTCGGGCCTGACTGGAACCCTGGAAAACGGCGTGCCCGCGAATATTCTGGGCGGCCTAGGCTCGGGCATCGCCTATGCGGGTGGCGACACGTTTCTGGCGGTTCCCGACCGCGGTCCTAACGCCGTCCCGTTTGATTCGAAGATCGACGATACGGCCTCATACATCAATCGGTTTCAGACGCTGAAACTCAATCTGACGGCGAATCCGGGCGGAGCGCTTCCCTTCACTCTCACGCCAACCCTCACGAAGACCACCCTGCTCTACAGCTCGACGCCGCTCACCTACGGAACGGGCGCCGGGCTCGGCGTCGGTCCAGGGGCGCCTGCCCAAAACACGCCGGACAAATTCTATTTCACCGGCCGCTCGGACAATTTTGGTCCCGGCGGATCTTCGGTGACTACGAACGCGCGCTTCGATCCCGAATCGGTTCGTGTTTCCAACGACGGAAAGTCGGTCTTTATCTCCGACGAATACGGACCGTACGTGCGGCAGTTCGATCGCGCGACCGGGCAACTGATCAAGACCTTCACTCTGCCGAGCAATCTCTCTGTCGCGTTTCAGTCCCCTCAGGGCGCGGTCGAAACGAGCACCAACACGAGCGGCCGCACCGACAACAAGGGCATGGAGGGTCTTGCCCTCACGCCGGACGGCAAGACGCTCGTCGGCATCATGCAGGCTCCGCTCATCCAAGATGCCGGCAAGACCAATCCGTCCAACAAAACCGTTCGTATCGTCACGATCGACATCGCGAGCGGCGCGACCAAAGAGTACGCCTATAACCTGACTTCAGGGTCGGGCGTGAGCGACATCGTGGCGCTTAACGATCACCAGTTCCTGGTCGATGAGCGCGACGGAAATGGTCGCGCCAGCGGCAACGACGCGGTCGCGAAGCAGCTGTTCATCATCGACACCAACGGAGCGACCGATGTAACGGACCTCTCCGGAGAGGCTCTCAAGGACGCCGCTATTCCGAAGAGCGGACCGTTCCTCGATATCGTTGCGGCGCTAGGAGCGAGCTGGTATTCCTCCGTCGGAGGTTCCGGCCAAGATCGAGGGACTGGCCTTCGGACAGGACGTCACCGTCGATGGCCAAGTCGAGCACACGCTCTACGTATCCAACGACAACGACTTCCTTTCGCAAGTCCCGTTGCCCGATGGGACGCTGGTCGACAACCCGAACCAATTCTTCGTCTTCGGCTTCACCGACGCGGATTTGGCGAAGTTCGGCGTCGATGAGTTCGTTCCGCAGGAAGTCGTCGCCATTCCCGAACCTTCCACCTGGGCGATGATGATTTTCGGTTTCCTGGGGCTGGGCTTCATGGCAGTTCGCCGCAAGGGTGAAATCCTGCGCGCGGCCTGACCTCCGCCGTGGGGCGCGAAGTTATTCAACGAGGAAAGGGCTGCGGCCTCACGGCGCGACCTTTTTCTTGTGAACGGCTCGGGCCGCACTCCGCCTCCGGCGCTGGCTTCCGCTTGCTCTCGGTAATTTGCCCGCATAGTCTCGATTCCGTTCTCCGCTGGAAGCGGCTCGACCACGCTTGACAGTCAAGTTGCGGGCGGACCTACTCGACCAGCCGGTTAGTTTCTTGGGGCGCGGGCTCGGGAGCCGCTCGCGCCAAACGGAGGTCTGGATATGTTCGGTCGCACCACGCTCGTGACGTCGGCGGCTTTTGCCGGAAGTCTTCTTGCCTCCGTATCGGCCTATGCGGCCGACACGATTAAGCCCGCCGTTCTTTATGATCTTGGCGGCAAGTTCGATAAATCGTTCAACGAAGGTGTGTTCAACGGCGCGACAAAGTTCAAGAAGGAGACCGGCGTCGATTTCCGCGATCTTGAGATCCAGAACGAGTCGCAGCGCGAGCAGGTCCTGCGCAAATTCGCCAAGGACGGTTTCTCACCGATCATGACCGTGGGCTTCGCCTGGGAGACCGCGCTGAAGAAAATTGCCCCCGAATATCCCAAGACGAAATTCGGCATCATCGATGACGTGGTTGATCTGCCCAACGTCCAGTCCGTCGTGTTCAAGGAGCATGAGGGCTCGTTCGTGGTCGGCGTGATCGCGGCGGATACGTCAAAGACCGGCAAGGTCGGGTTCGTTGGCGGCATGGACATTCCGTTGATCTCGAAGTTTGAATGCGGCTACGCGCAGGGCGTCAAATACGGCTCCGACGGCAAAGCGGAACTCTTCGCCAATATGACCGGCACGACCCCCGCCGCCTGGAACGATCCGGTCAAGGGCGGCGAGCTCGCCAAGTCGCAGATGGATCGCGGCGCCGACATCGTCTACGCCGCAGCGGGCGCGACCGGTCAGGGCGTCTTGAAGGCGGCGGCGGACGCCGGCAAGTTCGGCATCGGCGTCGATTCCAACCAGAATGGTCTGTTCCCCGGCAAGATTTTGACCTCGATGCTGAAGCATGTTGACGTTGCGACCTACACGTCATTCATGGACGCCAAAAACGGAACCTGGAAGCCTGGAATCCTGGACCTGGGCCTGAAGGAGGGCGGCGTCGACTACGCAGTCGATGACAACAACAAGGCCATTCTCAGCGCCGAAGTAAGGGCCAAGGCGGACCAGGCGAAAGCGGATATCATCTCGGGCAAGATTCAGGTCCACGACTACATGTCCGACAACAAGTGCCCGATGTAAGTGAGGGAGCTCCCTCAACGAAGACCGTTGCTCGTGACTGTGATGGCCGGGACTAAACCGGCCATCGACATCCGTTATTATCGTCGATTGTCGCCATTCGGTAGCCCACGAAACGATGTTGGGCGGTCGCCTCGTCGGAAGGACGAGTAGATGACGGTCCAAGCTGCTCCCGCCATCGAACTCATCGCCATCGATAAGAGCTTCGGCCCGGTTCACGCCAACAACAACGTCAATCTTGTCGTCGAGCGCGGCGTGATCCACGGGATCGTCGGCGAGAACGGCGCGGGCAAATCGACGTTGATGTCGATTCTGTATGGCTTCTATGAAGCCGACAAAGGCGAAATCCGCGTCAACGGCGAGCCGGTCAGGATCCGCTCCTCGCGCGAAGCGATCAGCCACGGCATCGGCATGGTGCATCAGCACTTCATGCTGGTGCCGCCGCTCTCCGTCCTCGAAAACGTGATGCTCGGCGCGGAGGGCGGAGCGCTGCTCTCCGAGGGCGCGGGCGCGATCCGCAAACGACTCGGCGAACTCGGGCGCGAATACGGCCTGGTCGTGGATCCCGACGCCATTGTCGGCGAATTGTCGGTCGGCCTGCAGCAGCGAGTGGAGATTCTGAAGGCGCTGGTGCGCGGCGCCGAGATCCTCGTGCTTGACGAGCCGACCGCGGTGCTGACGCCGGCCGAGGCGGACCAATTGTTCGAGATGCTGCGCGTGCTCAAGCGCGAGAACAAGACCATCATCTTCATCACCCACAAGCTGCGCGAGATCATGACTCTGACCGATCGCGTGTCTGTGATGCGACGCGGAGAGATGGTCGCGACCTTCGATACCGCCCGCACGTCGCCACCCGAGCTCGCCGACGCGATGGTCGGACGCAAGGTCATCCTAAGGATCGAAAAAGGCCCCGCGCACCCAGGCGCGATTGCGCTGGAAGCGCGGAATCTCGTGGTGCGCGATGATCGCGGCGTCGCTCGCATCGACGGCGTGTCCTTCATATTGCGCGAAGGCGAGATTCTGGGCGTCGCCGGCGTAGCCGGCAACGGTCAGTCCGAGCTTCTCGAGGCGCTTGCGGGCATCCGCGCGCTTAGTTCAGGCGAGATCCTTATTGAAGGCGCGCCCATCCCGGCGCAGAAGCGCAATCCCCACATGGAGCGGCTCCTGGGCGTGGGTCATGTGCCTGAAGACCGCCATCGCGTCGGGCTCGTCATGCCGTTCGAAGCCTGCGAGAGCGCGATGCTCGGATTTCATCGCGAGCCGGTTTACGGCAAAGGTTTCTTCTATGACCGCAAGGCGATCATCGCCGACGCCGACGAAGAAGATGGACGTCCTTCGACGTCCGGCCGCGCGCGCCGTTGCTCAAGACCGCCAATTTCTCCGGCGGCAATCAGCAGAAGATCGTGCTAGCGCGCGAGATCGAACGCAATCCCAAAATCCTGCTCGTTGGGCAGCCGACCCGGGGCGTCGACATCGGCGCGATCGAATTCATCCACAAGCGAATCGTCGCCCAGCGCGACGCCGGCAAGGCGGTGCTCCTGGTCTCGGTCGAACTCGACGAGATCTTCGCGCTCTCGGATCGCATCATCGTGCTTTGCGGGGGCCACATCACCGGCGAGCGCCGAGCGGACCAGACCAACGCACAGGACCTCGGCCTCTTAATGGCGGGCGTCGACGAGCGCGCCGCATGAGCGCCCCGCTAAAGCCGTTGCCCGCTTGGGCGGATGTCGCGCTTATTCCGCTTGTCAACGTCGCCGCCGCCTTTGTTATTTCCGGCTTCGTCGTGCTGGCGATCGGCGAGAATCCGCTGGAGGCCGTCCAGAGCCTCGTCCTTGGCGCGCTCGGCGATCTCGAAGGAATCGGCTACACGCTCTTCTACGCGACGAGCTTTATCTTCACCGGGCTCTCGGTCGCGATCTGTTTCCACGCCGGTCTGTTCAACATCGGCACTGAGGGCCAGGCCTATATCGGGGGGCTCGGCGCGGCGCTTGTCGCGCTTCATTGCGGCTTCCTGCCCGGCTACACGCTCGCGATCGCGGCAATCATCGGCGCGGCCGTGTTCGGCGCGGCTTTCGCGGCCATTCCTGGCTATTTGCAAGCCTATCGCGACAGCCACATCGTGATTACGACGATCATGTTCAACTACATCGCTTCCGCCATCATGGGCTACCTGCTCGTCAACGTTTTGCGCAAACCTGGGCAGATGAATGCCGAGACGACGCCTTTCCGCGACACGGCCCTCGTGCCGCAGTTCCACGAAGTGCTCGCCCATTTCGGGATCATATGGCCGGTGACGCCGTTCAATCTGTCCTTCCTGCTTGCTTTGCTCTGTTGCCTTGCAGTCTGGCTCCTCATCTGGCGGACCCGACTCGGCTATGAGATTCGCACCGTCGGCGCCAACCCGACCGCGGCCGTATACGGCGGCATTTCGCCCGGCTCGCGTCACGGTGATCACGACGCTGTTGTCGGGCGCGCTCGCCGGCGGCGTCGCAGCCAACATCATCCTGGGCGACCAGCATCGGCTGATCCTCGAATTTGTTGGCGGGTTCGGCTTCGTCGGCATCGCGGTCGCGCTCATGGGGCGCGCGCATCCGGTCGGCATCATCCTCGCCGCGATCCTGTTCGGCGTCCTCTACCAGGGCGGCCAGGCGCTCTCGATCGACATGCCCAAGATCAGCCGCGACATGATCGTCGTGATCCAGGGCCTCGTGGTGCTGTTCGCCGGCGCGCTCGAGCACATGTTCCGCCGCCCTGTCGCGACTCTGCTCGCGCGGCGCACGACACAGCCGCCCATCTGACGGGCTGGCCAGCATGGAATGGTTCAACGCCTTCGTCGTCGTTTTCGCCTCCGGCATGCGCCTCGCCGTCCCGCTCATTCTCGCCTGCTTTGCGGGCCTTTGGTCGGAACGCTCGGGCATCGTCGACATCGGGCTTGAGGGCAAGATTCTCGTCGGCGCGTTCGCCTCGGCCGCAGCGGCGACATTCACCGGAAGCGTATGGCTCGGACTCTTGGCCGGCGTCGCGGCGGCCATCGTTTTCTCGCTCATTCACGGCTACGCCTCGATCGACCAGCGCGCCAACCAGATCGTGTCCGGCACCGCGATCAACATGGTGGCCGACGGACTGACCGCGCTCATCGGCAACGCGATCTGGTCGCAGGGCGGCCGAACGCCGCAGCTCCCGGCGGAGGCTCAGTTCGGCGCGATCAGTTGGCCGTTGGTCAACGAGATCGGCGCCGTACCGATCATCGGCCCGATCTATCAGCACCTCATTTCGGGCCACGACATCGTGACCTACATCGCGTTCCTGCTGGTGCCGCTCACCTATTGGGCGCTCTACAGCACGCGCTTCGGTCTGCGTCTGCGCGCAGTCGGCGAGAACCCGGCCGCAGTCGATACAGCCGGCATATCGGTCCGAGGCTTGCGCTATAGCGCAGTCGTCATCTGCGGGTTGCTGGTCGGCTTAGCCGGAGTTTATCTCGCGCTCGGCCAAACCGGCTATTTCCAGCCGCATATGAGCGCCGGGCGAGGCTTCATCGCGCTTGCGGCGCTCGTCTTCGCCAAATGGCGGCCTTGGCCGGCGCTGGCGACTTGCCTTCTGTTCGGCTTCCTCGATGCGCTCGCGATCCGCTTGCAGGGAGTGGAACTGCCGGTCATCGGACCCGTGCCGGTGCAGGCGATCGAAGCCCTGCCTTATGTTCTGACCGTCGTGCTGCTGGCAGGCTTCATCGGCAAAGCGATTCCGCCCAGGGCGTCGGGAATTCCTTATGTCAAAGAGCGCTGAATCGGCGCTTGCCGAATTGTTCGCCGCCGGCAAGGCCGCGCAAGCCAAGGCCTATGCGCCCTATTCGCGTTTCAAGGTTGGCGCGGCCCTGCGCACACAGTCGGGCGCGGTCTATTCAGGCTGCAACGTCGAAAACGCCGCTTATCCTCAAGGCTTCTGCGCCGAAGCGGGCGCGATCGCGGCGATGGCGCTCTCAGGCGAACGACGCATCGCGGAAATCCTCGTCATCGGCGATGGGGACGCACTATGCACGCCGTGCGGCGGCTGCCGCCAGCGCATCCGCGAATTCGCCGACCCTACAACCTTGATCCACATCGCCGGCCCGGAAGGCGTGCGTGCGAGATTCACCCTCGGCGAACTTCTGCCGGAATCCTTTGGTCCGGATCATCTGGCCGTATGACGGCGAAACGAGATCACGGCGCGGTTCGTCGAGTACGACCTCTCAAAGTTTTCATCGTGTGCCGCCGGGTGTTAGTGTTCGCCAGATGAAACCGAACAAGATCGCAGTGATTGGACTTGGCGCAATCGGGTATGGCGTCGCCGCCAGCCTGGCGCAGAAGGACTGGCCCGTCGTCGGCGCCGACACAAATCCTGAAACGATGGGGCGCTTTGCACGCGAGTTCGGGAAGGCGACAGGGTCTTCGCGCGAAGCCGCATCGGGCGCTGATGTCATTATTCTCGTCGTTGTGAGCGCAGCGCAATGCGAGGCGATTTTGTTCGGCGATGCCGGTGTGCTTGCCTCCGCCGCTCCCGACGCGCTCATCATATCCTGCGTAACGATGGATCCCGCCAAGGCCCGCAGCATCGGCGAGAAAGTCGAGGCGACGGGGCGCGCGTTCGTCGATGCGCCGACCAGCGGCGGCCCGGCGCGGGCCGCCGAGGGCGCAGTGACCCTTCTCACGTCCGGGCGTGAAGACGCGATGCGGCGAGCCGAGCCCATCTTCGAAGCCTTCGCATCCAAGGTTTATCGGCTGGGCAGCGAACCAGGCGCGGGCTCAGCGTTCAAAATGATCAATCAGCTTCTTGCGGGCGTCCATATCGCGGCCGCATGCGAGGCGATTGCTTTCGCCAAGAAGCTCGGGCTCGACCTCGCGAAGGTCTATGAGGTCATCACTGCTTCGGCAGGCAATTCCTGGATGTTCGAGAACCGCGTGCCGCACATTCTCGAGAACGATTACGCGCCGAAGAGCGCCGTCGCGATCTTCACCAAGGACCTCGGCATCGTATCGGACATGGCGCGGGCCGCGTCCTTTCCGACGCCGGTGGCAGCTTCGGCCTTGCAGATGTTTCTTATGACGGCGGCGTCCGGAATGGGACACGACGACGATGCGTCTGTCGCCCGCCTCTATGCAAAGATTGCAGGCATCGAACTCGGCGTGACTGCGGCCACTCGCAGTTCCGCGTCGGGCGAAAACCTCTAGCGCGAGTTAGGTGCGGCGCTCAGACCTCCCGCCACGGCGGCTTCGAGGGATCGCTGAGTTTGAAGTTCACGGGACCGATGCCGCAGATGGCGATGACCGCCGGCTCGTTGTGGCCGCGGATCACCCCATCATAATGCGGCGTCAAAGCGACCCGGCGCACGTAGCTGCCGGCTTGAACCGGCACACATGCGGCCGCGTCGAAATCGGCGCCGCTGTTGCACCACCATGTGCCCGACACCACCATGCAATAGCGATCGGTCGAATAGAAGTGTGGGGCGCTCATATATCCCGGGTGCCAGCGAATGAGGGTGTAGTAGAGGCCCGGTGCGTTGGTGTCGCCGGCGAGCGCACACATATCGACGCTCTGCGGTGGAAACGGCGCCTGGCTTTTCCATGGCAGCGTATCCGGCGCCTTGATGATCGTCTGCTCTGGATTGAGCGGACTGGCCGCCGCGTCCGTGACCCCGAACGGTAGCGCGGTCATAAACGAGGTGAGTAGCAGATCCCGCCGGCTCGCCTGACGCTCCATATGCCGCCTCCCTTTTGCTGTCTTCCCGTGTTCCGGCGAGGTCTCTATTATGCCACGACATGGGAAGCGGGTCGAACGCCCGGCTCTCATACTATCGCGAGGCACGACGGATGCACTCTTCTCCTGACGCCGCGATCGACGCGCTCAGGAGCCGTGGGCTCGATTCCTTGCCGCCGCTCGCGATTGTGCTCGGCTCGGGCCTTGGCGCTTTCGCCGGCGAAGCGCGCGACGCGATCGCGATCTCCTATCTCGACATTCCGGGCTTTCCCACGCCGAGTGTCGAGGGCCACGCCGGGCGTCTGGTGGTTGGGACGATCGAGGGTCAGCGGGTGGCGCTGTTCCAGGGCCGCGGCCATTACTACGAACGCGGCGATGCGAATGCGATGCGGACCGCGATCGACACATTTCGCCAACTTGGCGGCCAGACGTTGCTGCTCACCAACGCCGCGGGTGGGCTCAAGACGGAATGGCGGCCCCCGGCGCTGGTCGCGATCACCGATCACATCAACTTTTCCGGGATGAACCCACTGATTGGTCATCTCGGCTCGGATCGTTTCGTGCCGCTGACTAAAGCCTATGATGCGGCGCTGATCGCGGCGCTACACGAAGCTGCTAGACGCGCGGACGTCGAGCTGAACGAGGGCGTCTACATGTGGTTTTCCGGGCCGAGCTTCGAGACGCCGGCCGAGATTCGCGGCGCGCGCATTCTCGGCGCCGATCTTGTCGGCATGTCGACCGTGCCGGAAGTGATCCTCGCGCGTCGCGCCGGCTTGCGCTGCGCCGCAGTATCGGTTGTCACCAACTATGCGGCGGGTCTTTCCGGCGGCGACCCGAGCCACGAGGAGACGCAAGCGGTGGCGCATGAAGCCGCCGACCGTTTCAAACGCCTACTACGCGGCTTCATCCGCGCCTATCGGCCGCAACCCGCATGATGCTGCCGCAGGAAATCATTCGCGCCAAGCGCGATGGAGAAACCTTGAGCGCGGGCGAGATCGGCGACTTCATCGCCGCGCTCACGAGCGGCGCGGTCACGCGAGGGACAGGCGGCCGCCTTCGCGATGGCGATCTATTTTCGCGGCATGTCGCTCGACGAACGTGTTGCGCTGACGCAGGCGATGACGCGCTCCGGCGCAAGCCTCGATTGGCGCGACATAAATCTGCCCGGCCCAATCCTCGACAAGCACTCCACGGGCGGCGTCGGCGACAATGTCTCGCTGATGCTGGCGCCGATGCTGGCGGCGTGCGGCGCCTATGTGCCGATGATTTCCGGGCGCGGCCTCGGCCACACCGGCGGAACGCTCGACAAGCTCAACTCGATCCCGGGCTATGCGTCGCAACCCGACCTGACTTTGTTCAAACGCGTGGTGAAGGAGGCGGGCTGCGCCATCATCGGCCAGACGGCCGATCTCGCGCCGGCCGACCGGCGGCTCTATGCAATCCGCGACGTGACAGCGACAGTCGAATCGGTTGCGCTGATCACGGCCTCGATCCTGTCGAAGAAGCTTGCAGCGGGACTGCAAGGGCTGGTCATGGACGTCAAGACGGGCTCAGGCGCTTTCATGGCAACACTCGATGGAGCGCGGGAGCTCGCGACCAGCATCGCGACGGTCGCCAACGACGCCGGCCTGCCGACCGTGTCGCTCATCACCGACATGAACGAGCCGCTCGCCAGCGCCGCCGGCAACGCGGTCGAGATCCGCAACGCCGTCGACTATCTGACCGGCGCGCGGCGCGACGAGCGCCTCGACAGGGTGACGATCGCGCTCGGC
The DNA here is from genome assembly GCA_963770275.1 of uncultured Alphaproteobacteria bacterium. Classification (GTDB taxonomy): domain Bacteria; phylum Pseudomonadota; class Alphaproteobacteria; order Rhizobiales; family Beijerinckiaceae; genus Roseiarcus. The sequence continues at coordinate 51,009 of CAVYPD010000008.1, forward strand.
GCCGAACTGCTCGCGCTCTCGGGTCTTGCGCACGACGTGGATGTCGGCGCTGCGGCGCTGAAACGCGCGCTCGAGAGCGGCGCCGCGGCGGAGCGGTTCGAGCGCATGGTCGCCGCGCTCGGCGGCCCGAAGGATTTCATCTCGCGCGCAGAGAAGGAGTTGCCTCAAGCGCCGGTGCTCATCGACTCGACGCCCGAGACGCGCGGCTTCGTGACGAGCATTGACGTTCGCGCGGTTGGGCTCGCGGTCGTCGAACTTGGCGGCGGCCGGTCGCGCGCCGCAGACGAGATCGACCCGGCGGTCGGTCTAACCGAACTGGCTCCGATCGGAGCCGAGGTCGGCCCCGGTGCGCCGCTGGCGCGCGTCCACGCGCGGAGCGCGGACAAGGCCGAGGCGGCAATTCGACGCCTCCGCGCCGCCTATCGCCTCGACGAAGCGCCGCTTTCGCCTGGCGACCCGGTGATCGAGCGCGTCGCTTGGGACGCCGCAGTGAGCGTGCTTATCGCTATTTCAGGCTGGGACCCGAAGCCGTGGCGAACCCGCATGGAAGCGCTGCTGCCGTCCCATAAGATCGTGATGCTGGACGAGCCGTTCGACCGGGAGTCCGTCCGCTATGCGCTGAGTTGGCGCCATCCCCCGGGCGCGCTCAAAGACCTTCCGAACCTTCGAGTGATTCTCTCGCTCGGGGCCGGCGTGGATCATCTCTTCGCCGACGACGCTCTCCCCGATAGGCCAATCGTGCGCGTGGTCGACCCCGATCTCACCAATCGCATGAACGAGTGGGTGGTCATGCATGCGCTCGTCCACCTGCGCCAGCTGCGCCGCTACGAGCGCCAGCAGGGCGGACGCGTCTGGGACGACGACGATAGTCAGCCCAAGGCCAGCGACGTCCAGGTCGGCGTGCTTGGGTTGGGCATCATGGGCAAGGACGCCGTGACCAAGCTGAAGGCGCTCGGCTTCAAAGTCGCCGGCTGGAGCGCGAGCCCAAAGTCACTTCCCGACGTGACCTGCTTTTCGGGCGCGGATGGGCTGAAACGCATGCTTGCACAGACCGACATGCTCGTCGTGCTGCTGCCGCTGACCGATGCCACGCGCGGGATCATCAACGCGTCGCTTCTATCTCAGCTCAAACACGATGGGCCGCTCGGCGGCCCGATCCTCATCAATGCCGGACGCGGCGGACTGCAGGTCGAAGCCGACATCCTCGCCGCGCTGGACTCCGGCGCGCTGAAAGGCGCGTCGCTCGATGTGTTCGAGCGTGAGCCCCTGCCAGAGGATTCGCGCCTCTGGTCGCATCCTGCGGTCTATATCAGCCCGCACAATGCGGCGATCTCCTCGCCCAAGGCGATCGCCGCGCTCGTCGCCCGGCAGATCGAGGCGGACGAACGCGGCGAGCCGCTCGCCCATCTGGTCGATCGCCGGCGCGGCTATTGAGCCAAGACGTCAGGCGCGCTGAGGCCTGACGCCCTTGCGACGCTACTTCTTCTTGCAGGTGTCGATGGTCTCAGGCGTGCAGACGTCGAGGCCGATCGTCACCGGATCCGAAACGGTCTTGCCTTGCGTCAGATCGTTCAAGAGATAAATCGCCTTGTAGCCCATCTCGAATGGGCGCTGTCCAACCTGCCCGTGGCTGAGGCCAGCCTTCAGATCGTCCATCTGCATCGGCAGAGTCTCGACGAACAGCATGACCAGGTCTTTCTTGTCCATCCGATCCTTGTACTTGCCCATGAGCTCCTTATAGGCCTTCACTTCCATCTGAGGAGCGCCGCCCGCATCGAGCACCGCATCGATCTTCGGATATTTGGCCAGGAGGTCGGTGAGCTGGGTGATCGACAGCGGGAAGTCATCGTTGTTGTAGAGCGGGCAACCCGCGACCTGCTTCCACTTGTCGGCCGGCAGGGTCTCCGTCATGCCCTTGATGCGGTCGTTCATGTTGGCGGCGGCCGGTCCGCCGGTCTGGATGCAATAGGTGCCTCCGTTGGGCTTGAGCGCCATCGCCTGCTGGGCGACCGCTTTGCCGACCTCTTCGTTGACCGTGCCGATATAAGCGGCGCGAAGCCCCTTGTCGGCCGGCAGCAGGTCGCTGTCCCAGGTCACGACTGGAATCTTCGCCTCTTTGGCCCGGGCGAGCACCTTGCCGATCGCCGGAGCGTTGGCGGCCGAGACGCCGATGCCATCGACGTGCTTGGTGATGAGATCCTGGACGACCTGCACCTGTTCCTGCTCGGTCGCGTCGGCCGGGCCGATGAACAGGCATTGGATGCCGCCGATTTCCTTCGCCGCCTTCTCGCAGCCGTCGCGCGCCTGGTCGAAGAACGGATTGTTCATCGCCTTCGGCACGAGCGCGAAGACCTTGTCCTTGGCTTCCGCCGCCATGGGTTGAACGGCCCCGATCAGGGCCGCGAGAGCGACAAGACTTGTTACCTTCATTGACGTTTCCTCCGTTTGCGCCGCCTGCGTTTCTCGCAGACGGAGATTTATTCCGCGGGCGCGCGTCGCGCCCGCTCGAGCATCATTGCCCCCGCTATGATGAGGCCAACGAACGTGCCCTGCCAATAGGGATCAACCCCAGCCAGCAAAAGCGCGTTGCGCACGATTTCGATGAGCGCGGCGCCGATCACAGCCGCGTAGGGGATGCCATAGCCGCCCATAAGATCGGTGCCGCCGATGACCGTCGCGGCGATGACCTGAAGCTCGTAGCCGACACCGAGCCCGTTGGTGACGGATCCGAGCCAGGCGACCATAAGAATGGCGGCGATTCCGGCTGAGAGGCTGCTGATGACGTAGACGGAAACCTTGACCGGCACGACGGGAATGCCGGTCAAGAGCGCCGCCTGCTCGTTGCCGCCGATCGCGTAGACGTATCGGCCCCAACTTGTGTTGGCGAGAACGAACGTGAGGACGACGGCGATCAGCGCCATCGCGATGACGACAGAAGGGATCCCGAAGAGACTGCCGCCGCCGAGTTCGCCGAACAGCTTCTCGTCCGGTCCGAACGTATAGATCATCTTGTTGTTGGACAGGATCAGCGCCTGGCTGCGCGCGACCGACAGCATGATCAGCGTCACGACGAACGGCGACAGCTTGAACCTCGCGATCGCATAGCCGTTGATAAGACCGCAGAGCAGAGCAACCCCCATTCCCGCGCCGACCCCCGCCCACAACGGATATCCGGCCTGAAGCGTGAGCCCCGTTACAATGCCGACAAGACCCATCACCGAGCCAACGGACAAATCGATGCCGCCCGTGATGATCACCAACATCTGGCCCATGCCCATGATGGCGACGAACCCGAAGTTGCGGCTGTCGTTGTAGAGATTGTCGTAACTGCGAAACGGCTCGGAGATCAGAGCCATCACGACGCAAATGATAAGAACCGCAAGCGTAATGGCCGCGGGCTGACCGAGCCTTACGATCCCAAAACGACGCACGGGCGACGCAGCGAGTTCAGCCTGCGCGGACACGATCGCGCTCTTTCATCTACGGATCGAACCGCAAGAGTCGGTCAACGAGCGTCGTCGTCTCGTGGAGAGGTCGACCCCCCGAAGGGCCAGAAGCCTTCCGTCTCCGCGGCGCAGCGCCTGTACATGAACGTTTCCCCTGATCGGCTGCGTGTTTGCAGTCACCACTGACCAACGCATTCGCCGATAGTGAGAGCGAAGGCTAGTGAGGGATCAATTGCATTGTCAAGCACGGCCGCCGAACTCTAGACGGCCCGGCCGTTGTCGCGTGCTTCTCGCAACATCCCTGCATTCGCCAACCCCGAAGAATCTCGGTATCGTCGGGCCACGGGCGCATGGGCCGAGGGAGGATACACACATGCTTTGGGGGATCGATCCGCTGCTCACTGCGGACTTGCTTTATGCCTTGCGACGGATGGGACATGGCGACGAGATCGTTGTCGTCGACGCTAATTTCCCCGCCGACTCGACCGCAATGACCACCGTTATTGGCGAACCGATTCCGTTGGCTGGCGTCAACGCGGCGCGCGCGGTCGAGGCGATCCTTTCGGTGATGCCGCTCGACACGTTCGTCCCCGATCCTGCGTGCCGCATGGAGATCGTCGGCGATGCGGACACCATGCCGCCGGTGCAGCGCGAAGTGCAGCAGGCCGTCGATCGTGCGGCGAGCAAGCATGTGCCTCTTCTTGGCGTCGAACGTTTCGCTTTCTACGAGCGCGCCAAGAGCGCCTTCGCCATTGTGCCGACTGGCGAACGGCGCTTTTACGGCTGCTTCATCTTCAAGAAAGGGCGTCGTCCCGCCGGAGTGAGCCTGGCCGGCCCCTTGAAATTGAGCGGCCATAACGACAGCAGGTTTGACGGCGTCAGGCCTCGTCGGCGCCCCGACCGCCATCGCCGATGTGACGGCGGTGGCCAAGTTGCACGACATTGAGAATGCGGCGGCGATCGGATTTTTGGCGCGCCGAAAGGCTAAGGCTAGCCTGCCTTCTTCCGCACGCCCGGCTTTTGCGCCGTCTGTTTCTCCGGCGCTTCCTTTGCGGTCGCGCCTGCTTCCTTCGCGGGCGCGCCGCCCGCAATCGGCAACAGCATCTCGCGCTGGTCCGGGCTGCCTTTGACAGTGCGCTTGCCTTTGGCGGCCGCGGGAGGCTTCGCTGCGGCGTGCGCCGCCGCCGGCGCCACTTGTTTGGCGGCCGCCTTTGGCGTTTCCTCCTTGGCCTTCTCGATGCTCTGCTTGAGCGCCGCCATCAGATCCGTGCCAGCGACAATCCTGGGCATCGGGCGCTGTTTGGGGATCGGCATCCCCGCCCTCTTCTCATTCAGCATGGCGACAACCGCCTCTTCATAGCGGTCGTGAAATAGAGTGGGGTCGAACGTCGCCGCCTTGCTTTCGAGAATATGCTCGGCGAGAGCGAGCATGTCCTTCGGAATTTGGATCTCGCCGATGTCGCCGAAATAGATCGCCTCGTCGCGAACCTCGTAAGGATACCTGAGCGTGGCGCCGAGCAGTCCCTTGCCCCGCGGCTGAAGCATGATCACGCGCTCGCGCTTGGACAGGACCACCCGCCCCAACGCGACCATGCCCTTGCCGAGCATGGCGTCGCGGATGACTGCAAAGGCCTCTAGCGCGACCTTGTTCTCCGGAACCAGATAGTAGGGGCTGTCGATATAGCGTTCGTCGACTTCGCTCTTCGGCACGAAGCTATCGATGTCGATCGTATGACTGCTCTCGATCGCGATGGCGTCGAGCTCTTCGTCCTCGACCTGCAGGTAGACGCCCTTGTCGACTTCGTAGCCGCGACCTTTGTCGTCGGGATCGATTGGGTCGCCTGTCCCCTCGTCGACCAACTGCTGACGAAGGCGATTGCCGGTTTTCTTGTTGATCTGCCGGAAGGCGACACGCTCGCCTGATGATGTCGCCGTGTAAAGCGCGATCGGGCACGAGACGAGGGAAAGCTTGAGATAACCCTTCCAGTAGGGACGCGGCGGGGCCATGGGAACTCCTACTCAACGCAAACAGCCATCCTTATAACACGCGGGAGGCTATTCCGGACAGCCTTGGCAAGGATTCTTTAACCAACGTCGGCGGCGAGCGGTTTGCGCCGCCCTGAGCCCTGACGCGGCCAGCCTTACCGCTATTGGCGAGATTGGTCTCGGCCTGAAATGATCGGCGGCGAACTGGGTGCTCGAAGGATCGCGGCGACGCAGCGCGCTCGATCGAAATGTTCAACGCACCGGAGCGACCACGATCGATCCGCGTTGGCAGGTGTGGCGCGCGACCTTGCGGCACACGGCGTACGACGAGAGATCCTTCGCCAGGCAGAAGCGCACGTCGACGAGTTCGCCGTTGCTGCAGCTGATCGCCATGTTGTCGGGATGCAGATTGGGGTTCGCCGTCATGAACGCCTGCTCGATCTCCTCAGGCGCCATGTGCAATTGCTCACTTGGCGCCTGGAACATCTCGGGAATTTTTAGCCGCGTCCGCACGCTGCGCACGGTGGCGAAATAGTCATGCGCGCTGAGGCCCGTGCAGGTTCCGTGCTTGCGGTATTCATAGGCCGCAAGGCGATCGTTCGGGTAGACGCCATGCTCATCGTCGAGATCGGCTGGCGTGGCGTCCTGGCCCCTGCAGGCCTCAGGGTTCGGACGAAACTCGTTGTCCGGCCATAGGCCGTGGACGACGAAACCCTCGCCGGAGCCTTCCGCACATTCTGGCGACGACGTGTCTTTACCGCCGAGATCGCAGAAACCAGGCGCCCAGGACAGCGTCATCACATAATAGTCGAACTGGGCGGTCGCGACAGGGGGAGCGGACGGCGCGGTCTGCGCGAGACCGACACCAAGCGTCCCGGCAATCGCGAACGCCAAACTCAACGCTAGCCTGAGCGCCAAACGCGGCATTCCGACGTCTCCGCCTTCGGCCTTGCTCGGTCAGTAGCCCGCTTTGATGCCGTATTCGGCGAGCCACTTCGCCTTGCCGATTTCGCGCTCCAGGATCGGCCGGATGATCTCGCAATTGGGCGCGTAGGCGAAGGTCGGGTCAATGCCGACGACACACCACTCGACGCCCCAAGTGTTTCCGATGATGCCCAGTTGCGTCCCTACGGAATAGACGACGGTTCGCTGCCTCTGATCGGTCATTGCGGCGCGAGCGACGCAATAGCGGCGGGGAATGTAGGAAAGACCGTTAGACCGGAAGCCGATTTCGCGCACGCGCTCGAAGCCGGCGATCGCCAGATTTGAATTCCAAAACTCGCGCTGGGTCCCGGCGAACCGGCCGCTGATCGTAGACAGCACCCCAGCGTCCTCGCAGGCGGGCATGTCGTCGAAAAACGGCGCCCAGCGCGCCTCAGCCGGCGTGTCGTAGAGGTTGAGCTGCGCCGGACCACCCCCAGCCCACGCAAGCGGAACGAGGAGAAAAAAGGCCATAAGACCGAAGATCGCTCTCTTCAACGCCGTTGCTCCCCTTGCAAAACACCCCGGCGCGCGCCGCTCGGCGCGCAACACAATGGCGCTCGGCGCGCGGCAAATCAAGCCAGGGCGAAGGTCTGCGCCCGCGCGACTCGGTCCAGTCCGAGCGCAGCGGCAGAACCAACGTCCCGCCCTAGCGCCTCAAGAGAGGCGGCGCTTGATCTCGCCTATTTCGTGCGCCACCAGATCGGCGCCGCCGGAGCCTCTTCATCTGGTCGGTAAGCACGATCTCCGCCGCCTTGGCGGCATGCTCCGCCGCAGCGGCGCGAACCTCGGCCGACGCCTGGGCCTCGGCGAGCGCGATCTTGGCTTCGGCTTGCTTGGTGCGCCTGGCGATGAATTCCTTCAGCCGCTCGCCGGCCTCAACATTCAACTGCTCGGCTTGAGCGCGCGCCTCGGCGACAATGGCGGCGGCGCTCGCTTCGGCTTCAGCAGACTTTTTCTCGAAGCTCGCCAACAGCGCGGTCGCCTCCTGGCGGAGCTTGGCGGCCTGAGCGAGTTCGGCCGCGATCGCTTCGCCGCGCGCGTCGAGCGCCTTGAGCACCATCCGAGGGACGCCAAAATAAATGAGAACGCCAACGAAGACGAGGAAGCCGAGAAGGACGAAGAACTCCGCATCATAGTCCATCATGCGGCTCCGCTCAGCGACCCAACGGAACTGACGGCGGCCGCGATCGACGATGGATCAGCCGGGCGTCCTCCGAGACGCTCGACGATCGCCCCCGCAGCGTCGCGCGCGACCTCCGCGACATTCGCCATAGCGTCGGCGCGCGTCTTGGCGATCTCGCGCTCGGCGTCGGTGAGCTTGGCTGCAAGCTCATCCTCGAGCGCCTGCCGCTTGGCCTGCGCATCGGCCGCGGCGGCGTCACGAGCGGCCTGGGCGAGGCTTTGCGCCTTCGCGCGCGCTTCGGCCAATGTCTTTTCATGCGCGGCCGCCGCCGCGTCGGCTTTCTGCTGCATCGCCGTCGCTTCGTCGAGGTCGCCCGCGATTCGGGCTTTGCGGCCCTCGATCACGGCTCCGAGCTGCGGCAAGCCCCGCTTGGACAGGTACCAATAGAGAAAGCCGAAGGCGATCGCGAACCACACGAGTTGCGACGGAAACGTGCCGGCGTCGAAGGGCGGAAAGTTCGAATGCGCGCCGCCTTCCTGACCGACCTGCGTCTGCGTCGCGTCGGAGTCGTCGCGGATCCCGCGCTCAAATCCTTGGTGGCCACGCCAAGCGCCCTCTCATAAAGCGAGCCGAACTCTGGCTCGTCACACCGCGAACAGCAACAGGAACGCGATCAGAAGCGCGAAAATGCCGAGCGCCTCGGTCACCGCGAAGCCGAAAATCAGGCGGCCGAACTGGCCTTCAACCGCCGACGGGTTGCGCAGCGCGCCGTTCAGGAACTGGCCGAACAGCGTGCCGACGCCGATGCCGGCCGCCCCCGTCCCAATCGCGGCGAGGCCAGCGCCGATATATTTGGCGGCGATGGCAAGCTCATGCGGTTCCATGCGGTGCTCCTATTTCGCTGGCGAAGATTCGCGTTTTGGGTTGATGAGGTCAGTGACCGGGGTGAAGCGCGTCGTTGAGATACATGCAGGTTAACATTGCGAACACGTAGGCCTGCAGGAACGCGACCAGAAGTTCGAGGGCGTCGAGGCCGATCGTCATGAGCGAACGGCAGCACTGCGAGCGCCTTAACCGCCGCGCTCGCGCCGAGCAGCATGACGACGAAGCCGCCGAACACGTTGAGCGTGATGTGGCCGGCGAGCATGTTGGCGAACAAACGCACCGAATGACTGACAGGACGCGACAAGAAGGAGATGATCTCGATCGCCACGACCAGCGGCAATATGTAGATCGGCACGCCGGAAGGGACGAAGAGTTTGAAGAAGTGGAGCCCGTGCTCTTTGATGCCGATGACGATGACCGTGAGAAACACCATCAGCGCCAAGGCGGCGGTGATGATGATCTGGCTTGTCACCGTAGAACGAGTAGGGAATGAAGCCGATCAGGTTGGTGAGCAGAACAAAGAAGAAGATCGCGAACACAAACGGGAAAAACCGCATGCCGGACTCGCCGGCGGCGGAGCGCACCATGCCGGCGATGAATTCGTAGGACATTTCCGCCATGGCCTGCAGGCGGCCCGGCACGCCCTGAGCCGCCACGCGCGCCGATCGCGACCAAAAGGCAGGTGAGCGCGACCGCCAGCAGCATGTAGAGACCGGAATTGGTCAGGGAAACGTCATGGCCCCCGACCAGAATCGACACGACGGGATGCAGGGCAAATTGGTGGATCGGATCGATCGCCGGTCCCGCTTCTGTCGCCACGTCCTCTGGTCCCCGTCGTCGTCCGCCTCGTTGCGAGGCTTAAACCGCCGCCCCGCCAGCGGCTCCGCGCCCCCAACGAGGCGTCCCGTTCGGCTCGCGAAGCCGAGCGCCGCACGTCTTTATCCGGCGAGTTTGCGCGAGACAAGGGCGAATTGCGCTTCAAGGAGACCGTTTTGGCGAAGTCAGCCGGATCACGTTCCAGATCCCCGCCGCCACGCCGATCAGGAAAAATACAATCAGAAACGCAGGATTGGTGTGGAGCGCGCGGTCGAGAACCCAGCCGATCCCCAAGCCGATGATCACCGCCGAGACGAACTCGCTGCCAGCCCGCAAGCCAAGCGACATCGCCGAGCCGGTGGCGCTCGCGTCCGTTTTGGGCGCGGGCGTCGGCTCGGAGGCGCGCGGCGGAGGGGCCCGACCTTTCAGTTCGCCCGACAGCCGATCGAGCCGCGCACGCAGCGCCGCGGACTCGTCGTCGGGATCTCCGGGGTCCGAACTCATGGGGCCAAGCCCTCCCTGGAACGAAACACCTGGCGCGCCGTCTTGTTTCAACGCGCCGCCGTTCGCATGGCTCCTGTCTAGCATCGAACAGGGATGCGCCGTTAGCGCCGCTTGACCCTCGCCGCCGCCTCGGGCAAGGCAGGCCTCCTCTGGACCCGAATGGCCTTCGCATGCCCAAGTCGCCGCCCCCGCCAAGAGCCGACAAGGCGGCCGGAACGCCCAAGGCGCCGCCTCCGCCGAGAACCGACAAGGCGGCCGGAACACCAAAACCGCCTCCGCCCGGTTCTGGACAGCCAGCCGGCAAGTCCTCTTCCGGCTTTCTGGCCACCTTTGCGCATCGGCCGCGTCTCCTGGCGGGAGCGGCCCTCATGGTCGCGGCCTACGTCCCGTTGCAGCTCGGCGTCGACATCCGCGAAGCGACGCGCCTCTTGATCGCCTGGAATGTCGGGGCCTGGGCGTTCCTCATCCTGATCGTGCACATGGTCATGGACCCGAGGCGCGAGGCGAGCGTGTGGTCGAGGCCCGAGGACGAGAACCAGTGGGTGCTGGTGGTCCTCGGCATTGTCGCGTCCCTCGCCGCGATCGCCGCGATCGTGTGGGAGCTCGGACCGGTCAAGACCATGGCCGGTTGGGAGAAGGCCGGCCATCTGACGCTGGTCGGCGTGACGGTGCTGAGCGCCTGGACGTTCCTGCAGGTGATGTTCGCGCTGCACTATGCGGGCGTCTATTTCCAGCGCCACAAGGGCGGGGTGCACGGCGGTCTCGAGTTTCCCGGCAACCCGCAGCCGGACTGGATGGAGTTCTTCTATCAGGCCTTCGTCATCGGCTGCACGTTCGCCTCCTCCGACGTCAATGTCACCTCGAAGCGGATGCGACGGATCGTCGTCATTCAGGGCGTCGCCTGCTTCTTCTTCAACGCCATCATCCTTGCGCTGACCATCAACGTCGCCGCGAACCTCTTCTAGCCGCCGCTTTTGCCGGATATAGAGCGGCGATGACCGAAACCCCTGACGTTTCCCCTCGCGCCCGCGCCACGCTGCCGCGCGGATTTGCAGACCGCGACGCCGGCGATCTCGCCGCCGCCGAAGCGATGATGGCCAAGATCGGGGAGGTCTACGCGCTCTACGGGTTCGAGGCGGTCGAGACGCCGTTCGTCGAATATACCGACGCGCTCGGCAAGTTTCTGCCCGACCAGGATCGGCCGAACGAGGGCGTGTTCTCGTTCAAGGACGACGACGAGCAATGGCTGTCGCTGCGCTATGACCTGACCGCGCCGCTCGCGCGCTATGTCGCCGAGAATTACGACCGGCTGCCGAAGCCCTATCGCTCCTATCGCGCGGGCTGGGTGTTCCGCAACGAGAAGCCCGGCCCGGGGCGCTTCCGCCAGTTCATGCAGTTCGACGCCGACACGGTCGGCTCGGCGTCGCCGGCCGCCGATGCGGAAATCTGCATGATGGCCGCCGATTGCCTCGAAGCGCTCGGGATCGCGCGCGGCGACTACGTCATCAAGGTCAACAACCGCAAGGTGCTCGACGGGTGATGGAGTCGATCGGCCTCGGCGGCGCAGGAGAACGCGGGCCGGCGGCTGACGGTCTTGCGCGCGATCGACAAGCTCGATCGGCTTGGCGTCGAAGGCGTGCGCTTGTTGCTGGGGAGCGGGCGCAAGGACGAGAGCGGCGATTTCACCAAGGGCGCGGGGCTCGACGCGGCAGCTATCGAACAAGTGCTCGCCCTTCTGAACGGCGACGGCGCCGTACGGTTTGGCGATGGCGCCGAAGGCCAGCGTCCTCCCGATGGCGACGGGCTCGCCGGACGGCTCCCGAGTTGGCGGCGGCGCCGCTGGCGATGCGCCCGCGCAAGGCGTCCGCAATGAAGGCCTCGACGAGCTCGCGCAGATCGAGAGCTTCGTTCGCGGCGCAGGCTACGGCCCCGATCGCATCCGCATCGACCCCTCCGTCGTGCGCGGGCTCGAATATTACACCGGCCCGGTCTTCGAGGCGGAGCTGACCTTCGAGGTCAAGGACGACGACGGCCGTCCGGTCCGCTTCGGCTCGGTCGGCGGCGGCGGGCGCTATGACGGGCTCGTCGCGCGCTTCCGCGCCGAGCCGGTGCCGGCGACCGGCTTTTCGATCGGCGTCTCGCGGCTGCTCGCGGCGTTGCGCGCGATCAAGAGCCCGATCGTCGCGGCGGCCGAGACGCCCGGCCCCGTCGTCGTGCTCGCGCTCGACCGCGACGCGGATTCGATGGCGAACTATCAGCGGCTCGTCGCGAGCCTGCGCCAAGCGGGGATCGCGGCCGAACTCTATCTGGGCTCGGGCGGCATGAACGCGCAGCTCAAATATGCGGACCGGCGCAGGAGCCGCGTCGCCGTCATCCAGGGCTCGAACGAGCGCAACGCGGCGGGCGGCCCGCAGGTCACGATCCGCGACCTCAAGCTCGGCGCCGAGCTTGCGAAATCGACCAAGGACCGCGCCGACTATCTCGAGCTGCGCCAGCGCGCCCAGTTCCCCGCGCCCGAGGCGGAGCTGGTCGAGCGGGTGCGCGAGGTTCTGGCGAGGCGCTAGGCTGCTATGATTGAATAGAACCACTGCCGTCATTGCGAGCGAAGCGAAGCAATCCAGGGAACGCAGGGCGCCCACGCTCTCTGGATTGCTTCGTCGCTGCGCTCCTCGCAATGACGGCTTCCCTCCGTGCATCGGACCGGAGATTTACACTAGTTTATAATGTTTAATGTGGTTGGCCGCTGACCCCTCGACATGACCGGTCGATCAATTTGGATTTCCTTGGCGCGTGCCCCTTTCGTCGCAAAAACTCTCGCAAACGAGGCTTGGATTTATTTGGATTTCCTTGGATTCTCTCGTCCGAATCGAGCCTTTTCAATGGGTTACACGGAAAACTCGACGAAAATTTTTTCTCGTGCCTTCGACCCCCCGAGCTCGCCGAAATACTGTCCGGCGAGATGGCTTTAGGCTGCGAAAGAGCAGAATTTCTCATCGGGAAAGCTTAACTCAGATTTCTGATTTTATGCAATCTTTCGGCGTGTATAGGCCACGAGATTACGGGGCGGCGCGGTTAGGCCTCGGACCTCTTGCGAAACATTGACGCGCTCGCTCTCGTATGCGCAACTTTTCACGCCGCCTCGAAGATCTGCGAAAGTTTGATACATGAAAGTCAGTGTCTCCATTGACGTTCCCTCCATTGATGACGGACTGAAATTTTTTCGTGAAGCCTTTGGTTTTGTCGAGTTCTCCCGCCCGCATCCAGGCTATGCGATGCTCAGAGCCGGCGAGGCAATGATTGGCCTTCTCGCAAAGCCGGCTGGATCGTCACCTGCGGGGGGGAGCAGTGATGTTCGCAGGTACGAGCGTCACTGGACGCCTGTACATATTGATTTTCGTGTCGAAGAATTCGAGGCAAGTCTTACAAGAGCGCTGGAAGCTGGCGCGAAGTCTGAGCAGGTGCATCGCGTACCCGGTTATCCGCCGGTTGCTTTTTGCAGTGATCCGTTTGGCCATGGGTTCTGCATAGTCGGCCTCAATAAACTATAGAACCTTTCCGTAGGAGGACCGGCTACGACGTCCTTTAAGGCACGCACAAACTGACGCTGCGGGTTCGGGATGAGTCGAGACCAGCCCATTACCTGCAGATATTGAGATTTTCCACTTCAGCTTATTGCCGAAGCACCGCGTCGATCCAATCGCGCCCGCCCCTCAGGCCGGGATCCTCACCGGCAATTCGCTGATCCCGTGAACGAAGGCCGAGAACACCCTCTTCGGCTCGCCGACAACCTCGATGCCTGGCAGGCGATCGAGGATTTCCTCCCACAGAATCTTCAATTGCATTTCGGCCAGGTTCTTGCCGACGCAGCGGTGAATGCCGAAGCCGAACGACAGATGCTGGCGCGGACGGGCGCGGTCGATGATGAACCGGTCGGGCTCTTCGATCGCTTCCTCGTCGCGGTTGCCGGAGATGTACCACATGGCGACCTTGTCGCCCTTGCGGATCAAGTTGGCCGCCGAACTCGACGTCCTCGAGCGCGGTGCGGCGCATGTAGGCGAGCGGCGTCTGGTAGCGAATGATCTCCGGCGCCATCGAGTCGACGAGTTCGGGCTTGGCGCGCAGCTTGGCGAATTCATCCGGGTTTTGGCTCAGGAACAGAAGGCCGCCGCTCATCGAATTGCGCGTCGTGTCGTTGCCGCCGACAATGAGCAGGATGACGTTGCCGAGATATTCGCGCGCGCTCATGTTCCGGGTCGCTTCGCCATGCGCCAGCATGGAAATGAGATCGCGGCGCGGCTCGGCATTGACCCGCTCGTTCCACAAATTCATGAAATAGCCGAGGCACTCGCGCGAATACCGTCCTCTTTCTGCTCCTCGCTTTCGACCAGCCCGCCCTGATAGGGGATGGCGGTCGTGACGTCCGACCAGTAGCTCAGCTTGCGCCGGTCCTCGAACGGGAAGTCGAACAGGGTCGCCAGCATCTGGCAGGTGAGCTCGATCGAGACCTTATCCACCCAATTGAAGGTTTCGCCGCGCGGCAGGCCATCGAGCGTGTCACGGACGCGGGTCCGGATCAGGCCCTCGAAATTGGCGAGATTGTCGGGCGAGACGATCGGCTGCACCACCTTGCGCTGCACGTCATGCTTGGGCGGGTCCATGGCGATGAACATGGGCAGTTCGAGTTCGGCCGGCCGGTCGCGCAACGTAATGCCGCCGAGCGCCGAGCTGGACGAGAACCGCCTATGGTCCACTTCGAGCGCAATGATGTCCTTGTGCTTGGTGACCGACCAATACGGCCCGAGCGGGCTTGCCGGGCAATAGTGGACCGGCGCCTCGCGCCGCAGCCGGCGAAAATAGGGCTGCCAAACGTCCTGCTGATACAAAGCAGGATTGCTGACGTCGATCTCATCGAGCGGCATGGTCTCGGCGAGCGCCGCGTGATCGACGGCTTCGGGCGCGTTCATGACCGACGCGATCGTCATTGCCGATCTCCCTTCGTTGCGCGCCGCCCCTTCGCCGGGCGGATTAAACACAAGGCCAACGGGCTAACACGGACGAAAGGGAAACGTCCAACAAAAGACGGGCCGAATGAGGGCCGGATGTGTGGATGCCGCAGGGGCGCGGGTCAGTTTAGGGATATAGGATAATGATGGCTGAGCTGGAAAGCTTCTCGTTCGGCGACACTCCCGAACTCGCCAATGAATTGCTGGAGCTCGTGCTTACGGGCAAGAAGTCCGCGACCTGCTGGGCCGCTAGCGAAGGCGACAAAGGCGTCGTTGTCGGCAAGCGCTGGATCGTCAAGGACGGCCAAGGGCGGCCGAGCGCGATCCTGGAGACCGTTGAGCTTGCACGGCGGCGCTTCGGGGACGTGGTCGCGGCCTTCGCCCATGACGAGGGGGAAGGCGACCGCTCGCTTGAATATTGGCGCCAAGCGCACACCGAGTATTTCACCCGGCGGGGCGAATTCTCGCCGGACATGGAGCTTTATTGCGAGCGATTCAGGTTGGCCGAGGTCCTGAAGCGGGAGTGAGGGAAATCCGAGGCCGTCATGGCCGGGCTCGACCCGGCCACCCACGCAGTCCGGCGTAGCGACCGTGAGGTGGAAGGCTCCAATACCGTCAGCACTCTCGCAGTCGTGGCTATTGTCAGGAATAGTCGCAGCAAGACGACGTAGATGGCCGGGACAAGCCCGGCCATGACGACGGCGCCAAGTTCCTCGCTAATCCTGGTTCTCTTACCCCTCGACGAAATCCTTCCGCGCGAAGCCCTGCGCATAGAGCAGCGCGGAGAGATCGGTGTGCTCGACGCGCGCGTCCGCTCCAGCGGCGACCTTGGGCTTGGCGCGATAGGCGACGCCGAGGCCGGCGGCTTGCAGCATCGGAAGATCGTTGGCGCCGTCGCCGACCGCCAGCGTGTCGTCAAGCGTGAGCCCCATCGCGGCGGCGATCTCCTTGAGCGCGTCGAGCTTGGCGTCCTGGCCGAGGATCGGCTCGATGACCTTGCCGGTCAGCTTGCCGCCTTCGATCATGAGCACATTGGCGCGGTCCTCGTCGGCGCCGAGCCGCTCGCGAATCGCGCCCGTGAACTGGCGAAAGCCGCCCGAGACGATGGCGACATAAGCGCCGTTCGCGCGCATCGTCTGAACGAGCGTGCGCGCGCCGCGATTGAGCGTGATGCGCTCTTTCAGCACATCGCTGGATCACGGTCTCGGGCAGGCCGGCAAGCAGCGCGACGCGCTCGCGCAACGCCGGCGCGAAGGCAACCTCGCCCCGCATCGCCCGCTCGGTGATGGCGGCGACGCGCTCGCCGACTCCGGCGAAGGCGGCAAGTTCGTCGACGCATTCCTGACCGATCAGCGTCGAATCCATATCCGCGATCAGGAGGCGCTTCCGGCGATGCGCGAGCGGCTGAACGATGACATCGATGGGTTCACCCGCGAGCGCGCTCTCGAGCGCGGCGCGCTTGGCCTTGAGGTCTCCGGTGAAAACGAGATCGGCCGCGACGCCTTCGTCGAGCCAGCGCCGGCGCTCGATCCCATTCAGGGCTTGCGCGGCCCGGTCGACTGTTGCTTCGCTGAGCGGCGCCTTTGACGGATCGGCGATGAGCGTGGCGACGAGGACGGACGACATGACGCTTCCAGACGAGCGAGCCAACACTTGAGGCGGGCGCTCCTCATCGCAGGCCCGACGGCGAGCGGCAAGTCGGCGGCGGCGCTTGCGCTCGCAGAGCGCTTTGGGGCGACGATCGTCAACGCCAACTCGATGCAAGTCTACCGGGATCTCCGAATCCTGACCGCGCGGCCGACGCCGGACGAGGAGCGGCTCGCGCCGCATCGCCTGTTCGGCGCGATCGACGGCGCGGTCAATTTTTCCGCCGGTCGGTGGGCGCTGGCCGCGGGCGAGGTTCTGGCGGACATCGGCGAACAGCCGGTGATCTTCGTCGGCGGCACGGGGCTTTATTTCCGCGCGCTGACCGAGGGCCTGTCGGACATCCCGCCCGTGCCGGAGGCGGTGCGCGCCGCTGTCCGCAGCGAGGCGGAGGGGCGCGCCACGCTCGACCTTCACGACGAGCTCGCGGCGCGCGATCCCAAGACCGCGCAGCGCCTCAACCCCAATGACCGGCAGCGCATCTTGCGCGCGCTCGAAGTGCTCGATGCTACGGGGCGGCCGCTCGCCTCGTTCCTGGGCGCCCGAGCTGAGCCGGTGCTGGCGCCGGGAGAATGGGCGGGCCTCTATCTCGCGCCAGACCGGGCGGAGCTCGGCCAGCGCATCGACGCGCGGTTCGGCGCCATGCTCGCCCTTGGCGCGCTGGACGAGGTCGCGACCCTGATGCAGCGGCGGCTCGATCCGGCGCTGCCGGTCATGCGCGCGCACGGCGTTCCGCATCTCATCGGGCATCTCGAGGGCCGGCTCACGCTCGACGAGGCCGCGTCGCGCTCGAAGCTCGACACCCGCCATTACGCCAAGCGGCAGTTCACCTGGGCGCGCCACCAGCTCAGCAGGCTTCCGATGGGTCGCGCCGGAGGAGGCGGCGGACGAGGGCGCGAAGGCGTTTGAATGACGGGCGCGCTTACTGTTTGGCGAAGCCGCATTCCTTGCACACGGACTTGCTCTTTCGATTGGCCGACAAGGATGCTAGAGGGCCGCCATGCCGCACGTCCGAGCCAATGGAATCGACATCGAGTATGAAAGCTTCGGGCGCGAGAGCGACCCGCTTATTCTGCTCATCATGGGATTCGGCGCCCAGCTTATTTTTTGGCCGGATCCGTTGTGCGAAGGGCTGGCGGCGAAAGGGTTTCGCGTCGTGCGGTTCGACAACCGCGACATCGGCAAGTCGACCCATCTCACCGGCCAACCAGCTCCGGACCCTCGCGCGCTGTTTGCGGAGGTCATGGCGGGAAGACACCCGCACGTTCCCTATTCTCTCGACGACATGGCCAATGACACTGTGGGCCTTATGGACGCACTCGGCGCAGACCGCGCCCATATCGTCGGCGCCTCGATGGGCGGCATGATCGCCCAATTGGTCGCGATCAATCATCCGAGCAGGACGAAGAGTCTGGTCTCGATCATGTCCACCACAGGACGTCGAGATCTGCCGTCGGGAAACCCCGAAACGCTGTCGGTGCTATTCCGCCCGCCGAACAGCACGAGCCGCGACGATCTCATTGAGGCGAGCATTCTCGTGCAAAAGGCTTTGTCCGGTCCGGGCTTTCCGGTGAGCGAAGCGGAGATGCGCGCGAGGGCCGAACGCCGCACGGATTACGCGCCGTTCGACCTGGCCGGCATCGCGCGTCAGTCGGCAGCCTTGATCGTCGCCACACCTCGCAACGCGCTCTTGAAAGAGCTGCGCTGTCCAGTGCTTGTCCTGCACGGCGCCGATGATCCAGTCCTACCTGCAGCCGCCGCCAAGGACACGGCGGAGAGCATCCCCGGCGCCGAATTGGTTATCATTCCCGGCATGGGGCACGATTTCCCTTCGGCGCTCGTGCCGGTTTACCTCAAGCACATCGGCGATTTTGTCGCGAAGGTGGAGGCGGAGACGGCCGTCGCCCGTTAAGGGTCGCGGGGTCAACTCTTACCCAAAGCCCAGCTGTTCACCGCGCCGCGGCCGTCAGGCGTTGGCGCAATGAAGACAACAAGCTGGTTGCCCTCGCAGCAGCCGAATTTGAGGACGTCGCATGGCCACTCTTCCCCTCCGAGCACGCCGCAGCTCGTCGCCTTCGAAGACACTGGCCGCGAGCCAACAATAAGGATGGCGACATCCGTCGGCATGCCGACGGCAAGCTTCATGCCCGCCTGGAAGGCGTTGAACGGGGGCGGATCGCCGCTCCACATGGGGGGATTGCCGCCGACGCAGCATCCGGAGAGCGAGGCAGCAAGGAATATGGCGATCAGGGCGCGCATCGAAGATCTCGGTGTTTGGGCAGGCGGATCGAGATCTCATGACGCACGGTCGCCCTGGACCGCCGTCTCGCCGACGCCAATCAATGGAGCAAATCGGTTAGCCGCCGGTTAAGCCGTCGCCTTCCACCATCCCCCACGCTGCGCTAATTTGAGACCCATGACGAAAGAGCCGAAAGCGCCCAAGCTCACCCTCGCCAAGGCGCGGGAAGAGCACGCGCGGCTTCAGGCCGAGATCGCCGAGCATGACCAGCGCTATCATGGGCAAGACGCGCCGACCATTTCCGACGCCGAATACGATGCGTTGCGCCGGCGCTATACCGCGCTCGAAGAGGCGTTCCCCAAACTTGCCGACGCGGACTCTGCGAACCGCAAGGTCGGCGCGGCGCCGTCGGAGAAATTCGCCAAGGTCCGCCACCGCGTGCCGATGCTGTCGCTCGGCAATATCTTCGCCGACGAGGAGGTCGAGGAGTTCTGCGCCCGGGTGCGGCGTTTTCTGGGCTTGAGCGACGGCGCGCCGCTCGATGTCGTTGCGGAAGCGAAGATCGACGGCCTCTCCTGCAGCCTGCGCTACGAGAATGGCGAACTCGTCCAGGCGGCCACGCGCGGCGACGGCTACGAGGGCGAGGACGTGACCGCGAATGTGCGCGTTGTCGAAGCGATCCCGAAGCGCCTCAAAGGCGCGCCGAAGATCTTCGAGGCGCGCGGCGAGGTCTACATGCGCCACACCGACTTTGCCGCGCTCAATGCGCGCCAGGCCGCCGCCGGCAAGCCGGTCTACGCCAATCCGCGCAACTTCGCCGCAGGCTCGCTGCGCCAGCTCGATCCGCGCATGACCGCCGAGCGGCCCTTGCAGTTTTTCGCCTATGCCTGGGGAGAAGTCAGCGAGCCCTTCGCCTCGACCCAGTTCGGCGCCATCGAGGCCATGGGTCGCTTCGGCCTGCCGACCAATCCGTTGACCAAGCTCTGTCATTCTGCGTCGGAGATGCTGGCGCAGTATCACTCCATCGAAGAGAAACGGGCGACGCTCGGCTACGACATCGACGGCGTCGTCTACAAGGTCAATGATCTTACGCTGCAGCAGCGGCTTGGCTTCGTCTCGCGCTCGCCGCGCTGGGCGGTCGCGCACAAGTTCCCAGCCGAACAGGCGATGACAATCGTCGAAGCGATCGGCATTAATGTCGGCCGAACCGGCGCGCTCACGCCACTCGCCAAGCTCAAGCCCGTGACCGTCGGCGGCGTCGTCGTCTCCAACGCCACTTTGCACAACGAGGACGAGATCGAGCGCAAGGACGTGCGCGTCGGCGACACGGTGGTGGTGCAGCGCGCCGGCGACGTCATCCCGCAGGTGCTCGCGGTCGTGCTCGACAAACGGCCGGCGGATTCGAAACCCTATGTCTTCCCGGAGACCTGCCCGATCTGCGGCTCGGCGGCTTTGCGCGAGATCGACGAGAAGACAGGCGAAAAGGATGTCGTGCGCCGCTGCACCGGCACGCTCATCTGTCCGGCGCAGGCGGTCGAAGGTCTCAAGCATTTCGCGTCCCGCAACGCCTTCGACATCGAGGGACTGGGCGAAAAACTGATCGAGCTCTTTTTCACCGAAGGCTTGATCCGCACGCCGGCCGACATTTTCACGCTGAAGGCGCGCGATGGGCAAGGCCGCCCGCCTTTGCGCGAGTGGGAGGGGTTCGGCGAGACCTCGGCGCGCAATCTGTTCAACGCCATCGACGCGCGCCGAACGATTCCGCTCAACCGCTTCCTCTATGCGCTTGGAATCCGCCATGTCGGCGAAACCAATGCACGGCGCCTCGCGCGCCATTTCGGCGACTGGGATTCCTTACGCGCCGCTGCGCGGGTCGAAAACGCCGCCGAGGAGATTTCGGCGATCGGGGGAATCGGGCCAGTGGTCGCCGAGGCGATCGCCGACTTCTTCGCCGAGCCGCGGAACGAGGCGGCGCTCGACGCCCTTGTCAAGGAAGTGACGATCGAGCCGATGGAGGCGATCGCCGCCGGCCACCCGCTCGCCGGTCAGACGATCGTGTTCACTGGCTCATTGGAAAAGATGACGCGCGACGAAGCCAAGGCGGTCGCCGAGCGGCTCGGGGCCAAGGTCTCGGGCTCGATCTCGGCCAAGACCAACCTCGTGGTCGCCGGACCCGGCGCCGGCTCGAAACTCGCCAAGGCGCGGGAATTGGGGGTCGAGACGGTCGACGAGGACGAGTGGATCAGGCGCTCAGGGTCGGGGTAGCCGGCTCAAGGGCGTACGTTGTCGCCACTGGCAACGAGGGCGCCGCTTGGCGCCGTGACGTCACAAAGACCTTGTAGTCTTCATCTACATCGGGATTGCGCGGGGCAAGATAGCGCGATTCCTAAAAGGAGCCCCAGCATGCAAACTTTGCGAAATGCTCTGCAGCAAAGCGAGAAGAGCGGAGTGGCGATCGGCCACTTCAATGTGGCAGACTTGGTTCTATTGAAAGCGGTGGTGGCCGCCGCGCGGGACCTCAAAGTCCCGGTCGCTGTCGGCGCCTCTGAGGGAGAGCGGGAATTTTTCGGCGTGCGGCAAATAGCCGCTCTGGTGCGGAGCTTGCGAGAGGAATACGATTATCCAATCTTCCTCAACGCAGACCATACCCATTCGCTGGCGCACGCCATGGATGTCGCTAAAGCAGGCTTTGACTCCGTCGTCTTCGATCTGTCTGCGCTGCCGTTCGAGGAGAACGTGCGCCAGACGAAAGAGGCCGTCGTAGCCCTTAAGGCCATCAATCCTGCGATCCTGGTCGAGGGCGAGATCGGCGACATCGGAACCGGGTCGGAAATCCATGAAACCGCGCCTGACTTGTCAAAGGGCCTCACCTCGCCGGCGCAGGCGAAAGAGTTTGTCGAGTCGACGGGGATAGACATCCTCGCTCCCGCGGTCGGCAACATGCACGGGATGCTGAAGAGCATGGTTCAGGGGCAGACGAGAAAGCGACTCGATATCGGGAGAATCGCTGAGATCAAGAGCGCTGTGAAGATACCCATGACCCTCCACGGCGGATCGGGAACCGATGATGAAGATTTGCGCAAGGCGATCGGCGCCGGAATCAACATCGTCCACATCAACACGGAACTGAGGGTTGCGTGGAGGCGCGGCTTGGAGGAAGGCCTCAGCAAAGAACCCGACGAGGTCGTCCCCTATAAGATCTTGCCGTTTGCGGTGAAGTCGGTCCAGGCGGTCGCCCGCTCGCGCCTCGAGCTTTTTAACGCTGCGGGCAACGCGCGCCATTGAGGCTTATGGCGAGGCGAACTCGGCCGGCCGCGTCTGGCGCGCGAGCGCGTCGAGCACGGCGTTGATCATGCCGCTCTCCTCGGGACCGAAGAAAGCGGCGGCGACGTCGACATATTCGGTCACCGCCACCCGCGCCGGCACGTCCGGACGGTTGCGCAATTCGTAAAGCGCCGCCCGCAGAATGGCGCGCATGAGCGCTTCGACCCGCTTCAGCGGCCAGCCGTCGGCGAGGGTGTCGTCGAGCGCGCGATCAATCGGCAATTGATCACGTTGCACCCCCGACACGACGTCGCGAAAGAACGTCAAATCCGCGGGCGTATAGGCGTCCCCTTCGATCTCCTGCCCGAGCCAATGAGCCTCGAATTCAGCGAGGATATCGTTGAGCCCCTTGTCGGCGATCTCCATCTGGTAGAGCGCCTGCGAGGCCGCGAGCCGCGCCGCCGAACGCTTGTCGGACCGTTTCATCGGTTAACAAGCCGACGGGCAAGATGGGCAAGCCCGATCGCCGCCCTCGCCGCGTCGCCGCCTTTGTCGCCGCGCTCCGGATCGGCCCGCTCCTCGGCCTGCTCGATCGTCTCGGTGGTGAGGATGCCATTGCCGAGCGCAAGGCGGCGCTCGACCGACATATCCATGAGCGCCCGCGCGGACTCGCCGGCGACAATCTCGAAATGAAAGGTTTCGCCCCGCACGACACAGCCGAGCGCGACCGCTCCGTCATAAGGGCGGCCTGCCGCTTTCGCGGCATCGAGAGCGATCGCCATGCCGGCTGGAATCTCCAGGGCGCCGGCCACGCTGACGAGGTCGTAGGTCGCGCTCGCCGCCTCGATCGCGCGGGTCGCGCCGGCAAGCAGGTCGGCGCCGATCGCGTCGTAATAGCGCGCCTCGACAATGAGAAAGCGGCCGCCTTCGAAGCGAGGCGCAGTTGCGGCGGCCCGGCGCGGCTCGGCCATCGGTCAGATCTCTTGGGCTGTATCAGGGACGGCGCAAGTCCATAAAGGCCGCGGGCGGCGGAGGCAAGGCTCACTCGCCTGAGCGCCAGCGCCCATAGCGCCAGGGCTGCGCCCATGAGGCGGTAAGCGGAGGCCGGTCGGGCGGCGGATCGTAGCCGGAGCCACCCCAGGGGTGGCAGCGGCACACGCGCGCCAGCACCCATCCAGGAGCCCGCCCAAAGGCCGTGGCGCTCGATCGCCTCGTCCGTATAGGCCGAACAGGTCGGCAAATAGCGGCACTGACGGCCGATCAGGCCTGAGAGTGTCAGCTGGTAGAAGCGGATCAGCGCATGGGCGGCGCGACGCGGCGCAAGAGCCGGCGCGCTCACGACGCCGGCGCGGTCTCGCGAGCCGCCTCGCGCGCGGCGATTTGCGCCAACGCATCGGCGACCGCGTCGAACGTCAACAATGTGGAAGCGTGGCGAGCCTTGTAATCGCGAACCGGCTCGAGAACGGCGAATTCGGCCCATTTGCCTTCGGGCGGCGGACCGTTCGCCTTCAGCATCCGCGTCACGCGGTCGCGCAGCGCGTTGAGCTCCTCGGCGGTCGCGCCAATGATATGGCGAGCCATCAACGACGAGGACGCCTGACCGAGCGCGCACGCCTTCACGTCATGGGCGAAATCCGCGACCCGCCCGTCCTGCACGCAAAGGTCGATCGTCACCGTCGAACCGCACAGCCGCGAATGCGCTTTCGCGCTGGCGTCCGGCTTCGCAAGCCGCCCGAGCCTCGGAATGTTGCCCGCGAGCTCGAGGATGCGTTGATTGTAGATCTCGTTGATCATCCTAATCCGATCCTCAACGTTTCCTATATAGGTCGCGAGAAAGCCGAAATCGAGGCCTTAGGAAAGGCCAAGCGAAACGCAGCGCGACGAGAGACGGGGATGAACGAGAGCGTCAAATCGAAAGCCAGGCCCGGCGCGACAAGCGACCGGGAAGAAGGTGAGGCGTTCGAGCCGAAGTTCGGCGCGGACGGCCTGGCGACTTGCGTCACGATCGACGCGTCGCGCGGCGACGTGCTGATGGTCGCGCACATGAACGAGGCCGCTTTGCGGGCGACGCTCGCAACCGGAATCGTCCACTACTGGTCGCGCTCGCGCGGCGCTCTGTGGCGCAAGGGAGACACATCCGGCCAAACCCAGACGCTGGTCGAAATGCGGGTCGACTGCGACCAGGACGCCTTTCTCGCTTTCGTCACCGTCGGCGGCGACGGCGGGGCCTGCCACACCGGCCGGCGATCCTGCTTCTACCGCCGCGTTGAGAGAGACGGCGAGACGGCTCGGCTCGCGTTCATCGAACCTTCGACCGCGAACGCGTGATGGAAGGGCCGGCGTCTGCGCCGCAGCCACAAATTCACGTTAATTGTCTGGCGACATCTGGCGCGCAAGCTTAAGTTTCTCGATGGAAGGCGAACGGTGGGGTCATTTTCTGACGGGTTGAGCGATGTTCAGGGCGGCTTATCGCAGAATTGACACTGACCCTGCGCCGGGCGGCGGACGTCCCCGCCGAGCGAAAGTCGGCCTTGTGCTCGGAGCTGGCGCCGCGCGCGGCTGGTCGCATATCGGCGCGCTCAGGGAACTCGACGCGCTGGGCCTGAAACTCGATGTCATTGTCGGCTCGTCGATCGGCACCCTGGTCGGAGGCTGCTACGCGGCCGGCCGGCTCGATATGCTCGAGGCCTTCGCCCGTTCCTTGACCCGTCGCCGGGTGCTTGGCCTCTTGGACTTCTCATTCACTGGCAGCGGCCTGATCGGCGGCCAGCGGCTTCGGACGAGGCTCGAGGCGGGGCTTGGCGGGCTTCGGATCGAGGATTTGCCGGTCCAATTCGCCGCTGTCGCGACCGAGATTGGCGGCGGACACGAGATCTGGCTCCGGCGCGGGCTCCTCGTCGACGCGATCCGCGCTTCTTATGCCTTGCCCGGCGTCTTCGAACCGGTGAAGGTCGACGGACGCTGGCTGTTCGACGGCGCGATCGTCAATCCCGTGCCGGTCAGCGTCGCGCGCGCGCTCGGCGCCGAGCGCGTCATCGCGCTCAACATTTCAAGCGATCGCTTTGGCCGCGGCGCTGTCATTCAGGACCCGTTCGGCCGGCCGGAGCCCGCGTCTGCGGTCGAGGAGCCGGCTCGCCCAGGACAGCAGCGGCATGATCGCCCGATGGTGGCGGGGCTCAAACGGAGCAAAGCTCAACGGGGAAGCCCCGGCGCCGGGCCTGATGACCTCGATGGTCAACGCGTTCGATATTCTTCAGGACCGCATCATGCGCTCAAGGCTCGCCGGCGATCCGCCGGACACCCTGGTGCAGGTCAGGGTCGGCAACGTCGGCATGTTCGAGTTCCACCGCGCCGACGAACTGATCGCGCTCGGCCGCGAGGCGATCCGCAAGGCGGCCGCCGAAATTCGGGAGCACGTCGAACTCACCGGCGGACGCCGCCGGGGCTGTCGCCTCGGCGGGCCCTCCGACCTAAGCCGTCGCGATATATTCGCGCAGCGCCTGCCGCTCGCTGTCGAGCGCGTTGACGTGGCGCTTGACGACGTCGCCGATCGAGACGATGCCGATCAGGCGGCCCTCTTCCACGATCGGAACATGGCGAAACCGGCCCGCCGTCATCGTCTGCCATGACGTGGTCGATGGTGTCGTCGCGCGTCGCGGTGATGACCTTCGGCGTCATGTAACGCGACACCGGATCATCGAGCGCGGAAGCGCCATGTTTGGCGAGGACGCGGACGACGTCGCGTTCCGAAACGATGCCCAGAACGCTGAGCGAAGCGTCCGATACGACCACGGCTCCCACGCCTTTTTCGGCCAGGAGCTCGATGACTTCCTTCAGGGTGCGATGCGGCTGAGTGGTGAAAACGTCGCGCCCCTTTTCGTCAAGAATGCGGGCAACTGTCATCGTTCTCTCCCCTATTCGGGCGGTCTTGAGTCGGGCCGCCGTAGAATCGAAGATGCGCCCACAACATGGCGTGATCAAGTTCATTTTTGTCGAGGCGAACTAACGCAGTCCGCCATCGACCTGGTAGCATTGCTTAGTAATCATCGCGCTGTCGTCAGAAGATAGAAACAGCGCCAGGCGCGCGACATCTTCGGCGAGCAAGGTTCGGTTGATGCATTGACGCGCGCGGAAGTCGGCGATGTGTTCCTCGCTCATCCAAAGGCGGCGCTGCCGCTCGGTGATCACTGCGCCAGGCGCGATGGCGTTGACGCGGATATTGTCGGAGCCGAACTCGCGCGCGAGACTGTTCGTCAGGCCGACGACCGCGGCCTTGGCGGTGGCGTAGACCGACAATCGGGGCACCCCGATGCATCCAGGCGGTCGAGGAGAAATTGACGATCGCCCCGCCGCCAAGTTCGCGCATGGAGCGGCGCGCGATCTGGGCGGCGAAGAACTGGTGCTTGAGGTTGAGCGCCATCGTGCGGTCCCAATCCTCTTCGCTCACTTCGTCCGCCGCCTGGCGCTGGTCGTTGGCGGCGTTGTTGACGAGCACGGCGATCGGCCCCATGCGCTGGCGAACCTCCTCCATCGCCGTTTCGAGCGCGGCGATGTCGGTGAGGTCGCACTGAAGAAACAGCGGCGGAGGGTGGGAGGCGCCGATCTTGGCGACGAGGTCCTTGGACGCTTCGACGGCGATGTCGACAAAAGCCACATTGGCCTTCTGCTCGGCGAAGGCCTCGACCATCGCGGCGCCGATGCCCGAGCCGCCGCCGGTGATGAAGACGACCTTGTCGATGAGCGAGGGGTAGCGGGCGAGAGACATGGAGCGCGGCCTTATCGTTTCAAGCTGAAGGGGCGAGACTACCCTTAAGGCGCCGATCGCCGCGGCGGAACCGGCGCCGTCGCTTAGGACCGAGCGCGCCCTCGCGGCGATTGCAACCTCAAGGTGGAATCCCGGCCAAATCAAACCGCATAAACGCTCTTAAACGCCACTAAACGCGCATAAACGTTAGTAAAATAGCTGGCGTTTACTAACGTTTATTTTTCTGAATCGGGACTTTTCAATGGGTTACGAGCGATTTAAATAAGGAAATTCCAGACATTCTCCCTCGGGTTGTACTTCAAACGCTTCCGCGACCCATTTCGGGGACGATCTGGAGATCATAGGCTGACTTCGGTTTTAGGCAATGAAATGTCAGTGTTCTGGAATTTTCCAAGAGAACGCGCACTGATGTCCGAGACACAGGGATGTAAGCTGCAGCCGCCGCGCGGCCAGCATCGGCAAGTCCCAGAGCCTTGAACGGATCAAACTAACGAGCCGATAGCGTTTAAGTTATCGCACGATAACATTATTGGTATTGGACAGGCTTTCTTTGATAACATAATCGCCCAGACAGAAAACGCACCGCGCCAATGTGGCTGGAGGCGAGTCGGAGGGGGTTTGGATGGGCTGGAAGACA
Organism: uncultured Alphaproteobacteria bacterium; assembly: GCA_963770275.1. Lineage (GTDB taxonomy): Bacteria > Pseudomonadota > Alphaproteobacteria > Rhizobiales > Beijerinckiaceae > Roseiarcus. The sequence continues at coordinate 78,305 of CAVYPD010000008.1, forward strand.
AAAGCATTAATGACGCTCGGGCTGAGCGTGTTGCCCTTAGGGCTACCGGCGCAGGCTCAAACTGCGGATAAACCGAACATTCTCGTCATCATGGGCGACGATGTCGGCTACTGGAACATCAGCGCCTATAATCGCGGCATGATGGGCTATCGCACGCCCAACATCGACCGAATCGCCAAGGAAGGCGCGCTTTTCACCGATTATTACGCCCAGCAATCCTGCACCGCGGGACGCGCCGCCTTCATCACCGGCCAGAGCCCGATCCGCACCGGCCTCCTGAAGGTGGGTCTTCCCTCAGCCAAAGAAGGGCTGTCCGACAAGGATCCGACGCTCGCCGAACTTCTGAAGCCTCAGGGCTACGTGACCGGGCAGTTCGGCAAGAACCACCTCGGCGACCGCAACGAGTTCCTGCCGACCGTGCACGGTTTCGACGAGTTCTTCGGCAACCTCTACCACCTCAACGCCGAGGAAGAGCCGGAAAACCCGGACTATCCGAAGAACCCGGAATTCAAGGCGCGCTTCGGCCCGCGCGGCGTGATGAAATGCATCGCGACCGACACGGAGACCCCCGGCGACGATCCGCGCTTTGGGCCTTGGGGCAAGCAGAAATGTGAGGACACCGGCCCCCTGACGAAAAAGCGCATGGAGACCGCCGACGAGGAATTCCTCGGCGCTTCGCTCAATTTCATGGACCGGGCGCATGACGCGAAGAAGCCGTTCTTCGTGTGGTTCAATTCGACCCGCATGCATATTTTCACCCACCTCAAGCCCGAATCGCAGGGCGTGACGGGTCTTGGCACCTATCCCGACGGCATGGTCGAGCATGACGGCCAGGTGGGGCAGCTGTTGAAGAAGCTCGACGACCTCGGCATCGCCAAAAACACCATCGTCATCTACACGACCGACAACGGCGCGGAGGCGTTCTCCTGGCCGGACGGCGGCACGACGCCGTTCCGAAGCGAGAAGAACTCGAACTGGGAGGGCGGCTATCGCGTGCCCGCGGTTATCCGCTGGCCCGATGTCGTGAAGCCGCAGACCGAGGTCAACGGCATCTTCTCGTCGGAGGACTGGGTTCCCACCCTGATCGCTGCGGCCGGAGAACCGGACATCACCGCGAAGCTCTTGAACGGCTACGACGCCAACGGAAAGACCTTCAAGGTCCACCTCGACGGCTATGACCAGCATGATCTGCTCGCCGGCGGCGACGACAAGCGCCGGGAGTTCTTCTACTGGACCGACGACGGCGACCTTGCAGGCTTGCGCTACGACCAGTGGAAGGTGGTCTTCCTCGAGCAGGAACACGAAGGCCTGAAGGTGTGGCAATATCCTCTCACGCCGCTCCGCGCGCCGCTTCTCTTCAACCTCCGCTCCGATCCGTTCGAGAAGGCGAACATCGAATCGGGTGAGTGGGAGAAATGGTACGTCGAGCGCATGTTCGTGATGGCGCCCGCGCAGGCGATCGTGGCCAAGGAGTTGCAGACGCTCCGAAGGAATTTCCCCCGCGTCAGAAGCCCGGAAGCTTTTCGGTTGGCGACGCGCTCGAGAAGCTGCAGAACGCCGGGCACAACAGCGACAACTGAGGCGCCAATGGTGGGCGCGTCGCGGATCGCGACGCGTTCCACGACTCCGAGCGTTCCACGATTGTCCAGGCGTGGACAGTTTCTTGAATCGAAAGTCGATATGCAGCCCGCGAAAGCGGTGGGGCGAAACGTCAGCCGACGGATGGCTGAGACGCTGAGATTTTTGGAGGGAAAAGCAAGTGAATAAGCAGATAGCGGAATTTGTGGGTACGTTCGCGCTCGTGTTCTTTGGCTGCGGCGCGGCGGCGATCGGAGGGTTGGCGCCGGCCGGTCCGACAGCGATCAACCTGCTCGGGATCGCGAGCGCGTTCGGCTTCGCCATCGTCGCGATGGCTTACGGCATCGGGCCGATCTCGGGCTGTCACGTCAATCCGGCGGTGAGTTTCGGCGCCTTCGTCGCCGGTCGGATGAGCGCAAGCCAGATGATCAGCTACTGGATCGCCCAGGTTCTCGGCGCCATCGTCGGGGCGGTGGTGCTCTACATCATCCTGTCCGGCAAGGCGCAAGGGTGGACTGGCGGACTTGGCCAGAACGGCTGGGGCGCGGGTTACCTCGGCGAATACAATACGGTCTCCGCGTTCGTGTTCGAAGTGGTGGGGACGTTCCTCTTCCTGGTGACGATCCTGGGCGTGACCCATCCGCTGGCGCCAAAGGGGTTCGGCGGCCTCGCAATCGGCCTGACGCTGGTCGTGATCCATCTGGTCGGCATCAACATTACCGGCACGTCGGTCAATCCGGCACGCTCGATCGGGCCGGCGCTGATCGGAATGGGCTCGAACCCGGGCGCGGTCGCGCAGCTCTGGCTCTTCATCATCGCGCCCCTGATCGGCGCGGGACTGGCTGGCTTCCTCTACCGCGAAGGCGCGCTCTTGGACGCCCCGACCGAGGGCTGAAAACCTGGCCGACGCGTCGCCTATGACTTGGGGACGCGAAGCGGCGAGACGGAACTGCCGAAGCCGCGCAAGGCGGCGGCTCCGTACACTCGTGTTGTCGGCAAGAGCTGGGGCTCGCCGATGACGACGACCGCGCCTGAGAATTAACTCAGGTCGCGGTCGAATGGGGCGGAGCCACGTAGCCTCCTGGCGCGGTTCCGCCCCATGTGATTCAGGGCCGAGTTGTTCAAGCTCCTGTCTCACTAACGGCGTACGCGCGTCGTCGCCGTGCGGGGCGCGCGGAGGCCGCCATGATGAGATGGAGTTCAGCGGCGAGATTTGGCTCGTTGCTTACACCTCGGTCTTGGTATGAATGATCATGATCGGCGCGATCTGGGTTCGTCGGATCTAGGACTGCAGCCTCGCACGGAATTGCGCGGGCTCGAGGATTAAGGCAGCTTCGCCACGCCGCACAGCTGAGACGCCCCCATGATGCTCGCGATTTTCACGTTTCTCACGATCGCGTTCCTTCTGGATTTTTTGGACCGGAGGCGGTCCGCGGTGATCTGCCTCGCGGCGTCGCTGGGCCTCACGCTCTGTCTGTTCGCGTGGGAAATCTACAGCCCGGACTATGGATTTCGGATGCCCTGGCTCCAAGTCGAGCTGGAACAGCGCGCAACCGTCGCGGGAGGCGCTTGACCGATGAAGGACATCCCGGAGTCGGCCCTGGCCGCGACGCTCGATCGGCTGATCCTCTGTCTCATGCTGCTGGCGCTGGCGGGCGTCCTCACTGCGGCGATGGGCTTCCAATATCTCGACGGCGAGATTCCATGCCCGCTTTGCTTACTGGAGCGCGTGGCGATGTTCGCATGTTGCTTTGGCCTGATTCGGCAGCTCAGGGATGGCGGCTCGCAGCGCGGCGCGGGCATCGCCATGATCTCCGCGGTGCTGCTGCTGGTGATTTCCGTGCGTCAGACCTTGCTGGATATCGTTCCACGCCCGGGACACGCCTACATCGGCGCCGCGGTCTTCGGCCTTCACATGGCGGTATGGTCCGTCCTCATCGCGATCGCGTTGCTGAGCGGCTTCGCGGTTCGTCTGGCGGTTTTTGGCGGCCCGAATTGGGCGTCCCCGGCGCAACCATCCACGCCAGCGCGGCTGAGCTACGGTCTTGGACTCTACGTGGCGATCCTCTGCGCGATCAACTTCATCTCTGTGCTCGTTCAGTGCGGCTTTGGCCAATGTCACACGACGGGATATGCGCTGCTGCGCTGAGAGGCCGGTTTGGGATTTGCGGCCTCTTCGCGTCGCTCTGACGCCTGTTCTCGCACATTGCGCCGGAGGCGTCGGAGTTGCGCCGCCGGGAGCCCGACGCTGCTCGCGCAGCCCCGGGCTCTGTGTCTCAGATCACTTCAAGAGGCGGAGCAGCGCGTGGCCGGCTGGGCTGTTCAGCTCCTTGGCGTCGATCGTGCCGTCGTTGTCCGGATCGGCCTTCTTGAAGAGGACTTCGACGTAAGCGAGGTATTCGTCCTTGCTGACCGTCTTGTCGTTGTCGGGGTCCGCAACAGCCCAGTCCTTGTCCGAGATTCGGCCGTGCAGCTCCTTGTGGTCGAGCGTGCCGTCGTGGTCCTTCTCGAGCTTGTCGAAGAGAGCGCTCGCGGCGGCTTTCGCCTCGGTAAGATCGACCGTTCCGTCATGATCGGGATCGAGGCTCGCGAGCGCCGAAGCTGCGAACGAAGGCGCAGCGCTCATCACGGCCATTGCCGGAAGAGAGAGCGCCAGCAAGGAGGCGAGGGTCAAGGTTTTTAGTGTCGTTCGCTTCATCATGATGCTCCTGGAAAAGATCGGGGACGCGGGAGTGCGGCGCTCAGCCGCTCGATTGTCGCAGAGAGGCCTTGCAATGATCTGGAGCTGAGATAATTGGAGCGGGACGAACACGCAAGAGTTACGGGAATCTATCCCGTTGATTTCAGGAAAGAATTCCCGATGATTCCTGGTCGATAATCCCGCGCAGGCGTCGAGCCCCGAGGAGCGTCCAGGCGATCGAGGCAACGCAGTTTCGGCGCGGGAGAAGATCGTCCCCGTGCAATTGAACCGCAGGAGGCGAGGACGGCAGGCGGTCGAACCGCGGCTGACGAAATTCCGGCAAGAAAGGGAGTCGCAGGCGGGACCACCGGGAGGTGGTGAGATCGCGCCATCTCACGCCCCGCCCGCGACACGACTAAGTTAGCCTCGGCAGTCGTTCCGTAGAACTTCATTTAGCCTCTAGATTGAGCGGCCCTCTTCCCGGATCAGATAGGATTATTTCCTCATGTCTCCCGAGCTGAGGTTGCCGGACCCGAACTTGCCGCGGCCGATCCATCGATTGGGATGAGTTCAAAGTCGACAGGGCCGGCCGTAGAGCGTTCGCAAAAGGGCTTGTCCGCTTGTAAGGCTGCCTATTCGCTTGTTAAGCGGGACGTCGGACCGACGGTATGAGAGAGATTGCGTGCGTCGAAGACAGTTCGTTTTGACGGGCCTCGCTTCGGCCCTCGTCACATCTGCGGCAGCCCAAGAGCAGAAGGCCGACGCGGAATTGGACCTCGGACCCGTCAAGGGAACGGAAGAGCTTTGGTACCTGCTGACGGCCCTCGACACCTTGATCTTCTGTATGGCGGTCGCGGTGATCAAAGATCAGGCGGTCATCGTTCAGGCGCGCCGAGAGGTTCAGCCCTACACCTCGCAGCTGAGCGACCCGAAGGCCGAGGAAGCGTTCAACGCGGCGCTGAAATCAGGCGAGGGGCAAGCGCGGATCGAGCAGAACAAGACCGCCATCAGCGAAGCCGCAAAAGAGATCGACGCGTTGTTGACCGACGTCGTGTCGCCATCAGTCCGCGCCAGCGTCGTTCATGCATTCGCGCGATCCTCGACTTTACTCATCGCCCGCGCGGCCGAGAACCAGTCGTGGTGGTGCCGCGTCTATGCGTTCCGGAAAGTGCGGTGCTAGCGGGGACCACGATTGGAAGCGACCCAGTCGAATCGGTGTTGCTCTACAGCGTGTCGACTGCTTCGCGACGCCGTCGGGTAAAGGTCGCGGCGCTAGACACGCTCTGCGCCGCGGCGCTTACGCTCGCGGCGCAACGACGCGCGTCTCAAAATCCTGCCCACGCCAGACCTCGTCTGCTTTTCGGCGCCAGGTGAAGACGAGTTTGCCGCCCGGCGCGATTCCCGCCGTCGGCAGTTCCGCGACATGCAGGCCGAGGCCCGTGTCGCTCGTCGCGACATCGGCCTGGGTCTTCCAGTCGTCGCGCGTGTAACGGACGATCGACTCCTCCAGTAGATCGAGCCGCAGCATCTGTCCGGCGAGAACGCGTGGCCGTCGGGCAATCCTCGCGCCATGGGCGGCAGCGGGCGGTCCGCTTCTTAGCGTAGCGGCGCATCGTGTGGGGGGACATGTCGAACACTCGGCCGTCGGCGAGCGAGCGTAGCAGCTTCACATATTCCCCGTGCGCCCAGACGAGAGGCATGGCCGAGCCGGTCGGCTTGCCGGGCGCGAGCTCTCTTTCGGGAATCGGCGCCGCGTCCCATACCTGCTCGGGAATGAGGCCGCCAGGGCTTGTCTGCGCCTCGATTGTCGCGAGCAGCGCCTCCGCCTCTTTGCGCTTTCCCGCCGCAAGCGCGTAGTGCGCCCGTTCGCCCGCCAGGAGCGGCCAGACGCGGCCGATCCCGACCCCGTCGAAGGGCCTCCCGTCCGCCTTCTCGCCGTAGCCGTCGAGGTTATAGCGGCGCCAGCCGGGCCCCTGAGGCAGCTCGACCTTGAGCAGGCGATCGATGACCGTAATCGTGTCGAGCACGCGCGGATCCTCAGGCGCCCTCAACCCGAACCGGACAAGCGCGAGCGCGTCCGTGCTGATGAGTTCGTCCGCAGGGATCGATCCGCTTCCCACCTCGTGGTTGCGCACCTGGACCAGTCCATGAACGTCCGGGCAACCCATCGCAGGCGATTCGGGAGCAACCCGTATGTAATAGCCGCGGACGCCGGCTTCGCGCGCAAGCGGCGTATCCTCGACATAGATCCAGTCCTCGATCTGCTCGTTCCAGGCGTCGGCCGTGTCGCGCAGCAGAGCCGGAAGCGCCTCGACGTCACAGGCCTCGGCGATCTCCGCCGCGGCGAGCAGCGCCGCAATGGTCACGGCGAGCGTGAAAGGCGTATAGCCGGCGTTCTCTTCCCAACGGTCTTGCTTGGTTCTCGGCCCGGTGCGCAAGACGAAGCCTGCCGCGCGCTCGACCATCGGCCAGAACTGTTGCACGTCCGGAGGCGCGATCGCGCCCTCGCGCCGCGCCATGTCCAAGAGCAGCATAGGGAACGCGCATTCGTCGAGCTGTACGCCGCTCCAATAGGACGTGCCGTCCAGCCAATAGTTTTGCCGCCACGATCCGTCTCCTTCCTGGGTCGCCCGCAGATAGCGAAGGATTTGGCGCACCTCGCTATGCGCGCCGCACGCGAGCAGCGCGCCAGCGGTTTCGCAGAGATCGCGGGGCCAGACGAGATGGTAGCCCCCCATATCGTCGTCGCCCTTGCTGAAGCCCCACGGAATCGACAGGCTGGCGATGAAGCCTCCTGGGAACGTCGGCGCCTCATGGACGCGAAGGATGTTGGCGCTCACGCGATAGATGTTCTGGCCATGAGCATGCCGCTCCATGGTGCGCAAGGGAGATTGCCAAGCGCGCCATCCGGACGAATAGTCATTCAAGATCGTCTCGAACGGACTCATGCTCGACGTCAGCGCGTGATAGGCGGCTTCCGCGGTGGTGCGGCCAAAACCGACCGCCAGAACCGAGGCCCCGTCGGCGCCCATGGCAAGCTCGGCGGACAGGGCGATGTTGCCGTCGGTCGCGGTGTCGTACTGGTCGATCAGCCGCCCATGATCGCGAAGCTGCCGCCATCCGTCCGAGGCGCCGACGAAGCCGACGGACCTGGCGAGGAACTGCGGGTTCGCCAGCATCGCCAGATGCGTGCCGCCGCCGACAGCGCAGAGCATCTCGTGCCCCTTGTATTCACCACGCTCGCCGTTGTTGTGCGCCCCCGCGTTGACGAGGTGCGGCGCGAGCAAGGCGAACACGCGCAGCCCTGTCTTGGAGGAATCTTCGAGGCGAATGTGCAGAACGACCGAATCGCTGCGCGGGTCCGTGATCACGCGATTGATCATCCGGAATCGCCCGCCGCGATGCGTGCTCGTCAGGCGGAAAGCGGGAACCCCGTCTTCGATACGTTCGACGACCGTCTGGCAGTCGCGCTTGACCTCGGCGAAGAAAGCAGCCCCGTCGGTGACGATGAACCCGAGGTCGCGGACGCAAGCCTGGTCAACACGTGGATAGTAGATTTCATTGACGATGCCGTGACTGACGGTGAACCAGACCCGACTGCGCTCGCTGAGCGCGGCGCCGACCCCGTCCTTGGCGCTCGAGGTCCACCGAGGCGGAATTCCAGGCGACCCAGGCGCTTCGACCATGTTCTCCCCCCAACCAAACGCGCCCGTCCTTGGCGCGCCGCCGCCGAGCCGTCAACGGGTTAAAGATAAACGGTCCCAACTGATCGGATTTCGACTCTACAACGTGTCGACCGTCTTCGCGACGCCGTCGAGCGCCTCGCCGGATTCGTCCATGAGCGCCGCCGCGATGAGGCGAGCCATCCATTGCGCGCCATCCTCGCGGGACACGAGTTTGGTCGCCTTAGCCATCACACGGTCAAACTTGCTCAAGCCCCGCGCATGCGTGTCGGAATAGCCCTTGACCAGCCGACGGCAACGCAGAATCTCGACGGCGAGATCATAATTCTTCGGCAGGATTTCGGACGCGCGCGTCAGCCACGCCTCGAGATGCTCGGTCTCCCGTTTGTGCCGCAGGCTCGAGCGCCGCATAGGTCGTAAGGCCGCGACACAGTAAAGCTGCAGGAAGCCCCCGATCCGCCCGACCGGCACGCGGCGCCCGCGATTGACGATGCGGTCGAGCATTCGGAACAGAGCGGGCTTGCCTTCGATGAAGGCGCCCAGCGACGCGGGCATCATGCCGCAGATCTCCTCGCCGCGCGGATGGAGGTACTCGGTCGCGTAGACAAGCTGATCGGGCGCCGCGCCCGCCTCTTCACGCAGGCGCGCGAATCGCGACGGGCGCAATTTGATGTCGGCGACGCGGATGACGTCGTCGTAGGCCATGGCGACGGCGAGCCGCTTCGCCGCTTCCGCCGTGAAGGCGAAATTTTTCGCTGACCCCCCATTGGCCGCATCGAGCGCGGCAAGCTTTTGGAGCCGGTCGATATAGTCGTCGCCATAAGCCACGTCCTGAAAATCGACGATGCGTTTCAGCCCGGCGAAGGCGAGCGGACGCGCGCTTTCCGGCAGGTCCGAGCGCAAGCGCCCGACGAGGCGGTTGAGCTCTGGATGGCCCGCATCCTCCGGCAGATCGTCGAGGCGCTTCTGAGGGCCAGTGTTCGGCGCCTCGTGTTTCCCCTGCGCGCGCGCGATCAAAGGCGTCGGCGAATGCGGCAAGGCTCGCGTTCGCGCCGCGCGCGCCTTCGCGCACGATTGCTTCGTAAGCCGACCGCTCGAACGGCAGCGCGCCCGAACCGGCGAGCGCGCCGAGCATCGCGGCCGAGATCACCGTGCCGCGTTCGACCGCGAGCTTCTCCATGTCGAAGGCGATGGTCCGCCGCGCGGCGAAATCGAGCGCATCGACGACCACGAACGAATCGCCCACGCCGTCGCCCGGCTTTTCCTTCTCGGCCACCGCATAAGCGCGGTGGGTCGAGGCGATGAGCGTCGTCTTGTCCGGCGTCACCAGCCCGCGCAGGACCGATCGGCCAGCCTCCATGAGCTCCGCCGCCATCACCACGTCGACATCGCCCGGCGTCGGCATGAGCGAGAAGACGGGCGCGACGCCGTTTCGCGGCGGCAGCGTCTCGATGTAATAGATCGTCGCGCCGGTGCGCTGCGCGACGCCCGGCACGGATGTCGATTGCGCCGCCCATCCCTACATGCTCGGCGACCTCGACGATCCAGTCCGCCAGCACCCCGCCGCCCTGCCCGCCCATGGCGAGAATGGCGATGGTCAGCGGCTTGTCGAGCGAGATCGGCGCGGCCGATTGGGGCGGCTTCATTCATGGGCGACTCTGCCGGACGCTCGCGCACTCCCCTCTCCAACGGGAGAGGGGTTGGGGGTGAGGGTTCTGTCGGCGCGACGCCCTCATCCGTCGGGCTTCGCCCGCCACCTTCTCCCTGAGGGAGAAGGGAAGGTCGCAATCGCAATCGCACCCATGTCTTACGCAAAGGCGATCCGGCGGGCTTCGCGGCGGCGCTGCAGCCAGCCGATGACGCGCTCGCGCAAAGCTGCGAGCCGCCGGTCCCAGCGGCTGGGATTGAAGATGATCTCGGTGCGGTAGAAGGAAGGACAGAGGACAGCGGCCTCCGCGACTTCGCCGCAATTGCCGCAGCCGACGCAGCCATTGTCCACGGCGGCGACCGGATCGTCCTTGAGCGGGTCGTCGGTGTGCTTCAGCGACAGCGACGGGCAGCCCGAGAGGCGGATGCAGGCGTGGTCGCCGGAGCATATGGCTTCGTCGACGCCGAAGCGCTCCTTCACCATGCGCTCGCCGGCCGCGACGCTCTTCGCAAAGAGAGGCCGCACGCGCCGCTGCTTGTTCAGCATGCATTCGGAGGAGGCGACGATGATCTTCGGGCCTTCGGCTTTGGTCGTGAGCGCCTCGCGCAGCGTGTCGCGCACTTTGGCGACGTCGTAGGTGCGATCGATCTGCCTGACCCAGGTCGCGCCCACGCCCTTGACCGCATCGACGATGGAATTGTTCGTCTTGCGGCGCGGGTTGAAGCGCGCGCGAGGAGGGAATGTCCTGCCCGCCGGTCGCGGCGGAATAAAAGTTGTCGACGATGAGGGTGACGCCGTCCTGCTTGTTGAACACGGCGTTGCCGATCGAGGAGGCGAGGCCGTTGTGCCAGAAGCCGCCGTCGCCCATGACGGAAATGACCCGCCTGTCCGACTTCACATTGAACGCGGAAGCGGAGGCGGGCCCGAGGCCATAGCCCATCGTCGTCGTGCCGAGGTTGAAGGGCGGCAGGATCGAGAACAGGTGGCAGCCGATGTCGGCCGAGATGTGATGGGGTCCGAGCTCTTTCTCGACCATTTTCATCGCGGCGAAGATCGGACGCTCCGGGCAGCCGATGCAAAAGCCGGGCGGACGCGGCGGCACCGTCTTGGCGAGCGCCTTGACCTTCTCGTGCGCGAGAATGGGCGCGGGATCGGGGACCGGCGGCTGGTTGCGCAAAAGCTCGGGCGCATGCGCCAGAAGAAAAGCGCGCACGCCCGTGACCACGACCGGCGCGGTGTACTCGCCGCCCATCGGCAGGACGTCCTTGCCCGCAACCCTCGTCTGAATGTCGCGCCGGCGCAGCAGCGTGTTCAGCGCCTGCTCGAGATAGTCGGGCGCGCCCTCTTCGACCATCAGCACCGCTGACTTGCCGAGGCAGAATTCGACCATCTCGTCCTCGATGATCGGATAGGCGACATTGAGGACATAGATCGGAATCGACGTCTCGCCATAGACGTCGGCGAGGCCCAATTGCTGAAGCGCGCGCAAGCACGCCGTTGAAGAGGCCGCCGAGAACAATGACGCCGACCGCGCCGTCCTTGGGGCCAAAAAATTCGTTGAGCTTGCGGCTCTTGATGAATTCGACCGCCGCCGGCCAACGCTTCTCGAGCTTCTCCTTCTCCTGCATGAACGACGCGGGCGGAAGCACGATGCGGTTGACGTCGCGCGACGGATTTTCCAGCGCCTGGCGCAGCGTGAAGGCGGGCTTCTTGTTGTCCTTGGCGACGAATTGCCCGTGCACGTGACAGGTGCGGATGCGCACTTCGAGCATGACCGGCGAGTTCGAGGCCTCCGACAGTTCGAAGCCCTCCTCCACCATGCGGACGAGCGTCGGCAGATCGGGGCGCGGATCGAGGAGCCAGATCTGCGACTTCATCGCAAAGGCGTGGGTGCGCTCCTGCATGATCGAGGAGCCTTCGCCATAATCCTCGCCGATGACGATCAGCGCGCCGCCGGTGACGCCGCTCGAAGCGAGGTTCGAGAGCGCGTCGGCCGCGACATTGGTGCCCGCGGTCGATTTCCAGGTCACCGCGCCGCGCACCGGATACATGACCGAAGCCGAGAGCGTCGCCGCCGCGGCCGCTTCGGAAGCGGACGTCTCGAAATGCACGCCGAGGTCGCTCATCACGTCCTTGGCGTCGGCGAGCACGTCCATGAGATGCGAGATCGGCGCGCCCTGATATCCGGCGACGTAAGACACGCCGGATTGGAGCAAGGCTTTGGTGATCGCGAGAATGCCTTCGCCGCGAAAGATTTCGCCGGCTTGAAGTCGCAAGTCCTGAACTTCGCGCTCGAAGGACCTTTCCGCCATCGGCTCGCTCCCTTCAGGTATTTATTTGCATGAGCATATTTAGCGGCTCATGCCGTGTCAACGACAAGGCCGTGCTCACGGAAAAGGCGCGAGGAAGCCACGAAAACGCGCACGCGCATATAAATTCCGCCTCATACAATTGCGACTCCACGGCCTTGCTTCGCCAATTCCACTTTGCTAGCCTTGCTTGTTAACGGTCGGCTGGAAGTGGCACGCAAAATGCGAAGCCGCCGAACATGAGACCGACGGCTCGGATGAATTGGGAGGTCATGCATGGTGGAGGTCACTCGGCGCCAAACCTTGGCGCTCGGCGCGGGCGCGTTTCTCACCGACCTGCTTGCCGCGGGCGCCGTTCGCGCGGCCGGCAAGGACACGCTCACCATCGCCTTTAACGTCAACCTGCCCTCGTTCGATCCGACGGATGGCGCCTCCGCCGTCAATCCGAGCATCCAGGCGATCTATCGCTCCATTTTCGACCAGTACATCGGGCAGGCGCCGGATCTCACGCTCAAGCCCGGGATTCTCACCGCATGGGGCTGGAACGACGACAAGACGAAACTTTGGATGGACGTTCGCCCGGACGTCAAATGGCAGGACGGCTCGCCGCTGACGCCCGAGGATGTCGTCTGGTCGCTCGAACGCGCCGGCGCGAAAGACAGCGCCAACCCCATTTCCTTCATCTGGTCGACCGCCGGCAACTACAAGATCGACGGGAACCGGATCACCGCGGACGCCATCCGCTTCGAGCCGACCTTCTTCATGTGGATGGCGTTCCTGACCGGCTATGTCCTGCCCAAGGCCTATTTCGAGAAGGTCGGGGCGGAAGGCTTCGAGAAGAAGCCGATCGGCTCAGGCCCCTATATGGTCGACGAATACCAGGGCAACGCCTTCCTGCGCCTCAAGGCCAATCCCCATTATTGGGGCGACAAGCCGGCGTTCGAGACCGTGATCTTCAAGTTCGTGCCCGACGCGACGACGCGCGTGGCCGAGATCGAGTCCGGCTCTTCCGACATCACGCTCGAAGTGCCTTACGAGGAGTTCGACCGCCTGAAGAAGGTCAAGGGCCTCTCGGGCGTCGCGACGCCGATCTCCGACATCGGCATGATCTTCATCACCAACAAGGAGCCGATGCTCGACAAGAACGTGCGGCTCGCCGCGATCATGGCGATCGACAAGAAGGCGATCGTCGACCGGCTGTTGCACGGCTATGGCGTGCCGATCGAGACGCTCGAAGCGCCCGAATATTCCGCCTTCGACCCCTCGATCAAGACGCCTTACGATCCCAAGAAGGCGATGGAGCTGCTCGCCGCCTCCGGCTACTCGCCTGAGAAACCCGTCAAGTTTACGATCCAGACGACGCGCGGCCTCAAGCCGAAAGATTATGAGATGATCCAGGCGATCGTCGGCATGTGGCGCAAGGTCGGCATCGAAGCGGATATCGAGGTCTATGAGATCGCCAAGCACTTCGAGCTCAGAACCACGCACAAGCTCGCGCCCGCCGCCTTCTACAATTGGGGCGACGCGATCGGCGATCCGACGACCTCGACCGGCTTTGCGATGTTCGGCCCCTCGCCGCATTCGGCATTCAAGACCGACGATCTCGACGCCAAGATCGGCCCGCTTTGGGGCGAGAAGGACGAGAAGAAGCGCATCGACGGCTGGAAAGCGGTCGACGCCTATATCGCCGAACAGGGCTATGTCATTCCCCTCCTGCAATACGTCCAGCCGATCGTCTACAAGTCGGACCTCAAGGTCACGCCGAACAAGTCCGGCGCTTTGCAGCCGACGCTGGTGTCGCCGGCCAGCTGAGCGCGCATACGATCATCGCAGCCGAGGCGCCCGCGCGCGGCGGCGCCTCGCGCCTAGGGCGCGACGGGGTGAGGCCATGACGAAGCGATGATCGCGCTTGCGATCCTCCGGCGTCTCCTGGTGGCGCTCGTCACGCTCGCAGGCGTCGCGATCGTCGTGTTCGTTCTCCTCCGGGTCGTGCCCGGCGATCCCATAGCGATGATGATCTCGCCCGGCGCAAGCCAGGCGGACATCGCCGCGCTCAGAGCGCATTACGGGCTCGACGGCAGTCTCCTGTCGCAGTTCGCCGTCTGGGTGCGCTATGCGCTGCGCGGCGACTTCGGAACTTCGATCTCGCTGCACCGCGACGTTCTCGCTCTTCTCGGCGAACGGCTGCCCGCGACGCTCGAGCTCGCGACCGCGGCGCTCGAATTCGCAGTGATCGTCGGCGGCGCAGTCGCGATCGTCGGCGCGATGGCGCGGCGGACCTGGGCGGAGCCGGTCATCGACGCGGTCAACGGACTCCTGCTCGCCATTCCCGATTTCGTATGGGCGCTCGCGCTCGTGCTCGTCTTCGGCGTCGTGTGGCCGCTTCTGCCGCTGACCGGCAGAGTCGATCCGAGCGTCAGCGCCGGCATGACGACGCCCTTCTATTTCGTCGAGAGCCTCTTCAGGCTCAGGTTTGACGTGTTCTTCGATCTTCTCAAGCACCTCGCCCTGCCGACGCTGGCGCTCGGCCTCCCTCTCGCGGCGGTGATTGCGCGCGTGCTCAAAGGCGCGCTCAATGAAGCCATGGCGCAGGACTATGTGCTGCTCGCTCGTCTCAAGGGCATGTCCGAGCTCCGGCTCGTCCTGCAGGAAGCGTTGCGCAACGCGATCGGCCCGACGCTGGCGCTGACCGGCGTTCAGTTCACGTTCCTGATCGGCGGCACGGTGATCATCGAGCGCATCTTCGCTTATCCGGGCATCGGCAACATGGCGATCGAGGCGGTGATCAATCGCGATCTGCCGCTGATTCAGGGGCTCGTGCTGGTGTTCGCCGTCATTTTCATCCTGATCAACATCGCGGTCGATCTCCTCGTCGCGCTGTTCAATCCGAGGCTGCGTTATGCTTGAGCGCGAAGCCGACCGAGAAGCGCGGCGACCATGACGGAGGCCTCCGCTTCCTCTTTTCTCGCGGCGTCCCGGCCCAGCCTCGCCTCGCGGCGTCTGCGCGCGCTGCTCGCCGAGCCGAAGGTCATGATCGGCGGCGGCTTTATCCTGGCGCTGATCGTGATCGCTCTGTTCGCGCCGTGGATCGCGCCGAAGAACCCGCTCGACCAGGACCTGATGCTCGCCTCCCTGCCGCCAGCGGGACTCGCCAGCGCGGAGCCGGGTTATTATTTCGGCACGGACGACCTTGGCCGGGACGTGCTTTCGCGTCTCATCTATGGCGCGCGGATCGCGCTGATCGTCGCCTTCGTCGCGGCGAGTCTCGCAGCGCTCGCCGGCACGACGCTCGGGCTGCTCGCCGGCTGGTATCGCGGCTGGGTCGACGGCTTGATCTCCCGGCTCGTCGACATCTGGATGGCCTTCCCGCCGGTCCTGCTCTCGATCCTTCTGGTCGCCGTCCTCGGCGCCGGCGTCGGATCGGTCATCGCGGCGATCGCCATCATCGACTGGACGCGCTTCTGCCGGGTCGTGCGCGCCGAGACGATGGCGCAGGCTGAAGCCGACTATGTCACCGCGGCGCACGCCATCGGGTTCCCGCCGTTCCATATCCTTATGCGCGAGATTCTGCCAAACATCGTCCCAGCCCTGCTGGCGCTGGTGAGTCTCGAAATGGGCATTGCGGTCATCGTCGAGGCGATCCTGTCGTTCGTCGGCCTGTCGGTGTCGTCGGACACGCCGACCTGGGGCGGCATGATCGCCGAAGGCCGGCAATTCATCCATCAGACCTGGTGGGTGTTCGCGGCCCCGCTCGCGGCGCTGTTCGCGACCGTGCTCGCCTTCAACCAGCTCGGCGACGGATTGCGGCGCGCGCTTGATCCGGTGCTCAGGCGATGACGGCGCCGATCCTCTCCATTCGGAGCTTGAGCGCGGTTTCGGAACTCGGGAACGCCGAGCCAATCCTGCGGAATGTGAGCCTCGATCTCGCGCCCGGCGAAACGCTCGGCCTCGTCGGCGAGAGCGGCGCCGGCAAATCGACCATCGCCAAGGCGCTGCTCGGCGTGCTGCCGCGCACGGTCAGGATTACACAAGGCGAAATCCTGTTCGAAGGGCGAGACCTCAGGACCATGCCGCGGCGCGAGACGCGCGCGATCTTCGGCGACGCCATCGCGCTCGTGCCCCAGGACCCGATGACCGCGCTCAACCCCGGCCGGCGCATCGAGGCGCAACTGACGGACGGCCTGCGGCTCCGCAGGGGAATGAACTGCGCGCGAGGCACACAAACGCGCGCTCGAACTGCTCGCCGAAGTGCATATCCGAGACCCGGAGCGCGTGCTGCGCTCCTATCCGCATCAATTGTCCGGCGGCATGCGCCAGCGCGTCCTGATCGCAGCGGCCTTCGCGCTCGAGCCCAAGATCATCGTCGCGGACGAGCCGACAACGGCGCTCGACGTCACGGTGCAGAAACAGATTCTGCGGCTTATGCGCCAGATGCAGGAAGCGCACGGCACCGCGGTCATTTTCGTGACCCACGATCTCGGCGTCGTCGCGCAGATCTGCGACCGAGTGACGCTGCTGTTCGCCGGCGCAGTGATCGAATCCGGCCCGACCGCGGACATTCTCTCGGCGCCGCGCCACGCTTACACGCGCGCCTTGATCGCGGCGGGGCCGCGATACGATCGGCCCGACGCGGGGCTTAAGCCCGTGCCTGAGGCTTTGGTCGCTGAGCTGCGGCTCGAAGTCACGGGCGCGGGCCGCTAGGCCGTCGCATGGTTCAGGATCTCTTCGTCGCGAGCGGCGTCGAGGTCGCCTATGGCGGCAAGCGGCGCCTGAACGGCGAGCGCGTGGGCGGCGTCAAAGTCCTGCATGGCGTCGACCTCAGGATCGGCCGAGGCGAAACCGTCGGCATCGTCGGCGAATCGGGCTCAGGCAAAACAACGCTCGGGCGCGCGCTCATGCGGCTCATCGACATCGACGCCGGCAGCATCGCCTTCGACGGGCGCGACATCTCGCGACTGCCGGAGCAGCAAATGCGACCCTTAAGGCGGCGCATGCAGATGATTTTCCAGGACCCGATGACCTCGCTCAATCCGCGCCATACGGTCCGGCGAATCCTGGTCGAGCCGCTTCTCTTTCATCGCGTCGCGCGCGATCATGCCGACGCCGAGCGCCGGGTGCAGGCGTTCTTCGATCGCGTCGCGCTGCCGCTCGCCTGTCTCGACCGGACGCCGCACGAACTTTCCGGCGGACAGCGCCAGCGCGTCGGCATCGCGCGCGCCGCGCTGCTCGAGCCGGACTTCGTGCTGGCCGACGAGATCGTCTCAGGCCTCGACGTGTCGACGCAGGCCCAGGCGCTCAATCTCCTCAAGACGCTGACGCGCGACCTCGGTCTCGCCATGGCGTTCATCAGCCACGACCTCTCGGTGATCCGAGCCGTTTGCGACCGGGTCTACGTGATGAAGGCAGGCCAGGTGGTCGAGGAGGGCCGCTGCGAGGACGTCTTCGCCGCGCCCAAGAGCCGCTACACACGGCTCCTCATCGACGCCATCCCGCTGCCCGAAATCGACCCCGGCTGGCTCGATCGGGACGTGGCGCCGGAGATCGATTGAATGCGTATGTGTCGCAAAGCGAGAAGACTTGCGCTTCCCGGTTGAAGTCGGCCTGAAAAGACCGTTTACTTCGATCGGGGTGCGCGATGGGCGACGGAGCCATGCACGGGCTCGACTAATGAATTTCGGCGGAGGATTGGCGTTATGAAGACACGGATGCAGGGCCTCATCGGCCTCGGCTTGGCGCTCGTGGCGGCGTCGGGCGCGGCCGCCGCCGACAAGCCGGTTTTCGGCCTCGTGATGTCGTTCAGCGGATGGTTCCAGCCGATCGACGCGGACACCATCGCTGGCGCCAAGCTTGCCGTCGACGACATCAACGCGGCGGGCGGGGTGCTGGGTCAGCCGATCGAGGTCGTCCAGTTCGACAACAAATCCGATCCCCCGCTCGGGGCCGACGGCGCGATCGACGTCATCAACAAGGGCGCCAAAGCGATCCTCTTTCCCTCGGATTTCGACTTTGGCGCGCCCGGAGCCTACGTCGCGCAGCAGAACAACGTGATTGCCTTTTCGGCCGCGTCCGACCCGAAGTTCGGCGTCGCGGGCGTTGGCCCCCTGGCCTATTCCGTCTCGAACGCCGCGCAGGCGCAGGGCGCGCTGATGGCGGAATGGGCCTACAAAACGAAGGGCTGGCGTACGGGCTACGTTCTTCTCGACAACACGATCTCCTATACGAAGTCACTCTGCGGCAGCTTCGCGACGCGATGGAAGGAGCTCGCCGGCGATCAGGCGCTGCTCGGACAGGACACGTTCCTCAACGGCGATCCCTCGATCGCCGCGCAAGTCACCCGGATCACTTCGCTGCCGAAGCCGCCCGATCTGATCTTTCTGTGCTCCTACGCGCCCGGCGGCCCGAGCGCGATGCGCCAGCTTCGCTCGGCGGGCATCGATGCAGCGATCCTCACCGGCGAATCGATGGACGGCGACTACTGGATCGGCAGCGTGCCGAACCTCAGCAATTTCTACGTCGTGAACTACGGGTCGAAATACGGCGACGATCCCAACGCCGACGTCAACGCCTTCTTCAAGAAGTTTGAAGCCAAGTACGGCAAGAAGGCCGACGTCTCCTATGGCCTGCGCGGCTACTCGGCCGTTCAAGCCTGGGCCAAGGCGGCCAACGCTGCGGGCTCGTTGGATGGCGACAAGGTGGCGGCGAAGCTCGACACGTTCGACAAGGCGCCGCTTGTCATCGGCCCGACGACCTGGACGCCGAGCCTTGCACATCGCCACCGACCGGCCGATGTCGATTATCGGCGTGAAGGACGGCAAGTTTACCGCCGAAGGCCGGTACTCGCTCGACAAGGTTCCTCCTCTTTAAACGGCTTCTCGATGTCGCTTGTCGCCGAAGGCGTCTCCGTTCGCTTCGGCGGGCTGGCGGCGATCGAGGACGTCTCGTTCACGCTCGAGCCTGGCGCCATTGTCGGTCTGATCGGACCGAACGGGGCGGGAAAAACGACGCTCGTCAATGTCCTCTCCGGCTTCCAGAAGCCGAGCGCGGGAGAGGTCAGCCTTGACGGGCGCCCGTTTGCCGGCGCGACGCCTGACGCTTTCGCCAGAGCGGGAGTTGCGCGCACCTTTCAGGCCGTGCGTCTGTTCAAGGGGCTCAGCGTCTCGGAGAACCTCGAAGTGAGCCTGGTCGCGAATGGCCTCAGCCGGAGACGGGCGCGCGAGCGCGCGAAGACGCTGCTGGCCGAGTTTTTGCCAGGCGATCGCGGGCGCGTGCCTGCCGCCGCATTGACCTACGGCGAGGAGCGCAATGTTGGGATCGCCCGCGCGCTAGCGCTCGAGCCGCGCTATCTCCTGCTCGACGAGCCGGCCGCCGGCATGGCGGCGGCGGAGGTCGAAAATCTGAAGAGCGCGATCATTCGCGTCCGCGCCGTTTACGGCTGCGGCATCCTCGTCGTCGAGCACAATATGGCGCTCATCTTTGCGCTCTGCGACCGAATCCACGTGCTGGGCAGCGGAAGGACGATCGCAGTCGGCGCGCCAGACGATATCAGCGCCAATGCGACAGTGCGCGAGGCTTATCTCGGCGTGTCGGAGAACGCGTCCGCATGAGCCCAAGCGGCAAAGCGGTCCTGCGCGTCGAGGATCTGACCATCCGCTACGATGCCCTCACCGCGGTTAAAGACGCGACGTTCGAAGTCGGCGCGGGTGAGATCGTCGCGATTATCGGCCCGAACGGCGCCGGCAAGAGCTCGCTCCTTTCAGCGATCGCCGCAATCGCGCGCCAGAGCGCGCGGCCGCATCGAAATCTGCGGACGCTCGACCGATGGCGTTCCTCGCAGCGAAATCGTGAGGCTCGGCGCCGCGTTGGTTCCCGAAGGGCGTCAGATCTTCACCAGCCTCTCGGTCATCGAAAACCTCAAGCTCGGCGCGACCATCCGGCGTGATGAGGAGATCGCGTCCGATCTCGAAGCGGTCTTCGCCGAGTTTCCGGTTCTCGGCGAGCGGCGCCGACAGTTGGCGGGACTGCTTTCTGGCGGCGAGCAGCAGATGCTCGCAATCGCGCGCGCGCTCATGTCACGGCCGCGCCTGCTCATGCTGGACGAGCCGTCGCTCGGCCTCGCGCCGATGGCGCTCGCGCGGGTCTACGACAAGTTGACGGCGATTCGATCCCGCGGCGTCGCGATTCTCGTCGCCGAGCAGAATGCGGCGCGCGCCTTCGCGGTCGCCGACCGCGTTCTCATTATGAGTCACGGCCGTTTCAGTTTGAGCGGGCGCCCCGATGAGATCAAGGCGCATCGCGATTTCGACGGCGCCTATTTTGGCGTGGCGATGAGCGGCGCGACCGGGTCCCGATGAGGGAGGCCGCGCAAGTCCTCGTCGACGCAATTAGCGTTGGTGGTCTCTACGCGCTCACCGCTCTCGGTATCGGCATGATCTTCGGCGTGATGCGGCTGGTCAATTTCGCTCACGCCGACTTGATCACGTTTGCGGGCTACGCGATCGTTTTATTTTTTGCCCAATCGACGGCGCTCGCCATCGTCGCAGCGGCGGTCGCCGCCATTGTCCTCGCGCTGATCACCGAACGGGCCGCGTTCAGGCCGCTTAGAGGCGCCAATCCGGAGACGCTGCTCGTCTCGTCGTTTGCGGTGAGCTTCTTTCTTGAAAAGACGTTGATCATGGTCGTGGGCGCGCGTCCCAAGGGCGTCGATTTCCTGCCCGGATTGGCGCAGCAAGTGGACATCGCGGGCGTCCGCCTGCAACTCCTGCATCTCGTGACGATCGCCGTGAGCATCGCGCTTCTCGCTGGCACGACCTGGATCTTGCGCGCGACCCGCCTTGGGCTCGAGATGCGCGCGGCGGCGGAGAACTTTCAAATGGCTGAGGCCCTGGGCGTCCGGGCGAACCGCGTCATTGCGGCTGCGTTCGCGATAAGCGGCCTCTTGGCCGCTGCGGTCGCCTGCATGATCGTTGCGCAGACCGGCCTCATCCAGCCTCGGATGGGCCTCCAGCTCGTCGTGATCGCCTTTGTCGGCACCGTCATCGGCGGTCTCGGCAGCTTGCCCGGAGCGGCGATCGGCGGCTTTCTCGTCGGCGTCGCCTCGATTTTGCTGCAGGCCCTGCTGCCCGAGGCCCTGCGACCCTTCCGGGAGGCGTTCGTCTTTGTCGTTGTGGCGCTTGTTCTGATTGTTCGTCCGCTCGGCCTCTTTCCGTCCCGCAGCCTGCGGCAGCGCATATGACGGGCGCGATGCGGGAAGCCGCCACGCGTCTCGCGCCCTTGGTCCTCCTCGTCGTACTCGTCATTGTGGTCGCGTGCGCTGCGACCTTCGCGCCGATCATTCTGCAAAGACGCGTGACCCAGGCCCTCATCATGCTGGTCGGAGTCGTCGGCCTCTATATCTTCGCCGGCAACTCGGGCGTTTTCTCTTTCGGCAACGTCGGCTTCATGGCGATCGCGGCTTATGTGTCGGCGCTGCTCACGATGGCTCCCGGCCAGAAGTCGGTCTTCCTGCCAGATCTGCCGAAGCTGCTGGCGGAGCAGCACTGGCCGGCGCCCGCGGGCGCGCTCGCCGGCGGAGCAACTGCGGCCGCGATCGGGGCGCTCGTTGGCTTCCCGCTCATGCGCCTCTCCGGCATCTCGGCCAGCATCGCCACGTTCTCGATTCTGGTCGTCGTTTATGTCGGGCTTGGCAACTGGACCTCGATCACCGGTGGTCAGAACTCGCTCATGGGGCTGCCCAACTATGTCGGCCTTTGGACCGCAACGATATGGGCCGCTGTCGCCATCGCGATCGCCTTCGGCTATCAGGAATCGCGCGGCGGATTGCTGCTGCGCGCCTCGCGCGAGGACGAAGTCGCGGCGAGGGCCGCCGGCGTGGATATCGTGCGCCATCGCTGGATCGCCTTCACGCTGAGCGCCTTCTTGAGTGGCGTCTCCGGTGTGCTGCTCGCGCATTTTCTCGGCACGGTTCGGGTCGAGACCTACTATCTCGACCTGACCTTCCTCATCATCGCGATGCTGGTGATCGGCGGGGCGGGCAGCCTGACCGGCGCGGTTATCGGCGCGCTCGCCATATCGGCTCTGACTGAAGCATTGCGCGAGGCCGAAGTGGGCTTTTCGATCGGCGGCACTCACCTCGCGGCGCCGGCCGGACTGGGCGACAGCGCTCTGGCGCTTCTCATGCTCATCATCATTCTTTATCGACCCAAGGGCATTGCAGGAGGCCGCGAAATCGGCTTTCCTTCGCGCACTGCGTCCGTGGCCGGACGCAACGACCTCCCGCCGGCCGACATCTCCTCGAACCACGAACTCGAATAGGCCCATGGACGAGACGCCTCCGCCTCCGAACGTCGATGCAAGCGCGCTGAGCGAGGTCGCTAAAGGCGTTTTCGTCATCGGCGACAGGCGAGTTCCGTTGGTGCCGAATATCGGAATCGTCCTCGGAGAGGACTCGGCCCTCGTCATCGATACGGGCATGGGCCCCGCGAACGGCGCCAAGGTGCTTGAGGTCGCAAAAGACCTGGCGGGATCGCGCGCGCTGATTCTCACCCTCACCCACTTCCATCCAGAGCACGGCTTCGGCGCTCAGGTTTTCAAGGGCGCGGCCAAGATCATCTACAACGAAGCGCAGCGGGATGAGCTCACGCGCAAGGGCGAAGGTTTTCTTGGCATGTTTCGCACCTTCGGGCCGGCAGTCGCCGCGGCGCTCGAGGGGACGACAATCGTCGAACCGGATGAAGTTTATAGAGGCCCGAGCGCCACGATCGATCTCGGCGGCCGCAGCGTCGAACTGCGCGCGACAGGAAAAGCGCATACGCTTGGCGATCAGACCGTGCATGTGCCCGATTGCGGACTCGTCTTCACCGGCGACCTGGCGGAGGAACGGATGTTCCCGATCTTTCCGTGGTTTCCACCAGACGAGGTCGATATTGACGCGGTGAATTGGGCCCGCGTCCTGACAGCGCTCGATGCCGAGGCGCCGCGCATCGTGGTTCCCGGACACGGCGCGCTGGGCGGCGCGGAAATCGTCCGGACAGTGCGCGACTACATGATCGATCTCGGTCGACGCGTGAAGTCACGCCGCGACGGGCGAAGAGGACACTGACGCGATCGTTGCGACGCTTGGTCCCGAGATCCGGAGTGAACACCCGGACTGGAGTCAGCCCGAATGGATCGACTTCGCCATCCGCTATTTCGTCGCGACCGGCGCCGCGCCAAGTTGAGCTGAGACGACCTTGGCTCCTGCTTTGATTGCGCTTCATTATCAAAACGACATCTGTCATCCAGACGGGAAGATCCCTTTCGCGATCGACCGGACGGGCGACAAATTCGACGCGGTTCCTCGAGGCAAGCCGAGAGGCGCTTGGACGCGCCCGCCAACTCGGATTCGTCGTCGCGCATGTTCACATCGCTTTTTCCCCAGACTACGCGGACCTGCCGAGACACGGCCGCCTTTTTCGCAAAGTTGGGGAGCTTGGCGCGGTGAAGCTTGGCTCGTGGGGCGCTGAACCCTATAAGGGCTTCGAGCCGCTTACCGGCGAGACGCTCCTCATCCACAAGGGCAACAGCGCCTTCTTCGCCACCAAGCTTCAGGCGATCCTGGAAGCCGGCGGCGTGACCGAGGTCGCGGTCTGCGGACTTGCGACGCAATTCTCGGTCGAGCACACAGTCCGCGACGCGGCCGACCGCGGTTTTCGAGTGACGGTCCTGCGGGATTGTTGCGCGTCAGCCAACGCGGAGGCCGCGAAGGCCGCGTTCGAAGTCATGTCGATGCTGGCGGAAGTGGCGGAATCGACGAACTGGCCTTGAGCCTTGGAAGGCCTGCGCGCTTGCCCTACACGACGAGAACGATTCTGTTCGCCGTGTCCTGGTCGCGGCTACGGTGCTTTTGACGACGGATGAACCTGATGATCGGAGTTATTGAATGAATGATCTCGCTGACGTCTTTGCTCTTCCGGAAAAGCTGCGCGTTCTGGTCACGGCCGGCGCATCGGGCATTGGACGCGCGACGGCCGATTTGCTCATAGCGCGTGGCGCGCGAGTCCATATCTGCGATGTCTCCGACGAATTCCTCGCCGACTACCGCGCCGCTCATCCCAAAGCTGGAGTAACGAGGGCTGACGTGTCTTCGGAAGCCGACGTGGCCCGTCTGTTCGACGACGTCAAAGCCTCTCTTGGCGGACTCGACGCGCTGATCAACAATGCCGGAATCGCCGGGCCGACCGGCGGCGTCGAGGAGATCAAGCCGGAAGATTGGCGCCGCACCATCGACGTCTGCCTGACGGGCCAATTCCTCTGCGCGCACTTGGCCGTGCCGATGCTGAAAGCCACCGGCGGCGGCTCGATCGTCAATCTGTCGTCGGCTGCGGGGCGGTTTGGTTACGCGTTCCGGACCCCCTACTCGGCGGCCAAATTTGGCGTTATCGGGTTCACCCAAAGCCTCGCCAAGGAGTTGGGATCGGCGAACATCCGGGTCAACGCGATTCTGCCCGGCATCGTCGAGGGAGCGCGGATAACCGGGGTGATCGCGGCGCGCGCCAAGCAAACGGGCGTCACCTACGCGGCGATGGAAAAGACCTACCTCGAAAAGGTCTCGATGCGCCGAATGGTGACCGCGGGCGATGTCGCCGCGACAATCGCGTACTTATTGTCCCCGGCCGGGCGTAACGTATCCGGCCAATCGATCGGCGTAGACGCCAATGTCGAGACGTTGTGACGGATAGGCGCTGGCGTGGGAGGGCGATATGGCAAAAGTGGCGGTGATCGGGTCCGGCTTTGTTGGTCGCGCCTGGGCGATCAGCTTCGCCCGCGCTGGCAACGACGTCGCGCTTTGGGATCAGGACAAGGAGGCGCCCAGCAAGGCTCTGGCCTATATCGAGAAGCTTTTGCCGGAACTCGAGGCGAACGATCTTCTCAACGGATCCTCAGCGAGCGAAGTCGCAACACGGATCCGCGAGGCGACAACACTCGAGTCGGCGCTTGAAGGAACGGTCCACGTCCAGGAGAACACGCCGGAGGATGTCGAGGTGAAGCGCGCGGTGTTCGCGCGCCTCGACGCGGCCGCACCGACCGACACCGTCCTGGCGAGCTCGACTTCCGCGATTCTACCCTCGGCCTTCACCGAAAACCTGAAGGGCCGAGCGCGCTGTCTCGTCGTCCATCCGATCAATCCGCCCTATCTCATTCCCGCCGCCGAAGTGGTCCCCGCGCCATGGACGGACTCAGCCGGTTGTCGAGCGCACGGCGACGTTTCTGCGTTCCGCTGGTCATGCGCCGATCGTCATGAAGCGCGAGCTCGACGGCTTTGTCATGAACCGGCTGCAAGGCGCGCTGCTTGAAGAGGCGTTCCGGCTCGTCGAGCAGGGCTATGCGGGGGTTGAGGACGTTGACGTCGGGATTCGCGAAGGCCTCGCTTTGCGCTGGTCCTTCATGGGGCCGTTCGAGACGATCGAGCTCAATGCGCCCGGGGGCGTGCGCGACTATGCCGACCGCTATCAGGGCATCTATTCCGGCATCTTCCGGTCGACGCAGTGGCGCGTCGATTGGAGCGGGCCGGTCATGGACAAAGTCGAATCCGAGCGTCGCGAACGCTTGGCCGCGGACAAACTCGGAGAACGTCAGGCCTGGCGGGATCGCCGCCTGATCGCGCTTGCAGCGCACAAGCGCTGGGCGGACAAGACCATCGGCGATTAACGAACGGCGAAGAGACAGGGAAAAACGGTCATATGGCTCAGTCGAACAAGGTCATCATCACCTGCGCTGTGACGGGGGCGATCCACACGCCGTCAATGTCGCCTCATCTTCCGGTCACTGCCGACCAGATCGCCACGGCCGCGCTTGGCGCGGCGGAAGCCGGCGCCGCGATTGTCCACTTGCACGCGCGCGATGAGCAGACCGGGCGGCCGGACCAAACCCCAGAAGCCTTCGCGCGCTTCCTCTCGCGCATCAAGCAGTCGACAAACGCTGTGATCAATCTGACCACGGGCGGCGCGCCTTTCATGACGGTGCAGGAGCGTGTGAAGCCGGCGGAGACTTTCAAGCCGGAAGTCGCATCCCTGAACATGGGTTCGATGAACTTCGGGCTCTTCCCGATGCTCAACCGCTTCAAGACCTTTGAACACGATTGGGAGGCGCAGGCGCTCGAGAACTCACGCGATCTCGTGTTCCGCAATACGTTCAAGGACATCGAATTCGTCCTGCGCACGCTTGCCGATTCCGGGACCCGCTTCGAGTTCGAGTGCTACGACATTTCGCACCTCTACAACCTCAACCACTTCCTTGAGCGCGGCCTCGTGAAGCCGCCGCTCTTCGTCCAAACCGTATTTGGCATCCTGGGCGGAATCGGTTCGCATCCCGAGGACGTCATGCATATGAAGCGCACCGCTGACCGTCTGTTCGGCGCGCAGTATAGATGGTCGGTGCTTGGAGCGGGCCGCAATCAGCTCGCCATCGCCGCAATGGCTGCCGCGATGGGCGGCAATGTTCGCGTCGGGCTCGAGGATTCGCTTTGGTCTGGCCCGGGCAAACTCGCGACGAGCAGCGCCGAGCAGGTTCGCGCCGCCCGTCAGATCATCGAGGGCCTTGGCCTCTCGATCGCGAGCCCTGACGAAGCCCGCGAAATCCTGGAGCTCAAGGGTGGAGACCGGGTTGCCTTCTGATTGCTGGGGGACGCAATCAGGCGGGCGGCTGAAAGAGACGACGCAGCTCAGCGGGGATACGCGCTGGGCGATCGTCGCGAATGGACGCGGCCAACACTGAGGCCGTCACGAGCGCTTTGTCGTCGCGCACGACGCGCTGATTGAATGTGATGGAAGCGCCGCGCACGGCGGCGGCGCTTGTCTCGACTATCAGGAGATCGTCCATCATCGCCGGCGCCAGATACTCGATTTGCAGCGAGCGCACGGCGAACGCGATGCCTATGCTTTTGGCAAGTTCCAAATTCGTGAATCCGCGGCGCCGTAGCCACTCGGTGCGGCCGCGCTCCAGGAAGCGCAGATAAGACGCGTGATAGACACGGCCTGAAAAGTCCGTGTCTTCGTAGTAGACGCGAACCCAGAGCGCGTCCGCGGGCGCATGCGGCAAGGTGGGACTCCTGATATTGACGACAACAAAAGGCGTTTTTGCGCTCTCCCGTCAACCCGCGGGACGCCAGCGCCGCCTCGCATCGGATTTGCCCGCCCTTCGCGGCAGGGCTAAGACAGCGGACCTGCCCCCGAAAAGCGCGGAGAAACCATGGCTGACAAAGCTGACATTGGCGTTATGGGATTGGCCGTCATGGGCGCAAACCTCGCGCGAAACGCGGCGCACAAGGGATTCGGCGTTGCGGTCTTCAATCGCAATCACGAGCGCACGGACGCGTTGATCGCTGAGCATGGCAAGGAAGGCCGGTTTTTCCCGGCCAAGGCGCTGCCCGAGTTTATCGCCAGCATCGCGAAGCCCCGCCCGATCCTGATCATGGTCAAGGCCGGCAAGCCGGTCGACGAGGTGATCGACGAGCTCCTGCCTCACCTCGAGGAAGGCGACATCATCATCGACGGCGGCAACTCGTTGTTCACCGACACCGCGCGTCGCTACGAGGCCTGCGAGGCGAAGAAGATCCACTTCGTCGGCATGGGCGTTTCGGGTGGCGAGGAGGGCGCGCTCGAAGGTCCGAGCATGATGCCTGGCGGCGATCGCGAAGCCTGGGATCGCATCGCGCCGATGCTGACCAAGATGGCCGCCCAGGTCGATGGAACGCCGTGCTGCACGTATATCGGCCCGCAAGGCGCAGGCCATTACGTCAAGATGGTGCACAACGGCATCGAATATGCCGACATGCAGCTCATCGCCGAAGCCTACGATCTCATGAAGAGCGTATACGGCCTCGATGCGTCAGCCATGGCGGATATCTTCCAGACCTGGAAAGAGGGCGATCTCGACAGCTATCTGATCGAGATCACCGCCGCTGTCTTGCGCAAGACCGACGCGGCCACGGGCAAGCCGCTGGTCGACGTCATCGTCGACGAAGCGGAGCAGAAGGGCACCGGCCGCTGGACGGCGCAGAACGCGCTCGAGCTTGGCGTGCCGTTGACCGGGATCACCGAGGCCGTTTTCGCCCGCGGCCTTTCGGCGCAACGGGCGATGCGGCAGGAAATGGACAAGAAGACTCGCCACCCGGCGGTTCAGACGCGCAAGCCCGAAAAGGCGGAGATCGACGCCATTCGCGACGCCCTTTACGCGTCGAAGATCGTCGCCTACGCGCAAGGGTTCGAGCAGATGTCGGTCGCTTCCGCCCAGTTCAAATGGGATCTGAAGCTTGGCGACATGGCGACCATCTGGCGCGGCGGATGCATCATCAGGGCTCGTTTCCTCGATCGAATCAAGGAAGCCTACGACCGCAATCCGAAGCTCGCGAACCTCCTGCTCGACGACTATTTCCGCGACGGCGTCATCAGGACCGAGGGCGCCTGGCGGCGTGTGCTTAGCCTAGCGATCGCCAACGGCGTGCCGACGCCTGCTTTCTCTTCGTCGCTTGCCTATTACGACGGGCTCAGGCGCGCGCGGGGGCCGACCAACCTGCTGCAGGGCCTGCGCGACTATTTCGGCGCCCATACCTATCGCCGCCTCGACAAGGAAGGCAGTTTCCATACCCGCTGGGGTCAGGACGGGAACGAGGTCAAGGTCTAAAGCCGGGCGGCGCCGACCGGTTCAGGGCGGAAGACCATGTCTTTCGCTCCAATAAGGGCGCCAACGACGATGAGACCGCAGGCCAGCGCCACTGACCAATGGTAGGCGCCGTAGCCAGCCGCGATCAGGATGACGACTGAGAATAAAGGCGCCGCGTAGGAGACGGCGCCGATGACCATGATATCTCCGTGCTTGCAACCCCAGTCCCAAGCGTAGAAGGCAGCTCCCAGAGGGATCACGCCAAGCACGATAATGGCCGTCCACGATGTCGCGCCCTGCGGCGTCACGGTGGTTTCGAGGGCGAGATGGAGCAAGAGCGCGACAGCGGCCGTGATCAGGCAGTAGCCCGCCACCACATCGGTCGGAACGGCGCCGAATCGGCGGGACAGAACCGAATAGCCAGACCAGATGAAGGCACAAAACAGCGCGATCAAATGTCCGGGTTTGATGCCGTCTGCAAGGCCGACAGCGCCGCCCTTCGTGATGACGGTCACCGCGCCCGCGAGACCTAGCAACGCTCCCAACACATGATGAAAGCGTAACCTCTCGCCTGGCAGAAACGCCGCGAAGACAACAATGAGAAGCGGCCAAAGATACGCGATCAGGCTGACCTCCACCGGCGGAGCCGATTGGATCGCGAAGAAATAGGCGCAGTGGTAGATGCACAAGCCCGCAACCCCGAGCGCCCAAACCTGCCAGGGTTGGCGGAGCGCCTTCACCGCCTGAGGGCGAAACAGCCAGCTCGACGCGCCGACCAACCCTCCAAGGAAAAAAGTCATCGCCGCGAGCTGGAACGGCGGTATCGGCCCCGCCGCGGTGGAGAGGAGCGCCAGAAAAGACCACGTTACAATGGCGGCAAAGCCAATCAGCGTGGAAAACGTCTTGGTCATGGGACGCCCAACGGGGAATAGATCTGGTCTATGAGAACGCACCGGGCCTATGACATGCCGACTTCCAGCCGGTCGAGTCTGCGCTGCCCCCTCTTGGCAGGCAGCGACGCGCGCGGCGGTCGGTTGGTCGCGGACCCAAGCCCAGGATCTTCGTCCTGGCGGTCTCATTCGTCTCCTTCGTCACGCGCATGTGACGAGCGCTCGCCACAGAAGACCAGCCGCCGACCTTGAGACTCGATCGCTTTTTGTCCACTGTCGCTGGCGAACGCTGCGCCGACCCTCGCTTCCCCGGAGATACGATGTCCAAGGTCCGAACCTCGTCCGCCGCCGTCGTCCTAGCGCTCGTCCTTGGCGTTACGCCCGCCTTCGCCCAAAACCCGCCGGTCGCATCGTCGCGCGCGACAATCCAAACGATCAGCGCCGACGGGTCGACCTTGGCCGTGCACACCCGCGCGGGCGAGGATCAGACCATCCATCTCAACCCGAAAACCCGGTTCGTTCTTGTCGTTCCCGCCGCACTCACCGACGTGAAGCCAGGGTCCTTCATTGGCGTCGCCGCTCTGCCAGGCGATGGAAATGAGCTCAAGGCCATGGAAGTGCACATCTTTCCCGAAGCGATGCGGGGCACGGGCGAGGGCTTCCGTCCCTTCGATCTCGGGCCGAAAAGCTCGATGACCAACGGAAACATTTCCGCCCGCGTCGACGCGACGACCGGCCCCAAGCTCACCGTGACCTACAAAGGCGGCGAGCAGACCATCGTTGTCGACCCGAAGACGCCGATCGTCGGCTTCGAACCGGGCGCGCAGACCGATCTCAAGCCGGGCGCGGCGATTATCGCGCGAGGACCCAAGCAGGCGGACGGCTCGATCGAGGCCGGCTTTGTCCTGGTCGGCAAGGACGGACTTGTCCCGCCCATGTGAGACCTTCGATAGCTGTTCGGCATGCGTTCAGGCAAACATCGTCGCGACCGCGTCAGTTCCGCGGAGGACAATGATCCGTGGTGTTCAGTGGCAACCCCAGTGCTTCGTCGATCAGCTTCTCCCGCGCGTCGAGTAAGCATTCGACGGTCGTCGAGATCGCCCACCGCTTGCCATTTTTGCCGCCGGCGGAGAGCGATATCGCGTCACGCAAGTCAGACAATTGCTCGGACTCTTGCGTGAACGGCATAGGCGGATGATTGGTTAGATCACTTGGACCACTGACATCCCCTGCGCGCTTGTTGGGCCAAACCGCTTTCCCGCCAAGCCCGATTTTGTCGACCGAGCCGTCGCTGAACTGGTGGCATCCAGCGCAGGTTTGGGTGCGGATTCTGTCTATGACATTCAAAGGCGTGAGCATCGTGTTTCCGGGGACCGCGACGTTCAGCGCATTCTGAATATTTGTTACAAAGGCGTCGCTACGACCCAGCGGAACGGTGTTGCCTGGATCAAATGTCGCCATAATGTCGCCGATCGCGGGGTCGTTAGGAGCGCCTTTCTCGTCGCTCTCAAAGGTGTTGACGCCTTCGCCTGCCACCGAAAACCCAATCGAGTTGACGTCGTCGACACTGTTGGGATCGTGCGCAATGCCCAAAATTGTCTTCATCTGCGCCCGAATGGCCTGGCTGAGGGCCGCGATGCGTGTGTCAGTGTCGCCGGCGGCAAACAGATCCGGGCTTGGATTGGCCT
Organism: uncultured Alphaproteobacteria bacterium; assembly: GCA_963770275.1. Taxonomy (GTDB): domain Bacteria; phylum Pseudomonadota; class Alphaproteobacteria; order Rhizobiales; family Beijerinckiaceae; genus Roseiarcus. The sequence continues at coordinate 109,419 of CAVYPD010000008.1, forward strand.
TGACGGTGTCGGGAACGATCAGGACCGTGCCGTTAAGTTTCACGGCTTTGAACTCCCGCAAAGTCCAGTCAAACGGCGCTGGAGGCGGCTTGGGCAGGTTAAGCATGAACTGGTTGGTTCGAATTCTGTCCTGACGTGAAGGAATAGTTGTCGATGTCCACGATCGGCCCGATTTGTTCTCCGCCGAGCAACTGACCGTTCATGTAAAAATCGTGCAGCTTGGCGCCCCGCTGTTCCGCCGTCATTTGCGGGTCGGAGAGGCTATGCCAGAAATTCAGGATAGGCAGGCAGCCGGTGGGCGTCGCATCCGTCTTCGCCTCTGGTCTCGGATCGGGGTTCGCGACACGCGCTTCGAAGATGATCAGGTTCCTGTTGCGAGGATCGACCTGCCCGGAGTTGCGCGCAAAGACGATGCGATATTCACCACAATCGGGAAACGTCACCTTTCCATTGCCCGCATCGACAGCGCTGCTCAGAAGGTCGAAGCGATTGCTGAAGGCGATCGCGGAATAGGCGTTTGGATTGAAGTAGACTTCGTTGGTGAAAGGATCACTTGCCGCTTCCGTCGCCTCAAGTTCTTGGGCAGCGATAAGGGAAGCCGTTAAGGAGGGAATTCGCGGTCTGGTTCGCTACCCCCTGGGGCGGGTTGGGCGGGGAAGCGTCGTCACAGTGAGGACCGAGCCCCAGTCCCGGCCCCTGGCCTTGTGTGTCCCACCACTGGCTGAAGAGCACTTGCTTGGTCAGCTGCGTGTCTCCGCTCTGCTGAACCAACTGGTCCATAACCTCTGAAAACTTGATTGCCTTCGTCGTGTCGACATCAGACACGAAAATCGAGAGATAGCGGTTGAGCGGCAGCGCGGGTTGAGAGGTCCCCAGTCCCAATCTCCGCAACGTCCTGACTTCGCCATGCTCCGGGTGAAACACGCGGTGCGTACTCAAGGCATTCAGCCGGAACTGATTAAGGATTGAATTCAGCGAAGGTGTTGCAATATCCGACTGAGCCGCGCTGGAGAGTGTCTGCGCAATACAAGCGACAGCGCTCAACGTGAAGAATGATGTCAGAAAAAAACGAATAGCCCCTAGTCTCGTCATGGCCTCCTCCCAGCCTGCCCATCTGTGCCTACTTATCCATATTTCCCCCTTTGTCTGTGACGCCCATCACACAAGCCTCCTAACCAAATTCAACGCGTTCTTAGTCCGCCAACCAGTCGCAACGCTTTGGCAGTACGAAAAGTCGCTCAAATTCCACCTCATTCCCCTTCGATCTCGGGCCGAAAGGCTCGATGACCAACGGAAACATTTCCGCCCGCGTCGACGCGACGACCGGCCCCAAGCTCACCGTGACCTACAAAGGCGGCGAGCAGACTATCGTTGTCGACCCGAAGACGCCGATCGTCGGCTTCGAGCCCGGCGCGCAGACGGATCTCAAGCCCGGCGCGGCGATTATCGCGCGAGGACCCAAGCAGGCGGACGGCTCGATCGAAGCGGGCTTTGTCCTGGTCGGCAAGGACGGGCTTGTCCCGCCCATGTGATCGGCCTCGGCCGAACGCGGCAAACGCGAGGGATTTGCTCGGATAAGCCGCCCGTGCTAGGCGGTGGACGATTCTTCTGCGGGACAATTCATTCATGAGGGCGTCGTCGAGTCCAATTGAGGCCAAGCTGGATTCGAGCGAGCCTGACTCGTTATTTACCTTCGTCCTCGTCAAGCCGACGCACTATGACGACGACGGCTACCCGATTCAGTGGTTCCGCTCGGCGCTGCCATCGAACACGCTTGCCTGCATGAACAGCCTGGCCGAGGACGCCAGCAAGCGCGAGGTTCTGGGCCCCGGGGTCAGGATCGAGGTCGACACCTACGACGAGACCAATCGCCGCGTGTTCCCGAGCCGGATCATCCGCGACCTCAAGCGCCGGGGTGGGCGGGCGCTGATCGGCATCGTCGGGGTGCAGTCGAACCAGTTTCCCCGCGCTGTGGATATCGCGCGTCAGTTTCGCGCGGCTGGCTATCAGGTCTGCCTCGGCGGCTTCCACGTCTCCGGCTGCCTCGCCATGCTGCCGGAACTTCCCTCGGAGATCGTCGAGGCGCAGGCGCTCGGCATTTCGATGTTCGCCGGCGAATCCGAGGAGCACCGACTGGATGAAGTGCTGCTCGACGCTTGGAACAGCACGCTAAAGCCGCTCTACAATTTCATGGATCAGCTGCCCTCGCTCGTTGGCGAGCCGGCGCCAATCCTGCCGCGCAAGCATGTCGAGCGCACGTCCGGGACCTATTCCAGCATCGATCTCGGTCGCGGCTGCCCCTATCAGTGCTCCTTCTGCACCATCATCAACGTGCAGGGGCGCAAGAGCCGCTTTCGCTCGCCCGACGATCTCGAGCAGATCATCCGCGCCAATTACGCGCAGGGCATCGACCGGTTCTTCATCACCGACGACAATTTCGCCCGCAACAGCGACTGGGAGATCCTGCTCGACCGGGTGATCGAGCTGAAGAAGGAAGGCATCCACGTCGGCTTCACCATCCAGGTCGACACCCTCTGCCACAAGATCAAGAACTTCATCGAGAAGGCGACCGCCGCTGGCGTCAAGCGCGTGTTCATCGGGCTTGAGAACATCAACCCCGAGAACCTGATCACCGCCAAGAAGCGGCAGAACAAGATCACCGAATATCGGGTGATGCTGCAGAAATGGCGCTCGCACGGCGCCATCACTTTCGCCGGCTACATCCTCGGCTTCCCCGCCGACACGAAAGAGTTCGATCCTGCGCGACATCGAGATCATCAAGCGGGAACTGCCGCTCGACATTCTCGAGTTCTTCTTCCTCACGCCGTTGCCGGGCTCGGAGGATCACAAGAAGATGCTCGCCAAGGGCGTCTGGATGGACCCCGACATCAACAAATACGACCTCAACCACCGCGTTTCGCATCATTCGAAGATGAGCGACCAGGAGTGGGAGGACGCATATCGCGCCGCATGGAATGCGTTTTACACGCTCGACCATATCGGCACGATTCTCAAGCGCGCCGCGGCGATCAAGAATGGTCGGCCGAAACAGATCCTGAGCACCATGCTCTGGTTCAAACTGATGATCGACCACGAGGGCGTGCACCCGCTCGAAGGCGGCGCCTTCCGCCTCAAGTACCGCCGCGACCGGCGCAGCAGCCTGCCGATTGAATCGCGCTTCATCTTCTATCCGCGCTACGGCTTCGAGATCCTCAGCAAGGCCTGGAAATACGGCAGCTTCTTCCTGAAAACGCGGAAAGTTCTCAAGGCTACGCTCGAGTCGCCGGACCGCTGGACCTACAGCGATCTCGCCATCGAGGCGCCCAAGTCGGACGAATTCGAACAGCTGTCGCTCTATCACGCCACCAGCGGCGGCGAAGCGGCGCTCGCCCGCAAGACGCTCGGCGACAACATTCGCGATTCCGCGCCCACCCCCGCCGTCGCGATATCCGCGACAGCGGCGGAATAAACTCAAGGCCATGGTCGAAGCGGCACAGGTCAGAGCTGCACGCGCCCTCATTGGCTGGTCGCAAGCGAAGCTGGCCGAGACGGCCGGCGTGCCTGTATCGACGATCAACGCGTTCGAGACCGGCGCGCCCGATGCCATCGCAAACGAAGCGGTCGACAAAATCCGCATCGCGCTCGAGACCGCCGGCGCCGTCTTCATCCCCAAGGATGGCGGCGGAGGCATAGGGGTCCGGCTCCGCGAGGCCCTCGAGGGCGAATATATCGGCTGGAACGACCTCAACGCGTCGAACGACGAGTGAGGCGCGCGAGCGCTTAGCGAGCGCGATTGGTTCGCGCTCGCCGCCCCTCCCCGCGGCTCCGGCCGATCAGGCGCTGAGCGAAGCGCCGAGCTTGTCGAGAAGGTCCCCAGTTCCGCGTTCGCGCGATCCCGCATCGTCGTAGCCGTCGAGGAACGCGCCCTGCTCGCAAATCTTGAGCTTCGTGCGTCCCGCGCCTGCAGGCTCGATCTCGAGCGTCGCGAGGGAAACGGAAATCTTCCGCTCGTCGAGATGCATCTCATAGGTGTAGACGATTCGCTCTCGCGGAACGACGTCGTGGTAGATCGCGTCGAAGGTCGTCGTCACGCCGCCATCGAAACCGCCCCTTGACCCGCTCACGACCACCGACCCGAACGTCCATCGAGCGTTCGATCAGCCGCCACCCTTCCGGTCCATAGAACCAGCGGTTCTTGGCGACTTCGTCGGACAGGGCCCTGTAAACTTGCTCCGCCGTCGCATCGTAGGTGCGCTCGATGTGGAAGACATCGTGAACGACCGACCGGCCCCCGCCGCTCCCCTGGATACGCGCGATTTCCGCCTCGAGCTTGTCGAGCGTCTGGCGCCAGCCTTCGGGCGCGCCTTTGAGCATCGGCTCCGCCTGAGCGGGATCGGCGACCGTGTAGGTCTGCACCACTTCCATCAGCGTGCCGTCATGGACGGCGCTGAGCTTGACCTGCGTAACGGCGCTGAACAGCGGACCGCCGCCGCACGGGTCGATTACGTGGTGGTCGATCGTCAGGCGCTCCGGCGCCACGACCTCGGTGAACGTTCCCTTGGTCCAATGCTCCAACCCTTCCGGCGAGCGCATGCAGACCTCGAACCGGCCGCCGACCCGCATCTCGACCGTCGCTTCTGGAACCGAATAGCCGTTCGGGCAGAACCATCGTTTGACGTGGTCGGCCGAGCTCCAGGCCTTGAACACTATTTCGCGCGGCGCCGAGAAGACGCGCGACACGCGTAACGGGGCCGGCTGAACCTTGCGGCTTGTCTTATCGATCGTGTTCATCGCTCTTTCCTTCGCTTTCCAGAGTTTTGAGATAGTCGCCAAGTCGGTCGAGGCGGCGCTCCCACTCGAGACGCCGCTCTGTGATCCATCGCTCGGCTTCGGCGAAGCGCGGCCGGATTGATGCTGCAGGTCCGCACGCGTCCCGACTTTTGCGAAACGACAAGCCCCGAGGTTTCCAGCACCGCGAGATGCTGCATCACCGCCGGCAGCGACATGGCGAGCGGGCGCTTGAGCTCGCTGACCGACGCCGGCCTCTCCGCGAGCCGCTCGACAATCGCCCGGCGGGTCGGATCGGCGAGAGCCTGAAACGCCAGGTCGAGCGGGGTCTGATAGTTAAGCATATACTTAACTATCACGGCGTGAATAGGAAAGCAAGTGCTTTAGTGTGAACCCGGACTGAATGCCCTTTCGCCCGGCTCCCACTGCATTCGAGAGAAAGTGCGCCCTAAAGGGCCCGCTGCGTTTCGGCTAAGCGAGGCGAGGTCAGGCCCGGACGACAATGTATTGCGGAAAATCAGAATCTAAGCTAAGCTTGCCCCATGACAAATCCTGCCTATTCGCATGCCAATCCCGGAGGATCTCGTCTCCCGACCGCTTTGACGCCACCAAAAGCGGCATGAAAATATTTTCGCGATTTTCTCCGCGTAACCCATTGAAAAGTCTCGTTTCGGACGAGAGATTCCAAGGAAATCCAAGGAAATCCAACACGTTTTAGCTGGGGGTTTCGCAGCGAAAAGCCGACTAGCCAAGAAAACCCAAACGGATCGATCGAACCGCCGTCGAGAAGGGGACGGCCATGTAAAGCTGCCGCTAGGAGAGGATCCGCGCGAAATAGGCATCGACCGCCGGAAGAGCCGACGACGTCACCCGGAGGCCAAGGTGGCCGTCGGGACGGACGACACACAGCGACGGCTCGTCACCGCCGAGCCGTGCGTGGGCTGCGCCCGTCGGGTCGATCAGCATATCCGCGGCAGACGTTGTCGCGTTCGCCTTCCGCGCGACGACGAAGGCTTTGACATGGGGGCCGAACCGGTCCGCGACCTGGCGCGCCATTTTCACGACCTCGTCTGAATCGGCGCTGCCCGCTTCGCCTGTCGTCGCGAACACAGTGTGTCCCGTGTGGGCAATCACTTCATGCAGCCGAAGGGCGCCGCCCGATCCCGTCAGCGGGCCGGCGTCCCCGAGTCGGTACCCGATCGTCGTCATGGACTGAGAGATAGGTTCAGGCCCGATGGGTCCCAGGATCGGGCTCGCATCGTAGCCGAGGCCGAGCTCCAATTCGCCAAACGCCGCTTTGTATTGGCCCTCGGCCGTCGCCAAATTCAGCGCGGCCGCATCGATCGCCGCCGGATCGCCTTGCGCGGCGTTGGCCTCCGCGTCATCGCCCGACGCGCAGACGATTTTCGCAATCGCACGGCGCTCGACATCGTAGGAGTCGAGCAAGGCGTCCGGAGCCTTGCCGGTGGCGACCAGAGCGAGCTTCCATCCCAGATTGAACGCGTCTTGAATCCCGCCGTTCATCCCGTGCCCTTCGATTGGGCTGCAGGCGTGCGCCGCGTCGCCGGCGAGCAACACGCGCCCCGAGCGGAACCGGGTGGCTACCCGGGAGTGGGTATGGAACAGTTGCGGCTCGTCGGAACTCGCGACCGTCGTGCCCGGGGCAAGCTTTTCCAGACAGTGTGCGATATGGATTTGGTGCGCGCTAACCGCCGGATCGGCGCGGAAGTACGCCCGCCAGATACCCCCGCCGATCGGAACCGGGATAAGCAGCGGATCGAACATGGCCGCGGCCAAGTCCGGCTCGTGCGGCCAGTTGGCGAAACGCAAGTCGGCCACGCCCCATTGTCGATCGTAATCGTGTCCAGGAAACTCGATTCCAACGGCGTCGCGGACCTTGCTGTGAAATCCATCGGCGCCAACCAGCCAGCTCGGCTCCATAGTCCGTTCGACGCCATTCTCGCGGACTCGAACCCGGATTGCCTTGTCGTCGGCCTTGAGATCGATGAATTCGACCCCTCGTTTGACGCCGCCGCCCAACCGCTCGAGCTCTCTGGTCAGGATCTCCTCGGTGACGCCTTCCGACAGTCCCAGCATAAGCGGGAACGGCGTGTCGAGAACCTGAAACCGAAACGACGCCTTCCGTGACCCGGCGCAATAGAAGTCCGTTCCGCGGATGGCCGTACCCCGGGCAAGAAACTCTGAAGAAAGCCCCAGCGCGGCGAGAATCTCGAGGGTCCGCGCCTTGACGACCGCCGCACGATCCCACACCTGCGGCTTGGGCCGCAGGTCGATCAGGACATGCGGCACGCCGCGGCGAGCAAGTTCAATTGCAAGCACAAGGCCCGTCGGACCAGCGCCAACAATGAGAATGGGCTCCACGGATTCCCCCATTTCGAGACTGCGCTTGTGGCTGCCTCGTCTTCAATTGAGCGCAGGCTGATAACGACTTACTCTAAATGGCGGGCCTGCAAATGACAAACAGCTGCAAAGCTCCGTTGAAATTAACGCCGCTCGCGTCGCTGATCACGCAGATTTGAGCGTGTCCTTCGCATGCCCCATCGCGATTCCGCCGGCTCCGCGACACCTTCCACCTCGACCAGGCGAACGCACGGCGACTATGACGCGTGGGCGACAGTAGCGCTTGGCCGCACTGGAAAGCCCTCGAGTAAACCACCAGTTGAGGATCTCCTGCTCGCGGCGCGATTGCGTCTGCCGGCAGCCTTGAGATCTGGAGCCGTATGAATGAGCAGTTCGTCCGAATATACCCCGCCCAAGGTCTGGACCTGGGACAAGCCGAGCGGCGGCCAGTTCGCGAACATCAATCGCCCAGTCGCCGGCTCCACCCACGACAAGGAACTGCCGATCGGCCGCCATCCTCTTCAGCTCTATTCGCTGGCGACTCCGAATGGCCAGAAGGTCACGATCATGCTCGAGGAGCTGCTGGCGCTGGGCCACAAGGGCGCCGAGTACGACGCTTGGCTGATCAGGATCAACGAGGGCCAACAATTTGGCAGCGACTTCGTCGCCATCAATCCGAACTCGAAGATCCCCGCTTTGATGGACCGCAGCGGTCCGAAACCAATCCGCCTCTTCGAGTCCGGCGCGATCCTGCTCTATCTCGCCGAGAAGTTCGGCGCCTTCCTGCCGACTGACGCCGCCGAGCGCGCCGAGTGCTTCTCCTGGCTGTTCTGGCAAATGGGCTCTGCGCCTTATCTGGGCGGCGGATTTGGCCATTTCTACGCATACGCGCCGATCAAGATCGAATACGCCATCGATCGCTTCGCAATGGAGACGAAGCGCCTGCTCGATGTCCTCGACCGGCGCCTCGCGGAAAGCGAATATGTCGCAGGCCGCCACTACACGATTGCGGACATGGCCATCTGGCCCTGGTATGGCGGCTTGGCGAGAGCCAACAGTTACGGCGCGGCCGAGTTTCTCAGCGTGGACGATTACAAAAACGTCCTGCGCTGGGCCGATGCAATCGCCGCGCGTCCGGCCGTGAAGCGAGGGCGCATCGTGAACAAGACCAACGGCGATCTTGCAGGTCAGTTGCATGAGCGCCACGACGCCAGCGATTTTGACCTCAAGACCCAGGACAAGCTTGCGCCGCAACCGCCCGCCACCTGATCGGGCGCCATAATCACCGCATCGCCGCTGGCCACACTATCGGAGCCCGGAAGCCAAGCACGAAGGTCGCGCCTCGTGCCCGCCGGCCCGGGCGCCAGTTCGTTTGCAATACATCTCTCGACTGGCTGTAGATTAAGGAGATCGTTCATTCTGATCGTCGCGACAATCGTCGCCTTCGTATTTCTCTGGTACGCAAGCCTGCGCGCCGCCGCTGTGACCCACGGCGGCGTCAACGTCGTTGCAAGAGCAGCCTTCCTTATCCTGACCTGCCTCGCCTGCATCGCGATCGGCATTCTTCCTGCCGATGGCTCCCGTTATCAGCGCGCTGATCGGCAGCGCGTTCTGGGCCGGATTGCTGGCGACCGCCGGCGCCCTCGCCGGCATGGGCCTGTCGGACGAGTTGCTCGCTCGCCTTGAGACGCGCGAAGCCGGCGTCAACCCGACGGCGGCTCACGAAAAAACACGGCCGCAGGTGTGAGCAAAGCAGCCGTTGTTATCCCTTCGCGAGCGCGCTTGCTCGCGCAAACGAAATCTGAAGCGACGCCGACGGGCGACGCGCCAGCCTGATGACCCGCTTCAACATTCATGGGCTCGGGTTCACGCTCTTCCTCGCCCTCCTCACCGCGCTACCGGCGCTGTCCATCGACATGGTTTTGCCGGGCCTGTCGATGATCCAGGCGGACTTTCACGCGCCGCAAACGGAAGCCGCGTCGGCGATCGCGATCTTCATCGCCGGCTTCTCGAGCGCGCCGCTTGTGGTCGGTCCGCTCGCCGATCGGTTCGGCCGCAAGGCGCTTATGACGATCGGCCTTGCTCTCTTCACGCTATGCGCCGCGGGCGCGGCTCTCGCCCCCTCGATCCATGCACTGCTCGCATTTCGCCTGCTCCAGGGAGCGGCAGCGGGAGCGATCGGCATTCTGCCGCGGGCGATCATCCGCGACCTCTTCGAGGGCCGCGAGGCTCGCATTCAGCTTTCCGCGGTTTCGGTCGTATTCGGCGTCGCGCCGCTGATTGCGCCCGCGATTGGGGTCGAAATCCTGGCTTTCGGCTCCTGGCGTCTGATTTTTATCGCGTTGACGGGTGTGTCGGTCCTCGTCACGATCGCCGCCATCACGCTGTTCGAGGAATCCCATTCGCACGATAACCGGCGAAACTTGAGGCCGTCGACCGTTATCGCGGGATACAGACGAGTGCTGACCAATCCGGCCTGCGCCGGCTTTTCTCTGCTGGGAGGCCTCGTGTTCGCGGGTCTCTTTGCTTACGTCAATGTTTCGCCGCTCCTGTTCATGCAGGGCTATGGCGTGTCGAAAACCGCATTCGCGGCGCTGTTCGCCATTACCGCGTCCGGCGTGATCGTGGGGTCCTCGATCAATGCGTGGTTGCTCAGTCGCCATATCAGGGCGAAGACGTTGCTTGACACGGGGCTGGCGCTGGATTGCTTAGCGGCGCTCGCCTTGCTGGCGGTCGGCCTTGCGGGGGCCGGGTCCGCCCTCATCGTCGCCACACTGGTCATGGTCTACATTTCGGCGTTCGGCCTCGTTTTTCCGAACGCAGTCCACGAGGCGATCCATCCGCTGCCGGAGATCGCGGGCCTCGCCTCCGCATTTGTCACCACGACGCAAATGTTGTTCGGAGCGCTTGGCGGAGTCACCGCGGCCGCGCTCTACCGGGACGCCTCGCCCACGGCGCTTGGCGCGATCATGAGCGTCGCGGCGCTCAGCGCCGGTGCGCTCTACGCCTTCTGGCTGCGAAGTCGGGTCGAAGGGTAAGGGGCTGGCCGCCGCCATTTCCGCCTTGGTCTAAGACTCAGCCCAAAAAACTGGACGTGCAGCCTCAATTTTGCGGGCGTGCGGCTCTGGAAATGTCACTTTTCGTGACTACTTAGGCGTCTTGTGTGGCTGGCGCGCCTTAGGCCGTGAGCTGCTTTCCCACCATTCCGAGCTAAAGATGTATAACCCACGCGCTAATCTGCTGAACGTCGCCATCGCCGAGGGCGCCGCGTTTACCACCTATTTCGCCGACCGGGAGCCGATCGACGGGAAGTTGACTGTCGTCGACCTAACGGACGGAACTTGCCGGTGGCCGACCGGCAACCCGCGCGATCTCAGCACGTTCCGCTATTGCGGCGGGGCCGCGCACACCGGTCCATATTGTGAGCGCCATTCGCAGCTTGCCTATTTGCCGCGCCTGCCGCGAGCCGCCTGATCCCCGCTGAGCCGTCTCAGGTGGCCGTTCCCGGGGCGCAAGTCTGACGTTCCCGACATACGCCCGCCTCGGCGGCAATTTCGGCGAGGCCTGGAAACAGGGACCGTCTGAGCCGTCAGCTACGCTTCAAGGCCACGCCTGACCCGGCTGCGGGCGGATGAGGAATGTCCTTTTGCGCCTTGGCGAGCGCTTCGAGTGCAGCCTTCGTCTCGAAGCTCCACGCGACTGCGCGCGCGTTCCCGTCGCTCTGCGTGACAGAAATCAGGAGCTGCTCCGAGGCGGCCACCTGCGCGCCGCCCGGCGCCGTCATGTCGAGCCAAACTCGCATGCGCTTGTCGTCGTGCTCAAGCAACTGACAGGAGACAGCGAGCGCGTCGCCCTCCTTCGCTTCCTCGAAATAGTGCAGCATCATCTGCAGGGTGAACAAGGTTTGCCCGGTCCGCTTGCGCGCGGCTGCGTCGAGGCCGACCCGGTCCATCAGCGCGTCAACCGAACGGCTGAACACGATCGCATAGGCGGCATCATTCATGTGGCCGTTGTAATCGACCCACTCGCTGACTACGGTCGTTTCAAGCACCGGAAGCGCGGAGCCGTGCCGCATGGCGTCCTCCCGAAAAATGCTTCCCCACCGGCCGGGCTGTCTCCGGCTCCAGCCAATATTTTTGCATCAGAGCTTGAGTTCGACAAGGCAATCGTTGCACGGCGTCACGAGGTCGCGGTCGAGCCGCCGTCTTACCACTTGCCTTATGCGCTGCCTGGCCCGCAAAATGAGGCATAGAGCGCGCCGATGATCGAGCGGACCCGATCATTGGCAATAGCGTAATAAATCGTCCTGCCGTCCCTACGGGTCGACAGAAGGCCCTCAAGCCTGAGGCGAGCCAATTGTTGCGACACCGAGGCCTGCCGTCGCGATAACAGCGCCTCCAGTTCGCCAACCGATTTCTCGCCATGCAAGAGATCGCACAGGATCAGGAGTCGTCCTTCGTGGGCCAGGGCCTTCAGAAGCTCGCTCGCCTCGCGCGCGTGCTCGCCCATGCGCCCGACGTCTACATTCACACGCTCCCAGTCTATGCCCGCGAGCGCCATAGATTCCGCCGCTTACGCCTCACGATAGTCTTCAAGCCGGCCGATTGCGGGCGACCGGGTCTTGCGCAGGGATGCGCCGACCACCTCGACCCGCCGCAGCACGCGCAGCATGTTCTTCGACGACATTTTCTCGAGGTCGGGCTCGGAGAAGCCGCGGCGCACGAGCTCCGCGAACAGGTGCGGGAAGCGGCTCACGTCCTCGAGCCCGACTGGCGAGGCCCCGCCGAAATAGTCGGAGCCGACGCCAACATGGTCGAGGCCGGCAGTCTCGACTAGGCGCACAATGTGGTCGGCGACCTGCTCGAGGCTCGCCTTCGGCGCCACGCCGTTCTTGGTCTCCAGTTCGGCCAACTGGGCCTTGGGATTGACGACGACCGGCGCCTTGCCATAGGCGTCGCGTGAACGGCGCAACCAATCGCGCAATGCTTGCGACACGAAGCCAGGCACGAATGTCGCCATGACCAGGCCGCCATTGGCCCTAAGGCGCTTGAGAACATCGTCAGGCGTATTGCGCGGGTGGTCGCAGAGCGAAAAGGCGTTGGAATGCGACAGCGCCACCGGCGCTTCGGTCACGTCGAGCACACGGCGCATCGCGTCGTGCGAGGTGTGGGCGAGATCGATCACGATTCCGAGGCGGTTGAGTTCCCCAATAATCGCGCGGCCAAAGGCGTTGAGGCCGTTGTTGCGCGGCGCGTCAGTGGCGGAATCGACCCAATCAAGCGTTTCGTTGTGGCAAAGCGTCATCAACCGGACGCCAGCCGCGTGCCAGATACGTAAGGGACTCAGCGAATTCTCGAGCCCCACGCCGCCCTCGACCGCAACGAAGGAGGCGATCTTGCCCATCGACTTCGCTCGCGCGTAATCGGCGGCCCGCCGCGCGGGCAGGAACACGTCGGGATGGGCCTCCTCGATGCGGCGGATGAGGTCGATCTGCTCCAGCGCGGTGCGTGCTGGATGGGGCGCGTTGGTGGGCTGGAACGCGGCCCAAAACTGCGCCCCCACCATGCCTTCGCGGAGGCGCGGGATGTCCGTGTCCGCACGCTCATGAACTCGATTCAAGTCGTAGGCGACGACGTCGCCTCGCGCCGCCTTGTCAACCCGGATGACCCAGGGGAGATCGTTGTGCCCATCGATGAGCGGCGCGCGCCGCAGTACATCTCGCGCCACGGCGAGCGCGTTGTCCGCCGTCCCGGGTCCGTCCGCCATTGCGCCGCTCCCTCGACCTCATTCCACCGGCACGGCGACAAAGCGAACCTCGCCTTCGCCGTTGGAGACGAGCAACAGCGCTGGCTTTTTCGCGTCCGCCTTCGCGCCCTCGACCGCCTTGGCGATGTCGCCCGGATGTTCGACCGCCTGATGATTGACCTCTTCGATCACATCGCCCCGCCGCAATCCTCTTTCCGCAGCGGCCGAGCCGGGCTCGACAGAGGTCACGATCACGCCCTTGACGCTGTCTTTGATCTTGAAAGTCTTGCGGGCCTCGTCGCTAAGTGCGGAAAACTCCATACCCAGCGCCTTGGTGACAGCGTCCATCTTCGGTGTGTCATCATTTTCAGTGGCGAGCGCGACCTTTTTTTCTCCGTCCTCGAGACGCCCCAGCGTCACCGTCTTGGTCACTTCCTTGCCGCTGCGAATGACTACGACCTCGACCTGCTTGCCGACCGCCATCGAAGCCACGAGGCGCGGGAGATCGCGCAATTCCTTGACCTCCTTGCCATCGAACTTGACGATCACGTCACCCGCCATCAGGCCTGCAGGCTTTGCTGGACCCTTCTCATCCACGCCCGCGATCAGAGCGCCCCGCGCGGTTCCCAAGTTCAGGCTGTCGGCGATGGTTTCGTCGACCGGCTGGATGCGCACGCCAAGCCAACCGCGACGGGTCTCATGGAACTCGGAGAGTTGCCCGATCACCGGCACGACGGTCGCGGAGGGTGTGGCGAAGCCGATGCCGATCGAGCCCCCCGAAGGCGAAAGGATCGCGGTGTTGATGCCGATCACCTCACCCTGCAAATTGAACAGCGGGCCTCCCGAATTTCCCTTGTTGATCGAGGCGTCGGTTTGAAGGAAGTCGTCATACGGGCCGCTGTCGATATTGCGGTTGCGGGCGGAAATAATACCGGCCGTCACGGTTTCGCCAAGACCGAACGGATTGCCGACCGCCATTACGCCGTCGCCAACGCGCATCTTGTCGCTGTCGCCGAACTTGACGGTCTTGAGCGGCTTGTCGCTTTCCACCTTCAACACCGCCACGTCCACCTTCGGATCCTTCCCGATGACTTTGGCCTTGAGTTTGCGGCCGTCGGTAAGGATAACGACGATATCGTTGGCGTCCCCGACCACGTGATTATTGGTAATGACGATGCCGCTTGGATCGATGATGAAGCCGGACCCCAAAGATTGCGCACGACGGGCGCGTGGCTGCGGGTTGATGCCGTGATTCTTGAAGAATTCTTCGAACATCTCGTCGAAGGGTGTCCCCTTCGGCAAATCGGGAGCGGCGTCCTTGTCCTCGATCGTCTGAGTGGCCGAAATGTTGACCACGGCGTCGGCGACCTGGTCGACGAGGTCGGCGAGATTGCTTGGCCGCGCCTGGGCGGCCGCGGGTGCAGCCGGCGCCAAGGCCAGCGGAGCGGCGAGGAAAGCCGAAAGGATCGCGAGCGCGCACGCCGATCTTGCCGCGCGGCGAGGCCCCGTCGAAATTTGCAACCCGTCGTGC
>CAVYPD010000009.1:0-162274 GCA_963770275.1 uncultured Alphaproteobacteria bacterium
GCCAGTTTCTGCCAAATAAATCCAAGGAAAACCAAAGGATCCAAGGAAAAAGGCTTGGATTTCCTTGGATTCCTTTGGCCAATTCAGGCCTTTTCAAGGGGTTACGGCGAATCCAAATGAAAAATTCTACCGTCGCGTCAACTCGCGTCCGAGGTTGTGCGGGAACGATTAGCCCATGGGCGCGGTCGGCGAATGGCGCGGTTGAACAATCGAAATGCTCACGCGCGGATGACGACAAGGCCGGACGCCGGTCGTGGCGCTCGGGTCCCGCCCAATCCGAAACGAAGAGAACGGTCGAAGCCTCATCCGCAGATCTCTGCGATCTTGAAAATGAGCCAGCCGAGTCCGGCGATGCAGATCGCCCAGACGACGATCTCGGAGCACATTTCAAAGGACCGCGCTGAGAAACACGATCGCGAGGACGTTCGCGCGCCTCACAGCCTGCGCTCTTCACTGGAATCGTCAGGATCGGCCGTTTCGTCGGCGCTGGTCTTGACTGACCGCAAGATCGACAGGAGCTCGGCGTTGATCGGAAGTGGAACGTAAGCCGCCAGGTGATGTTCGGCGTCGATAACGATCTGAGTGATGCACGCCTGTTTGCCGCGCGTCCAAACGACAGCGGCTTTGTTTTTGATCTCGATGAGCAGCGCACCGTCGCCAGGAGGCATGCCTTCTGGCGGGGTGATCGGCGATGCGACGTAAACACCCGCCATGAAGTGGAACTGGCCTTGGGAAAGGACCGTGAACTTGGCGCCTTTGACCGACGCCTTCATGGCGTCGATTGTTTCGCAATGCGGCGCTGGAATTGCCGGCACGCTCCCGGCCGCGAGCGCGGCGCCTCCTGTCGAGGCGAGGACGGCGACGAAACCAAGCGCGAAAACCTTCATCATCGGCCTTATCCTTTGGAAGACAGGGATTGCTAGGCAATCATTCGGAGTTGCTCGGGTCCTTGAAGGCGCGGCTGCGCAAAGCGGTCAAAGCGGATCGGCGGACCCTTGGCCACAATTGCCGAGAAATTGGGCGAGGAGGATTGGGCCGGGAAGCAGCGACGCTAGCGGCGATGAAGCCGCCGCTAAACCTTAGGATCGAACCTGGAGTGAGCAGCGTCGAGGCGGCCATTGTTCAGGCTACGACAAAATAGGATTTAAGTCAATTAATTTCTGTTTTTCAGTTGGACGGCGCAGCTCGTGGCGGATGTGGACCTCCAAAGCTCGACGCTTGGATCCACTGGTCAGCCGTTATCAAACCAGCCCGGCGCGGGTAGCGGGAGAAGCCGCTCAGGGCAGCCGAAATGGAGCCGCAAGCAGACCCTTGGCGTGCGCCAAGCCGACGGCCGCATCGCGCCCGAGCCGACCCTGGACGTGAGCAAGGTCGGCGAAGCTGTCGCCCATATGGCGAAACTGCCCCTCTCGACCAACGTGCTCACCATGACCATCACCGCGACCAAGATGCCGTTCGTTGGCCGGTGGTAGCTGCCCCTCGCCAAGCCAATGCAAATAAACGCGTCGGTCCGGGTCGCGGTCATGGCCGGGCTTAACCCGGCCATCTACGCGGCGATGGCGGCGCGGCGCTAATCGCTCACTACGGCTCAATAGCGTCGAGTTGATGCCAGTCGCTTCAGTAAAACCGGCAACGCCCGGACATTTAGTCGGCTCGCTACGTCCAGTCCTTAGTCGGCCGCGGATGGCCTCAAGCTGGTCGCCAAGGGCCCATAGGCGGTGGTTGATTAAGCCGCGCGCAACATGGGGAGCACCGTCGATGGAGCAGGCAAGATCACCGAGTAGTGGCGCCATACGGCTGCGATGATGCATGCCGGTCGGGTCTGCTGCTTCGGAGTCTCGCTCCAGATTTTTCCATCGCACCTCATCCTCCGCATCTTGCTCTGCCGTTTGGAACGTCGGCTCAAGTCGGTTGAATCTATCGGCGATGTCGGAACGAGCATAATAAGTGACGAATTCCGTCGCAGCTGCAATCCAGCTTTTCAGGTCTGTGGGCGTCAACTTACTAACCGAATAGCTGGAGCCCCGCTTGAGCGGTTTGCCATGTTTTCCATCTTGGGATCAGCACGAGATCGGCGACGACGATGCCGCGATGCCACCAGGTGATGCGCAAATGGTGGTAGGGCAGGAACATCATCTGCATGAGGACTAGCGTCGCGAGCGGCGCGAGCACGATGGTGGTGAGCGCGATGAGGCCCATGAGGAGCGCATTGACGCCCGCGCGCTCGCCTTTCATGCCGACCAGCAATTGCAGGAACAGGGCGTTCCCAACTTGCGCCCGGTAGCGCTCACGTTCGGGTTCCCGCGGCAAAGTCGTCCGCAGCTGCTTGTCGAACTCGGCCGCAGTGCGGGCAAGCAGCGCCAGCATCATCAGGAGATAGAAATGGAAGACGAGATAGAGCAGCGGCGCGATGACATAGAACGGCAGCAGCTCGACCTTGATGTTGAGGATCGGCAAAACCTGCGGCTCGCCCAGGAGCAGATTGCGATGGGTCGTCGCCAGCGCGGCGATGGCGAGATAGAGCGTGAGGCCAAGGAAGGAAAACCACAGAGTCTGAAAGCGCTCGGCCGAGCCGTTCAGCGAAGCAAGCAGCGCGTCGAGCTTCTTGGTGTCCGGCTCAGGCGAGGGCGGATCGAAGCCCCAAATCGGATAGGGCGACTCAGTATTGTTCGTGTCCGGCCCAGCCATGCCCCAGCGCCTGCCTCCCCGCCTCAATCTGCGTTCGAAGCTGCGGATTGTCCAGCGCCATGGCGGGGCTTATCGTAGCCGCATAGACGAGTCTCAGCGCCGGGCGGTAGCGCCTCATTAGGGTCTTCATCCCTCGGGAATTCCGGCCTTGCGCATGCCCTCGAAAATGGGCTCGAGCTGAGCCAGATACGTTGGGTCGTCGCTCCTCGCCGTCCAGTCGCTGCGAGCGCGAGAGGTGGTGAAAGTCGGGTTAAGCGCGAGGCCGGCCTCAACTCCAGCATGCGCTTCCTCGATCCGATCAAGATGGGCGAGCGCAGCGGCCAGTCGGAAATGCGAATATGGATGGTTTCGGTTGGCCTCGATGGAACGTCGAAACCATGCGACCGCTTGATCCCAACGACCCAGGTGATTTTTCGCGGCGCCCGCGTAGTTCATCCAAAGGTAAGCCGCCGTATCGCGCGGGCTGAGCCGCAGCGCCTCCAAAACGTGATTGTCCGTGTCTTCAGCGCGGCCAATGTAGATTTTACCCAGCCCGGTGAAAGCATGGGCAAGGACAAGATTTCGATCCAGCGACAAGGCGTGCGCACATTCGGCGATGCCCTGTGCGGCTCGCTTGGTCATTATGTGGACGTACCCCAATATCATATTGGCGCCCGCATTGTCCGGGACCGAGGACAAGGCTCTGACCAGCTTTGTTTCGGCCGCAAGAAAGGCCGCGTCGGGGTCGTTTACAAACGAGCTTGAACCCTCGATCGCGTCGATTCCCGCCGACGCCACAAGCGCGTCGACATTATCGGGATCTGCGGCAAGCGCACGATCGAACAAGCTGCGCGCCCGAGCGATGTTGTCGGGGGCTCTGCCCTTATTGAGCCAGGCCCGACCTTGAAAATAGAGGTCCATCGAGTCCGGGGTCGGGGACTGTTCGGCGCGTCGCGCCTCGGCGGCGACAAGTTCGGTGTTGAGCGCGCCCGCAAGGCGAGCGACGATCTCGTCCTGCATGTCGAGGAGGTCGGCGACCGGCTTGTCGAAACGCTCCGCCCAAAGGTGATTGCTCGTCTCGGCGTCGATGAGCTGGACATTGACGCGCATGCGGTTTCCGCTGCGCTGAACGCTGCCTTCAAGGACATAGCAAACGTTTAGCTCGCGCCCGATCGTCTTTAAATCGAGCGCTTTGCCTTTGTAGGCGAACGCCGTGTTGCGAGCGATTACGACGGCGCGTCTTATGCGCGAGAGGTCGGTCGTCAGGCTTTCCGTGACTCCGTCGACGAAATGCTCTTGCTCCCGATCGCCGCCGATGTTGACGAAGGGCAGGACGACGATGGAGAGGCGTGGCGGCTCGGGACGGTCGGAGATTGCCGCCTTGGCCCCGCCCGCCTCGCCGAACGCTGGGGGCTGCTCCGCGAAAGGAGGCAACGCTTCCGTGGCGACCGTCTGAGCTTTTCCGGGAGGCCAGAGCAGCGACGAAAGGCTTTTGCTCGGACGACAAAGACTGCGTCAGTCCGTCGAAGCGGTAACCCTCGCCGGGCACGGTGACGATCAGGCGAGGCTGCTTGGGATCGGGCTCGATCCTGCGCCGCAGCTTCCCCACCAGCACGTCGACGCTGCGATCGAACGGCTCGAAACGCCGATTAGCGAAGGCGTCCAGCAGCGCGTCGCGGCTGATAACGCGTCCAGGCCTGGTGACGAACATCCTCAGGAGAGCGAATTCGCCGCGGGTGAGAGGGATCGCCTCGCCGGACTCGCGGGCAAGCATGCAGGCGTCGAGATTGAGGACGAGGCCCGCGAAACGCACAGGCAATATGGCTTCCGGCGAAGGCTTGACGCCGTCAAATTCCAGAGCGTCGCGCATGAGCGCTGATCCTTCAAAACGCGTGGTCAGGTTACGCTACGCTCCGCGGTTTACAAGTCGTTTACCGGCCCAACATCTCCAGTTTACGCCACCGGTTCATAGTCATCGCGTCTTCGGTCTCCGATGAGTCGCAGGTTGGCAAAAAGGAGATGCAAGTGCTTTGCAAACTCGTCACAGTGGCTGGACTGTGCTTCTGCACCGTTCTTGCTAACACTCCCGCCAATGCGGCGCCTCGCGCCCCTCGCACATTGTTGATCGACGCGTGCGGGCAGATGCGGGACAACGCTCTACGCATTTGGCCCGACCAGATGATCGTCTCGATCCGCCAGGGCCATGACGAACGAATCATCGCCTGCTTCGTAGCCGGGACGGATCACAACATGAAAGAGACTTTCGCCGTCAGGCCGACAGCGCGGACTGGCTCAAGCGACCTGGGCCGCGAAGCCTTGATGGCTGCATGCAAGCAGATGCAGGGAAATCCCAACAATGTGTTCGGCGGCCGCAGGGTGTATTTCACCGAAGATCCTGACATCGAGGTCGTCTATTGCCTGGTGAGAAAACCCGACCCGACGGCGATGCTCGAGGTCGGCGTGACCGACCCGCGGTTCGTCGACACTGTCGAACTGCTCTTCATGTCGTACTACGGAGAGCCGCTCGATAACGACATGTGAGCGCGTTGACCTCCCAAACTTACCCCTCTGGAATCCCGGCCTCGCGCATGCCTTCGAGGATGGGCTCGAGCTGAGCGAGATATGTTGGGTCGTCGCTCTGCGCCGTCCAGGAGGCTCGGCGGCGGGAGACGGTGTAGGCCGAGTTGAGCGCGAGGCCGGCCTTGGCGGCGGAGCGCGCCTCATCGAGTCGCCCAAGCTGTGCGAGGGCGGCGGCTAAATGAAGAAAACTCAGCGAGTAATTTCGGTTGGCCTCAATCGACTGTTGAAACCACGCGACCGCTTGCTCGTAACTGCCGAGATGGAGCTTCGCGAAGCCCGCGAAATCCATCCAAAAGTAAGTCGCCATATCGCGCGGGCTGAGGCGTAGGGCCTCGCCGACATGAGCCTCGGTCTCTTCGGCGCGACCGATGAGAATCTTACCGTATCCGATAAAGGAATGGGCGTTGGCGAGGTTTCGATTGAGTTCCAACGCATGTTCGCATTCGGCGATGCCCTGCCGAGCGCGCCTGGTGAGTATCTTGACAAGCCCCAGGACCATATGGCCGATCCCGTGGTCCGGCGCCGCCGACAAGGCTCTCGTGAACTTGGCTTCGGCCGCCGCGAAGGCCGCAATGGGATCGGCCACAAAGGCCATAGCCCCCTCAGTTGCGTCCGCGGCCGCCGAACCAACCAGCGCGTCGACATTATCGGGATCGGCGGCGAGCGCCCGATCGAAAAAGCTTCGCGCTTTCGCCACAGTGTCGGGGGTCGCACACTTGTTGCGCCAAGCCAAACCTTGAAAACAAAGGTCCATCGAGTCGGCGCTCGCTGTCTGTTCCGCGCGTCGAGCCTCGGCGCTCACCAGCTCATGTCCGAGCCCGTTGGCGAGGCGCGACACGATCTCATCTTGCATGTCGAAGAGATCGGCGACCGGCTTATCGAAGCGCTCGGCCCAAATGTGGCTGGCCGTCTCGGCCTCGAGTAGCTGCACGTTGACGCGCATGCGATTCCCGCCTCGCTGCACGCTGCCTTCGAGCACATAGCGCACGTTGAGCTCGCGGCCGATCTGTCTCACGTCGGCGGCCTTGCCCTTGTAGGTGAAGGCTGTGCTCCGGCCGATGACGACGGCGCCTCTGATCCGCGACAGGTCCGTGGTCAGACTGTCCGTCACGCCGTCGGCGAAATACTCCTGCTCCGGATCGCCGCCGAAATTGGCGAAAGGCAGGACGACGATCGAAAGACGGCGCGGCTCCCCGCGCTCGGAGATCGGCATTTTCGCCCCACCCGCCTCCGCGAAGGCTGGGGATCGCTCCGCGAACGGAGGATCGCTTCCATGGCGCTCGTTTGGGCGTCCATCGTCGTCCGGCGACGCCTGGACAGCGATGGAAGGCTTTTGCTCGGACGACAAAGACTGCGTCAGCCCGTCGAAGCGATAGCCCTCGCCGGGCACGGTGACGATCAGTCGGGGCGTCTTCGGATCGGTCTCGACCTTTCTCCGCAACCTCCCGACCAGCACGTCGATGCTGCGGTCGAACGGCTCGAAACGCCGGTTGGTGAAGGCGTCCAATAGGGTGTCGCGACTGATGACCCGTCCTGGCCTGGTGACGAACATCCTCAAGAGAGCGAATTCGCCCCGCGTGAGAGGGATCGCTTGCCCGAAGTCGTGGGCGAGCACGCAGGCGTCGAGATTGAGGGCGAGGGCGGCGAAGCGCACGAGTGGCGAGGCTTCCCGCAAGGGCTTGACGGCCTCAAATCCCGCTGCATCGTCCATCAGCGCTCGTCTTTCAGGTCCACCCAAAACCGTCGTTGCGAGCGAAACGAAGCAATCCACACCGTGCGCCGGATTACTTCTCCCGGAGCGCCGCGTCACTTGGTCGTCACAATGACGGCAAGGATTTAACTCACCTTTTGGCAATTTTAGCACAAAGCGGTCCGCCTCGCTGTGACGCGCGTCACACTTCGAGGCCCCTGAATCAGCGAGAGGTGGCCTCGAGCGCCAGATACGCCACGCTGTTTACAAATTGTTTACCGGCCAAACATCTCCAGTTTACACCGCCAGGCCATTTTCAGGGCCGGTCTTCAATGACGGGCAAAATCATTTTGAGGAGACTATTATGCATCGTGCAGTTCTCGCTGGGCTGACGATAATTCTTACGAGCGGCCCAACTCTCAAAGCCTACGCCCAAGACCCGAGCGCGCGCTGCGTCTCGGTCGCGAATGAGCAAATGACCATCGACTCGGCGCAGGGCCGAGGGTTCTACATCGAGAATTTCAGCGCGCCCGAAACCGTGGCGTTCCTCAAGGCGTTCAACGCCACGCCGCCCAACAGCAACTTCATCGCCACGAAAATGTTCGCAGCGGTTGGCGGCGACCGGGCTTATGTTTTCTTCGAGAGCGACAAAGACCTCTGCACGCCGCCATCTCCGCTTTCTCGCGAGACCTACGACGCGTTTGTCGGGCAGGCGCAGGGCGATGGCGCGTAATTGCAGCGGCGGTTGTTCGTCGATCTGGCGCGAATCGGACGAGGCGCACAAATGCGACTGACAAGAGCTCGCCTCATCTGTTGCCGCGTTCTCGCTGGAGGGGGACTCATGCTCACCACAGCGACGCTCGCAGCCACGGCGACTTTTTGGGCGCCGGCGGGCGCCGCTGAACTGCAGTCATATCGGGTCACGGTGTTGGAGCAGACCCGTTATGACATCACCGTCGATGCGAACGAGGAGTCTGCGGCGCGAACCCTTGCCCTATTGGAAGCGCGCCGAACCTCGAGATCTGGTAATCCGGCCTGGAAACCTTCGCCGCCAGCGATATTGGCGCACGCGCGTGAAGCCGACGACTTCGCTGTGATCAGGGTCGAGCCGCTGTTTCGGCTCAATGCGCAAGAGGCCGCGGCGCCCTGACGTTTGGCGAAGCGAGCAGCGCCTCGAGGTCCTTGGTGTCGGGCTCGGGAGTCTCCGGCTCGAATTGGCCTGACGGCCCTCGTATTTAACGTCCGCCGACGCTCAGCGTCCATCTTCCTGCCTCAATCTGTGTTTGAAGTCGTCGGCGCGCCCGCTTAACCAATCGTTAGCCGACCAGCCGATAACCATTTGACGCCCTGTGGTCAGCAAGCATGAGTGTGACGGCGCTCACTGCGCATTTGAACTGTGTGCGCCATAATTTCGCCTTGACATCGTCGCCGGTCAGGCGCTTTTGGCCGGCGCATCGTCGAAGGGGGACGGCGGGTTTGGGGACCATGCAATATCTGCTGATTCTTCTTGTCGCCGTGACCATGGCTTGTGGGGCGGCGGCCACTGTCACGATTGAGCTTGCGCCCGCTTACGCGGACGCCAGCGCGACGGGCTATTAGGCGCGCACGAAGGCTTGCCCCTCTCCTATGGGAGAGAGGTTGGTGAGGGTTCGCGCGGACGCCCTCATCCGGCCCTTCGCGCCACCTTCTCCCGGAGGGAGAAGGGAACGGCGGCCCACACCCGCGTTCGCCTAATCTCGCCGTCCCACCGTTCGTGTCTTACGCCGGCGCTGCGTCCATAGCCCGTCCCGAAGGACGCGCGCGTTATGCCGGCGCCTTACCCTTCCCGATCGCGTCCAGCGCGGTCAACGCGTCGCCCGGCAGCTTGAGGCTGGCGGCGGCCAGGTTTTCGCGCAGGTGTCCGAGCGACGAAGTGCCCGGAATGAGCAGGATGTTGGGCGCGCGCTGGAGGAGCCAGGCGAGCGCCACCTGCATCGGCGTCGCGCTGAGCCGCGTGGCGACCTCGTTCAGCTCCGTCGACTGCAACGGTGTGAAGCCGCCGAGCGGGAAGAACGGCACATAGGCGACGCCGGCGCGGGCAAGCTCGTCGATCAGGGCGTCGTCCTCGCGATGCGCCACATTGTACAGATTCTGCACGCAGACGATGTCGCAGATCCGCCGCCCCTGTTCGATCTGATTGGAGGTGACGTTGCTGAGCCCAATGTGACGCACGAGGCCCTGTCGCTGAAGATCGGCGAGGACCGTGAGCGGCGCCTCGACCGGCCCGTCGGCGGGTCCGTGACCATCGCCCATGATCCGCAAATTGACGACCTCCAGCACGTCGAGCTTGAGATTGCGCAGATTGTCCTGGACGGCGCTCTTGAGGTCGTCCGGGCTCATAGCCGGGCTCCACGACGCGTCGTCGCCCGCGCCGGGCGCCGATCTTGGTGACGATCACAAGGTCGTCGGGATAGGGATGCAGCGCCTCGCGAATGAGCTTGTTGGTCACATGAGGACCGTAGTAGTCGCTGGTGTCGATGTGATTGACGCCGCTCGCGACCGCCTCGCGCAGCACCGCGATGGCGGTATCGTGGTCCTTCGGCGGCCCGAACACGCCCGGCCCGGCGAGCTGCATGGCGCCGTAGCCAAGGCGCTTCACAACCCGGTCGCCGAGCGGAAACGCTCCCGCGGCTATGATGTCGTTCATAAGCTCATCTCCTCTTGGACCGGCCATGCATATAGGTCGGGATGGCGAAAGCGATAATGGGGATTGTGCGTAACGGTAAGCAACGATCGCCGGCCGGATGACATAGGGGACCAGACCTGCGTAGCAAGATGGCGACCTCCGAGGGCGCCGAGAAACCGGTTGCATTCCGTGGAAACGGGATTTACTGAATAAGAACTGCAAGCTGGGGTTTGCGTGATGCAGTGGGCGCCGAATTGAGCCGATCCAATCGCGCGACCGCGCCCGTCGGCTGCGCGCGTAAGTTAACGCCCGATTGGCCAGTGCAAGACGTAGGCGGCGTGCGGCGGTTTGGGGCCATGTTTGCGACGGCGATCGGCTTCGCTGGCGCGGCGTTCGGCTCTCCCCCTGCCGCTCTCGCGCAGGCGCCCCCCGCAATTCCCCCCGCCAATCTCGCGCAGTCGGCCCCCGCCGCTCTCCCGCCGCCGGCTCCCGTTTCGACCCCCGCGCCCATCGCGTCTCCGCCGGCCGTGTCCATCAATTCTCCGCCTGCCGTGTCCATGAATGATGCGGACAAGCGCATCGCCGCGGACCTCTTGTTCAAGCGCCTCTTGCTCAAACCCGACGATCTCGCCGCCGGATTCCAATACGCGCAGCTCGAAACCGAACTCGGCGACTACGAGGCGGCGATCGGCGCGCTCGAGCGCATCCTCTATTACAACCCGAATCTTCCCCGGGTGAAGCTCCAACTCGGCGTGCTCTATTTCCATCTGCGTTCCTATGAGATGGCGCGCAATTATTTCGACGCGGTGATCAACGCGTCGGACGCGCCGCCCGACATTCGCAACGAAGTGCAGACCTACATCGCCGCGATCGATAAGGCGGTCGCGATCAATCAGCTTTCGGTCTATGGGCAATTTGGCCTTGCTTATCAGACCAACGCCAACGCCGGCCCGAACAGCCCGAACGTTCTTGCGCTTGGCCAGAACGCGCTGTTGTCGCCGCAGTTTCAGAAGACTCCGGACTGGAACGCGTTCGGACTGGTCACCGTGCATGATTTCTACGATTTCAACGATCAGCGCGGCGACGGATGGGACTCCGATTTGATCGCCTATTACTCGCAGCAATTCAAAGTCACGCGGCTTGATTTGGGCCTGGCCGAATTGCGCACCGGGCCGCGGATCGGGATCGGCGATTATGGCGGCATCACCGTCCATCCCTATGGGATCGGAAACGAGCTGTCGCTCGCCGGCGTGAATTATCTCAACACGCTCGGCGGCGGCGTCTCTATGAACTGGCCGGTCAACGAGACGCTGACAATCACGCCCGGCGTCGAGTTTCGCCAGCGCTACTTCTACAATTCCGCGAATTATCCAACCGCCGCGGGCCAAAGCGGCGGGCAATGGATCGGCTACCTCTTCGGCTCGGGCCTGATCTCCGCTCCATGGGGCCTGTCGTGGCAGGGCCGCCTCTCCTATACCGACTCGAGCGCAAGCTATGGGCCGTATGCCTTCCACGATTTCTCGATCGACGCCGGGTTGCCCTATTCTTTCGCGGCGCCCGCATTCGCGCATACGGCCTCGCAGTGGACGTTCACGCCCGCGGCCGGCTTTTCCTACACCCCTTACGCAATACCGGACCCGATCGTCTCGCCCTTCACCACCCGCACGGATAGACAATGGCGGGTGTCGGGAACGCTGGATACGACCTTCTCCCACAACATCGGCTTCACGCTGCAGGTCCAATATCTGCGCACCTATTCGACCATTTCGAACTACGACCTTTCTGATTTCATCGTCGCGGCGGGGCCGACCTTCCACTTTTGACCTTTAGGACACTTGGTATGCGCCGGACACGATCTCTTCCGCTGCTGTTCGCCGCCATCCCGCTCGGCGCGGTTCTCGCGCTATCGACCGGCGCCCGCGCCGATACGATCGGCACGGCCGGCGCCGTCAACACGACCTCCTCGGGCACGGCGCCCGGCGTCCCCACTCGCGTGATCGAGATCGGGGCCCAAGTGGTCGAGAACGAGAAGATCCAGACCACCGCGACCGGCAGCGTCCAGGTGCTGTTCATCGACAAGACGACCCTCAACGTCGGCCCCAACTCGACGCTGGTGATTGACCGCTTCGTTTACAATCCCGCCACCACGAAGGGGGAGCTCGCCCTTTCGTTGGGCAAGGGGGTGATGCGGGTCGTCGGGGGCGTCGCGACGCATTCCGAGGGGGCGACGATCCGAACTCCGGTCGCGGCGATTGGCTTGCGTGGCGGCATCGCCATCATCTCGCATAGCTCAGCCAACGGCACACACGCGATTCTCGGCTTTGGCCGCATGTCGGTCACGTCGCTCTGCGGCGGCGGGTCGGATTGCCGTCCGACCACGACTGACGTCTCGCGACCTGGCTACGGCGTGACCGTTACTGGGTTCAACAGGCCTCCCTCGTCCCCCGGCCGCGCAAGCAGCCAGGAGCTCGCGTCGGCGAACGGACAGCTGACCAGCCACGGCGGCCAAACCGGGGGAGCGAGCCAGCAGCCGACAGACAGTCAGGCGCGAACTTACAACGTCGGCACGCCCACCTCGCCTGGCGCGCAGATCGTTCAGACCTCCTCTCAGGGTCGCGCGAATGCGCTAACGGCCATGAACGCCATGGGACAGACTGTCCAGCAGGGGGCGCAGAACAGCGCCTCGGTCGGGACCGCGACGCGCGTCGCGATTCAGAACGCAATTCAGGCGTTGACGAAGCCGGTCAAGCCGCCGCCGATCACACCCATCACTCCGCCGATCACACCCATAACTCCGCCGATCACCCCTATTGTCCCGATTACGCCTGTCGGGCCAACTCCCACCGCGACTTACGCGATTGTCACCCACGGGCCTTTCAGCACCAGCACGGGCGCGAGCCCCGTGCCCTATCTCACCGGCGCGTTCGCCGGAAGCGGCCAGACTTCAACGGTCTCGCCGATCCTCGGCTATCAAAGCGGGGGCTTCAATGCGAATGGCACGCCGGCCACGACCTCAAGACAGTTCCAAGCAGGCCTCAGCGTGACCGGACAGGGCGCGAACCAGAACGCGACGCTGTTCGTCATGACATCGGCGATCAGCAACGCGCCCAACATCGGCTTTACCCAGGCCGGCGGGTTCACCGGAGTGACGATGCGCAATCAGGCCGGATGGTACGGGCTGGCGGGCGGCTCCGTGTCGTCGGCGACGCCGAATTCGGCGCCCAACACTGTGCCGACCATGAATGGGGTGCCCATCGCCGGCTTCGCTCTGAACAATACGAACACAAACCTGCTCACAGGAACCGTCGCCAACAGTCAGTCGTCGAATTTTGTCCAAACCGCCACCACGAATTACACGTTCAATCCGGTAACGACGGGAACGCCGACGACCCTGGCGAACAACCATCCGAACCTGAGCCTTGAAGGGCTACGTCGGCGGGGTGATGGTGACCGGGACGGGCGGTTCGATGAACTCGCCCGCCAATTTCACGAAGCCCTATGTCATAACCAATTTGAATAATAATCCTGGCGCCGTCGAGCATCCTCCTGCCAGGCGACTCAAGCGAAATGCTTGCTACCTTCAATGTCGGGAGCGTCAGCGCGCCACCGAACGCCATGACGAACTCGGTTTATGTCTTCGGAAGCGCGAACGGGAACAATGGGAACAGCCTGAACGGGGCGCGCGGCACGTACGTCAATCCGTCGAACTTCGCTGCGCGGGACGCGGCCGTGTTCGCAACGGGACCAACACTCCGGTTTCGTTGCGCACCGACGGCACGTCCCCGCTGGCGTTCGTCGGCTTCGCCAACCAGCAGCTGGTGACGGCCTCGAGCGTCGGGGCGAATACATCCAAGTTCCTGACCTCGATTTCTTCGACTGCCGTTCAAGCCCTGCGCGTGCAACTCCACCCAGTGGGGCTTCTGGAGCGCCTCCAACGGCGCAACCAAGAACGGTCAACTGACGTTCGAGGATCAGGGCGTTCTGCTGTTGTGGGTCGCCGGCGTTCCGACGACAGCCGGGGCGCTCCCGAAGGCGCGGCACGGCCACTTACACCGGCCATGCCATCGCCAATATCGCCAACGGCGACGGCTGGCCTGACTTATCTCGCCGCAGGGGGCTTTTCGAACACGGTCAACTTCGGGACCCACACCGGCACCGTCTCAATCACCGGGCTGGACGGCGCCAACTATGCGGGCAGGGTGGCATTGACCCCGATGGCGACCACGTTCGGGACAGCCGGGGCCTCGCCGCTGATAGGCAGCATTGGGGATCGGACCGCAGCGATAAATGGCTCGTTCTTCCGAGGCGGTCCGACCAACATAAGCCCGGCCTACGGCGAGATGGGTGGCTCGCTCATCCTGAACGGAAGCGGCTACCTCGGAAGCGGGATCTTCGCCGCGCGGCGGTAAGAGCGCCAGGACGGCGCGCCGGAAACCGCGCGAGGCTCGACCCCGCGATTGCGATGTCGTCGGCGCCGGCCGAATTGGGTCGCTGACTGCACTTGCCGGCCCGCGCACGAGGCGCAATTGCCTCGCCACCCAAGCCACCCTTCAGGTTGACCCGGTCAACGCCGGGACTGGCGCGCCGTCTAATCAGGCGCGGCGGTCAGCGGTTCAAGGGGGGCGGCGATTTCTCCATGCGCGAGATCGGCGGAGAAAAGCGCCAGACCCTTGGGTTCGTTGCCGTTCGGGTGGACCAGCACGATCGAGCCGCGGCCGGGCTTCTGCCCCAGCGCGAGCCAGGCGTCGGCGCCGAGCGTAACCAGGTGGAACTGGCTCACCGCCTGCATCAAAGGATCGCTGGAGACAAGGCCAGGGAAGCGGAAGAACAGCGACGGGGTCTCGCCATTGGCGATCAGAAGCCGCTCAGTGTCGAGGATTTCCTCCTGCGGATCGACGCCCTTCGACAACAGGAAGTTCGCGTCGTCCGGGAGCTTACGGTGATAGGGGTGGTGATAGGTGTGATTGGTCCACAGGATGTCGAGCGCGCCGGAATTGCGTTGGTCGATGAGCCAGCGAAAATCATCGAAGTGATGGACGAGCCATAGACCCGAAATCGAGAGCGCGACCGGAACGTGCGGACCCGCAGCCTCTAGCCGGGTGAAAAATGCGCGAGAGAGCGGCTTCTGGCTTGGGCAGAGGTCGCCGGTGACGAAATCGCCTTGGCCCCCGCCATGCGTCATCCCCGCATTCTGGAGAAAGCCGCGGTGGACGAGGCCCGGCGACGCGGCGGATTCGCGGATCGCGCGGCCCATACGTGTCGTGCCGAGCTCACCCTCGCTCTCGTCCTGGCAGGTCCAGCACGCCGCGCGCTCGAGCCGCGTGGTCAGCGCCTCGGGATCGGCGAGGAGAGCGATCTTTTGGCCCGCCACGGTCATCTCACGGATCGCGACCGCCTTGCGTCCGTCGGTGGCGACGCAGGCCTTCAGCACGGGCTTGTAATCGCTCACTGCAGTCATGCTCTGAAGCCGCGTCGCCGGCGCGGGCGTGAAGGCGCAGTCGGACGCGTGCGCCGCGCCGGCAAAGCCAGCGCAGGCGGCGAGCGAAATCGTGAAGAGGCGTAACAAGGCCGGCAACGGCGGTTCTCGGATGGAAGGCGCCCTTCTAACCCAAGAGCGGCGTGCCCGGCTAGAGTTTATCGGCCAGGGATCAAGATCTGATGCTCGGCTCCCGAGGCCGAGGTCCGGTCAGCGGCCGGACCGGGTCATTACAAAGTCGTAGTTCAGCATGCGATAAGGGCCGTTCATCTCGCGCCCATCCGGCGCCACGCCTGGCCCATGCTCTGTGAAATCGGTGATCAAGGCCGGACGCACGCCGAAGGCCACGTCGCAATCGATATGCTCGCTGCCTCGGACGAAGATATGGGTCGCAAGAGCATCGGCGGTCTTTGTTTCGACCGCGAAATGGAGGTGCGCGGGTCGCCAGTAGCGGCCCGTCGTGTTGCGGATCAGATCGCCGAGGGCGGCGTCCATCGGCGCAGGATAGGCAGTTGGCATCATGCTCCAGAAGGCGTAACGGCCCTCGGGGTCGCATTTGATGCGCCCGCGTCCCCACATCTTCTCCGTATCGAAGTTGTCCTGCACGTCGTAGAGGCCGCGGTCATCCGATTGCCAAACGTTCAGGATTGCGTCCGAGACGGGCTCACCCCGCGTGTCGAGAACGCGGCCATAGGCGTAGAGCGGCTGGCCGGAAGCGCCTCCCGAGATATCGGCGCCGATCGGAAACACCGGCGCGTCGTCGATGAAGAACGGCCCGATCAGCGTCGGGATGGTGGCGCCGGCGGGCTTCGGCTGAGACGCCGCAAGCACCTGCATGCTGATTCCGATCGAGTCGGAAAGGGCGATGAACTCGTTTCGGCCGTCCTTGGTGACCGCGGCCGCGCGGGCCAGAAAGTCCATGAAATATTCCCATTCCGACCACGTGACCTTCCGCTCGCGTACAAAGGCGTGCAGATGGTCGATCAAGCCCAGGATCAGTTCACGAATCCTCGGGTTCTCGGTCGTCTCGAAGCGAGCCCGGACGTCCGCCAGAATGGCTTTCTCCGTTTCGCTTGCTGTTTCCGTCTCGGCCTTGAGCGTGTCCATGAGCTCGGCTTGTCGCCCTCTTGCGCCCAGCGTGGGCCGACGGATTCTCAAGCCGCGCGGACCTTCGCCGCGGACCCGGGCCCTTCGATCCGAGTATGGTGGAAGCCGGCGTTCCCGGCAAGGCGCATTGCCTCGCGGCGCGATGAAAGCTCGCCAACAGCCTCGCGCCATCTCTTCACCCCCGTCGCGGCCCGCGCGTCGATCGGGGGCGGTCGGGCGCGCCGGCTGCCGCCAGGAGCTTTCGGAACTCGTCGCGCTTCTCATGGATTGAGGCGATGACGAGGCCCATGGGCACGCCGATGTCGACCAGCACCGCCTCGGAGAGCTGCAGGCTCGCCTCGATCGTCTCGGGCACCGCATCGGTCACGCCAAGCCCGTAAAGCGCACGCGCGTGGTCGGCGTCGCGAGCGCGCGCGACCAGAGTTACGTCTGGCCTGAGGCGCCGCGTCGTCTCGACCACCGCCTCGTTGGCAACGGTTGAGTCCATGGTGACGACGACGGCGCGTGCGGTCTCGAGCCCGCAGCGGCGCAGATATTCGGATCGCGCGGCGTCGCCATAATAGACCGGCTTGCCGTCGGAGCGGGCCTGGGACGTCACGCCGGCGTTCGAGTCCACCGCGATGAACGGGATTGCGTGCCGATCGAGCATGTCGCCGATCAGCGCGCCGACGCGGCCGTAGCCGACGATGATGACTCGGGACGCCTCGCTGTCCGGCGGTATCTCGGGCGCCTTGGCGTCGGCGGCGGACCGCGGGGCCGAGCCAATCCGCGCGCCTAGCTTCGCCAGGCCAGGGATCACAAGCATCGATATCGCCACCGCGCTAATGAGCGTCGTCGCCAGCATGCGATCGATCAGGCCTCCCGCCAGCGCGGCGCCGATCATCACGAAGCCAAACTCGCCGCCAGGGCCCAGCAGGAGCGACGTCTCAGCCGCCGCGCGGAACGGAAGACGAAACGCCCGCCCGAGCCCGAACAGCGTCAGAACCTTCGCGGCTATCAGCGCCGCGGCGAGTCCAAAAATGAGACCGGGCCGCGCGAAGATGAACGCCGGATTGATCGCGGCGCCAACCGACACGAAATAGAGCCCGAGCAGGAGGCCCCTGAACGGCTCGATCGTGACTTCAATCTCGCGGCGATATTCGGTCTCCGCCAGCAGGAGCCCGGCGACAAAGGCGCCGAGCGCCATCGACAAATGACTCGCCGCGGCAGCGAGCCCATCGCCGAGCACGACCAGTAGGCAGGCCGCCATGAAGAACTCGGGACTCTTGGTTTCCGCCACAAAGTGAAAGAAGGGCCGCAACGCGAGACGGCCGAAGACGACAAGGGCCGTCAGGACAAGCGCCGCCGGAACGAGCGTGATTAGGAGTTGCCACGCGAGCCCGCTGTCGACCGCTGCCGACAACGCCCCTGTCATGACAAGCAGGGGCGCGACCGCCAGATCCTGAAACAAGAGCACCGCCAAACTCGCGCGGCCGGCGGCCGAATGAAGCCGTTTGCTCTCGACCAGCATCGGGATGACGATCGCGGTCGACGACATGGACAGCGCCGCACCGATCGCGAGCGCCGAAGGAGGGCTGAGGCCCAGGCGCCAGGCTGCAGCGGCAAGAACGAGGGTCGTTACGACGACCTGCGCGAAGCCTAGCCCGAACACCAGATGGCGCATGCGCCTGAGCCGCTCAAACGAGAGCTCGAGCCCCATGGTGAACATGAGCGCGACGACGCCAAAGGCGGCGATGCGGTCGATCGACTCGACATTGATCGCAAGCGCGCTGAGCCACGGCGCTTGCCGTGCGATTGCGCCCAGACCGTAGGGTCCGAGTGCGACGCCAGCGAGCAGGTAACCCAGGACCGGACTGATGCGCAGCCGGAAGAACAGCGGCGCGACCACGCCCGCCGTCACCAGGAACAGCAGCGTCTCCTTATAGACCGAAAGGTCGACCGGCTCGTTCACTTGCGCCTCCTCGGAGCCGCGCGCTCGTGAGGAGCCGAGCCTATTCGATTCGAGGTCGAAGGGTAGCGTCGCCGCGCGCGCCTCGGCATGCTAAGGGCGGATTGTTTTCACTCTGGAGAGCGCCATGCCGCTTTATGCTCACGAAGGCGAAACGGCTAAGATCATGGCGCTCGCGCCGGTGATCCCAGTGCTCACGGTCGCAAGCGTCGAGGATGGGCTCGCCCAGGCAAAGGCGCTCATCGCCGGCGGCCTATACGCGATCGAAGTGACGTTACGCACGCCCTCGGCGCTGGAGGCGATCAAAGCAATCGCCAAAAATCTGCCAAAGGCCGTCGTGGGAGCAGGCACGATTGTTTCGGCCGACCAGATCAATCAGGCTGTCGCCGCCGGGGCCAAGTTTCTGGTCAGTCCCGGCGCTCCCGCGGCGCTCGCCAAGGCCGCGGCGCAATCGCCAATCCCGTTCCTGCCAGGGTGTGCGACGGCCTCGGAGGCGATGGCCTTACGTGAGCTTGGGTTTCGGGCGCTCAAGCTCTTTCCCGCCGAAGCGGTCGGCGGCGCGAAGCTGCTCGCCTCGCTTGCAGCGCCCCTGCCGGATCTCCGCTTCTGCCCGACCGGCGGCATCGATCTCGAGAAGGCGCCGGAATACCTGCGCCTTCCGAATGTGCCCTGCGTCGGCGGGTCGTGGATGTTGCAGAAGGCGGCGCTCGCGGTGGGCGACTATCTCGCGGTCGAAGCTCTGTCGCGCGACGCAGCGGGGCTCGGGCGGGCCGCCGCCTAGGTACTACGCGCGCTGAAGGAAGCCCGTGCGCCGCTTAGGCGGCTGCGGCTGTGGGCTCTGCGGCCTTGGCTTCGGCGCGCTTTTTGGTGATTTCCCGCTTGAGCTTGACCGCGTCCTGCGAAAGCTCCAACTCGTGCGCCTTGACGAGGAAATCGTCGAGGCCGCCGCGATGCTCGACCGAACGCAACGCCGCCGCGGTGACGCGCAGGCGCACCGAGCGCTCGAGCAAATCCGAGGTGAGCGTGACCTGGACGAGGTTGGGCAAGAAGCGCGTGCGCGTCTTGCGATTGGAATGGCTGACCTTGTTGCCGGATTGAACGGCAATGCCCGTCAGCTCGCAGCGGCGTGACATCGAACTACGATCCTTCAAACGAATGCTTCAGCGCGATCCCGGCAAATATGAAAGCGGGCCGCTCCAATCAAGAAGCGCCCCGCCTGCCGCTCGGCCTGGCTAAAAGATGACGGGTCTATAGGGGAGCGGGTTTTCGGCGTCAAGCTTGTCGCGCTCGACAGCCGTTCTCACGGCCTTTACCTTTCGACCATGCAACACGGGCAGGCAAGCGTGACCGCGCTTGGCGCGGCGGGTCACCGGGCGGCGCATCAGGTCCTCGAGCACGGGTTCGTCTTCGCCGACCCGCTGGCGCTCCGGATCCTGGGCCAAGACGCCGAGGGCGCCATCGCGCTCGCCAAGGAACGGCCGGAGCGCCGAGGCTTGCGCCTCTTTATCGCGATGCGCAGCCGCTTCGCCGAGGACTCGGCGGCCCATGCGATCGAAAAAGGCGTGCGGCAGATCCTGGTGCTGGGCGCCGGTCTCGACACCTTCGCCTATCGACTCGAGCGGACCCAGGACCTGCGCGTCTTCGAGCTCGATCATCCGGCGACGCAAGCCGAGAAGCGACGCCGGCTTACCGAGGCGCAAATCGCCGAACCGGCGCATGTCTCGTACGTCGCTCACGATTTCGAAAGCGGCAGCATGACCGCCGCGCTCGAGGCCGCAGGGCTCGACCCGGACAGGAGCGCCTTCGTGCTGTGGCTCGGCGTCACGCCCTATCTGACTGAGGAAGCGGTGTTCGCGACGCTCGATGAGCTCGCGAGCTGGCCGGGCGGGGCGGAAGTCGTGTTCGACTACACCAACGCGCCGGAGGCGGTCGACGAACCCAACGTGCGCAACCTGCATCGGGAAATGGCGGAGCGGGTCGCGGCGAGCGGGGAGCCGTTCCGGTGCTATCTCGATTCGGCTGCGCTTCACGGTCGCGCGCGCGAGCTAGGGTTCACCGACATCGAGGATCTCGATCGAGCCGCGCTCGTTGCGCGCTATCTGCCAAACTTGCCAGCCGCCCCGCGGCCTGGGTCCGGCGGACACGTGGTGCGGATGGCGACGAGCTAACCGCCGCCATCTTTCCGGCATTACGTCGCCGCCGCCACGCTCTGCCGCCGCAGCCGATCGTATTCGGCCTTGTCGACCGCCGGCGCGGCCGGATCGCCGAGATCATTGAGGTGCACGCGGTAGGTCTCGCGCGCGCTCCACGCTGCGAGCGCTGAGATAATCGTGACGCCCAAAGCGATGGCGCCGACGGTCACGGGCACGTTGGTCGAACCTGGCGGCGCGAGTGTGGCGAACAAAGCCGGCAAGAACGCAGTAAGCATTGTGCCGATGTTCTGGGCGATCGCCATGCCGGAGACCCGCGCGCGCGTTGGGAACAGCTCCGGATAGAAGCTCGGAAAGACCGCGTTATAGCCCTGGTAGACAACGCCCCACATCAGGATCGAGAAGAGGAAGGCGAGCGGAACGTTTCTGATGCTGATCGCGTGGAGATAGGCGAACGCAAGGAGGCCAGCGCCCAACGCGCCAACGATGATCGGCGGCCGGCGGCCGATCCGGTCCGACAGCGCGCCGACAAACGGGATCACGATCACCGCGACGATGTTGCCAACGACCGGAATCCATAAGTAGACGCTCTTGTCCATTTGCACGCCATAGCCCGGCTGAACTGCGTAAGCTGCGCCGAAAATAGTCGCGACGACCGGGATCACGTTCATGAGCGCCATGCAAATCACGCGAAGGAGGTCGGGGGTGTGATCGGTCAGCACCTCTCTCACCGGCGCGGTCGGCGTCGTGTGCTTGGCCTGTTCCTCGCGAAAGGCCGGCGTCTCCTCGACCTCGCGGCGGATGATGACGCCAACGATGAGAACGAGCACGCTGAGCAGGAACGGAATGCGCCAGCCCCACGACAGGAAAGCCTCTTTTGACAGCGCATAGCTCAGCGGCAGAAAGACCGCGGCGGCGAGAATTTGGCCGGCCTGCACGCCCTGCAGAGTGAAGCTCGCGAAATAGCCACGCCGTCCGAAGGGGGCGTGCTCGAGGATCATGGAGCTCGCGCCGGAGATTTCGCCCGCGACCGCAAATCCCTGGATGAGGCGCAGAACGACGAGCAGAATCGGCGCCCAGACGCCAGCTTGCGCGTAGGTCGGCACGAGGCCGACGGCCATGGTCGATAGGCCCATGAGGAAGAGGCAAACGAGGAGCACGTTTCTGCGACCATGAACGTCGCCGTAATGCCCGAGGACAAAAGCGCCGACCGGCCGCGCCACATAGCCGACGCCATAAGTCGCTAGAGAAGCGACGATGGCGACGGTCGGATTGCTCGACGGAAAGAAGGTTTGCGGGAAGACGAGCGAGGCGGCCGTGGCATAGATGAAGAAATCATAATATTCGAGCGCGGAGCCGATCCATCCGCTCGCAGTGGCCATCCTAGTCTGACGCGGGCCCGTTGGCTCGTGCGTCATGGCTGATGACATCGTCTCCTCCCGTTTCGTTTCGCTTCGCTTTGCGCGCTAACTTTTTATTTCGGCCGTCTCTCGGAGATCAGCGGCGGTCGCCGGCGGAAAGCCAAAGAATTCCAAATAGGCGGGAATCTGCTCGAACAGCATATCAAGGCCAGTCACGCACGCCACCCCCCGCGCTTTGGCGGCAGCGAGAAAGGCCGTCATCGCAGGCTTGAGCACGACCTCGCCGACCAGAGCCGACGGCGAGAGACGCGAAGGGTCCATGGGCAGCGGGTCGCCTGGATAGGTCCCAAGCGGCGTCGCATTGACCGCGACGTCGAAACCCGCCGGGTCGTTCGAACCGAGCGAGAGGGTAAGGCCAGGATAGTTCAGTCCCAGCCGATCGGCGAGCCGCTCCGCGGCCTCTGCGCGCGTATCGGTGAGCGCGATCTCCCCTGCCCCGGCTTTCGCGCAAGCCGCGGCGATGGCGGAACCCACGCCGCCGGCGCCGACAATGAGCACGCGTTGGCCGACGATGTTGTGGCTGGCGGCCGCGGCGGCGCGAACAAAGCCTTCGCCGTCGAACATGTCGCCGATGAGCTTGCCGTCGCCGCTTCGGCGCACCGCGTTGCACGCGCCAGCCACGCGGACGGCTGCGGACGCTTCGTCGAGCCAATCGACGACGGCGACCTTGTGCGGCATGGTGATCAGAGCGCCGTGAAAATTGGTGAAACGGCAGATCTGGGGAAACGCTTCGCGGAAGCCCTCGCTCGTCACGCCAAGCGGCACGACGGCCGCGTTGATCCCGCGTCGCGCGAACCAGGGATTGTATATGCTCGGCGCTCTGAAGCTCGCCGTTGGGTAGCCGATATGCGCGATGAGCTTGGTGTCGCCGTCAATCATGGGCGCGCCGCGAGGGTCTAAACGAAACAAGGCCGCGCTCATGGCGCGGCCTCTACCGTATTAACACTGGGTCCGAAGCGACCTCAGGTCTGCGGCTGCGGCTCGAGGCCACCAGCCTCTGGACCGATCGGCCGCTGCTTGCCGGTCGAAGGCACGGCGGCGCGCGGGGGCGCTGGAGGCTCCCGGTCGGTCGCCGATTCGCGCACCGGCCTCACGCCCTGCAGAAGACCAACGATCTCGTCGCCGCTCAGCGTCTCGAATTCCATCAGTCCGCTCGCAAGCGTTTCGAGGTCAGCCTTCCGCTCGGTGAGGATGCGGGTCGCCGTCTCGTGGGCTTCCTGCACCAGCCGGCGCACTTCCTGGTCGATCGTTTCGGCCGTGGCTTCCGAGATGTTCTGCTGTCGGCCAAGCGAATAGCCGAGGAACACCTCGTCCTGGTTCTCGCCGTACATGACCGTGCCAAGCTTGGGGGAGAAGCCAAGCCGGGTCACCATGGCGCGGGCGATCTTGGTCACCTGTTGGATGTCGCCGGCTGCGCCCGAGGTCACCTTGTCCTTGCCGAACATCAATTCCTCGGCGACGCGGCCGCCCATCGACATCGCCAGCATGGCGATGAGTTCCTCGAAGCTCTGCGAAATCTGATCGCGTTCCGGTAGCGACTGCACCATGCCGAGCGCGCGGCCGCGCGGAATGATCGTCGCTTTGTGAATGGGGGTCGAAGCGGGCATCGAGACCGAGACGAGCGCGTGACCCGCTTCGTGAAAGGCGGTGAGCCGCTTTTCCTGTTCGGTCATGATCAGCGTCCGCCGTTCGGCGCCCATCATGATCTTGTCGCGCGAATCCTCGAACTCCTGACGCGTGACCACGCGCTTGCCGCGCCGGGCGGCGAGCAGCGCCGATTCGTTAACCAGATTCATGAGATCCGCGCCCGAAAAGCCCGGCGTTCCGCGAGAGACCACTTTGAGGTCGACGTCTGGCCCGAGCGGGACTTTGCGGACATGGACCTTCAGGATCTTCTCGCGGCCGATGAAGTCCGGATTTGAGATGACGATCTGGCGGTCGAAGCGGCCGGGCCGCAGCAATGCGGGATCGAGCACGTCTGGCCGGTTGGTTGCGGCGATGATGATGATGCCTTCGTTCTGCTCGAAACCGTCCATCTCGACGAGCAACTGGTTGAGCGTCTGCTCGCGCTCGTCGTTGCCGCCTCCGAGCCCGGCGCCGCGATGGCGGCCGACCGCGTCGATTTCGTCGATGAAGATGATGCAGGGCGCGTTCTTCTTCGCCTGCTCGAACATGTCGCGCACGCGGCTTGCGCCGACGCCCACAAACATTTCGACGAAGTCGGAGCCCGAAATGGTGAAGAAGGGCACATTGGCTTCGCCCGCCACCGCGCGGGCGGTCAGGGTCTTGCCGGTGCCCGGAGGGCCGACCAGCAGCACGCCGCGCGGGATGCGCCCGCCGAGCTTCTGGAATTTCTGCGGGTCGCGCAGGAACTCGACAATCTCCTGCAGGTCCTCCTTGGCTTCGTCGACGCCGGCGACGTCCTCGAACGTCACGCGTCCCTGCGCCTCAGTCAGAAGCTTGGCCTTCGACTTGCCGAATCCCATCGCCTTGCCGGCGCCGCCCTGCATCTGCCGGGTCATGTAGATCCAGAGCCCTAAGAACAGCAGCACGGGCAGGACGCTGGAGACGATGGTGAGCAGCCAGTTGTTGCCGTCAGACGGCGGCTTGGCCGTGATCGTAACGTCCTTCTTGTAAAGGGTCTGCACGAGGCCAGGGTCGTTCGGCGAATAGGTCTGGAACGTCCGCCCGTCCTTCATGTGGCCGGAAATCTCCGGACCGGCGATCGTGACGTCGCGCACGTTGCCCGCGTCGGCGTCGGACAAGAGCTGGCTGAAGGTGATCTCGCTCGACGGCGACTTCTGGCCCGGGCTCTGGAACAGGGTCACGAGCGCCAGAACGAGCAGAAAGATGATCACCCAAAGGGCGAAGTTTCGATAGTTTGCGTTCATAATCTTTCCGTCACGGAGCGGTCGTCTGAGATATCTCGGACCCTTCCGACCCCGTTTCTGCCATTTAAGCGCACCCAGCCCAATTGCCAAGAGAACTCAAATTGTCTCAAAATCCAGTGAAGGCCGAAATTGTTGCTTTTTGGCGGCATGCGGGCAGGTCGATGGCAAGCGCTTAGACAAATTGGCAGCGCGCGGCGTTCGCAAAGGTTAAGTTATGTTAACCCTTGCGGGGAATCGGAAGCCCGCCAATAGCTCAGGCCGTCCTCTCTTCGGCCAGCGCCAGTTCCTCCATCATCGTCTTGCGCATCAAATACTTTTGAGCCTTCCCGGTGACCGTCATCGGAAACGAATCGACGAAGCGCACGTAGCGCGGAACCTTGTAATGGGCGATCGAAGCCCGGCAAAAAGCGATAATCTCGGCCTCGTTCAAGCTCACGCCGTCGCGGCGGCGAACCCAGACGCAAAGCTCCTCGCCATAGCGACGGTCGGGAACGCCGAAAGCCTGGACCTCGGCAACCGCCGGGTGGGTAAAGAGAAATTCCTCCACTTCGCGCGGATAGACGTTCTCGCCGCCGCGAATAACCATGTCTTTCAATCGGCCGACAATATTGCAGTAACCTTCCTGATCGATGGTCGCCAGATCGCCTGTATGCATGAATCTGGCGCCGTCGATCGAAGCTGTCGTCGCCGCCTGATCATCCCAATAGCCGCGCATAACGCTGTAACCACGGGTCAACAACTCGCCCGCGACTCCCGGCGGAACAATACGACCCTCGGCGTCGACAATCTTGACTTCGAGATGGGGCAGGATGCGTCCGACGGTGGAGACGCGCCGCTCGAGCGGGTCGTTATAGGCGCTCTGGAAGCTGACCGGGCTCGTTTCCGTCATGCCATAGGCGATGGTCACCTCGCTCATATGCATCGAATTGACCACTTTTCGCATGACTTCGACCGGACAGGGCGAGCCCGCCATGATCCCAGTGCGCAAGCTTTTGAGGTCGAAGCGGGCGAACTCGGCATGTTCGAGCATGGCGATGAACATCGTGGGCACACCGTGCAGGCCGGTGCATCGTTCGGCTTGCACCGCCTCCAGGGTGGCGATGGGATCGAATCCTTCGGACGGACTCACCATGCAGGAGGCGTGGGTGACGCAGGCGAGATTGCCCAGCACCATGCCAAAGCAATGGTAGTACGGCACCGGAATGCATAAGCGATCCTCGGGCGTGAGGCGCATGGCCTCGCCGATGAAATAGCCGTTGTTTAGAATATTGTGGTGGGTCAGCGTCGCACCCTTGGGCGCACCGGTCGTTCCCGACGTGAACTGGATGTTGATCGGGTCGTCGAACTGAAGCGTCGCTTCGAAGGCCATAAGCTCGGCGCGCTCGCCTGCCGTTGCGGGCTTGGCGACCTCGTCGAAGTTGAGCATGCCCGGCGACTTGTCCACGCCTAAGCGGATGACGAACTCGAGCTTAGGCAAGCCCTGAGAGCGGAGCTTGCCCGGCTCGGCGGCGTCGATCTCTGGGGCGCAGGTCCGGAGCGAGGCGAAATAGTCGTTATTCTTGTGGCCCGGGCTCAGGATGAGCGCCCGGCAGCTCGATTTCTTGATCGCGTAATCAAATTCATGGCTTCGATAGGCGGGATTGATGTTGACGAGAATGATCCCCGCGAGCGCGGTGCCGAACTGCGCCAGAACCCACTCGCTGACATTGGCCGACCAGATGCCGACCCGATCGCCCTTTTCCAGGCCCAGTTTGCGCAGGCCGACGGCGAGATCTTCGGAACGGCGCAAGAGGTCGGCGTAGCTCAAGCGCACGTTTTGGTGACGGGTGACGAGCGCGGGGCGCTCGGGCCCCTCCGCCGTGACGCGCCGCAGGAGCTGGCCAATCGTTTCGCCGATCAGCGGCGTCGAAGACACGCCGTGGACGTAGGATTGCGTGAGCAGCGCCATTTTTCGCTCCCTCCAGCCGCTTGACGGCTTTTTCATCAACTGGCGTTCCGCTCTTGGCGGCGCTCAATCGTACTTCCCTATCACAATTCGCGCAGGTAGGCCGCCGGCTTTTGGCTTAAAGTCCGCCACGCCCCGATCATGCCGAGCCCGACCGTGATCGCAAGGCCTCCGCCGGCGGCGGCGAGCGCAGCCCGCCAGTCGAAGACGAAATCGAACTGCATGATGCGCCACACGACCCAGTAGGCGGCGAGCGTTCCGGCCGCGACGCCGAAGGCGGCCGTCGCCAATCCCAAAAGCGCGTATTCAATCAGGAACATCATCGTCAGCCGGCCGCGGGTCGCGCCAAGGATCTTCAGAATCGTCGCGTCGGCGAGGCGGGCGCGCCGATTGGCGGCGAGCGCGCCCGCGAGCACCAGGACCGAGGTCGTGAGCGCCACCCCCGTCGCCGCGCGAATGGCGAGCGCAAGCTTGGCGAGCAGGGATTCGACACTGTCCATCGCTTCGCGCACCCGGACACTGGCGACGTTCGGGAAGTCCTGCGCCACGGCGCGCATGAGCTCGAGCTCGGCGTCCGGCGCCGTGGAAGGCAGCGACGCAGACACGAGTTCGGTGTAGGGCGCGCCTTTGAGCGCGTTGGGCGAATAGACCAGCACGAAATTGATGGCGAAGCTGCGCCAATTCACTTTGCGCAAGTTCGCAAGTTTCGCCGAAATGTCGCGACCGAGCACGTTGACGACGACCGTATCTCCGAGATGGAGGCCGAGGCCCTCGGCCACTTCCTTCTCCATCGACACCAGCGGCGGCCCGGAATAGTCGCTAGGCCACCATGTCCCCGCGACGACCTCGGACCCCTCGGGCGGTTTGTCGGCGAAGGTGACGCCGCGGTCGCCTTCCAGCGCCCAGGCGACGTTGTCGCTGGGCTTGACCTTTTCGACAGGCCTGTCGCCGATCGTGACAAAGCGCCCCCGCATCATCGGCGTCTCGCTGATTTTGACGCCCGGCGCCTCGCGCTTCACGAAGTCGACGAATGCGCCTGCGTCGGCGCCCCGCACATCGAGGAAAAAGAAGCTCGGGGTCACGCCTGGCTGAGCCTCGCGCAATTCGGCGCGCATGTTGGCCTCGACGAGCGTGAGCGCAACGAGCGCCGTCAGCCCCAAGCCGAGCGACAGCACGACGGACGACGTCAGCGCGCCAGGCCTGTGGATCGCATCAAGCGCCATGCGCCACTCGACGAAGCGCGAACGGGGCGCGCGCCGCGCAAGGTAAGCGATGCCAAGAGCGACAAGCCGGAGCGCAATGAACGAAACGACCGTTGCGACCGCAACCATCGCCGCGACCGATTGTTGCGGGCTGGTCAGGACGGCGAGCGTGAAAAGCGCGACGCCGGCGAGCGCGGCGCCGGCAAGATAGCGCTTGCGCGGCCAGCCCTGGCGCTCCTCAATGAGGTCGCGGATCAGCGTGGTCACGGGCAGATCATGCGCGCGCCCGAGCGGTGCGATCGAGAAGGCAAGCGCGGTCAACAGTCCGTAGACCAACCCGAGGCCCATCAGGCTGGGCGAGATCGAGGGCGCGAGCGGAATCGGCAGCAAGGCGCCAAACAGCCAATTGACGGCGAAGGGAATCGCCGAGCCCAGTGCTGCTCCGAGAAGCGCGCCGATCAGCGCCACGATCATGAACTCGACGATCGCCAGCGCCACGACGCTCGATCCTGTGGCGCCAATCGCCTTGAGAATGGCGAGCGTCGCGCGTTTGCGCTCGACGAAACCTTGCGCTGCGTTCGCGACGCCGACCCCGCCGACCACCAACGACAGCAATCCCGCCAGCGTCAGGAACTCGGCGAAGCGGTCGAGATCGCGACTGAAGTCCGGGTTGATGGCGAGACGCGTGCGCGCGTCCCATCCGGCTTGAGGAAAGGACCGCTTCGCTTCATCCATGAAGGCCTGCACCGCGGAATTGTCGGGCGCGCCGTTCATGATGACGCGCGTCGTCCATCTGACCAGCGAGCCCGGCTGGATCAGTTTCGTGGCGTCGAGCGCCGATTGCGAAATGAGCACGCGTGGGCCCAAGCCTATGCCCGTCGCCAGCCGATCGGGCTCGCTGACGAGCAGGGTCCGAATGGCGAAATTCGTCTCGCCGATGCGAAAGACGTCGCCGAGCTTAAGGTTGAGGCGAGCCAGCAGCGCCTCTTCCACCGCAGCGCCGAACGTGCCGTCGCGTTCGCTGAGCGCATCGTCGAGCGACATCGGCGGCGCGAGGACGGCTTGGCCGATACGCGGCCACGATGGTTCGACAGCCTTGATTTCGATCAAAGCCGCATCGCCGCTCGACACTCTCGCCATGCCGCGCAAGGTCGCGACCGTCGACAGCGAGCCATGCGTCTCGAGAAAACGCTGCTCGTCGGCGGAAAGGCGGCGATGGATCAGCGCGAACGAGGCGTCGCCGCCGAGGATCACGCG
The DNA here is from genome assembly GCA_963770275.1 of uncultured Alphaproteobacteria bacterium. Taxonomy (GTDB): domain Bacteria; phylum Pseudomonadota; class Alphaproteobacteria; order Rhizobiales; family Beijerinckiaceae; genus Roseiarcus. The sequence continues at coordinate 29,000 of CAVYPD010000009.1, forward strand.
CCCTTCGCGCCCCATCCCGTCGTTGAGCGCAAGGGCGAGACTTTCCACGCCCACGATCGCCGCCACGCCAAGCGCGATGCAGAGGAGAAAGATGCGTAAGCCCGCAAGTCCGCCGCGCAGGTCGCGTAGGGCGAAGCGCAGGGTCGGCGCGCGGCGTCGGCCGTGCAATGAGCCCTGTCGCAGGCGCGTTCATAGCTCTCTCCTCCCCGAGGGAGAAGGCGGCGGCGACTCCCTTCTCCCTCGGGGAGAAGGTGGCGGGCGAAGCCCGTCGGATGAGGGCGCCGCGCCAAAGCCGTCGGCGCGCTTTGCGCGGCAAACCCTCACCCCCGGCCCCTCTCCCGTTGGAGAGGGGGGTCCTCGCGCGCTCCAATGTTGAAACTTTGAAGTCTCCGCAGCAGCTCATGCCGAAAGCGTCGCCGCGGCAACCGGCTCGTCTTCGATCCTGCCGGAGCGCAGGCGGATCACCCGGTCGCAGCGCGAAGCGAGCGAGGCGTCATGCGTGACGAGCGCCAGCGTCGCCCCGCGCCGCGCGGGCAGATCGAACATCATGTCGATGATGGCGCGGCCGGTCGTCTCGTCGAGATTGCCGGTCGGCTCGTCGGCGATCAAAAGCGACGGCCGGGGCGCGAGCGCGCGGGCGAGCGCCACGCGCTGCTGCTCGCCCCCCGACAGTTGCGCCGGATAATGCGTGAGGCGGCCGGCGAGACCCACCTGCTCGAGTTCGGCCCGCGCGCGTTCGCTCGGCGTCGCTTACGCCTGCAAGCTCGAGCGGCGCCGCAACGTTTTCGAGCGCGGTCATGGTCGGAATCAAGTGAAAGGACTGGAACACGATGCCGATGCGCGCCCCGCGAAAGCGCGCGAGGGCGTCTTCGTTCAAAGCGCCGAGCTTGACGCCGTCAATCTCAACTTCGCCTTTATCTGGCCGCTCAAGACCGGCCATGATCATGAGCAACGTCGATTTGCCCGAACCGGAAGCCCCGATGATGCCGACCGCCTCGCCTTTGCCGATTGTCAGATCGACGTCGCGCAAGATATGCACGCGAGCCGCGCCGCGGCCGAGACTGAGGTCGACGCCGCGCATCGCGACCGCAGGAAACACCATTGTCCAGAGCACCTTAAGATCAAGCCGCCCTCATATGGGCATTTGCGCCTCTTCGTCCAGGCGCTGACGTTTCGCGGCGGTCCTGGCGATTGCCTCGCATGCCGCGGCGGCGCGCACGCTTCGTCTTGTGGCCTTAGGCGACAGCCTGACCGCTGGATACGGTTTGCCGCCCGGCAAGGCTTTTCCCGATCGCCTCGAAGCGGCGCTTCGCGCCAAAGGGCTGGGATGTCAAGGTCATCAACGCCGGCGTCTCCGGCGACACAGCCGCTGACGGGCTCGCGCGCTACGACTGGTCGGTGCCCCAAGACGCCGACGCATTGATCGTCGAGCTTGGCGGCAACGATATGCTGCGGGGCATGAAGCCTGAGGCGACGAAGACGACGCTGGCGGCGATTCTGGACAAGGCCCGAGCCGCCCATTTGCCCGTGCTCCTCGCCGGCATGCGGGCTGCTCCCAACCTCGGCGGCGAATATGCGGGCGAGTTCTTCGCCATCTATTCGGATCTGGCGAAAAGCTACGATGTGTCGCTCTATCCCTTCTTCCTCGATGGCGTCGCGGGCGACCCGAAGCTCGACCAGCCCGACGGGCTGCACCCGAACGCCCAGGGCGTCGAGATCATCGTTCAGAAGATTCTGCCCTCGGTCGAGGCGCTGCTGAAGCAGGTAAACCAATAGCAGCCCCGCCGTCGACTGCGCATCATTCTAAGGAGCCCTGGTGTCGAGCCAACGCCACATTCTCACGTTGTCCTGCGTCAACCGGCCCGGGATCGTCGCGAAGGTCGCGGCCGCCCTGTTCGACGGCGGGTTCAACATCCTTGACGCCCAGCAGTTCGACGATGTCGAGACCGGCGACTTTTTCATGCGGGTCGTGTTCAACGCGAGCGCGACCGGAAGCGAACGTCGAAGATCTACGCGAGACCTTCAAGGCGATCGCGATCGGTTTCGCGATGACCTGGTCGATGCGCCCCGTCGATCAGCTGAAGCGCGTCGTGCTGATGGTGTCGCGCTTCGACCATTGCCTGGTCGATCTCCTCTATCGCTGGCGCAGCGGCGAACTCGCGATGGATCCCGTCGCGATCATCGCCAATTATCCGCGCGAGACCTACGCCCATATCAATTTCGGCGACATCCCCTTTCACCATCTGCCGATCACCAGGCAAACCAAGATGGAGCAGGAAGCTCAGGCCTGGGAGATCATCAAGTCCGCGAAAGCCGATCTCGTCATTCTCGCGCGCTACATGCAGATCTTGTCGGACGGCTTCACCGCCAAGCTCCAGGGGCGGTGCGTCAACATCCATCATTCGTTCCTGCCCGGGTTCAAAGGGGCGAAGCCCTATCACCAGGCGCACGCGCGCGGCGTGAAGCTGATCGGAGCGACGGCGCACTTCGTCACCTCCGATCTCGACGAGGGGCCGATCATCGAGCAGGATGTCGAGCGCATCAGCCACCGCGACACGCCGGAGGACCTGGTGCGCAAGGGGCGCGACGTCGAGCGCCGCGTGCTCGCCCGCGCCGTCGCCAACGTGCTCGAGGACCGGGTGCTCTTGAACCACGGCAAGACCGTGGTGTTCGAAGGGTAGGCCTTGCGCCTGACCCGTAACTAAAGTCGCTTTCAGACGTATAGGACGTGTCCCCAGCGCGTATCGCGCCTATATAGGGTTCTCAAGGAGGATCTCATGAAAGAAGACCACTTCCCCGTCACCCACACCGACGCCGAATGGCGCAAAATCCTGACCCCCGAGCAATACGATGTCATGCGCGGGCACGGCACCGAGCGGCCGGGCAGCTGCGCGCTCCTGCACGAGAAGCGGCCAGGGCACCTTCGTTTGCGCCGGCTGCGGACAGGCCTTGTTCGAGAGCAAGACCAAGTTCGAGAGCGGCACCGGCTGGCCGAGCTTCGATACGCCGGTCGAGGGCGGAGTCGAGACGACCGTCGACCGCAGCTTGGGCATGACGCGCACCGAAGTGCATTGCTCGCGCTGCGGCTCGCATCTGGGCCACGTCTTTCCGGACGGCCCGCCGCCGACCGGCTTGCGCTATTGCATCAACGGGGTCGCGACGAACTTCACGCCGACGGCCGCGAACTGAGGAGTCCGCTGACGGCCGGACGCCGGCGGGTCGATAAGGCGCGTTTATGAACGTAGCGAACCTGCCGAAGGAAGCTCGAACCGCTCGCCCGGCGAACCATCCGCCGGTGGCGAGCGGCCGGGTCGGGGTGCTGATCGTCAATCTCGGCACCCCCGAGGGGACCGACTATTGGTCGATCCGGCGCTACTTGCAGGAGTTCCTGTCCGACCGCCGCGTCATCGAGACGCCGCGCGTGATTTGGGCGCCCATTCTGCAAGCCATTCTCCTGCGGCGGCCGCACGCCAAAGGGCGCGACTATGACTCGATCTGGAACAAGGAGCGCGACGAGGGACCGCTGAAAACGATCACGCGCGCGCAAAGCGAAAAGCTCGGGCGCCGCGCTCCGCGATCTCGACAAGGACGTCGTCGTCGACTGGGCCATGCGCTACGGCGCGCCGCCGATCGCCGAGCGTCTCAAGGCGCTTCAGGCCGAGGGCTGCGACCGCATTCTCGTCATTCCCCTCTATCCGCAATATTGCGCCGCTTCGACCGCGACGGTCGGCGACAAGGCGTTCGAGGCGTTGCAGTCCATGCGCTGGCAGCCGGCGATTCGCGTCGCGGCGCCCTATTACGACGATCCGGTCTATATCGATGCGCTCGCCCGCTCCGTCCGCGCCAGCCTCGCCGGTCTCGACTTCGAACCCGAAATCCTGGTCGCCTCCTATCACGGCATTCCGCAGGCCTATTTCGACAAGGGCGATCCCTATTTCTGCCATTGCGCCAAGACGACGCGGCTCTTGCGCGAAGCGATGGGCATGAGCGAGGAACGCCTGCGCATGACCTTTCAGTCGCGTTTCGGCCGCGGCGAATGGCTGAAGCCCGCGACCTCCGAGACCCTGCGCGAGCTTGCGGCTCGCGGGATCAAGCGCGTGGCGGTTCTAACGCCCGGCTTCGCCGCGGACTGCCTCGAGACGCTGGAGGAAATCGGCGTCGAGAACGCCGGCTATTTCCGCGAGGCCGGCGGGGAGCATTTCGCCGCGATCCCGTGCCTCAACGACAGCGCCGACGGCATGGCGGTGATCGAAGCGGTCGCGCGACGGGAGCTCAGAGGCTGGGCGGAGTAGCACGGCGTTCCCTTCTCCCTCCGGGAGAAGGTGGCCGACGCAGTCGGCCGGATGAGGGCGCGGCGGGCGGCTCGCGCAAACCCTCACCCCCGACCCCTCTCCCGTTGGAGAGGGGAGTCGCGCGTCTCCTCGAATTGAGCGGCGACTAAACCACTTCGTCCGGCGCCAGCGCGCAGGCGATGTGCGGATCGACCTCGATTTGCACGGTCGTGTGATTGATCTTGAAGCGCTCGGCGAGATCGCTGCACAGCTCGTTGCAGAAACGCGTCGCCCGGATGGCCGTCCGGCATGACCAGATGGCAGGTGAGCGCGTTTTCGGTCGTGCTCATCGGCCAGATATGCAGGTCATGCACGTCAACGACGCCGGCGCGCGTTGAAAGAAGGCTTCCGCACCGCGGCGGGATCGATTTGCGGCGGCACCGCCGCCATCGACATGCCGACGGAATTGCGCAGAAGGCCCCACGTGCCCCAGACGATGATGGCGTTGATGACGAGGCTGACGACCGGATCGATCCAGAGCCAGTTTGTCAGCAGGATCACAAGCCCGGCCGCGACGACGCCGACCGACACGAGCGCGTCGGACGCCATATGCAGGAACGCGCCGCGCAGGTTGATGTCGTCCTTGCGGCCTGAGGCGAAGAGCCACGCCGTCACGGCGTTGACGAGGATGCCGACCGCCGCGACCGCCATCATCGTCTTGCCCGCCACCGGTTCGGGCGTTCCGAGACGCCGGATGGCCTCCCACGAGAGGCCCCCGACCGTCACCAGAAGAAAGACCGCGTTGAACAGGGCGGCAAGGATCGACGAGCCGCGCATCCCGTAGGTGAAGCGCTCGGTCGGCGCACGCCTGGCGAGCACGCTCGCGAGCCAGGCGACGCCAAGTCCAAGGACGTCGCCGAGATTGTGTCCGGCGTCGGCCAGCAACGACACGGAATTGCTCATCAAGCCGTAGAGCGCTTCGATGATGACGAAGCCGAGATTGAGCGTGATGCCGATGGCGAAGGCTTTGCCGAAGCTCGCCGGCGCATGGGCGTGCGTGTGGCCATGATCGTCATGGTCATGCGAGTGGCCGCTATGGTCGTGGGACATCGGGATCGTCTTCCGCTGAATCGCCGATGTCATCGCGAGGAGCGAAGCGACGTGGCGATCCAGGGGCCGAAGGGCCCGACGACTCCTGGATTGCTTCGCTTCGCTCGCAATGACGGGCTTTTCGCCGACCTAAATACATTCTCTAGCGGCTCAAGGATCAAGGTCTCATGACAGGGTCGCCTGAGCCTTGCGCGAGGCTTTCGAGATAGGCGCAAAACATGTCGGCCATGGCGTCGGCGTAAGTCTCGATCTCAGCTGGGCTTCGAGGGCTTTCCGAAAAGTGCTTGCCGACCTTGCTCAGCGTCGTCGTGATCAGCTCGGCGGCCAAGGCGCGCGTCGATTCGGAGACCTCGGGCAGCGCCTCGCGCATAAAGACCTGCATCGTGCGGTCTCCCGACGCCCTCGCCTCCCGCGCCTCGGGCGCATCACGATAAAGAGGAGCCGCGTCATTGAGCGCCACACGCATCGCGGCCTCCTCGCATTCCGAGCGGATGAAGGCGTGGACGAGGGCGCGCAGCCGCTCGAGCGGCGGTCGCCTCACGTCCTCGAGGATGACGCGCAGCAGGTCGGACGTTTGCCGCCATTCGTCGCTCTGGAGGCGGAAGAGGATCGCCGCCTTGTTCGGGAAATATTGATAGATTGACCCGACGCTGACGCCGGCCCTCTCCGCCACCCGCGCGGTGGTGAAGCGGGGCGCGCCTTCCTTCGCCAAAACCTGAGCCGCGGCCTCGAGAATCGCAGCGACGAGGTCGGTCGAGCGGGCCTGCTTCGGCCGTTTTCGCGAGGAAATCTGGGCTTTCTGACGATCGGTCATGAGGCGCCCGAGCAAACGCGAATAGAAAATGCGACGAATTCGTCGTATTTCTAGCGCGACCGAAAACGCACTCAACCCCAAACTGGATATCCTCATGACCACGCTCACCGCCGACCCACTCGCTCCCCTCCTGGACCGTCTGTTTGCGGACGCCGATGCAGCCGAGCCGGACATCGACGCCGCATTCGCCGACCTCTCGGACGACGAGCAGACGCGCATGTTGCGAAGCAAGACCGACTATGGCGAACTCTATGGGCGGATGAAGAATCTTCCGCTCGCCGTGTCGCGAGAGACCGGCGCGCTGCTCTACATGCTGGCGCGAAGCTCAGGCGCGCGGACGATCGTCGAGTTCGGAACTTCGTTCGGCATCTCGACCCTGCACCTCGCCGCGGCTTTGCGCGACAATGGCGGCGGCCGCCTGATCACGAGCGAGTTCGAGCCGTCCAAGGCGGCGCGGCGCTAAGGCCAATCTCAAGGCGGGCGGCGTCATCGATCTGGTGGAGATCCGGGAGGGCGACGCGCTCGAGACGCTGAGCGTCGATCTTCCCGAAACGATCGACCTCGTCCTGCTCGACGGCGCCAAGTCGCTCTATCCCGAGATTCTGGGCCTGTTCGAAAGCCGCCTGAAGCCCGGCGCGTTGATCGTCGCCGACAATGCGGACATGAGCCCCGACTACCTCAAGCGCGTACGCTCGCCGGCAAGCGGCTACATGTCAGTGCCTTTCGCAGAGGATGTCGAGCTGTCGATGCGGATTGGCTAACCCACCCTCATTCTGAGGCGCCTCGCGTCAGCGGGGCCTGCGAAGAATGCTCCAGTTGGCGTTGACGTTCGGCGCCGGCTGGAGCGTCCTTCGAGACGCGCCTTCGGCGCTCCTCAGGACGAGGCCTGCTGCCACTCAAACCGAATCGGTCGTCGGCCGCGTCACCCGCAGCCACGGCCGCGTTCCCTCAGGCGCCTCGTCTTGCGCGCTGCTCGGCTGGTAGTGCAGCGGCGAGCCCGGCAGCCGGCCGGCTTGTAGCGCGTGCAGGGTCGGCGCGTTGGTCACCTCGAACGAGTCGAAGCCGCAGCGGAGCATGAGCGGAATCTCGTCGATCAGCACGTCGCCGATCGCGCTGAGTTCGCCGCGAAACTGGCGCCGGTCGCGCAATATCCGCGCGTAGGAAAACGACCGGCCGTCGGCGAACTTGTCGAAGGCGAGCGCGACCAGCGGCCGGTTCGTGAGATCGGACAGATGCGCCTGCGCGTCGGCGCCAGCCTCGACCGCGACTCCGACCGGGCCCGCCCGCGCTGACAGCGTCTCGCGCTCGCTCAAGCCAGCGCTTGAGCGACACGACAATCGCGCCTTCCTCGGGCACGGGAACCTCGTCGCCGAGAAACGCCCATTTGTCTTCGACGAAACCTTCGCGCCGCCACAAAGGCATCAGATGCCTGATCCGGCGTCGAGCGGCCCCACATGAATGCCGCACTCGACCTTGCCTCGCCCGCGCCAACGGCCAGCCCGCTCGTCCTCGCCAGGCTTGACCGGGCTCGTGCACGGCAGGCAGCCGATGGATGGAAAGCCCTTGGCGACCAAGGGATGCCGAGGCAATCCGGCGTCGGCGATATATTTCAGCACGTCGCTCGAGCTCCAGCCGACAAGCGGGTTGATCTTGATCCGCTCGCCCTCGGCTTCGAACAGCGGCAGGGTCGCGCGTATCGTGCTCTGGAAACCCTTACGGCCAGTGATCCAGGCGTCAAAGCCTTCCATCGCCTCAGCGAGCGGACGGACCTTGCGAATCTCGCAGCAGCGGTCCGGATCGCTCATGAACAGAAATTTCTCCGGGTCCTCCTGCGCCACCGTCTCTGCCTTCGGCTCGGCGACGAATGACGTTGGTCAGTCCGAGACGCGCGACGAGGTCGTCGCGATAGGCGAGCGTCTCAGGGAAGTGCTGGCCGGTGTCGACGAAGACCACCGGCGTCGCCGTGTCGATCTGCGCCACCATGTGCAGGAGCGCGGCGGCGTCTGCGCCGAAGCTCGACACGAGCGCGATGCGGCCGGGATAGAGATCCTCGATCGCGAGCCTCAGGAGCGAAGTGGCCTTGAGCTGCGCGAAGCGCGTCTCGAGCCGCGAGGCGGCGATCTGATCGCCGAACAGCTTGACGTCGTGGGCGCTCATCAGATGTCCGATCCGGCGCTTCGTTCGTAAAGCGCCTCCTTGAACGGCGCCATGCCGACGCGGCGATAAGCGTCAATGAAGGTCTCCTGCTCCGAGAGCCTGAGGCCCGTATAGGTTTCGACGATGGTTTCGATCGCCTCGACCACATTCTCGGAGCTGAAGCCGGGACCGGTGATCTGGCCGATCGCGGCCTTCTCGTCCGCCGAGCCGCCGAGCGTGATCTGGTAGGTTTCTTCCCCTGCCCGCTCGAGTCCAAGAATGCCGATATGGCCGACGTGATGGTGACCGCAGGCATTGATGCAGCCGGATATCTTGATCTTGAGGGGACCGATCTCTTTCGCGCGCTGGCCGTCGCCGAAGCGCTCGGCGATCCGCTGCGCGACGGGAATTGAGCGCGCGGTCGCCAGCGTGCAATAGTCGAGGCCCGGGCATGCGATGATGTCGCTGATCGCGCCGGCGTTCGGCGTCGACAGGCCGACCGACGCCAGCCGATCGTAGACCGCCGGCAAGTCGTCCAGCGCGATATGCGGCAGGATGAGGTTCTGCTCGTGCGAGACGCGGACCTCGTCGTGCGAATAGTCCTCGGCCAGATCGGCGACGGCGTCCATCTGGTCGGCGCTCGCGTCGCCCGGGGTCGCGCCGATCGCTTTGAGCGAGACGGTGACGACGACATAGCCCGGCGTCTTTGTGCGGCGTGACGTTCGACGCGAAGAAGCTCGCGAAGCGGGCGTCCTTTCGCCTTGCGCCGTTCCACCCGGTCGCTGACCGGCTTCTTCAGATCAAGCGCAGGCGGCGCGAAGAACGCGCGAAAGCGCGCCAGCTCCTTTTCAGGAAGATTCAGCGCCTTCGGATCGCGCGCGGCAAATTCCGCCTCGACCTCCTCGCGCAGCGGCTCAAGGCCCTTCTCGTGCACCAGGATCTTGATGCGCGCCTTGAACTTGTTGTCGCGCCGTCCTTCGAGATTGTAGACTCTCAAGATCGCCTCGACGTAAGCCAAGAGGTCGCGCTCGGGGAGAAAATCGCGGACCTTGCGCCCGATCATCGGCGTTCGCCCAAGCCCTCCGCCGACATAAACCGTAAAGCCGATCTCGCCCGCATCGTTGCGCACGACTTGCAGTCCGATGTCATGCGCCTGGATCACCGCGCGATCGTGCGCTGCGCCGTTGACGGCGACCTTGAACTTGCGCGGCAGAAACGAGAATTCGGGATGGAGCGACGACCATTGCCGCACGATTTCGGCGTACGGGCGCGGGTCGGCGATCTCGTCATGCGCGACGCCGGCGAAATGGTCGGCCGTCACATTGCGAATGCAGTTTCCCGAGGTCTGGATCGCGTGCATCTCGACGCTCGCGAGCTCGGACAGAATGTCGGGCACATCCTTGAGCGCCGGCCAGTGGAATTGGAGATTCTGGCGGGTGGTGAAATGACCGTAGCCGCGGTCGTAATTGCGCGCGATCTCGGCCAGCTTTCGCACCTGGCGCGAGTTGAGAACGCCGTACGGGATCGCGATGCGCAGCATGTAGGAGTGAAGCTGCAGGTAGAGGCCGTTCATCAGCCGATGGGGGCGGAACTGCTCCTCGGTCAATTCGCCGCTGAGGCGGCGCGCGACTTGATCGCGGAACTGCTCGACCCGCGCGGCGACGAAGGCGGCGTCGAAATCGTCATAATGATACATGATCGGTCTCCGTCGCGACCTTGGGGCCCGAGCGGGGCGCCTGACCTAACGCCTGCTTCCCCAGATCGCGCCTGATCGTCGGCCCAGTCGCCCTGATCGCTTCGCGCAGCGCCTTGGGAGCCAGATGGCCATTGCGCTCCTCGACCACAATTGCATAGGGGTCGACGACGATATTGTTCGCTTCGTCCTGCTTGGCGCGCGCCGAGCGCGCTGGCCGTCGCTTGCGGATCGGGCAAAACCGCGGCGCGGTTGAAATCCTCGGTCCAGCTACTCGTCAATTGTTTGAAACACGACAACGCCGTCCGTGAGCCGGTTGGCGGTGATGACATCGGGCATTCCGGCCTCATCGAGGTAGGCGGACGCCTGCCCGCCTGCAAGAGCCGCTAGCATATTTAACGGCAAAAATCTATATGTCGTATTGTATCACATCAAATATACGCTATTCATGGTGCAGCACAGCATCTCGTCCCCAGCGTGGCCTGCCGCCGTCTTGACGCGGCTCCGGTCGTCTGAGAATGCCTCGAAGCTAGGCAAATCAAGTTTGCGATCGTCGCCGATCGGCCGGAGGCAGGGCGCTAGACATGGTGTTTTCGTCGATAACGTTTCTGTTCTACTTCCTGCCCATTTTCCTGGCCGCCTATTTCCTGACGCCCACGATCCAAGCCAAGAATATCGTCACGCTTCTGTTTTCCCTGGTGTTCTACGCCTGGGGAGAGCCCCGGTTCGTCATCGTTCTTCTGCTCTCGATCGCCTTCAATTTTTGCGCGGCGCTATTGATCGACGCGCGCGAGGGATCGTCCCGCCGGTTGGCGCTCGCGGTCGCGGTCGCCGGAAATCTGCTGCTGCTCGGGATCTTCAAATACGCCAATTTCATCACCGCCAATCTGACGACGCTGCTGCATCCGCTCGGGGCGCGGTCATTCACGACGGACATTGCGCTCCCGCTCGGCATCTCGTTTTTCACCTTCCACTGCCTGTCCTACATCATCGACGTCTACCGTCGTCGGTTTAGGGCCAATCGCAATCCGATCGACATCGCGCTCTACATTTCCCTGTTCCCGCAACTCGTCGCGGGACCGATCGTTCGCTACAAGACCGTCGCGCGGCAATTGGACGCCCGCAGGTTCACGCTCGGACGGGCGTCCGTGGGCGCCCGGATCTTCATCATCGGCCTCGCCCAGAAGGTGCTGGTGGCCGATGTCGTTGCGCCGCTCGTTCAGGTCGCGTTCGACACCGTCCCTCATCGCTCTATGGCTGAGGCGTGGATCGGGCTGATTTCCTACACAGTGCAGATCTATTTTGACTTTGCCGGCTATTCCAACATGGCGATTGGCCTCGGCATCGTGCTCGGGTTCACATTCCCGCGCAATTTCCGCATGCCCTACACGTCGCTTTCGATCACCGAATTCTGGCGGCGCTGGCACATGTCGCTGTCGTCGTGGCTGCGCGACTATCTTTACATTCCGCTCGGCGGCAACCGCGGAACCGACGCGCAGACCTACCGCAATCTCATCATGGTGTTCCTGCTCTGCGGGCTCTGGCACGGGGCGAACTGGACGTTCGTCCTATGGGGCGTCTGGCACGGCGCCTTCCTGGTGATCGAGCGCCTTGGCTTAGGCTCCGCGCTCGCCCGGCTCGCGAGCCCAGCGCGATGGGCCTATGCGCTGCTCGTCGTCATGGGAGGCTGGGTGCTGTTCCGCTCGACGGATCTGTCGGAGGCGATCGGGTATTACGCGAGCCTGTTTGGCCGAAATGGATTGAGCGAAATCAGCTTCGACATGCACGACGCGCTGAACGACCGCGCGATCATGACGCTCGTCATTGGCTGCGTGCTGGCGATTGCGCCAAGATGGCCGGCCAAATGGACGCCGCCTTTACTCGTGCGCGCGCCAGCGGACGTCGCGCTGACTTTCGCGCTCCTCATTTTTTCCATGATCACGGTCGCGGCCGGCGCCTATAGCCCGTTCCTGTACTTTCGTTTCTGAGCCTCAAAGCATTGGCAGCGAGCGTGGACGGGCCCCAAGCGGAAATGCGGCGTCGATCTCGGCCAGCTCGGCGGCGCTGAGATTAAGCGTGGCCGCGCCCGCGTTCTCTTCGGCGTGCTCCGGGTTCGACGCCTTGGGGATCGCAAACAGCGACGCTCGCCGGGTCAGGAAACGCAACGCGACCTGGCGCGGCGTGGAATTATGCCGGTCGGCGATCGCCTTCAGCACCCGCCCTCCCGCGCTGTGGGGCTCAGGAAATCCGCCGGCGTGGCCGAACGGGCTATAGGCGACGACGGCGACGCCGTTCGCTTCGCACCATGGGATCACGGCGTGCTCGATCGCGCGCTCGCGCAAATGGTAGAGCACCTGATTGCAGGCGAGACTGGCCCGCCCCCGCGATCTCGCTGGACTTCGTCGAGATCGTCCACGTCGAAATTGCTGACGCCCCACGACAGGATCTTGCCGTCGGCGCGCAGCTGCTCGAAGGCGGCGACCGTGTCCGCGAGAGGATGCGAGCCGCGCCAGTGGAGAAGATAGCAATCGAGCCGGTCGGTCTTCAGCCGCTTGAGCGACCGCTCGCAGGCGGCGATCGTCCCCTTGCGCGAGGCGTTGTGCGGCAGCACTTTCGAGACGAGGAAGACCTCGTCGCGCCGCCCGGCGATCGCCTCGCCGACCAGAGTCTCTCGGCCGCGCCCGAACCGTACATCTCCGCGGTGTCGATATGCGTCATGCCGAGATCGAGGCCCCGGCGCAAAGCGCCGATCGCCGTCCTCGGAATCCGCCTGCTCGATGATACCAGGTGCCCTGGCCGATGACCGCGACCTCGCGCTTCGTCGAACCGAACGGACGATGTTCTCCATGGTCTTCTCTTCGCTCGTGACCGGCGCGGCCGTCATTGTTCCGGAAGCCCCGCTATGCGCAGGCCTTCGAAGATCGGCGCAAGCTGCTGAGGATGCGCCGGGTCGTCGCTCATCGCGGTCCAGTTGATCCGCGCGCGGGAGACGGTGAAGGACGGGTTGAGCGCAAGGCCAGCGGTGACCGCGGAACGCGCCTCGTCGAGCCGGCCCAGCCGCGCGAGGGCGGCGGCCAAGTGGAAATGAGCCTCGGGATAGTTCCGATTGGCTTCGATCGCTCGGCGACACCACAAGACGGCTTGTTCGCAATCGCCCAAGTGATTTTTCGCGATCCCCGCCTCGGTCAACCAAACATAGGCCGACGTATCGCGTGGGCTCAAGCGCAGCGCCTGGTCAATGTGAGCCTCGGCTTCCTCGGCGCGACCGGTAAAGATCTTGCCAAGTCCGATGAAGGCATGGGCGTCGGCAAGATTGCGATCCAGCGTCAACGCGTGCTCGCATTCGGCGATGCCCTCGACGGCGCGCTTCGTCAGAATCTTGACGTAGCCCAGAAACGCATGGCCGCGAGCATGGTCCGGCAACGACGAGAGGGCCTTCGTCAGCTTCGCTTCGGCGGCGGCGAAGGCCGCGCGCGGGGTCGGCGACAAAAGAATTTCCGCCGTCGGCGATGTCGGCCGCCGCCGATCCAATGAGCGCATCGACATTGTCGGGATCGGCCGCCAGCGCGCGATCGAAAAACCCGCGCGCCTGCACAACATGGTCCGGGGCTTCTGCCCCGATGGAACCAGGACAAGCCCTGGAAATACAGATCCATGGAGTTGGGGTTGGGCGCCTGTTCAGCGCGTCGCGCCTCGGCGGCGGCGAGCTGAGCGTTCAGCGCATTCGCCAGACGCGCAACGATCTCGTCTTGCATGTCGAAGAGATCGGCAAGCGGCTTGTCGAAGCGCTCCGCCCAGAGATGACTGCCGGTCTCGGCGTCGACGAGCTGCACGTTGACGCGCATGCGGTTCCCCGCCGCGCTGAACGCTGCCCTCGAGGACGTAGCGAACGTTCAAGTCGCGGCCGATGGTCTTCACGTCGAACGGCTTGCCCTTGTAAGTGAAAGCCGTGTTGCGGGCGATCACGACGGCGCTCCGGATACGCGAGAGATCGGTCGTGAGGCTCTCCGTGACCCCGTCGACGAAATGCTCCTGTTCCGGGTCGCCGCCGATATTGGCGAACGGCAAAACAACGATCGAGAGACGCGGCGGACCTGATTTTTCCGGCGACGCGGATCGGCGCGGATTTGGCTTGCGCGGGTTGGCCGACATCAAGCGAATAGACGCGGATCGGATCGGCGATGTTCTTGAGCTGTTTTGGGCCGAGATCGGTGACCGCGAGATCGAGCCGGCCTTTGAGCTGGCGATAAAAGTCCTCCGACATCGCAGATCGCGCCGGCTGCGCAAATGCCTTCCAGCCGCGCGGCGATATTGACGCCGTCGCCCATAAGGTCCCCGTCGGCCTCTTCGACCACGTCGCCCAAATGGGCGCCGATGCGAAATTCGATCCGCCTGTCGGACGCGACGCCCGCATTGCGCTCGATCATTCCGGTCTGCACTTCGATTGCGCAACGCGCCGCATCGACCACACTGCGGAATTCAGCGATGAACCCGTCGCCGGTGCGCTTGACGATCCGGCCATGGTGAGCGGCGATCGCGGGCTCGATCAAATCGCCAACGAGCGCGCGCAGTCGCGCCAGCGTTCGCTCCTCGTCCGCGTTTGCGAGCCGGCTGTAGCCGACGACATCGGCGACCAGGATCGCCGCGATTTTCCGGGTTCTCGCTCATGGCGCGGCGCTACGCGGATCCGGCGCTTGCCAGATATTGATGGACAAAGGCGATCGCGATGCTGCCTTCGCCGACGGCGGAGGCGACGCGCTTCACGGGGCTGTAGCGCACATCGCCGCAGGCGAACACGCCCGGCACGCTGGTTTCGACGAGATAGGGGTCGCGGCTCTCCTTCCAGCGGCCCGCTTTGACGACGTCGCCGCCGGTCAGGATATAGCCGCGCGGGTCACGCGCGATTTCAGGCGGCAGCCAACTGGTTTCGGCGTCAGCGCCGATGAACACAAACAGTCCACCCGACTCTTCTCGGCGGACTTCATTGGCGCCGCGATCGAAAATGTCGATCGCGGTCAGGTGGGTGTCGCCGTAGACCGCCTTGACCTCGGAGCGCAGCGCGGTGCGAATGTTCGACTTGCTGCGAAGCTGATCGATCAGATAGTGCGACATGCTTTTTTCGAGCGCGTCGGCGCGCACGATCAGGGTCACGGTTCGCGCATGATTGGCGAAAAACATGGCGGCCTGGCCGGCCGAATTTCCGGCGCCGATGAGATGCACGTCGAGCCCGTGCGCGATGCTCGCTTCGCTCCGCGCCGCGCCGTAGAAAATCCCCTTGCCGAGCAGGCGGTCGAACCCGTCCGCGGCGAGACGACGCCAGCTCACTCCGGAGGCGACGATGATTGTCCGCGCATTCAGGACCTCCTCGTTGTCGAGCACGATGCGTCGCGGGTGAGCATCGAGGCGGACAATCTTGCGCGCGACGAGAATCTCAGCGCCCAGGCGTTTGGCCTGCCGAAGCGCTCGGCTCGCGAGCTCCGAGCCCGAGATCCCGCTCGGAAAGCCCGAGGTAGTTTTCGATTCGCGACGACGTCTCCGCCTGGCCTCCCGGCGCCTCCTGCTCGACGACGATCGTGCGAAGGCCCTCTGAGGCTCCGTAGACCGCGGCGGCGAGGCCCGCCGGTCCCCCGCCGATGATGACCGTGTCATATTCCTGAAAGCGCGGAGCGGTCTGAAGGCCGAGCAGGCTTGCGAACTCTCGCGGCTGCGGCCTTATGAGCGTTCGTCCCGTCGGCGAGCCGCAGCGCCGGGCAATCGCTCTCGAGCGGCGTCGGCCCGGACCAGTGGTCGGCGAGATTGGGATCGTCCAGCGTCAGCCAGCTGAAGGAAATCTGGTTCCGTTCGAGAAAGCGACGAAGGTCGAGGCAGGCGCTGTCCCAACGGTTTCCGAGCAGCGTGACTTGAGCGGTGTGCGGCTCCGCCGCAAGCTTCTGCAAGCCGCCGATGCGCTCGCGGGCGAGTTCGTCCATTCGCCTCACAAGGTCGGGCGACGAGGCGGCGATGTCGTAATAGAGCCGGGCGTCGACCTTCAGGACCCGCGACGGCTCGCTGGCCCGGAATCCGGCCTGAAACTGCGCGCCGTAGACCAGAGGAATCTCGCCGAAGAGATTGCGCGCCAGGCGCATTCCAAGCTTGCGCTCGACGCCGTCGACGAGTTTGATGACTTCGATTGCGCCTTCGAGCACGACAAAGAGAGCCGGAGGTTCGCCCTCATAGACCGCGTACTCTCCGGCATTCAGATGGATGTCCGCAGCCGCCCGCGCGATATCCGCCAGAGCGACTGGCGAAAGCGTGGAAAAGATCGGAATCGCGGCAAGTTCGTCTGGCGTCAGCATGCCCTACCTGCCCTCGTCGCGCGGCGCGAAAGATGCGGGCGCCTTTTGTGGGGGCGTTCGCCGCTCTGTCAAGCCGCCGACGTCGCCAAGCGCCGGGCGCGTCAATTCGATGCTCCGCCGGGCGTCGACCCCACAGAAGCAAAAAAGGCCGCCCGGAGGGCGGCCTTCAAGGATAGGAAAATGCGCTCTTGGCTGCCTCAGGCAGCGACCGCCTTTGTCCTTGCGCTGCGATAGCCGGCGAAGCCAAGACCGAGGAAGCCGAGCACCATCATCGCCCAAGTCGAGGGCTCGGGGACCGGGCTCGGAAGCCCTTCGACCTCCGTGAAGAGATCGCCGCCGACGATCTTATGAACCGCGTCGGACGGGTGGGAATTGAAGTAGTAGAAGAACTGGTCTGGCGTCGAACAAATCGGTGCGGGCGGATTGGCGAAAAGATTGTCGCAAGGGTCCGTCGTGTTCGTCAACCCAAACTGCGCCGGGTTATTGAGGATTTGATCGTAGTCCGGCCCCCAATTGCTCAGTCCAAACGTGGCGTCCGGAAACATCTTCTGAAGTTCCGGGACCAGCGCGGTGTAGCCCGGATTGAGATTGGCCGCGCTATCGGTGAATCCGGGAATGTCGGCCGGCAGCAACGCGATCTCGAAAACGCGAGCGCCAAGCGAGTAGAGAGTCGCCACCTGCTGTTCCGTCGCGGCGTTCACCTGCGCCGAACTCACAAGGTTATGGTCGTTCAGTCCGCCGAGAAGAAAGAACAACGATGTACTGGGATTGAAGTCGACCTTGCCGGAATCAACGTACGCCTGAAACTGAGCAACCTGCTGGGTGAGGCTCAAGGGCTGCGTGGCTGGCGGCGTCGGGCCAACAAAGACGCGAGCGCCGCTCTGAGCAAAATTAACGCCGTCCGTGCCGGGATCGGCGACTTTCGAAGTGTCCAGCGTGATCCCGAACTCTTGGGCAAGATACCAGACCGCCGTTTCGCCGTTTGTCAGTTTCACAAAGGCGCCGGTGTCCGAATAAGAATCGCCAAATACGAACAGATCGTTGATATCGACGGCGTAAGCAGGTAGGGAGAGGACTGAACTCCCTAGTATAGCTGCAGATGTAGCGATTGTGTAAAGCCAATTTCTAGACATAGTCTTCTCCCCCACGGACGATAGTCCGAGTGTTAGCGCCATTATTACGTAGATTTTCGGATGATATTAGACTTTAGTCTAAGGCGGACTAGTCCCTTAGTCGCCATCCAATTCGACGGATTTTCTGCGAGCGTTGTTCTCCCCTGATAATTAACTACCGCTACAATCGGGCCACGCGATATTTGCGTCAACCCCTCCGTTAGTTGGACATGCGGATCCTGATAGTTAGATACTGCATTATCGTCAGAAATAAACTTTGCGAATACACGCATCAGGTTGTAAACGCACGATGCCGAGAAGACGAGGCGCTGACGGCCGCTCTGAATCGCGGAAGAGGATCGCCTCGCGTCAGCCTGCCCACGTGAGCCTAAGCGGAAAATGTGGACGCCTTTTTGTGGGACCGTTCGCTGCTCTGTTCAGCCCCCCATAAGCCGGTTGGATGAGTTGGCACGGCCCTTTCCTCACCCGCGGAGCGGGGGAGGATATTCCGGCAGCCGCCTCACCCGCGCTCCCATCGTCACAAATCGAGCGTCCAGGTCTGCCCGACGAGATCGTGGCCGAACGAGTGATGCGGCTCTTCGCTGATGAGGCGGAACCCCGCCGCCTGATAGATGGAGCGCGCGGCGACCAAAATGTCGTTGGTCCACAAGGTGAGCTCACGGTAGCCGAGCTCGCTCGCGCGAGCGACGCACGTGTCCACCAGCTTGCGCCCGACACCAGCCCCGCGGGCGCTTGGCTCGACATAGAGCAGCCTGAGTTTCGCGATCCGAGGATCGTCGCTTTTCATCAGGAAAATCGAGCCGACGGTCGCGCCGCCGCGCTCGGCGACCCAACCGTCTTCGCGGGACGCGTCGAAATCGGCGACGAAGGCGCCAAGGATGCGGCTGGCGAGCCCCTCGTAAGTCCAATCCCAGCCGTATTCCTGGGTGTAAAGGGCCGCCTGGCGATGGATGATCCAGCCGACATCCCCCGGCCGCAGCGGCCGCAGGCTCACTTGCCCGCGCGGCGCCTCGCGATCCTTCAGCGCCTGGCGGATGTCGCGCATCGCCTCGATGATGCGATTGCGGCCACCGGGGTCGATAGGCTCGAGCAGGGCGTCGACTTGGCCCCGCGCGGCGGCCTCGGCTCCCGCGAAGACTTTTCGCCCAGCGTCGGTGAGGGTTAGCAGCCTATGCTTGCGGTGATCGGGGCTAACCTGGCTCGCCGCTAACCCGCGCGCAAGAAAGCGCGCCACGACGCGGCTCAGATGCGCCTTGTCCATGTCGAGCGTCCGGCCGATCTCCGCCGCGGTTCGCCCGCCCTCGCGCGCCTGAGCCAGTTCGTAGAGAACGCGCGCCTCGGGCAGCGACAGGTCGGTCGCCGGAAGGTTGCGGTTCAGAAGGCCGATCTCGCGTGTGTAAAACCGGTTGAAGGCGCGGACTTCGTCGGTCAGCGTCATGGCGCGGCTCGCTCAATGTTGTCTCAGACAACACTAACGAATGATCGCGTAGGCTGCAAGCCCATGCATGAGGCCCGAACGGAGCCACCCCGCCCTTCTCGAGTGCAGAAAAATGAGCTTAACGGGTTGAAAAGACTGAGTCGCGCGCAGAATCGCACAATGAACCCGGCATGCTTCGGCGTTGCGCCGCGACAGTCTAAAGCTCGCTTCCGGCGAGCGCCGCCTTGAGCTTGTCGGCCGCCTCCTGAGCGTTGCGCCAGTGCGGCGCGATCTCCAGGACGCGCTCATAGATCTTGAGCGCCTCTTCCTTTTTCTCACGCGCTTCCAGGATCATCCCCATGCCCATCAGCGCGCCTAGGTGCTTGGGCTCGCGCTTGAGCGTCTGCGCGATGTCGGCCATCGAGCCCTTATAGTCGTCGTCGAGGTAGCGCGCGGTCGCGCGGGCGTTCCAGCCTTCCGCCCAGTCGGGGTCAAGCGCGACCGTGGCGTCGAGGATTTTGAGCGCGTCGGCATAGTTCTCGACCCCGATCGCCTGGTGCGCCCGCTTGAGCAAGAGATCGGCGGTGTCCGAGCCGGATTCGGAATAATTGTGCAGAAGCCGGGTGATGATCCCAGAAGTCTCGTCCGCGTCCTTCGAAGCGGCGAGCCGCGTATAGAGCTCGGCGCGCTCTTCCGCGGGCGTTTTCTCCGGCGGCACGTCCTTTTTCGCCTGCGGCGCCGGCTCGGCCTGAGGGGCCTGCGCGTCCGGGGTGGCTTCAGGCGCAGCCGGCGGTTCGTCCGCCCACGCCATCGCGCCGGCCAGAAAGGCCGCGATCGCTAGGTTGGCCGCGAGAGGGCGCGCAGGATGCCGCATCGCACAATTCTAGCGCGCGAGGCGGTCGCCGTCAAAAAGACGGCGAAGCGGCGGCTATCCCTGCCGCGCCTTGTAGCGCGGCTGTGTCTTGTTGATGATGTAGACGCGACCCTTGCGACGCACGAGGCGATTGTCGCGATGGCGGTTGCGCAAGGATTTCAACGAATTACGGACTTTCACGACATCACCAAAAGCTCAACCCGCGGGTAGGAGCCCACGGCGGACAAATTGAAGAGGCGCTCCTATGCCTCAAACCTAGCCCAGGATCAAGGGCGCAGGCCTCCGAAAACGTCGGCCATGTTTCAGACCAACTCCGGCGGCACAGTCTGCGCGGGCGTACGGGCGAACTATTCGAACCTTCGAGTGGAGGCTCTCCATGAGGGTCGCAGACGTCCTGAAATCCAATCGTCAATCTCTCGCGACGTGCATTCCTGAAGAATCGATCACGTCCATCTGCACGCGGCTGAGCGCGCTCAACATCGGCGCCTTCCCCGTCTGCGACGCTCAGGGGACTCTGGTCGGCATCATCTCCGAGCGCGACGTGGTGCGCGCTTTCGCGAAGGACGGAGCCAGGCTCGCGGATATGCACGTTCGCGACCTGATGACCCGCGAGGTCGCGACCTGCACGCAGGAAACGACCATGATCGAGGCGGAGAAGCTCATGAACAAACACCGCGTTCGCCATTTGCCGGTCATGGACGGCGAAAAGCTCGTCGGCATGCTGTCGATCCGGGACGTCATGGTGTGGCGGCAGCAGGAAGCGCGCGACGAGGTCAATGTTCTGCGCGACGCCATGATCGCCGTGCGGAACCGGTAACGCGGCGCCAGGTCGTCAGGGCGCCTTCAGGCCTTCCATCAGGCGCCGATGCCCCTCGGGGATCGGCGCGGGACGGTTCGTCGCCCGCTCGACATAGACGTGGGTGTAGCGGCCAGCCGCGGCGGCCTCTTGAACCCCGACTTTGAACACCGCGAGATGGTATCGCACGGAGGAGCGACCGAGATGCTCGACCGCGACGCCGACTTCCGCCGGCTCGGGATAGGTGAGGCTGGCATAGTATCGGCAGCTGCTCTCGACGACCAGGCCGATGACCGGGCTCGAAGCCGGATCGAGCAGCCCCGCCTCGATGAGGATCGCGTTTACCGCGGAATCGAACAGCGAGTAATAGACGACGTTGTTGAGGTGGCCGTAGGCGTCGTTATCGCTCCAGCGCGTCGCCAGGCTCACGAATTGGGCGAAAGACCCCCGGGAAGGCGGTCCTTGGCGATCGGGATCCGCCGCCACGCCGATTCGCGCCAGTCCTAGGCGCGGCCCCTTCGCTCGAGCGCACTTCTGCCCGCGCCGACCAGCGCGACGGCGAGCAGCGTCTTGACGACCGTCGCAAGCGCGAAAGGCGCGACGCCCGCGGCGAACGCCTTCTCCGCGCCAACGAGCTGGGAGAGCCACAGAAAGCCGAAGGCGAATATGATGGCGTGGCCGAGACTCAGCGAGCCGAGGAGCCTGATCCAGGAGCGGTCCCACCGGCGGTCGGCGGCAAAGCCGATTAGCGCCGCCGCGGCCAGGAATCCTACGAGAAATCCTCCGGTTGGCCCCGCCATGTAGGCAGGTCCGGCGACCGCGCCGGCGAAGACCGGCAGGCCCGCCAGACCCTCGATCAGATAGAGCGCGACCGAGGCGGCCGCGAGCCTCGCGCCAAGCGCCGCGCCGAGTAGGAGCACGACGAGCGTCTGCAGCGTCAGCGGCACCGGATAGAAGGGAACCTGAACCTTGGCCGAAACGGCGAGCAGGAGCGATCCGCCGAGCGCGAGCGCGAAGCCCCGCCCAATCCGTTCCGCCGACGACCGAAAGGCGGCTGGCGCCGTGTGAAGAGTCATGGAAATGTCCTGTAAGACTTGGCGCGAAGCGGCCCTTCGCCACATTGCCTGAGGCCGGCTATCATGACAAGGCGGCGAGCCGCTGCCGTGGACGGGACAGCAGAGAGCGCGCGATGGCCGATGACGAGAATGAGTCCGCGCTTTTGGCCGCCGCGCGAGAGCCGCCGCCCCGCGCTCTGACCCGAGTTTCGCCGATGGTGCGCCGCTTGGTCGCCCCGAACGCCTCGCCCTTCACCTTCAACGGCACCTGCACCTATATCGTGGGCCAAAGCCAGGTCGCGATCGTCGATCCGGGCCCCGACGACGATTCGCATCTCGCCGCGCTGCTCGCCGCGGTCGACGGCGAGCAGATCGAGACCATCCTCATCACCCACACTCATCGCGATCACAGCGTCGGCTCGAACAAGCTTCGCGCGGCGACGGGCGCGCGAGTGGTTGGCGCCGCGCCGTTCACGCCCCTCGGCGACGGCTCGACCGGACTCGATTCCGCACATGACCGCGACTATTCGCCTGACTTGATTCTCGCAGACGGCGAGCGCTGGCGAGGCGCCGGCTACACGATCGAGGCCATCGCCACGCCCGGGCACTGCTCCAACCATCTTTGCTTCGCGCTTCTGGAGGAAAACGCCCTGTTTTCCGGCGATCACGTCATGGGCTGGTCGACGTCAATCGTCGCGCCGCCTGACGGGTCGATGCGCGCCTATATGGACTCGCTCGACAAGATGCGCGGGCGCCTCGAGACGATCTATTGGCCCGGTCATGGCGGCCCCGTCGTCGAGCCGCAACGCTACGTACGCGCGCTGATCCATCACCGGCGCCAGCGCGAAGTCTCGATCCTGAACACGCTGGCGAATGGCCCGCAGACGATTGCGGCCCTGGTCGCCAGGATCTATGTCGGCCTTAACCCATCCCTGACGCATGCCGCTGGTCTTTCGACGCTTGCCCATCTCGAGGATCTGAGCGAGCGCGGAATGGTGGTTGGCGAAGCCCCAGCCGCGGCGAGCAGCATTTCCGTCTCGCCTAGAGCGGGCCTGCTTTTGGATTGTGGCGGCCGAAAGGGAGCGGGTCGGACGACAATCTCTTGCAGAAAATCAGAAACCAGATTAAGCTTAGCCCATGAACAATCCTGCGCTTCCGCATGGCCTCAATCGACGCACGCCCCGTCCCGGCGCCTCTCGACGCCAGGGGAGAGGGCGCGAGAAAAAAATTTCCCCGCTTTGTGCCGCGTAACCCATTGATAAGTCTCGATTCGCACGAGAGAATCCAAGGAAATCCAAGAGAATCCAACCCTCATAAGTCGTGGTTTTCGCA
Source organism: uncultured Alphaproteobacteria bacterium (assembly GCA_963770275.1). GTDB lineage: Bacteria > Pseudomonadota > Alphaproteobacteria > Rhizobiales > Beijerinckiaceae > Roseiarcus. Next base: position 51,966 of record CAVYPD010000009.1, read on the forward strand.
GGGAAATGGCGATGAGCCAAGAAAACCCAAACGGATCGCACGAACCACCGTCGCAGGCCCGCCGCCGAGAAGGCGGCTACCCGGCGCTATCCAAGGGCAAAGCCGTCCAGGCGCGCGGGAGGCACTATTGCTGCGGGCCGAAGTAGCCCTCCTCGACCTGGCGCCGCTCCTGGCTCGCTGTGATCCCGACGAGAGCCTCGTCGATCGGTTTCTTGAGCGGGCTGCCGAGCGGGAGCGCGATCGCCATATAGGCGGACTCGAGAACGCCCTGCGGCGGCCGGATCGTATTTAAAGCGCGTGGAGACGAGATACTGCAGTGCGCCGATGCTGTTGACGACAGCGTCGGCTTCTCCGCGGCCGAGCGCATATTGCCGCGTCATAATCCTTTCGCTCGAGGCTCTTGAGGATGTCCTCCATCTGCGTGACCGGGACGAGATGGTACTCGCGTCCGAGGCTCTCCGCGGCGCGGCGCCACAAATCGACGCTGAGGCCGTCGATCGAACCGTCGGCCTCGACATGGCCGTAAGTAGGCACGTCGTAGACCGTGACCTTGAGCGGCGCGTCCTCAGCCACGGCGAAACCGGCGAAGACGAGGTAAACGAGCGCGGCCGCGAGGGTCCGAATGAAAGTCGGGGCGGGCAGAAAGCGCGCGAGGTAAGATGTTGACATCTTCGATCAAGCGAATGTGATTCGAGATGACTAACGCAGCAACGCGAAACTCCCGTGTCGAAGCGGGCTGAAGTGTTAACTGCGGCGTAAACGCGAATCGTTCTCTTGGGAGGACGGGCGGGAAGCCAACACGGGCGGGAGGCGATTATGAATACGATTTATACCAGGATGGAGACGTGGAGGCCGTATATCCTCAGCATCCTGCGCATTGTCATTGGGCTATTGTTTCTGCAGCACGGGCTTTCGAAAGTGTTCAACTTTCCCGCCCCTTCGCCCGTCGCCTCGCTGAGCGGTCTCCTGATTCTTGCGGCGTTGCTTGAAACCGTCGGCGCTTTCATGTTTCTCATCGGCGCCTACACCAGGATCATCGCGTTTATCCTCTCGGGCGAAATGGCTTTCGCCTATTTCATGGCGCATGCGCCGCGCTCGTTTTACCCGGTCGTCAACGCCGGAGAGTTGGCGGTCCTGTTCTGCTTCATATTCCTCTATTTCGCCTTTGCGGGTGGTGGCCCCTTGAGCGTCGACCGCACGGTTCTGAACCAGACTTAGCCCGTCAGCGCCGCGCGCCGCTTTCAGAAAAGCTGGAAGCGCATGCGTATTTGACACGGAGCAGCGAGCGCGCGTCTTAAAGGCGGTCCGAGCGCGCGAGGCATACGCGCGGGTGACGACAGGCGAGGGAACATGAACGACAGCGGGCCATCTGCGGTAAGCGCGGGTGCGATTTCGGCCCGCATCGACCGGCTGCCGGCGACACGCACGATCTGGACAATCGTCGCGCTGCTCGGCTTCGGCATGTTCTTCGAGTTCTACGACCTCCTGTTTTCGGCCTACGTCGCCCCGAGCCTCGTCAAATCGGGCGTGCTCACCGCGACGACCTCGGGGCTGTTCGGGACGGCAGGCGTCGCGAGCTTCATCGCCGCCCTTTTCACTGGCCTCTTCATCGGCACCCTCCTCTGCGGCTTTCTCGCCGACTGGTTCGGCCGCCGGGCGATCTTCACCTGGTCATTGCTTTGGTATTCGGCCGCGAACGTCATGGTGGCGCTCCAGCATGACGCCGCCGGCCTCAACTTCTGGCGCCTCATCTCAGGCATTGGCCTCGGGGTCGAGATGGTGACGATCGGCGCCTATTTGAGCGAGCTTGCGCCGAAGGGCCTGCGCGGTCGCGCCTTCGCCATCAACCAGGCGATTGGCTTCGTGGCCGTGCCGGTCGTTTCGTTCCTTGCCTATATGCTGGTGCCGACCGCGCCATTGGGGCTCGAAGGCTGGCGCTGGGTGGTGCTGATCGGGGTGGTCGCCGCGCCGGTCGTCGTCTTTTTGCGGCGGGGGCTGCCGGAAAGCCCGCGTTGGCTCGCCAAGCGGGGACGGCTCGCCGAGGCGGACCAAGTCTTGCGCGCGATCGAAGCGAAGGTCGAGGCGGAGTATGGCCGGCCGCTGCCGCCGCCCGGCCCAGAGGAGCCCGTTTCGCCAGCGAGCAGCTTTCGGGACTTGTGGCTTCCCGGCGTTCGCGGCCGGGTCATCCTGATGAGCGTCTTCAATATCTTTCAGACGGTCGGATATTACGGTTTCAACAACTGGGTGCCGTCGCTGCTCGTCAAGCAGGGGATCACAGTCTCGACCAGCCTCGGCTACACGACCGTAATCGCGCTCGCGGCCCCGATCGGACCCCTCCTCGGATTCTTTCTCGGCGACCGGTTCGAGCGCAAATGGATCATCGTCGCCGCGGCTGGCGCCATTCTCGTCTGCGGCCTCATTTTTGGCCAGGCGCTCGGTTCGGCGCTCATTATCGCCATGGGGGTCGGGCTGACGCTCGCCGCCAACATCATGTCGTTCAGCTTCCACGCCTATCAGCAGGAGCTGTTCCCGACCGGCATTCGCGCCCGCGCCGCCGGCTTCGTCTATTCGTGGAGCCGGCTCTCGGTCATTTTCAGCTCGTTCGTGATCGCCTTCGTGCTCGAGCGCGCGGGCGCCATCGGCGTCTTTATTTTCATCGCAGCGGCGATGGGCGTGGTGATGGCGACGATCGGCCTGTTCGGACCGCGCACCACCAATCTGGCTTTGGAGGAAATCTCCGGCTAGAGCCTGAAGCGTAGTATCCTCATAGCATCGCGAACGCGTGCAATTCCTGGCGCGCCGCTTCGCTGAAGTCCTTCAAGGGATCGATGCCTTGTCCGCTCCTCGTGAGGTCCTGAGATCGGCAAGCGTCCGATTCGGCGTGAAGTAGGTCTCGACGATTGAGTGCATGACAACGTCCGCGCACGCGGTCGTTTTGCTCAAGCCCAAGACCCGCATCCGGCTGACCATGGCGTTGAGATCGACCAGCTCCGGCATCTTCGGCTCGCTGTTGATGATCGCGTCGCCATAGGCCTTGGACGCGGCGATAATGAAATTTCTGACCAGATCCTCGCGGCGGGCGAGGTCGTTCGCGACCATGCCTGCCCGCGCCTGGGAACGCTCGCTGAGCCAGGTGGTGAAGCCGCTGGTGAGCCCGCCGATCACCGAGCCGGCAAGCGGAGAAATCCCCGATATATACGCCGTATCCATGATCCGCCCCCTCGCTGGCAGCGCCGGCCCATCGGCGCGGGCGGACGATTGACAATGGTTTTTCCGACGCAACCAACCCTTTGGCTCGGGGAGAATGCCGCTCTGTCGCGCAAGGTTACGAGGACTCGGCCCGAGCCTCAGCCTTTGACGCGCTAATCAAGAGGAGCCCCTACCTTTTCAGGGCGGCCAAGCACCTTGACCGAAGGGCGGCCGTTGACCTCGAGCCCGGCCCGCTGCTGGAAATCGGCGATCGCCGCCTTGCTCTTGGTTCCGACGTGCCCGTCCGGGTCGCCGCCGATGTCATAGCCGCGCCTCTGAAGCAAAGCCTGCAATTCCTTCCGCCCTTCGCGCGACAAGAGCAGATCGTCGGTCGGCCACGGAGTGACGATGCCGCCGCCCGCCGCCAAGGCGATCGGAGAGCACGCAGGCGGCGAGGGTGTAGGATTCGGCGGCGTTGTAGGTATAGACGACGTCGAAATTGCGCGTCACCAGAAAGGCCGGCCCCTGGCGTCCCGCGGGTATGAGGAGCCCGGCGTCGCCCTCGCCGAGCGGGCGCCCGTCGACGCGGGTCAGGCCGCGGGCGGCCCAGAAGGACATGGATTGTTTGGCCTTGCGCCCGGAGGGGCCCGAATAGCCATCGGGCAGCTTGACCTCGAAGCCCCAGGCAAGCCCTCGGCGCCAGCCTGATTTGACGAAATAGTTCGCGGTCGAGGCGAGCGCGTCCGAAGCGGAATCGACGATATCGCGCCGTCCGTCGCCATCGGAATCGACCGCCAGGCGCAGGAAGGTCGAGGGCATGAACTGCGTCTGCCCGAACGCGCCCGCCCATGACCCGTTGAGCTTTTCGGCCGGCACGTCGCCGCGGTCGATAATCTTGAGCGTCGCCATCAATTCGGAGCGGAAATAATTGGCGCGATCGCCCATGCAGGAAAGCGTCGTCAGCGACTGGACAAGCGAGCGCTTGCCCATCTCCTGGCCGAAATTCGACTCGACCCCCCAGATCGCCGCCAGCATGTAGCGGCTAACGCCATATTTCTCTTCCGCGCGGGCGAGCGCACGGCTCTCCCTCGCCATCGCCGCCTTGCCGTCGGCGACCCGATCGTCGTCCACCAGCCCGTCGACATAGTCCCAGACCGGCGTCTTGAACTCGGGCTGCTGCTTCTGGAGATCGAGCACCTTCGCGTCCGGCTCGAGCCCGTTGAAGGCGACGTCGAGGGTTTTGGCGGAGATCCCGCTGCGCGCGGCATCCGCTCTCAGCGAGCCGACGCAAGAGGTGAAGTCGGCGCGCGCAGAGGGCGCGAATGCGCTCAGCGCGATGACAATTCCTAGGCCTGGCAAAAGAATACGCTTCATACGTCAATCATCCGCGATTCGTGCGATCCCGTCGAGCCGGATCCGAGCCTCGTGGTCCATCGATAGGTCGCAGAGCGAGCGAGCGGTAGGCTAAAGCGATGGCGAGAATCGGGAAGATCCCGCGCCAATCGCTTAGAACGTCGCGCGAGACGAGGTTGACAGCACAACGAGCGCGCCGAATATGACCCGCCAAACTTTCACCCCATGGACATGAACAGAATCGCAGGACGACTGCTGGCGCTTTCTGCGCTCGGAGCGGCGCTTTGCGCGGCCGCTCCCGCTCGCGCGGACCTGCGCATGTGCAACAACACCAGTAACCGCGTCAGCGTCGCCCTCGGCTATACCGACGGGCAAAACTGGGTCAGCGAAGGCTGGTGGAATCTCAAATCGCTCGACTGCGTGACCCTTTTGCGCGGCGCCCTGGCGGCTGAGTATTACTACCTCTACGCGATGGACGAGCGCGGCGGCGAGTGGAAGGGCAAAGTGTTCATGTGCACGTCAGATCGCGAGTTCAAGATCGACGGCCGGCAGGATTGCTTTGCGCGCGGCTACAACCGAACCGGATTTTTCGAGGTGGACACCGGCAAAGACTCGAAGAGCTGGACGGTGCAGCTGACCGACCAGGCAAATCCCTGAGCCACGCGACGCCGACTGACCGCGAGCCGAGTCGAAACGAACCCTAGCGGTAAGCGCCGCGATTATGGGAGAACGCCAGTGCAGTCTCGCCGCCGCCGCGTCAAAATCATCGCCACTCTCGGGCCTGCTTCGGCCGACCGAAAGACCATCGCGGCCCTGTTCGCCGCCGGCGCGGACGTCTTCCGCATCAATATGAGCCATGCTTCGCATGACGGGATGCGGGAGCGGGTCGCGATGATCCGCGATGTGGAGGAAGAGACCGGCCGCCCGATCGGCATCCTTGTCGACCTGCAAGGGCCGAAGCTCAGGCTCGGCACGTTCGCCAGCGGCGCCGCCGACCTGCAACGCGGCGAGGCCTTCATCCTTGACGGCGACCCCGCGCCGGGGGGCCAAGCGCGCGTCTATCTGCCGCATCCGGAAATCTTGAGCTCGCTCGCGAAGGGGCACCGAATCCTCATCGACGACGGCAAAGTGATGCTTCGGGTCGCCGCGGCCGAGGGAGGCCGGGCGCTGACCGTCGTCGAAGTCCCGGGGCGCGTCTCCAACAAGAAGGGCGTGAGCTTGCCCGACACGACCATCCCGACCTCCGCCATGACCGACAAGGATCACGCCGATCTCGCCGCAGCGCTCGAGGAGGATATCGACTGGATTGCGCTCTCGTTCGTTCAGCGCCCGGAGGACATCGTCGAGGTCAAGGAAATCGTCAAAGGCCGGGCGCTCGTGATGGCCAAGATCGAAAAACCGCAGGCGGTCCAGCGCATCGAGGAGATCATGGCCGTTGCTGACGCGCTCATGGTGGCGCGCGGCGACCTTGGCGTGGAAATGCCGCTCGAACAGGTTCCGGGCATCCAGAAGACGCTTGACCCGGCTCGCGCGGCGGCTCGGCAAGCCGGTGGTGGTGGCGACGCAGATGCTGGAATCGATGATCTCGGCGCCAGTGCCGACGCGCGCCGAGGTGTCGGACGTCGCGACCGCGGTCTTCGAGGGCGCGGACGCTGTCATGCTGTCGGCCGAGAGCGCTTCGGGTCAATATCCGCACGAGGCGGTCGCGACCATGAACAGGATCGCGGAAGCGGTGGAATTGGAGAAGATCTACCCATCGATCATCGAGGCGCAGCGGGCGGCGCCCGAGGCGACGGGCGCCGACGCGATCGCGGAAGCGACGCGCGATGTCGCCGAGACGCTCAATTTGAAAGTGATCTGCGCCTGGACCAGTTCAGGCTCGACCGGCCTTCGCATCGCCCGCCAACGGCCGCGCTCCTCCATTTTGGCGCTAACGCCCGATCGAATCCGTGGCCCGGCGCCTCGCTGTCGTGTGGGGCCTCCATCCCGTCGTCACCGAGGACGCGCGTGACGAACGCGACATGGCCGATCGGGCCTGCCGGCACGCCTTTATCGAGGGCTTCGCCGCCGAGGGCGAGCGCATTATCGTTGTCGCCGGCGTGCCGTTCGGGACCCCGGGCGCCACCAACAACCTGCGCATCGCGACTGTCGGGGCTGAGCGCGCTGCGAGCGGGACGGATTGAACCGTCACTTGGCCGGAAACGACTCGTCGCTGAACGGCGATGTCTCAAGCGGCGAAAGTCGTGGATCTCTGATCTTTATAAAGCCAAAGCCGTCCGCTTCGTGGCAAGAGTTGCAGGCTGCTGTCAGCTTGGTGAAGGCGCTTGCGAACTTCTTTCCGTCTTTCGCCTTGATTGCCTCCTCAACGTCGTCGGTCGGGGGCATCATTGTGGCCGACATTCTTGATCCGCCTTTATTGGCGTAGAGGCGCTCCGTGTCGGTGATGGCCTCTCGGATTTGTATCAATTCATAATTCGCCAACGGCCAATTCTTGACGACGCCCGCGTACCACAACTTGAAATGTCTCAGCTGTGTCGCAACCATCATATCGTTCAACCGCGGCACAAAGCGCTCTTGCGCGTTTGGCGGGTTTTGCTCTTGCGAATTTGCCGGCCTTTGATCGTCGGCCAGAACAGGAAAGGAAGCGGCGGCGCAGGTTGCGCCGATTGCGATATGCCTGAGCCGGACCATCGCGCGTTCCCTCGATTGCCGTCGGATCGCGCGCCAAGCTTGGCTTTTTGACGAGCGTTCGCCGATGACAGCGGAGCCTCAAGCGAAACCTGCCCCAACTTCCGATTCCAGACAAGCCCCGTTGCGTGGCTGGATTGCGGCAAACCCCTTCGGCCGTCGATCGATCAATGCCCCCCTCAAGCGGTCGTCTAAGTCACCGGGCCGCACCCGACTGTGTAGATTGCCGTCTGCCAAGGCTCGTGAAGAAGCGAAGGAGATAGCCGTCCGGATCGATGACGACGAACTGCCGATTGCCCGCTTCTTTGTCGCCCTGTCGGTACCAGCGCTCCTCAAGCGAGATATGGATGGCGGCGCCCGCCCTCAACGCCTGCGCATGAAGATGGTCGACGTCGGGAACCTCGATCTGAAGGTTCATCCCTCTCCCGAACGGGTATTCCAGGGGAGCGGTGCGAAACCGGCGTCCGGGGCCATCCGCCTGTTCGAGCATCAGGTGGACAGGTCCGCGCGTCAGATAAACGAACTGCTCCTCGGGACGTTCAATGCGGACACGGAACCCAAGAACGTCCACGTAGAAGCTGACGGACCGCGCGAGATCGGCAACGTCAAGTTCGGGAACGACGGGCGGCGCAGGCATGCCGCAGTCTATCAGATCTCAAACCGAGGCGCCGGGCGGCTCAGAGACCTGCGTTCGCGGCGGCGAGACGCGCCAAGGCGGACCAGTCGGAATCGCCATTACCTTGAGCCACGCCAGCCAGAAAATGATCGTGAACGAGGCTCGCGACCGGCATCGGCGTCGCAAGCGCGTCAGCCGCCGCGAGCGCGAGGCGAATGTCCTTCAGGCCCAGCGACATCGCGAACCCGGCCGGCTCGTATTTCTGGTTGGCGATGATCGTCCCGTAGGTCTTGTAGGCGGGAGCCGAGAACAGCGTGTTGGTCAGGATTTCAAGATAAGCATGCGGGTCAACTCCGCCTTTGCGCACCAACGCGAAGGCTTCGCCTAAGCATTCGATCATCGCCGCGAGCAGGAAATTGCCGCTGAGCTTGACGAGATTTGCCGCGGACGGTTTGTCGCCGACGATGAAAGTCCGCTGACCGATCGCATCGAACAGCGGCTGGCAGCGCTTAAGCTCTGCTTCAGCGCCTGCCGCCACGACGAAAAGCTTGGCCGCCGCCGCAGCCTCGGGCCTGCCGAAGACGGGAGCGGCGACGTAAGACTGGCCCGCGCTTCGGTGCGCTTCCGCCAGTCGGTCGGAGAGCGCGACGCTGATCGTGCTCATGGAAATATGGACCGCGCGCTTGCCAAGCGCCGAGAGCCCGCCGCCATCACCGAAAATGGCGGCCTCGACCGCCGCATCGTCAGCGAGCATGGTGATCACGACCGGGCGACGGATCGCGTCGGCTACACTTCCGGCGACCTCGGCGCCCTGGGCCGCGTGCGGCTCGGCCTTGGCGCGCGTGCGGTTGTAGACAACGACGCGATGTCCCGCCTTGATGAGGTTCAGCGCGATCGCCGAACCCATTTGGCCAAGACCGATAAAACCGACGTCCATTGCGCTCTCCCTGGCTCAAAACCATCGCCCCACCGCCGGCGATCAACCGCAAAAACGGTCAGCAGAGCGGAATCTGACGCTCGCCGACATATTTCCCGTTGTTATCGTAATTGAGCTTGTGGATGACGCAGCCTCGACTGTAGGCGGCCGCGGCGTCGCCTGCCTCTGGATCGACGCCGATATTGATGATCACGGGCGCGCTGTCGCCGACAATGATGGGCTCGGACGCCGTAGCGGGGAAGCCGCCCCAGCCCCAGCCGCCGACGAACAGCTGATTCCCGCCAAAGCGGTTGAAGCCGAAGCGGTTGAAGCGATTGGAGCCGAAGCGGTCAAACCGGTTCGGACGAAAGCGGTTGAAGCCAAATCGGCCAGCGTCAAACCGCCGGTTGAAGCCGCCCGGGGCAAAATGGGAAAAATGACCGCCCCCAAAAGCCGGGCGACCCACCGACCCGCCCATGCGGGCGTATGAAGGCGAGAGGCCAAGAGAGAAAACGAGCGTGGCCAGGGCGTAGGCACGCGCTCCCCTCATCACTGGGGAAATACGCATGGCAAGATCTCCGGCGCCGCAGCGTCAAGTCTAACAGCACCGCGACGCCGATGTCCATGCGTCTTCCTACCTTCATCTGACCACCGTCAGCTTCCGGGCCGCCCTCGTCAGACCCGTGTAGAGCCAGCGCGCCCGATGCTCTCGGAAGGCGAAACTTTCGTCGAACAGCATGACGTCGTCCCACTGCGACCCCTGCGCCTTGTGAACCGTGAGCGCATAACCATAGTCGAACTCGTCCGACTCGCGTCTCAAGGGAAAGCTGAGTTCGCCTTCCGTCCCCTCGAAGAACGCCTTCAGCACGGAGACCTTGACCGTCGCGCGAGCGCCCTCGTCTTCCGAGCGCAACGTCATCTTGACGAAGTCCTTTTTGACACCGCCCAGCGTCTCGACCCGCCAAAGGCCGCCATTGATCAGGCCCTTGGTGCGGTCATTCCGCAAGCAGACTAGGCGGTCCCCGGCGACGGGCAGAGGCTCCCGAAAGCCCTTGAGATCCCGCATGCGCTGATTGTAGGCGCGGCGGGTGCGGTTTGTCCCGACCAGCACTTGATCGACCCCGAGGACCTGAGCCGGATCGACAGCGGCGCGCGGGATGACGCGCGTTTCGCCATAGACGCCCTCTTGCAGGTCACCGCCCGAGCGAACGATTTCCGACAGGCGAATGATCGGATTGTCCTGCGCTTGCCGATGGATGTGGGTCAGCATGACGTCGGGCGCGCCCTCGGTGAAAAAGCCGCCCCCTTTGACGGGCGGCAGTTGGAATGGGTCGCCGAGGACCAGGATCGGCTTGCCGAACGAGAGGAGGTCGCGCGCCAGCTCCGCGTCGACCATCGAACATTCGTCGATCACGATAAGCCCGGCCTTCGAGGCCGGACCATCGGCGTTGAGGGTGAAATTGGGCGCGCCTTCTGCGCCCTCGGTCGCTCGGTAAATGAGCGCATGAATGGTCGTCGCGCCCGCGCAGCCCTTGGAGCGCATCACCAGCGCGGCTTTGCCAGTGAAGGCGGCGAACGCCGTCTCGCCTCGCGCCCCCTCGGCGATGTGGCGCGCCAGTGTCGTTTTGCCGACGCCCGCGTAGCCGAAGACGCGAAAGACCTGGGGCTCCCCTTGTTTGAGCCACCGGCCGACCTGGTCTATTGCTCCTGCCTGCTCGGGCGACCATTCGCGGCCAATCGGTCGTGAAGATTGGGTCTCGGCTGCCCGGGGGGACTGCGTCCCGGCTGTCGCCTCTTGGGCGGCCGGCTCTTCGACGTGTCCACTCGCTTGCTTTGGCTCGGCGGTCGCGCCGCAACGCGAACAAACCGGCGGCTTGCGGCCGAGATCATAATATTTGGCGCCGCAGGCCAAGCACTGGCGCTTGGTTCCGAGCTTGCTCAGCGCCGTTGTCTTCTTGGCCAATACCCCTCACCCCCAGCCGAAAACATAAACGATTGGTTTAGATTTCGAGCGCAGCATTTTAACAGAATTGTCGGAACTAGCGCCGAATCAGAGGTTTTCGCTAGGGCAATCCACGCCTTGAAGGTTGGACTGCGAGGCTTATATCGGTCCGGTCCGGAACTTTGAGTGAGCCGGATGGTTGACGGCAAGAACTGGACCGGGCGCTTATGGGAAGGCCTGAAGTTCCGGGGAAGCGCCTGATCGGGGGCTTCGAACATGGTGCGTGTGACGGCGCTGACCTCGCCTTTGCTGCTCGGCTTCGACGATCTGGAGCGGGCGCTCGACAAGGTCTCGAAGGCGGGGACGGACGGCTATCCTCCCTATAACATCGAGCGGCTTGCGGCCAATGGCGGCGAGCCGGAGAGATTGCGAATCACGCTCGCCGTAGCGGGCTTCTCACAAGACCAGATCGAGGTCACCGTTGAGGAGAACCAACTCACGATCCGTGGCCGGCAACAGGAGGACAAGAAGCGTGAGTATTTGCATCGCGGCATCGCCGCCCGGCAGTTTCAGCGCGGCTTTCTGCTTGCCGAGGGGATGCAGGTGTTGAGCGCCGAACTGGCGCAGGGCCTGCTGTCGGTGGACCTTGTTCGCCCGCAGCCCGAGCGCTTGGTGCGAACGATCAAGATATTGGCGCGCGATTGAGAATGCGTCTGGCGGTCGGCTTCAGCGGCCGCCGAGTAAGGAGTAAAGCGATGAGATCCGAAACCAGCAAGGCAGTCGTGACCGTGGCGCCAAACATGACGCAGCAGGAATTCGCTCATTTTGGCGATGGATCGCTCGCTTACGTGAAGACCATTGCCTCTGAAGACGTCGCCCGACTGTTCCCCCAGGCGCCGGAGATGCGTCCGGGAATGACCTTGTTCGCCCTGCTCGGCGCAGACGGTTCGCCGATCATGCTCACCGATTCCAAGGACGCGGCGATCACCAACGCCTGGGAAAACGAGCTCGAGACCGTGAGCCTGCACTGAGTTCAATTTTAATGGCCGCGGCGCGCAAGGGGCCGCGCGCGGGGAAGCGCGAATCGGTATAAAGATTGCGGTCGCTTAGGGTTAAGGACCGCGAGCCCATGCAAGCCTATCTCGATCTCATGCGTGAGGCGCTGGACAACGGCGCCGTCAAGATGGACCGCACCGGGACTGGCGTGCGCTCCCTGTTTGGCCGGCAGCTTCGCTTCGATTTGGCGCTTGGCTTTCCGCTCGTCACCACTAAAAAGCTGCACGTTAAGTCGATCGTGCGCGAGCTCATCTGGTTCCTGCGAGGCGACACCAATATCGCCTACCTCAAGGCGCATGGCGTTTCCATTTGGGACGAATGGGCCGATGCGGATGGAGATCTGGGGCCGGTCTATGGCAAGCAATGGCGCGCCTGGGAAGGACCGGACAGGCGAACATACGATCAGATCGCCTGGGTGATAAACGAGATCCGCCGCAACCCCGATTCGCGCCGGCTCGTCGTCTCGGCCTGGAACGTCGCTGAGATCGAGCGCATGAAGCTTGCGCCTTGCCATTGCCTGTTCCAGTTCTACGTGAACGGCGACAGGCTCTCGTGCCAGCTCTACCAGCGCTCGGCCGACATCTTTCTCGGCGTGCCCTTCAACATCGCGAGCTATGCTCTCCTGACCCATCTTATCGCCCACGAATGCGGGCTTAAGGCTGGGGAGTTCGTGCATACGTTCGGCGATGCGCATCTCTACCGCAATCACGAGGACCAGGCGCGCGCACAGCTCGCCCGCGCGCCGCGTTCATTGCCGCGCCTCAAGCTTAGCGACGTCGGCTCGATCTTCGACCTCAACGCCGACGCGATCGCGTTCGAGGGTTACGACCCTTGGCCGGCGATCAAGGCCAAGGTCGCGGTGTGAAGGACGTCCCCCTCGTCCTCGTCGCCGCTGTCGCGCGCAACGGGATTATCGGCGCGAATGGCGGTCTGCCTTGGCGGCTATCGAGCGACTTGAAGCGCTTCAAGGCGCTGACCTGGGGCAAGCCACTTGCGATGGGACGAAAGACGTTCGAATCGATCGGCCGCGCGCTTCCGGGGCGTGAGACGATCGTGGTGACGCGCGATCCCGCATTCGCGCCTTCGGGCGTCTTGGTCGCTCATAGCCTCGAGGCCGCGCTCGACCTCGCCGCCGAACGCGCCCACGCTACGGGCGCGGATGAAATCATCATCGGCGGAGGGGCTGAGATCTACACGCAGACGATCGCGCGCGCACACCGTCTTTTCATCACAGAGGTCGCGCTCGAGGCTGAAGGCGAGGCGCGTTTCCCGTCGATCGACCCGCACGAGTGGTGCGAGACGGGCCGCGAGACGGGCGAGCGCGGCTCACGTGACGATGCCGATTTCGTCTTCGTAAACTACAACCGGCGAGAATAAGGTATTCTGGAGCCCTTTCTGAGCCAAATTCTTCGGGCGGATCGGAACTCACCTGCCACCGACGGTCGTTCTCTGCGAGCCGCCGATAAGGCTAAAAAATCACCTGAAGCAACTTCGACCCGCTCCAGACTAAGAGGGCGATGACGCCCGCCACAAATATGCTGAAGGTGACAAGTTCGCGAACTGGATGGAGCGTCGGCGGAAAGTCGAAACCATCATCCGAGGAATTAAGGTTCCCATTGGATTCGATAGCTGTGCCTGAATGCGATTGCGATAGAGCTTCAGAGTGACCCCAAGCGCCAACGTCCATGTTAGCCATGTTACATCCCCCGCGCAGCAAGCTGACGCCGAGCGATCGAGCACACTAAGAGCCTCGCTCTCGATCGCTGCACAATTAGTGATTGAATTCTGGTCGCGTAACAATCGACAAATCTGTTGAGGTGCACCGGTCCCCACTCAAGGAAACAAAGCGTACCAAGAGAAATAACACCGGAAGCGCTAAATTGTTCCCCGATAGGCTGGCTAGGCACAGGCGATACTTTTAGCTATCTCGCTTAAACCCCGCCCCTCAACCGTCCGACTGCAAAATTGGCCCAGATGAGCCTGCAATAACGCCAGCCACGCTCAAGCATTTGCCAACGCCGATAAGCGGTTACGGGCGAGACTAAGCCGCTATTTCGCCCAGTCCGTCAGGGTCAGCCCGTCTTCGAGCCTGACCGGCGGCCGAGCTTTGAGGCCGACGGCTAACAGCGTCGCTTCGGGATCGCCCCCAAATCTTTCGCGGTCAAAGACCGGAAAACCGCCCGGCAGGCGCACTTCGATCGCGCGGCTCAGATGAAAGCAGTCGTAGCCGAGCTTGAGGAACAGGGTGAAGACCCGCGGGCCGCCGATGACGGCGACCGTCCCTGAATTCAGGCCGAACGCGGCGCACGCGCTCTCAAACGAGGCCCCGGCAGGATTCCAAAGCCGCGCCTTTGGATTGTCAGGGTCCGGCGCAAGGTTAGCGACATGTCGGGTCAAAACGAGCCTGCGCCGGCTCATCGCGTTCGCATCGCCTTCCTGCGAGTGGCGCCCGTTCACGACCACGTCGGCTTGATCAAGGCCTTGCTTGAAATGTCGCTGGTCGGCTTCGAAATGCAGCGACGCCGGCTGAACGCCGCTCGCATCCGCAAGCATGCCATCGGCGGAGGCGATGACATAGGCTTCGATGCGAAAGGCGCCGATCATACCGTGCGTTTATTCGTGGCTGTCCGAGTTGACGAGCGACAGGAACTCGGCCCGTGTCTGGGGCTGGTCGCGAAACACGCCCAGCATCCGGCTGGTGACGAGATCAGCCCCGCGCTTGCGGACGCCGCGATCGATCATGCAATGATGCGCGGCCTTAACGACCACCGCCACTCCGCAGGGCTTCAGCACCTCCTCGACCGCATTGGCGATCTGCGCCGTCAGCCGCTCCTGAATCTGCAGCCGCTTGGAGAAGATCTCGACCACGCGCGCCAGCTTGGAGATTCCCACCACCCTCTTGTCCGGGATGTAGCCGACCCACACTCGGCCGATGATCGGCGCGATATGGTGTTCGCAATGGCTCTCGAAGGTGACGCCGCGCAGCACGATCATCTCGTCATAGCCGTCGACCTCGCTGAAGGTCTTGTGCAGAACCTCGTGCGGGTCTTCGTCATAGCCGGCGAAATATTCGCGGTAGGCGCGCACCATGCGATTGGGCGTCTCGATCAGGCCGTCGCGATTGGCGTCCTCGCCAACCCACTTCAGGATGGTGCGGAACGCGTCCTCGGCTTGTGCGTCGCTGATCGCCGGCTTGCCGCCGCCGGAGGCCCCGTCGAGATTCTCTTCCCTCAGCGCCATGGCTCAATCTTCCTTATCCGCGCCCCAAAAGCGCCCCGCCGCCATTTATGCGCTGCCGACGGATTCTTAAAGGAGCGGCTTACCCCGCAACCTTGGAGAAATCGGCGACGGCGTGCATCGCCTCGCGCAATTCGCTGAGCAATCTCAAGCGGTTCACTCGTGTTTGCGGGTCGGGATCGTTGACCGTCACGTCGAGGAAGAAGCCGTCCACCGGCGAGCGTAAGGCGGCGAGCGCCCGCATCGCGCCCTCGAAATCCTCGGCGGCTGCGTGTTGGCGAGCAGCCGCGCCGGCGGAAGCCACGACGTCGGCGAGATATCTCTCTGCCGGTGGAGCGAGCGGCGTGTTCACGTGCTTGCCGGCGAAGGCCTCGGCGCCGTCCTTCTTTTCCTCGGCGCGCAGAATGTTGGCGGCGCGGCGGTAACCGGCAAGCAGGTTCTTGCCATCCTCGGTTTCGAGCAGTTTTCCGAGCGCCTCGACCCGGCGGACAATCATGAGCAGATCGTCCTGCCCCGGCAGCGCGAACACCGCGTCGATGAGATCGTGCCGCGCGCCCTTTTCGCGCAGGTAGACTTTGAGGCGGTCGGCGAAGAAGGCGAGGAGGTCGACATCGTCGCGAGGCGTCTATTTCGTACCGATCTCCAGGAAACGAGCTTGCTTGCAGAGCTGTGTCCTAGCCTGCGAGATTCCTATCGGACACATCCTGTCTCAAGTCTTCAATCATTGGCGCAATTGACCTGACCTCGGCGTGTAACCGTTCGAATTGCGTCGCGATTCGAGACTTCGCTTGAAAGCGCACGAGCTCGTGAAAGAGGCCACAGCGGCAACCGCAGCTCGTTCTCGAGCACAATGCGGATGACGCCAAGCGCCGCGCGCCGCAGCGCGTAGGGGTCCTTGCTGCCGGTCGGCTTTTCGTCGATCGCCCAGAAGCCGACGAGCGTATCGAGCTTGTCGGCGAGCGCGACCGCGATCGAGACGGGCGAAGTGGGAATGCGGTCGTTCGGTCCTTGCGGCTTGTAGTGCTCTTCGATCGCCTCGGCGACGCTTGGCTCTTCGCCTTGCGCGCTCGCGTAATAGCGACCCATAAGTCCTTGCAGCTCGGGAAACTCGCCGACCATCTCGGTGGCAAGATCGGCCTTGACGAGATGGGCCGCGCGGGCTGCATGCTCGGCATCCGCGCCAACTCTCGGCGCCAGTTCGCGCGCCAACGCTTCGATTCGCGATATGCGCTCGCCTTGCGTGCCGAGCTTCTCGTGAAAGACGACCCGGTCGAGTTTCTCCAGCCGCTGGTCGAGCGGCTTCGCGCTTTTGTCCTTGGCATCCGGCAAGGCCGCGAGATCGGTCTGCCAGAAGTGGCGCGCATCGGCGAGGCGTGCGCGTACGACGCGTCCATTGCCGGCCGCGATCGCCGCGCCGTCATCGGGAGCGACGAGGTTCGAGACAAGGATGAATTTGTTGGCGAGCTTGCCGCCGCTTTCTCTCGCGTCATGGCCGGCCTTGTGCCGGCCATCCACGCCGTTCCGCGTCGCGGCTCCGTCCGGTTTCGCGCCTGACGGCGCCCCGTGGATGGCCGGGTCGAGCCCGGCCATGACGGAAGAGGAGGCGAACGCGCCACGCAGCACGAAGCATTTCTGATTGGCGCGGATGGTGGCGCGGATGACTTCGGCAGGCAGATCAAGGAACGCCGCCTCGAACTCGCCCATCAGCACGACCGGCCATTCGACCAGGCCCGCGACTTCCTCGAGCAGGCCTTCGTCCTCGACCAGCGTCAGCCCCTGGGCGAAAGCAAGGTTCTTGGCAGTCGGCGAGGATGATCGCCTTGCGCCGGTCGGCGTCGAGCACGACCTTCGCCTTCTGCAGCGCGTCGACATAATCGTCGAAGCGGCGGACATGAATTGGCTGAGGCGCCATGAAGCGGTGGCCCCAGGTCACATCGCCGGCCTTAATGCCATCGATCTCGAACGAGACGATTTCCGCCGTCTCGTGTTGGGTGGCGAGCGTGCACACGATGCCGCGCAACGGGCGCACCCAGCGGAGCGCGTCGGGCTTGGCCGAGGCCGCGCCCCACCGCATCGATTTCGGCCATGGAAAAGAGCGAATGATCGCGGGGATGATCTCGGCGATCGAGTCTTTGGTTTCGCGGCCCGGTTTCTCGATGACCGCGACATAGAACTGGCCCTTCTTCGGGTCGGTCTCGACCCGCGCATCCTCAATACGACTGAGGCCAGCACTCTTGAGAAAGCCCTGGATCGCCGCGTCCGGCGCCCCGACACGGGGGCCCTTGCGCTCCTCGCGTGAGTGAGCTTGAGCGGCCGGCAAGCCGACGACATGCAGCGTGAGGCGCCGAGGCGTGACGAAGCTCTGCGCCCCCTCGTAGAGCAGATTGCGCTCAACAAGCGCGTTGGTCACGAGACGCTTCAGATCCTCCGCCGCCTGCCGCTGCATGCGGGCGGGAATTTCTTCGCTGAACAGTTCGAGCAGAAGGTCGGGCATGTCTAGGTTGACGCCGCGCCGCCGCCGGCCGTCTTGAGCCACGCCGCGCCGCAGCCCCGTGCGAGTTCACGCACTCTCAGGATATAGCTCTGGCGCTCGGTGACCGATATCGCGCCGCGCGCGTCGAGCAGGTTGAACACGTGGCTCGCCTTGATGCACTGATCGTAGGCCGGCAGCGCCATGAGGTGCCGATCGCCCGAAGCGCCCCGCTCCAAGAGCGACATGCATTCGGCTTCAGCGTCTCGAAAATGCTGGAATAAAATATCGGTGTTGGCGTGCTCGAAGTTGAAGCGGGAATATTCCTGCTCCGCCTGCTGAAACACGTCGCCGTAGCTGACGCGTTCGGCGCCCGCGCCGCCGTTGAAGTTGAGGTCGTACACACTCTCAACGCCCTGCACATACATCGCCAGCCGCTCGAGACCATAGGTCAGTTCGCCAGATACCGGCGCGCATTCGAAGCCCGCGACTTGCTGGAAATAGGTGAATTGCGACACTTCCATGCCGTCGCACCAACATTCCCAACCCAGGCCCCACGCGCCGAGCGTCGGGCTCTCCCAATCGTCCTCGACGAAGCGCACGTCGTGCAGCGCCATGTCCACGCCGATCGCGGCCAGCGAGTTGAGATAGAGCTCCTGCAAGTTCTCGGGCGAGGGCTTCAGGATCACCTGGTACTGGTAATAGTGCTGCAGCCGGTTGGGGTTCTCACCATAGCGTCCGTCCTTGGGCCGGCGTGACGGCTGAACGTAAGCCGCCTTCCAGGGCTTGGGACCAAGCGAACGCAAAGTCGTCGCAGGATGAAACGTGCCGGCGCCGACTTCCATGTCGTAGGGCTGCAGCATCACGCAGCCGTGGCCAGCCCAGAACGTCTGCAGGGTCAGGATGAGACCTTGAAACGATTTGGCCGGATCGAGCGTTGCGTCTTTGGCGAAAGCCATGGATTTTTTGTCGGTCCTTGAATTTTGGCGGGACCCTAGAGTTGCAGGCCCCGATGGTCAACGCGGCCTGCTGGCGCCGCTGTGCGCTCGCTTGGGCCCATTTGCTACCTGAAGCGTCTGCCGCTAGATCGGGCCGATAATTTAGGGAGGTCCGCCCATGCGTCCATCCAAACGCGCCGTCGATGAAATGCGCGCCGTGAGCTTCGAGCGGGGGGTGGCGCGTTATGCGGAAGGTTCATGTCTCGTCCGATTCGGCGACACGCATGTGCTGTGCGCGGCCTCGCTCGAAGACAAGCCGCCGCCGTGGCTACGCGGCCAGGGACGCGGGTGGGTTACGGCCGAATATGCGATGCTGCCGCGCGCGACACTGACGCGAAGCAAGCGCGAATTGTCGGCCGGCAAGGTTTCCGGCCGCAGCCAGGAGATTCAGCGCCTGATCGGCCGATCGTTGCGAGCGGTGGTGGATCTGCCGCGCCTCGGCGAGCGGCAGATCACCATCGATTGCGACGTGCTGCAGGCGGACGGGGGCACCCGCACCGCCTCGATCACCGGCGCCTGGGTGGCGCTGCGCGACTGTCTGCACTGGATGACGCAGCGCTCCATTCTTCGCGAAACTCCGCTCAAAGATCATGTGGCCGCAATATCCTGCGGCGTGGTCGGCGGCGAAGCGGTGATCGATCTCGACTATGCCGAGGACTCGAACGCGCACACCGACGCGAATTTCGTCATGACGGGCTTGGGAGGCCTGGTCGAAGTTCAGGGGTCGGCGGAGGGCGCACCATTCACGGAGGAAGAACTCATTCGCATGCTGGCGTTGGCGCGGGGCGGCATCAAGCAGCTGGTTGCGATGCAGAAGGTGGCGGTCGCCTGACGGCATTGTAGACGTGCCCCACAGCCCGTCGTCAGACGGCGTTCTCTCGAACGCCCTTTAGAGCGCGCCGGGCGCGGCCATCGGCCGCGTCCACAAAGTCAGGGGTAGCCGTGTGAAAAAACGTCCATGGCCTCGAATCCCGCGAGGTCGAGCCGGACGCGCTCCGGCAGATAAGCGAACGCGGCGCGCGCGAGTCCGTCCCGGCCCTCGCGTTTCAGCATGGCGTCAAGCTTCTCGCGCAAGGCGTGCAGATGCAGGACGTCCGATGCGGCATAGGCGAGTTGAGCCTCGCTCAGCGTCTCAGCTCCCCAATCCGACGATTGCTGCTGCTTGGAGATCTCGACGTTCATCAACTCGCGCGTCAGGTCCTTGAGACCGTGCCGGTCGGTGTAGGTCCGCGCGATCTTTGAGGCGATCTTGGTGCAATAGACCGGCGCAGCCATGACGCCGAACGCGTGATGCATCACGGCCATGTCGAAACGGCCGTAATGGAAGAGCTTGACGATCGCCGAGTCGGCCAGCAGCCGCTCAAGATTGGGAGCGCTTGTCTGGCCGGCGGCGATCTGCACAATGTCCGCGGTCCCGTCGCCACGCGACACCTGCACGACGCAAAGTCGATCGCGGCCGACGGCGAGCCCTAAGGTCTCCGTGTCTATGGCCGCCGCCTCGCCGAACGACGCTTCAGCGGGCAAGTCGTTGCGGTGAAACCGGATCATCGTCGCCGCAATGCCAGACCTCGCGAAGATATAACGCGCGGCCATGGATAGAGCCGCCTTCGCGGAGCGTCAATCGGACGGACGCGGCGGCCGACGCTGGCGACGGGGCACCCTATATGGTCGCGTATTGGGCGACACGAGCCACTGCGCGTTGATCCAATGCGCCGTGGCACGATCAGTAGCGCTATCACGACCTCCGCGGGCGCGCCTTCAGGGTGAGAAATGCTGCTCGGACCCATCTTTGGGCGCGAGCCGCGGAACAGCGACGGATCGGTCTTGATCGCCGAGCTTTACGACCGCGGCGCAGAACACGTATCCGACTCCCCGTACTGAGCGAATCAGCGGGGGTCGGTCGGAACCATCCTCGAGTTTCTTCCGGAGTCGCGCGACCAGCGTGTCGATCGAGCGGTCGAAATATGTCCACTGGCGCCCGCGCAACACGCCGAGAAGGGCGGCGCGCGACAGTGGCTGGCCGGGGTGGCGCAGAAACGCCATCAAGAGGTCGAACTCAGACGACGTTAGGTCGACCCGCCGCCCAGCGGGGCTCATGAGGTCTCGCGTCGTCTCATCGAGGGTCCAGCCCGCGAACGTGTAGAGCGGCTCGATCGGCTCGACGGATTGTGTCCGGCGAATCTCGAGAACGCGCCGCCGGGGGCCGCCATCGATTGCAACCAGCTCCGGCCTAATTTCTTCAAGAATTTGGATCTGCATCGCGCCCCGCCTCTGATTACCGCCCTGCGAATCATCACAGTCAAATTGATTCGGAACAGGACATGTATCGTTGTCAATGAGTTACGGTACGTTAGGCAGATCTTTATTTGATTCGATGCCGCAGGCGGTGTTTGAGAGCCGCGCGGGTCGCAAAGTTACAATTTCGACGCGTGGCGTTTGTTTCAATATTGAAAACTGTACTTCCTCTTACAT
Source organism: uncultured Alphaproteobacteria bacterium (assembly GCA_963770275.1). Lineage (GTDB taxonomy): Bacteria > Pseudomonadota > Alphaproteobacteria > Rhizobiales > Beijerinckiaceae > Roseiarcus. The sequence continues at coordinate 72,903 of CAVYPD010000009.1, forward strand.
GCCGATGCGTCAATTAACACGAGCGTAAGAAGAGTCGAAGCTTGGGCCATCGCGAGCGACCCAGTTTCTCTCCCTAACCGAGTCGTGCGGCGCCGAACACGCGAATGGTTGCATGTCTGCCGCTTATGGCGGAAGCAAAAACATTGTACACATGAAAAAAGAGTCCTATCCGGGAGGCTTCTCATGCGCGGCATTCCCATCGACATTTTGCGAGCGTTTGTCGCCGTGGTCGAGTCGCGAGGCTTCACCCGCGCCGCGGAGGAGCTGGGACGAACGCAGCCCACGATCAGCCTTCAGGTGAAACGGCTCGAAGAGCTCGTCGAAGCGCCGCTGTTCAAGAAAGGCGGGCGCTTCGAATTGTCGCCCGTGGGGGACGTCTGCTTCGACTACGGAAAGCGCCTGCTGCGGCTGCATGACGACATGCTGGACGAGCTTGGCCGCAACAATCCGAACGACACGATCCGGATTGGCATGCCCAGCGAATTTGCCCCCATTCTGGCGTGGCGGCTCAATGAACTGCGCGCGAATGCCGAGGTCGCCACGACATTTGAGGTCCTTGTCGATAGCTCGCAGGCGCTTTCGGGCGCCTTTCGTCAAAACGCGCTTGATGTCGCTTTCATCATAGGGACCGGCGAGAGCGAGCCGAGCCGGATCGAACAATGGCGGGGTCAGCTGCGCTGGTTCGGCAAAGCGCCCGAAGATGAGTGCAACGATCGTCCGCTGCCGCTTGTTCTCCCGCCTCAAGGATGGCCGTTTCACGAGGCGGCAATTGGCGCATTACGCGCCCAGGAACGGCGATTCGAGATCGTCTGCACAAGTTCAAATTTTGCGGTTCTCGCAGCCGCCGCGGCTGCGGGACTTGGTCTCACGCCAATGATCGACGGGCTCGCGCCGGGTGGACTTGAGGTGTCCTCCGACAAGCAGCTTCCGCCGTTACCCGAGGTTACGCTCCTGCTGTTGGCGCGTTCGCAGGCCCTGGCGCTCGCCAGCCGCCGCTGGGTCGAAAACGTTATCGAAGCGCTTCAATCAGAATGACGTATAGGCACGTCATTCTCTCGCTGTAGTTGCAATTTGTTACAATTCGTCACGCATTTCCCACCCCCATGATGGCACAATTTGGCGTCCCGCGAGTCTACGGATCAGGGTTGGCCATCGTGCGAACATTGCTGGAACAGCCAAAAGCCGACGCGGAGAACCATTTCCGTATCCGCGCTGCCGAGGAGGAGAGCGAGCGGGCGCTCCTTGCGCAGTTTATGCGCTACGATTCCGTTGCTTCGCTGGCGAACGCAATCGCCAAGCGCACCGGCGTTCGAAGTGGGGACTTGATTGCCGCCGCGGGCCTCGACCCGAGCCGCGCCGGGTGACGCCGCGTCAGCCAGACAACGCGAGCCGATTAACTCAGGCGCAGCACTTCGCCGCTAGAATGGAGGCGTGAGGCTGGCGGCAAGTCGCCGTTTCAGACCCCACGCGAATCGCCCATGACAAGCACGACAACCGCCTTTCTCGCCGTATCGCAGAATCTATCTCGCTATCAGGCGATGACCGCGGCCGAACCGGCGGTGAAGACTGCGTCCGCGTATTACGAGGCCAATATCGGCTCGGTGAAGTCGATCAGCGATCTCGTCGGCAACTATCGGCTCTTGTCCTACGCGCTCAACGCCTATGGCCTCGGCGAACAGATCAACGCCAAGGGGCTCATCACCAAGGTGCTCGAAGGCGGAGTCTCCAACCCGAGGAGCCTCGCGAACACTCTGCCAAACGCGCAATGGAAGGCGTTCGCCGCGGCGTTCAATTTTGTCGACAGCGGCGCAACGCCTCCCTCATCAACCAGCACGGTTACGACGACAACGGGGGATTATGTCGAACAGCAGCTGGAGAGCGATCAGGGCGAGCAGGACGTGGGCGTCCAGCTTGCGCTCTATTTCCAGCGCGTCGCGCCGACGGTCACCAGCGAAATTGGAATTCTCGCCGATCCCAATCTTCTGCAAGTGGCTGCAACGATCATGGGGCTCCCGCCCGCGGCCGCGGCCGATCTGCAGCCGAAGACGCTCTCTGAGCTCATGCCCCTCTCGGACTTGAAAGATCCGGCCAAGCTCACCCAGCTGACCGAACGGTTCACGGCGATGTACGACTATACCTACGGGCCCAGTTCCGGCGCGACCTCTAACCTCACGGTTGATTTCGGGCAATTCGAGCTCGGGGCAATCGGGCGCGGCCACCATCCTCGCCGGCGTAATCAGTTCGAACGGTTCGGTGCTGGGCAACGCGCTCAACGATTTCACTGGCTCAACACAGCCAATCTTCTCGACCGCTCTGATGTCGAGCATGTCGAGGCTCACTCTGGGCGGGTGAGCCCGTCACCAGGCCTACATTGCGTTAGAAAGGTCCACGCAAGCGCCGCGCTTTAAGCGAGATGGGATGCTTTCGCGCAGCCCCAATGCCTAACGTCCTGCAGACCATCCAGCCGTCCGCGTCCGAGCGACTGAGCCGCCTGGCGCCGATGCGCTTTACGCCGCAGCGGTCGGGCTGTGGCGAGAACAGCAGCGGGATGAGGCGATCAAGCTCATGGACGAGGCGTTGCAGCTAAGGCCCGATTTCGCCGATGCTCTGTGCATGGGCGGGTACATGCTGAGCGAATGCGGCAAACCTGATGCGGCAATGCGTTTCTATCGCCGCGCGCTTGAGCTCGACGCCTCGTTTGTGGTCGCGCATGTCAACTCCGGCAAGCTCCTGTTCGGCGCCGGCCGATTCACGGAAGCGCTCGCTTCCTTTGCCGCGGCGACGAGGCTCGCGCCTGATGATCCGGACGCGTGGTGCAGCCGCGCGGGAACGCTGCGCGAGCTTGGGCGTCTTGAGGAATCGGTCGACGCAGCTGAGCGCGCGCTCGAGCTCCGCCATGATTTTCCTGAAGCCGCAATCAATCTCGGCAACGCGCTTCTGAAGCTCGATCGCGGCGAGAAGGCGCTTGAGGCCTATCTTCGGGCAAGCGAGCCGGGACCTTGCCTCGCCAAGGCGCTGTTGGGTCAGGGTCTGGCGTTGCGGAGTCTTGGCCGTTTCTCGGAGGCGATGGCTGCGTTTGATCGCGCCGCCGCGCTGGGCAGCCGCGAGGCCGTCGCAAGCAAGGGCTGCCTCATGCTGACGCTCGGGGACTTCGAAAACGGACTTGAGGGCTACGAGGCGCGTTGGCTCAAAGGAAAGTCGATCGCCGAGGCGCTTGGAACGCGCTTTCCGAGCTGGAAGGGACCCGGGCGGCGAGGCGAACGCGTGCTGGTGCTGAACGATCACGGCCTTGGCGATACAATCCAGTTCTTTCGCTATCTGCCTTTGATGGCCGCAACCGGCGTCGAAGCGACCTTCGTGTGTCCGCCACGGCTGCACCGGCTTCTGTCGTCGAAGGCCAAGGTGCGATTCGCCGATTCCCCGCCCGACGGAGAGCCGTTCGACGCGCAGATCGCGATCAGCAGCCTGCCGTGGGCGTTCGGCACGCGCCTCGAGACGATTCCGGCTACGGTTCCCTATCTCTCGGCTGAGCCGGCGTTGCGCGAAATCTGGCGTAAGCGCATCGGCGCGGAGGGCTTCAAGGTCGGCGTCGTCTGGCAAGGCAACCCCAACCCGGAGGCGGATCGGGCGCGCTCCATGCCGCTCAAGGCGCTCGCGCCGCTCAGCGGCATCGCGGGTGTGAGAATCATTTCGCTGCAGAAAGGCGCAGGCGAGGAGCAGCTTTCGAATCTGCCGGCGTCGATGCGGGTCGAGACGCTGGGCGCCGACTTCGACGCCGGCGCCGACGCATTCGTCGACACGGCGGCGGTGATGACGTGCCTCGATCTAATCGTTACCTGCGACACCTCGATCGCGCATCTCGCAGGAGCCCTGGCTGTTCCGGTTTGGGTCGCGCTCAAGAGCGACGCAGAATGGCGCTGGCTGACCGAACGGGCCGATTCGCCCTGGTATCCAACCATGCGCCTCTTCCGCCAGACGCGTCGCGGCGTCTGGAGCGATGTGTTTGACGCTATGGCGAGCGAACTGGCCCAGCTTGCCGAGCGGCGCGCGGCGCTGTGCATGGTGTCGACGCCATGCTCGCTCGGCGAACTGATCGACAAGATCACGATCCTCCGTATCAAAACCGAACGAATCGACGAACTTGAAAAACTCGCCAACGTGCGACGCGAACTGAACTTGCTCGAGCAGCTCGCCCGCGAGGACGGCGCGTCTGAACCGCCAATCGATCTGCTGACTGATCAGCTCGCGGCCGTAAACGGACGCTTATGGACAATTGAAGACGCGCTTCGCGCCTGCGAGCACGAAGGAGATTTCGGGCCGCGCTTCGTCGCGCTCGCGCGATCGGTTTACTGCGAAAACGATACGCGCGCGGCGATCAAACGCGCCATCAACACGCTTGTAAGCTCAGCCTTGGTCGAGGAGAAGTCTTATACGTGAACAGGCTCAGCCTGGAATCGCGTAGTAGCGTTCCTTCAGGGCGGACCTTCGGCTTGCAGTCACCGCGTCTGCTGGGACGACCTCCTGCAGCCGGACTCCGATTGTCGACCCGCGTCGCCAGATAATTTTCGCCTCGCGCACTTCGGCTGTTTCGTCAATGTACACCGCCAATTCGCGCGGAAGGGTAACGTCACGGGCAAGCGCCAGACGCAGGCCGTCGCGAGACCTGTCGTAGATCCGGCCTTCGCTTAGGAAACGACAGCCTCCGTCGAGCAGTTTGGCGGAGCGCAAACGGGTCCGTTCCCGAGGGTACGCACGCGGATCAGCGCTTTTGCCTGCAGGCGGCGGCTCGTCGTCTGAAACCACGCAATAAGCGATCTCGCCGCGGCTCGCGAGTTTGCGGCCCAGATTGAGCGCCGCCGCCGATTGCGCACGCCAGTCCTGTCGTTTGATCCCGACCAACACTGGCGCATGCGCGTCGTCGGGCGTCGGCCGCCCGGATGCAAGGCTGCCTCAGTCATTTGTGAAGAACATGATCATATAAGCTTCATACATATCTTGTTAACCAACGCCGCGTAGTTTTCCGGCGTGGAGAGGGTTCTGTCAAGAACATCTCGGCTGACACAAAACGACTAAGTCAGTAATCAATTATCACAGTTAATAACAAAGTCTTTGTTGCATAATAAATAGCAAACATCAGAATGGTTAATTGGCGGCGTTTGTCTTCCAAGTGTTGCGTGCCTGCGTTGGCGTAGCGGAAAGCGTCCCCTTGTCAATTCAGTAGGCTGGAGCACGAGTATGTATATTATCGTCGACGATCGGAACATGGTGGCTGGAGGCTACGCCAATGGTTTTGATCGCGAGGGCGTTTCGTCCGCGGGGATCGAAGCGTCCGAATTTCGCGAATGGATCGGCAAGATCAGCGATACGGACATGAATGCGGTCGAAGCGTTCGTGATCGGCGACTGTAACGAGCGCGAGGCGCTGTCGAGGCTCATCCGGGAGCGGTCGAGCGCACCATTGTTGTGCCTCAATGAGCGTCAGTCGCTTGACGACACGCTGGGTCTATTCGCCGCCGGCGCCGACGACGTTCTGCGCAAGCCCGTCCATGTGCGCGAGATCGTCGCCCGGGTCGGGGCGATCAACCGGCGCGTGTTCGGCGAGAACGGCAACGTGACGGTCGGCGAACTGCGCGTCTATTTTGATGGGCGCGAACCCGAGGTGAACGGCGCGCCGTTTCCTCTTCCGCGCCGGGAGCGGCGGATCCTCGAGTTCCTGCTGCGCTGTCGCGGTCGGCGCGTCAGCAAGACGCAGATCTTCAACGCCGTCTACGGGCTGTTTGACGAGGATGTCGACGAGAACGTGATCGAGAGCCACATCAGCAAGTTGCGCAAGAAGCTTAAGCATCGGCTGGGTTTCGATCCAATCGATTCCAAGCGGTTCCTCGGCTATTGCATCGAGAAATAAGTGCTTGGCTCGGCCGCGCTGAACCGCCTTTGCGAGATTTCAGAGGGCGTTCGAAAGAGCGCCCTGTCTTTCGATCGGCCATGTTCGCAAAGTCATCGGGCATCGACCCGATGTCGCCACGCGGATTCTTGCTCGCTGCCTTCGCGGTGACGTGTCGACCTCGCTCTAAGCCCTCTGTCCGGGCTTCGCTTTGCGGGCGGATTCGACGATCCGGTCGCCGAAGGACCTTTCGGCATTTTAGCACAATACGTATTAATTGTGTATAAATTGCTTTTGCCGGCGATCACTTCGACCATCGCGAGAGGCGGAAGGAAATGGCGCCGCAAGAGATTGATATTGCTCGATCCGCGGAAGGAAATGGCGCCGGAACCGCCCGAGCGCCTCAGCGTTGGCCGATCTTTCACCGCGCCTGCGCCTCGGCCCGCAGGCCACCTTTCCACTGAAGATTTGGACTCCCCGCGCGCCCTCGTGGGAGCAGCCCGCCGGGGACGGGCAAGCGGCGCGCGGGGAAACTGGCATGAGGCTTGATCCTAAGCCAACAACGCCGGGCGGCTAGACGAAGCCAGCCGCCCGGCGCGCCGTTGTTATTGGAACAGTTTCAGAATGAGCTGCGCGTTCTGGTTGGCGATCGACAGCGACTGGATGCCAAGCTGCTCCTGGGTCTGGAGCGCCTGCAACTGGGTCGACGCCGTGTTCATATTCGCGTCGACCATGCCCGAAATGCCGTCGGAGTAGTTGGTCATCAGGGCGGTGTTGAACGTGGCCGCGGTCGTCATACGATTCTGCGTCGCGCCGATCTGCGCGGCGTAGTTGGTGACCTGGGCCAAAGCCTGGTCGGCGGCGCTTAGAGAAGTCTCTGCGTTCGCCGGGCCCGTAACGCTTAGGTTGGTTAGGTCTATTCCGCTTTGGACGAGAAGGTTTTGCGAGTTCGCAGTCGTGGTCGTCGTGGTCACCGCATAGGACGACGCAGCCGCGAAGGTCGGACTCCCGCCTTGGGCGATCGAATTGCCGTTGGCGTCGAGAGCGGTATAGGTGGAAGTCGTCACAGTCCCATCAAGCCCCATCGACTGGACCGTCAGAGCCTGGTTGGTCGCATCCTCGAAGACTGCATTTTGGCCGTATGTCGCCGTAGGAGCGCTGTAACTTACGGCGGTCGTATCCGCGGTGTCAGCGGCAAACTGCGTCTGCAATTGGCTCATCGTGGCGGCGTCTGAGACGGTTGACTGGCTCGTCGATGACGTCGACGTGGTGCCGGTGGCCAAGCCATAAAGCGCCTGAGTGGTGAAGGAGATCGTGTTGATGTTCCCGCCCGTCGCGCTGGCGTTATAGCCGGAGACAAAGTTGAGCGCCGTCACGCTGCCGTTTAGAACGTTCAAGCCATTGAACGAAGCGGCGTTCACCGCGTCGGTCAGCTGCTTGCCAAGCGAGGCAAGCGACGTGTTGATACTGCTGATATTGGCGCCTGGCTCGGTCGCCTGCGTCAGCGCGGTCTGAATCGAATTGATTGTCGTGATGACCGAGTTGATCGCCGAGCTCGCGGTCGCCAGAAGAGATTGCCCCTGCGAGAGCGCATCATTGGAGGCTGATACGACGCCGCTGTCGGCGGTGAGCTGGGCGGCGATCGACCAATAGGACGAATTGTCGGCGGCGGTCGCGACCTTGAGGCCGCTCGAAACCTGGCCCTGGACTGTCGAAAGCGATTGCTGCGTCATCGCCAGCGACTGCAGCGCGCTAAGGGCGTCGGGATTGTTTAAGATTGAACTCATGGCTGTGCTCCTGTCGAAAATGTTCACGCTGATAGGGCGACATTTCGGACTCGCACCGAGACGACGGACCGGCCGCATGCCTAAGGCTCGCGTCTGGAGCCTAACCGTCGTGTAGAGCCCGGGCGACGCGCGCTCATCGCGCCCGTCCTCGCCCTGGCCAGCGAAAACTACCGGCCGCCCGCTAATGCCCAGTTAACGGGCAAAAAAATTTCGCTTTATGCGCTTGATTGAGGTCGCGCTCGCCCCGTCCGCGCAATGCCGGCGCAAGCTCCGCTCCCCACGATGGCCGTCGCGAATTCTCACCGGGCCCGGATGTGGCGACGAATCTGTTGGCGCAAATCGAGCGGCTGTGGGCGAACCTGAGGGGGCTCGGCGCCCGTCGCCTGTCCGCGTTGGCGCTGATCGGCGTCGCCGTCTTCGCGACGACGGGGCTCGCCGGCTATTATCTGAGCCGCCCGACTATGGAGACGCTCTATTCCGGGCTGGATCGTGACGACATCTCCGCCATCGGCGCCGCATTGCGCGAGGCGGGCGTGCCTTTCGACGTCAATGCCGAGAGCACGGTCGTTCTGACCCCGGCTGGTCAGGCGGCCGCCGCGCGGATGATCCTGGCGGAGAAGGGCCTGCCGCGCAGCGGTGCAGTCGGAAACGAACTGTACGATAAGCTGGGCTCGCTCGGCCTGACGTCGTTCATGCAGGACGTCACGCGCTTAAGAGCGCTCGAAGGCGAACTTGCACGCACGATCCAGATGATGCGGACAGTCAAGGCTGCGCGGGTCCATATCGTCCTCGCCGATGAAGGCTCCTTCCGCCGTGAGCGCCAGCCCTCGTCATCCTCCGTGGTCATCCGCACCGACGGCGGCGACGATCGCGCCACCGGGCAGGCGATCCGCCACCTCGTCGCCTCCGCGGTCCCCGGAATGAAGCTCGAGGACGTGACCGTGCTCAACGTCGACGGCGCCCTGCTGGCCTATGGCGCCGATTCGGTCGAGAAGTCGCCCGACAATCTCCTCGGGCTCGAAAAGGAGGTGTCGCAGCAAATCCGCGAGAGCGTCAGCCGCACGCTGACCCCATACCTCAGCGCTCAAAACTTTCAGATCTCGGTCGCCGCCAGGCTCAACGCCGACAAAACGCAAACGAATGAGACAATCTATAATCCCGACAGCCGTGTCGAACGATCGGTGCGGGTCACGAAGGAACAGCAAAGCTCGCAGAACGCGGCCGGCGAGCAACCCGCGGGCGTCGAGGCCAACCTTCCGAAGCCGAAACCGACAAGCGGCGAATCGAAGCAATCAAACGATAACACGCAGAAGCGCGAGGAGCTGACAAACTACGAGGTCTCGTCGAAGTCGATTCAGACGACAAGCGCCGGCTTTGTGATCCAGAATCTCTCAGTGGCCGTGCTGATCAATCGGGCTGCGCTCGCTGCATCGCTTGGGGGCAAACCCTCGGCCGAGGCGCTCGACGCGCAAGTCCACGAGATCGAACAGCTCGTCGGCTCAGCCGCTGGACTCAATCGACAGCGCGGCGACGCGGTCAAGATCTCGGTTGTCGATTTCGTCGATTCAAGCCACGACCTCGAGCCCGCGCCGGGTCCTTCGCTGGTTGAAATCGTCGCCCGCCAAACAGGATCGATCCTCAACGCCGGCGCCATCGTGGCGGTCGCGGCGATGCTGCTCTGGTTCGGGATTCGGCCCGGCCTCAGAATGGCGTTCGCGCCCCCAAGCCCGGCCGCGTTGACGGACGCGCGCGGCGCACCCGCTGGCCAGATGCCCGCACTGGGGGGGCCGGACGGCGCCGGTCAGCCCGGCGAAAGCATCCTCATCGAGACCGAATCCAATCGAGACGAGTTCATGGAGGCTCTGCTCGCCCGACGCGACAATGGCGCCGAGCGCAAGCTCATGAAGATGATCGAATTCGACGAGAACCACGCCGCTACAGTTCTCAAACAATGGATTCGTCAAGGAGCGAACGGATGAAACCGCTTTCGATAGCCGACTATCTTGACCGCCTCGGGAGCGCCGCCAAAGAAACAGCACCGCCGCGGCCCGAGGGCTCGCCGTTTCGCCCCCGAAGCCTGCCAAACCCGCAGAGCAGCGGGCCCGGTTCGAAGCCGGTCTTGGATCGCATCGCGAACGCGGGCGCCGAGACGCCAGGCGGAGACACTCGCCGGCGCACGCCATGGGCGCCAAAGCCGGCTTTGCTTGAGTCTGGGGTGCCGGAATCGCCGCCGGTCGGCGAGCCAGTCAAATCCGAAGATATCTCGGTCAAACTCGCCGAAGCTTACGCGCGCGGCCGCGAGGAGGGCCGCGCCGAGGGACGGCTCGAGGCTTCGGACCGCCATGCGGTCGAACTCGCCGCCGTACGGGAACAGGCGGAAACGCAGCAGCGGGAGTTTCGTCTCAACGAGTACGCCGAACTTGAAGGCGCGATCCGGTCCGGGATCAAAGAGATCGAGGACAATGTCGGCGGCGCGGTCACCCGCATTCTCGCGCCGTTTCTCTCGCAGCAGGTCGTCAAACGGGCGGTGGAGGAGTTGGCCAAGGCGATTGGCCGGATCTCTGCGAGCAATTCGCCGGGGTTGATCAAGATCCGCGCCCCCGAGCGCGTGCTTGCGCTCTTGCGCCAGCGGATCGTCGATCTGCCGATCGAGGTCGACTACGTCGAAGATGACGGGGTGGAAACTGTGGTCGAGGCTAACGCCACGCGGATCGTCGCCGAGCTTCGCCCGTGGGCCGAGTTGCTCGCCTCGTTCGAGGCCTGAGCGGAGCCGATGACCGAGGCGCATCCCGAAATCATCATTATCAAGCGCCATAGTGCGCACGAGGAAGAGCATCACGGCGGCGCATGGAAGATTGCTTTCGCAGATTTCATGACCGCGATGATGGCGTTTTTTCTCGTGCTTTGGATCATTAGCGCCACGGACAAGAACACCAAAACGCTGATCGCGCGATACTTCAATCCGGTGAAGGTGGAGGAGCCGGCGAAAGCGCAGAAGGGCATTCATGGCGCGCCGGAAAAGGGCGCCAACTATGCGCCGGAAGACGGCAATGGCGCCCCCGATGCGGGAACGCCTTCGTCCGAGCATGGCGAAGGTCCCGCGGAAAAGGGAAACGAAAACCCTGCCAGTCCGTCGAAGCAAAACCAGCAAGCCCGCCCGCCAACCCCTTCGCCCTTGCCGCCTCCCGATCCAGCGAAACCGTATCCGACAATGTCGGAGCAGGAGCTGTTCAGCGACCCTCGCGCGAGTCTCGACAAGATCGCCGGCGCGCCACCGCCCGGCCCCCGTATTGATCCTTCAGCGACGCTAAAGGGCTACGGCGAGGTGGGGCCAAGCGCCGACGAGGCCTTGCGCGATCCGTTCCGCCCGCTCGGCAGCGACAAAGCCGTCAATGTGGTTGCGGAAGATCCCGGCGCCGCGCCCGCAGCCTCCGCTCCGAGCGACGAATCGGCTTCCGCCCCTCCGATCGCGGCCGCGGCGCCGGCGTCTCCGGGACCCGCTCAAGCTCCAGCCGGGTCCGAAGCCCCAGGCGCGGGATCCCCTGCTCCGTCAACGGCGAGTCCGCCGGCTCCCGACCCCGTCGCGGCGCGTCAGACAGCCGCGTCCGAATTGCTTGCCGACCTCAAGAGGCGTCTCCTCGGAGAGTCCAAGTCGATGCAGGGCCCGCAACTCGATGTCCAGGCGACCGAGGATGGGATCCTCATCAGCCTTACCGACCGGCAGAATTTCTCCATGTTCGCCATCGGCTCGGCCGAGCCGCAGCCCCGCGTCCTGCACATGATGGAGGCAATCGCCGCGAGTCTGCAAAACTTGAAGGGCGCCATCGTCGTGCGTGGACACACCGACGCTCGCCCCTACCGGTCCGCGACCTACGACAATTGGCGGCTCTCCTCGGCGCGCGCGCAAATGGCCTATTACATGCTGATTCGCGGCGGCCTGTCGGAAAAGCGGTTTGAGCGCGTCGAAGGTTACGCCGACCATCATCTTAGGGACTCATCCCATCCCCTCGCGGCGGAAAACCGACGCATCGAGATTCTCTTGCGCGAGGCCAAGCCATGACCTGCCCTTGGCGCATGTTGGCTTTGGCCGCCTTCGCTGTGCTCGCGCCTGCCGCGGCGTTGGCCGATACGCTGAAGATCTCCGACCTCGTCGACGAACTGCGGGCGATCCAGTTCAAGGTCGCTCAGGGCGACAAGGCGGCCTACCCGGCACAGCTCAACCAGTTGAAGACGATCGGCGCGGCAATCGCGGCCGCAAGCCCTGATACCTGGAAGAACAAGCGCGAAGCCGATTCGCTCATCATCTACATTCTGAGCGGCGGATCTCTCGCCGATATCGGGCCGTTGCTCAAAGGCGACGCTCTTATCGAGTCCGAGCGACCTCTTGCGCGCGGCGCGCTCGCCTATGTCACCAATCACGAGGCCGACGCCATCCCCCTCCTTCGGGAAGCGGATTTGACTGCGCTCGACGCACGGCTTGCGGGCGAAGTCGCATTCGCTCGCTCCGTCCTCGAGACCAAACGGGACGCGAAGGCGGCGGTCGATCTTCTCGATTGGGCGCGACTGCTTGCGCCGGGCGGACTCGTTGAAGAGGCCGCGCTTCGGAGGGAGATCGCGCTCCTTGCCGAGGCCAAGGACATGAGCCGCCTGACGGTTCTGACCCGGCAGTACGTGACACGTTTCGGCGCCTCGCTCTACGCCGCGGATTTCTTGCGCGATCTCGCGGGCGCCGTCGGGCGGCTTGGCCTCGCTGACGATCCGGCCAATTACAAGCTGTTGTCGAGCGCGCTCGCGACGTTGCCCCCCGACGACCGCCGGGAGTTCCTTCTCAACTTAGCCAAGTCCGGAATGGTGAGCGGGCGCTTCGTCGCTGCCGCGTCCGCGGCGACAGAGGCCCTCGAAAGCTCGAAGACCGATAGCCCGGAGGCGATGCGCGCCCGCCTCTACCTGGCCGCCAGTCGGCTGTTCTCGGACGCGTACGATGCGGCGCTAGCCGATCTGCGGACTTTGCCGGCGGCAAAACTCGACCGTGCTGACGCCAGCTTGCTGGCCGCGGCTCGAAGGGTGGCGGCGGGGCTCCGCGTCGTTCCTGACCAGAGCGTCTTCAATACGGAAAATGCCGTAGCTCTGCCCGACGCTGACAAGGGTCCGCGCAGCGGGCCCGCGCTGACGATCGCGCAAGCGAAGGAAGCGCTTCAACGCACGTCGAGTCTCGTGCCGCCAACCCAAACTGAAGGCACGCCATGACCACGCCCGCGGCTGCAGCCACGTCCGGGCCAATCGCGTCGGCGGCGCTTCGCCCCGCTCCGCAAGCGGCAGCCGACCCGTTCGCCTTCGGGGCCGTGCTCGAACTCGCTTCCCGGCGCGTCTGCCAAAGCGGATGCCTCGACTACCGAGGAAGGGCCGCGTCCTTCGAATGAATCGCCCCAGGAAGACTCCTCGCGCGGACAGACGGGCCGTCATTCGCTGCTCAATGACAGCGCGCTCTTGGCGGCTTTGCCGTTCGCCTTCCGAACCGCCTCGACGATGAACGAACGCCCGCAAGCTGCGAGCAATTCGCCCTCGCTCGCCTCGCCCGCAATGAAAGGGCCGAAGTCCGAGGACAGCGGCGCATCCATCGCCGCTGGCGCCAAGGCGGCGACCGTCGGGCGACTGGTCGGCGAACGCGCTTTTCACTATGGCGCCTCCACGTTTGCGGACGCGATCGCGAGCCGCGCGCTCGCGGTCAATGCGCCATTCGCGCCAGGCGCCGGCTCCGCCGCCGGCCTTACGGCCCCATCCGCTCTCAACGGCGAAAGCGGCCTTGCCGCCGGCTTTTCTCCGGCCGAGGGCATGCCAACGAAACCCCAGGCCGAGGCCGTTCCGCCAATTGCAAGCGCGACGGCCCCGACACCGATCGCCCCTCGGGCGGGCGCGCCTCCAACACATCGCGCTAGCCTCACCCGAGCAGCGGCGCACGAAGCCGCGCGCAGCGGGCAAAAGCCTGACGGCACGGCGCCTCCGCCTGCCGCCCGGGTCGCGACCTCCGCCGCGGTCCACGCGCCAACGGAATCGAGCGGCAAGACGGCCGACGATCGGCCTCCAGATCCGATTGCCTCCGCGGCGCCGGCAGCGGCGCGAACAGACCTGTTCGGCGCACAGCTCTCGGCGCCTTTCGCCGCAGGGGCGTCGTTCCAACTCGACGGCTCGACGGCCAGCGCCGGACACGCGGACGTCGCGCCGCGGGCGAGCGCGCTCGCCACAGGCCCCGCGCCCTCCACCCCGCCGATCCGCGAGATCGACGTCGATCTTTCGCCGGGAGGCCTTGAGGATGTGTCGATGACGATGCGGCTCGCGGGCGACAAACTCTCTGTCGTCATCCGCGCGGCGAGTTCTCAGACCCTGGGTTCAATCGAAGGCGCGCGCGACGCGATCGCCGATCGAATGGCGGCGATCGGCCAGCCGCTCGAACTCGCTCATTGTCAAGCAGACGGGTGTCAACACGGATGGGAATGCGAACGGAAATGGGTCTTCCGCCGACGGCGGCTCGGCGGGAGGCGGGCAGCGATCGGCGCAAGGCTCGGGGGAACGGGGTTCTAATGATGCGCTATCTCGGCGCAGCGCTGGTCGCGATCGCAGCTTTTAGCGGCGGCGCCGCGCGCGCCGACGGGCCGCTCGCTTGCGAGCGGGAGATGACGCGCGCCTCGGCGCAGCACGGCGTGCCGCTCAACGTGCTCTATTCGGTCGGCCTGACTGAGACAGGGAGCCGGAACGGGCTCAGCCCCTATGATATGAACGTGGACGGCCAGGCGGTGCATTCCACGAGCGTCGCCGAAGCGATGGCGCGTTTCGCCCAGGCTAAGGGCCGCGGCGCGAAGTTCATCGACATCGGCTGCATGCAGATCAACCACCACTTTCACGGCGCCGACTTTCACTCCTTGAGCGAGATGTTCGACCCCGCGCGGAATGTCGAATACGCCGCGAACTTCCTCAAGTCCCTCAAGGCGCAGGAAGGATCGTGGACGCTGGCGGTGGCGCGCTACAACGCTGGACCCGGCAATCCGGCAGCGGAAAAAACCTACGTCTGCTCGGTCATCCGCAACATGGTCGCGAGCGGTTTCGGACAGTGGACCGCCAACGCGCGCGCGCTCTGCCAGTAGGCGCGCGACCCTCGCTTGCCCGCCGCGCCAGTTTTTGGCGCCGGTCTAGCCTTTCCAAGGGGTTGGGCGCCGAAACCTGTCACAAAATCAAATTTAGCCTATCCCTTTTCGTTTCTCAGCTCAAGCTTCCTCGGAAGGTGGAAAATCGCGGAAGCACACCGGGGCACAAGAAACGCGGAAGGAGATGAGCGCTCTACCTGAACGGCTAAAACCATCGACTTATGAGCTTAGAACAAAGCAGGAACTTTGTCAAGAACAACTTGGGAAGCACTTCGTACGAGGATGCGCGCGAACCCTCACCCCAACCCGCTCTCCCGAGGGGGAGCCGCGCGCGTGCCAAACGCAGCGACCCTAGGCCTCGACCTTCTCCTTGAACGACCGCCAGCGCAGCACGCCGTCGCCCAATTCGGATTCCGCCATCGCCATCGCCGCAATGCGTTCGTGATGCGGCGACTTGTGGCAGGCGGGATCGGTATTGCGCGCGTCTCCGGTCAGGGCCAGCGCCTGACAGCGGCATCCGCCCCAGTCGATCTCTCGCCGGTCGCACGAACGGCAGGGTTCGGGCATCCAGTCGGTGCCGCGGAACGCCTTGAAGGCGGGGTTCGAGTGCCAGATGTCGCTCAGCGAGTGATCGCGCACGTTCCAGAATTCGAGGCCCGGAATTGATTCGGCTGCGTGGCACGGCAGCGCCTTGCCTGTCGGCGACACGTTGATGGCGACACGACCCCAACCGCCGGCGCAAGGCTTCGGATAGCGCGCGTAATAATCGGGGACCACCAGATCGATGACCAGTTCGCCCTTAAGGCGCTCGCGCGCCGCCTGTACGATCGCGATGGATTCGTCGACTTGGGCTTTCGGCGGCATCAGCGCGGCGCGATTGGCGAGCGCCCAGCCGTAATATTGCGTATGCGCCACTTCGAGCCGGCGCGCGCCAAGCTCAACCGCGAGATCGATGAGCGCGGCGACCTGATGAATATTCGAGCGATGGATGACTGCGTTGATGGTCAGCGGCACGCCCGCTTTGGTGACGTAGCCGGCGAAGGCGCGCTTGCGCTCCCACGAGCCTTTGTAATGGCCAAGGCGGTCGTTGGTCTCCTTGTCCGCGCCCTGGAAGGAGAGCTGCGCATGGTCGAGGCCGGCGTCGACCAGTTCGCCGGTACGCGCCTCGTTCACCCCGATCCCTGAGGTGATGAGGTTGGTGTAGAGCCCGCTTTGCGAGGCGTGGCGCGTCAAGTCGACAATGTCGCGTCGCGCGGTCGGCTCGCCGCCGGAGAGATGCACATGCAGCGCGCCGAGCGCGGCGGCTTCGCTGAACACCTTCTTCCAGGTGTCGCCATCAAGCTCATTGCCAGGCCGCTCGAGCGCCACCGGATTGGAGCAATAGAGGCAGCCTAGCGGGCAACGATGAGTCAGTTCGACCAAAAGGCCAATCGGTGGGGCGGGCGGAGGCGGGGTGTGAGCGGTCATGTCTCAAGCACTCTCTTGACCTTGAGGTCTGCCAGCATGGCGACAACGTCCTTCTCGATCACCGCCGGCGGCGCCGCGTAGCGCGTCGCTAGCTCGGCGATGATTCCAGCGAGATCGCGCTGCCCATCGCAAAGCTCGAGCACCGTCGCCGCCGTGTCGTCGATCTCGAAGATCCGTTCGGGCGCGAGCAGCGTCCATCGCCCGCGCGCCTCATCGCGTTTGAGCCTGCACTCCCCGCGGGAGATGCGGCCGCGACTGAGCGTGGATCTCCTCTAACTCGTCCATCGCCTTCAATCCGGCCTGAAGGCCCCTGGAGGGATCGCGCCGTCGACGTAGGCGTGGTGCAGGGCATCGAGCTGCGCCCACAATACATTGGTCTTAAACGTCAAAGCCGCAAGGGCGCCCCGCTGCTCTTCGACGGTGCGGGCGTTGCGTTTGACATAGTCGAGCGCGAACTCAGCGTCCCTCGGCGCCTGGTCGAGCCGGCGGCGGAAATAGGCGACCACTTTCTCGTCGATGAAGCTGTAATTGGCCAGCATCCCCGCGATGCGGCGTTTGTGGAGCGAGGGGGCGAAGAGTTCCGTCAGGCTCGACGCCACCGCCTCGACCAGAGGCCGCTCGCGCACGAAACGCACATAAGCTTCGACCGCAAACTTGGTCGCCGGTAGAGCGCCTTCCTGCGAGATCACATAGTCGCGGTCGAGGCCCAATCCCTCGGTCAGGATGAGCCAGCGCTCGATCCCGCCCTTGTCCTCGCCTGAGCCGTCATGGTCGGTGATCCGATGCACCCACTCGCGGCGCAATTCGCGATCCTCGCAGCGCGCGATCAGCGACGCGTCCTTGCGAGGGATCGCCGACTGATAGACGAAGCGGTTGAGCGCCCAGGCCTGCACCTGGCCCTTGTTGAGCTTGCCGTCGTGCAAAAGGCCATGGAACGGATGCAGGTCGTGATAGCGCACGGGGCCAATCGCGCGCAGCGCGGCCTCAAGCGCATCGGGAGTCATGGGTTCCGAGGCCATGTGTACGTTCATGGGGAAACCTCCATTCCGTCGAACGCGATCTCCCAGCCCGCCGCTTTCACCTTCGCCTCTTCCGGCGATCCCTCGATGAGGATCGGGTTCGAATTGTTGATGTGGATGAGGATGCGCCGCACATGCGCGTGGCCCGCGAGCGACTCCAGCGTTCCTCCTGGTCCCGACACGGGCATGTGACCCATGCGCCTCCCGGTTTTGTCGCCAAGACCATTGGCGATCATTTCGTTGTCGGAGAACAACGTTCCGTCGAAAAACAACACGTCCGCATTGGTGATACGAGCGTCAAGGTCCTCCGTAACACGGGCGCAGCCGGGCGCATAGACGAGCCGCTTACCCGCAGCTTCCACCGCGACGCAGACCGTGCCCTCGCCGATGTCGTCGGTGCTGACGTTCCCCTCTTCGAGCCAGAGCGGGACCTTGCCCGGAACCGCAAACAATTCGAGCTTGATGCCAGGCAGAGGCTCGAAGTGTTCGCCAAGGCGGACGGCGCGGCGCGGCGCAACGTCGCGGTCGACCACGTCGAACATGCGATTGGCGCCGATCGCGTCCAGCGTCGCCTGCGTGCCGAACAGGACGAGCGGCTGGCGCTCGCGCAGCGCCAAAAGGCCTGCCGATGAATCGACCTCGGCGTTGGTCAAGACGACAGCGCAGATCGGCGAATGGCGCCCTGCGCCTTTCGGGTGCAGCGCAGGCGTCGCCAGGATTTGCTGACGGAGATCGATCGAGGCGTTGAGCAGCAGCCAGTTGGCTCCGTCGACGCTGAGCGCGACGCCGACCTGCGTGCGCGGCTTGACACGCTTGTCGCCGCTCCAGGCGAGGCGGCAGACAGCGACAGCCGCAGTTCCATTGCGGCACGCCGCCGCCCGCGCCCGAGCCGAGCACGAGCGCTCTGAGCGAGGGGCGCGCTTGGTCAGCGAGCGACATAGTTGAAACTCGTCGAGATGCGCTGAGAGCCGCCAGGAGGCGGAGGAAATTGAGACCCCTGCACCAGGGAGCGCGCCGCGGCGTCGAGGTCGTGGTCGCCAGAGGAACGGGTGATCGCAAACGAAGTCACCGCGCCGGACGAACCAATGCTGAAGGACACGCCCACCACTCCCTTTGCGCCGCGCGCGCGAGCGCCTTCCGGGTAGAACAGGCGGCTATGTAGGATGGCGCTCACCTCGCTTCCATAAGCCGAACGCGACTCGGCGCTCGCCGCCGCGCTGGAAGCCCCACTCGCGAGCAGAGCTTCGCGACGCCTGCGAAGACGATGCGGCGGCCCGAGGCTGCTCTTGAGCCGGCAGGCCGTGACGTTGGGGCTGGCTTGGGCTCCGCTCTGGGCGGGGGTTTCGCAGCTTCGACACGCGGAGGCGGCGGTTTCGGCCGAGGCGCCTCGACATGCTTCGGAGGGGGCGGCGGAGGCGCAAGTTCAACCGGCGCCGGCGGCTGCTGAGCGACCGGCGGCGGCTGTGGCGCAGGTGGCGGAGGAAGCGGAGTGTCGTCCGGAACCGGGGGCAAAGCCGGCGCCTCCGCGACAGGCGGCGGAGGCGTTTCCGTCGGAGGAACCGGGGGTCGCTCGACAGGCGGTGGCGGCGGTTGCGCGGCGACCGGCGGCGGAGGCGCTTCCGGGGAAGGTAGCGGAGGTTGCTCGACAGGCGGGGATGGCTGTTCCTCGACGACGCGCGGTGGAGGGGTTTCCGGCGGAGACGGCTGAGGTGGCTCCACGGCAGGCGGAGGCGGAGGCTGCTCGGCGACTGGCGGCGTGACAGGGGTTGGAGGCGGCGGCTCGGCCGGAGCCGGGGCGGCGTCCTGAGCGGGCGGAGGCGCGGCTTGGTCGGGCTTCGCCGGTTCGGCGGGGGGCGCCGGTGTGTCCGCGGGGGGAGCCTCAGGCTCAATGTCGACGACCACTTCCCTCGGCAGTTCGACTGGCCGGGGCGCCAGATAGACGAGCAAAAGCGCGGCGGCGTGGAGCGCGACCACGACGGCGATGACAAGAGGGCGGAGCCAGGGCGGGAGGAGCGGCGGCGGCTCGAAGACCCGACCGTCCAGGGTTGTAAGGGTCACGGCGCCTGAGCGTTAGGCGCGGCCGGAAGAGGCGCACCTGGCGCAGCCGGAATCGGCGCATTGGGCGCGGCCGAAGTCGTGGGCGCGACGCGAGCGGGCCCGGACACGATGGCGATACGCGTCACGCCGTTCGCCGCAAGCTCGTCCATCACCGACACGACGTCGCCGTAAGACGCGTCGCGATCGCCGCGCAGCTGAACGACGCCGTTGGAGTCGGTCAGCTTCGTCTTGACCTTGTCCGCGAGTTCGCCACGCGACACGGCTTCTTTTCCCACCGAGAGCGAACCGTCCTTGGCGACGGCGACGACGACCGGCTCCTTATTTTCGAGCGGTTGGGCGGTCTTGGCGCTTGGCAGATTCACTTTGATGCCGGTCGCAAGCATCGGTGCGGTCACCATGAAGATGATGAGCAGAACCAGCATCACGTCGACGAGCGGCGTGACATTGATGTCGGCCAGCGGCTGATAGAGGCCTTCGCCGATCTTGCGCGGAGCGAGCGCCATCAGGGCGTCTCCGCGCGGCGGCGTGGCGCATCATCGCGCGCGACTTCGGCTGGTCGGGAAAGCAGCGCCAGCGCGCGTTCTTCGACGAACGAGGCCATGTCCTGTCCAAGGCGGCCGAAGGCCGCGCCGATGCGGTTATAACCGATCGAGGCCGGAGATCGCCGCCGCAAGTCCGTAGGCCGTCGCTGCGAGCAACTCCGCGATGCCGGGCGCAACGGTCGCCAGCGAGGTGTCCTGCGCCTGGCCGATCGCAGCGAAGCTCGACATGATGCCCCACACTGTGCCGAACAGGCCGACAAAGGGGGCGACCGAAGAAACCACGGCCAGATTGGGCAGCCCACCCTCGGCGCGGGTCAGGAGGTCACGCGCGGCGCGCGCCATAGCGTCCGAGATGCGCGATCGCAATTCGCCGACCGTCTCGCCCGGAATGCGGCGGCGCACTTCCTCATCGCCGGCGGTCACGACGCCTAAGAGCGACTTGGGAATTTCTCCGCCCGCCCGCGCTTTTCGAACCGCGCTGCGGAGGCGCATCACCGAAACTCTGCCTTCGATGATCAGCACCCAGCTCCATAGCGAAGCGAGGAACAGGACCGCCATGACGGCCTTCCCCACGAGGCTCGCCCCTAGAAAAAGCCCGAGCGGGGAGAGATCCAGACCTTGCTGCATATCAACGCCTCGTATCGCTCCCCGAGCGCTCTATGCGCGCGCCAGGCCGTGCATTTCAACCCCGCATAGGCGCGAAGGCGTCACGGAAAGGTTGGCGCGACCCGGGAGGACTGGCCGTCCACTCACTTTATCAAGAGGCGCAGCAGCGCGCGGCCGGCCGGGGTCTTCAATTCCTTGGCGTCAATCGTTGCGTCGTTGTCAGGGTTGGCGCGCCTGAAAGCGACTTCGACAAAGGCGAGATACTCGTCCTTGCTGATCGTCTTGTCGTTGTCCGGGTCGGCTGTCTTCCAGTCTTCCGCGGAAATCCGATCCCCTAATTCCTTGCGATCGACTGTCCCGTCATGGTCGGTATCGAGCTGGTCGAACAGAGCGCTGGCGGCTGTCTTCGCCTCGTTGAGGTCGACCGTTCCATCCTTATCGGGGTCAAGGGATTGGAGCGCCGACGCCGCGAATGCGGGCGAAGCGCTCGTTAGGGCCATGGCCAGCGGAAGCGGGATCGCCAGCAAAGACGCAAGCGCCAATATCTTTACGGTTGTGAGCTTCATCTGATGCTCCTGTAGATGATCATCGGACGCGAAAAAAACGTTCAGCCGCTTGGCTTGTTGCACAGCGGGGCCCCGGCGTGATCTGGAGCCTCCCCTACTCAGGCGCATTTTAAAATGCAAACGACCAGGGCTTTAGTCCCCCCCGAGCGGGAACGGCTCCAGTGGAAATCCGGACGATGTTCCGCCGCTGACATCCGGCCGACCTCGCGAGAGGCGCGGCGCTGGCCCGCTCCGGATGGCATGACTTCCAATGCTACAATGTAATCCGCATCCCTCCATAGATGGCGACAGGCTTCCCTGGCCCAAGGCTGGTTGGATTGGTCAGGAACGGCGCCGCATTGGGAAAGGACGTGACGTCAAACAGCGCGCCGGAGGTATAGTAGCGCTGATCGAAAATGTTCTGGGCAAAGCCATAGATCTGGAAATTCTTGCCTACCTGGTAGGACGTGTGCAGACCAAAGACCGCGTAGCCAGGGATTTGCGGAAGCGCGTTATTCTCGTTGCCAAAAATGACCTGTCCTGACGCCGCGACCATATCGGCGCCGACATGCCACTTGTCTGTCACCGCGTAGTCGACGCCGACTTTCACGGTGTTCTTAGGAATACCTGCGATTTGCGTGCCGTTGGTGATCGGGATGTTCCCGTTGGCGTCCTGTAACGGATTGAACGGCGACGGCTCATCGAAAGTCGAAAGATAGACTGCGTCAAGATAAGTGTAATTGGCATAAGCCGTCCAACGATCGCTGGTCCAGTTTGCGCTGATTTCCGCGCCCTGGCGCAGCGTCGTTCCGACATTCGCGAAAAAGCCGAAGCCATTGTCAGGGCTCTGCAACGGCAGGATGTCGTTGTTGAGCGTCGTGCGGAAAAGTCCCGCTGACCACTGCAGCTTGCCCCATTGGGGCCCCAGACCGAATTGGCTGAAGGCGTTCGTCCCGCGGAAGCCCACCTCGAACGTCTGGCCGACAACCTGCTTCAGTTTCGGATCCGAACTCAAGAAACCGTCGATGATGCAGGGGTTGTTCGGGTCCGCGCAACCGAGCTCGAGCGGCGTCGGCGCGCGGTTGGTCATCGCATAGCCCGCGTAAAGGTTGATGTCGGGTGTGATCTTGTAGGTGAAGCCCACGGTCGGATTGACGTGGAAGAAGTTTGAAAAGCCGTTGAGAAGAGCGTTGTTCTGGCCGTCGATGCTGATGCCGGCGTAGTTGAAGCGCCCGCCGGCGGTCACGGTCAGGCGGTCGGTCACGCTGTACGTATCAAGCGCGTAAATGCCGGTGTAAGTGTTATTCGTGTGCGCCAAGATCGGGTTCAAGAAGCTGTCAGGTTCGTCGATAATGAACGGAAGGCCGATCACGGGAAGGGAGTTGTTGACGAGCGAGGGAACAACGCCGAGCTGGCTGTTGCCCGTGAATCGCGTCCACCCGTAGTCAAGCGACGCGCCGACGGTCAGCGTATTGTCGTGGCCAAAAAGTTGTGCGGTCTCGACCGCCTGTCCAGTGAATCCGAGCGAACGCGATTGAGTCCAGTTTCGATCGATTTCGCCCAGGTCCGTCGTTCCGCCATTTGAGAGATCGGGGATGACATTGCCGAAGGTGTCATGCACCGGCGTTGGATTGTCGTCGCCAAGGCACGAGGACGGCGGGCAAGGAAATACGTCGGTCGAGTTGCCATCGACATGGGCCTGGTTGAAGGCGCGGAAATACGCGTTGCCCTGGAAGCTCAGGGTGGACGAATAATTGTAGCTGGCGGTCCAGTTCACCATCGCGAGCTTGTTTTCAGTCGACTGCGGAACGGTGTAGACGCTGTTCCAGCTGTTCTGCAGTTCCTGGATAGGGGTATAGGCCCCGGCGCCAAGCTGGCTATCGCCCGCAGTCAGCTGCAGGTGCGATTCAAACCCGTTCGCCTTGTAGCCAACATCGCCGTAGAAGTTGGTAATCTGCGTATTTCCGTCGACGCGCCACCCACCATCGTTGATCTGCGTCGCCGCCACATAGACCGAGTAATTGCCAATCTGCTTTCCGTACTGAACTTCCTCTTGAGCACGATTGAACGAGCCGGCGCGCATATCGCCCTCGAAGCCCTGCCACGTGAAGCCGTTCTTCATGGTTACGGTCACCGCTCCGCCCAGCGCGTTGAGTCCGAAGATCGGGTTTCCAGCAATGATCGCGGTCTTGTCGATCGCATTCTCTGGAATGAGTTCCCAGTTGACCGTGTCGCCGAACGCCTCGTTGATGCGCACGCCGTTTTGATAGACGGCGAGGCCGATCGGGGTTCCGCTGACAGCCGTCGCGTCAAATCCGCGATACATGAGGTCTGGCTGGAAATCGTTGCCCGAGACGTTGCCGACGGTCACTCCGGGCGCCTGACGCGCCAGGGTCTGAGGAAGGCTCGAATCGTTGAAGGTCTGGATGTCCTGCGAGTTCGTTTGCCAGACAGCGAAGGGCGACTTGGCGACATCGATGTCGCCGCCGCCGAGCGGGGTCGTCGCGACCACGTCGAAGGTGGGAAGCTGGATCTCTTCAGCCCGAGAGCCGATCGTCAGAAGGGCGAGAACGACACCGGCAGTCGCAACACGTCCGGTGATTTTGGTCGTCATTCTTTCGCCCCCTTTTTGACTTCATTCCCCTGGGTAATCAAGGAGCCGCGAGCACGCCCCCCGGGAGAAACGAGATGCGAAGCACCTCGGAGCCCGCCCGCGACGTGGTCACAATAACCGTGCGGAAGCCCGCAAGTAATTTCAATGATTAGATATTTTCTCGGGCTTAATTCCTGACAACACCGGGAAGTTTTCCCGCATCGTAACTGGGTCGGAGTGCAGTAAAACACGCTTCGACCACAACTCCGCCGCCTTGTGGCGAGTTCAATTTTGACCGATCCGCCCATGAGCCGGACCCGGTCACGCATGCCGGCGAGGCCCATTCCCGCTTCCGCCTCGCCGTTCAGCCCACGGCCATCGTCGGCCACGCGCATGACGAGTCCGGCAAGCGCTGGATCGCGCAGGTTGGGCGCTTCACTCCGGGGTTCGAACTTCAGCGACGCCTCGATCCGCGTCGCCCCCGCGTGGCGAAACGCGTTGGTCATCGCCTCTTGCACGAAGCGATAGGCCATCAGACTCGCTCGATCGCCAAGGGCTTCGACGCGGGGGTCCACATCGAGCGTGACCGCCATTTTGGGATCGGCGCGGCGCCAATGCGCGACGAGCGCCTCTAGCGCCTCGACGAGACCCAGTTCCTCGAGCGCGGCCGGGCGCAGATCGGCCAGAATCCGCCGGTTCTGGCCTTGCAGCTCTCCGACCTGAGCCTCGATCGCGCTCGCGGCCGCGCGAGCGGCGGGCTGGTCGCCGATGGTCTTCGCCAGCACGGCGGCGCTTGCGCGCAAAGCGAACAGATGAGGTCCGAACTCGTCATGCAACTCGTGCGCGATGAGTTGACGCTCCTCGTCGTGGGCGTCGAAGACGCGCCCCATCAGTTGATCGTTGGCGCGATTCAATCCGTCGAGCGCTTCCGCAAGAGAATTGATCTTCGCGTTAAGGTTGCGGATCTCGGGAGGTCCGTCGCCTTCGGCGCGCGCGGAATAGTCGCCGCCCTCAAGCTTCGAGAGCGCCGCTCCGGCGACCCCGAGGGGCCTGACCGCGCGCCCGACCAGAAGGCTGGTCACGCCGATTGCGGCAAGCGCCAGCAGACCGCCCTCGAGCGTATTCTCCCGCGCTTCGTCCCAGACCTCGTCGATCTCGTCCGCAGGATCCGCAACCAGGATAATCGACACCGTCCCGCCGTTCTTCAGCGCAACAGGAATGACGGCTGTTTCGGCCGGCGCGCCGGCAAGGGCGCGAAACCAACGCGGCGCCTCGGACTCCGTGTTCGCCTCGCTGAGAATTGAGGAGGCAAGCGACGGATCGCCGATCCCTGCGCGCACGTGGCGCAAATGCTGGAGACTGGCGACGAGGTTCTTGACCACTTCCGGTTCCGGCGCCTCAGGCGCGAGCGCAAGGGTCGTTGCGACGAAATCCTTCGTCAGCCGCATCGCGCTTTGCGTTTCGACGCGGGATCGCCCGCTTGCCTGCCAGACGTCATGAATCGCATCGGCCACGAGCCAGAGAGCGAACAGCGAGGTAAAAATGAGATTGAGCCGGTTCCGCAGGGAGATTGAACGCCACATCCGTCTGAGGCCTTTTTTGTCCTTCACCGTTGATTTTACGCGGGCTGCTGTCAATGCTGGCGGCGAATGGTCCCCTATTCCGTATTTTCCCTTTGCGGCGCGGAGCAGTCGGGACCACCGAGGAGACTTAAGTCCGTGCAGGTTCTTATCGTCGACGACCACCCAATCATTGTCTCGGGGTGCCGGGCGCTCCTCGAGGCGGAGCCGGAAATCCAGGTCATCGAGGCGCAGGATGGCGCCGGCGGTTTCGCCGCTTACTTCGACAACAAACCCGACGTCGGGGTTATTGATATCAATCTGCCGGGGTATTCGGGGCTCGAGCTTCTGCGCCGCATCCTCGAGCGTGAGCCAGAGGCGCGGCTCGTCATCTTCAGCATGAACGACGATCCAACCGTCGCCGCGCGCGCGATTGAGGCCGGCGCCAAGGGCTATATTGCGAAGAATGACGATCCAACGCTGTTTGCCGGCGCGGTGAAGACGGTCGCGAACGGCGGCCGCTATCTGCACCCTGAGATGGCGCGGCGAATTGCTTTTCTGCGCGCTGATCCAAGCCCCGACGCGCTCTCGAATTTGAGCTCACGCGAACTCGAAATTCTCCGCCTTCTGGCGGCCGGGCGCACGATGGCGCAGATCGCCGATCTCCTGAACGTCTCCTACAAGACGATCGCCAACAACTGCACTCAGCTCAAACAGAAGCTTGGCGCACGCTCGGCCATGGACTTGATGCGCATCGCCATAGACGCGCGGGCTTAAGCCTCAAGCGAAATTACGGCACGCGGGAGAACGGCTCTCCCGCGCGCGCTTGATTCAAAGCGATGAGCGCCTAACCAGCTTAGGGGCTGAACGGGTGCTTAGCCGAGTCGCGTTGAGAGACGACTTCCGCCGGCGTGGGCTTGCCATTCACCGCTCGCTCGATCGATTCCTTGACGGCCTTATAGTTGAAGTCGTGGATCTTCTTGTCGTCGGCCGCATCCCAATGGATGAAGACGCCGACGCAGATGAAGACGTCGTCGGCTTCGGCGGCGGGAATCGTTCCGTCGGCGACGCTGTCCGCGACCGCCTTGGCGACCGCATGTTGCGCCGGCCCGAACATTTGCACCGCCTGCTTGGCGCCCTTGATCGTCACTTTGTTGAACAAGACCGTGTGGGGCTTGACCGCCAAGTTGGGCGCCAGAACCGCGAGAAGGGATGTGAACCCGTCCTTGTTATTGACCAATGCGTTGGCGAAGGCGCTCTCAGCCGCGCTGCCCCGCGGCCCAATGATCAGATCAATGTGCGCGACTTCATTGCCATCGCCGACCAGCGACTCGCCAACCATAAGCTTGTGAATCTTCGCCATGCCAATTCCTCCCTGAGATCAAGCCAAACCACATCTGTCCACAGTCGTTTAAGATCCGCGGACTGGCTATCCTTGTTATCAGCATCCCGCGGCAAGCGGGATCGGTTGGCCGGATAGTCACGGGGGTACTCCCCCGTAAACCCAACTCAAGCATCGTTAGCGCGCAAGGGCAAGATGGCGGCTGCGCATTTATCGTTGCGGATGGCTAAGAGACTCGAGGCAAATAACGTCGCCACGGTCAGATCCGCGCTTGTTCCGGGATTGATCCCGCCCGATTTCAGCTCCCCGTCCCAGGTCAGCAACCCGTCGGCGATTGCCTCCGGATCGCGAGCCGCCGTGAGAGCTTCGCGCCAGTCGACCGCCTCGCGACGGACCGCCTCGGCGACCCCCGTGTCAAACTTGCGCGCGATATGCGTGTCCGGCGCGGCGGCGAGAAACGTCAAATAGACGGCGAGCGTCGACCATCGCGGATCGCTATGGCGTTGACGCGCGGTCTCCAGCGCCGGCAAGCCGAGCGAGAAAACGTCGTCATAAGCCGTGACGTACTGTCGCGCGATGCGATCCCGCTCTGCCGCCTCAGCCATCGCCTCCCGTAGCGTCGCGACAACAGGGGCGTTGACGTCATGCCGAGGCGCGCGGCCGAGGCCGCCTGGATTGGCGGCCGAGATGGCGGCGAAGACGTCTTGAGCGTCCGCACGGTCGAGACAATCGAGCACCCGCGCCAGCGCCGGGCCCAAAGGCGCATCCTCGGCTTCGGCGGCAGCCGCAAGCGGCGCGCATAGCAGGATGATGCCGAGATTGGTGTTCTGACCGACCGCCTTGAGGGTCGCATCGACGGCCCCGCGGACGCGAATTCCGACCCGCGCGCCCGTCGCCGCGATCAGAGCGGCGCTCGTCTCAGCGCTGCGAATGAAGTCCGCGACCTCCATGCGGTGACCGGGCGCAAACCGATGCACGTTGCCTGGTTTGGGCGCGTCGAGTTCCGCGAGGCACGCCTCGATATAGGCGGCCGCCACTCGATCTTCGAGGCTGGTCATGAGGCGCGCGGTTGCGCTGGGCGGCGAGCCAGCTCATCCATCAGCGCCGATGCGATCGCCTCGGCGATGTTGCGCTTGCTCACCTTTTGCACGCCGCTCCACGCGGGCATGCTGTTGACCTCAAGCACGGTCGGCCCGCCATCGGCGGTCACAAGGACGTCGACGCCGGCGATTGCGGCGCCGACCGCTTCCGCCGCGGCAATCGCCAGACGCTCCATTTTGGGATCGGGCACGACGGCCAAGGGTTGGCCACCCTGCTTGACGTTGGTGATCCATGTCGAGGCGCGTCGCATCATCGCAGCGATCACGCGACCGCGCAGGACGAACAGCCGATAATCGGTGAAGTCTTCGGCTCCGTTCGATTGAAATCGCTGCAGATAATAAACCCCTGCGATTTCTTCCGGGGCGGGCAAGTCTTCCGGCCGCCGAATCAAGCGCAGGCCCTTCCCCTGCGCGCCAAACAGCGGCTTGAGCACGAGCGGGCCGCGCGACGCTTCACGTTCGATGACGGCGCGCGCCGCTTCTGCCAATTCCATCGTCCAGGTCGGCGGGGTCGGCACGCCGGCTTGCGCGAGCAGAAAACTTGTCATCGATTTGTCGACGCAGCGTTCAATGGCGCGCGCATCATTCCAGACCACGACTCCAAGTTTCGCCAGTGCGTGCAGGACGCCAAGGCGTTTGGTGGTCGCCTCAAATGAGCCGGCCGAGAGCGTGCGCACGTGTACGGCGTCGGGCAGTCTCGATCCAAGAACGGGTAGCGACAACCCGCTCGCGTTTTGCGTGTCGAACCCGCAATCGGCAAGATCGACGCGCTCGACGCGCGCGCCGACGGCTGCAAACGCCGCTTCCATTTGGCGCGCGTGCCAATCGCGCTGATCGCTGATGACAAGCACCGTAGGCCTGTCGGCGCCGCTCGCCGCAGTCTCAGGCGAACGAGGCATCGAGCAATTTGTGATGAATTTCCCCCGCGCGAAAACTCTCTCCGTTTTCGATCGCGGTGACGATCACCTCAGCGGGGCTGAACAGCATCGGGTCAATGGCGTAGAAATCGCCCTTGAAGCGCTTGAAAATCTCGGCGAATGGGGCGCCGAAATCCCGCGAAGCGTGGCTGGGGAGCGCCTCAGCAAGACCCTTCGCATCCTCGGCCGGCCCCGTGACATAGAGCTGCGCGCGTCCGCCGTAGATGATCGCATCGTTAGTGCGGCCCATAGCGGTGACAAAGTCGGGATGGGGTGGACTGAGCGGCGCGGCGCCCATGCCATCGACGATGCGCGCAAGCGGAAACTTCAGCTCATGGGCCTTATGCAACGCCACTTCCAGCACCCGCGCGACCACCTGCGTAGCCCCAGCCAGGCTCTGGGTCGGAGCGTAAATCACCGTCAAAGCCGAAGCCGCCACCCCGCAATCGGTCGTCACTTTATCGACAATTTCCGGCGGCGGCGGACGCCCGCTCTCGATAACGAGGCTGGCGACATCGGCTTCGTCCCGATAGCCGATGTCTTTAAAAATTGTTTCCTTTTGCGCCAAGGCCCGAGCCGGGCCCGAGCCGAGAGCGAAAAATGCGTCCTTGCCGGTCCCGTGCGCCAGGCTCCACCCCGCATATTGACTCCCAAGGCACGCGATCACCGGCTGCGATGAACGAACCGCGATCGTCCAGGGCCAGCGCGGCGTGGCGCTATCGGGCGTTAGCCGCACTTCGCCGAGGCCGCCCAAACAAATTTCCGCGATGCGCAACCCGGCGTCGATCCCGCCGCGCCACTGCGCCCCGGCGTCAATCAAGGTTTCTCCACGGGGCCCCAGGGCGACGCCAAGATTCAACATTGCGGCGTCGCGTTTCAGCGCAGCCGTCAGTTCGGCGGCGCGTCGATTGACGCTTATGGTCCCAACATCGCTCAATGGTCCGCCTCCTGAACGAGAGCGATGATTCTCCGCGCCCGCTCGCTGGCGCAGGCGCGCGCCAGATCGACGGTCGCGCCAAAGCCAAGTGTCGTGCACAGAGGATCGCCGACGGCGATCTGTGTCCCCGTCGGCGATCGGTCGACCGCCCAATCCGGCCAATCCCCTCGCCTGCGAACGACAATACCGTGCGGGGCGTACACGATCTCTGCTGCTTTGAACGCGAAGCTCGCAGAGGCATGCGTCAGATGTCCTTCGCACGCGGCGATATGACGCGCAAACAGCGGGACCTCGTTCGATTCGAACACGTCCAGCGTCGCCCCCGGTCGCGGGTTGATTTCTATGAGCCAGACAGCGTCGGTTGAAACCATAAAATCGGCGCTGTTGAGACCGACGAGGTCCAGTTCGGAAGCAATTACAGCGACGGAGCGGGCGATCTCTTTTGCTTGCGCTGGGTCAATGTCGACGGGTCCGGCGGCGCCGCCATATCGAAACGGCGACTCCGGCGTTGGCGCGCTCCACTGCATGCTGAGGCCGATGATTTCAGTTCTCTTCTCGCTCGCGAGGAATAAGGCCGAGATGCTCTCTCCGGTAACGCGAAGTTGATAATAACAATTCGGCGAAGCGCCGCTCGCCTCATGAGCCACGGCGATATGGGCGCCTCCCGCGGCGCCTTGCCTCTTCATCAGCCAGCGTTCAGGCTCGTCTGGCGGCGCAAACGCGACCTGAGGATGTCGAACGCCATTCGCCTTGCAGACGCGCGCGAGCGCGATCGGATCCTTGGCGCGCTTCAGCGTTTCCGTGCGATTGCCAAATATCCGTGTCCTGCGGGCGATCGCTGCGATGGTCTCTGGTTGGTGCTCGAAGCCGGCGCCATAGATTAATCCAACCGGATCATGGGCGCTGATCAGCATTTCGGCGGCGCAGACGAGCTTGTCGAGAGTGAACCCCTCCGAAAGTCCACCGTCGAGCTTCACGGAGACGAAGCTCATCTCTCTCGTGTCATCGTCGCCAAAGACATCGATCGAGAGCGGAGCGAATCCGGCTCTGTTGGCGGAGGCAGCAAGCGCGCGCGCTGAATAGGCCGCCACAATGACTGTCGGCCGATCAATCATCGGTCCGACGCCGATGTTTCGACCGTTCGGAAACTGACCGCGAGGGCTAGGCATTTCCTCTGCGTGCGTTATTGTTCGTCGCTAGATTGCAATCGATCGTGATGCGATTGAACCCGCTGACTTTCGATTTGTCCAGCGAAGTTCCTGACGTTGTCTGCGATCGCTGGCGTCGATCCTGCTGATACGGGAACCAATCGGGCGGAGCGTATGTCGCTGAAAGACTCAATCAGCGCCGAGGCGAGCAGCATCGATCGACGGCGCGCCGGCATCACTAGATGAAGCGGCCGCGGCGGCGGCTCGACTTTTGGCGCGAAGCCATCAGCCGCTCATTGCCGGGCTTGGCGCCGATATCAACGGCGCCAGGGCGGCCATTGCGCTCGCTCAACGGGTCGGCGGCGTCATCGAGCATATGCATTCGGCGGCGGTCCTGCGGGACCTCGACTGTCTGCGCGAAACCGGAATCATGCTCACGACCCCCGGCGAAGCGCGCGTACGCGCCGACGTCGTGCTGCTTGTGGGCGACGGTCTGACGGAAGCCTGGCCCGCCCTGAAGGAGCGGCTGTTGCGCCCGCTAGCGAGGCCCGACGCCGTAGATGTCGCACGGCGCATCGTATGGCTGGCGCCGCACGGCGACGCCAGGATTTCCGGCTTTGACGGCGATATCGAAATCGTCCCCGTCGGTGTAGGCACAACGCTCGCCGCCAATCTCGCCTCGTTGCGCGCACGCGTCAAAGGACGTCCAGTCGCGCAAGCACAACTTCCTTTATCTGCGCTCGACGCGCTCGCCAGTATTGTGAAAGGCGCACGCTTCGGCGTCGCGGTTTGGACGGCGGGAAGTCTAGGGGCGCTTGAAGTCGAGATGCTGCACGGGCTTGTGCGCGACTTGAATGACACCACGCGTTTTTCGACATTGCCGCTGCCCGCTCCGGACAACGGCGCCGGCGTGCTCGCGGCCTGCGGTTGGACAACCGGCTTTCCGATGCGAACCGGATTCGGCGTCGGCGCCCCGTTCCACGACCCGTGGCGATTCGACGCCGAGCGACTCGTCGCATCCGGGGAGACCGATTGCGTAGTGTGGATCTCTTCCTTCGGAGCCGCTCCCCCGGCTTGGCGGAGCGCAGTGAACCTAATCGCCCTGTGCGAGTCCGTGACCCAATTCGCAAAAGCGCCGAACGTTCGTATCTCGGTCGGGCGTCCCGGGGTCGATCATGACGCGGTCATGCATTCATCCGATGTTGGGACGCTGGTCGCTACGACCGCCTCCGCGCCCAGCGGCGCGCTCAGCGTCGCTCATGCTCTCGAGCGCATCAGCGCATGCCTCGAAGACGCGAGTGCTTCGCCATGCTGATTTGCATCAAGGGCGCGCATATCGTCGATCCTGCCAACGGCCATGACGAAATTGGCGATCTTTGGATCCGTGGTGACACAATCGTTGCAGCTCCGCGTGACGGCGCCCAACCAGACGAGACGGTGGATGCGAGTGGGCTTATTGCGATGGCCGGCGGCATCGACATCCATTCGCATATCGCCGGCGCAAACGTGAACACCGCCCGCCTCATGCTGCCCGAATTCCATCGCGCCCATGCGCGCCGTCCCACCGAGACGCCGCTCTCCAAAGTCGGTTGGACGACGTTCGAGACGGGACGACTTTATGCCGAGATGGGCTTCACGACGGTGGTCGAGCCGGCCGTCTCGCCGCACAACGCGCTGCACGCGCATCTCGAACTTGCCGACACCCCGATCATCGACAAGGCGATTTTGGCGATCCTCGGCAACGACGATTTTGTGCTCGGCCTTCTGCGATCAAGAGAAGGCGCGAGCGCGCTCTGCGACCATATCGCCTGGACACTACAAACGACGCGCGCGCTTGGGATCAAGGTCGTCAACGCCGGCGGCGTCGCGGCGTTCAAAGACAACATCCGCAGCTTTTCGTTTGACGACGTGGTTCCTTATTACGGCGTGACGAGCCGCGCGATTGTCAAGGCGCTGCAGAAGGCCGTGCACGACGCCGGCGTGCCTCATCCACTTCATGTCCACTGCAACAATCTGGGGCTGCCTGGAAACTTCGAATCGGCGCTGGCGACGATCGCCGCAGCTGAAGACCTGCCGCTGCATTTGGCGCATCTTCAGTTCTACGGCTACGGCAAAGAGGGCCCGCAGGGCTTTTCCTCCGCCGCGCCTCAACTCGCTGAAGCGGTCAACGCTGCCCAGAACGTGACCATCGACGTCGGGCAGGTGATGTTCGGCCAGACGGTGACGATCTCGTCCGACGTGCTGCGTCAATTCTCCGCCCGGGGTCAGGCCCGGCCCAAGAAATATGCAATCATCGACGGAGACTCGAACGGCGCCGGCATCGTGCCTTACGAGTATCGCGCAGGCGGCTTCCACAACGCGGTGCAATTCGCCGTCGGCTTGGAGCTCTTCCTGCTCATCGATGACCCGTGGCGCGTGTTCTTCACCACCGATCACCCGAATGGCGCGCCCTTCACAACGTACCCCGAGATCTTCGCTCTGCTGATGGACAAGGATGTGCGGGCCGAGTGGGCGTCCCGTCTGCCGGCAGAGGCAATAGCGATGACGACGCTTCCGTCGCTGACACGCGAATACACTCTAAGCGAGATCGCGACGATGACGCGAGCGGCCCCCGCCAAATTACTCGGCCTGCCCGATCGCGGACATCTTGGCCCAGGCGGACGCGCTGATGTCGCGCTTTATCGCCCCGGCAAAGATATCGCCCAAATGTTCCGCGCTGCGGCGCGCGTCTACAAGGATGGCGAACTTGTGGTGCGCGACGGCGAAATGACGCACACTCGCTATGGCCGCGCGCTGTGTGTGACGCCCGTTGTCGAGGCCTCGATGCAACAACGGATGAAAGGCTATTACGACGCGCGTTACGGTCTGCCGTCCGATTTCATGCGTGTGCCCGAGGGCGCGATCCCGCGGCCGCAACCGTTTGAGGCGGTCGCATGCCGGAGCTGACGGTCAAGGGAATCGCTATCGACGACACGTTCGCGGAAGCTTTCGACATGCGCGCGACCGCGATCGTGATCACAGCGCCGACCGAACGCTGGGCCGCGCAGGCGGCCACGACAATGACGGGTTTCGCCACCTCGGTCATCGCATGCGGGTGCGAGGCAAGCGTCGAGAGCATTCTGTCGCCTCAACAAACGCTGGACGGACGGCCCGGCGTGCGCGTGCTTATGTTTGCGGTCTCGACCGCGGAGCTCCAGAAACAATTGCAAAACCGCGTCGGGCAATGCGTGCTCACGAGCCCCGGTTCAGCCTGCTACGCGGGATTGGACACGGGCGAAGACAAGCTCAAGCTCGGCGACGCCATTCGTTTCTTCGGCGACGGCTGGCAGATCGCCAAACGGCTCGGCGCCCGCCGATACTGGCGCGTGCCGGTGATGGACGGAGAATTCGTCTGCGAATCGACCACCTATCTCACGAAGAAGGCGGTCGGCGGCGGCAATCTCATTCTCATGGGCGAGACCACGGAAAAGACCCTCGCGGCGACCGAGGCGGCGGTAGAGGCGATGCGCAAGGTCGCGGATGTCATCATGCCGTTTCCAGGCGGCATAGCGCGCTCGGGGTCGAAGGTCGGCTCGAAATACAAGGGCGCGAGCGCTTCGACCAACGACGCTTATTGCCCGACCTTGAAGGGCGCGGTCGACAGCGCTCTTTCTCCCGAGATCGCCTCGGTGCTCGAGATCGTCATTGACGGCCTCACCAGCGAGGCTGTCGCCGAGGCGATGCGAGCGGGGCTTGCCGCGATCGTCGAACTGGGCCCTGAGCGCGGCGCATTGCGCGTCGGCGCGGGCAATTACGGCGGCAAACTCGGCCGGCACCATTATCATCTCAAGGATCTCCTCCCGTGAGCTCCTTGACCTTTTCGCTGCGCGAGGCGCCGGACCAGCGGCTCGATCTCTCGCCGTTGATCCCGCAAAACCTTGCCGGCAAGACGACCGCGGAGATCGAACGCATCGAACTGCAAACGACGCGCATACGCGTCGCGGTAGGAGACGTTTTCCGCGTCCGGAAGGCGATCCCGATACAATTGTCATCGAAGGCGGAGCTGAGCGTTTCGATCGCGTCGGCATGGGCATGGCCTCAGGCTCAATCCGCGTCGAAGGGGAAGTCGGCGTCGAAGCTGGCCGTCTGATGTCGGGCGGACAATTGACCATTCGCGGCAATGCGGGCCCGTTCGCTGGCTCTGGAATGAAGGGCGGAACGCTGGACATCGAAGGCGACGCCGGCGAGCGTCTCGGAGGCCCGTTGAGCGGGGAGACAGTCGGCATGAGCGGCGGCGTCCTGCATGTGCGCGGCGACGCAGGTGCACGCGCCGGCGACCGGCTGAGGCGCGGCTTCATTCTGATCGAGGGCCGCGCGGGCGCCTATGCCGGCAGCCGCATGATCGCGGGCACCCTGGCGATCGGAGGCGAGGCAGGCGATCTGCCCGGCTATCTGATGGGCCGCGGCACCATCCTTCTTGGGCGAGGCGCGACGCTTTTCTCGCCGAGCTTCGGCGATTGCGGCGAGCATGACCTGGTCGCTGCGCGGCTTCTCGCCAATTACATCGCCCAGACCAGTGCGAAGCTGGCGACACTTTTCCGTCGGCCCTTGCGGCGTCTGGCTGGTGACCTGGCCGCGCTGGGCAAGGGGGAGATTCTCTTACCCAACCCGTAAGCGCCTGCGCCACGCCTTGCGCTCGCCAACGCGCACGCTATCCTTGGCTCCTCGGGGAGCGGACAACCTTTGGAAGGAAATGGGCATGACCGCCGTCGCGCTATCTCCCGAGCCTCAGCGCGCATGGTCCGGCGCGGATCGCGCGCCTCTCTTACGCTGGCTGATCTTTACCGGCGCGACGGTCTTCGCCGCGATCCTATTGTGGCGCTACGGCCTCCTGCGCCTGATGGTCGTCTCGGATCGCACGTATCTCTCGTCCGTCATCGTGCTGATCTACGTGGGGGCGTCGCTCCATTGCCTTTGGCGAACGATCGTCATCTCGCGCGAAGGCGATGCCGGGCAACGAGTAGCGGCTCGCATCGAGACGGGAGGCCCCGACGGCGCCGCAGTCGAACCTTCGGCCCCGCTCCCGGATGGCCTTATCGCCGACCACATCCGCGATCTCGCCATGAAAGCGCGTACGCAAGGGCGCGGGCGACTCGATCAGACGCTGCTGCTCCGCTCGCTCGCTGATCGCCTGCGCGGTTCTAACGGCTTCGGCGCTTTCGCCAGCGACACGGTCATGAAACTTGGCCTCCTCGGGACGATCGTCGGCTTCATCATCATGCTGGCGCCGATCGCCGGGCTCGACGCGAGCGACAAGTCGCTGATGAAATCCTCGATGGGCCTGATGAGCGACGGCATGGCGGTGGCGATGTACACCACGCTCGCCGGCCTCGTCGGCTCCATCCTGTTGAAGATTCAGTACTACATGCTCGACAATGCGACCGCGAAGGTGTTCTCCCGCGCCGTTACGCTGACCGAGACGCGGGTGGTTCCCGCCTTGGAGCGCGCGCACGATCTCGCCATGCGCACATGATCGATGACTTCGGCCTCTACCCGCGCGAGGAGCCGTTCGACCCCTTCAGCGTCATGCTGTTCAAGGCGCTTCAGGTGGTCTCGTTTCTCTTTTTCCTCGCGCTCCTGGCGATATCGCCCGAGGCCAAGGACGGCAAGATCGACTCGAAAGCCGAATTCATTGTCACCATGGATTGGCCGGACAGCCATCCTGACGATCTTGATCTGTTCGTACAGGATCCAGCGGGCAACATCGCATGGTATCGTCACCGCGAAGCCGGCTTTCTGGTGCTTGACCGCGACGACCGTGGCGGGGCCAACGACTTCATCGTCGTCAACGAGAAGAAGATTGCCTCGCCAATTCGCGAGGAGATCGTCACCATCCGCGGTATCGTCGCTGGCGAGTACACCGTAAACGTCAGCCATTTCGTGGCGACGACCGGCGCGCCCGTGCCCGTGACAGTCAAAGTGCAAAAGCTTAATCCAACCGCGCAAGTGATCTTTGACGACACAGTCTTCGTCGATCACACCGGTGACGAGAAGACTGCCGTGCGCTTCACGCTTGATAGCGAAGGTAAAGTGATCGATGTCAGTCGGCGGCCAAAGTCGCTGATGGAGACTTTTCGCAATGTCCGCCAGAACGGCGCCGACCGCGACCCCAAAACAGGTTACGTGAAGCAGCTGTGACGAGCCTCGCCTCCGACATCATTTTGCTATCGATCGCCTATGCGCTTCTCGGCGTGCTTCTGCTCGTCGTTTGCGTCTTCGCGAAGGTTCCCTGGCCGGTGAAGGCAGGGCTCATCGTGCTGACCAGCGCCTTTTACGTAGTGAGCTTTTTCGCGACGCGCGGCCTGCTCGGCTGGTCATCAACCGATCCTTTGCCGCCAAAATTCAAACTTCTGGGCGCTCGGATCGTTGAACCGCACTCACTCGAAGGCGATCCCGGCGCCATTCATCTCTGGGTGGAAGCGCTCGACGATGACAATTTTCCAACCGGCGTGCCTCGGGCTTATCGGCTGCCCTATGACGGCCGTCTGGCCGACAAGACAGAGGCCGCGATCCGAGCGAGCGCCGACGGCAAGCCACAGGGCGGTCGAACGGCGGACTTCGGCAACGGCCAAGGCGGGACGGCGGAAGCGACCGCGCGCGAGGTCACGCCCTCGACCATCACAACAACTGGCGGCGGCGATCCATCTTCTGGCGGTCCGGTCGACCCTCAGTCTGCGCATGGCGAGAACCAAACGATCAATTTTACTCCACTCGCTCCGCCGCGCATGCCGCCCAAGGACGCGAAATAGCGGCCTGTCCACCTCGCCGGGATGGCAAGCCGCATGCACTCAAAGGCGGCCGCCGCGCCCAACAATCCTTGATCAGATCTTCTCGTCGCCAGGGAAGGCGCATCGCCACCGCGTGACGCGCGTCGCCGGATGTTCGTCAGCCCACTGAGCGATATAAGGGGGCGCCTGCATCATGCACTGCATCAGCGACTCTTCGGAAGAGAACTGCAGCCGCCGCTCGTCACACAGCCCCGGCGCATTGAGCGCGCACACCGTCAGAATCAGCTCAATCATCGCGCACCCGTCTTCAAGCGGAACCTGAGCGCCTCCATCGGGCGACTGTGGCATTTTGATCGGACGACCGCAACGTTGAGACTGGATCGGCGTTGCAAGCACTCACGTCAAGATGAGCTGTCAGTGAGCACTCATCGCGTCATCTATCGCGCGCGGCGCTTGGCAAAACGTGTAAACTTTCGCAAAGTTACGACAAATTCGGTTGAGTTGTAAGCGGCGCATGAATCGGGCAAAAGAGGGGCACGTTTGAAAGGCGTTCAGGTCACGACGTCAGCGCGACTGCATCTCGGTTTTCTTGATCTCGCCGGAGATCTTGGCCGCCGATTTGGATCGATTGGCCTCGCCATCGATACGTTCGAAACCCGCGTTGAGCTTTGCCAAGCGGCGAGCTTTGAAGTTTTGGGCGAGGAGCGCGAGCGGGGCGCCCATATCGCGCGCCGCGTCGCCGATCGCCTTGGCCTCGATACCGGAAAAAGGCTCATCATCTCGAACGCCATTCCCGCGCACGCCGGACTCGGGTCCGGGACTCAGTTGGCGCTTGCGATTGCGGCGGCGTTTCGCCGGTTGGCCGGATTGCCGTTCGACGCCCGGGAGGACGCGCGTCTGCTCGACCGCGGCGCGCGTTCGGGCGTGGGCGTTGCCTTGTTCGAGCGCGGCGGCTTGGCTGTCGACGCTGGTAGGGGACCGAACACCGAGGTCCCGCCGGTGGTCGCATGGATGAACTTCCCGAGGGATTGGCGCATTCTTCTGATCCTCGACCCGCGCGTCGAGGGCGCCCATGGTGAAGAGGAAAGACAGGCGTTTGCCGCGTTGCCGCGTTTCCGAACCGACGCGGCGAGCGAAATCTGCCGCTGCACGCTCATGCAGATTCTGCCTGGCGCGGCCGAAGCCGATATCGAGGCTTTCGGCGACGGCGTCGCCAGGATTCAGGAAATCCTCGGCGACCATTTCGCCCCGGTCCAGGGCGGCGCCCGTTTCATCAGCGTGCCGGTGAGCCGGGTCGCCGCACGATTGAAGGCTCTCGGGGCGCGCGGGATCGGCCAGAGCTCCTGGGGACCGACCGGTTTCGCCTTTGCATCCGACCCCGACCATGCGCAATTCCTTGCTCAGCGCGCTTGCGTCGACCGCGAACCGGGGGTGGAGATCAGAATCTGCAGCGCGCGCGATCACGGCGCCGAGATCTGCGAGGACGAAGACGTTTCAGTCCGCTAATCGCTCGGGAGGAAAAATGGCCAAGAATATTCTGCACATGATCACGCCGCTCGCCCACATGAGCCCCTTCGATGTCAACATGGCGCTCGACGCCGGCTATGACGCGACGGCGTCGTACACCAATGTTTCGCTCGGCGAGGTCACAGACCTGATCCAGGACGCCATGTTCTCGCGTTCGCCGCGCGACGCGGTGCGGACGGGCGTATTTATTGGCGGCAAGGACGCGCTTCTCGCCCTCGACATGCTCGATGCTGGCGCCAAAGCGCTATTCAAGCCGTTCGAGATTTCGTTGTTCGCCGATCCCGCCGGCTCGTTCACCACTGCCGCCGCGATGATCGCGGTTGTGGAAAAGACGCTGAAGGAGAAGAAGGATCGCGCGCTTCGCGGCGCGGCCGTCTCGGTCTTCGGAGCGACCGGGGTGGTAGGAACGGCATCGGCCGTTATCGCCGCGCTCGAAGGCGCATCCGTCACCTTGGTCGCGCGAGACGGATCAGACCGTACGGCTCGCCACGCCGCCGAGATCAATCGCCGGTTTAGCGTCAACCTTGCGGTCGCCGATGGCTCGACGCCCCAGAGCAGGGCCGCGATCCTCACGGGCGCGGAGGTTGTGCTCGCCGCGGCGAAAGCAGGCGTGCGCGTGCTCGAGGCTGCCGAGATCGCCGGCGCGACGAAATTGCTGATCGCCGCCGATGTCAACGCGGTGCCGCCTTCCGGCATCGAGGGCGTGGATGCGCACGCCAACGGAACGCCGCTCGGTGAGCGCGGCTCGCTCGGGATCGGCGCGCTCGCGATTGGCAACGTCAAGTATCGGACCGAATCGGGGCTGTTCAAGCAGATGACCGAGAGCAAGACCCCATTGCGCCTCGACTTCCGTCAGGCGTTCGAACTTGCGCGCACGCTCGCGTGAGCGTCTTGCAGGTTTCCGGTTTAAGTCGCTTCAGGCGCCTCGGTCGACGACGCCGACTGGCCGCACGTCCGCCGAGCCCGAGGCGCGCTCGCGACGGATTTCGACCCCGACCGCGCCCTCGATCACGTCGAGCTTGCGGATGTTGACGCGAACACTGCGTACTCGCGCATGCTGCAAGAGGACCCCAGCGACCTCTTCCGCGAGCGTCTCGACAAAATCGACATGGCCGCGTCCCACGATCAGGCGAATGGCGTCGAGAATGACGTCGTAGGAGAAAATCGAGCGCATATCGTCGGCGTGCGCGCCGGCGCGACGCACGAGAGCCTCGACGTTGAAGACGACGCGCTGACGGATGGAACGCTCGAAATCATAGGCGCCGATCGCGGCGGAAACGACAAAATCATTCACGAACACGCGGTCGAGTTCGCCTTCCTGATCGCGGCCCCCAATGAGGCCGCGCGCCAACAATCGCCAATCAATTTTCGGCGAAACGTCGGGATCGGGTCTCTCGCGCGGGATTAGGTCGCGGATGAGAACGACCGCGCTCGGATCGATCGCGCCTTGCCGATCGCGGGCATGACAAAGCGCCCCTCGGAATCCGAGGACATCCGGGTGCACGAGCAGGAGCCTCGGGACGTCAGGCGCTTCAAGCGAGCCCGCCAGGCCGCTCATCAACTCAAGCTCGCGGCATTGCCTGCAAAATTCGCTAAGCTGCACGACCTCGAGATGCGCGATAAGCCGGCCGCGTGTCTTGTCGCGGGTGTCGAGCATCGCGCCCTTGAAGCCTAGCTTTCCGAGCTTAGCGAGGAGGGCGAAGTCGGGCTTTTCGTCGGCGAACATCATGCCGACGAGGGCGACGTCGCGGGCGAGCTTGCTCAAAGAATCGCCGAGATGATCGAGCGTCGGCGCATCCACGGCGAGCTTGAGATAGTCCACGCCCATCGCGGCCAGCGCTCTCGCGCTTTCAAGCAAGGCTTCCTCATTGTAAGGCGGATCGCCAAGAGCCGCGCTCGTTTCGCTTCGACCAGCGACGGCGGCGATCGACTGGCGTGCAATATCGAGCGAGACGGCGCCGAGCGCGCCCCGCCGCGCGTCCTTCAGATCGATGATATCGGCGCCAAGTTGCACGGCGACGCCAGCCTCGGCGGCGTTGGCGACACTGGCGAGCATGCGCGTCATGGCGTCGCCTCCATTTTCTCCGCGGTCGCCGGAAGTCCTGTCAGGATGCGCGCTTGCCGAGGCTGAGCGATCTCACAAGCGACGCAACCGTGAACTTCAGCGGCTTGATTGACCGCAAGCCCAATCTTATCATTGCGCCCGAGAGGAAACGCAAATGCATCCTGCGGCCCGCGCCGTTCTTGCGATCGCGATCATGGCCTCATTGGCGTCACCGGCGGTCGCTCAATTCAAAGGAAAGACTGATCCGGACTGGCCGTGCCAGCAGATCAAGACGCCGACTTTTTCGCTCGCCTCAGTCTGGGCCGGGCCTCAGCTCGATCTGGACTCTCAGAACTGGCGCAATGAAAGCGACGTCGCGGATCTGAAGGCGCAAATGGCGCAACGGCGTGTTCCCATCGCTGATGTGGAGACCGCGGTCACCGACTTTAAAGCGAAGGCCGGCCCCGACGCGGACGCCAAGCTTCTGCGCGCCTTCGCCGCGGCGTTTGCGGATTTGTCCGAGCAACGTTCCCAGATCATCAATGGCCTGGATCGGATCGGCCGCAAGCAGAAAGCTCTGGCCGATCGCATCAGGACTGAGAACGAGGCCGTGCAAAAACCTTCGGACCAGAACCATGACGGTCAGGCGCCGCCCGGCGCGGACAGTCAAGAGCGGCTGCTATGGGATCTTCGCGTCTTCGACGATCGCCGCCAGACCGTCACTTACGTCTGCGAGGCGCCGACGTTAATCGAACAGCGCATCGGGGAGATCGCGCGCGCGGTTCAAAAGGCTCTGTAAAGCGCGGATCCATTCCGCGAACTTGTCGCCGCCGCCGTCGATGCGCACAAGTTTACGCGACACAATATCTTCAATGACTTAGCTGCGCTTTTGCGCAACTTTTTGTTTGCATCAGCCTCCCGCTCCGTATGTGAGGAGCCGTGAACTTCCGCTCGCAGCCTTAAGGCCCAAACACAAAGTCTATTGCTCTTCATCTTACGCGAGCACGGGATTCTGATTATATCAATTAAATACTCCTAGATAATGAAATATCGAACGGCTGCGAGAACCATCATCGTTCGTGTCGTTGCTCTAGCTCCGGCGCCAACCCTCAAGGCGAGATCGGCTTGTCGTTTTCGTCGAGCAACGGGACGCCGTAGGAGCGCAAGATCGCTTGAATTTCGTCCTGATTCTCGGAGATCGCCTTATTGAGGGTGCGCTTCCAGTTCTGATCGGAATGCCGCACACCCATGACGATCCGGAACACCATCTGGGGGCCGCCTTGTTCCTTCGTGAGCGGCACCACCGCGGTCGGGGTCTTGGCCTTCGTGGCGTAGTATCCCGCGAGAGGTCCCCACAGCAGTCCAACATCGATCTCGCCGCGCTCGAGGTCGTCCATCATTTCATGGGTCGGCGAATCGAAGCGCGTATCGACAACCAGGGCGTAGGATTTGATCTGGCCCAGCAATCCTTTTTCGGCCAGGAAGGTCGCCGGCGGGGTGCCCGCGACAATGCCGATCTTCGCAGTTTTCAGACGTGGATCGCTTAGGGACTCCAGACCTTTCAGGGGACCATCCTTGCGATACGCGGCGACATAGCTCGTTCGATAATAAGGGTTGGTCGGCTGAACGATGTCGACGCCTTGAGCGATTCCCAACACTACGTCGCAACGATGGGCGTTCAGCGTGTTGCGGATGAAGCCGGTCGAGTCTGGATAGAACGTGTAGGCGACCGACTTGTCGAGTTTGTGAGCGAGAAGTTCGGCGATCTTGTTTTCGAAGCCTTCGCCGGCCTCGTTGGAGAAAGGGAGGTCGCGCGGGTCCGCGCAGGCTCGAAAGACGTGCGGGTCGACGAGTTCGATCGAGCCTTCCGCATCCTGCGCGCCCGCGCCGCCAGGAAGAGCCACCCCGACCAGCGCGAGAAGTGCGACGGCGATCGCCTTAGCCCCGCTCGCCATCGCCTCACTCACCCATGCATTTCGTTTCGGCCTGTTCGAACTCAGGCGGCTTATCGTCGTGCTTGGGAGGTCTTCCGCGCGGAATCGCGTCTTGAGAGCGGGCGCGCAGATAGACGTAAATGTCGTTGAGGTAGCACATCACATTCTTGTTGTCGGCAAACGCGGGCATGACTTTTTCCTGCCCGGCCGAGAGGTCCTGCTTGCCGCCGGTGACGATGCCGAAGAATTCGGCATAGCCGATCGTTTTGAGCGAGTTCGCAAGCGCGGGGGCGTAGGAAGAGCCCTCTCCATCGGGACCGTGGCAAACATGGCACTCCGAATGGTAACGGCGAAAGCCGGAATACGTGTACCAGTCGACGGCCCCGTCCGCGGATACTTTAAAGGTCGGATCGCCGTTCTTGTCGCGCCACATGCCCTGGTCGCTGGTGACCGCGGCCGGGTCTCCCGGCGGATCGGCGTAAGCGACGAGCGGCGTGGCGAAGGCGAGCGCAAATCCGAGCCCGAGCACAAGTTTGGAAATCGTCACGTTTGTTTTCTCAAGCGGACTGGAGCAAAGAAAGGGCCCGGCGCGTGCTTTGGCTGCATGCGCCGAGCCCCGGCTATCCCCGTGGGGTCAGTTGGCCGCTCAATCGCTCGGGAGAGCGAACACGGTAAGCGTGCCGCCGAGCGCCGTGTAGTTCGACAACGCCGCATACCCGCCGACCGCGCCCAGACCTTCCTGCGGCTTGGTCAAACCGGCCGCGAGGCCGATGCCCGCCCAGCCGCCGACGCCGGACAAGATCGCCACATACTGGCGGCCGCCGTGCTCGTAGGTCATGACGTTGCCGATGATGCCAGACGGAGTCTTGAACTTGTAAAGCTCCTTGCCGGTCTTGGCGTCGACCGCCTTCAGATAGCCTTCCAGCGTCCCGTAGAAGACGACGCCGCCAGCGGTCGCCAGAGCGCCCGACCAGACCGAGAACTGCTCGGGATCCGACCAGACGATCTTGCCGGTCTTGCCGTCCCAGGCGATAAAGTTACCCATGTTGCTCTCGCCCGCGGGCGGATACATCGACAACGTCGCGCCGACATAAGGCTGACCCGCGGTGTAGCTGACCTTGAACGGCTCATAATCCATGCAGACATGGTTGGTCGGCACGTAGAAGAGCTCGGTCTGGGGCGAATAGGCCGCAGGCTGCTCGTCCTTGGAACCCAAGGCCGCCGGGCAGACACCCTTGGAGTTGACATCCTCGCCGTTGGCCTCGGTCGACATGGCCTTGACCCGGATCGGACGCCCGTAGTCCGGCGAAGCCTTGTCCATGTTGATCCCAGTGGCCCAGTTGACCTTCGGGTCAAACTTGTTGGCGACCAGCAGTTCGCCGGTGACGCGATCGAGCGTGTAGCCGAAGCCGTTACGATCGAAATGCGTCAACAGCTTTCGGTCCGCGCCATCGATCTTTTGATCGGTGAGGATCATCTCGTTGACGCCGTCAAAGTCCCATTCGTCGTGGGGCGTCATCTGGTAGATCCATTTGACGGCGCCGGTGTCGACGTCACGCGCCCAAATGGCCATTGACCACTTGTTGTCGCCGGGCCGCTGCTTCGGATTCCAGGTCGAGGGATTGCCCGAGCCGTAGTACATCAGATTGAGGGCGGGATCATAAGAATACCAGCCCCAGGTCGTGCC
Organism: uncultured Alphaproteobacteria bacterium; assembly: GCA_963770275.1. Taxonomy (GTDB): domain Bacteria; phylum Pseudomonadota; class Alphaproteobacteria; order Rhizobiales; family Beijerinckiaceae; genus Roseiarcus. The sequence goes on from CAVYPD010000009.1 coordinate 117,504, forward strand.
GCCGCCGATCTTCCATTGATCGCCCTGCCAGGTGCTGGTGCTGGAATCCTTGCCAACCGGCTTGCCGAGGGCGGTCGTCTTTTCCGGATCAATCAGGGTGTCGGAATCGGGACCCATGGAATAGCCGCGCCAGGCGAGCTTGCCGTCCTTGATGTTATAGGCGCTCATCCAGCCGCGAACGCCGAACTCGCCGCCGGACACGCCGATGAAGACCTTGTCCTTGAAGACGTGCGGCGCATCGGTGCCAGTCTGGCCCTTCGAAGCATCGCCGTCCTTCACCGACCACACGACCGCGCCGGTCTTTGCGTCGAGCGCGACGAGGGTTGTGTCCGCCTGATGAAGGAAGATCTTGCCGTCCGCGTAGGCCAAGCCACGGTTGACCGTGTCGCAGCACATCACTGGGATGACATTCGGATCTTGCTTCGGCTCATATTTCCAGAGAATCTTGCCGTCGTTGTTAAGGTCGAGCGCAAAGACAGTGTTGGGGAACGGCGCGTGCAAAAACATGGTGTCGCCGATGACAAGCGGCGACCCTTCATGTCCGCGCAAAACTCCGGTCGAGAAAGTCCACGCTGGCGCGATCTTGTGGACGTTGTCGGTGTTGATCTGCTTGAGTTCTGAATAGCGCGTATTGGCGAAGTTTTGCGTGGGCATGACCCATTGATTCGGGTCCGCAGCCAGTTTCGTCAGTTCATCGTTCGCTACCGCATATCCGGCCGTAAACAGGGCCGCGGCGCCGAAGCAGCTTGCAAGCAAGAGTTTTCGCATCGTTTCCTCCCGGTTAGACTTATACCAAAGCGCTACGCGACCCATCACAGGTCAAAGCGCCTTGCAGCGACTGTCTCATGGGATGGTGTCGGCAGCGTGTCACAACCAGGCGAAACGAGCAACGCTCGCGGGCCTTCGCCTTGCTTCCGATAAGCTCGCCGGGGCTCCCGTTCCCCAACGCTCGTGCAGCCGAAACCGACAGGAGGATATCCCGATCGAATTTTGAGCGCAAGGGCTACCCCAGCGTTTGTCACGACATCGTCATCGCCAGAAGTGTGGGGGCGAATGCCCACGCATCCCTGCCTCATGCATTACACAGTCAAGAACAGTTAGAAACAGCGTATTTCGCTTTCCGCCTGAGCGCGTCGCAGCCGGGCGAGCGCGTCTCGCGCGATTGCAGTTCCACGAAACATGGAGCCGATTTGTCCACCTGCTTGGTTCATCGACGCGACCGTGGCTGCGGAAACATACGCGTCATAGGGGAGCAGCGAAGCGATGACATCAATCGAACACGAGCATTGGTCGAGCGCTTCTCGTGTATCGCCATTGGTCTTCATGCAGGCGAAGACATATTCGGCGCGCGCAGATGTCGGATAGTCATTGGCGGCCGCGGACCCGGCGGCGACTTCCGAAGCGCTCGCGAGATGGACGCCCGCGGACATAAATAACACCACGCTCGTCAAGCGCATGGTCGACCGTCTCCTAACGCCGCCCTTGTTGACCTACAACGACTTCGGACTCAGCGAAAGCGCTTGAGCAACGCAACCGCGACCGCGGGCGCACAATGCGAGGCTTCCGCGGGGGCCGCAATTAGCGAAGAAAATCCGAGACAAGGCCGCCGCAGGCGGCGCGCCACTTCTGCCGCAAGGCCTTCCCCGACGCCCGCCGCAACGACCGGCGCCGCGACCGCCACATCGTTGCGGGACAGGCGGAGCGACACAGCGTCGGTAATCTGACGTATTTGCGCTTCCGCGAACCAGGCGGCGAGTCCAGTCCAATCCAAGTCTGAGCCTTCGTCGGCCTCACGTCCGATCATCCGGGCCAGCCGCGCCCGCGAAGCCTCGACGGTCTTCTCGCGGCCGTCGGCGGTCGACATCTTATCTGCATCGTCGGGCAAGTCACCGAGAATGCGATGAACGTCGGCGCTACTGGCGAAATATTCGTTCATCAGCGGAGTCCAGGCGCCGCGAAACGGCGCTCGAGAGGCCAATGACATAACAAAGCTGCGCGTCATCCCGGTATAGATCAACTCACCCGCGGCGAGCCGCTCCGCGTCGCTGTAGCCGACCGCCGCGACCTGGCCTGCGACGACTGGAATGATGTCCGTTGTCGTTGAGCCGATGTCGATGAACAAAGCGTCCGGAAGCTTGAGCGCTAGGAGCGCGGCGCTTGCGTGCCAATTGGCCGAGGCGATATCGACGGCGTGGGAAGCGGCGTCGCCAAGCTCGACGAAGCCGGCCCGGCCGGCGTAGAGGCTCGGGGCTGCGGGGATGAGATGACTGGCCGCGATCACAGCCAGCCCTGCTACGCCCTCTCGGCGCGAGGGAAAGGCGTCGCAGAGCTCGCCCGTCATGGTGATCACGTGACGGTCGGCGCACCCCAGTTGAGCGCTAAGCGCGTCGAACGCGGCGTGCAGAGTGTCGAGTCCCAGCCAAAGCGGCGTCGCCGCCTGGACCACCGCTTCGACGCGCCCGCGCCTCACGCGAGCGGCTTTTAGATGCGCGCCCCCTATATCCCAACCGATGACGACGCTCACCGTTCCTCCAAATACCCAAAGGGACGCTAGATCCCACCAAATTGGAGGGTCAAGCAAGTCGCTGTCGACAAGATACTGGCACGACCCCTAAAGTGGCGCCTGAGGCGGGATTGATGAGAGGAACTCTGGTCGAAGTGATGCAGCCGGTTTGCCCGCCCGTCCTCCATGCCGGAAACGAGCGCGTCTTATTCGCCGACCCCGCTTGAAAGTCGAGGCGCGTTCCTGGCGCTCACGCTTCGCCGTCGTGAAATTGGGCGGCAGCCACGCAACGGGGCCGTATCTCAAGGACTGGCTTGCGGCGATCGCGGCCGAGGCAGGCTCGATCGCGATTGTGCCAGGCGGCGGCCCCTTCGCCGACGCGGTGCGCACCGCCCAGGCCTCGATGGGCTACGACGATCACGCCGCGCACGCCATGGCGCTGATGGCGATGGCGCAGTTCGGTTGCGCGCTGCAGAGCCTCAATCCCGCCTTGCGGCTCACCGCGTCGCGTTCCGCGATTTTGCGCGCGATCAAAGACGGCAAGGTTCCGGTCTGGTCGCCGGAGCCGATGGCGCGCGCGGCCGCGCTTCCGGAAACATGGGACCTGACCTCTGACAGCCTGGCCGCGTGGCTGGCGGGCATTCTTGGCGCTGACCGTCTGCTGCTCGTCAAGCATGGCCGTTTCGAGGGTGCAGCCATCGATGCTCATGATCTCGTCGCACGCGGTGTCGTTGATCCCTTGTTCCCGCTTTATCTTAAGGAGAGCGGCGCTCAGGCTTGGCTCGCTGGGCCGACCGACAGCGCGAGGCTCGGCGAAGGGTTGCGGGGAGGAATATTTCCTGAAATCGTAGCAGCGACCTCAAATCGACCGCCGGCAGCACAATGACGAAACGCCAAACGCCGCGCTGGGGATGGGCGCTTACTGGATCCGGTCATTTCCTGAAGGAAAGCCTGGCCTTGATCCATGAGCTCGAACATGTCGACCTGTTCCTCAGCAAAGCCGGATCCGAAGTCCTGCGCATGTACAAGCAGGACCTCGACCTGCCGGCGTCCGTGCGGATCTATCGCGACACATCGGCGAGTTCGGTGACTGTCGGACAATTCTATTACGGAATCTATCATACGTTGATCGTCGCTCCCGCGACTTCGAACGCGGTCGCCAAATTCGTCTACGGGATCTCCGACGATTTCATTACCAACGTCTTTGCCCAGGCCGGTAAGTGCAGAGTTCCAACCCTTGTCTTCGCCTGCGACACGGCGCCCGAGCTGGAGACAGAAGCGCCGAAAGGAATGGTGAAGGTCTATCCACGCCCAATCGACTTGGAGAATCGTGAGCGACTGGGCCGTTTCGACGGCGTAACGACAGTCAACTCGATCGCTGAGCTCAGCGAAGCCATCGCGCAGCGACGAAGCAAAGTCGCCGCATGAGGGAACGTATTCTGTTTTTGACCGGCCGCCTCGCCCAGAACCGCCTTGAGAAGGTGTTGCAGGGCATGGAGCCGACGGCGTTCGACTGGTCGGTCTTCAGTGTAGGGGTAAAGGTCGCGGCGCTGATGACCGAACCCATCCTCATGCGTAGGCTGCCGCGCCCGATCAATGCGGATCGCGTCGTCGTCCCGGGCCGTTGCCGCGCTGACCTCACGCGCTTGGCTCAGGAATTTGGCGTTCCGTTCCAGCGGGGCCCCGATGAATTGAAAGACCTGCCAATGTTCTTCGGCAAGGCCGGCGCGGCTCTCGATTTGTCGCGCCACGCTTTGCGCATCTTCGCTGAGATCGTCGATGCGTCGCAGCTGAGCCTCGAAGCAATTTTCGCTCGCGCCGAACTCCTGCGCGTCGAGGGGGCCGACGTGATCGACCTCGGGTGCCTGCCGGATACCCCATTCCCCCATTTGGAAGATGCGGTGCGAGAACTGAAGGCAAGGGGATTGGTTGTCAGCGTCAACTCTGCTGACCCAGACGAACTCCGCCGGGGCGGATTTGCCGGCTCCGACTATCTCTTCAGCCTCACCGAGCGCAATCTCGCCATCGCCGAAGAGACTGGCGCACGACCAGTTTTGATTCCGGCCCAGCATGGCGATCTCGCCTCCCTTTATCGCGCCGCCGAAGACGCGAAGAAGCGGGGCCTCGCCGCTATCCTTGATCCCGTCATCGATCCCATCCACTTCGGCTTTGCCGACTCGCTCTCGCGCTACCGTGAGGTGCGCGCGCGCCTCCCCGAGGCGGAAATGCTGATGGGCACTGGGAACTTGACGGAATTGACCGACGCCGACTCCGTCGGCGTTACGGCGTTGCTGCTCGGAATCTGTTCGGAGCTCGCTATCGCCAACGTGCTCACAGTCCATGTCAGCCCGCACACGCGCCGCACGATTCAAGAGCACGACGCGGCTCGTCGGGTGATGTTTGCGGCATCGGCGGATCACAGCTTGCCGAGAGGTTACGGGCGGGCGCTATTGCAGCTCCACGACCAGAAGCCCTTTCCCTACTCGAGTGGGGAAATCGCTGAGAGTTCGACGCAAGTGAAGGACGACAACTACCGGATAGAGGCGGCTGAGGACGGAATTCATGTTTACAATCGCGCCGGCCATTTTGTCGCCAGGGAGGCCTTTGCACTGTTCGATAAACTCGGGGTCGAAACGGATGGCGCTCACGCCTTCTATCTCGGGGCCGAACTCACGAAGGCCGAAATCGCTTTTCAGCTTGGCAAACGTTACGCCCAGGACGAGCCGCTGGATTGGGGCTGCGCTACCGATCGGCGCGTTGAGGATAGGACGCGCTTGAGCGAAGCGGGGCACACGCTGCGCTCGCGGGCGGCAAGCGAGTGACCTCATGCCGATGATCCGCGAGTCCATCGTCGTCACGGTCAATGCGCTCGGCGAGCCTCACTTGGCGCCTCTGGGACTGATCGCCGAAGGAGAGGCATGGATTCTGGCGCCGTTTCACCCCTCTACGACACTCGACAATCTGCGTCAGGCGCCATTCGCGGTCGCCAACTTTACCGACGACGTGCGCGTCTTTGCGGGGTGTCTCACGGGACGCCGCGACTGGCCGCTGACGGCCGCCACACTTGTCGCCGCGCCACGTCTGGCGGCGACCTTGTCGCACATCGAACTCGTCGTCGTCGAGGTGCGCGAACATGAGCTCAGGCCTCGCTTCGTATGCCGCGTCGCGCATCGCGCCTCGCATGCGCCGTTCCAAGGGTTCAATCGCGCACAAGCGGCGGTGATCGAAGGCGCGGTGCTGGTGAGCCGCTTGCACATGCTGCCGCGCGCCGGGGTCGAGGCGGAGCTTGCCCGCCTCGAAATCACCGTGGGCAAGACGGCCGGGCCGGCTGAGGCCGAGGCGTGGAGCTGGCTCAAGGACAAGGCGGCGCAGATCTTCGCCGGTAGCGACTTGGAGGCCGGGCTTGCAGGCCATCCCGGTCATTGACCTCATGCATGGCCAAGTCGTCCGAGCGCGGATGGGCGATCGGGCGTCTTACCGGCCCCTCGAGTCGCCGCTTTCGCCGACCAGCGACGCCGTGGATGTCGTGCGCGGCCTGCTCGGAGTTTTTCCGTTTCGGACGCTTTATGTCGCCGATCTCGACGCGATCCAAGGCGACGGGGACAATGTCCCCGTGCTGCGCCGGATTCGGAAAGAGCTTCCGGCGTTGCAAATGTGGGTTGACAACGGCGCGGCCGACACCCTCGCGGTCGAGGCTCTCATCGGGGCTGGACTTGGGACGCCGGTCATCGGTAGCGAATCGCAACGCGACAGCACGCTGATTGCGCAGCACCGGGACTCGATGCGCATCGTGCTCTCACTTGATTTTCGCGGCGATGCTTTCCAGGGCCCACAGGAGATCCTGGCCGAACCCGCTCTTTGGCCGCACCGAATCATCGTCATGACCCTTGCGCGGGTCGGCAGCGGCGTGGGCCCCGACCTCGAGCGGCTTGCCTCGATCCAATCAATCGCCGGCGGACGTGAAATTTACGCCGCCGGCGGTGTCCGCAATGCGACCGATCTTCGGGCGCTTAAGAAAACAGGTGTCTCCGGCGCGCTAATCGCGACCGCGTTGCATGAACAGCGGATTGTTCGATCCGATCTCGAGACGATGTAAAAATCGCCACCCGCGCAGATCAGATCTTCTTGCCGTCGGGACCGAACTGCTTGAGGTAAGCGATCACATTCGCGATATCGTCGTCGGACTTAAGGCCGGGAAAGACCATTTTGGTTCCAGGAACCTTAGCTTTTGGGTCTCTGAGGTATTCCTTAAGAGTCGCCTCATCCCACGTGATGCCTGAATTCTTATTGGCGTCGGAATAGTGGTAATCGGGATACGAGCCAGCCTTGCGTCCGACGACGCCGCTAAGGACCGGGCCGACCATGTTCTTCGCGCCCTCGCCGATCTGGTGACAGATCTTGCACTTGGCGAAGACCTTCTCGCCAGCCGCGGCGTCCTGCGCCATCGCCGCGCCCATGGAAAAAAGGAGCGCCGCCCCAGCAAGCGAAAAACACAACAGCTTCACATTGTCCTCCCGGATCTGAGTATCCCAAGCCGGCCCTACCGCAAAGCGAGCCGTCACGCAGATCGTGACTTAGCAATTGCGCCGTTTGAGGGATAGAGGTGTCCGTATGGGAACGCAGCTTAGGGACTTGAGTTCCTTGAGCGCATTTTTTCGTAACTCGCACGACCCTCGTCGGACAATCTGATCGGCTGTTTCAAAGCACGTGACGCAGCCGGCGGCCGATGCTAGGTTTGATGCCGTGGGACCCGAATGGGCCACGAGGAGAGAAACTCAAGGAGTTAAATCTATGGCTTGGAATGTTCCGGTCGTTGTCGAAGTTTGCGCTGGCATGGAAGTCACTGCCTATCTTTCGGCGGAGATGTAAAAGTCGGCCGACCTGCTCGCCTCTATAAGGCGAATTGGAGAGAAGGCCGCTAGGCAAGCTAACAGCCGAGCCGGCAGACCAATCTCCATAGCGTCGAGTCTAGCTATCCCGGCGGTAGTTTCCCCGGCGATGAACGCCTCGACAATTCGCCCCAGCAGGCGCCGTCGAATTCTCACTAAGCATTACCTACGGATGAGGCCGGGGGCCGCGGGGCTTCTCGCCCGGAGGAAGTGTCCAACGCATCGCCTGCTTCGAAACGGTGCTGGCGCTAGGGTTAGCCTCTGCAAGCCGCTTCGATGAAAAGGACTCGCCCCGCGGAATGTTCACCTCTTCAGCAACGCTCAAACGCTTGTCCCGCGTTTCCTCTGGCTTGCGTGAATTGAAGGCGCTCTGCGCCCTATTGGTTGTCGCTTTCGCTTTATGCGCGGCGCTCAGCCGGTCCGCAGCGGCAGACCCCCTCACAGTCAAAGTCGGCGTCATCCGCGAGGCGCACTCGCGCGAAACGATCTCGATCCTCGACATCCCTCCCGCAGACGACTTCATCGCCGGCGCGCGCATGGCGATGGACGACAACAACACCACCGGCCGCTTCCTCGATCAATCGTTCTCGATCGCCGACGCCAAGCTCACGCCTGGCGAGGACCCGACGGCGGCGCTGAAGGGGATGCTCGATGACGGCGTGCGCTTTTTTATCGTCGACCTTCCCCCTGCCGAGGTTCTCGCGGTCGCCGACGCCGCGCGCGCCTCTGGCGCACTGGTCTTCAATGCTGGCGCCCCGGACGATCGTCTGCGCGAGGAGGACTGCCGCGCCAATGTGATTCACGTCAGCCCGAACTCGATCGATGCTCACCGATGGGCTCGCGCAATATCTGATTTGGAAGCAGTGGAGGCGCTGGCTCCTGGTGGTCGGATCGCATCCGGAGGACCAATTGCTCGCCGAGGCTTATCGGCGATCGGCGAAGAAATTCGGCGCCAAAATTGTCGAGGAGCGCGTGTACCAGGACACGGGCGGTGGCCGGCGCTCGGATTCCGGCAGCGTTCAGGTTCAGCGGCAGATGCCGGTCTTCACGCAAAACGCACCTGATTACGACGTGCTCGTCGCCGTCGACGAAAGCGAGGTCTTCGCCGGCTTTCTGCCCTATCGCACCTGGACTCCTCGGCCGGTTGTCGGCTCCGCAGGGTTGCGGCCCGTGAGCTGGGACCCTTCGCACGAATTCTGGGGCGCCGTTCAGTTGCAGAACCGCTTTCAGCGCACGTTCAAGCGCGGCATGAGTGCGCGCGACAACCAGGCCTGGGAGGCCATGCGGCTGATCGGTGACGCCGTGGCGCACACCAAATCCGCGGACCCCAAGGCGATCCGCGACGATCTTTTGTCCCCGGGCTTCGCGCTCGGCGCGTTCAAGGGTCAGGGACTCACCGTGCGCTCGTGGAACCAGCAGCTTCGTCAGCCAATCCTGCTCACCGACGGGCGCGCCACTGTCTCCGTTTCGCCTCAGGAAGGCTTCCTGCATCAGACGTCCGAACTCGACACCCTCGGCTTCGACAGGCCGGAGACCAAATGCAAACTTCAGTGAAACGCATGGCGCGGCGCGGCGCCGCTTTGGCCCTTTTGGCCGGCCTTTGCGCGCTTTCGGGTTCGGCCGAGGCGGCGACCGCCTATGTCACCAACGAGAAGGGCAATTCGATCTCCGTCATCGACCTTGACAAGCTTGAGGTCACGCGCACGGTCAAGACGGGCCAGAGGCCGCGCGGCATCGCGCTAACCAAGGACGATGCCTTGATGTTCGTATGTCTTGGCGACGACGATACGATTGCCATTATCGATACAAAGACGCTGAAGCAGGTTGGCGAACTCCCTTCGGGTCCCGATCCCGAGCAATTGCGCGTGAGCCGGGACGGCAAATACGTGTTCGTGGCCAACGAAAACGACGCGCTTCTCACCGCGATCGACATCGCGACGCGCAAAGTTGTTAGCGAGTTTCCGGTCGGCGTCGAGCCCGAAGGGGTGGCGGTCAGCCCAGACGACTCGATTGTCGTCAACACCTCCGAAACGACGAGCATGGCCCACCTCATCGACTGGCGGAACAAGAAGATGGTGGCCAACATTCTCGTCGACCCACGACCGCGCTACGCCGAGTACAACAAAGATGGCTCGGAGCTGTGGGTGACGTCGGAGGTCGGGGGGACCGTCAGCGTCATCGATCCGATCAAGCATGTCGTTAAGCAGAAGATCACGTTCGACGTGCCGGGACTTGCGAAGGAGCAGATCCAGCCAGTCGGCATCCGCTTCAGCGCTGACGGCAAGCTAGCGTTCGTCGCGACAGGTCCGGCTAATCGGGTCGCGGTCATTGACGCCGCGACCAAGCAGGTGCTCAAATATCTGCTTGTCGGCCAGCGCGTCTGGCAATTGGAGCTCACGCCGGACGGCAAGTATCTCCTGACGACCAACGGCGTCTCGAACGACGTTTCTGTCATCGACGTGGCCGCGCTGAAGGTGATCAAATCGATTCCCGTCGGTTCGTTTCCTTGGGGCGTCGCGATCTCGAAGCAATGACAGTCGTTGCCGACGTCATGCCGGAGACGGTCGTCAACGCACTCTCGGTCGAGAAGGTGTCGCACACCTATGGCGCCCGGATCGCTCTGAATGAGGTAAGCTTCGACGTCGCGCCAGCGAGTTTCACCGTGCTCTTGGGGTTGAACGGCGCCGGCAAGAGCACGCTGTTCTCGGTGATCACGCATCTTTATGTGAGCCGGTCGGGAGCTGTGCGCATTTTCGGTCGCGACGTCGCGCGCAACAGCGGCGCGGCTCTCGCTCAGCTCGGGGTCGTCTTTCAGCAGCGCACGCTTGATCCCGACCTTAGCGTCGCGCAGAACCTCGCTTACCATGGCGCCTTGCACGGCATCGGCGCTCGCGAGACTCGCGAGCGAGGAGCGATCCAACTCGCCCGCGTCGGTCTCGCTGACCGGGCGGGCGACAAGGTGCGCTTCCTTTCCGGCGGCCAGATGCGGAGGGTCGAGATCGCGCGGGCGCTCCTGCACCGGCCGCGCATGTTGCTGCTTGATGAGCCGACGGCGGGACTCGACATCAAGGCGCGGGCTGGCATCCTCGCGGTCGTACGGGCCCTTGTCGCTGACGAAGGAATAGGCGTCCTTTGGGCGACCCATCTCGTCGACGAGATTCGCGATGAAGACCATGTTGTTGTGCTGCACAACGGGCGCGTGCTCGCGAACGGCCCGTCCCGTTCCGTTATTGGTGAGGCGGGCGCGCGCTCAATCGGCGAGGCGTTCACGTCCCTGACGGTCGACGGCAGGGAAGGAGGCGAATGGTGAGCGACGCCGTCCTTGAGGGTGACCGTCCGTTCGGCTGGACGCAGCGCCTGATCTGCCTTTACGGCATTGTATGGCGTGAGAGCCTGCGTTTTCTTCACCAGCGCGAACGCTTCATCTCCGCACTGGTGCGCCCGCTGGTCTGGTTGTTCATTTTCGCAGCCGGATTTCGACAGACGCTGGGCGTATCGATCATGCCGCCCTACGACACCTATGTTCTCTACGAAGTCTATATCGCCCCAGGGCTGATCGCGATGATCCAGCTCTTCAACGGGATGCAATCCTCGCTATCGATGGTCTACGACCGCGAAATGGGCAGCATGCGCATGCTGCTGGTCAGCCCCGCGCCGCGCTGGTTTCTCTTGACATCGAAGCTCATCGCAGGCGTCGCTGTTTCGATTTTGCAAGTCTATGCGTTTCTTATCATCGCTTATTTCTGGGAGATCGAGCCACCGACCTGGTGGGGCTATCTCACAATTCTGCCGGCGCTCGCGTTGTCCGGCTTGATGCTTGGCGCGCTCGGCATGCTGTTGTCGTCGCTCATCAAGCAGCTCGAGAATTTCGCCGGGGTGATGAACTTCGTCATTTTCCCGATGTTTTTCGCTTCATCGGCCCTTTATCCGCTGTGGCGCGTACAGGAGGGAAGCCCGTGGCTGGCGACCGTCTGCCGGCTGAACCCTTTCACCCATTCGGTCGAACTGATCCGCTTTGCCTTCTACCAACAGGTCAATTGGCTGGCCCTCGCGGTCGTGGCGGGATGCACAGTCGTGTTCCTTGGCGGCGCTGTCATCGCCTATGATCCTGCGCGCGGCATGCTTATGCGCCGGGGCGGCTGATGCGCGTCCGAGGCCAAGGAACGCTCATGATCAAGCGCATGCTCCTCGCAGTTCTCGTTATCGCCGCGAGCGCCTGCCTCGCGGCTAGCGCCGAGGCCGCCGACCCCCTGCGCATCGCCGTCCAGAAAACCGGAACGGCCTCTTGGGAAATCGAGGTGATCAAGGCGCGCGGGCTCGACAAGGCCGCCAATCTTGACATCGAGACAACCGAGCTTGCTTCCACCGACGCGGCGAAGATCGCCCTGATGGGTGGCAGCGCCGATATGGTCGCTGAGGACTGGCTTTGGGCGGCGCGTGAACGAGCGCTCGGCGACAAGCTTCTGTTCACGCCGTATTCGACCACATTGGGCGCCGTGATGGCGCCGAAAGATTCGCCGATCCATGCAGTCGCCGACCTCGCCGGCCGATCCATTGGGGTCGCCGGCGGACCGCTTGACAAGAGCTGGCTTTTTCTGCGGGCAGTCGCGCTCGGCTCTGGACTTGACCTCGCCAAGGAAGCGAGGCCGTCTTACGGCGCGCCACCGCTCATCGCGGAAAAACTCGTCCAGGGCGAAACGGACGCTGCGCTCGAATACTGGAACTTTTCCGCCGATCTTGAGGGGCGTGGCTTCCGCCGCGCGATCGAGATGTCCGATGTCGAAAAGACGCTCGGCGCAAGCGGCCCGGTAGCGATGACCGGCTACGTGTTCAGCGAGGCCTTCGCCGCTTCGCATAAAGATGTTCTGCGGCGCTATTTCGCCGCCGCCGCGGAGGCGCGCAAAGTCTTGGCCGAAGATCCGAGCGCATGGGCGCCCATCAAGGCGCGGCTTCACTTGAAGGACGATGCAGCGCTCGCCGTCTATCGCCAACGTTACCTCGAAGGTGTGCCCAAACGACCCATCGCCGAGCAGGCCGCCGACGCGCGCGTTCTCTATCGCCGATTGGCGGAGGTCGGCGGGGAGACGCTGGTCGGCAAGGCCAAGGATCTCGACGCCGGTCTCTTCTACGACCCCTTGACGAGCGAATAGGACGTGATGACGCGTCTCATTTCGCTCGTCGACTCTCTTTGCCTGTGGCAGGTCGCTGCGCATTTTCGCCAATCCGCGGTTGCTGCCAGGTCCGATGGCGGTGCTCGCCGACGATGAGGTCTGCGGCCGCGTCGGGCGCGCTGTTTGCAGCGCTCGGCGTCACGCTCGCTCGCGTCGCGGCGGCGTTCGTGCTCGCGATGGCGATCGGATCGGCGATTGGCTACGCCATGGGACGCAACGCGCTCATTGATCGCGCGGCCGACCCATGGGTCATCGTGCTCTTGAACCTGCCCGCGCTCGTCATCATCGTGCTTGCTTATATCTGGGTCGGTCTCAACGAAGCAGCGGCGATCGGCGCGGTGGCGCTCAACAAACTGCCGGTCACCGTCGTCACCATACGCGAGGGGGTGCGCGCGCTCGACACAAGGCTCGACGAAATGGCGCATGTGTTCGGCTTCTCGCGCCTGAAGCGGCTCGCCCATGTCGTCGCGCCGCAGCTTGCGCCCTATTTCGCCGCGGCGACACGCGCGGGCCTGTCGCTCGTGTGGAAAATCGTGCTGGTGGTCGAGCTGATGGGCCGACCCAACGGCGTCGGGTTTGAAATCAATACCGCCTTCCAGTTGTTCGACGTCCCACTTCTCGCTCGCCTACGCGCTCCCCTTCACGGTGATCATGCTGCTCATCGAAACGCTCGCGGTGCAACCCTTTGAACGTCACGTCTCGCGTTGGCGACCCCGCGCGGCTTGAAGCGCGCGTCGCGAGGAAGTCCTTTCGGACGGCGTCGGGGCAAAGCGTTCCGGTGATCGCCGATCTATCGTTCGCGCTCGAGGAAGGGGAGACCGGCGCGCTGATCGGGCCGTCCGGCTGCGGCAAGTCGACGCTGATGCGCATTCTCGCCGGGCTCGATCGCGATTTTGAGGGCTCGGTTCACGTCCCCGCGGATGGCCGAGTAGGCATGGTTTTTCAGGAGCCGCGACTCCTGCCGTGGCGCAGCGTCGAGGACAACGTGCGTCTTGCCGCGCCCAACGCCAGCGAAGCCGAGGTCGCGGCCTTGTTCGCCGCACTCGGCCTCTCCGATCACCGGACTCATTTTCCGGGCGAACTTTCGGTCGGCCTGGCGCGGCGCGCGGCGCTGGCGCGCGCGTTCGCCGTTCGTCCGACCTTGCTGCTGCTCGACGAGCCCTTCGTTTCACTCGACGCGCCGCTCGCCCGGCAGCTGCAGCGCGACCTGGCGCGGCTCGTCGAAAGCCGCAGCATGATCACCGTGCTCGTCACCCACGACATTGACGAGGCGATCGCCCTCGCCGATCGCATCTTTGTGCTTTCGGTGCGCCCCGCGCATGTGGTGGACGAAATACGAGTAACGAGCCCCCGCGCGACGATGAGCGACGAAGACCGCAAAACGATCGCGGCGCGGATTGAGGCCCTTTGCGACGCAGGCTGAATCCCCAGCCCTCCAAGCGAGCCGCGGGAGCGACGTTTCCGAGTCCGTTTTGGGTGATTCCAACGGGTTGCGGCGCCATTCCCGAGTCAGTCTCGACTATTATGCAATATTATGATGTAATTTATGCACCTGCTCAGCGATCCGTTCCATGGGCCGTAGGGCGCCGACGTTCCGCGGGACCGCTTCCCTTGGATTTTGATCCGGGCCGCAATGACGGCAGGCTCACTTGTCATCGTACTTGATATACGCGAATCGCTGATCGCCGCTCGGCGTCCCCTCGAGCGCACCGCCCTCTTTGCCGGGGCGCCACGAGACGAAATCCTCGATCTTGCGAGCGAGCTCGAAGTCCTTATCGGTGATCCCCTTGGCGCTATGGTTTTGTAATTTCACCTCGACCCAGGCGTAGGACGCCGCGATATCGGGGTGATGCCAAGCGGCCTCCGCGAGGTGGCCGACCGCGTTGATCACCATCAGCGTGCCCTTCCAGCCGGAGGTGCGAAAAGTCCGTCTGATCCAGCCGTTTTCGTACCGCCAGTGCGGAAGCTCGCGTTTGAGCCGCGCCGCGATCTCGTCGGCTGAATAGACGCGCTCTTTGGACTCTTCGCTCATTGCGTTTCTCCGATCAGCTTCACGCGACCCGCTCCAATCGCCCGGTCACTTCACCAGCGCGCAGCCGCCTTGGTCGAGGGGACGAAAGGCCGACTCCGGTGGGATCGTCTCGATCAGATCATAGACGTCAAACCTACTCTTCGATTGTTGCGGCGACTTGACCTTGAACACGTACATCGCGTGCGTCGCACGGCCGTCGGCGCGCACGACGACATGGCCGAATAAAGGATCGTCGATCGGCGATTTCTTCATTTCTGCGACTACCTTGTCGCCCTCAATGGTCCCCGCGGTCTTGACGGCGCGCAGATACGCGAGCGTCGCCGAATAGGCCGCCGCCTGATCTTCGGTCGGCATCTTGCCGCCCATCCGTTCGGCGAAGCGCGAGGCGAAGGCGCGCGTCGCAACATTGAGATCCCAATAGAAGGCCTCGGACAGGATAAGCCCCTGCGCCGCGTTAAGCCCGAGCGCGTCGATGTCGGTGATCTGCAGGAACAGCGCCGCGAGCCTGCGATCGGGCCCGACAATCTGAAACTCCGCCGCCTGGCGGATGGCGTTGATCGCGTCGGCGCCGGTGTCGGCGAGAGCGATCACTTTGGCGCCCGACGCTTGCGCCTGTAACAGATACGAGCCGAAATCAGTCGCGCCGAGTGGATGCGATACCGACCCCAGCACCGAGCCGCCCGCCTTGACGATCGCCTCGGTCGCGTCTCGCTGCAAAGCCTTGCCGAGCGCATAGTCGAAGCTGATGAAGAACCAGGTCGAACCGCCCATTTTGGTGATCGTGCGGCCGACCGCGTTTCCGAGCGCCCAGGTGTCGAGAGCCCATTGGACAGTGGTCGGCTGGCAGAATTTTCCAGTCAGGTCGGAGGTCGCGGTCGCCGAAGCGAGCATCGCGCGATTCTTTTCATGCATGAGGCTGTTGACGGCGAGACCGACGCCGGAATTGGCGAGGTCGACGATCGCATCGACACCCTCCTGATCCACCCATCGCCGTGCGATCGCGACACCGATGTCGGGTTTGTTCTGGTGGTCGGCGAAAATGATCTCGACCTTGAGGCCGCCCGCCTCCTTGGCGAAGTCCTCGGCCGCGAGCTGAGCGCCAACCAGCGACCCCTTGCCGACCTGATCGGCGAACGGACCGGAAAAGTCGCTCAAGACGCCGATCTTGACCGTATCGCCCGGAATCTGCGCCGACGCCTCGGTGGCCAATCCAGCCAGCGCTGCGAGGGCAAACGCGGCGCGCAGGGGCGCCCATGACAACCTTGCACGCACGGGCGATCCTCCGATTCTGTCCGTCCGCCCGATACCCGATAGCGCCAGACCAGCGTTTATACTGCGATGGCCCCGCCGACCGGGCAAGCCCTGCAGCCAGACGCCTCGGCGATGTGCGAGAAACGGCCGCCGGAAAAGGACGAAACGATGAATGATTCGGAAGCTAGAGCGGCGGCTGGAGTTGCGGCCGACGCCGGCCGCAATCCGCGCCTTTCCCCGCGCAAAGCTCTGCTCGCGCCAGGTTGCGTCTCGCTCGCGGCATGGGGCCTTGCTGCGTTCCTCATCTTCGGGCCCCTTACCGTTGGCGTCTGCTCGGCGACGACGGATGCGCCATCTGAACCGGCGAAGAGCGTCGCCTTGCTCAACGTCCAGTTCTTGAACGACCATGAGGATCTGGAGCCGACGACGAGCGCGGAACGGGCTCGGCTTGCCTTGATCGCGTCCCTCTTCAAGGCAAAGCTCGAGGCCTCCGGCCGGTACACGTTCGTCTCCATACCCGCGGATGCGGCGGGAAAAATTGCGGCCGGTCCGGAGGTCGGCGCCTGCGGCGGCTGTGAGTTTGCTTATGGCAAAGAGCTCGGCGCCGATACCGTCGCGTGGATCGTGATCCAGAAGGTCTCGGATCTCATCCTCAACATCAATGTCTACATGGCCGATGTCGCGGCCAAGAAGATGGCATTCGTGCACAGCGTCGACATTCGCGGCGACACTGACGAATCGTGGACCCGCGGCATCACCTATCTGGTGAAGAACTACCTGCTGCCGGCCCAATGACCGCCCCAACGTCGAGAGCGGACGCGCCTCTCGAGGGCACTCAGAGGCCGACGCAGACGGGCATAAACGCGCGTAAACGCTAGCTAAGATGCTAGTAAACGTTAGTAAATTCGCTAGCGTTTACTAGCATTAGTTTATTTTTCCGAATCGAGCCTTTTCAATGGGTTACAAGCGATTCAAATAAAAAAATCCGCTCAAGCTCCATTCCTAAAAATCTCGACGTTTCCTCTCCTCGTCCTCGCTCACCCCGGACGGGCCGGGAGCATCGCCCAACGAAAAGACCATAGCACACATTCTGAATTTCATAAAACGAATTGCCATGGATTTTCTGACCGGCAGCCTTCGTGCCCGCCTTACCTCCCTTGCAGCGCAATTTCACATTCAGGTTCGTTGCGCCGGCTGCCGCCATGATTTGAGCGAGAACAGCAGCAGCGATGCGCCGATCGCCAACGAGCCGACAAAAAACGTCGGGTTGATGGCGAAGTGCTCATCTGCGATCCACCGCGACAGGATAAGCGACACCAGTGCGGTCAAGCGCCGGGACCAAGTTCCAGAACATCGCGACGAAACCGTTGTCGCCGCCGGTGACCGTTAGTGAGATTTGATAGAAAACGCGTCCAACCGACGAGGCCAGGATGGTGCCGACGAGCATCAGAATCATCGTCTGCAGCTGATCGAAATTGAGCTCGTTTCGCCGGTAGAGGATGAAAAGGCAGGACGGAATCAGGATGATATTCGCGAACAGGAAATTGGCCGCGATCGCCGCCGATTTATTGTATTTGGCGAACCATTTTCCGACCAGCGTTCCGCCCAGGGCGGAGCACAGCGGGACGGGAAGGGCGTAGACCCAGCTGCCGTGGACGAAATTGTCGACCAACTGGTCGAACGTCGGCTTGTCGGCGTCGCTAAGCTGGCTCCAGCCGACAACCATGGCGCCGATGAAGGCGCCCGCGAAGCAGCCGAAAAAGGTCGCCGGCGAAATCGGGATCGGCACCCTCGAGATAAACAACGCAACCAGGGCGGCCCAGAACGGCGACAGGTTCAAAATTGTGGAAATGATGATCGGATGAGAGTTGCTGAGCCCCAAATTATATAAAAGAAGGCCGCTCATACCGATGGCGAAGAGCACAGCGAGATACCCGTAATTGGCGGGTTTTCGAACGAGCGCGACGAAATCGCGGCGACTGGACGCCTGGCTCATCAGAAGGGGAACGGACACGAGAAGCGCGATCTGGGTCAGGAACACAAACTGGAGCGTGCTGAGATGCCTGGCGGCGGGAAAGGAAAAAGGCTCTTGCGTCGCGTAGAGAAAGGCGGTGATCAGGGAATAGAGGCTTCCAAGCCGATAATTGATCGAGGACGCAGACTGCGGCATGCCGGATCCCCATCGCTCGCGAGGGAATAAAACGAACGTCCGTTGAAGCCACCGATCGGCGCGTGCGCCATTGCCAGGCCCCTACACTGGCGGATCCTAACCAAATGGATGGCGATCGCCAGGACGGAACAAGCCGGATGGAGGCGTCGAGACAGTCTGTCAGATGAGGTCTCCCATGGGCGGCGTCCTTGCGACGAGGGTCGGGTTGAAACGTGGGCGAGGCTGCGGCAACGCCTCGCGCCTTCTTGCCATGCCCTCTCCGCTATGGCAGGAAGCCCAGCGCTCTTTAGACGCGCTTCGGATGCTGCAGTAGCTCAGTGGTAGAGCACTCCCTTGGTAAGGGAGAGGTCGAGAGTTCAATCCTCTCTTGCAGCACCAGCAATCACGGCTGTTTCGAAGAAATCAGGGATGGTGAGGATTCACCCGTCCTTCACCCGTCCTACACGGGGATCGGAGCGGACGGCCCCGGGCCCAGGAACGCCAGCAAGCGAAGAGCAGTGACGCCGCCAATCCCAGGTTCGCCTGCGCCAGAATCGCCGGCGAGCGCCTCAGGAGCCTGGAGGCGGGCGTCGCCGGGTCGAGTGCAATTTGCTGTAGCGACGTGCGGGAACGGCGCTTCAAGCGGGCGAACCATGACGCCGATCTCGAACGCCCCGCATCCCAGGCGCAACGCCGCAACCTGGCTCCGCGACGTCGCGCGTCGCGGTGCAGCCCAAATTTCTCGATTTCAAGGCCGCGTTCCTTTCCGGTTGCGTTGCGATGCGGAAGTGGCGTCTCTACGAGAAATCGATATTCTCCATCTCCCGGAGGAACGTGGCTGGTTCAGCTGCCCCGCCGAGCCGCGCGCGCTCCTCCTCTGGGTTCTGGCCGCCCGATCGCGCCGCCCCGCTGGACGAACGGCGAGCCGCGCCCCGGCGTAAGCCTTACAGCTCCCGTCACCGGGAGCCTCCTCGCCATGCTCGTCATTTTGTTCGGTCTAACGAGCCATGAAGGCCGACGCGCCCGATGCGTCTTCGGAGCGCCGCGTCGTTGAGGTCAAAGCATTGCGCGCGGTGGGGATTGCCGGCCACGGTGAGTTGCTCCGCGGCGGCATCGCTCCTTTGCGATCCGTCGTCAATCCAATTCAATTTTGCAGCATGCCCACTAGGCCGCGTTTGGCGATCATGCGAAGTTTTATCGGGAGAACTGTAACGACTGGTTTCGGTAGAGTCGAGGTGTGGCGCGGTGGCGTTAGGCTGAGCATGTCTGTTTCCGCCCCTTTCGTCTGGCGGTGCCTTAGTGGCTCAGCCGTAGCTCCGTTTCCACACCCCGCTCATCGAACCGGACGTGCAGATTTCCCGCATCCGGCTCTCGGACAAGACCTCACGCCGTCTTTCGCGTGCGACGCCATCGGCAGCTTCTGAACATCATTTGGAGTTGATAGGTTTCCCAATCTCCATGTCCTTCGCCACGTTCTGCGTCTGTCTTGAACTGAGGCCCCTTCCCTCCACCGGAGTTACCCGGTTTCCGCGGTACTACGAACCTCTCCGCCACCCCAGAGCGCCCGGCCTGTCCCTCACGGGCGTCCGGTTGGTCCTGTCATCCCTGACCTAACCACGCTTTGGGGCTTCCCGTGTTGCGCGCGCTTTCCTTGTGTACGTGCTGCCGCCACTACCCCGGTGCAGCGGCTGGGCGTCGTCGTCGCTCATCTCACCCAGCCGTATCAGCCTTCCCCGATAACGTTGTCGGGTCGGCCTGCACATCGTCCTTTTCGAGGATTGCTCAGCGTTCACTCGCGTTGCGGCCCGCACACTCGCGCGGTCACCTATATGTGACCTGCTACACCGAAGGCTTCAGCCATTTTGTTACCTCCATGACTGCTCCGGTTGCTTCCGGCTGGAGCGGTTGCCGGGTGGGGCTTGCACCCACTGGAAAGCGCCGCCTTGTCACGGCGCACACGTAAAGCGGACATTAGCGTTCACGGCCGTGGACGTCGCAGTGGGGCGGATACCTACCGTTCGAAGCGTGGCGTCGAAGGCTCGACTGGCGGACCGCACGCCGCTTGCATATCCGCGCGGTCACGCCAACTCCGCCAGAGCCGCGTCGATTTTCGCCAGCATCGGCGTCGGCCCGAATTGCGAAACGATCCGCTTCGCCTCGGTCAGATGCTGAACGGCGAGCGCGCGCTTCTTCTTGGCCTTGTAGAGCAGGCCCAGGATCATTTCGCAGCGACCGATATAGTGGCCGTTCGGGTCAAATTGCGGATTTTGCGAACCCGCTCAACAAGCGCGAGGATGCGCTTTTGAGCGGTGAGCATGACTATCGACCAACGTCAGTATATTTCGCGCGAGAACCCGTCGCCGGCGGTTTCTCGTTGCCGGAGATGATTTCGAGATAGATTTCGCACAAGAACATTCGATACCAGTCGGCGACGGTGCGATAGCCTTCGTTCTCACGCCTCGAAATCGCTTGCTCCATCCAACGGATTCCCGCAGCAATTTCTCCACGCAAAACCAGGGCTACACCCCAGATTCCGTCGAGGCCCGTCAGCATATAGAGCCAATCATTAACCGTGCATTGATCCATCCAGTCCCGAAGCATCCGGAAAGCCTCCGGCCGCCTGAGCAAAACGAATGCGCACAATCTTCACGTGCTTGGCGCTCTCTCGGTCGAAGGGCGTGCGCGCGATGCTTATGCCTGTTTCGGCGAAATTAAGCGCCGCTGCGTAGTCGTCGCTTACCAGCGCAATCCATGCATGGAGTCACCATCCCAAACCTGATTGATCTCGGGTCATTCATCCGACGACCCACAGCCATTAGCCTCGTCTGCCGCTTCATGCGCCTTTGCAATGCGTCCCCGGTGAAATTCTTCCCACCCCACAGCAAATCGTAAGAAACATTGAAGATATGCGTCATCGACGTTTGACGCGGCGGTAATCGCCTCCGACTAACCGCTTCGAAAATCTCGACGGGCTCCGGCGCGATATACGTCGATACGTAAATGGCACTAGGCGAGCGCATAAGCCCTCGACCTCACGTCGATGGAGTTCGAGCGGCCATCGCGGACAAATTGGCTTGCGCCTTTTCCGCTTCTCGTATCGTGCCGAACAAAGTAGGGCAAAGACGTAATGGTGCTGAACCAGGATGCACTAGGATTGTCGCCTAAGCGATCAAGCCTCGACATGAAGCGCTCGACAATTTCTGTTGTTGACTTAAATCGCAACGACAGATTTGAATAAAGTGTGTAATCGACGAGCAATTCGGCGATCTGCTGGTCGCTGGCGCAATCCGGGTTCTCGTCGAGAAGCGCGATAGCGGCGGCGAAATGATTGTCGGCCTCATCGAGGGAATAAACGCCGAAGGCTCTTCGCGCCGGCCATAGCGAGATAGGTGAAGGCTTTGTCGGCGCGATCCGTCTGGCTGTAGTGATGGGCGAGTGTCTCGACCACCTCGGCGAGGCGATTGCCGCTGCGGCGCTCGATTTCCTCGGCGATTTTCAGATGCAGCGCGGCGCGCGGTCCCGTGAGCAGGCTCTGATAGAGCGCGTCGCGCACCAGCGCGTGCTTGAACGCATAGTCGCCGGACTTGCCTTCGGGATGGACCAGATCGAGCGCCTGCATCGCGGCGAGCCGGGCGTCGATGTCGCCGCCGATCATCCGCCGCCACGGCCAGCAGTTGCGGATCGAAGCGTCGGCCGATCACCGCCGCCGCTTGCAGCAGCGCGCGGTCTTGCGGCGCGAGCCGATCGACGCGCGCGGTCAGCAGGCTCTGCACGCTCGCCGGCAGCGCCGCCGCCGACCGCGCCGGCGTCGAATTCCACTTTTCCCGCGCTGGCGCGCAGCACGCCGCGCTCGGTCAGGAAGCTCACGATTTCCTCGGCGAACAGCGCGTTGCCTTCGGCCTTTTCCGTCACCAGCCGAACGAGCGCCTCGGGCAGTAGCGTCAACCCCGAGCCGCGCCTGGACCAGGCGTCGGATATCGCCCGCCGGCAGCGGCTCCAGCCGCAGCTTCGTCACGACGGGCCGATCGAGCCAGGGCGGCTCGTATTCCGGTCGCCGCGTATGCAGGAGCAGAAGCCGCAGCTTGGCCTCGCCGTCGACGATCTTGCCCAGCACCTCTTGCGATACGCTGTCGATCCAATGCAGGTCCTCGATCAGCAGCACGACCGGCGAGAGGCGGCAGCGCGCTTCCAGCAAGTGCTGCAGCAAATCGCGCGTGCGCAGACCGATCAGCACGCCGTCGAGCCCGGCGAGCGCCCCCTCCGGCGGTTTGAGGCCGAGCAGGTTGAGCAGCAGGCCGAGATTTTCCGAGCGAATGCAGCCCGAGCACGGTCAGCCCCATCTCGAGCTTGCGCGCGACTTCGGTCTCGGCTTCGCCGGCGCTGACCTGAAACGAGCCGCGCACCACCTCGATGAAGGGCAGGAACGGCGTCTGCTGGCCGTCGGGCGAGCAGCTTCCCGACAGGATGAAGGCTTGCTCCTTGCCGACGCGCTGGCGGAACTCATGCAGCAGGCGCGACTTGCCCATGCCCGGCTCGGCCACGACGTCGATGACGTGAAGCTGGCTGCGCGCCTCGGCGAGGCCGCGCTCCAAGAATTTCCAGCTCGCGCTCTCGCCCGACATAGGCGCTGAGGCCCCGCCCCACCGCCGCCTCGAACCGCGTCGCCCCCTGGCGGATGGAGTCGAGCCGATAGACCTTCTGAGGCTCGGCCTTGCCCTTGAATTGATGATCGCCAGCGAAACTCGCCTCGACCAATCCTTGCACCAGCCGTTGCATTGCCTCGCTCATGACCACCGTTTCCGGCTCGGCCATGGCTTGCAGGCGCGCCGCGACATTCACGGTGTCGCCGAGAACCGTAACGCCGGCGCTCGCGCCGCCTTGAACCTGTGCCGACCACCGCGAGGCCGGTATTGATGCCGATCCGCAATTGCGGCCGCACCCCATGCTTAGCTTCGAGATCGCCGCCGGCGGCTTTCAACCGTTCATGAATCGCCAAAGCGGCTCGACACGCCCGCAGCGGCGCGTCCTCAAGCGCGACCGGCGCGCCGAACACCGCCATGACGCCATCGCCGGTAAAGCCCTGCACGACGCCGCCTTGCTCACCTACGGCGTCCTCCATGAGCTTTGCGAGGCTTTGCATGAGCGTAAAGGCTGCTTCTTCTCCGGCCCGCTCCGAGAAGGTCGTGAAGCCAACCATGTCCGTGAACAAAACGGTGACCTGCCGGCGTTCCGCTTGCACGCGATTTCCCCCGCCCAACCGGAAGGGGAGGCTAGCACATTAAAGCCGCCGCCACTCGTCCGCGACCCGGGCCGAGGTGCCGCGACTTCGCTGACACCCATAGCCGCGTCCAATCTGATTGGGGACGACGATCGTCGAGCTGAAACTGCAAATCCAGGACACCGCTCGCGAAGGTCCGCTCTGGGGTCGGTTTGACCCGTTCGCCACGCCGGCGGGGAACGTCCGCTATTTGCGCATTGCCGTCATGCAAACAGAATCGTCGTAAGGCTGAAACCCTCGAAGCGCGTCAAAGCGGGAGCATTGGGTCTTGATCCCAGTCGAGCATGGCATCCTCGCGCGGGCCATCCTCCTTTTCGCCGCTCGCGACAATTCGCAGCGCATCGTCGGGCAGTGGTCGTTGCAATTCGAGCGCCTTCGGCGCGTCGGCCAACAGCCACAAATCGATCTCTGCCGGCGTCGTCAGAATGACCGGCATCGCCTTCGGATGAATTGGCGCGACGACGGCGTTCGGTTCTGTCGTGAGAAAGCCGAACAACTCATGCTGCCCATCGACTGGCGCGCTCTTCGGCCCTCGAACGCCGCGCCACGGCGTCCATAAACCAGCGAAGGCGAACAACGGCCGATCCTCGTTGATCGCGAACCATTTCGGCGTCTTGCGCGGCTTCGTGTCCGCGTACTCGCAAAACGAGGTCGCCGGCACGATGCAGCGGTTTTGCTTGCCGAGCCACCCGCGCCAGTGCGGGCTGCCGACATTGCGAATGTTGGTGATCGGCGCGCCGCCAAACTGCGGCGGCCCTGGCATGCCCCAACGCGCCATGACAAGCTCGCGCTCGCCGTCGGCTCCATTGCGAACGATCGGAGCCATTTGGTCGGGGAAGATTCCAGGGAACAGCGGCAGGTTGCCCGTCCGATCGTTGCTCGCGCGGAACCAGTCGCGGATCGCGGCTTGGCCTTTGGTCAGACTGTAGAGATTGCACATCGCAAGAGGTCCGTAGTGGAGATCAATTGCCCTTTACGAGCCGCAGCTTCACCATTCCTGGGGGCAAGTCCGGCGGCCGCTTATGTTCAAGGTCCGGCAGGTACACTCCGCAAGCCGATTTTCCTTTCTTCGATCGCGCCTCAGCGCGCCACATGCAGTCATAGGAAAATCGGTTAGTCAGGTCGCGCAATGTGATCTCCGGTCCGAATTTCGCGGCAAGCCGCGCCAAGCGGTACGCGCCCTTCCGCGAGCACTGGCGGCAACCGATGCGGACCACAACAAAAGGATAGAGGGCGAGGCGGTCGCGATCGTCCATCCATCTGATGTTCGCTTTTTGTTCCACGCGCGTCAAGCGCCGTCCTGCTCGACGTCACAGACGTCAGGATCGTTTCAAACTTCAGCGTCAAACGGGATGGTAACCCCCTGACATGCTAATGTGCGCGCGGGATTGATCTGTTTAGCAGAGGGACGATGGGGCCGTGCGGATGAGCGATTCAGCAACTTCGGCAACCTCCAACCAGACGCGGTGTCCCTCGTCGTCCTTGGAGGCTGAACAACGAAGCGCCCACTCCCGCGCCAGCTCCGGTGCGCGGCGACCGAATCGATATTTGAGCGCCTTAGCGTGTATCTCAATGGCTTGTTTTAGAGACACGTCCAAGGACGACGACCCCTGTCATCCAACCGTTATATAACCGAGCGTAGTGAGCAACCGAGGGGTTGCAATGGGGAGACATACGCGGTCTCTAACCCATTGCCCATCTGCGCGTTGTTCGGCGGCTCAAAAACAACCGTCAGTTACCGTGGGCCGCGTTCTATGGACGACGCAGCCCAGCGCTCATTGCCGACCTATGCTGCAATGGTTGCAATCTTGTCAGGAATCGTCGCCCCGGTTGTGACGGGTCGCCATTGACTTAGTCGTCAAGCAGTAGCTTAGTCTTTTGAGCCGGCGAGCGTGAGGACAAGCGCTCAATGGGGCCTCGCGAATCCCAGCCCCTGCGGATCGCGGGGACTCTTGAAGCGGATACAGTAGACCTCTTGTTTCTCGAAACACTCACGGACGAGGAGAGCATGAGCTTCCCTCGTCCTTTTTGTTTGGTGCGCTCAGCGCGGATCGCTATTGCGTCGGAGCTGGTGCAGCGGCGGGCGCAGCAGGTTCACCGGTGCGGCGCGTGTGCCGTCGCTCATGGCGAGCGGTGCGCCGCTCACTACGATGGCTGCGCCGTCCTTGCCGTCGTTGCATCCCGTGTGTCCCGGTGGCCTCAGGGGTGGCAGCGGGCGCAGCAGGGGTGGCCGGAGCGGCCTCCTGTGCTTCGGCCTCTAATGGCTCCAGCGTTGCCGATAGCGTGAAGCCCAGTGCCGCCCCAAGGCCAAGCAGCGAAAGCATCTTTCGGCGCGAAACGTCTTCACTCATTATCCACCTCCCTGTTTCGAGGCTTCCCTAGCCCCGTTCGCCAATCAAAACCATTTCGTATGAACACCGGCTGAACATTGCTCGGCGGCTCAAAGACCCCCGCCAGTTCCATTGGCCCGATCTGACAGCTGATTGGCTTGAAATAGCAAGACGCCCAACGCACAATTTAATACCAAGTTAACCACCGGCAGTTCCGCAGCGCCGCTTCAGACACTCTTGAAGAAACCATTAATGCCATGTCAACCAAATACGAGGATAATTTTGGTTTCTATTGCATCGATGATGATGATCCAGAAGAATTAGAGTTCTTCTGTCATATCAGAGCGCAAAGCGAGCCAACAATATGCGTGCGCTGCAATCAGAAAGTGCGATTGCTGAAGCACGTTACGTTGTGCGCAGCGTGTTCACAAGCTCTTGAATACGGTGCGCCGTCAGATCCAGCTTGGGTCGTTCCTAGTCTTTGGCCAGTAGTGAGGCGCGGGGTTCGCCCGTAGTGTGACGCCGGTCATAGCCGGAAGTCTCAGACATGTGCGGAATTTGCTTGGATTCATTCGGGGAAATCCCCGCCTTAAGGATCTGAGGTTAGTAAGATGAGCGTACCGCTAAAAGCTACCAACTTTCACACGACAGAGCACCTGCTGGAGCTTGCTCTCACGATGCTTGAAAGTGCAAGACGTGAACAAAATAATGATCGATTGCCAGCGAACAATTGGCTAACAAATAACTTCACTCTCGAAATCATTCGCGCAAAGGTAGCGGCCAATAAGACTAACGCTATCCTCAACATCTAGGAGCGCGGCCAAAAAAGGCTTCTCGTCTATCGGCCAAAGACCTGACTATTGGTCGGCGGCTCAAAAACGACCGTCACCCTTCGATTTCCGCAAGCTGGACACATGCAGGCGCGACTCTAGCCGTGAGAGGGGAAAGTTTGGCCGCGCGTGGCAACCAACGTCTCGAAATCCATCAGACACATTGAGAGCTCACTAGATCGTAGCGAAACGCTCGCCGCAGAGCGGCGAGCGATGATCCAGGTCGGATCGCCCCGATAGCGCCGAGGGTCGTATTTGCGCGGCCCTCGTCAACGCTCCCGCCGAATTCTGCTCCGCCGGCTTGTCCTCGCGCAATCCGACATAAACCGTGTGCCGCAGCAGGTTGTCAGCTGTCCAGGTCAAGATATGTGATCTCGGCGACAAGTTTCGGCTCGACCCAATGCACGCGAGAAAGAACGAGCGGCGATCCGAAGCGAGTCTTGCGAGACGGCGGAACGCTCAGAGGCGATGTCTTGCGAGCGATGCGGGTCGAGTCGCCGCCGCAGATCGGCGAGAACCTTGACTGGCATCCCCGTGCCCACACGCCCGGCGTAGATGAGCTTGCCGTCATCGGTGTAGTAGCCCAACAGCAGCGCCCCGAGATGCGGCCGCGAGCCTTCCGGGTCGCTCCAGCCGACGATGACGAACTCCTGGCGGTTCAGCCATTTGGCTTTGCGCCATAGGCCGCGGTTTCCGGGCGCGTAGGGCGCGTCGATCGTCTTGGAGACCACGCCCTCAAACCCAAGCTTGCCGGCGTGCTTCAGGATGAGTTCGCCGTCGCCGATCTCATGGCCGTTGAACTGAAGGCCCGGCTTGTTTGCGAGCAACGGTTCCAGAAGCGCCTTGCGCTCGATGAGCTGAAGGCCCGAGATGTCCCAACCGTCGAGATGCAAGAGATCGAAAGCGTAGTAGACGAGCTGCACATTGCGTTCGCCGTCGGTCGCCGCCTGGGTGTGCGCGAAGGTCGGCAGCCCAGCCTCATCGACGCCGCAGAGTTCCCCGTCGAGGTAAGCGGTCTTGATGTTCAGGTTCGCGAGTGCTGCGATGGCGCTTGGATATTTGTCGGTCCAGTCGAGCCCGGTCCGAGTTAGCAGTTGCACGCGCCCGTTGTCGATGCGCGCCGCCATGCGATAGCCGTCTAATTTGATTTCATGCAGCCACTGAGGCCCGGACGGCGGCTTCTCGACCGGCTGGGAAAGCTGCGGAGCGGACAAAGGTCGGAAGGGGTGTTTCAGGCTGCATCGGCTTTAGCGCCCACACCGTGATGGAGGTCCCATGGTCGACTGAGCCTGCCGAGCACCGCCTCTACATCTTTGTAGTATTGGCAATCTTTTGGCGGAGCAATAAAGTCTGGTTCTAAGCAAAAAACTAGGTTTGCCGCGGCAGCCAGAAGCACCGAATAAGGCACCTGCCTTCACATCGTCGCGGCCGTCCGTGCATGCCATTGGGGGGCCGTATGCGCAAAAACATTGTCGTCATTGGAATGGCTTTGACTTTGGCCGGCTGCGCTACCCGCTCCCGGCGATATCGCTGCGGCTTACGTATCGCCAATTCAATATCAGAGCTACTCGTGCGGCCAACTACGCGAGGAGGCCGCGCGCGTTTCGTCGCGCGCTGCGATTGCTTCAGGCGCACAGGACCAGAATGCGACCAACGATGCAGTCGCCACAGGGGTGGCGCTCGTCGTTTTCTGGCCAGCAGCATTTATGCTGAAAGGAAACAGCGCAAACGCACAAGAGGTCGCGCAATTAAAGGGAGACATGGACGCAATTGAGCAAGCGAACATCCGGAAGAGGTGCGGTATCCAGTTCAGAAAAGCCGGCTGATCGTCAATTCGTCCGGGACGTGGGTCGATGGAACTCTGCGGTGCTCATAGGTAAGGCGAATGCGGTTTTGGTGGGTTAATCATAAGCAGACCGCGCGCCAGGAGCTAAGTGGCGGCTTTCTTTGGTCTCCTAAAACGGAGGCCGGAGGCGCGCGAAGCCGGTTTTACGACAACATGCGAAGAGTCGCGCCAGGTGATGTTGTGCTGTCCTATGCTGCCGGCCAGGTGGGGCGCGTGGGAGTCGTCACGGACTTCGCGCTTGAGGCGCAGAAGCCGACAGAGTTTAAGTCGACAGGCTCTACTGGCATGACGTCGGCTGGCTGTTGCCGGTTACGTGGTCCGAGGCTGATTTGTCCGTGCGGCCAAAGGATTTGTTGGACCGGTTAGCGCCGCTCTTGCCGGGAAGCCACTCACCCATTCAGGCAACGACTGGCAACGGAAATCAGAAGGCTTATCTCGCAGAGGTCGACCAGGCCGTTGTAGAGCTGATCTTGGAAGCCGCAGCTCTTCGGTTGACGGATTTCATAGACGGTGAAGTAAATCGCCCCACTTCCGACCTCTCGTCGACGTTGGACGATATTGTTGAAAACGCAATTCTGCTCGATACATCAATCGATGAAACGACACGCAAGCAAGTGACCGAGGCGAGACGCGGACAAGGAGTTTTTCGACGGCGCGTCCTCCAAGTCGAGCCTATTTGCCGCATCACAGGAATCGAGAAGCCCACTCTGCTGCGGGCCAGCCACATCAAGCCGTGGCGCATCTGCGACACGGCGCATGAGCAACTCGATGGTTTCAACGGCCTCATGCTCGCACCCCACGCTGATTTTTTGTTTGATCGAGGGTTGATCTGTTTCGAGGATGACGGCCGCGCGCTTTTCTCTTCGGGGCTCGCAGACGTCGACGCCCGGAAGCTTGGGCTTCATCAGGTGGAGCGACCTCCGCGACGCCCGTTCCGTGGTGAGAGCAACTCCTATTTCCAGCATCATCGCACCAATGTTTTCATAAGCTGACGCGCCGGGCCGTTGCGCTCGGGACCTTTCAGTCTCGCGTGCCGACCGCGACGTTGATCGGCAGGTTCAGCTCGATCAGACGCGCCTGCAGCAACGACACGGTCAGGTCATCGCGCAGTTCAACCCATGTGTAAGAATTGCCCGGAGATCCCCCGAACTCCTCGAAGATGATCTGGCCAGCCTGCCTAAGCGCCGACCCTGCGCCGCCTAGATCGAGGCCCTTGAGCAGGTGGTGCGCCTTCGCCTGAGGTCCGGTGAAGTTGTCCCAGCTGTCCTCCCACCCGAATCCATTCAGGCGGACGTCGAGTTCGTCCAGAGGCAGATCATGCTCACGGCAAGCGCGCTCGATCTCGTCATGCGTCTCGAGGGGATGTCCGAGCGCGCGCAGATGCTCACGCCAGGTCGGAGGCGGCGGTGCGAACGGCTGATCAGGCCCGAGCGACACGCGCCATTCGCCGCCGTAGTCGCTCTCCTGCCGGTAGACATAGAGGGTCTCCTCGGGCTTTCTAGCTGGCGACAAGACCAACGGCTCGCCGGATCTTCGAGAAAACGCTTTCGCTCGGTTGACGAACGATGCCGTCAGCAAAGCCCCAGCCCCAATCAAAAAATGTCGACGATCAAACATGGTTGCTCTCCTTCAGTTTGCACACGCATCGGAGAGCAAGGACCTATTGTTGCCCGCATGGGCCACATCGTCATTCACCACCGTTGCCGGTCAAGGCTGGTTGGCGGGGCATAAAGCCCTCTCTTGATGCGTTGTTAGATGTAGCAGCCGCAGGTTCGGCGATCAAGACCGGCTCCGCCACGCGCACGAGAGTCCAAATGTCTTACGATGCCGCTCCTTTGAAGGTCAGCGTGCGGTGAGGCGCGTCGACCTCGAACTTGCCGATGGCGTTGATCACGCCCAAGCCAAGCAGCATGGGTGAGCCAGCTGGCATGACCGAAGCGTGAGCGTCGCTGACAGTGTGCGTGCCGACCGTCACCGAATAGATGGTTAGGGTCGGAACGTCGTGGGGTTTGCCGTCCGCGTAAGTGACGGTTTCATGCAAACCCCATTGCGCGTGACCGTCGCGGACGAGCCAGTCCGCAACCTCTGGCGTCACCGTCATGTTGCTCGCGCCCGTATCGAGGACGAAGGGCAAGAGCCGCCCGCCAAGCCCGACATCCAGCATCAAGCTCTGGCCATCAGACTTGAGCATGATGACATCCGCCTTGCCCTTCGGCGCGCTCTCGAACTTGATCAGGGTGCCGTGGTCGGCCACCCAATAGTCCGCGAGATGCTTCGGGTCAGCGGGTTTGTCAGCCTTGTAGACGCTGTAGCCGATCCACTTCACCATCGGCGACAGGTCGACATCGGTGGCGGGCACATTGTTACCGTCAGCGTCGAGCTTGGCGTGGCCGTGCTCGTCAACCTCGACATTTTGGATGCAGTGGTGAGGCTGCGTGTCGTGGTCGACGCAGACCGCGCCGTCAACAACATCGGTGATGATCCCGACGTACTGCTTGTCAGCCAGCTTGTCCCACGGATGGGTTTCCGTAGTTGGGGCTGGGACCGGCGGTGGTGGCGGCGCTTTGGGCGCTGGGTCGACCTTCGGCGCTGGCGGGACCTCGGGGGGCTTCGAGGGCGCGTCGTGGACGACCACCTGCTTCTCGACGATGATCGGCTTCTCCACTACCTTGGTGGTCTCGTACACCGTTGGCACTTCGATCAGTTCCGGCACCTTGATGATCTTCGGCTGGATCAGGAATGACGCGCCGAAGCACGCCAACCCGACGCCAGCGCCGATCCCAAAGGCGGCAAGCGCCACTGACTTGCCGCGCGTCCAGATGGTGTGTCGCCTCTGGATCGTGGCTGTCATCCCATCAACGCGCGTCATATCGACGGGCATGTCGGACGGTCCCGCGGACAGGATGGCTTGGTTGGTCATCGCGAACCTCCCACAGCGCGCAGGTTAGGGGCCGAAGCGACCGGCTGGCCGTTGTCGAGCGCGAGGCCAGTATTCGGATCGGTCGGGACGCCAACAAAGTGGGTCACGATCCGCTCCGGGCCGGGCACCGGCTTCTCGACGATAGTGGGACGGTCAACAAAGATATGCTTCGGCACTTCGACGATCTTCTCGACGGGCTTTTCGACCGTCTTGACGACCGTGCGCACCACGTTCTTGCGTCGGCGAGCAACCCAAGCCCGGATCGAGCGGAGCAGAGCGCCACGCTTGGCCGGGTTGCGCGGCTGGGCGTGCGAGATGAACGCCAGCATCATGGTCGCTATCGAGACCGCGCCAGCGAGCGCAGCGACAGCGATCCGCTTGAAGCGGTCGAACTGCTCGTCAGTCAGGTCTTTGACCGGCACGCCGTACCAAGTCGCCGCAGTGCGGTACATGGTCGAGTTCGCCGCCGCCTCTTGGACCGCCTTCTGAGCGGCGAGCACGTCAGCGTCAGCAGTCATCCCGTCAGCCGACTGGAGCTTTTTGAGCACTGTCTCGGCCTCGGTGAGGCTGGCTTGCGCCGTGGCGAGGCGGGCGTCGAACTCCTCCTGAACCTTCTGCGCCGTCTCGGAGTCACGCTCGTCCGCTTTGTTCGGGCAAGCGTAGGTGGTCGGCTTGCCCTTCCAGATGCCGTGGCACTGCGCGGTGGGGGCTGCCTTGTGCGCAGCTGGCCGCTGCGTTTGCAAGTCAGCGACGTACCGGCGGCGCTTTTCGACCTCGATGGTCTGCTTCGCCACCAACTCGTTTGCGTCGTGGGCCTTCTGCCTCGCCGCGTCGAGAACGTCTCGGGCGGCGATCACGTCCATCACCCGCTGGTGGATGAAGCGCTCGATGCCCATCGACATACCCTCGAACGTGAGGACCGAGATGCAAGCCATGATCAGGAACCCGCAAAGCATGGCGAACGGCTTTAGGTGAGCCGTCCAACCAGAAAGCGGGACGCGCGTCGTCTCCAGGACCGCGATGATCAGGAGAGGGGCGCACGCCCATATCTTGGCTTCTTTAGCCTCCATGCCGATCTGGACGGCGATGACGACGCAGACGCTGATGATCGCGGCTTCCGCGACCCAGAGGATGCACCGCAGCTGGCGGTGCGCAGTCACTACTTGTTCCATTATCGAGGTTCCTTTTCTCAAGTCAGAGCAGCGGACTGCTTCGAGTTCCGGCGAGGTTGGCCGGTCAGACC
Organism: uncultured Alphaproteobacteria bacterium; assembly: GCA_963770275.1. Lineage (GTDB taxonomy): Bacteria > Pseudomonadota > Alphaproteobacteria > Rhizobiales > Beijerinckiaceae > Roseiarcus. Next base: position 149,946 of record CAVYPD010000009.1, read on the forward strand.
CGCCGCGAACGACGGGCATGGCTGGCAGTCGTTAGTGAGCGGCGGCAGCCCCTTGATGAAGGTCAGTCCAAGCAGGGGCGGTGTGATGGGCGGGCGGCGCTACAACCGCAGCCTTGTGAGGCGCGGGGCGCGCAGCCGCCACGCGGATGATGCGCGTCGGGCCGCGTTTGTAGATGACGCGCGTCGGGCCTTGCTGGTAGATGACGTGCGGGTGGTTGTTGGCCGCAGCAGCAGCCGCAGCAGCGGCGAGCAGACCGCCAGCGATGATGCCGCCAGCGATCAATCCGTCATAGTTGCCCGCATGAGCGGGGGCGGTCGCCAGAGAGGCGGCGACAAGTGTCGAGACAAGCAACTTTTTCACGATGGTTCCTTTCCAAGTCAGAGCGGGACCATTCCCGCGTTCGGGCGATTGCCCGCACATGCCCACCGCGAACGACGGGCATAAGTTGGCGATCACGGTCAGTGGCGTTTGCTGGCGCTGTCGGCGCTTCAAATAGGAGTGAATTGGAGGCCGGACTTGTTCGCGTCTGCCAATCTCCTGCTTTTCGCCGCCATTCGGGCGTGTCTCAGGGCGGAGATCGGCGCGAGATCGGCCTTGCGCCGCATGCGCGGGAGTCTGTTTTTTTGCCGCCATCTGTATGGGCGATCACGCTGGCTCCGGTCTAAGAGCGTCGCGCAGCCACGCACGTCCCGAGGCAAGTAGGCGCAATCAACAAGGAAGGGCCGCGAGCGTGACCGGCAGCGACGTCATCAACAGCGTTAAGCTGGGTCTACTGACAGCATTGGCGCGGTCGCACCGTCAGCCTGATCAACGCTCTCGCGAGCTTGGTTCTGTCGGAACCTCTCTCAGGACGCGGGCGATGTGATAGCGCCCGAAGACGTCACGAAACTCGCCCACTAGCTTACGTGGCCGGGAGAGGTTTCCGACTCATTCCGCCGCGTCGAGCCTTCTGGCTGATGCGGCGGTCGACGTGACATCTCGGAGGCATAGCTTTCCGAGTATTGATTCTATAACCGACAACTCAATGAACCCTGAGCGGCGCGCCGCGTCAGATTGGGTCGTGTCTTCAGTGGTTTCGATCAGGAGGGCTTTGCGTTCCGTGAGCAATCTGCCGACGACTCGCCGTTCCTGATCGTTGAGCTTGACTTCCAAGAGCTTGTCTCCGGGCCACGGCGAAGTCGTCGGCCGTCGGGAAACAACTTAGCGGTTGTTGCTCAGCGCAAGTTGTCAGAGCCTGCCAAAACTCTGTCTTTTCACGCCAAGAGACGGCGTCCGCGCTCACCTGTTCCGATCAGCGGAAGGCGACCGTCCCGTCCAGCGCTTGAAAGCATGATTGAACGAGGTCGAACCTTCATAGCCGAGCAGCCACGCAATCTGCCCGAGCGACATCCCCGGATCGTTGAGATATTGAGTCGCGAGGCTCTTCCGCAATTGGTCGACGACCTCGCCGTATGTCGTGCCTTCATCAGCCAGTCTTCGCGCGAGGGTGCGCAGGCTGAGGGCCAAAGCCTCCGCCACGTTTTCGGCTTTCGCTTTGCCGTGGGGCAGCAGTTTCTCCACCTCGGCCTCAACCGCAGAGCGCAGCGTTCCCGGTTTTACGTTCCGCTCTTTCGCAGCGGCATCGCAGTAGGGTCGAAGGACGCGGAGCAGCTTCGGATCGGCGGTGATCAGCGGAAGGCGGAGAGCATCGGCTGAGATTTGAAACACGGTGTTCGGCGCGCCAAACTCGACCGGACAGCCGAAGAACCGCTCAAATTCCCGCACGTCGGAATTTCGGTTGTGGGCGAAAGCGACTTTCGTCGGGGACGACGTTGCGGCCGGACATCGTTCGCAATGCCGTCCCAATGGCCGCCACGACGTATTCCATATTGTGCCGAGAGGCATGCCTTGGCAGGCCAACAAACTCGAACTCAACGGCTGAGTCAGCCGATCTTTGAGTCAGGCGAAACGCCTCGTTTACGATCCGGCAATAGCGGGAAAAGAGTGCGAGCGCTTCGCCGAGATCGCGAGCGGCCGAACTCGCATAGAAATATAGTCCCACATCGCGGGGGTCGATCTGCTTTGCGAGGTGAAGCCCGAAAGCGCTCTCGTCCATCGCCTCGGCGGCGTATTCAAGGAACTTGCACTGTCCGACAGCCGACACGCGTTGGGCGAGGCCATCGCTTTCATCCGCCGCAGCTGCAAGTCCGTGTTCCGACAGACCGGCTCGAAGCAATAACGGCGCGGTCGCGATGTTGCGTTTGCGCAGCATCGCAATGGCTTCCCGTGCGGCGAATCCCGTCGTCGTGGGTAGCCCCCGCACGCTCGCTTCCTCTCTCATGGTCGCGGCTCCCGCCTGAAGCTTGGCAGGATCTATTGGCTTTCTGGCAGATGGAGGCAAGTCGCTCCGCGCGGCCTAATTGTCGTCGCGGTGCACAAGGGCAGCACGGGGACGGCTCGGAAGGCGAAAAGGGCGCTGCCCTCTTTGTTGGGGAAACGCGAAATTTTCCTGCGCGGAGGTGGCACGTGCTTGCGCACCTCAAGACGGGGGTGGTGAGGGGTATTAAGGTCAATTGAGCCGGCGGCGTCGCCCCGGCCACGCCTGACGCGCCTGGTCCCGTCGAGCCTGCTGTAAGCCTTGCATAGTTACAATACGGGCTTTGACGGTTGGTCAAATCGGAGCTTGAAACAGCTTTTCACCCCAAGCGGCATCGATCGGGGCTGGTGGACTCGCCGCCGCGCGTGAGCGATCATCCTGCCAGCCATGTGAGGCGCGGCGATGGATGTCGGCGGGTGGCTTCGCGGTCTTGGGCTCGGCCAATACGAGGAGCAGTTCCGGGACAACAAGATCGACGCGGACCTGCTGCCGCGGCTGACGGTTGACGACCTCAAGGACATTGGCGTTTCTGTTGTTGGCGATCGAAGACGGCTACTCGACGCGATCGCCGTAATAGCCGGCGCAGGTCGTCCTGCGGACCTTCCCGCTTCCCCGACGAAGTCTGCTCCATCCAAGGGCCTTCAGGCATCGGCCGAGCGCCGCCCGATCACAGTCATGTTCTGCGACCTCGTCGGCTCGACGAGTCTCGCCGCGAAGCTCGACGCCGAGGACTGGCGCAACCTCGTCAACGCCTATCTCGACGAGGCTTCGGCGGCGGTGACCGGGCTCGGCGGCCATGTGCTGAAAAAGCTCGGCGACGGGCTGATGGCGCTGTTCGGCTATCCTCACGCGCAGGAGAACGACGCCGAGCGCGCGGTGCGCGCCGCACTTGCGATCCAGCGCGCGCTTGTCGAAATCAACGCCAGAAACGCCAGCAAAGGCGCGCCGGAGCTTTCCGCGCGGATCGGCCTTGATTCCGGGCAGGTTGTGGTCGACGCAACGGGCGAGGTGTTCGGCGACGCGCCGAACCTAGCGGCGCGCGTCCAAGCTGCGGCTGAGCCAGGGTCGGTCCTGATCACAGGAAACGTGCAGCGCCAGGTAGCCGGACTCTTCGTCGTCGAGGAGAAGGGCGCGCACGAGTTGAAGGGCGTCGCCCGGCCTCAGTCGCTTTATCGAGTCGTTCGCGCCAGCGGCGGCGGCCGAAGGGGTGGCGCGCGCGCTCTAACCCCCCTCGTCGGGCGTGAGGAGGAGCTCGATCTTCTCAGCCCGGCGCTGGGAGCGCGCGCGCAAGGGCGAGGGCCAGCTCGCTCTGATCGTCGGCGAGCCTGGCCTGGGCAAGTCCAGGCTGATGGAGGAGTTTCACGGCCGCCTCGGCGAGACGCCGCACACCTGGGTCGAATGGTCGTCGTCGCAGCTATTGCAGAATACGCCGCTGCATCCAATCGCCGAGTGGGGCCGGCAGCGCTTCGGCGCGGATCAGCCTGCCGAACAGCGCTTGGCCGACCTCGAGAACACTCTGGGTCTGATCGGTCTGGACCCAACCGAATACGCGCCGCTGCTCGCGCCGCTGGTCGATGTCCTCTTGCCAGAGGACCGCGGCGGCGAAACTCGCGCCGGAGGAGTTGCGCCGCCGGCAACTGGCGGCGATGACGGCATGGATTCTGGCGGCCGCGCGGACGCAAGCGGTCGTGCTCGCCTTCGAGGACCTGCACTGGGCCGATCCGACTTCGCTCGATCTCATGCGCGCGCTGGCCGAGCGCGGGGCGCAGGCGTCGTTGCTGATCATCGCGACGACGCGGCCAGAGTTCCGCCCGCCGTGGAGCGTGCGCTCGCACCATAGCGTGATCTCCCTGTCTCCGCTCGATCGCGTGCAGATCGCGAAGATGGTCAGCGAGCTCGCGGCCCATCATGCACTGCCGATGGACATCGTCGAAGGGGTGAGCGAGCGCACCGGCGGCGTTCCGCTGTTCGTCGAGGAGGTTACGCGCCTCCTGTTGGAGCGCGGCGAACAGGGCGGCGCGCAAGCGATCCCGCCGACCTTGCAGCAGTCGCTCGCCGCGCGGCTCGATCGGCTCGGCTCCGCGCGCGAGACCGCGCAGATCGGCGCAGTGCTGGGCCGCGGATTCTCGTATGCGCTGCTCCAATCCGTGGCCGGCCTCGACGAAGGCGCGCTGCAATCGGCGCTGGAGCGGCTCGCCGAGGCCGACATTCTGTTCGTCGAGGGCGATGGAGCCGCAGGCGAACTACCGCTTCAAGCACGCGCTGATCCAGGACGCCGCCTACGACAGCCTGCTCAAGAGCCGCCGTCAGGCGCTGCATGCGCCGGCTGCCGAAATCCTGCGCGACAGCGCGTCGCGCCGAACCCGAAGCGATCGCCCATCATTTCACGCAAGCCGGCCTCGACGATCTTGCGATCGAATGGTGGGGCAAGGCCGGCGACCAGGCGCTGCGCCGCTCGGCCTTCCAGGAGGCGATCGCCCATCTCGGCAAGGCGATCGCCATGGCGGACAAGGCGGCGGGCGGGAACATGGCTGGCCTCTCAGGCCAGCGACAACAGTTGCAGGTCATCTACGGCAACGCGCTGATCGCCGCGCGCGGCTACGGCGCGCCGGAGACGACTGAGGCCTTCGCCAAAGCGCGCGAGTCGACAGCGGGCGGCAACGCCGGGCTTGAACGTCTGTCGGCTGACTACGGTCTTTGGGGCGGCAGCTACGCTCGCGGCGAGTTGTTGGCGATGCGGACCCACGTCGAGACCTTTCTCGCTGACACCGAGGCGAATCGCAATTCGCCCGAGGCCGGAGTCGCGCACCGCGCGGCCGGGATCACGCATTGGTTCGCCGGAGAATACTGCGAAGCGCGCGATCATCTGGAACGCGCGCTCGCCCTGTTCCAGCCGGGCCGCGACGACGATCTGGCGTTCCGCTTCGGACATGACGTCGGCCTCGGGGCGATGCTTTCCCTCGCGCTCGTCTTGTGGCCCATCGGCGAGATTGGGCGCGCCCTATCCCTCGTCGATGCCGCTGAGGCGCGGCTCGCGGGCCTCACCCACGTCGGCACGCGCGCATTCGGGACTATGCATTCAGCCCTATTCGAAATGATGCGCGGCGACCTCTCGCGCGCCGCGCCGAACGTCACTGAACTCGCCCGACTCGCCCGCGAGCATGATCTGCCGACGTGGCGAGCATGTGGGGTCTTTTTCGAGGGCTGGGCGAAGGCGAGAGCAGTGCGCCGGCCGACGGACTCGAGGCAATGCGTCGCGCCGCCGAGCTGCTGCGCGAACAGAACGTCCTCGTCTACGACGGGCTCATCAAGATTGCGCTCGCAGAGGCCGAAGCCCGCTCTGGCGATGTCGATCGCGCCGTCGCGATCCTCGACGAAGCGCTGGCGACGTGCGAGCGGATCGGTCATCGCACATTCGAAGCGGAACTGCATCGCGTTCGCGGCGACATGTTGCTCAAGCGCGACCCGGCGAACCCCGCGCCCGCCGAAGACGCCTTCGTGCCGCCATCGCAATCGCAAGCGGACAGGGAACGCGCAGCTTCGAACTGCGCGCGGCGCTTTCGCTCGCCAGGCTCTACCAATCGACCGGTCGCCCCGTCGAAGCCCACGCCGTCCTCGCGCCGGCGCTCGAAGGCTTTTCGCCGACGCCGGAAATGCCCGAGATCGCCGAAGCGCAGGCGCTGTTGGCCGCGCTCGCGGAGACCGACGAGGTCAAGGCGGAGGCCACGCGACGGCAGCGACTGACGCAGTTGCACGTCGCCTACGGCAACGCGCTGATCGCGGCGCGCGGCTTCGGCGCGCCGGAGACGACCGAAGCGTTCGCAAGAGCCCGCGAGTCAGCGTCGGCGACAAGGACGCGCCCGAGCGATTGGCGGCCGACTACGGTCTTTGGGCCGGCAACTTCGTGCGCGGCGAGTTGCCATCGATGCGGGCGCACTCAGCGGCCTTCCTCAGCGACGTCGAGGCGAGACCCGATTCGCCCGAGGCCGGCGTCGCTCACCGCGCCGCCGGGATGACGTGCTGGTTCGCCGGCGAGTATCGCGAGGCGCGGGATCATCTGGAGCGCGCGCTCGCCTTGTTCCAGCCCGGCCGCGACGATGATCTGGCCTTTCGCTTCGGACAGGACGCCGGCGTCCTGCGCGATGCATTACCTCGCGCTTGCATTATGGCCTATCGGCGAGGTCGATCGCGCGATTTCGCTCATCGACCGCATGCAGACGCGGATCGCGGACCTCACCCATGTCGGCACGCTCGCGCTTGGAAGAATGCACGCGGCCATGTTTGAATCTGATGCGCGGCGACCAGGCGCGCGTCGCGCCGAACGCATTCGAACTCACCCGCCTCGCGCGCGAGCACGATCTGCACCTGTTGCGCGCGTTCGGCGTGTTTCTCGAGGGTTGGGCGACCGCTGCAAGCGGCGCGAGCGGCAGCGGGCTCGAGGGCATGCGCCGCGGCGTCGAGCTGCTGCGCGAACAGAACGTTCTGTGGTTCGACGGGCTATTGAAGATGGCGCTGGCTGAGGCGGAAGCCCAGGGCGGGCGATTCCGACCGCGCCGTCGCGATCCTCGACGAAGCGCTGGCGACGTGCGACCGCACCGGATATCGCGCATTCGAAGCGGAACTGCATCGGGCGCGAGGCGAAATGCTGCTGAAGCGCGACCCCGCCAACCCCGCACCCGCGGAAGAAGCCTTCCTGACCGCCATCGCCGTCGCGAAGCAGCAAGGCACGCGCAGCTTCGAACTGCGCGCGGCGCTCTCGCTCGCCAAGCTCTACCAATCGACCGACCGCCCCGCCGACGCCCACGCCGTCCTCGCGCCCGCGCTCGAAGGCTTTGCGCCGACGCCGGAAATGCCTGAGATCGCCGAGGCGCAGGCGCTGCTCGCGGCACTGGCGGAGACGGACGAGGTCAAAGCCGCGGAAGCGCAACGGCAGCGGCGGTTGCATCTGCAAACGGCCTACGGCCAGGCGATGATGTGGGCCAAGGGCTTCTCCGCTGACGAAACCAGGGCCGCCTTCTCGCGCGCGACGGAGCTTACAGCCAAGACCGACAACTTTACGGACCGCTTCGCTGCGGCCCACTTTCAATGGAGCTTCGCCTATTTGCGAGGCGAATTGCGGTTTGCGCGGGAGCTAGAATTAAGCTTCCTGAAAGAAGCTGAGGACACGGGGCGGGTCGTGGAAGCGGGCGTCGCCCGCCGCGGCCTTGCCCTGGCCAGTTACCTGGCCGCTGATTTTCTCGAGGCGCGGATGCACTGCGAGCGGGCTCTCGAGGCTTGCGACGCCGAGAGCGAAAGGGAGACACAGGAACGTTTCCAGGACGCCACTGGCCCCTTAGTTGTGTCCGTCCTCGCCGTGACTATGTGGCAATTGGGCGAGGTCGACCGCGCGCGCGAACTGATCGAGCAGGCGAACCGGCGCGGAAACGAACTCGGCCACGGCCCCTCGATGGCGCATCCCCTCATGTGGAAAGCCCATCTCGAAATCCTGCGCGGAGACCCCGCCGCAGCGTTGAGCGCGTCTGAGGCTCTAGATGCTCTCGGGCGGGACCATGAGATGCCGTTCTGGCGCACCGACGCGGAATTGAGTGCGGCATGGGCGCGCGGTCGTCTTCATGACGCCGCAGCTGCGGCGGAAGACCTTCGTCGCGTGCTGGCGGACCGCGCTCATCTAGGCGCGAAGTACAATGCTTGGTTCTATAACGCGCTGCTTGCAGAGCTCGAGGCGGAGACCCTGGGCGCGGAGCAGGCCCTGCTCGCGCATCGATGAGGTCATTGCTCTCGCGCGCCAGCTTGAAACTCGTTGTAACCTGCCCTTCCCTCATCTTCTGCGAGGCAAACTCCTGCTCGAGCGCGATCCAGCTAATCCCGCTCCGGCAGAGGAAGCTTTCCAAACCGCGCTCGAGATAGCGAAGCAACAAGGCGCGCGAAGTTGGGGTCTGCGCGCGGCGCTGTCGCTCGCCAAGCTCTATCAATCGACCGCTCGCCCCGTGGATGCCCACGCCGTCCTCGCGACTGCGCTCGAAGGCTTTTCGCCAACGCCGGAGATGCCCGAGATCGCAGAAGCGGAGGAAGTGCTGGCGGCTCTCGCGGAGATAGAGGAGGTCATGGCCGCTATCGCGCAGCGCCAGCGCCTCGTCGGTCTACAGACTTCCTACGCTCTGGCAGTCTCCTTTTCGAAGGGGTCGGCGGCGGACGAGACCAAGGCCGCATTCGAGCGAGCTGGCGATCTTGCGACACGCGCCGAATTTCCCGCCGAGCGATTTTCCGCGCTTTTTGGTCAGGCGTATTGGAGTTTGCAACGCGGGGAAGTCCGCGCGGCGCGGGATATCGCCGAGCGCATTCTTCGAGAGGCGGAAGCGGATGGACGAAGTAGCGCGTTCGGCGACGCCCATCGCGCGCTTGGCTTGGCGTTTCTATTTCTCGGCGACTTGGCCAAGGCGAGAAGCGAGTTCGAACTGGCGCTGAACGGTTTCGACATGGAGAGCGACAGCGAGGCGAGCGAGAAGTTCCTATGGGACACCGGGGCGGCTTGCTGGGCCTCCCTAGCACAAGCGTCATGGTATGCAGGCGACCTTCACCGCGCGCGTCAATTAATCAAGGAGGCAATTGGCCCTGGCCGCGAGCTGCCCCCTCCGACCACCGCCTACGCGCTCTCGGTCAAAATTTATATTGAGGGGCACCGAAATGACCTGGAGAGCGTTGTCGCAACTGCGGAGAATTTGCTGAAGATCAGCCAACAGCACGGCATGGATTTCTATGTGGCGATCTCTCGCATCTACTTGAGCTGGGCGCGGGGTGGGCTGGGGGATGCGCGAGGCGGGGCGGACGAACTCCGCAACTCGCTCGACACTTATGCGACCCAAGGCAATCGGCTTGGAACCCCGTATTTTCTCGGTTGTCTTGCGGAGCTGGAGGCCGCGGCGGGGGACCATGAGCGCGCGCTGGCGCTGATCAACGAAGGTTTGGCGATGGCTCGTGAGGGCGGGCAGCGTGTTTGGGACGCCTTCCTCCATCGCCTCCGCGGCGACTTCCTGCTCAAGCGTGATCTCGCCAATCCCGCTTCTGCAGAGGATGCCTACCGCACCGCCATTGCCACCGCAAAGGAGCAAGGCGCGCGGAGCTACGAGCTTGTCGCATCCCTTTCGCTTGCCAAGCTCTACCAATCGAACGCCCGCCCCACCGACGCCCATGCTGTCCTCGCACCCGCGCTCGAAGGCTTTTCGCCGACGCCCGAAATGCCCGAGATCGCTGAGGCGCAGGCGCTGTTGGTGGCTATCGAGGCCGCCGCGCATGTGAGGCACGAGTAAACACCGCTATGGGCTGGCTTTCGTGCTATTCTGAGTGACGCCCAGAGGGTGCGCCATGGGGGAAACGCGCAAGCTCGCTGCAATCCTGGTCGCCGACGTTGTCGGCTACAGCCGACTCGCGGCGGCGGACGAGGATCGCACCCTGTCGCGCCTACGGGGCCTCCGGAGCGATCTGATCGATCCCGCCATCGCCGCGCATCACGGGCGCATCGTCAAGCGCACCGGCGACGGCATCGATCATCGAGTTTCGCAGCGTGGTCGACGCGGTGCGCTGCGCGATCGAAGTGCAGAACGGCATGATCGAGCGCAATGCGGGCGTGCCGCCGGATCGACGCATCGAGTTTCGCGTCGGCATTCATCTCGGCGACGTCGTCGAGGAGGCCGACGGCGACCTGATGGGCGACGGCGTCAATATCGCCGCGCGGCTCGAGGGCATCGCCAAGCCCGGCGCGATCTGTCTCTCCGAGGACGCCTATCGGCAGGTCAAGGGGCGGCTCGATCTCGCGGTCATCGATCTCGGCCCGACCCAGCTCAAGAACATCGCCGAGCCGATCCGGGTCTATTCGCTTGAAGTCGGCCAGTCCGCCGCAGCGAAACCCGCGCCGGCCCCAGCGCCTGAAAAATCCGCCCCGCCGCGCCTCTCGATGGTCGTTTTGCCGTTCGCCAATATCGGCGGCGACCCGGAGCAGGAGCATTTCGTCGACGGGGTCACGGAGAGCCTGACGACCGATCTCTCACGGATACGAGGCGCCGTCGTGATCGCCCGCAATACGGCGTTCACCTACAAGGGCAAGCCGGTCGACGTGAAGACGATCGGGCGCGAGTTGAACGTCCGCTATGTCCTCGAGGGCAGCGTTCAGCGCGGCGGAAACCGCATGCGCGTCAATGTGCAGCTCATCGACGCCGAAACGGGCAATCATCTCTGGGCCGAGCGGTTCGACAAGCCGCTCGCCGATCTCTTCGACATGCAGGACGAAATCGTCGCGCGCCTGGCGGGCGCGCTGAACGCCCAACTCGTCGCCGCCGAGGCGCGACGCGCGGAACAGGCCCCGAACCCCGACTCGATGGACCTCTATTTTCAGGGTTTGGCTTGGCTCAATAAGGGTCTGACCCCTGACAATGTGGCGCAAGCGCGCAGCTTTTTCGATCGCGCGCTCACCGCCGATCCCGACAATGTCGACGCGCTCATTGGATCGGCGCGCGCGGACGCGATCGCGGGCGCAAGTTCCTTTGTGACCGATCCGACGGCGGCCTTCGCGGCGGCCGAAGCGAAGTTGACCAAAGCCTTGTCGTCGGTCCCGGACCATGCGCGCGGCCATATGTGGTTGGGACTTGTCGACATATTGACCAAGCGCGCCGCGCGAGGGCATCGCCGAATGTGAACATGCGTTGGCGCTGGATCGAAATCTCGCCAACGCCCATGCCGTTATCGGATTTGGCAAGATTTTTATCGGTCGCGCCGAAGAAACCGAGGCTCACATTGCCGAGGCCCTGCGCCTCAGTCCGCGCGATACGATGGCTTACATCTGGATGACTTACGCGGGCCTGGCGAAGATCCACCTCGGCAGTTGGGAGCAGGCGGTCGCGTGGTTTCGACGGTCGATCGAGGCCAATCGAAATTATCCGACAGCATATTTTCAGTTGGCCGCCGCCCTCGCGCAGCTTGGTCGACTTGACGAGGCGCATTCCGCAGTCAAGGCCGGTCTCGCGCTCAACCCGACCTTCACCATCTCCCGCGCCCGCGCCACCTGGACGGCGATGAGCGACGACCCGACGTATCTGGCCCAGCTTGAGCCCATTTTCGACGGCCTGCGCAAGGCCGGAGTCCCCGAACAATGACCGCCGCCCGCCGTCTCGCCGCGATCCTCGCCGCCGACGTCGTTGGCTATTCGCGTCTCATGGGCGAGGACGAAGCTGGCACGGCGAAGGCGGTGCGCGAGCGACACGAGGCGTCGACGCCGATCGTCGCCGGGCACGGCGGCCGCATCGTCAAGACGACGGGCGACGGCGTGCTGCATGGAGTTTCCCTCTGTGGTCGCCGCCGTCGAATGCGCGATCGCGATCCAGAAGCTGATGATTGAGCGCAACGCCGAAACCCCTGAAGACAAGCGCATCCTCTACCGCATCGGCATCAACCTCGGCGACGTGCTGGTCGAGGGCGACGACATTGTTGGCGACGGCGTCAATATCGCAGCGCGGCTCGAAGGCGTCTGCGAGCCAGGGGGCATTTATGTTTCAGGCACCGCCTACGACCATGTTCGCGGGCGTGTCGACGCCACCTTCGTCGATCTCGGCGAGAAGGACCTCAAGAACATCGCTCGGCCGGTGCGGGTCTACGCGATAAGACCCGGCTCGGAAAGCGCGGCTCCCGCGCCGTCCGCCTTCGACGCCGAACACGCAGGGGCCTCCGCGCCTTTCCATTGTGGTTCTGCCCTTCGCCAATATGTCCGACGGCCCGGAACAGGAGTATTTCGTCGATGGCGTGACCGAGAGCCTGACCACTGATTTGTCGCGCATCAGCGGCTCCTTCGTGATCGCTCGCAACACTGCCTTTACCTATAAGGGCAAGCCCATCGCTCTGAAGCAGATCGGCCGCGAGTTGAACGTCCGCTATGTCCTAGAGGGCAGCGTTCAGCGTGGCGCTAACAGGATGCGCGTCAGCGTC